>NZ_CP053746.1:1515000-2715000 GCF_013201545.1 Pseudomonas graminis
ATTAGGATGCGCATTACCCAGTCGCCTTGGCGATACGCCCGTGGTCAGGTAGTTCATCGCCTGATTCGCCAGGCAGGCGACCTGCACATCCAGCAACGCCATGTCGATGTGCTGACCGGGCCCTCCCTGGTCACGATGCGCCAGAGCAGCGAGAATCGCCGACGTCGAATACAGCCCTGTAAGAATATCCGTCAGCGCCACGCCAACCTTGACCGGTCCCGCACCATCTTCGCCCTCCGCAAGGCCAGTAAGGCTCATCAACCCACCGAGCCCCTGAATCATGAAGTCGTAACCGGCGCGCTTGGCATACGGCCCCGTCTGACCGAACCCAGTAATAGAGCAATAGATGAGCCTTGGGTTTTCTAACTGCAGTGATTCGTAATCCAGGCCGTAAGCCTTCAACCCGCCAACCTTGAAGTTCTCGATGACAATATCGGACTTCGCCGCCAGCTCCCGAACCAACTTCTGACCTTCAGGTTGAGTGAAGTCTATAGTGACGGACTGCTTGTTACGGTTGGCTGACAGGTAGTACGCAGCTTCAGACGTATTTTCTCCACGCGAATCCTTCAGAAAGGGCGGCCCCCAGGCGCGCGTATCGTCGCCATTGCCCGGGCGCTCGATCTTGATTACCTCTGCACCCAGGTCAGCCAGAATCTGCCCTGCCCAAGGGCCAGCGAGCACCCGAGACAAGTCCAGCACACGTAAATGCGATAACGCGCCCATTGCAGGCTCCTTAATAGAAGGCCTGGATGCCGGTCTGGGCACGACCCAGGATGAGCGCATGGACGTCGTGGGTGCCTTCGTAGGTATTGACCACTTCCAGGTTGACCAGATGCCTGGCGATGCCGAACTCATCAGAAATGCCATTACCACCCAACATGTCACGCGCCATACGCGCAATGTCCAAGGACTTGCCGCAAGAGTTGCGCTTCATGATGGAGGTGATTTCGACCGCTGCGGTGCCCTCGTCTTTCATGCGGCCCAGACGCAGGCAGCCTTGAAGCGCCAGCGTGATCTCGGTCTGCATGTCAGCGAGCTTTTTCTGAATCAGCTGATTAGCTGCAAGCGGACGACCAAACTGCTGACGGTCCAGCGTGTATTGACGCGCGGTGTGCCAGCAAAACTCGGCAGCCCCCAAGGCGCCCCAGGAGATGCCATAGCGGGCGGAGTTCAGGCACGTGAAAGGTCCTTTGAGACCACGGACGTCCGGGAAAATGTTCTCTTCCGGCACAAACACGTTGTCCATGACGATCTCGCCGGTAATCGAAGCGCGGAGGCCAACCTTGCCGTGGATCGCCGGAGCCGTCAGGCCTTGCCAGCCTTTTTCCAGTACAAAGCCGCGGATATCGCCAGCGTCATCTTTGCCCCAGACAACGAATACGTCGGCGATGGGGCTGTTGGTGATCCACATTTTGCTACCGGTCAGGCGGTAACCGCCTTCGACGCTCCGCGCACGAGTGATCATCGCGCCCGGATCCGAACCATGATTGGGTTCGGTGAGGCCGAAGCAGCCAATCCACTCACCGGATGCGAGTTTGGGCAGGTACTTCTGTTTTTGCGCTTCAGTGCCGAATTCATTGATTGGCACCATGACCAGGGAGGACTGCACGCTCATCATGGAGCGGTAACCTGAATCGACGCGCTCGACCTCGCGAGCGATCAGGCCGTAACACACGTAGTTCAGACCGCTACCGCCGTACTGCTCCGGGATCGTGGCACCGAGGAGACCTATCTCACCCATCTCGCGGAAGATCGCTGGATCTGTCTTTTCATGCCGGAAGGCTTCAAGTACACGCGGTGCTAGCTTGTCCCTGGCGAACTGCTCGGCGCTGTCGCGAACCATGCGCTCTTCTTCGGTGAGCTGCTGGTCCAGCAACAGGGGGTCGATCCAACTGAAACTTGCCTTGCCGCTCATGATTCTCTCCTCACCAAGATGCGCTTCCGGACTCGCCGGAAAAGTAATGGAGCGAGCCTAGGCCTGGAACCATCAAGGGAGCAAACGACGATTTCGCATCGTCTTGTGCTAATTTCTCACTCCGAAGCACACTGATCAGCAGCCTGTCCGTTCTTCTGAGTGAGGCAAAGGTACATGCGCCGTAAAATCCCAAGCACCACCGCGTTGGTAAGCTTCGAGGCCGCTGCGCGGCACGAGAGCTTCACAAAAGCCGCCGAAGAGCTTTCGCTGACCCAGAGCGCGGTCTGCCGACAGATCGCCAGCCTGGAAGAGTTCTTGAATGTCGGCCTGTTCCGACGCTCACGACGGGGTGTGAAGCTAACAGAGGCGGGCCTTTCCTACAGTCGGCGCATTGCAACGCAACTCGACGCCGTTGAACGTGACACGCTGTCAGTGATGGGTCACCAGGGCGTGAATGTGATCGAACTCGCGGTAGTGCCTACCTTCGGCACGCAATGGCTACTTCCGCGTTTAAAGGATTTTCAGAAGAAACACCCTGACGTCACTGTCAACCTGACGAACCGTACGCGGCCCTTTTTGTTCGCGGATACCGAATTCGACGCAGCGATTTATTTTGGCGATGCTGATTGGTCCGGTACCGAATCTCACAGACTGATGGGCGAGAACCCGATGCCGGTCTGCAGTCCGGCACTGCTTGGGGCACGGCACAGCATTAGCGCTCAAGAGTTGGCCGAGATGCCGCTGCTTCAGCAAACCACCCGGCCCTATGCATGGCGGCAATGGTTCAACTCGCGGGACATGGGCGTGGCCCGCGACATGACAGGTCCTCGTTACGAGCTATTCTCCATGCTCGCGCAGGCAGCCATGCATGACATGGGTGTGGCGCTCATACCACCATTTCTAATTCAGCATGAACTAGCCGAAAAGCGCCTGGTGATTGCCAACCCCCATCAGCTTTCTAGCTCAAAGGCGTATTACTTGATGATTCCAGAGCGCAAAACGGAATCGGCGTCCCTGAAAGCGTTTCGGGACTGGCTGATTCAGCAGGCCGACACTTACTCGCTGCCTTAAACACCCATCTGCGTCTTGAAGACTTAATGTAGTGCGCCTATTTCAAAACCTACAGATATCCTGAATTGTCGCATTGACGACACACGTTTCAGCTCTGGCTTTAACGCTCCAATAGTCATACAAATAGAGCCCTCCAGCCTGTTTTCAGGGCGTTTTATAATTTCGTCGTCGGAAGACCCCTGCGGACTAATAATTCATAAAAGATCAGTTACATCAGACACTTGTGTGATTCAGTGCGTCAATCGGTCACAGGGTGACTTGTAGTACATTTTTCGTTCGCTTACAGAAACCCTTGAAGGCCTCTGACATCCCCTGCAAAATGCCGCGCCCGGCTGCTTTAACGGGTGTAGTGATCGCAATTCCAGCCCTCGGGCCTTAGCGCGCTGGCCTCATTTAAGACAATAAGATCACGCAGGAGATTTGACGTGCACATTGGAGTCCCCCTCGAAACCCAGCTTGGTGAAACCCGGGTCGCCGCCACTCCCGAGACCATCAAAAAGCTCATCGCCCAAGGCCACACAGTGACCGTTCAGAACGGCGCGGGCATTGCAGCGAGCGTGACGGACAGTGCTTACGAGGCAGCAGGTGCACTGATCGGCAGCGCCGCTGATGCGTTCGGCGCTGAACTCATCCTCAAGGTCTCCGCTCCCGGCGACGCCGAGTTGCCGTTGATCAAAAGCGGCACCGTGGTAGTCGGGATGCTTAACCCGTTCAATAACGACATGATCGCCAAGCTGGCCGAACGCGGAATTGCCGCCTTTGCCCTCGAAGCTGCGCCACGCACCTCGCGCGCGCAAAGCCTTGACGTGCTGTCTTCCCAAGCCAACATCGCCGGCTATAAAGCTGTGTTGTTGGCGGCGCATCACTACCCGCGCTTTATGCCGATGCTGATGACTGCGGCCGGTACGGTGAAGGCTGCGCGAGTGCTGATTCTCGGCGCGGGCGTTGCGGGGCTGCAGGCCATCGCCACGGCCAAACGCCTGGGTGCGGTCATTGAGGCCTCGGACGTGCGTCCGGCCGTCAAGGAACAGATCGAGTCGCTAGGGGCCAAGTTCGTTGACGTGCCATACGAAACTGACGAGGAGCGCGAGGCTGCCGTGGGCGTCGGCGGTTACGCCCGCCCGATGCCAGCCAGCTGGATGCAGCGTCAGGCGGTGGCCGTGCATGAGCGCGCCAGGCAGGCGGACATCGTGATTACCACGGCGCTGATCCCTGGTCGCAAGGCACCGGTGCTGTTGAGCGCGGAAACAGTCGCGCAAATGAAGCCCGGTTCGGTGGTGATTGATCTGGCTGCCGCGCAGGGCGGCAACTGCCCGCTTACGGTAGCCGACCAGGTAGTCGTCGAGCACGGCGTGACCATCGTCGGCCACACGAATCTCCCGGCCATGGTTGCGGCGGATGCATCGGCTCTTTATGCCCGCAACCTGCTGGACTTCATGAAGCTGCTTTTCAACCAGGAAGGGCAGTTCCAGATCAACCTCGAAGACGACATCGTTGCCGCGTGCCTTATGTGCCGCGATGGCCAAGTCATCCGCAAGAACGGCTGAGGATAAAATAATGGAAGAGTTCATCTCACCCGGCATCTATAACCTGATCATCTTCGTGCTCGCCATTTACGTCGGCTACCACGTGGTCTGGAACGTGACGCCTGCGCTGCACACGCCCCTGATGGCAGTTACAAACGCCATCTCGGCCATCGTTATCGTCGGCGCGATGCTCGCTGCAGCGCTGACAGTAACGCCACTGGGCAAAATCATGGGCACGCTGGCTGTCGCGCTGGCCGCCGTTAACGTCTTCGGCGGTTTTCTGGTCACCCGGCGCATGCTGGAGATGTTCAAAAAGAAAGCGCCCAAGGTTAAAGACGAGGTGGCCAAGTAATGAGCATGAACCTCGTCACATTGCTGTACCTCGTCTCGGCGATCTGCTTCATCCAGGCGCTGAAGGGCTTGTCTCACCCGACCACGTCGCGTCGAGGCAACCTGTTCGGCATGCTCGGCATGGGTCTGGCTGTTTTAACTACGATCGGACTGGTCTTCAAACTGGCCGCGTTGTCCACGGGCGGTGCCAGCGCAGGGATTGGCTATATCCTGATCGGTCTGCTGGTCGGCGGCACTGCCGGTTCGATCATGGCAAAGCGCGTCGAAATGACCAAGATGCCGGAACTGGTCGCCTTCATGCACAGCATGATCGGTCTCGCCGCCGTATTCATCGCCATTGCTGCCGTGGTCGAGCCACAGTCGCTGGGCATTGTTCACCACTTGGGTGATCCGATTCCGGCGGGCAATCGTCTGGAGTTGTTCCTTGGCGCAGCTATTGGTGCGATCACCTTCTCCGGCTCCGTCATCGCTTTCGGCAAGCTGTCTGGCAAATACAAATTCCGCCTGTTCCAGGGCGCACCGGTGCAATTTGCCGGTCAGCACAAACTCAATCTGATTTTGGGCCTTGCGACGTTGCTGTTCGGCGTCACGTTCATGCTGACGGGTAGCCTGTTCGCGTTCAGCATTATGCTGATCCTCGCATTCGTGATTGGCGTGCTGCTGATTATCCCGATTGGTGGCGCAGACATGCCAGTTGTGGTGTCGATGCTCAACAGTTACTCAGGCTGGGCAGCGGCGGGCATTGGCTTCTCGCTGAACAACTCGATGCTGATCATCGCCGGTTCCCTGGTCGGCTCTTCCGGCGCGATTCTGTCGTACATCATGTGCAAGGCGATGAACCGCTCGTTCTTCAACGTGATCGGTGGCGGTTTCGGTGGCGCAGCAGATGCCGGTGCTGCGAGCGGCACCAAGGAAGCCCGGCCGGTCAAATCCGGATCAGCTGACGATGCGACCTTCCTGCTGACCAACGCCGACACTGTAATCATCGTGCCGGGTTACGGGCTGGCGGTCGCTCGAGCGCAGCACGCGCTGAAAGAGCTGACCGAAAAGCTGACCCACGCGGGCGTCACGGTGAAGTACGCGATCCACCCGGTGGCCGGCCGGATGCCGGGGCACATGAACGTCCTGCTGGCGGAGGCCGAGGTGCCTTACGACCAGGTGTTCGAGATGGAGGACATCAACTCCGAGTTCGGTCAGGCCGACGTCGTTCTGGTGCTGGGCGCCAATGATGTGGTCAATCCGGCGGCCAAGAACGATCCCAAATCACCGATTGCCGGCATGCCGATCCTCGAGGCGTACAAGGCCAAGACCATCATCGTCAATAAGCGCTCCATGGCCAGCGGCTATGCAGGCCTGGATAACGAGCTGTTCTATCTGGACAAAACCATGATGGTCTTTGGTGACGCCAAAAAGGTCATCGAGGACATGGTCAAAGCGATCGAATAACGGTTGCAACCCGCGATAAAACAACCCTCGGCGCAGGTGATGGCCGAGGGTTTTTTACACCCCGGGTAAAAGTGTTTCTCGCGCAGAAGCGCTAATTAGAGCCTTTAGTGCGACCTTGGTAGCGGGACGAACACACTTCAAATCTCTAGACTTCGCTCACGCATCTTTGTCATGAGATTAAACAACATGCACCGTGAACGAATCCGTCTGCCCTCGCTGATGAGCAAGATAATGAGCGCGGCCGACGCCGCTTCCTTGATCAAGGACGGCATGACCGTTGGCATGAGCGGCTTCACCCGCGCAGGCGAAGCCAAAGCCGTACCCCAGGCGCTGGCTGAACGCGCCAAAACAGTTCCGCTGAAGATCAGCCTGATGACGGGCGCAAGCCTGGGCAACGATCTGGACAAGCAACTGACCGAAGCGGGCGTGCTGTCCCGCCGCATGCCTTTCCAGGTAGACAGCACCCTGCGCAAGGCCATCAACGACGGCACCGTGATGTTCATTGACCAGCATCTGTCGGACACCGTCGAGCAACTGCGCAATCGCCAGATCAAGGCCGTGGATATCGCCGTGATTGAATGCGTGGCGATCACCGAAGAAGGGCACCTGGTGCTCAGCACGTCAGTCGGTAACTCGGCGAGCTTCGCCATTCTTGCCCAGCACGTGATCATCGAGATCAACCTCGCCCAGCCCCTTGAGCTCGAAGGGCTGCATGACATCTATATACCCACTTACCGGCCGACGCGGCTGCCGATCCCGGTGCTTAAGACCGATACCCGAATCGGCAGTCAGGCCGTGAAGATAGATCCGGCCAAGATCGTCGGCATCGTGATCAGCAATCAACCCGACTCGCCGTCGTCGGTATTGCCGGCAGACACCGACACTCAGGCTATCGCGGGCCATTTGGTTGAGTTCTTCAAGAACGAAGTGCGGCTGAACCGCCTGACCAATCAGCTGATGCCGTTGCAGGCCGGGGTAGGCACGATCGCCAATGCCGTCATGACAGGGCTGATCGATTCGCCCTTTCACGGCATGACCATGTATTCGGAAGTACTGCAGGACTCGACGTTCGACCTGTTCGAAGCGGGCAAGCTGGATTTTGCCTCGGGCTGCTCCATGACGCTGTCCGAGCGCAAGCACGCTGCGGTCTACGACAATCTGGAGCAGTACAGATCCAGACTGTTACTACGCCCTCAGGAAATTTCGAACCATCCAGAGGTCGTCCGCCGCCTGGGCATCATCGGGATCAACACCGCTCTGGAGTTCGACCTGTACGGAAACGTCAACTCCACCCATGTGGGTGGGACACGGATGATGAACGGGATAGGCGGCTCGGGGGATTTCGCGCGTAATGCCCATCTTGCTATTTTCGTGACCAAATCCATTGCCAAATCCGGGGCGATCTCAAGCGTCGTGCCTATGGTCAGCCATGTAGACCATACTGAACACGACGTGGACATTCTGGTCACCGAGATCGGACTGGCAGACCTGCGAGGCCTGGCACCCCGCGAACGCGCCCGGGTCATCATCGACAACTGCGTGCACCCAGCTTACCGCGAGGCGCTGAATGACTACTTCCGCCGCGCCTGTGCAATTGGTGGTCACACCCCACATGTATTGCGGGATGCACTCAGCTGGCACCTAAACCTGGAAGAAACGGGACACATGTTGGCGATTTGAAAATACAGTTTGTCAGTGGAGGCAACCTTTCGTCGTCACAGCTCGCAGACTGAACGCAAATCCTGCAAAAACTGTACTGCTGTACGGGTTATTTCGGGTAGGCCAAACGGGAAATGACTGGCGCAATCATCCAAAAAGCACACTTATGGTGCAGACCCGTACAGTTGCCCCACTTCTGAACAAAACAGTGGTGTTTAACAGTTAACTGGAGCAGCACAATACAAATGAACTGTGTCTAGAGAGAGGAGGGCAATGAGAGGAATATTGTCACCAATCAAGTCACTCTCTAATCCCGCCACAAGCGGAAGGAAGAAGCATCATGGAACGCACCGTCAGTTCCGAACTGTTCTACGAAGACACCGCAAAAACCGCACAAGCCTCGTTGCCGCTGCGCATGTTCGCCAACCTGATGCTCTGGCAGCGTCGTCTGTCCAGCCGCCATCAACTGGCTCGTCTGGATGCACGTTTGCTGGCTGACGCCGGTATCAGCGAATCCCAGCGTTACGAAGAGCTGAGCAAGCCGTTCTGGCGCTAATGTAGCGTCTGCTGGTCCCAGGCAAAGCGCCTCTCGCCAGCAACCCGAATTGTTCAAACGAAGCCCGTCAGCAGGTTACTGCTGGCGGGCTTTGTCGTTTCAGGCCAGCGTGTAGTTTGGCAAGCAAAACCAGTACAGTTTTGATTTATTTCACGCAATACCCATACAGACCAATGTTTCCGGACAATTTCAGCAGTAATGGTCAGCACGTCGGCTGCTTGCGTAAGGCGAGGATGGTTAGCGGGCTCGCTTATAAGCTAATCTTGCGCCACCTTGACCACGCACTCGCGAGACAGCTAAGGCTGAGCTTCCGATTTAAGCGTCAGTGGTTTTCGAATCCCGTTATTTTGGAGTGCCTGTATGTCTCGCGTTCGCCTGTTCAGTGCCGCTTTCCTGCTCGTTGCTGCCACTGGAGCCCAGGCTTCCAGTTTCGTGGTCACTACCGACACCATCGTCCGTGCGCTTGATGCATCGTCCAATGCCACGTCTAAGATTTCATCCTCCTTCCATGACGACAAGATCGTCCTGGCCGCCCGCGACGACGCAGCAAGCTTCGTTGCCAGCGAAGGCGAGATCCGTGGCGTGAAGCTCCAAGGCGCGTTGCAACACATCCGCGAGGTTGCGCCAAGCCTGCAAGCGTCGGACGCGCAACTCGCGCAGGCGATTCTTGCCATCTGATTCAGTATCGCGACAGGTTTCTCCCGCTTACGCCCGGGTCTTTGCACTAGCTCTGACCCGGGTGTTGCGCTAGCCTTGCGACTCGTTTCGCAGAACCTGAACAGCCCTGAATAGCCATGCATTCGTTGTCTCGCCTAGTGCTTGCCGTCATCGCCACCTTGAGTATTTCCACTCAGGTTCTGGCGTTCGACGTGACCACACAAAGCCTGGTCAAAACCGGATACGCCACCAGCCAGGTGACGACCGGGCCTTTCGATAGCAAGTTGATAATTGCCGCCCAGGATGATGCTGCCGTGTTTGTTGCCAGTGACGGCCAACTGAGAGGAGCACGACTGGAATCGGCGCTGGCATACCTGCGTCAATCCCGCCCGAAACTTCATGCAAGCGACCTTGAACTGGCGCAGGCAATCCTCGTCCAATAGTCACTTTTTTGTAACTTCCGTATTTTGGAGACGTTCCATGCGTACCCCGTTGATCGCTGCCGCCCTCGGCCTGCTCTTGCTGACTGATATGACACAGGCACAAACCCTGAAGGCCACCAGTAACATCGTCGTTCGCGCCCTAGGCCGCAGCATCGATTTCACCTCCGACACCACCTCATCCGTACGCAACTGGAAACTCGTACTCGAAGCGCGCGACGACGCTGCCAGCTATGTCGCGAGCAACGGCGATATCCATGGCGCACTGCTCGACGCCGCTTTCATGACGCTGCGCGACCGCCTGCCCGAGGCCCGCAACGCCAGTGACCAGGACCTCGCCGAGGCCATCCTCGCACTGTGAAACGCCTCGCTGTCTGGCTGCTGACGTCGGCGCTGTCGCTGATTTGCACGGGCGCCTTCGCCGATCTCAGGCTGTCGTTGCATACCGGCGGGCTCAGTCCTGCGCAACAGAAGGCCAGCCAGACATTGCTCGACGAAGCGATGGCGCACCTGCCGCCACTTTTCGTCAGCAAGCTCGATCGCAGGGTCGAAGTGCATTGGACCGATGACATGCCGTCCAATGCCTACGGCCGTGCAGACGGCCCTTACCGGCTGGACCTGAATCAGCACTTGCTCGCCGGCCTGACCGATGGCAGCGCCGCAACAACCCAAACCAATCGTCCTCACGGCACCGTGCGCGAAGAAATGCTCGCCACGGTTCTGCATGAGCTGACTCATATTTATGATCACGCGCAGCTCTGGTCCCCTGAAGACCGCAAGCTGATCGTTGCATGTACCCGGCAGGGCAAGAGTGTGGGAAAGGTTGGCCTGCGTGACAGCTGCCGGGGGCAGACCGACCGACGCTTCACGTTAAGTGATGATCCCCGCCTTCTGGATCTAGCGGGATGGCCACAGTACGTCGGCCGCCGCGGTGACAGGGAAGAGCGTAACGGCCAGGTTGCGCGCAGTCCGGACATCTACGAAATCAGCAGCCCGCTGGAATTCGTTGCGGTGAACATGGAGTACTTCCTCCTCGATCCGGCCTATGCCTGTCGCCGTCCGGCACTGTACGACTATTTCAAGGCTCGGTTCGACTGGGCGCCCGCGACGAAAGATCAGTGCCCGACGTCCTATCCTTACCTCAACGCCGGGAACGACTTTGCCCGAGAGCCACTGGGCAAGCTCGACCCCGAACGTGTGTACGAAGTCGATTACCTGCTGGCCGAGGCCAACCAGAATCTGGCGAGCCGGTGGGGCCATAGCATGCTTCGGCTGGTGATATGCAAGCCTGGTCGGCCGCGTGGCCCGGACTGTCGGCTGGATCTGGATCAGCACCTGGTGCTGTCGTATCGCGCCTTCGTCAACGACCTGCAGCTGTCCAGCTGGAGTGGCTTGACCGGCAAGTATCCCTCGCGCCTGTTTGTCCTGCCGCTGGGTCAGGTGATCGATGAGTACACCAAGACCGAACTGCGCGGCCTGGCCTCTGTCCCGCTGAAACTGTCCCGAGAGGAGATCAACGGTCTGGTTCAGCACGCTGCCGAGATGCACTGGGCCTATGACGGGGATTACTGGTTCCTGTCCAACAACTGCGCGGTGGAAAACCTTAAGCTGCTGCGCAGTGGCACTAACGATCCGCGGCTTGTCGGGCTGGACAGCATCATGCCCAACGGGCTGCTGGAAGTCCTCAAGGGCAGAGGACTGGCGGACACCAGCGTGCTGGACGATCCGAAGAAAGCGCTGCGCATGGGCTACCGCTTCGACTCGTACCGTGACCGTTATCAGGCGATGTTCGATGTGCTGCGCAAGACCACCAGCGTCAAGCAGACCACGGTTGAGGATTGGCTGGCACTGACGCCCCAAGAGCGACGCCCTTACTTCGCAAATGCTGATTTGCGCACCAGCGCTGCGATGTTGCTGCTGGAACAGGCCGGGCTCCGTCGTCAGTTATTGCTCGCGCAGGATGAGGTCAAGCAGCGCTACCTCAGTGCTGTGGAGCAGAAGGACAACGGCGTCTCCAGGGCGACCGGCACGCTGCAGGACATTCTCGCCAACAGCGGATTCCTGAGTCGACCCGCAGAATTGCTCGGCAGCGGCGGCTACGGTCTGCCGCAGGAAGGCGAGTGGAAGCGCTTGGAGGACGAGAGCAGCCAGCGGCAGAAACAGCTTCAGCGGCTCAGCGGCGATCTGGACAAAGAGGTGAGGGCGCTGCTCGATCCCGACCGCGCCGCCGGGATCGCTGCGACCGAAGACAACCTCAAGCAGGTCGGTGAGCACCTGCGGGCGCTGCACAAGGCAGCAGGCGGGTTGGAGCTACCTTGATCGCTGCGCTGCTGTGCGCCCCTAAATGACTCAGGCAGTTTCCCCAGGCTCACCTGGCAGATGCTCGTCGAGGTGCAGCCAGGGCAGGCGGCTGTCGGTCCAGATGTGTCGATTGGCAGGCGTCAGCTCCGGATGATCAAGGGTGGCAATGGTCACATCCATGGTCTCCGGGCTGTTCCGGCTGAAAAGCGCGACCTGCGCCCCACAGTTATTGCAGAAATACCGCACGCACGTCGGGCCTGAATCATAGGTAGTCGGACTTCCGGCCAGCCATTTAAAAGCCTCGACGGGGACGCTGGTCCACGTCACGACGATTCCACCTGACGTGCGCCGACAAATCGAACAGTGGCAGTGGGCAACGTCATCCACGGGGCCATCGAGCTGGTAACGCAGATTGCCGCAATGGCATCCGCCGGTCTGCAATTCACTCATGAGCACTCTCCCGGTTATGTATGGGTCTGACCGCATCCTTAGGTCGATAACTCAACCTCCCGCTCGTTAACTTGAGAAGTGCAACGAAAGCTGGCTGAAAGCTTCCCCGTTTAGCATCACCTCACCGCCGGCGACAGACCGGTCGGCCAGGACGAACGCGCTTGACGTTCTCCGGCCCATCTACAACAACAATTAGGTGATTTCCGATGCTTGCATGTGCCCTGCAGTACCCCCTTCGTAATCCCCGACTCCACGCGCCGCTCGTTTTGAGCTGATCGATTCGTCTCGTCCGTTCCCCGCCGCGTAACGCTGGAGTATTGCTATGTTGACCTTCCTCGGCTTCGCCATGGTCGTCGCCTTCATGTACCTGATCATGAGCAAGCGCCTGTCCGCGCTGATTGCCTTGATCATTGTCCCTATCGTTTTTGCCTTATTCGGTGGCTTCGCCTCGGAAATCGGCCCAATGATGCTTGCGGGCATCACCAAGCTAGCGCCAACCGGCGTGATGCTAATGTTCGCCATCCTTTATTTCGCACTGATGATCGACTCCGGGCTGTTCGACCCGGCCGTGCGCAAGATCCTCAAGCTGGTGAAAGGCGACCCGGTCAAAGTGTCGGTCGGTACGGCTGTGCTGGCGCTGGTTGTCTCGCTGGACGGTGACGGCGCCACGACGTACATGATCTGCGTGGCCGCCATGCTGCCGCTGTACAGCCGTCTGGGCATGAGCCCGCGCATCATGGCCGGCTTGATCATTCTGGCCGGCGGCGTGATGAACATGACCCCATGGGGCGGCCCGACCGCGCGTGCGGCGAGCGCCCTGCATGTCGATCCATCCGACATCTTCGTGCCAATGATTCCCGCGATGCTGGCAGGCGTTGTGGCGATTCTGGTGATCGCCTACTTCTACGGCAAACGCGAGCGTGCGCGCCTGGGCGAACTGCAACTGCCCGGTGACGAAGGCGATCACAGCGACATCAGCGTTTCGCAGTTTCCTGAAGCCCGCCGCCCCAAGCTGATCTGGTTCAACGCCGCACTGACGCTGGTGCTGATGGTAACGCTGATCATGGGCCTGCTGCCGCTGCCGGTGCTGTTCATGATTGCATTCAGTATCGCCATGATCGTCAACTATCCGTGCCTGCAAGCACAGAAAGACCGTGTAGCGGCCCACGCCGGCAGCGTGCTGGCAGTGGTCGGACTGATTTTTGCTGCGGGGATTTTTACCGGTATCCTGTCCGGCACCGGAATGGTCGACGCGATGTCGAAGAGCCTGCTGGCCGTGATTCCTGAAGCGATGGGCCCTTATCTGGCCGTGATCACTGCAGTTGTCAGCATGCCGTTCACTTTCTTCATGTCCAACGACGCGTTCTACTATGGTGTGCTGCCAGTGCTGGCCGAAGCCGCTTCGCATTACGGCATCAGCCCGGTGGAAATGGCACGTGCCTCGATCGTCGGCCAGCCCGTCCACCTGTTGAGTCCGTTGGTGCCGTCGACGTATCTGCTGGTGGCACTGGCGGGCATCGAGTTTGGAGATCACCAGCGCTTTACCCTCAAATGGGCCGTGCTGGTGTGTGTGTGCATTCTGATCGCTGCGCTGCTGATGGGAATTTTCCCGCTCTACAGCAGCCTATAACGCAACTCAACGCTCCCTCTGGCGTAACTGTGCCGGAGGGAAAACGAACGCTCAAAGGAATACGTAATGGAATGGCTGACCAACCCTGAGATCTGGGTTGCTTTCTTCACGCTGACCGCCCTGGAAATCGTGCTGGGTATCGACAACATCATCATGATCTCGATCCTGGTCAGCCGCATGCCCAAGGCGATGCAGCCACGCACCCGCATCTTCGGGCTGGCGCTGGCAATGGTGACGCGGATTCTGCTGCTGCTGTCGATCACCTGGGTCATGCGCCTCACCGACGACCTGTTCGTGGTCCTCGGCCAGGGCATTTCCGGACGCGACCTGATTCTGTTCTTCGGTGGTCTGTTTCTGTTGTGGAAGAGCTCGCAAGAGATCTACCACGGCATGGAGGGCGAGGAAGAATCGCTGGACGAGCCGAAAGGCAAGGGCGGCATGTTTCTGTACACCATCCTTCAGATTGCAATCATCGACATCGTATTCTCGCTGGATTCGGTCATTACTGCCGTGGGTATGGTTTCCCACGTACCGGTGATGGTCGCGGCGATCATCGTGGCGGTGCTGATCATGATGCTGTGCGCGGGCGTCATCAGCGACTTCATCGAGAAGCACCCGTCGCTGAAGATGCTGGCGCTGTCGTTCCTGATCGTCGTCGGCACCGTGCTGATTGCCGAGTCGTTCGATGTGCATGTGCCGAAGGGCTACGTCTACTTCGCCATGGCGTTCTCGCTGGCGGTTGAGGCGATCAACATCAAAATGCGCACGTCGATGGCGAAGAAGCGCAAGATGCAGGACCCGGTGAAACTGCACAAGGACGTGCCGGGCCAGTAACGTCCGCTGCGCAGACGTGATGAAAAACGGGGCCCTTCGAGTGCCCCGTTTTTTATCGGTGCGAATCAACGAGCGACCTTCAAATACCTGATTTATGACAGATTTGTTTCAAGAAATAATCCGCTGTGCCATGCTGGCATTAAGGCCACAGGCCGACTAAAGCTTTAGTTGAGCGCGCTGTTCGATGCACCTCAAGCGCTTACGCTCGCTACACGCTGGACCTTTAACTTTGCCCGATGGGCAACCTACAGGGGGCTCTCCGTATGCTGACCCTGCTCGATTTGCTTTCCGCCGTCGCGCTGTTGATCTGGGGCACACACATCGTTCGGACCGGCATTCTGCGTGTCTACGGCTCGCAGCTGCGCCGTGTCATTGGCCAGAACATGTCCAAACGCCCGCTGGCATTCGTTGCGGGGATCCTCGTCACCGCTATGGTGCAAAGCAGTAATGCCACGGCGATGCTGGTGACGTCCTTCGTTGGCCAGGGCTTGATGGGCCTGACGCCCGCGCTGGCCATCATGCTCGGTGCCGACGTCGGTACTGCGGTGATGTCGCGAATCCTGACGTTCGACCTGTCGTGGCTGTCGCCACTGCTGATCTTTCTGGGCGTGATCTTCTTTCTGTCGCGCAAACAAACCCGTGTGGGCCAGTTGGGTCGTGTCGGCATTGGCCTGGGCCTGATCATTCTCGCCTTGCAGCTGATTGTTACTGCCGCTGCGCCCATCACCCAGGCGGCCGGGGTGAAGGTGCTGTTTGCGTCACTGACGGGCGATCTTCTGCTCGACGCACTGGTCGGCGCCATGTTCGCGCTGATCTCCTACTCAAGCCTTGCGGCGGTGCTGCTGACGGCGACCCTCGCAGGCGCGGAAATCATAAGCCTGCCGGTGGCGATCGGTCTGGTGATCGGCGCCAACATCGGCAGCGGTCTGCTGGCGTTCCTCAGCACCAGCATGCAAAACGTCGCCGGGCGGCAAGTGGCCCTGGGCAGCCTGCTGTACAAACTGATCGGGCTGTTGCTGATCACCCCGGTCCTGACCCCGCTGGTGGCGTGGATGGACACGCTAAATGTCAGTCCGTCGAGCCTGGTCATCAGCTTTCATGTCATCTACAACTCCCTGCGCTGCCTGATCATGCTGCCGACGGTGGGGCCGATGGGACGTCTGTGCGCGTCGATTCTGCCTCAGCAGGCCGAGATCAACGGCCAGACCAAGCCTCGGCATCTGGACCTGACCGCACTGGCCACGCCGAGCCTGGCGCTGGCCAATGCCGTGCGCGAAACCCTGCGCATGGGTGATCTGATCGACAGCATGCTCAATGCCATGCAAGAGGTGCTTCGGGGCAACCAGACGGCGGTCACTCAGGAAGTGCGTCGGCTCAACGATGATGTCGAGGTACTCTACAACGCCATCAAGTTATACCTGGCGCAGATGCCCCGCGACGACCTCAGCGATCAGGACAATCGCCGCTGGGCCGAGATCATCGAACTGGCGATCAATCTGGAACTGGCCAGCGGGCTGATCGAGCGCATGCTACGCAAGGTTCAGCAGCAGAAAACCTCGCAGAGGCGGTCGTTTTCCGACGTTGGCCTGGAAGAACTGTCCGGGCTGCACGAGCAACTGATGGCGAATCTGCGTCTAGGCCTATCGGTCTTCCTCAGCGGTGACCCGGAAAGCGCGCGCCAGTTGTTGCGCGAGAAACGTCGTTTTCGCGCACAGGAGCGGCGCCTGGCCCATGCCCATGTCAGCAGACTGCAACGCAAGATTGTGCAGAGTATCGAGACCAGCTCCCTGCACCTTGAGCTGATTTCCGACATGAAACGCTTGAACTCGCTGTTCTGCAGCAGCGCTTACGTGGTCCTTGAAACCAATGACACAGGCGCCTTGTCCAGCGAGGGCAACCCGGAATAATCGTGGTGAACGCAGGCGCCGCTGCGAAGTCTGTTACACATACCGGCCCGCAAGGAAGCCCGTTTTTATGCGTTGCCTGCTGTTCGTTTGTCTGGTTCTGACATCCCTTTCTTCCATGGCCCTCGACCGGTTGCAGGTAGAGGGCTACGTGCTGCCCAACGGTTTGCAGCTGTTGCTCAAGCCTGCGGACAAAGGTCATGTCGCTATTCGCCTGGTCGTGGGTATTGGCTTTGATGACTTCAAATGCGAAGACAAAGAGCTGCCGCACCTGCTGGAGCACCTGCTATTCAGCGGGATCGACAACAGCGGGGAGGGCGGCCTTGAGCAACAGATGCAGGCCTTGGGTGGAGAGTGGAACGCGTTCACCAGCAACACCGATACCACTTTCGTCATCGAGGCGCCGGCGCAAAATCAGCGCAAGGTGCTCGATCTGCTGCTCAATCTGCTGACTCACACGCAAATAAATCAGGCCAATCTGGACACTGCCAAGCGCATCGTCGCCCGTGAAGACGGTGGCCATTACTCGCATTTGCAACGCTGGCTGGACAAGCGCGACCTGGGCCACGGCGCCAGCAGCCCGCTCGCCGTGGAGCTTGGCCTCAAATGCCCGGAGCGGGCCGAGGTCGATCACCTCACGCTGGAGCAAGTCGAGAATATCTATAACAACTGGTACGCCTCCAACAACATGACGCTGATCATCGTGGGCGAACTCGACAAGTTGCTGCCGGCCTACCTGGAACGCACCTTTGGCCAACTTAATGCGGTCGATCCGACGGAACATCCGCCGCTTCGCTCGATGACCGAAAAGGCCGATCCCGAGCGCACGCTGATCCGCGGCGCGTTGGGCGATGGCGCCAAGCTGCATTTGCTGTTCCCTGAGCCGGACATGGGCGAGCAGCATGATGAAACCTGGGATCTGGTGAAAGCGTATCTGGACTGGACGCTGTACAGCGAACTGCGTCTGGACAAGGGGTATTCCTACGGGCCATGGGCCGATCGCGAAGCGTTCGGGGACACCGGCTTTCTCAGCCTCAATGCAGATCTGAACCGTGAAGACGTCGATTCGGCCACGGCCGCCGTGCGCGCGATGCTCCAGCGGCTGCGCAAGGAAGGCATGGACCCGGCCACCTTTGCACGGCTGCAGCAGGCCTCCATCGCCAAGCAAGCCTGGGCCGTTCAAGGCAATAGCGCGCTGGCCGACTATTACTGGGGTGCGTTGAATGATTACGACGATGGCCGCTTCCAGGACCCGGCCAAGCGGACCCGGGGCGTGAGCCTGGATCTGGCCAATCAGGCGATGCGTCAACTGCTGGCGCAACCCGGGTATCTTCGGGTTGAGGAGCCACTGCTCAGTTACGACGAGCTATATGGGGTCGGATTCTTGCTGACAGGGCTGGTGGCGGTGCTGATTGTCTGGCGATGGCGGGTTTACAAGAAACGTCCGTTGTAACGCCTATAGTCAGCGTATTGGATTCAGCGGGCTCGTCAGACGCAGACGATCTCCAACTTCATAGACCTAGCTTCATAAACGAAGAGTGACGCCCACCGATGCCGGATATCAACGCAATCATTCAGCACTCGCTGGTCCAGCGTGTGCTGGAGTTCATCAAGCGCTACCCTGGGCTGATTGCGTTTTTCGGGTTCTGCTCAGGCATCGGCAGTTTCATTCTGGTGGATCGCCAGGCCAAGCTGGCGACCTGGATTGCGGTCATTCTGCTGGTGAGCTGGATCTGGCTGATGGTGGAAAACAGCGCGGTCGCGCTGTTCGCGAAGATGTTCAAGCGCGAAATCCCGCAGCCGCTGCTGCGCTACGGCACTCAGATGATCCATCAGGAAAGCCTGTTTTTCGTACTGCCCTTCTTCTTCGTCACTACCACGTGGTACAGCGGCCAGCTGGCCTTCACCGGGCTGCTCGGGGCGGCAGGCCTGATTTCCATCATCGACCCGCTGTACTACAAATGGCTGGCGCCGCGCCGCTGGCTGTTCATGGCCCTGCACACCCTGACGCTGTTCGCCGCACTGCTCACGGCGCTGCCGATCATCGTTCACCTGACCACCGCCGAAAGTTACAAACTGGCGCTGGGTATTGCGATGCTGCTGTCGTTTCCGAGCCTGGCATCGGGCCATCCGATCAACAGCTGGCAGCGCGGCCTTGGCGTGGTGGCCATGACATTGGCGATCGGCGGCGCGGGCTGGATGGCGCGATTCTGGGTGCCGCCGGCGACCCTCTGGCTGACAGAGGCGGCGATCAGCACCCGCTTCGATAACCAGAATCGCACCCCCGGCGAGAGCATTCAGGAGATCGGCGTCAACCAACTGCGCAGCGCCGGGCTTTACGCCTACACGTCGATCAACGCCCCGCGCGGCCTGAACGAGCGGATTTATCACGTGTGGCGCCACAATGGCGAGGAAATAGAGCGTATTGCTCTAGACATCAAAGGCGGTCGTGAGGAAGGCTACCGAGCCTGGACGCGCAAGCAGAATTTTCCGCCGGACGTGCTCGGCAAGTGGCAGGTGAGGGTGCTCACGGAGGACGGGCAGATGATCGGGGTGCTGCGCTTTGACGTTACCGAGCGCGATCAGCCCGCCGTCACTCGCAACAAGATCAAGCCGGCAGGCCTCAAGCCAGGCTCCGACGCTGCAAAGCCGGATGATTCCGAGGCGAAAAAACCCGCAGACAGTGCCCCTGCCGAGAACCCATCTGCCCCGGCCAAAACCAACTAAGCTCGTCGCTATGACCCCACTGACCACCCAGGCTTCCTCCGCGCCCAAGGTTCCAGGACGCGTCTTACTGGACACTTCGATCAATCCCGTGCAACTGCGGATTGCCGGAGACTGGACGCTTGCCCATTACCGCGAACTCAAGCGCCAGACCGATGCGCTGAGCGCCGGATTCGGTCCAGCCACCCTCGTGGACATGGACGAACTCGGCGCCCTCGATACCGCCGGTGCGTCGCTGCTCGTGGAACTGCTCGGCGTACAGCGCCTGCGTTTGCTGGCGGTGCAAGCGCCCAACCTGCCGGAATCCAGCCGCGCGCTGATGCAGACCATCCAGAGCGCACTGGCTGACTATTGCCAGCCCGTCCGAGAGCCTGAAGCGGCCGTGGGCATGCAGCTGCTGTCGCGAATTGGCGCGGCGGTGGAGGTGATCTGGAAGGACACGCTGCAGCTGCTCGGCTTTATCGGGCTCATCCTGCAGACCTTCGCGTCCACCCTGTTTCGCCCCAAACGCTGGCGCACCACGTCCGTCATCGCCCACATCGAGCAAATCGGCCTGGACGCCGCGCCCATTGTGGCGCTGCTGACGTTCATGGTTGGCGCCGTAGTGGCCTTCCTCGGTGCCACGGTGCTGAAGGCCTTTGGCGCGACGATTTTTACCGTTGACCTGATCGGCTTCTCGTTCCTGCGGGAGTTCGCCGTGCTGCTGACTGCCATCCTGCTGGCCGGTCGTACGGCCAGCGCCTTCACTGCGCAGATCGGCTCGATGAAAGCCAACGAAGAGCTGGATGCGCTGCAAACCTTGGGACTGAGTCCAACAGAGCTGCTGGTATTGCCTCGCGTGATCGCGTTGCTTATCTCGCTGCCCATGCTGACCTTTCTCGCGATGATCTGCGGCATCGTCGGTGGCGGCGTGGTCTGCGCTCTGTCGCTGGGCATCTCGCCGGCGATGTTTCTGTCGTTGATGCAGGCCGACATCGGCGTGCAGCACTTTCTCGTCGGCATCGCTAAGGCGCCCATTTTTGCGTTCTTTATTGCCGCGATCGGTTGCCTGGAAGGCTTCAAGGTCGAGGGCAGCGCTGAGTCCGTTGGGGCTCACACGACATCGAGCGTGGTGCAGTCCATTTTTGTGGTCATCGTGCTGGATGCCCTGGTCGCGATGTTCTGCATGGAGATCGGCTGGTGACCCGCCGTTGCGTACAACCCGGCGAGAAGGTGATTGAGGTCCGCGGCTTGAGCAATCGCTTTGGCCCGCAAGTCGTGCATGAGAATCTCGATCTGGACCTGTATCGCGGGGAGATCCTCGGGGTGGTGGGCGGCTCCGGCGCAGGCAAGTCGGTGTTGCTGCGCAGCATTGTCGGGCTGCAAAGACCTGCCTCGGGCAGTGTCCGCGTCCTGGGTCAGGATTTGCTGAATCTGTCCGACAAAGCGCGCTCTCAGGTGGAACGGCGTTTCGGGGTGCTGTTTCAGAAGGGCGCGCTCTTCTCCTCGCTGACCATCACGGAGAACGTTGCGCTGCCGCTGATCGAACACGCCGGGCTGAGCCGCGACGAGGCCGAGCATCTGGCCGGAATCAAAATGGCGTTGGCCGGACTGCCGTTGTCGGCGGCGCATAAATACCCCGCGTCGCTCTCCGGCGGCATGATCAAGCGCGCGGCGCTGGCGCGAGCACTGGCGCTGGATCCGGACATCCTGTTTCTGGACGAGCCCACTGCCGGGCTCGATCCGATTGGCGCCGGCGCGTTTGACCAGTTGATCCTGACCCTGCGCGACGCCTTGGGACTGAGCGTATTCATGGTCACCCACGACCTCGACACGCTTTATACAATCACCGACCGCGTCGCCGTGCTGGCGCAGAAGCGCGTGCTGGTTGCCGACACCATCGACAGGGTGTCGGCGACCAGGGACGCCTGGATTCACGAATACTTTCATGGCCCGCGCGGCCGCTCGGCCTATTCGGCGGCCACCCACCCACACGAGGTCTCATGATGGAAACCCGCGCCCATCACGTTCTGATCGGCCTGTTCACGGTCATCGTGGTCGCTGCCGCGCTGCTGTTTGGTCTGTGGCTGGCAAAATCCAGCGCCGACTCGGCGTTCAAGGACTACCAAGTTGTCTTCAACGAGGCGGTCACCGGTCTGTCTCGCGGCAGTCCGGTGCAGTACAGCGGGATCAAGGTCGGCGACGTCGTTCAGTTGCGCCTCGACCCCCAGGACCCGCGCCGCGTGCTGGCGCAGATCCGCGTTGCCGGCGAAACCCCGATCAAGCGCGACACCTTCGCAAAACTGGCACTGGCCGGCATCACTGGCACCTCGCTGATCCAGCTCAGTGGAGGTACACCGCAAAGCGAAGCGCTGAAGGGCGAGGGCGGCAACCTGCCAGTCATCATTGCCTCGCCGTCGCCTATTTCGCGGCTGCTGAACGACAGTGACGACTTGCTCAGCGGCAGCACCGCACTGCTGCACAACGCCAACGCGATGTTTTCTTCCGAGAACGTGGAGACGCTGTCGCGCACGATGCAACACCTGGAGCAGACCACGGGCGCGATCTCCGATCAGCGCGACGACATTCGTCAGGCCTTGAAGCAGATGACACTGCTGAGCAAGCAGGCCGGCGCGACCCTGGAGCAAACCTCTACGCTGATGCGCAACGCCAACCAATTGCTGACCAGCGATGGCAGGCAAACCATCGCCAGTGCGCAGCAGGCGATGAAGTCTCTGGAACAGAGCAGCCAGACCATCAATACGCTGCTCAAGAACAATCAGAATTCGGTGAATGATGGCCTGCAAGGCCTGGGCGAACTGGGCCCGGCGATTCGCGAGCTGCGTGAAACCCTCAGCTCGTTGAAAACCATTTCCCGCAGCCTGAATGCCAACCCGAGCGGCTACTTGCTGGGTAACGAAAAGAATAAGGAGTTCGAGCCATGAGGCTTTTCGGTCAGTCCGTCCCTCGCGTGTTGTTGGCGGCAGCCCTGTTGTCCCTCGGCGCCTGTTCGATACTCCCGGAGCAGGCGCCGTCGGACGTCTACCGTTTGCCGACAGCATCGACCGTCAGCAAAGGGACGTCGCCCGTGTCGTGGTCGTTGAGGGTAGTCCGGCCGAAATCCAGCGAGGCGCTGGACAGTCCGCATATCGCCGTCATACCCGAGGGCAATGTCATTAGCAGCTACAAGGGCGCGCGCTGGAGTGATCCCGCGCCGGTTCTGCTGCGAAACCGCCTGACCGACGCCTTTTATCGCGATGGGCGGGTGCAGTCGATCAGCACCGATGACAGTAATCTGCAGGCTGATTTTGAACTGGGCGGGGAGTTGCAGGCGTTCCAGAGCGAGTACCGGGGAACCGCCATTGAAGTGGTGATCCGCCTTGATGCGCGGCTGGCCGACGATCGCCAGCGGATTGTGGCGAGCCGGCGCTTTGAAGTGCATCAGCCGGTGGCTGACAAGCAGGTGCCAGCGGTGGTTTCGGCGTTCGGTCAGGCCAGCGATACGCTGGCCGCCCAAGTGCTGCAATGGACCGTTGAGCAGGGCGAGAAGCGTTACACCGCCGCGCCGAAGAACCAGTAGCAGACAGCAATCGCCGCAACCACACCGGCGAATTCCGCCAGCAGCGCGCAGCCCACGGCGTGTCGTGCGCGCTGGATGCCCACGGCGCCGAAGTACACCGCCAGGACGTAGAACGTGGTTTCGGTGCTGCCTTGAATCGTCGCCGCGACGAGGGCCGGGAAGCTGTCGACGCCTTGGGTCTTCATGGTTTCGATCAGCATCGCCCGCGCCGCGCTGCCGGAGAACGGCTTGACCAGTGCAGTCGGCAGCGCGTCGACAAAGCGCGTGTCCATGCCCAACCACTGAATCCCGTGTCGAATCCCCTCAAGAATCAGATCCAGCGCGCCCGACGCTCGCAGCACGCCCACGGCGCAGAGCATCGCGACCAGATAGGGCAGCAGGTTCTTGGCGACGTCGAAGCCTTCTTTGGCGCCTTCGACAAAAGTTTCGTACACCTTGACCTTGCGCAGCACGCCAATCACCAGGAACAGCATGATGATGCCGAACAGCGTCACGTTGCCCAGCACTGACGACAGACTCGACAGCGCAGCGGCGGACAGCCCGGCCAGTACCGCCATGAACCCGCCCAGCAGCAACGCGCCGGGAATCAGATAAGCAAGCACCACCGGGTCCCACAACTTGAGGCGCTGCATAAAGGCGACCGACAGCAGACCGACCAGTGTCGAGGCGCTGGTGGCGAGCAGGATCGGCAGGAACACCATGGTGGGATCGGCGGCACCTTGCTGGGCGCGGTACATGAAGATGGTCACTGGTAGCAGCGTCAGCGAAGAGGCATTGAGCACCAGAAAGAGGATCTGCGCGTTACTGGCGATGGTCTTGCTGGGATTGAGCTCTTGCAGCGATCGCATGGCTTTGAGGCCGATGGGTGTGGCGGCGTTATCCAGGCCCAGTGCGTTGGCGGCGAAGTTGAGGGTGATCAGGCCCAGCGCCGGGTGGCCGCGCGGCACTTCGGGCATCAGGCGATGAAAGAGCGGCGCCAGGACTTTGCCCAGCCAGTCGACGATGCCGGCCTTCTCGGCGATGTTGAGAAAGCCCAGCCACAGGGTCAGGGTGCCGAACAACAGCACCATGACTTCCACCGACAGCTTGGCCATGGCGAAGATGCTCTCGACCATGGCGGCAAAAACGCCGGCATTGCCCCCGACCAGCCACTGCGCCAGCGCAGATATTGCCGCGACCACGAAAAACCCAAGCCATAGGCCGTTCAGCATACAAATCCCCTCGCAAGATGCGGCGATGATAACGGCGGGGGCAGAAACAACAAACCCCGGCCGGGCCAGGGTTTGATGATTCACGCTCTATAGTGATTACTCGACCGTCGATTGACCCGCCGGCAGAGGGTCCTTGCCACGCCAGTGCGGCAGGGAGTTCCAGTAGCGCTCGCCCTTGGCGTCGTCGTACATGCCTTCCCAGCGCGAGATCACCAATACCGCAAGCGCGTTGCCGATCACGTTCAACGCGGTGCGCGCCATGTCCATGATGCGGTCGACGCCAGCGATGAACGCCAGGCCTTCCAGCGGAATGCCCACGCTGCCCAGGGTTGCCAGCAGCACGACAAATGACACGCCCGGCACACCGGCGATGCCCTTGGACGTCACCATCAGGGTCAGCACCAACATCAACTGCTGGCCGATGGACAGATCAATGCCATACAGCTGCGCGATGAACAGCGCTGCGATGCTTTGGTACAGCGTCGAACCGTCGAGGTTGAACGAGTAGCCGGTCGGCACCACGAAGCTGCTGATGGCTTTCGGCGCCCCGTACGCTTCCATCTTCTCGATCACGCGCGGCAGCACGGTTTCGGAACTGGCGGTGGAGTAGGCCAGCACCAATTCATCTTTGAAGATGCGCATCAGCTTGAGGACTGAAAAACCAAACAGCCGCGCAATCAGGCCCAGCACCACGAAGGCAAAGAAGGCGATGGCGACGTACACCAGAATCACCAGCTTGGCCAATGGCAGCAATGAGGCAAAGCCGAAGTTGGCAACGGTCACGGCGATCAGGGCGAACACGCCAATCGGGGCGTAGTTCATGATCATGTGGGTGACCTTGAACATGGTCTCTGAAACGCCCTGAAAGACCTTCACCAGTGGATCACGCACTTCCGCGTTCAGGCTCGACAGGCCCAGACCGAAGAACACCGAGAAGAAGATGATCGGCAGCATGTCGCCACGAGCAACAGCGGCAAAGATGTTCGACGGGATGAGGTTGAGGATCGTCGCGACAAAGGCATGGTCATGCTGCACTTCGGAGGTCGTCTTTTCGTACTGAGAGATGTCCACCGTGCCCAGCGTGCTCATGTCGATGCCGGTGCCGGGATGGAAGACATTGGCCAGCAACAGACCTACGACGATGGCAATCGTGGTGACGACTTCAAAATAGAGGATGGTCTTCAGACCGATGCGGCCCAGCTTCTTGGCGTCGCCGACGCCTGCGATGCCGACGACCAGGGACGAGATCACAATCGGGATAACGATCATTTTGATCAGGCGGATGAAGATGTCGCCCGCCGGCTGCAGGATGTTGCTGATCCACCAGGCTTTCTCGGCGCTGAAGTGGTTGAGGACGGCGCCAATGGCGATACCCAGGACCAGGCCGATGAGGATCTGCCAGGCGAGGCTCAGTTTTGCCTTCTTCATGTCATTACCTTGTTGTCATTGCCGGGACATCCCCCAACCACACGTTCATCATTGCGCTTGGTAGCAAGCGTGATACCGCGGTCGCCGTCAGGACTGTCTCGTAAGTGGCCGCAGGCGAGCATCCGAGCTCTGAGCAGGCGAAAAAGGCGCAACTATTCCCACGGTGACTTGCATCGTCTAATGCCGTAAACGACTACCCTATGCCGAATCGGCATGATGCAAATCAATCACTTACAGTGAAGCGCGCCAAAACAGGGCGAATTCGCTCGACACTGGAATGCTGAGAAGTGGCTAAAACGTCGCCTGTAGCAGATTTACGCAAGGCGCGATGGCAGAGTGACAGATCGGTCAAGGATGGCCGACAAGCCATTTGCACGAGGAATTTTTGGCGATATACGGTCGTAGGAAACGTAGAAGGGGGTATGTAGGACTTATGAGATACAGAGACGTTGAAGAAAATAGCGATCATTTGCGCCTCGCAAGTCCACTGCCGGATAAAGGTTGAAGCTCTATCGGACGATGGACTTGCAATGCGGCTTGCCTGACCCGGCCCACATGGGGAGTACTCCCTGTACTCCTAGGACGCTTCAATCACTCCCTTGATCGCAACGCCCCGGCCCCTTGGTCATACGCGCACCGTCTTCGGGCTGCGCGCCTATCAGGAAGGTCTGTCAGGGACAGGTCTCCCATCATTCAAATCAGTACCAGTTAGGATCTTTCTTGAGCTGTTCTTTCAGAAGGCCTTGCATGCCTTCGTCCGGCTTGCCCAAAAACCGGTAATCCGCATGGCGCGTCGGGGATTTGTCTGCGGGAAGTCCCGCTGGCACTTCGACCAACATGGCGTACGCATGGGACCTGTCCAGACTGAACGCCACGATGAGTCGCTTGTTGCGGCAAGTGTCCTGGGTTTCGCAGAGCGGCCCTACCAGATACTTGTCACCGTCCTCAGTCACGGCATTCATCTGCTCCGCGGCGCCGGACAGATTGATCACCCAATCGGGCAATCGCTCTTCCTTCTTCACTACGCTCGACCACGTCTCGCGGTACTCAGCATTCGAACTTAATAGCTCGTTCGCTCGAGACTGACCGTCGTTGGCCGCCATAGCTGTGACGCTGGCGCTCCCCAGGAGCGCCAGCGTCAGTGCATGGAGATGCTTCAAGCCCATATTCAGCCTCGGCCGCGACGGCCAAAGAAGAACGACACCACGAACATGACCAGGAAGACCACGAACAGGATCTTGGCAATGCCGGTAGCAGTACCTGCGATACCACCAAAACCAAGGACGGCTGCAACGATAGCGATGATCAGAAATGTGATTGCCCAGCTCAACATGGTGAATCTCCTTACTGTTTATTGATTTTTTGCTACGTCGAGGCGTCGGGATGACCCTCGGGGTAGATCGCGTCTTCGACCCGGAGGATCAGAAAACCCAGCTTTGCTGACGTGGCGCTTCATCAGGAGTAGCGGCCGCATCATCAACTTGCATGCTCAAGGCGACGTCCGAGGCTTTCAGCGCACTTGCCTTGGCAAAAGGTGCGGTGTGAGCGTGGGAGTAGTGAACCTGAGTCACTTCCTGATTCTGATTCCAGTGATTGAACTGCTGCACAACAATGAGCGTAATCATCAGCGCCAGACTGGCAAACAAGACCTGCTGCAAATGCAGAGGAGAGATACGGAGTTTGTTGGCGAGATGTTGAGCGTTCATTCAGCTGACTCCTGGCAATCTTGTCGGCCGTCTGTTCAGGCCTTTGTTATCAGGAATATTGCACGCTGTGTGCCAGCTTTCTGCGAACGTTTTTATCCTTATAAATCAATAGCTTATATAGATAATTCAGAAGTGTCGTACACGCAAGCTGCACGATTGAACATTTGTCATCGTGCGGAATGCACGAATGGGCGGACATCACGTTAGCGGCCGAATTCATTTCAGGTGCGAATACCGATCTGAAAACCTTGTCCGACCGCCATGTAACGCTCTAGCCCGCGCTGCGCGCTGTAACGCGCAGGGTGTCGGCATCGACGCCTTTAACCCCGCGAATGTTGCGCGCGATCTCGACCGCCAGTTCCTTCTCGGCGTAGTTAGCCACCACACCGTCCAGCGTGACTACACCGTTCTTGGTGTCGACCTTGATGTTCAAGCCATCGAGGGTGCGGCTATATATAAGGCTGGATTTCACCTTGCTGGTGATCCATGCATCGCTGAATTCCTCGCGAACGGCATTGGCCTGAAGTTCGCTCTGCTCTTTGATGGCCTGTGTATCGCGCGCACTGACGCTGATGAGGTTGTTCACCTCCGTTACGCCGTCCGTATTGGTGGCCAGGCTTCCGGCCAGCTGCTTGGCATCTGCGTCTTTCGCCTGCCCTTTGAGGGTGACGACACCCTGAGCGGCGCTGACATCGATGTTCAATGCCTCGGTCACGCTGTTCCACAGCAGCTTGGATTTAATGGTTGCGGTCAGCGTCGCATCATCGAAACGCTGGGCCATAGTGGCTTTAGTGCCCGGATCGGCAGCGACCTGCGGGTCAATCTCAAGCCGGTTGTCGACCTTGTTGATCCCCTGTATGTCGCCCGCTATCTGCGACGCCAGATCCTTGTCGACCTGGTTCTCGACCTTGCCCTTGAGGATGGCAGTGCCTTGTTCCACGTCCACGCTGATCTTGAAGGGACTCAAATGCCGATTCAGGGCAAAGGCGGTCCAGATCGACCCCTCCTGGCGCGCTTCGGCCAGTTGGGTCGGCAGATCGGCGGCGGCGGCCTGGGCGATGACGGGGGTCAGTCCAAGCAGGCTGGCGGTGGTCATGGCCAGGGCGATCTTCTTCAACGGGGGCATGGGAATCTCCAGACAATTGCAAAAGGTACCTCTGGACAGACTGGTCTTTGGCCCAGATGTTCGGCGCGGCCTGATTTTGCGCGCGCGAGGATTCGAGCCGACGGATAGGCAAGTGAGCTGCCACGGATCAGCACACGACGGCTTTTTCAGAAGATCGCTACCATGCAGCGCAAAGAATCAATCAGAATGAACCATGCAACTTGCCCGATGTTTCCGGGACTAACACAGACTATTCATTGAGGAGCGTAGGAAAAATGGAAGCAGCCGCTGAGAATCAGGGCCGTATTCTGCTCGTGGATGATGAATCCGCCATCCTTCGCACCTTCCGCTACTGCCTGGAAGATGAAGGCTACAGCGTAGCCACCGCCAACAGCGCAGCGCAGGCAGAGGCGCTGTTGCAGCGTCAGGTATTCGACGTGTGTTTCCTGGATTTGCGTCTGGGTGAGGACAACGGGCTGGATGTTCTGGCGCAAATGCGCGTGCAGGCGCCGTGGATGCGAGTGGTAATTGTGACTGCGCACTCGGCGGTCGACACCGCAGTGGACGCGATTCAGGCCGGCGCTGCCGACTACCTGGTCAAGCCCTGTAGCCCGGATCAACTGCGCCTCGCCACCGCCAAGCAGCTCGAAGTCCGCCAATTGTCGGCGCGACTCGAAGCCCTCGAAGGCGAAGTACGCAAACCAAAAGACGGCCTGGATTCCCACAGCCCGTCGATGATGGCGATCCTGGAAACAGCCCGCCAGGTTGCCAACACCGACGCGAACATCCTTATCCTCGGCGAATCCGGTACGGGTAAAGGTGAATTGGCGCGAGCGATTCACGGCTGGAGCAAGCGCGCCAAGAAGGCCTGCGTGACCATCAACTGCCCGTCGCTCACTGCCGAGCTGATGGAAAGCGAATTGTTCGGCCATAGCCGTGGCGCCTTCACCGGCGCCAGCGAAAGCACGCTGGGGCGAGTGAATCAAGCGGACGGCGGTACATTGTTCCTTGATGAAATCGGCGACTTCCCGCTCACGCTGCAGCCAAAACTGCTGCGCTTCATCCAGGACAAGGAATACGAACGCGTCGGTGACCCGGTCACCCGTCGCGCCGACGTGCGCATTTTGGCGGCGACCAACCTGAACCTCGAAGACATGGTCCGCGAAGGACGGTTCCGCGAGGACCTGTTGTATCGCCTGAACGTCATCACCCTGAACCTGCCGCCTCTACGGGAAAGGAGCGAAGACATCCTGACGCTAGCGGACCGCTTTCTGGCCCGATTCGTCAAGGAGTACAGCCGCCCGGCGCGTGGCTTCAGCGAACAGGCGCGCAGTGCGCTGCTCAACTACCGCTGGCCCGGCAACATCCGTGAACTGCGTAACGTCATCGAGCGGGCGAGCATTATCTGCCCGCAGGAAAAAGTCGAAATCACGCATCTGGGTATGGCCGAACAACCGGTCAACAATGCCCCACGTGTGGGCGCAGCGCTGAGCCTTGACGAGCTGGAGAAAGCCCACATCGGCGCGGTACTGGCGACCAGCGATACGCTGGATCAGGCCGCACGCACGCTGGGCATCGACGCCTCCACGCTGTACCGAAAACGCAAGCAGTACAACCTGTGACAGGGCGCCGATGATGTTTGCGATGAAGTTGCGCACCCGACTCTTCCTGAGTATTTCCGCCCTTATCACCGTTGCCCTGCTGGGCTTGGTGCTGGGGCTCGTCAGCGTCATGCAGATGGCAAAATCTCAGGAGTCGTCGATTCGGCATAACTTCATCACCCTCGATATTGGCCTGAAGCTGCGTCAGAACCTGGGCGACCAACTGGTGATGATGCTCAAGGACAGCCCCGATCAGGTGGCGATCAAAGGCAATCAGGAAGCGTTTCAGAATCTGCTCGATCAGGGCATTGATCATGACCAGCAGACCGGCGTTCCGAGCGGGTTCGAAACGGCTCGGGTGAACTACGCCCGCTTCGTCAAAACCATCGAGCAATCCAGCGAACATGGTGAGGCGATCCGCGACGATGAGGCCGTGACAGAGGCGTTCAACACGTTGCGCAATGGCCTGCTCGACGCTCATCGGCAAGCGCTTGAGAACATCAGTCAGGCGGAGAGCGCCTCAAGGTCGCGAGCGCTCTGGGTTTCAGCACTGCTGGGGCTGGTGGGGCTGGCGGTGCTGGTTATCGGCTTCGTCACCGCCCACGGCATCGCCCGGCGTTTCGGCGGTCCTATCGAACAGCTGGCCAAAGCGGCGGACCGGATTGCCCAGGGGGATTTCGACGTAACGTTGCCCACGTCCTCATCGGACGAAATGAATTTGCTCACCCACCGCTTTGGGATGATGGCCGATGCGTTGCGCCAGCATCAGAAAACCAATGTCGATGAACTGCTCGCTGGCCAGCAGCGGTTGCAAGCAGTGCTGGACAGTATCGACGACGGTCTCTTGATGATTGATCGCCAAGGGCGGCTTGAACACCTGAACCCGGTCGCGCAACGACAGTTGGGCTGGGAAGAAAGTCGCCTGGGCCAAGGGCTTGGCGAAGCATTGGAGCGCCCCGAGCTGGACGAGCAGCTGTATCTGGTATTGCGCGGCGGTACGCTGGAACGGGCACCTGATGACCTCTCCATCGAGATCGACGGCGAAGTCCGCCTGCTCACCTACAGCCTCACTCCGGTCAGCCACACCAAAGGGCACATTGTCGGCGCTGTGATGGTGCTGCATGACGTCACCGAGCAGCGGGCATTCGAACGCGTGCGCAGCGAGTTCGTGCTGCGCGCTTCCCACGAGTTGCGCACGCCCGTCACCGGCATGCACATGGCCTTCGGTCTACTCCAGGAACGCGTGCATTTCCCGCCGGACTCGCGTGAGAAGGACCTGCTCGACACCGTCAACGAAGAAATGCAGCGCCTGATGCAGTTGATCAACGACTTGCTCAACTTCTCGCGGTATCAGAACGGACTGCAGAAGCTGACGCTGGAGCCCTGTGACATCAACGAGTTGCTCGAAGCGGCGCGTCAGCGCTTTGCCGATACCGCCCACGATCAGGACGTCATGGTGCTGCTGGAAACCCAAGAACCACTGCCACGGGTGCAGGCCGACAAGGCTCAGCTCGACCGCGTGCTCGACAACCTGCTTGATAACGCCCTGCGCCATACCCCGAAATCCGGCCTGATCCGCTTGCAGGCGCGGCGTCATGGCGAGCGGTTGATCATCAGCGTGGAAGACAACGGCGAAGGCATTGCCTACGGCCAGCAAGCCCGGATCTTCGAGCCATTCGTGCAGGTCGGCCGCAAGAAAGGCGGTGCAGGCCTGGGGCTGGCCCTGTGCAAGGAGATCGTTCAATTGCATAGCGGGCGAATGGGCGTCTACTCCCGACCGGGGCAGGGCACGCAGTTCTATATGGCCCTTCCGCTCTAGAACAGCACTGGTGGGCTACGCGACATCATCCGCACGCCGCCCGGCGCTGCGTCTGCCACCGGTCACCAGTTCGGTAAATTTGGTCGCGCTCAGCGGGCGGGCGAACAGCCAGCCCTGACCATAAATTACCCCTTCGCTTTTCAGCAGCATCGCCTGCGACTCGAACTCGATGCCCTCGGCGATCACCCGCAGTTGCAGCGCATGGGCCATCCGAATGATATGCGGCGCCACGCCACTGCTGGCGGCATCGTGGCCGAGGGCGTCAATAAACGCCTTGTCGATTTTCAAACAGTCCACCGGCAGCGTCTGCAGATAGGCGAGGCTGCAATAGCCGGTGCCGAAATCATCGATCAACACCTGATGACCCCGATCGCGCAGCGCCTGAAGATGATTGCGCGCGACTACCACGTCCACGAGACCGCGTTCGGTCACTTCAAACGCAATCTGCCGAGGCGCCACCCGGTGTAACGCCAGCAGCTTCGCCGTCACTCGGCCGATGCGTGGGGCCATGACATCGCACGCTGCCAGATTGACTGACACGTACAGGTGCGGATTGGCGCGTAAAAGCTGGCCGAGCTGCTCCAGCAATTGCTGGAGCACGAAATCGGTGATCTGACGGATCTGCCCGGTGTTTTCCGCCAGCGGAATAAAGAGGTCAGGACTGGTCAACGTGCCGTCCGGTCGCCGCCAGCGCACCAAGGCCTCGGCGCCCACGCACAGCCGCGTGTTGAGGTCGAAAATCGGCTGATACAAAACCTTCAGCTCGCCACGGCGCAATGCCCCGTGCAGCTCACCGCCCAATGACTGCCGTTGACGCACCAGTTGCAGGACGAGAATGCCGATGAACAACGAAATCAACAGGCTGGCCGGGACCAACAGCCACCACGCACCGGTGATCTTCTGTTGCAAGGCACTGCGCGGGGTAATCAGGACCAGTTGATATTCCGGGCTCTGGGTCGGCATCCGGTAGACGAGTTTGTCCTGGGTGGACATCAGCGTTTCGGTGGAGGTCGGCGACCAGTCCGGCGTGGGCGGCCATGTCTGAGGCGGGCCCAGGACCGGGACTGCCTTGGAGCCACGATCTAGCACCACCACCAGACTACCGCCCACCGGCAGGTCAACGACGTCAGTCAAATGGCCGCGGGAAGTGGAAACACGAAACTCCCCGCGCCCGAGCATCAGTGAAGCCAGGTTGTCGTCAGGCTGGGTGGAGGTATTCAGCCAGTAATCATAAGTGGGGCCGCGAATGTCCGGCGGCCTGGGCTTGCCAATCAGGCTCTGCCGCGTCCAGCTTGAACAGAACTGACTGTCGCTGACGTACGCCACTTCGTAGATAAAACGGTAGCGCGAGTTCACCTGACGTAACTGCTCGATCATTGCGGGGCTGCAACCGCGCAACGGCTGCGCTTCAAGTTGATCGAGCCCGGCCCTCAACTGACCGAATAATTGCTCCAGTCGCACCAGAAAGCGCTCGCCCTGTGCATTCATTTGCGCACGTTCGTCCTGTCGGGCCTGATGCATCGCCAGCCCAAAGCTGCCCGCCAGCAAGACGGCCGCGCTTAACAGCGCGGCCACTAATGCCAGAAGCCAGGGACGATAAAGTAAAGAGCGCAGTCGCGGCGTCGCCGTGAACATCGGCAGTCATCCAGATGGTGGGATTTCCATAACCACTGAGGTATAGCAACAAGCGCAGAAATAGTCCGAAAAAAACCGGCAATTAGCGGAATTTAGTGCCTGAAGTTAAGTACTTGCAGCATAGCTGCACTTTGCAGATCCGGCTCACCGTCAAATTTTTGTGGTCGATAGTGCATCTGAAACGCAGCCAGTGTGTGACGTGTTGCGATGTCCAGCTCACCGGTCTGCGGCGTCGGGTAACCCAGCAGCGCCAGTTGCTGCTGGAACCACACGATATTTGGCACGACGCCCATCAACTGGGTTTGACGCTGTGCCACCTGCTGTTCATCCGGCCAGATGCCCAGGCCTTCCTGGGCCAGCCGCTTCCACGGGAACAACGGTCCCGGATCGAGCTTGCGCAACGGCGCGATGTCGCTGTGACCAATGACGTGACGGGGTTCGATGTGGTTGCGTTTAACGATGTCTTTGAGCAGAACGATCAGCGCCTGAATCTGCGCTTCGCTGTACGGATACCAAAGCCGACCCGTAGGCGTGTCGCGATAGCCCGGATTGACGATCTCGATGCCGATGCTGCTTGAGTTGAGCCAGGTGCGCCCGTCCCATTCGCTTTCACCGGCGTGCCATGCGCGCTGGGATTCGTCGACCAGCTTGTAGGTGGTGGCCGGACCGTCGCCGATCAGGTAGTGCGCGCTGACCTCACCGTGGGTCAGCAAGGCCAGCGACCGGTCGAGGGAAGCAGAGGTGTAATGAACCACCACGAACTGCACGCGGCTGTCGAAATTGACGGAAGGGTGGCTGGTGTCGATCTTCGGACCGCTGCTGCAAGCGGTCAGCAGCAACAACAGAAACAGGGCGGAAATAGACTTCATGGCGGCACGACGTGTAGGCAAATAATGCAACAGTGTAACGTAACGTCGGCGGCGCATTCAAAAATGCATCAAGCCTACGCAGCCAACCAGACGAAGCGTTCAACCCTGCTCGATACGGTTACGTCCTTCGTGCTTGGCGCGGTACAGCGCCTGATCCGCACGTTTGAGCACCACATCACTGCGCTCACCCGGAGCGAACAGCGTGATGCCCATGGACACCGTGACCGTCACCCGCTCGCCCTTGAAGTGAAACGGGCATTGTTCGATGCCCTCGCGCAGACGCTCCAACAGCGCCAGCCCCTCATCCATCGGCGTGGTCGGCAGCAGGATCACGAACTCTTCTCCGCCGAAACGCGCAATGAAATCCGAAGCCCGTAACCGCTTTCGCAGCTGACCGGCGATGATCTTCAAGACCTTGTCGCCCGCCAGATGGCCGTAACCGTCATTGATGCGCTTGAAGTGATCCAGGTCGAGAATGCCGAGCAGCAGGCTTGAACGCTTCCTCTGCAACTGATCGATCTCATGCTCCAGCCGCTCGTTCCACGCCGCGCGGTTCGGCAGGCCTGTCAGTGTGTCGATCAGCGCCTTCTGCCGTTGTTCTTCCAGATGAACCCGGAAGCCCAGCGCTTCCTGCTCCATTGTTGCCACGCGGCTGGAGAGGGCTTGCAGGCGGGTGGCGACTTCCTGTTCGCGCTGATCGCGTTGCTGCTGATGATGATCCATGGTGCCAATCAGCCCTTCGAGACGGCTTTCCAACACGTGCTTCAGGCTGTCCAGATCGGCCGCCTGCTGCACACTGGTTTGCAGATCGTCGACGTGTTCACGCAATTGATGGTCCAGTTGACGTGACGCCGAATGCTGATCGGCGTGGTCTTCGCTGGCAGCCAGCAAGCCGCTCTGAAACGACTCAAGGCGCTCGTTGAGCTGCTTGAGATAAGCCTCGAATTCGTGCTGGCCGCTGTCGGTGATAGCAAGCATCAGCACGGCGAGATCGTCGAGGATCGGCAGGAGTTCGTACCAGTTCAGCCCATGCTCAAGCCGGACGCGCATGGCTTCGGCTTGCGGACGATGGTGTTCGGGCAGCGTCAGCTCATCGAGAAGCCCTAGCAGGGTTTCTTCGATGTGGGCGGCAACGGAGCTGTAACTGGGCTCGGGCGAAGGGGGCAGCGCATAGGGGCTGTCTTCTTCTGCAGCGGTCTCGTCAGGCGCATTGTCTTCAGCGACCATTTCGATGTCGTCGGCAATAACAACTGCTTCAGCAGTCTCTTCATGATCCGGAGCGGGCGCTTCAGCCGCAGGCTCGAATGCTTCGTCGTGTGGAGACTCGCCGGCGGAGGCCTGTGGCATGTGACCGGTGTGGAGCGGCGCCTCGGGTTCTTCGTCTGGCTGGGCCGGCTCGGACTCGGGCTCGGGCATTACCGGCTGGCCTGCAACTTCCGAGTGGGGCGTCGAGATGGAGCGCTCGGGCTCTTCGGCGGCAGGCTGGGGAACCGGCGGGACGGCGTTGCGAAGTTCAGCCTCCAGCTCGGTGTTCTCTGGGGCAGCTTCGGGCACGGCGGCTGAATGCTGAGGCGTTTCATCAGAACCTTGAATCCCGCCCGGCTCGCTAACTGAGTGCGGCACATCACCCTCGCCGTCAGCCTCACGGTGACTGCCGAACAATCGCTGGAGAAAACCCGGGCGCGACGCTTCATCCGGGTGTTCGATCTGCGATAGCGCCTGCCCCTGAAGTCCGCTCAACTCGCTCAATAACAACGGCAGCTCACGGGCTTGGGTAATGCGATCTTCAAGACTCTTGGCGAATCGCTTGAGCGGCTTGCTGACGTCTTTGGGCAGCGGCAACGCCTGCAACTGCGCGACCAGCGACGTCAACGCCGTGCCCATTTGCTCGACGCGCTGCTCGCGACGCTGCTCGGAGTCCAGCACCGCCTTTTCAAGGCGCGGAATCAGAGCGGCAAGGCCTGCGTCCATGTCGTCCTTGCGAACGATCTCGCGCATTTCCTTCATGCACGCATCAACCGCCTTGTCGGCACCTTCGGCCGCCAGACTGCTGCGCACAAGGCCTCGACGCAGCAAGTCGAGCCGCGCGTTCCAGCGCCGCTCCAGTTTGTCTTGCTGCTCGATGCTCTTGAGGTACTTCTCTTTCCAGCGCTGCGCTTCGTCGGTCATTCCACAGGTCCGCGAGGAGATGTGCTTGTTATCGGCAGCGAGTCACCGATTAATGAGGCCGGCAAGCGAATCTCCACCGCGACGGGCAGATGATCGGAAATGGGATGAGCGAGCACCTGCACTTTTTCAAGGGTCAGGGTCGGGCTCAGGAGGATGTGGTCCAGGCATCGCTGGGGACGCCAACTGGGGAAAGTCGCCTCAACCTGCGGTGCAAGCAGGCCGAGATCTCGCAGTGGAGACGTTTGCAGCAGGTCATTGGCGTGGGTGTTCATGTCGCCCATCAGCACCTGATGGCGATAGCCGCCAATCAGCTCGCGAATGTAGGCGAGCTGTCGCGTGCGAGTGCGTGCACCCAGTGCCAGGTGCATGACCACCACAACCAGCGCGTCCGGACCTTCGCCGAAGCGAACGAGAATGGCGCCGCGCCCGGCCGGGCCTGGCAGCGGATGGTCTTCGATGTCCCACGGGCGCAAGCGGCTGAGCACGCCATTGCTGTGCTGGGCGAGACGTCCGAGGTTTCGATTGAGTTGCTGATGCCAGTACGGAAACGAACCGAGCTGGGCAAGGTGTTCAACCTGGTTGATATAGCCCGAGCGCATACTGCCGCCGTCGGCTTCCTGCAAGGCGACCAGATCATAGTCGCGCAGCAGATCGCCGATCTTCTGAAGATTCCCGGCTCTGCCATTGTGGGGCAGCAGATGCTGCCAACCCCTGGTCAGGTAATGCCGGTAGCGTTCGGTGCTGTTACCTACCTGGATATTGAAGCTGAGCAGGCGAAGCCGACCGTCGGCCGGCAGGCCTGTCTCGTGAAGATGATGCTCGTTGACCTTCGGCATGTGCCGGGCAACGACCCGTTCAGTAGTTCCCCAGCGCGCCATGGTCAGCGCTTACTTGGCGGTCAGCGTTGCGCGTTCTTTGGCAATCAGCTGATCAGCCACTTGCAGCGCTTGCTCAGGACCACCAGCAGTGCCGAGGTCAAAGCGGTACTTGCCGTTGACGATCATGGTTGGGACGCCAGTAATCTCGTACTTCTTGGCCAGTTCCTTGTATTGAGCGATCTTGCCCTTCACAGCGAACGAATTGAAGGTTTCAAGGAACTTGGTCTTGTCGACGCCCTGGGTGGCGACGAATTCGGCCATGTCATTCGGGTCAGTCAGACGCTTGCCGCCTTTTTGAATGGCGTCGAACACGGCGGTGTGGACTTTCTTCTCTACGCCCATGGTGTCGAGGGTAATGAATAGCTGGCCGTGAGCGTCCCAAGGGCCGCCGAACATGGCGGGAACGCGAATGAAGTGGACGTCAGCGGGAAGTTTCTCGACCCATGGATTGATGACCGGCTCGAAGGCGTAGCAGTGCGGGCAGCCATACCAGAACATTTCGACGACTTCGATCTTGCCCGGCTCGGAAACAGGAACAGCGCTTTTCAGCTCGACGTATTGCTTGCCGGCTTCGATGGGCTCTGCTGCTTGAGCGGTCAGACCGAACAGGCTGGTAAAAATCAGAGCGGCGCTGAGAATCAGATTACGCATGCTTAACTCCTGGGCATGGAAGGTCACTTCGGTGGCCGCAGTTCGACCGGCCGAGGTGATATGAGTTCGCAAGTGTAACGCCTGCGGCCGTAAAAAAGGGCAGCCGTTCGCTACCCTTTTTGGCCCGTCCGGGCAGCTCTGTCGGCAATTTGTTTTACTAACCGTGTCCGTCAGTATCGCGGTCCCGACGCTCAATGGAGGCCTTGAATGTAAGCCGCGAGCGCTTCGATATCCTTGTTGCTCAGTTTCGCGGCAATGGTGCGCATGACCCGCGTGTCGCCGTCGTTGCTGCGATCACCTTCGCGGAACGCCGTGAGCTGTTTCTTGATGTATTCGGCGTGCTGCCCACTCAGGTGCGGAAAACCTGCCGTTGCAATCCCCGCACCGTCTGGAGAGTGGCAGCCGGTGCAGGCCGGCATGCCCTGATCGAGCTTGCCAAAGCGAAACAGCGCTTCACCAAGCGAGACGAGATCGGGATCGGCTGTGCCGACGCTGCCTTTCTGGCCGGCGTAATAAGCGGCGATGTCGGCCAATTCCTGATCGGTGAGCGGATTGAGCACGCCAGTCATTTCCAACACGACCCGCTTGCCGTCCTTGATGTCGTGCAGTTGGTTGAGCAGATAGCGCTCACCCTGGCTGGCGAGCTTCGGGAAGATGGGGACCAGGCTATTGCCGTCAGGGCCATGGCAAGCGCCGCAAACCGCTGTTTTCGCCTGGCCGGCGACCGGATCGCCCGCTGGCGAGTCAGCGGCCTGCACGAAGCCATTCAGGCTCAGGGTCAACAGCAGGCTCGACAGAAATGCGTTCATGGGTTGATCCGATGCGGCTGAAAGTGCGGCCCTCATGATGGGCTGTCTTGAGAGGAAGCGGCCCGTTTTTTGGACGTTTCAGTGCACAGGCCAGGCGGGTTCTCGCGTCGGCAACACCCTTGCGGGGGCAGGACAAGGCACACATGAAAACCCGCGGCATTATATACTCGCGCCCATTGAACGGAAAAAGACACCCCGTTGCCGCGCACGTCGCAACGCCCTCACCGGATATCCCATGCAACTCAAGAACCCTATTCTCGGCCTGTGCCAACAAGCCAAGTTCATGCTCAGCGCTGCCAAAGTCGACCAATGCCCGGATGACGAAGGCTTTGAAGTCGCATTCGCCGGCCGCTCCAACGCCGGTAAATCCAGCGCGCTGAACACCCTGACTCACGCCAGCCTGGCGCGCACGTCGAAAACCCCCGGCCGTACCCAGCTGCTGAACTTTTTCAGCCTGGACGACGACCGCCGTCTGGTCGACTTGCCCGGCTACGGTTACGCGAAGGTGCCGATTCCGCTGAAGCTGCACTGGCAGCGCCACCTCGAAGCCTACCTCGGCGGCCGTGAAAGTCTGAAGGGGTTGATCCTGATGATGGACATCCGCCACCCGATGACCGACTTCGACCTTCTGATGCTCGACTGGGCGATCGCCAGTGGTATGCCGATGCATATTCTGCTGACCAAAGCTGACAAGCTGACCTTTGGCGCGGCGAAAAACACGCTGCTCAAAGTCCAGTCGGAAATACATCGCGGTTGGGGTGACGCAATCACCATCCAGCTGTTCTCGGCACCCAAGCGCATGGGCCTGGAAGAGGCTTACACCGTGCTGGCCGACTGGATGGAACTGGAAGACAAGGCACCGGCGGCCTGAATCGCAGGCAAAAAAAACCCCGGACTTCATGTGGGGAGGGGAAGTTCGGGGTACAAGTCCAGACCTCTCGGGAGGGGTCCGGATATCTGCCAACACTTAACACAACATAGGAGCATGAATGGCTACGTCAGCCATTCGCAAACTCAGACCGGGTTTTGTCCGCCGAAGTTCAAAACCGGCGGAAATTTAATGAGATAGCGGCTCTGATCCTGCGCAGAATCGGAACGACAACGTTGTTAATGCGCCTCGTCCCAGTTGTTCCCGACACCCACTTCGACCAGCAGCGGAACATCCAGCTCGGCCGCGCCGCTCATGTGCACGCGGATGTCTTTGCTGATCTGCTCGACCAGATCTTCACGCACCTCCAGCACCAGTTCATCGTGAACCTGCAGGATGACGCGAGCATCCAGACCTGACGCATCCAGCCAGCCGTTCACCGCCACCATCGCCCGCTTGATGATGTCAGCCGCCGTACCTTGCATCGGCGCGTTGATCGCCATGCGTTCGGCACCTTTGCGCAGCGCCTGATTCTTTGCGTTGATGTCCGGCAGGTAAAGGCGACGGCCGAAGATGGTCTCGACGTACCCTTGTTCCGCCGCCTGTGCACGGGTGCGCTCCATGTAATTCAGTACGCCGGGATAGCGCGCGAAATAGCGATCCACGTACGCCTGGGACTGCTTGCGATCGACACCAATTTGCTTGGCCAGCCCGAACGCGCTCATGCCGTAAATCAGCCCGAAATTGATCGCCTTGGCGCTGCGGCGCATGTCGTTGGTCACGTCCGGCAGTTCGACACCAAATACCTCGCCCGCGGTCGCCCGATGCACATCCAGGTCGTTGCGGAAGGCATGCAGCAAACCTTCGTCCTTGGCCAGATGCGCCATGATCCGCAGCTCGATCTGCGAGTAGTCCGCCGCCAGCAGCTTGTAGCCTTGAGGGGCGACAAACGCCTGGCGAATGCGACGGCCCTCGGCGGTGCGGATGGGTATGTTCTGCAGGTTCGGGTCACTGGAGGATAGACGGCCGGTCACCGCCACCGCCTGATGGTAGGAGGTGTGGATTCGCCCGGTGCGCGGATTTATCTGCTCCGGGAGGCGATCGGTGTACGTGCTCTTCAGTTTGCTCATCGAGCGGTACTGCATCAGCACTTTCGGCAGCGGATATTCTTGCTCGGCCAGTTCCGCGAGCACCGCTTCAGCCGTGGACGGCTGGCCGGTGGCGGTCTTGCTGATGATCGGCATGCCGAGCTTTTCGTAGAGAATCACACCGAGCTGCTTGGGCGAGCCGAGATTGAACTCCTCACCGGCGATGGCGAAAGCTTCGCGCTCAAGCTCGGTCATCTTGTTGCCCAGCTCGACGCTCTGATTGCCGAGCAGGTTGGCATCGACCAGCGCGCCTTGACGCTCGATCCGCGCCAAGACAGGCATGAGCGGCATCTCTATGTCGTTCAGGACCGGGGCCAGACTCGGCGTTTTGGCCAGTCTGTCCTGCAGCACTTCGTGAAGGCGCAACGTCAGGTCGGCCTCCTCAGCTGCATAGGTACCAGCCTGCTCCAGCGCGATCTGGTCGAAACTCAGCTGTTTCGCACCTTTGCCCGCGATGTCCTGGAAATTCACCGGTGTGTGGTCCAGGTACTTGGCGACCAGGCTGTCACGGTCGTGACGCGTCGCAGTGGAGTCGAGCACGTAGGATTCGAGCATCGTGTCGAACTTGATGCCCTGCACGTTGATGCCTTGGCTCTGGTCGCCATCGATGGCACAGTTGGCCAGCAGGTTAATCGCGAACTTGGCGTGCTGGCCGACCTTGATTTTGCTCGCGTCCTCCAGCATGGGCTTGACCGCTTTCAGCACCGCTTCGCGGTCCAGTTGCTGCTGCACGCCCATATAGGAATGGGTGAGCGGGATATAACAAGCTTCGTGGGTCTTGATCGCAAACGACAGGCCGACGATCTGCGCACGCTGGGCATCAGTGCCGTTGCTCTGCACCACGAAGGCGAACAGCTGCGCGGCTTCGAGCTTTTTCAGCCAGTCGTCGAATTGGGTCTGCTCAAGAATGAGTTCGTACCTGGCCTCGATGACGGGCGCGGGCTCGGCAGCGGGAATAACTTCAGCACCTTCCTGGCGGGCGTCACGCTGCAGATCGGTGATCCAGCTCTTGAATTCCAGCTCGGTGTACAGCGCCATCAGCGCTTCACGATCTGGCTCGCCGCAGTGCAAAGCGTCGAGCTCGATGTCCAGCGGTACGTCGATCTTGATGGTTGCCAGCTCGTAGGACAGGAAGGCCATCTCCTTGTGCTCTTCGAGCTTGGCCGGCAGGGATTTGGCACCCCGAAGCGGCAGCGTTGCCACTTTGTCGAGGTTCGCGTAGAGCTCTTTCAGGCCACCGTTGATGCCCACCAGCAGGCCCGCTGCGGTTTTCTCACCGACACCCGGGACACCGGGGATGTTGTCGACTTTGTCGCCCATCAAGGCGAGGTAATCGATGATGTGTTCCGGGCCGACGCCGAACTTTTCTTTTACGCCGGCGACGTCCAGCACACTGCCGGTCATGGTATTGACCAGGGTGATGTGGCCGTCGACCAACTGGGCCATGTCTTTGTCACCGGTGGAGATGACCACCGGACGATCCGCGGCCGCGCTGCTGCGCGCCAATGTGCCGATCACGTCATCGGCCTCTACGCCTTCAACGCACAACAGTGGGTAGCCGAGGCCTCGCACGCAGTTGTGCAAGAAGTCGATCTGCACCCGCATGTCGTCCGGCATGCTGGGGCGGTTGGCTTTGTACTCGCCGTACAGCGCGTCGCGGAACGTTCCGCCCTTGGCATCGAAAACCACGGCAAACGGGCTTTCGGGATATTGCCTGCGCAGGCTTTTAAGCATGTTCAGCACGCCCTTGACCGCACCGGTGGGCAGGCCTTTGGAGGTCATGAGCGGCGGCAGCGCATGGAACGCGCGGTAAAGATAAGAAGAACCGTCCACCAGGACGAGGGGCGCAAGACTCATGTGCAAGATCAACCTTTTCGGCGGGGTCGGCGCTAGAATGCGCGGACCGTTGACGACAAAGGGACAAGGTTATCATGCGCGCGCTGAATCGCCTGTTACTGCTCGGCGGGTTGATTGCCTGTCCGTGGCTGGCGGTCGCGGCGGATGACGAAGCGCCATCGGCAGAGCCTGGCGTGATCATCCGTCAGGACAGCGACGGCTTCATCAAGGAGTATCGTGCGAACGGATTCGTGTACGCCGTGAAGATCACGCCCAAACACGGCAAGCCGTATTATCTGGTGCGGGCCGACGGCACAAGTGGTCAATTCATCCGTTCGGATCAACCGGACATGCTGATACCCCAATGGGTACTATTCAGCTGGTAACGCCCTACATTCACTCTCTTGCTGGCAGTCTTCTATGTCCGTTTTTACTCCCCTGGCTCGGCCCGAGCTGGAAGCTTTTCTCGCCCCGTACGGGCTTGGCGCCCTGCGTGATTTTCAGGGCATCGCCGCTGGAAGTGAAAACACCAATTTCTTCATCAGCCTTGAGCAAGGCGAGTTCGTGCTGACTCTGGTCGAGCGCGGCCCGGTTCAGGAGATGCCGTTTTTCATTGAATTGCTGGATGTCCTCCACGACGCCAATCTGCCTGTGCCCTACGCACTGCGCACCACCGACGGCCAGGCCCTGCGCGAGCTGAAAGGCAAGCCGGCGCTGCTGCAACCGCGCCTGTCCGGCAAGCACCCGGCTGAGCCCAATACTCAGCACTGCGTGCAGATCGGCGAATTCATGGCGCACATGCACATGGCCACACGCAGCCAGACCATCGAACGCAAAACCGACCGTGGTCTGGACTGGATGCTGGAGGAGGGCGGTAATTTCATCTCCCACCTGGACGAAGCGCAGGGCGCGCTGCTGACCAAGGCTGTAGAGGAAATTCAGCGGCGCAAGGCGAGCATCATGGCGCTGCCGCGGGCCAACCTGCACGCCGACCTGTTCCGCGACAACACGCTGTTCGAAGGCACTCACCTGACGGGCGTGATCGATTTCTACAATGCTTGTTCCGGGCCGATGCTGTACGACGTGGCGATTGCGGTGAATGACTGGTGCTCGTTTGAGGATGGCACCATCGATGGGCCGCGCGCCCGTGCTTTTCTGGGTGCCTATGCCGCGCTGAGGCCGTTCACCGCCGCCGAAGCCGAGCTGTGGTCGACGATGCTGCGCGTGGGTTGCGTGCGCTTCTGGCTGTCACGCCTGATCGCCGCCGAAACCTTCGCCGGGCAGGACGTGCTGATCCATGATCCGGACGAATTCCGCAAACGCCTGGAACAGCGCCAGGAAACACATATTCCGTTGCCGTTTGCGTTGTAAAAGTCGAGAAGCAAGGCTGGAGCGCCACTCCATTTACTCCCACACAGCACCGTCCATGTGGGAGTGAGCTTGCTCACGAAGGCGTTGGTCCAGAGCTTACAAACCTTCCAGACACCCTGCCAGATCATCCGCCAGCTTGCTCAGCAATTGCTCGTAACCCTGGGCGGTGGCGGGTGTGTAGCCGCCCAACCCGTCCAGCTCGGCCAGCTTGACCGGCAAACCCGCACTCAACGTGTCGGCCAGACGCGGGCGAAGGGGGGGCTCGCTGAACACGCAGGTCTTGCCGAATTCGGTCAACCGCGCGCGCATGGCGGCGACGTGCTGAGCACCCGGCTGAACCTCGCTGCTGACGGCAAAGACGCCCGCATGCTTCAACCCATACGCCTCTTCGAAATAATCAAACGCCTCGTGGAACACGAAATACTGCTTGCTCGAAATCCCGGCGACGCGCTGTTTGATTTTGGCGTCCAGCGCGTCAAGGCGTGCGTCGAAGGCCTTCGCGTTGCTCTCATAACGCGCGGCATTGGCGGGATCGGCCTGGCTCAAGTCAGCGGCCATCTTTGCCGTAATCACCCGAGCATTGACCGAAGACAGCCACAAATGCGCATCGACGCTGCCCGGGCGGTGGTCGTGGTCATGCTCGTCTTCGTCATCATCGTGATGCTCGGCGTTGGCGGTAAAATGACGCAGGTGCATGCCGGGCAACGACTCGACCGGGACCGAGGCTTTGCTGCGCCCGGACAACACGCGTGGCAGGAACGTCTCCATGTCCGGGCCAATCCAGTAGAGCAAATCGGCTTCCTGTACGCGCCGTACGTCGGACGGCCGTAGCGCGTAGTTATGAGGGGATGCGCCCGGCGGAAGCAGGACTTCCGGCACCGCGATTCCGTCCTGCACCGCGGCGGCAATCAGCTGCAGCGGCTTTATGCTGGTCAGTACGCGCACGCTGGCATCGGCGGCAGTGACGGTTGAAAACCCAGTAATAAATACGACAAAAAGTAAAAAAAGTCGGGACACGATAACCACTCATGGGGGCAGGAACGGGTAACATAATAACGTCTCTCTCAAAGGCCGTCGCCGCTCATGTCTAAAACACCCCTGGCCAGTCGCCCCCACGATCACTCCCACTGCGTGCACAGTGCGCTCACTGAAGCCGACACGCTGTGCGCGGGCAAAGGCCTGCGCCTGACGGCCCTGCGTCGTCGCGTGCTGGAGCTGGTCTGGCAGAGCCACAAGCCGCTGGGCGCCTATGACATCCTCGCCGTGCTCAGCGAAGAAGACGGCCGCCGCGCCGCGCCGCCCACGGTGTACCGCGCGCTGGACTTTCTGCTGGAAAACGGCTTGGTGCACCGCATCGCGTCGTTGAATGCCTTTGCCGGTTGCAACCACCCGACCCACGCGCATCAGGGCCAGTTCCTGATCTGCCGCGAGTGCCACGCCGCCATTGAGCTGCAGCACGGCAGCATCAGCTCGGCCATAGTCGACGCCGCCAACGAGGTGGGCTTTGCCGTTGAAGCCCAGACTGTCGAAGTCGTTGGCGTATGTGCCGGATGCAAGGCCGCCTGATGAGCGATGCACTGATCCGCCTGAAGGACGTCAGCGTGACACGCGCCGGCCAGAGCGTACTGGAACATATCCAGCTGAGCGTCAGTTCAGGTGAAATCGTCACCCTGATCGGCCCCAATGGGGCGGGCAAGACCACGCTGGTGCGCGCCGTGCTCGGGCTGCTCAAGGCTGATTCGGGCGAAATCTGGCGCAAGCCGAAACTGCGCGTCGGTTACATGCCCCAGAAGCTGCACATTGATGCCACGCTGCCGTTGTCGGTCTTGCGTTTCTTGCGTCTGGTACCCGGCGTCGATCGCGATACCGCACGGGCGGCGCTGGTCGAGGTCGGCGCCGAAAAGGTCATCGACAGCCCGCTGCAAGGGATTTCCGGTGGCGAGATGCAGCGCGTGCTACTGGCGCGAGCGCTGTTGCGCAAGCCGGAGCTGCTGGTGCTCGACGAGCCGGTGCAGGGCGTCGATGTCGCCGGACAGGCCGAGCTGTACGCGCTGATCACTCAGCTGCGCAACCGGCATCAATGCGGCGTGCTGATGGTTTCCCATGACCTGCATCTGGTCATGAGCACCACCGATCAGGTGGTCTGCCTCAATCGCCATGTGTGCTGCTCCGGTCATCCCGAGCAGGTCAGCAACGATCCTGCCTTCGTGGAGCTGTTCGGCCTGAACGCCCCGAGCCTCGCGATCTACCACCATCATCACGATCATGCGCACGACCTGCATGGCGAAGTCTGCCAACCCGCGCCGGCTCACGATCACGCCCATACCCACACTCATGACCACGGGGACAGCTGCAAGCATGGCTGATTTTCTTCTTTACGCCTTGCTCGCAGGCCTCGCGTTAGCGGTAGTGGCAGGCCCTCTGGGGTCTTTCGTGGTCTGGCGGCGCATGGCTTATTTTGGCGACACGCTGTCCCACGCCGCGTTGCTCGGCGTGGCACTGGGCTTTCTGCTGGATATCAGCCCGACGATCGCCGTGACCGTGGGCTGCCTGCTGCTCGCAGTGTTGCTGGTAACCCTGCAGCAACGTCAACCGCTGGCGTCCGACACGCTGCTGGGGATTCTAGCGCCAAGCACCTTGTCACTCGGGCTGGTGGTGTTGAGCTTCATGCGTGATGTGCGCATCGACTTGATGGGCTATCTGTTCGGCGACCTGCTGGCCATCAGCCCGAACGATCTGGCGTGGATCCTCGCAGGCAGCGCGTTGGTGCTGGTGTTGATCTGCGCGCTGTGGCGGCCGCTGCTGGCGATCACTGTGCATGAAGAGCTGGCGACGGTCGAAGGGCTGCCGGTGGCAACGCTGCGCATGACATTGATGCTGCTGATCGCCGTGGTCATCGCGGTGGCCATGAAGATCGTCGGCGTGTTGCTGATCACCTCGCTGCTGATCATTCCCGCCGCTGCGGCACAACGTCACGCCCGTTCGCCGGAGCAAATGGCCCTGGGTGCGAGCATCATTGGCGTCATCGCGGTATGCGCGGGGTTGGCGTTGTCCTGGTTCAAAGACACCCCGGCAGGCCCGTCCATCGTGGTCTCGGCGGCGGCACTGTTTCTGCTCAGCTTCCTTTTGCCCAAGCGGTAGAACCTTGGGTGGCGGGTAGAGTCATACTCCGCAATAATCGAATGGCGGCAATGTGCAATGACTCCTTGCCCGCCTACCGATAGTGATCAGTTATTTTCGGGGCAAGCCACTTGTGTGTAGACTTGCTCGTTTTTTGCGCAAATAGAGAATCGCAGGAATGAAGCCGTTCGCATCCCGTTATCTGCTGCTTGCTGCATTTTCCGTTCTGTTGAGCGCTTGCCAGAGCAAGCCCGTCGAGCAGCCGGTGCCTGTTGCGCCGCCCGATGCCTATCAGCAGCTGGAGCAAAACATCGCCAGCAGCGAGTTGGCCACCGCGGAAGATCAACTCGCCGCGCTGCAAAGCAAATCCCCGGACGACCCTCGACTTGAGCAATACCAGCGTCAGTTGGCTGAGGCTTATTTGAGCCGCAGCCAGATCGTGCTGCAAAAGGGTGACATGAACGCTGCCGCCACCGCGCTCAGCCGTGCTCGTGCCCTGATGCCAAAGGCTCCGGCGCTAACTAGTGGCGTCAACGGTGCCATCGCCCACGCCCGCAAAGCCGAGCTGGAAAAGGCGGAAGCCGATCTGCGGGCTGCCGAAGCCAAGCGCAAGGCGAAGGTGATCGACCCGAGCGCCGAGAGTACAACCATCGAGCTGAAGCTTGGGGACATGAAGCAGCTGCGCCGTCAGTTGAGTGACATCGCTGAAGACGTGACAGCCTTCAACTGCGACGTCATCGTGCAAGTGCCACGCACCGACGACTACCCTTGGCTGGCGACCTTGCTGACCAAGCGCGTCACAAAGATCAACCCGGATTTCGAACTGCAGATGCAGCGTGAAATCGAGCGAACCGAGCCTGCGAAGATTGTGTTGAAGCCCGCTCAGCTCTGATCGATTTTTGATCAAAAGAAAAGGCGTTGCCCTCGCGGGCAACGCCTTTTTTGCTACCGGCTAGCCTGCAGATTACGCAGGAATTGCCTTCGCTTTCGGCTCACGAGCCCAAACGCGGTGCTGCTGAATCGCATCGAAGAACGCCTTGAACGAGGCGCTGTCCGAAACGGCCAACAGGCCAGCATCTGCTTCCAGACGAAGCAGGTCGATCAGCTTCTGTGCATCACCTGCATATGCAATGGCTTTGAGGTGCTTGTAAGCCTCAAGCACGTAATGCAGTGCCACGCCGTCGCCGCTCAGCGCTTTGATCGAAGCATCGCCGCCCGGGATGAACACAGCGTCGAACGCGACCGATGGCAAACCTTCCATCGAAGCATCGACGGCCAGCGTCGCGCCGCTTGCGGTTTTAACCGGTGCGGAGGTAGGACCCAGCACCTTGGCGTGCGCGCCTTCGGCTTCCAGCGCAGCCTTCATTGTCGCTACAGCGTTGTCGTCGACGCCATTGGCGACCAAGATGGCAACTTTGCGCGAGGCAATATCGGCAGGCAGCAGGTTCGCCTGGCTCAACAGCGGCGACTCGACGACAGTCAACTTGCCATTGCTTTGCGCCTGGACAGTCAGGGCGGTCGGCGCGGGCAAGCCAAGGTTTTCAGCCACACGTTTAGCCAGTGTGAGGTCGATATTCGCGAGAATCTCATTCACCTGACGGGCGCGGATGTGCTCACGCTCGACCTTGCCCAACTCGAAGCTGTACGCCGCGATGATGTGCTCTTTCTCGTGCTCGCTCATGCTGTTGAAGAACAGCGTGGCCTGGGAGAAGTGATCGCCAAAGGAAGGGCTGCGCTCACGCACCTTCTCTGCCGAGACGCGCTCGTGATACGTCTCGAATCCGCCATCCTGCGGACCGGCAGGGGTTTCTTTCGGCCAGCCGCTATCGATCGAGTTCGGCTCGTAGGAAGCACGACCCTTGTCGATGGTGGTGCGGTGTTGCGCATCACGCTGGTTGTTGTGGTTCGGCGAGACCGGACGGTTGATCGGGATCTCGTGGAAGTTCGGCCCACCCAGTCGGCTGATCTGCGTATCGGTGTAGGAAAACAGCCGACCTTGCAGCAGCGGATCGTTGGAAAAGTCGATACCCGGCACGATGTGGCCAGGGCAGAACGCAACCTGCTCGGTCTCGGCGAAGTAGTTGTCCGGGTTACGGTTGAGGACCATCTTGCCCAGCGGCGTTACCGGCACCAGCTCTTCCGGGATGATTTTGGTCGGGTCCAGGAGGTCGAAGTCGAACTTGTGCTCGTCCTCCTCGGCGACGATCTGTACGCCCAGTTCCCATTCCGGATAGTCACCCATCTCGATGGATTCCCACAGATCGCGGCGATGGAAGTCAGTGTCCTTACCCGCAAGTTTCTGTGCTTCGTCCCACACCAGAGAGCACGTGCCGTACTTGGGTTTCCAGTGGAATTTGACGAACGAGGACTTGCCCTCGGTGTTGATCATGCGGAAGGTGTGAATGCCAAAGCCTTGCATCGAGCGCAGGCTTTTCGGGATCGCACGGTCGGACATGGTCCACAGCACCATGTGCGCGGATTCCGGCACCAAGGAAACGAAGTCCCAGAACGTGTCGTGAGCCGAGCCCCCGGTAGGGATTTCGTTATGAGGCTCTGGCTTCACGGCATGGACGAAATCGGGAAACTTGATGGCGTCCTGGATGAAGAACACAGGCATGTTGTTGCCGACCAGATCGTAGTTGCCTTCGCCGGTATAGAACTTGACTGCGAAACCGCGTACGTCACGGACGGTATCGCCGGAGCCGCGTGGGCCCTGAACTGTGGAAAAACGTACGAAGACCGGGGTTTTCTTGCCCGGGTCGCGCAGGAATTCGGCCTTGGACAGCGCGGAATGGTTCTCATAGGTCTGGAAATAACCGTGGGCCGCCGTGCCGCGCGCGTGGACGATGCGCTCCGGAATGCGTTCATGGTCAAAATGCGTGATTTTCTCGCGCATGATGAAGTCTTCGAGCAGCGAAGGGCCGCGCGAGCCAACTTTCAGCGTGTTCTGGTTGTCGGAGATCTTTACGCCCTGATTGGTGCGCAGAGCCTCGCCGGTGGCGTCGGAGCGGAACGTTTCAAGACTTTCGACCTTGGCGTTGGTATTGCCACGGTCCAGCGTGTCAGTGCCAGCCAGTTCACTGTTGGCGTTGGCGCTAACAGGTGGATTGGTGTTCGTACTCATCAGACAAAACTCCTCAGTTCGGACGGCTCCTTTTTTGCGCACCAGGGTGTGGCGGCGGCAGGAGCTCGTAAGCGGAAATGCCTGACACGAAGTCAGGCATTATTCAGGCGCTAAGTAAGTGACTGATGATGAAAACAGCCGTTCCGTTTGTTTTTCCGATTCTTCGATTTTCATCATCAGACTGACAGTCGGCCATCCATATGACCGTTCAGCAGGTTCGGTGCGAAATAAATGCTAAGAAGGCTGGGCCCAACCCGGATTCGACAGGCTAAAATGCGCGCCCGGTTTACCCAGCCGAAGCCGAAATGGCATCGCTCAGCAGCGTGATGAAGGCATGAGTCTCCACGCTGATTTTTCAACGCGCCCCACAAGGTTCGCTCCGTGATCGAGTTTCAGAACGTCCACAAAACCTATCGGGTCGCCGATCGGGAAATTCCCGCGCTGCACCCCACCAGCCTGCGCATCGAAAATGGCCAGGTGTTTGGCCTGATCGGCCACTCCGGCGCCGGCAAGAGCACCATGCTGCGCCTGATCAACCGCCTTGAAGCGCCCAGCGGCGGCAAGATCCTGGTTGATGACGTCGATGTCACCGCGCTGGACGCCGACGGTCTGCGCGGCTTCCGCCGTCAGGTCGGCATGATTTTCCAGCACTTCAATCTGCTGTCGTCCAAGACCGTGGCCGACAACGTCGCCATGCCGCTGACCCTGGCCGGGGACATGTCCCGCGCGCAGATCGATCAGCGCGTGGCCGAATTGCTGGCTCGCGTGGGTCTGTCCGACCACGCCAAAAAATATCCGGCGCAATTGTCCGGCGGTCAGAAGCAGCGGGTCGGCATCGCCCGCGCGCTGGCGACCAAGCCGAAGATTCTGCTGTGCGACGAGGCCACCAGCGCCCTCGACCCGCAAACCACGGCATCGGTGTTGCAGCTGCTGGCCGAGATCAATCGCGAACTGAAGCTGACCATCGTTTTGATCACCCACGAAATGGACGTGATCCGTCGCGTCTGCGATCAGGTGGCGGTCATGGATGCGGGCGTCATCGTCGAGCAGGGCGCTGTGGCCGATGTGTTTCTGCACCCCAAGCACCCGACCACTCGGCGCTTTGTGCAGGAAGACGAAGAGGTCGACGAAAACCAGCTGAACAGTGATTTCGCCCACGTTCAGGGCCGCATCGTGCGCCTGACGTTTCAGGGCGAAGCGACCTACGCGCCATTGCTGGGTACGGTCGCGCGGGAAACCGGGGTGGACTACAGCATTCTGGCCGGCCGTATCGACCGCATCAAAGACACGCCTTACGGGCAACTGACGCTGGCCATCACCGGTGGTGACATGGACGCCGCGTTTGCCCGCTTCACCGCAGCCGACGTTCACATGGAGGTCCTGCGCTGATGGACACTTTTCTCAACCTGTTTTCCAACGTCGACTGGTACGAAATCTGGCTGGCGACCGGCGACACCCTGATCATGCTCGGCGTCTCGCTGGCGTTCACCGTCCTGCTGGGCTTGCCGCTCGGCGTGCTGATGTTCCTGACCTCGCCGCGTCAGTTGCTTGAGAACAAGCCGGTCTACACCACCGTTGGCCTGATCGTGAACATGCTGCGGGCGCTGCCGTTCATCATCCTGCTGATCGTGATGATGCCGCTGACGGAAATCATCACCGGCACCTCGCTGGGCATTCTCGGCACGCTGCCGCCATTGATCGCAGGCGCCACCCCGTTCTTCGCCCGCCTGGTGGAAACCGCGCTGCGGGAAGTGGATCGCGGCATCATCGAGGCCACTCAGGCCATGGGCGCAACGACCCGGCAGATCGTGATCAAGGCGCTGTTGCCTGAAGCACGTCCGGGCATTCTTGCCGCAATCACCGTGACTGCGATTGCGCTGGTGTCGTTCACCGCCATGGCCGGTGCGGTCGGGGCCGGTGGCTTGGGCGATCTGGCGATTCGCTACGGTTACCAACGCTTCCAGAACGATGTGATGTTTGTGACGGTCGTATTACTGCTGGTGCTGGTGCAGATCCTGCAAACCGTCGGCGACAGGCTGGTCGCGCACTTTTCACACCGTTAACCGAATTCGCCGGTCACTGACCGGCCAATGCATGCCACCGCGCGTGCATTTCAGGAGTAGTAGACATGAAGAAGTTGTTGGCTGTATTCGCTGCTGTGGCGGCGCTGTCTGCCCATGCTGACGAGACCTTGACCGTGGCAGCCTCCGCCGTGCCCCACGCCGAGATTCTCGAGTTCGTGAAGCCGATGCTGGCGAAGGAAGGTGTGACGCTGAACGTGAAGGTGTTCAACGATTACATTCAGCCGAACGTGCAGGTCGATCAGAAACGCATGGACGCCAACTTCTTCCAGCACCAGCCATATTTGGATGAGTTCAACAAGGGCAAGGGCACCCATCTGGTGAGCGTGGCCAAGGTTCATATCGAGCCTTTTGGCGCTTACTCGGACAAGCTCAAGAGCCTCGCCGAGCTGCCGGACGGCGCTAATGTCGCGATCCCGAATGACGCCACCAACGAGGGCCGTGCGCTGTTGCTGCTGGTCAAGGCCGGCCTGATTACCCTGAAGGACCCGAACAGCATCACCGCCAAGCCAGGCGATGTTCAGCAGAACCCGAAGAATCTGAAATTCCGCGAACTGGAAGCCGCTACTCTGCCACGCGTGCTGACGCAGGTGAACCTGGCGCTGATCAACACCAATTACGCCCTGACCGCCAAGCTTGATCCGACCAAGGATGCGTTGATCATCGAAGGATCGGAGTCGCCTTACGCGAACATCCTCGTGACCCGCGAAGACAATAAGGATGCCCCGGCCATCCAGAAACTGGTCGCCGCACTGCACAGCCCGGAAACCAAGGCGTTCATCGTCGAGAAGTACAAAGGCGCGGTCGTTCCGGCGTTCTGATCCCCCCACACCAATGATCTCGGCGCAACGCCGAGATCATCGTTCTTCACTTCCTCTCCACCAGCCCCGGCAACTGCGCCACCAACTTCTGGCTGTTCAGCGGCGCGCGGATAAAGCCGCGTTGGGTGCCGTCGGGGCCGAGGAGGGCGAGGTTGCCGCTGTGGTCGACCGTGTAGCCCGGCTTGCTGGTATCCGCCGGGATGTAGGGGATGCTCACGGCATTCGCCAGCTTCTGCAGCGTATCCACCGGCGCTCTCAGACCGACGAACTGCTTGTCGAAATAACCCAGATACTGTTTGAGCTGTTGCGGGGTGTCGCGATCGGGATCGACGCTGACCAGCACAATGCGCAGTTTGTCGACGGCCTCACTGGGCAGCTCGCTTTTGATCTGACGCAGCTGAGCGAGAGTAGTCGGGCAGATGTCCGGGCAGAAGGTGTAGCCGAAGAACAGCACCGTCCATTTGCCCTTTAGTTGGTTCAAGGAAACGGGCTGGCCGTCCTGATCGGTGAGCGAGAGATCCGGCACGGTACGGCTCTGCGGGAGAAGGATAATCCCCGCATCGATAAGCGCGATCTGGTCGCCCTGAGCCGATCCGGACAGCACACGGTTGACGGTCAGGCCAAGCACCAGCGCCAGAATGGCCACAAGGATGAATACGGTTTTTTGAGTTCGGGTCATGAGTTCAGCACAATGAGTGATCCACGATCGCGCGATTATGCACATAACCATGAAGCTGTTATGACAATTACGTCTTAGCGTCATTTGTGGGCAGGCTAAGGTATGGACTTCCCTATAATGACTGCCTGGTTTCACTGCCTATGGAGCATTCATGAACACCGCCGCATTGCGCGAGCAGATCACCCGAGCTCAGGAACACGAAAACCAATCCGGCCAGCTAGCGCGCCAGTTGGAGTCGCAACTTCCTCATCTTCACCCGTCCATTCACTTGCCAGACGTAGACGCGCGAGGCGTGCTGACGCGTTTCGTCATTGCTTACATCGGTCAGGTGCCGGACCTGCTGGACGCCGCCCATGACGTCGCATTGCAGGCGGGCATTGAAAGCCAGATCAAGCCGGTCCTGAAAATCGCCGAGCAATTCTTCAGCGCGCCTCCCGCCATCATGGCGGGCCACGAAGGTCTGGACGGGCTGCTGGATGAGGCGTATCTGGCCCACCGTCTGGTGGAGGAAGTGAATGATCTGTACATCAAGCATTTCGGCCAGCCGCTGATACCGATGAACACCACGGTGGCCAGCGTCATCGCCCATCAACTGATCGGCGAGGCCTTCGCCAATCAGCTCGACGAAGTGGTGCATCACGCCATCGACGAGATGCTCGACGACGACAGCTTCTCCCTGGAGTCGGTGGAAACCTACCGCGAGCGCCTTGCCAGCCCGGACACCGATGCGGCGTGGAAACGCTGGCCCAGCCTGTCACGTCAGTTGGGCGTAGGGCTGGAACTGGAGCGCGGGAAAGACTGATCCCGCACTCCCTTTACCCGCCTCAGTGCAACGCTGCTCCTCCGATCGACGTACGGATTCTTCCCTCCACGCGACGCTTGAGCAGCCGCTGCTCCAACAGCAAACGCGAGCCCTGCGCCGCGTTGGCGCGTCCCCATTCTTCCAGCAGCTCCAGGCAGGAGTGGTCGATGTACGTCAGGTTGCCCAACGGCACATGCAGCGTGGTTCCCGGCGGCACGGTTTCCAGCGTTTGCGTCAGCGCCGGCACCTTGAGGAACGTGGCAGAACCATTAAGGCGCAGCTCCATTTCGCCTTCGGCCGGCAGGTCGACAAGATTGATCTTCAAGCGCGAAGCATTCAGCGCCAGCTTCACCAGGGTCAGGCCAAAGCCGATCAACACACCCGTCAACAGGTCTGTCAGGACAATCGCGCTGGCGGTCGCGCCATAGATGAACATCGGCATGCGGCCATAGCGTCCCAACCCTTTGAGCGCTTGAACATTCACCAGCTTCACGCCGGTGTAGACCAGCACGCCGGCCAGGCTCGCCACAGGAATGCTCTGCAACACGCTCGACAGCAACAGCACGAACGCCAGCAGCCACAGACCATGGAACATCGCCGACAGACGGGTCTTCGCACCCGCCTGCACGTTGGCCGAACTGCGCACGATTACGCCGGTCATCGGCAGCGCGCCGACCAGCCCGCAGAGCATGTTGCCCACGCCTTGGGCGCTGAGCTCCTTATCGAAGTCCGATCGCTGACCGTCGTGCATGCGATCTACCGCCGCTGCCGACAACAGGGTTTCAGCGCTGGCAATGAAGGCCACGGCAATCGCCGCGATCAGGATGGCAGGGTCGGCCAGGTTCAACAGGTCTGCAGGGCGCAGCCAGTCGATGGCTTCAGCAAGATTAGCCGGAACCTCGACGCGCTTGACCTGCAAGCTCATCACCAGACTCACTACCGTGGCGATGCCAACCCCGAGCAACGCGCCCGGTACGAACCGAAGTGCATGGGGCCGACGCTTTTCCCACAGCCACATCACCGCGATGGTGCCCAGCCCGAGAAGACCGGCCTGCATGGCGCTGCCCATCCCCAACGCACCCATTACGGTCTGCGGGAACGCCACGAGATTATCGAGCCCGGAAGGCTTGGGTCCGCTGTCGAACATGACGTGGACCTGGGAAAGCACAATCAGCACGCCGATACCCGCCAGCATGCCGTAAACCACCGCCGGGGCGGTCACGCGGAACCAGCAGCCGAGCTTCAAGCGTCCAGCCAGCAATTGCAGCGCACCGGCGAGCAGCAGAATCGGCCCGAGCATGGCGATGCCGTGCTCTCGGACCAGCTCGAACACCAGCACCGCCAGCCCTGCCGCCGGGCCGCTGACCTGCAGTGGCGAACCGGCCAGCCACCCCACTACCAAGCCGCCAATGATGCCGGTGATCAAACCCTTTGACGGCGGCATGCCGGAAGCGATGGCGATCCCCATGCACAAAGGCAGGGCCACCAGAAAAACCACCACGGAAGCCAGCAGCTCCCGTGGTAACAACGCTTTCAGATCAGTAGTAGCCATGACGACTCTCCGGAATTCAGACGTGACGACGCCCGGCGGCACGCGCTATGTGCGGCCGCTACGAGCTTGTATGAGGGTGGAACCGTCAGGGCCAACGCCGCTGCGCTCAGGCGCAGCGGGTCAGCCGGCGATCAATATCGACCGCGGGGGATCGACGCCATGGGCACCGGGTGGTCGCCATCCAGCGCCAGGAAGCAGTCCTGCTCGGCATCGTAAGCGCGGATTTCGCTGGTCTCGATGTCGTAGACCCAGCCATGGATGAACAACTGACCGCTGGCCAGCTTGGACGCCACGGAGGGGTGCGTGCGCAAGTGTTGCAGCTGCGCGATGACGTTTTCTTCGGTGAGCACGTGCATGGTTTCGTGCTCGCCGGTGCAGTTGCAGTTGTCCTGCACAACAGTCTTGGCGACCTCGGCATGGCGCAGCCAGGCTTTGACCGTCGGCATTTTTTCCAGGGTGTCGGGGTTGAGAACGGCGCGCATGGCCCCGCAATCGGAGTGGCCGCAGACAATGATGTGCTGCACGCCCAAAGCCAGTACGGCGTATTCGATAGCGGTAGAAACGCCGCCATTCATGGGACCGTACGGCGGGACGACGTTGCCCACGTTACGGGTGACGAACAGGTCGCCCGGCGAGCTTTGGGTGATGAGTTCCGGGACGATGCGCGAGTCGGCGCAGGTGATGAACATGGCCCGGGGATGTTGGGCGGTGGCGAGTTTCTTGAACAGTTCTTCCTGCTGAGGGAAGACGTCATGGCGGAAATGCTTGAAGCCATCAACGATCTGCTTCAACGCCATTTCGGCGGTTTCCACCTGAGGCGTTACGCCTGTCGTCGCAGCCTGAGGCTGCTTATCCTGGTCACTCATGTTTCATCCTCTCTGACGGATTTAAGTGGATTTTCCGGCGAATCCTGTGGATGACCCACTTTTTTCTGGTCTTCTTGCGTATCTTTTCCTACAAGACCAATCGGTCACTTCCGACTCACCTTAACGACGCAAACTTAATTGAAACTGAATGCGTGGCTCTAGATCGCGGGTCTTGCGTTAGAAAATCTAAACCGCAAGCGGCTGTTGTGGTGGAACACAGTTAAGACGCCATTCGAGTCACAGCAGCGACATCTGACCGCCGGGTGGGCAAAACGCGCTGCAGTCGAGTTGAAAACTTTCCCGGCGGTTCAAGCCATGCTTCTTGATCGCGAGGCTGTAACGCTGCGCCAGCAACTCAGCGAATACCCCCTCCCCGCGCATTCGCGAGCCAAACCGGCTGTCATACACCTCGCCGCCGCGGCTCTGACGAACCAGGCTCATGACGTGCTCGGCCCTTTGCGGATAATGCGCCTGGAGCCACTCTTCGAACAGCGGCGCAACCTCCAGTGGCAGGCGCAGCATTACGTAGCTCGCACTCAACGAGCCCGCGGCCTTGGCCTCGGCCATCAGCTTCTCCAGCTCCATGTCATTGATCATCGGAATCATCGGCGCCAGCAACACGCCCACCGGCACACCGGCATCGCGCAACACTTTGATCGCCCGCAATCTAGCCTTGGGCGCAGCGGCCCGTGGTTCAAGGATGCGCTTGAGCTCGTCGTCCAGGGTCGTGAGGCTGATGAACACCGACACCAGCCGCAACTTCGCCAGCTCGGCCAGCAGGTCCAGATCCCGAAGAATCAGCGAACCTTTGGTGATGATCGTCACCGGATGGCGATAGCGCAGCAGCACTTCCAGCGTCGCCCGGCTCAATGTGTATTCGCGCTCGATGGGCTGATACGGATCGGTGTTCGCCCCCAAAGTGATCGGCGCGACGCTGTAGCCTGGCTTGGACAGCTGCTGCTCCAGCAGAGCGGCAGCATTGGTTTTGGCGATCAATTTGGTCTCGAAGTCCAGCCCCGGCGACATGTCCCAATAGGCGTGGCTCGGCCGGGCGTAGCAATAAATACAACCGTGCTCGCATCCTCGGTAAGGATTGATCGAGCGGTCGAAAGGAATGTCGGGCGATGAGTTACGCGCGATGATGCTCTTGGCGGTTTCCAGCGTGACGGTGGTGCCTTGGGTCAGCGGTACTTCCTGATACCAGCCGTCGTCTTCGGCCACCGATCGGTTGGGGGCGAAGCGGTTGTTGGGGTTGGTCGCAGTGCCGCGCCCGCGTGGGGGCAACTGAATGGACATGACGGCTCCTTGATAACTGGTTATGCATACAGTATCGCGAAACGCTCATGCCGTTCACGCGCCACCCCGGAAAAACACTCCGGCGCCGATCAACGGCTTTCACTATCTTTTGACACGCCCCTCACAGCGCCTTGACCCTGCGCGGCGAAAACTTGCCTCATCGATAAACGGCTGGTTTCCACGGTACGTCTTCCATGCTTCTTCGCCCGCTCGCTGCTCAACTCCTCCTGCTGTTGGCCATATCCTCTGTGTCTCTCGCTCACGCTGAAGATGCTTCATCCGCGCAATCGTCACGCCCGGCGCAGTGGGCGCAACTCGTCGACCCGCACTACAACCTCTACCAGATAACGCCCACGCTTTACCGCAGTCGTCAGCCGGACGCCGCAGCACAGCCGCTTCTGCAGCGGCTTGGCGTTCACACGGTGATCAATTTCCTCAAGGAAAGTGACAGCAAATGGCTGTCCGATGCCTCCGTGGCGCAGGTGCAGATTCCGCTGCAGGTGGTGCACATCGACGACGCAGACGTGATCGAAAGCCTTCGCGCTATCCAGACCGCGCAGAAAAACGGGCCGGTGCTGATTCACTGCAAGCACGGGCTGGACCGCACCGGTTTGGTGGCAGCGATGTACCGCATCGTTGCGCAGGGCTGGAGCAAACAAGCGGCGCTGGATGAGATGGAACATGGCGGTTATGGCGACGAAGACAGCCTCAAGCGCGGGATTGCCTACATCAACAACGTCGATGTGGCGGCACTGAAGTCGGCAATGGACACGGGGGCATGCAGCACCAGTGTGTTTGCCCTCTGTGCGATTAAGGGGTGGTCGCACAAAGTAGGCATGATCAATTAAGGGGATCGGTTTCAACGTTGCCATTGCCAATCGATCCAGTCCCCGGCTCGAAAAATCCCTCGCATTTTGCAACACAGCCTTCTGGCGGCAGGGTGGCGCTGTCACAAAATACAACTACTACTAAGCACATGCCGATATTGGCATGGATGCATTTCACGCTTACCGGAAACACCCTATCGAAAAGGATTTCGACAATGACGTTCAATTACACACGGATTGCCCTGGCGGCACTCTTTGGCATAGCCACACTCAAGGCACACGCGACGACGCTCGATTCGCGAGATAAACCCTTCAATGAATACAGTTGGGTCACCACCCACAACTCTTACGAGAAGATCAATCAGAACCTCAGGGAGATGCCGGCCCAGCTCAATGATGGCGTCCGGGGTTTCATGCTTGATCTCTATGTCGAAGGTTCAAACCCTCGCCCCGAAGAACGTATTGAAGTGTGCCACCAGAAACTTGCCTGCTATGGGCCTCTATCCGCACATTTAAAAAACGAATTCCTGCCTTTCCTGCAAAAAAATCCAGGTGAGGTGGTTACGTTGTTCCCTGAAACGTACGTGAAGCGGGAGCACATTCAGGAGGTATTCAATACCTTGCCGGAGCTGTCGAGCGTTTCATTCGACCCGGCAAACTTCGCTGCGAATCAGTGGCCGACGATCAACCAGATGGCGGCACGCAATAACCGCCTGATCCTGTTCACAGACAAACGCGAGGTCGCAGGCGACTACTGGGTTCAGGGAAAAAAGATCACGGTCATGTTTGATCAGGATTGGATTGTGCAGAACCATTGGGACACCCTGGGGAACGTTGCCAGCAGCATTGAAAGTACTCATGACTGGTCTTGCCCCACGCGCTGGGGTGGGTTGGCGCTCAACACTGAAAAGGTAGCCGCCTCGACGGGTAAGCAGTGGAAACGGTTGGTCCTCATGAATCAGTTTCATCCGGGCACATCTACCGTCTTCGACTCGGCCAGCTACGACAACAACCTGACTTACCTCAAGCGCCGCCAGGACAACTGTGGTGTTGCCCCCAACTACGTTGGTATCAACAATTACAAGAGCGGTGAGGCAGAGCGTTATACCGCGGCGCTCAACAACGGCGGCATCTTTCTGCATGAAGGTCGAAATGCAAGCCGGTCACAAGACATTGTCTGCGTTATCCCTGTCCGTACCGGGGTGGTCAATCGCAAGGCCAACGGTTGTGAAAACGATGAGGCGAGGTCGATGTCCTTGTCGGGTGTTGCCACTGGAACCCGCATTCAGTTGTTCGACAGTGGCACTGGCAATACTCAGGACGATCACATCACCATCGATGTAAAGCGCAACATTGGAATTGGGGAGCGTGTGGTCATTCCGAGTTTCGAGTCCGACGCGAGCAACAGCAATTACCAAGCCGTTTATAACCGCAACAACGGGCTTGATGGTAAGACGTCACGCATTGTCATTGGCCGGACACCCACCGACTTCTCGGACGCATCCGTGGCGTTCTACGAGGGCACTAACGCCAGTCAGAACCTGGACTGCGTGATTCCTTTCAGTTCGAGCTACACCATGAAGATGAAGAGCAACAGCTTTGGCTGCTCCAACGATGAAATCAAGTCGGCCCGCATCATCAAAGCCAAAGCGGGTGCGTCTTTCACGCTCACGGGCCATCCCCAAGGCATTTCAACGAGGGGCGGACGACTGTCGAGATTCTGCGCGACATTACCCTTCCCGTGGTCATCCCGAGCTTCAATAGCAGCTATTCAAACAGCGACGTCAAAGTGACGAATTACACCAGGGCCATCGGTGGCAAAATCTCTTTCGGTTCTATCGGCGGCGCACGGTAATCCACAAACGCTACAAAAAAGGGATACCCACGACGGGTATCCCTTTCTTTATCCGAGATCACGTCAACTCGGATCAACCGGCTTCTTCAACTTAGGATTCGGGAAGAACTGCACGCCCTGCACCTTGGGATCCGCCGGCTTCACCGCAGGCTTGTTCACCCGCGTGCCAAGTTCTGTCGGGATCGATTGCCCCTGCGCATTGAGGGTGTCGGAATAACCACAGTGCACGCACTCACGGTGCGGCACGTCGTCTTCGTTCCACATCATCAACTTGTCAGGCTCGCTGCACGCCGGGCAAACCGCCCCGGCGATAAAGCGTTTCTTGGTAATCACCCGCGGTGTCTCGGTCATGCTGCCGCTTCCTCACTCAAGCCCGAATGGCGCAAGAGTGCGTCAATCGACGGCTCGCGTCCGCGGAAGTCGACGAACAGCACCATTGGCGCCTGGGACCCGCCCCGCGCCAGAATGGCTTCACGGAACGCCCGGCCGGTCTGCTCGTTGAACACGCCTTCTTCCTCGAACTTCGAGAACGCATCGGCAGACAGCACTTCGGCCCACTTGTAGCTGTAATAGCCCGCCGCGTAACCGCCAGCAAAAATGTGCGCGAAGCTGTTCGGGAAACGGTTGTACGCAGGCGGACGCATCACCGACACCTCGTCACGCACGCCCTCGAGCACTTGCAGCGTGGTGCGGCCGTCGCCGTGGGTGGCGTGCAGTTCGAAGTCGAACAGCGAGAATTCCAACTGGCGGACCATCATCAGGCCGGACTGGAAATTCTTCGCCGCCAGCATTTTCTCCAGCAGGTCCTGTGGCAGCGGCTCGCCGGTTTCGTAATGGCCGGAAATCAACGCCAAGCCTTCCGGCTCCCAGCACCAGTTTTCCATGAACTGGCTTGGCAGCTCGACCGCATCCCAAGCCACGCCATTGATCCCCGACGCACCCGCGTGTTCGACGCGGGTCAGCAGGTGGTGCAGACCGTGGCCGAATTCGTGGAACAGGGTGGTGACTTCATCGTGGGTGAGCAACGCCGGCTTACCGCTGACCGCCGGGGTGAAGTTACAGACCAGGTTGGCGACCGGGCTTTGCAGCGTGCCTTCAGCCGTGCGACGACGATCGCGGGCGCCGTCCATCCACGCACCGCCACGCTTGTTGGCACGGGCGTAGAGATCGAAGAAGAAGCGCCCGACGTGCTGGCCGTTTTCCTTGATTTCGAACAGGCGGACGTCTGGGTGCCAGGTGTCGAAGCCCTTCTGCTCGGCGATTTCAATGCCGTACAGTTTTTGTACGATAGCGAACAGGCCGGTGAGCACTTTGTCGACCGGGAAGTAGGCGCGCAGGGCTTCCTGGGAAACGCTGTAGCGCTGTTCGCGCAGCTTCTCGCCATAGAAACCGCTGTCCCAGCTCTGCAGGTCCGGGCAGCCTTGTTCGGCGGCATAGGCTTTCAACTGCTGCAGATCCTGAGCGGCAAACGGCTTGCTGCGCTTGGCCAGATCACGCAGGAAGCTGAGGACCTGATCGCTGGACTCGGCCATTTTGGTGGCCAGGCTCAGCTCGGAGAAGCTGGCGAAACCCAGCAGTTTGGCCAGCTCCTGACGCAGATCGAGAATCTGCTCCATGATCGGGCCGTTGTCGTTTTTGCCTGCGTTCGGGCCTTGGTCTGACGCGCGGGTGCAATACGCCGCGTAAACTTCCTCGCGCAGCGCGCGGCCTTCGGCGTAGGTCATGACAGCGTAGTAGCTCGGGAACTCGAGCGTGATCAGATAGCCTTCCAGGTCTTTCGCCTGGGCCGCGGCGGCCATTTGCGCCTTGGCCGAATCAGTCAGGCCGGCGAGGGCGGCTTCGTCAGTGACGTGCTTGCTCCAGGCTTGAGTCGCGTCGAGCAACTGGTTGGAGAACTGGCTGCCCAGCTCGGACAGCTTGCTCTGCACTTCGGCGTAGCGTTTTTGCTGTTCTGGCGGCAGGTCGATGCCCGACAAGCGGAAGTCGCGCAGCGATTGTTCAAGAATGGTCTTCTGTGCGACATCGAAACTGGCCGCTTCAGGGCTGTTGGCCAAGGCTTCGAAGGCCTGGAACAGTTCGCGGTTCTGGCCCATTTCCGTCGAATAGGCGCTCAGGGCCGGCAGGCAGGACTCATAGGCCTCGCGCAGTTCCGCGCTGTTGCACACGGCGTTCAAGTGGCTGACCGGGCTCCAGGCGGCGCCCAGGCGATCATTGAGTTCGTCCATCGCCAGCACCAGGCCAGCCCATGTAGGCTGCGAACCTTGCTTGGCGAGGATGTCGGCAATCGCGGCGCGGTTGTCGGCGAGAATCTGTTCGATGGCAGGTTTTACATGCTCGGCGCGAATCGCCGAGAAAGGTGGCAGGTCGTAGGATTGCAACAGAGGGTTGTTCGCGCTCACGGTTTGGCACCTTGGCTAAAAGAAACACCCACGCATCTTAATTACAATCGACGCCGACCGCAGCTATCGGCGCCAGAGAAGGAGCCTATCGTGGCCATTCGCACGTTCCAGAACCACACCCCAACCCTTGGAGAGCGGGCGTTTGTCGATCATTCGGCGATTGTGATCGGCGATGTCGAAATCGGCGCCGACAGTTCGGTCTGGCCGCTGACCGTCATCCGTGGCGACATGCACCGCATCCGCATCGGCGCGCGCACCAGCGTGCAGGACGGCAGTGTGCTGCACATCACCCACGCCGGCCCGTTCAACCCGGACGGTTTCCCGCTATTGATCGGCGATGAGGTGACCATCGGCCACAAGGTCATGCTGCACGGCTGCACCGTCGGCAATCGCATTCTGATCGGCATGGGGACCACGATCATGGACGGCGCGGTGGTGGAGGATGAGGTGATCATCGGCGCGGGCAGTCTGGTGCCGCCCGGCAAACGCCTCGAGAGCGGGTTTCTCTACGTAGGACGTCCGGTGAAGCAGATGCGTCCGCTGACCGAGAAAGAGGTCGCCTTCTTCCCCTACAGCGCGACCAATTACGTAAAGCTGAAAGACCAGCATCTGGCCGAAGGCTTCGACAAACCCTGCTGAGAGCACACATGCATTACCAGAATATTCTGTTCGACCTGGACGGCACCCTGACCGATCCGCGCGAAGGCATCACCCGGTCCATCCAGTTTGCCTTGAGCAAGCTGGGCATCGACGAACCCGACATCACTCGGCTCGAGCACTTCATCGGCCCGCCGCTGTTGCAGCAATTCATGCGCGCCTACGACTTCGACGAAGCAAAGGCCTGGGACGCGGTGGGCTTTTACCGCGAGCGTTTCAAGGTGACGGGCCTGTACGAGAATCTGGTGTTCGACGGCATCTTCGAACTGCTCGACATGCTCTCGGATCAGGGCCGTACGCTGTTCATCGCGACGTCCAAGCCTTGGGTGTTCGCCCATGAAATCGCCCGGCATTTCGACTTCGCGCGCCATTTCAAGGTGATCTACGGCAGCGAGCTGGACGGCACCCGCACTGACAAAGTCGAGCTGATCCGGCACTTGCTGGATGAAGAGCAGCTCGATCCGAAACAGACGCTGATGGTCGGCGACCGCAAACACGATTTGATTGGCGGCAAGCGCAACGGCTTGGACGTGGCGGCGGTGGGGTATGGATTTGGCAGTCGGGAGGAGCTGGAGGCCGAGGCGCCGACCTATCATTTTGATTCGGTGGGCGCGCTGCATGAGGCGTTTCTCAAAAGCTGAGAGCACTCAATCTGTGGGAACGATCACCACGGCGCCGGCACTACGTGGATTTTTTAGCCAGCCGCTCCAACGCGGCCTTGCGCTCTTCCTTGGGCAATTCGCCCAACTTTTCCACCGCCGAATAGAACGCAGGCCAATCACCGCTCACCTGCCTGAACAACGCTTCAAACGCCGGCACCCATTGATCGTACAAACCGATGGGCAACAGGCGTGCGTTGTTCATCGGCGCATACACCCAGCCGTCGAAACGCTTGTCGCCGCCCCATTGGCTGTCGCGCAACTGCCGATACTCGCTGCGCAGACGCTCGAACTCAGCGGCCTTGCGTTCGCGCATCACCTGCGGACTCAGCGGCTCGGCGTACAGCGCCTTCAGCCGATCGCGGGTGACGAGGGCCAGTTCGGTCAGCTGATCACGTCGCCGGGCTTCCGAAGATCCTCCTTCGGCAGGTAAACCACGCGCCGCGCGCCACTGGCGGGTGCCTTCCTGCTCCACAAAACTGGCGTAGGACTCGTTGAACTCGCTGTCGTCCTTCACGTAAAACCGCTGGTGCGCCAGCTCGTGGAAGATCAGCGTGGCCAGTCGCTCATCGCCCCAGTTCATCATCGAACTCATGATCGGGTCATCGAACCAGCCAAGCGTCGAATACGCCTCCACGCCGCTGACATACACGTCCTTTCCCTCAAGCTTCTGCACAGCCGCATCCCCGCGCGCGGCGCCTTGAGTGTAATAGCCGCGATAGGCCACGCACCCGGCAATGGGGAAGCAATGGGTGACAGGATCCAGGGAAAATTCGCCAGTCGCGAACACGTTCCAGACAACAAACGGGCGATGGATGTCAGCGTAAAGGCGGTAGCTGCGGTTATCCGGCAGGTGCAGATGCTCGGTCGCGAACGCACGGGCTTGCTGCGACTTGAGGAGGTGATCGCGCAACTGGGTATCGCGATTCGGATCCGCGATGACGTCGGCAACCGGCTCGCGCGCTCGCAGCAGGGCCATCTGGCCGCTGGCCAGTTGCGAGTAATAGGAAAGACTGGAACAGCCGCCGAGGAGTAAAGTTGCCAGCATCGGCAAGCCACGTTGCAGCCAGGCCTTTTTCGATCGAATCATGCAGCTGCCTTAACGTCGATATTCATGATGCCTACACATCAGCGTTATGCCGGACAGCCCGCCTCTGACGCAACCATCATCGCCATCTGCCCCATTGCGGAGTTCGTCATGCGCTTGCCTCTGTCCATCATTGCCCTGAGTCTTCTGGCCGGATGCGCGGGGCCGCTGCCCGCGGTTGATCCCCAGCAGGCGTGGGTTGACCTGCATACCTTCACCGGCAAAACCCTGATGGCCGACAAGCTCGACGGCGTACGCACCTACGACGGTCGCTTCTTTCAGGTGACGCCCGGCAAGCACAAGCTGGAAGTGCGTTACGACTACGAATACGCGCCCGGTGCGATGGGCTTATCGATGGACATCTACAACGAGCGAACCTGCTACGTGACGATCAACTACGACCGCTTCGAGGCCGGCCACCGCTATCGCCTCGACGTGCGCAATATCACCAACGACATCGACGCGCAGTTGCGGGACGAGCAGCGCAATGTGCTCGCGGAGGAGGGGGAGATTTTCTGCATCCCTTGACGCGTGATCGCGAGGTCAGCGCGCAAACGAACTTGCTCATCTGAGGCTTACGAAAAGCTTTCGCTTACACCGGACTATCGATCGTTGTTCTGATAAATGATCTTCCTGGTGCCGTTTTCGCAGGTGCCGACGACCATATTCTGATCATGGACCTCCTCGTTGGTGACGACTTCCAGCGTGTAAGAGCTAACGTTCTGAGCCTGAATTTTGGCTTCGATTTCGTCCTTGAGCTCTTCGCAGGGCTTGGGGGCGGCAAAGGCACTGGTGGTCAGCGCACCGAGAATCAGGATTGCGGCGATACGTTTCATGATCGACTCCTTCGACACCGTGCGACACGCATCGGCCTTGCATGTGACCGTGGGGGCGCACGCCGGTTCTGGCGCGTCCATAACGAAGATGGCCCGCAATTGCGGGCCACCGAATGCAACAGTAACGCGAATCAGCTCACGAGGGTGGCATCGAGCGTGATCTTGGCGTTCAGTACTTTCGAAACCGGGCAGCCTTCCTTCGCATCGTTGGTCAGCTTCTCGAACTGTTCCTGGGTAGCGCCAGGGATTTTGGCTTTCAGTGTCAGGTGTACCGCAGTAATCGCGAAACCGCCGTCGACTTGATCCAGGGTGACGTCAGCGGTGGTGTCGATGCTGTCGGCTTTCAGGTTGGCATTGCCGAGGATCATCGACAGGGCCATCGAGAAGCAGCCAGCGTGGGCTGCGCCGATCAATTCTTCCGGGTTGGTGCCCTTGCCGCCTTCGAAACGGGCCTTGAAGCCGTACGGCGCTTCGCGCAGAACGCCGGTTTCAGTAGAGATGCTGCCGATACCCGACTTCAGGTCACCTTCCCAGTGGGCGGATGCTTTCTTGACGATGCTCATGGTGTCTCCTCATGAAAAGTGCGATTTCGCTCGCACGCGGACCAAAGTTCTGAGGAGTGTAGGCGGGACTTAGTTCAACGCGTATGCCGCACGTGCTTTTTTGCGGACCGACCCAATGTTAATTCCGACCAAATTAGTAGGAAATTTCGCGTTGCCCATTGCAACTCTGAAATCCGCCCTTATTCTATGGCTTAACGCAAATATTTAGTCTTAATGCCGGTTTGCTCGCGTGATGTCCCCGATGGATACGCCGCTTCAAGCCCAAGAGGATCAACAACGGCCTATGAAACGATTAGCTGATGTGAAGATTTCCACGCTCGATCTGGTGCCCGTCCGCGAAGACAAAGGGCCGGCAGAATCGCTGCGCAATGCCCTGGACCTGGCGCAACACGTTGAGAAATGGGGCTACAACCGTTTCTGGGTGGCCGAGCACCACAACATGGACGGCATCGCCAGTTCGGCCACCTCCGTTTTGCTGGCCTATCTGGCCGGTGGCACATCGACCATCCGGGTCGGGTCGGGCGGGATTATGTTGCCCAACCACGCACCGCTGGTGATCGCCGAGCAGTTCGGCACGCTGGAAAGCCTGTTCCCGGGGCGTATCGACCTTGGCCTTGGCCGCGCGCCGGGTTCCGACCAGATGACCGCTCGGGCCCTGCGTCGCGAGCGCTCCGGCAGTGCCGATGACTTCCCGGATGACGTAACCGAGCTGGTCAACTACCTCGGGCCGCGTCAGCCTCATCAACGGGTCATCGCCGTGCCCGGCACCAACACCAACGTGCCGATCTGGTTGCTGGGCTCTAGCCTGTTCAGTGCTCAACTGGCCGGTGAGCGGGGGCTGCCGTACGCATTCGCGTCGCACTTCGCGCCACGTTTCATGCACGAAGCGATTCGCGTCTACCGCAGCCACTTCAAGCCTTCGGAGGTCCTCGACAAGCCTTACGTGATGCTCGGCGTTCCACTGGCCGCTGCAGAGACCGACGAGCGCGCCGAGTATCTGGTGACGTCGGTGTACCAACGCATCCTGAGCCTGATGCGTGGGCAAAGCCTGATGCAGAAGCCGCCGGTCGAGAGCATGAATGGGTTGTGGCTGCCCCATGAGCGCGACGCGGTGATGGATTTCCTGGGACTGGCGGTCGTCGGTGGCCCGGAGAAGATTCGCGCCAAGTTGGACGTGCTGCTTGAGCAGACCGACGCGGATGAGCTGATCTTTACGTGCGACATGTACGAACATGCCGATCGCCTGCGCTCCTACGAGATCCTGGCGCAAGCCGCGAGGGGCTGATTCAGAGCGGTGCACTGAGACCTGTCCGCCACAAACAAAAAAACCGACGCCAGATGCGTCGGTTTTTTTGTGCCAGCGGGCCGGTATCAGCCGCGCTTGTAAACGATTTCCATACTGCCGCCTTCGCAGGTGCCGACGACTTTGCCGTCCGCCGAGCTGCCTTTTTCAACGGCTTCAAGCGTGTAGGACGAAACGCCTTTGACTTTAATTTTCGCGTCGATGTCGGCTTTTACGTCATCACACGACTTGCCGGCAGCCATGGTAGTGCCCGCAATGCTCAACAAGCCTATGGCCAACAGAACTTTTTTCATCGGTACATCCCCTCGTCAGGCGCAATTTTCGGATCAACAAGGCCGCTCCGATCGGGCGGCCTGACTACATGAACCTGCGTCATGAACCTTCTTAAAAGTCACGACTGCGCGGTATGTATAGCGAAGGTTGTGGCACTCGGCCACTGTAAAAGTTCAGCGGCTCAGCTGTTGTCGATGCGGAAACCGACCTTGATAGTCACCTGGAAGTGGCCGACTTTACCGTCTTCGATGTGGCCACGGGTTTCCAGCACTTCGAACCATTCCATAAGTTTTACGGACTTGGCAGCTTGGGCAATCGCGTTCTGAATCGCGTCGTCGGTGCTCACGGTCGATGACCCGACCAGCTCGAGCATTTTGTAGGTGTGATGATCAGACATGGCAGTTCTCCTGAAGGATGTTGCGCGGTGGCAGCGCCGCAGCGATTGTGTTCACTATCTCTGTGCCGAAATGCGGTCTAAAAGTTCAGAAGAAACGGTACTTCGCATTACGCACTGCACTTTCTCGAAACCCTGTAGTCGGAATCAACACACGCCACTCATCACAGCAGGAGAGTTAAATCATGGCATTCACGTCATCCCGTAAAGCGTCGTTGCAAAGCATGGAAGCCGAGATCGAGAGTCTGCTCAAGTCGCTGGAAGGCTTGAAGTCCGACGCTTCCGACGAGTCGCGCAAGACCCTGAAAAACCTGAAAGCCAATGCTGAAAACGCGCTGAGCCATTCGCGCAGCTTGTTGAGCGATGTCTACGAAGACGTCAAGGTCAAAACCCGCGAAACCAGCGTTGCGACCCGTGATTACGCCCAAGAGCACCCTTGGACCACCGCAGGCGTCGCTGTTGGCGCAATCGGCCTGCTGGCCGCTTATCTGCTGTGCAAGCGCGGCTGATCAAGCCCGCCCCGATCGCTCGAGTTCCTGCTTGAGCCACCGAGCGAGGTCCTGAGCGCGTCCATCCGCGGCGCGCTTCGGTACCCACAACGCCAGCTGCGCCGGGGTTTCACTGAAACCCCATGGTGCAGCCAGGCGTCCGGCCTTCAAGTCGTCAGCCACTAATGGCTCCGGCGCGATCGCCACTCCCAGGCCTGCAACGGCCGCCTCCAGTAAATAATACAAATGCTCGAAATCCTGTCCGTAGCTCAGCGCGTCGGGCTCGATGCCGTTTTGCGTCGCCCATGTCGGCCAGGCTTGCAGCCGCGATGTGGTCTGCAGCAAGGGCTCACCCAGTAGCGCATGGACCGGGGCGTGTCGCAGCTCCTCGAACCGGGCGAATCGTGGACTCATCACCGGCCCGATGCGCTCGCTGGCAAGCTCGAATACTTGCATGTCCGCAGGCCATGGCGGCTCGGCAAATATCAGCAGCGCGTCCAGTCCGGGGCGTCGCGGGTCAAGGTCACCTTCTCCTGCCGACAGGTGCAGGCGCAGATCGGGGAGGTCGGCGTTCAAGCGCCCCAGCCGCGGGATGAACCAGCGCGCCAGCAAGCTTCCGGAACAACCCAGTACGAACGGCGCATCTGCGCTGCCCTGGCTAAGCTCGGCACAGACACCGCGCAGACGATCAAACGCTTCGGCGCTCGCATCCCGCAGGCGAATTCCGGGATCTGTGAGTTTCAGGCCACGTCCATCCTTGCTGAACAGGCTCACGCCCAAGTGTTCTTCCAGCACTTTCAGCTGACGGCTCACGGCACCATGGGTCACGTGCAATTGCTCGGCCGCCTGACTGACGCTGTTTAGCCGGGCGGTGGCTTCGAAGGCACGCAGTGCGTTGAGGGGCGGAAGGTCTCGGCTCATGGGATGTGTGAGTTTTCCTGACAGGTTGCGCCGATCTTATCGGTTTTCATCGTCGCTGGCGCTGGTTAGAGTGTGATCACTGCCTGACGGCTCATCCTATTCGCATCCCCGGAGGTCCACATGACCCAGACTCAAACTGCATACCGCGAAGGCCCGGACGACCGTGGCATGTTCGGCGCTTTCGGCGGTCGTTACGTCGCTGAAACCTTGATGCCGCTGATTCTTGATCTGAACCGCGAGTACGAAATCGCGAAGAATGATCCTTCGTTCCTGAAAGATCTGGAGTACTTCCAGCGCGATTACGTGGGTCGTCCAAACCCGCTGTACTTCGCCGAGCGTCTGACCGAACACTGTGGCGGCGCGAAGATTTACCTTAAGCGCGAAGAGCTCAACCATACCGGCGCCCACAAGATCAATAACTGCATCGGCCAGATCCTGCTGGCGCGGCGCATGGGCAAAAAACGCATCATCGCCGAGACCGGCGCTGGCATGCACGGCGTTGCCACCGCTACCGTGGCTGCGCGCTTCGGCCTGGAATGCGTCATCTACATGGGCACCACTGACATCGAGCGTCAGCAAGCCAACGTGTTCCGCATGAAGCTGCTGGGCGCCACGATCATTCCGGTGGTCGCGGGCACCGGCACGCTGAAAGACGCCATGAACGAGGCGCTGCGTGACTGGGTCACCAACGTCGACAGCACGTTCTACCTGATCGGCACCGTTGCAGGGCCGCATCCTTACCCAGCAATGGTTCGTGACTTCCAGTCCGTGATCGGCAAGGAAACCCGCGTGCAGATGCAAGAACACGAAGGCCGTCTGCCGGACAGTCTGGTGGCGTGCATCGGCGGTGGCTCGAATGCCATGGGCCTGTTTCATCCGTTCCTCGACGACACAAGTGTGCGCATCATCGGCGTCGAAGCGGCCGGTCACGGCATCGAGACCGGCAAGCATGCCGCCAGCCTGAACGGCGGCGTTCCGGGCGTACTCCACGGCAACCGCACCTTCCTGCTGCAAGACAACGACGGCCAGATCATCGACGCCCACTCGATTTCCGCCGGTCTCGACTATCCAGGCATCGGTCCTGAACATGCCTGGTTGCACGACATCGGTCGCGTCGAATACACCTCGGTCACCGACGATGAAGCACTGGCTGCGTTCCACCAATGCTGCCGCCTCGAGGGCATCATCCCGGCACTGGAAACCGCTCACGCCCTGGCTGAAGTTTTCAAACGCGCGCCAACGCTGCCGAAGGATCACCTGATGGTGGTCAATTTGTCCGGTCGAGGCGACAAGGACATGCAAACCGTGATGCACCACTTGGATCTGTCCCAGCAGGAGAAACACTGATGAGCCGCCTGCAAACGCGTTTTGCCGAACTGAAAGAACAAAACCGCGCAGCCCTGGTGACTTTCATCACGGCAGGCGACCCGGGCTACGACACCTCGTTGGCGATCCTCAAGGGATTGCCGAAGGCAGGTGCCGATGTGATCGAACTGGGTATGCCCTTCACTGACCCGATGGCGGACGGCCCGGCAATTCAGCTGGCGAACATTCGCGCGCTTAACGCCAAGCAAAACCTGGCGAAGACGCTGCAGATGGTTCGCGAATTTCGTGAAGAAGACAGCGTCACGCCGCTGGTGCTGATGGGTTATTACAACCCGATCCACAACTACGGCATCGAGCGCTTCATTTCCGAAGCTCATTCGTCGGGTGTCGACGGGCTGATCGTGGTGGACCTGCCGCCGGAGCACAACGCCGAGTTGTGCGACCCCGCGCAGGATGCTGGCCTGGACTTCATCCGTCTGACCACGCCGACCACCGACGACGTTCGTTTGCCTACGGTGCTCAACGGCAGCTCCGGCTTCGTCTACTACGTGTCGGTAGCGGGCGTGACAGGCGCGGGTTCAGCGACGATCGATCACGTGAAAGACGCCGTGCAACGCCTGCGCCGCCATACCGATCTGCCAATCAGTGTCGGCTTCGGGATTCGCACAGCTGAACAAGCGGCAGCTATTGCGCGTGTCGCCGACGGTGTCGTCGTCGGTTCGGCACTGATTGACCAGATCGCCAACGCGCCATCGCCAGAACAGGCGGTGAGCGGCGTGTTGGGGCTGTGCGCGCAGTTATCGCAAGGCGTGCGTAAAGCCCGCGTAGCCGAGGGTAAAGTTTCTGATACAGAGGAATCTCAGTCCCTGGCCGCACACTAAGCCGTACAGCGAAGGGGTTCAGGGCCACGTCCTGAACCCCTTTTTGCTGCCCGAATTTGCTCAGGAGCGCGCCAGATGAAAGTCTCGAATCGTTTGATCGCCGGATTGGGCGTGTTGATGCTCAGCGCCAGCGCACTGGTTCAGGCTGCACCACCGGATCAACGCGGCGCCGATGACAACGGCCCGGGCCAGCATCAGGACCACGGCCAGCCAGGCGGTCCGCAGGGCGATCGCGGTAACGGCAATAACAACGGCAACGATCATCGCAACGAACCGCGTCCCGATAACCGTGGCAATAATCAACGGGGCGGGCGTCCTCCTGCGGACTTCGGCGATGTGCGCCGGACCATCAGCGAACACAGTGAAGTCATCGGTCGCGGTCAGCCGCTGCCCCCTGGCGTGCACATCGTCAAAGGCCACCCGCTGCCACGCGGTTATGGCCGTCGACTGGACCCACGCTCGCTGCAATACCTGCCTCAATACGATGGCTACGAATGGCGCCGCCTGGGCCCGGACGTTGTGTTGATCGCCATTGGCAGCGGGATCGTTTATGAGATTCTGGATGGCGTTCTGAACTAAGGCAGCTTCGGTATCACGACCAGTAGGAGTGAGCTTGCTCGCGAAAGGGGCCTTCCAGCCGCTAGAAACTTAGCGGTTGTACTGGCTTATTCGCGAGCAAGCTCGCTCCCACAATTTATGTCCCGGCAGCTATATCTGCGGCACCGTCATGACAGCCCGCTGGTCCCGGATCGCTGCGCCGCCAGACCAGCATCGAAGATGGTCACCAGGCCCTAAACCGCTATCGACGGCAGCGCATTGCCCTTCAGCAAATCCCCACTCAACGCCTGTTCACTTCTTAACCAGTCAACGAAACGCTGCACGATCTGTACGCGCCGTTTGCGTTGCGGCAGGACGATGTAATAACCGTAGCCGGAGACGGCGCTGGCTTCGATCGGGCGGCATAGCAAACCCTGCTCCAGCAAATCGTCCACCAGATGGCGCCAGCCGATGGCGACGCCCTGGCCGCCGATTGCCGCCTGAATCATCAGTGTGTAGTTGTCGAATCGCAGCTGCCCCGGCGCGGGTGCCTGGGGGATATTCAGGGCGCGGAACACGCCACTCCAGTCGAACCAGTTGTTGCCGCCTTCGCCGCGAAGGTGCAACAGGGCGAAATCTTTCAGCGCCTCGGTGGGCAAGGGCAAGTCGCGCCCCTTCAGCAATTGTGGGCTGCACACCGGGAACACTTCCTCGCTGAACAACCAGTGGCTTTCTCCCTGCTTGAATCGCCCGTCACCGAATAACACGGCCACATCGATATCCGCGCGCAGCATGCTGTGACTGCGCTCGCTGGTGACCAGGCTGACATCGATGTCGGGGTTGTCCTTGTGGAATCGATGCAGCCGCGGCATCAGCCAATAGGCGGCGAAGGCGAAGTCGGTCGCCACTTGCAGCACCTCATGCTGATGCTGCTCGGTGATTGCACTAAGGCCAGCGTCCATCGACTCCAGCCCGATCTGTACGTGATTGAAGAGAATCTGCCCGGCGTCCGTCAGTTCGATGCCGCGATAGATGCGATCAAACAGCCGCGTCGCCAATTGCTCTTCCAGTCGCTTGATTTGTTGGCTGATGGCCGGCTGAGTCGTGCCGAGCTCGATGGCAGCAGCGGTAAAACTGCGCAGCCGTGCGGCGGCCTCGAAACCGCGAAGCAAATCCAGTGACATGGCACCAAGGGCTTCAAACATAAGCTGCACTTATCCTAAGCATTGCCTCACATGGGCTTTACCGCAGACGGCATGGGCCCCATCCTCGGTCGGAGCACTTTCGCATAAATAATGACTATGGATGCCGCGAACACATGAAGCGCAAGAATATTCTTTTCATCATGGCCGATCAGATGGCCGCGCCCATGTTGCCGATGTACGCCACTTCTCCGATCAAGATGCCCCACTTGAGTCGCCTCGCTGCTGAAGGCGTGGTGTTCGACGCCGCCTACTGCAACAGTCCGCTGTGCGCACCGTCGCGTTTTACCTTGGTGAGCGGTCAATTGCCGAGCAAAATCGGCGCGTACGACAACGCCGCCGACTTCCCCGCCGATGTCCCGACCTACGCCCACTACCTGCGTCGACTTGGCTATCGCACGGCGCTGGCCGGCAAGATGCACTTTTGTGGCCCCGATCAATTGCACGGCTACGAAGAGCGCCTGACCAGCGACATCTATCCGGCCGACTACGGTTGGGCCGTGAGCTGGGACGAACCGGACGTGCGCCCGACGTGGTATCACAACATGTCATCGGTGCTGCAAGCCGGACCTTGCGTGCGCACTAATCAGCTCGATTTCGACGAAGAGGTGGTGTTCAAGGCTCAACAATATTTGTTCGATCACGTCCGCGAAGACGGCGATCAGCCGTTTTGCCTGACGGTGTCGATGACCCATCCCCACGATCCGTACACCATTCCCAACTCTTACTGGAATCTGTACAGCGACGACGAAATCCCGATGCCCCACTCGCCGTTGGCCCAGTCCGAACAGGATCCGCACTCCCAGCGCCTGCTGAAGGTCTACGACCTGTGGGACAAGCCGCTGCCCGAGCAAAAGATTCGCGATGCGCGCCGCGCCTATTTCGGCGCGTGCAGCTACATTGATGACAACGTCGGCAAACTGCTGAAAACCCTGGAGGAAACCGGCCTGGCCGATGACACGATTATTGTGTTCTCCGGCGACCATGGCGACATGCTGGGTGAGCGCGGACTCTGGTACAAAATGCACTGGTTCGAGATGTCGGCGCGGGTGCCGCTGCTGGTGTACGCTCCGGGGCAGTTCAAGGCCGGCCGGGTACAGGCCGCAGTGTCCACCGCCGACCTGTTGCCGACGTTTGTTGCGTTGGCTGATGGTCAGCTGGACGCCGGCTTGCCGCTGGATGGCCGTTCACTGTTGCCGCATCTGCAGGGTGAGGGCGGTCACGACGAGGTGTTTGGCGAGTACATGGCCGAGGGCACCAACAGTCCGCTGATGATGATTCGTCGCGGCGCGTACAAATTCATTTATTCGGAACGGGACCCATGTCTGCTCTATGACGTGCGCAACGATCCGAAGGAGCAGGAAGAGTTGAGTCGATCCGAGGCTCATCGCGACCTGTTCGCTGCGTTTCTGGCCGAAGCAAAGGCCAAGTGGGACATTCCGGCGATACACCACCAGGTGCTCGCCAGCCAGCGTAGCCGGCGCTTCGTCGCCGAGTCGCTGGCCATCGGCAAGCTGAAGAGTTGGGATCACCAGCCGCTGGTCGACGCCAGTCAGCAGTACATGCGCAACCATATTGATCTGGACGATCTGGAGCGCAAGGCCCGTTATCCGCAACCTTGAACCCTGCCAACACCTAGAAAACCAAAAAAAGGGGCACACCATGAATAAGCTGTTCACCACGCTGGCGGTTGGGGTCTTGAGCTTGAGCAACGTCGTGGCCTATGCCGCCGACGCCAGCTGCAGCACCGTGCGGATGGCCGATCCAGGCTGGAGCGATATCGCCGCGACCAACGCCACTGCAGGCTTTTTGCTCGACGGCATGGGCTACAAAACCAAGATCGACACCCTGGCGGTGCCGATCGCCTATGGCGGCCTGAAGGACGGGCAACTCGACGTCTTTCTGGGCAACTGGATGCCGGCGCAGCAGGGCTTCTACGACAAATTCATCGCCTCGGGTGACGTGACGCAATACGCGAAGAATCTGGAAGGCACCGAGTTCACCCTCGCGGTTCCCGATTACGTCTATGACGCGGGCGTTCACGACTTCGCCGACCTGAACAAATTTGCGGACAAGTTCCACAAGAAGATCTACGGCATCGGCTCGGGCGCTCCGGCCAATGCGTCGATTCAGGAGATCATCAAAAAGAACGAGTTCGAACTGGGTGACTGGAAGTTGGTGGAGTCCAGCGAGCAGGCGATGCTGGCCGAAGTGCAGCGCAACGTGAAGAAGAAGGAATTCGTGGTGTTCCTCGGCTGGACGCCGCACCCGATGAACGTGCAGATCAAAGGCATGCACTACCTGAAAGGCGGCGAGAAGTATTTCGGTGATACCGGCAGCGTCTACACCGTGACCCGCAAAGGTTACGCCGACGCCTGCCCGAACGTGGCGAAGCTGCTTTCCAACCTGGTATTCACCCAGGACATGGAAAACTCGATCATGCAGACCGTTGTGGACAAGAAGGTCAGCAACACCGAGGCGGTGAAAGCGTGGCTGAAAGCCAACCCGGCGGTGCTGGACAAATGGCTGAGCGGCGTGAAAACCATTGACGACAAAGATGCGCTGCCGGCGGTGAAGGCCAAGTTGTAAGCGCCGACGAGAAGCATCGCGAGCAAGCTCACTCCTACAGGGCCAATATCAGTCTGTAGGAGTGAGCTTGCTCGCGAAGAGGTCTGTACTTTCGCGAGATCTTCAGTGCCTGAAATGGCGTCTTCGCGAGCAAGCTCGCTCCCACAATTTGTGCGTTAACAGGCAGAACTGCAGTGTTGTGAGCCTTGATGAGCGCACGCGTTATCCGTTCTGCGCCATCAACCGCCGCAGCTCCGCCAGCACCGGCGCTGATTCCGGTCGCACGCCGCGCCACAGGTAGAACGCCTCGGCGGCCTGCTCTACCAACATCCCCAAACCATCCACTGCCTGTCCGGCATTGTGCTCCCTGGCCCAGCGGCAAAATGCAGTCGGCTCCTTGGCGTACATCATGTCGTAGCAAAAGGTCGCACCCGGCTGAATCAGGCTGGGCGCAATGGGCGGTACTTCGCCCGACAGACTGGCCGACGTGGCGTTGATGATGATGTCCACCGGTTCCTCCAGCCAGTCGTAGCCTGCGGGCAGCACCGGGCCGATGTCGGCGAATTCCTGGGCCAGCTGTTCAGCCTTTTCTATCGTGCGATTGGCAACCACCAGCACGTAGGGATCTTCCGCCAGCAAGGGTTCCAGCGCGCCACGCACTGCGCCGCCAGCTCCGAGCACAAGGATGCGTTTGTCCTTGAGCGTGATGCCATGATTCACCTTCAGGTCTCGAACCAGACCGGCTCCGTCAGTGTTATCACCCAGCAGGCTCCCGTCCGCTTGAAGGGCCAAGGTATTGACCGCTCCGGCACGACGGCCGCGCTCGGTCAGCTGATCGGCCATCCGGTACGCTTCTTCCTTGAAGGGCACGGTGACGTTGGCGCCCCGGCCTGTCTCGAAAAACGCCTTGGCAAACGCGCTGAAGCCGTCCAGCGGCGCCAGTGAGGTCTGATAGTCGAGGGCCTGACCGGTCTGCTCGGCGAACAGGCGATGGATCAGCGGCGATTTGCTGTGGGCGATAGGGTTGCCGAAGACAACATACTGGTCGGTCATCACTGTGTCGCCTCAGCCAGCCAGTCGCGATCCTGCAGAAAATAATCGGTGAGGCGTGCTTCTTCACTGCCTGGCTCGGCTTTCCAGTCATAGGCCCAGCGCACTTGCGGCGGCAGCGACATGAGGATCGATTCAGTGCGGCCACCCGACTGCAGGCCGAACAAGGTGCCGCGGTCGTACACCAGATTGAATTCAACGTAACGCCCACGGCGAAATTCCTGAAATTCGCGCTGCTGCGGCGTGTACGGGGTGTCTTTGCGGCGCTGAACGATGGGCAGGTACGCCTCGACGAACGCATCGCCGATGGTGCGAATGAACGCGAAGCTGGTGTCGAAATCCCACTCGTTGAGGTCGTCGAAAAACAGTCCGCCGACCCCACGCGGCTCATTACGGTGCTTGATATGGAAGTAGCGATCGCACCACGCCTTGTAGCGAGGATAGACGTCGGCACCGAACGGCGCGCAGGCCTGCTCGGCGACACGGTGCCAGTGAACGCAGTCTTCCTCGACGCCGTAATAAGGGGTCAGGTCAAAGCCGCCGCCAAACCACCACACCGCTTCTTCGCCTTCTTTCTCTGCGATGAAGAACCGTACGTTGGCGTGAGATGTCGGCACGTGAGGGTTGTGCGGGTGCATCACCAGCGACACACCGAGGGCTTCGAAACCTCGTCCTGCCAGCTCCGGTCGATGGGCGCTGGCCGATGGGGGAAGGCCGGCGCCGAAGACGTGGGAAAAATTGACCCCGCCCTTTTCGAGGATGTGGCCATTCTCGATCACGCGGGTCCGACCGCCACCCCCCGCAGGCCGCTCCCAGGCGTCCTCGACGAAACGGGCGCTGCCATCTTCGGTTTCCAGCGCGGCGCAAATGCGGTCCTGAAGATCAAGCAAGTAGGCTTTGACGGCATCGGTGCGAACGGACATGGGCGGTACCTGCATAAATTGAAACGTGCGTCGGGAGCGGGATTCCGCCGGCCTTGGCGTTGATAGCACGCCTCGCTGCGCAAATCCCGTCGGCGAAATTCGGTCCGTAGCATATCACCGGCCTGGCGGATGCCGCAGTTGACGAAGCGCCGACGAAGGAGTCCGATAGAGCCCTTTCGCATCAACAGTCATCCCCTGCAGTTCCGATCCATGACGGAGAAAGCAAATGGCAAAACGTATCCAGTTCAAGGCTTATGGCGGTCCCGAAGTGCTCGAGTACGTAGATTTCGAACCCCCGGCACCGGGCCCTAAAGACGTGCTCGTGCGCAACAAAGCGATTGGCGTTAATTTCATCGAGACCTACTTTCGCAGCGGCCTGTACCCGGCGCCTTCATTTCCGTCGGGATTGGGCAACGAAGGCGCGGGGCTGGTTGAAGCGGTCGGCAGCGAAGTCACTCACGTCAAAGTCGGCGACCGGGTGGTGTACGGCACAGGCCCGTTGGGTGCATACGGGGACGTTCACCTGACGCCGGCCGCGAACATTGCCAAACTGCCTGACGGCATCAGCTTCGAGCAGGGCGCCGCCGTTATGCTCAAGGGCCTGACCGTGCAGTACCTGTTTCGCCAGACCTACGAGATCCGCCCTGAAGAAACCATTTTGTTCCATGCCGCTGCCGGCGGCGTGGGTTCCATCGCCTGCCAGTGGGCCAACGCCTTGGGCGTCAAGCTCATTGGCACGGTCAGCTCGGCAGAAAAGGCCGCGCACGCCAAAACGCATGGCGCGTGGGAAGTGATCGATTACAGCAAGGAGGACGTCGTTCAGCGTGTACTGGAATTGACCGATGGCAAGAAGGTGCCAGTGGTCTACGACGGTGTCGGCAAAGACACGTGGGAAACGTCTCTCAATTGCCTGGAATTGCGCGGCCTGCTGGTCAGTTTCGGCAATGCATCCGGCGCGGTGACTGGGGTGAACCTGGGGGTACTCGCCCAGAAAGGCTCGCTCTACGTCACCCGCCCGACATTGGGCTCCTATGCGAACACGCCGGAAGCCTTGCAGGCGATGGCGGATGAAGTGTTTGAAATGGTCGCCAGCGGCAAGGTGAAAGTCGACGACATCCAGAAGTTTGCCCTCAAGGATGCCGCGAAAGCGCATACCGAACTGTCCGGCCGCAGAACGGTTGGGTCGATCATTCTGGTGCCTTGATCTCACCCTGCGAGACGGTGGAAGGGCATTACCCCGCCCTTACCACCTCAGCGGTTACTAGATCCCGGATCACGCTCGGGTTGCGACGGCCGCCAAGACTGCCACCCAGAACCAGGTCCAGCTGTTCGTGAAAATACTGCTCAACGCGCAGTCGTGAGCGGGCAGCGGGGCGGCCGGTCGGGTTGGCGGAAGTCGACACCAAGGGGCCTGTCAGGGCGCACAACTCGCGAACGATAGGGTGATCGCTGACCCGGAGGGCGACGGTGTCATGCTTTCCGGTGATCCAGTCCGGCAACAGGCCTTGATGGGGCACCAGCCAGGTATTCGGTCCCGGCCAGGTGCTGGCCATGCGATCAATCCACAGCTCAGGGAAGTCCTCGAAGAGGAAATCGAACTGACGGATGTTGTCTGCGATCAGGATCAAGCCCTTATCAACAGGCCGCGCCTTGATTGCCAGCAGGCGATACGCCGCCTCCGCATCCCAAGGGTCACATCCCAACCCCCACACTGCTTCGGTTGGATAGGCAATCACCGCCCCGGCCCGAATTTCTCGTGCGGCTTGCTGCACTCGCCAACTGCTGACCATCGTCCGTTCTCCCAAATTACGCAGGCGGGCAGTTTAACCTCAGCGTGCCCGGGCAAACCATCGCCCGGCTTCACAGGCCACGCTGCTGTCGAGTTCAAGCTCGGTCAGCGCTGCCAGGACTTTTGGCAAAGGCCAACCGCTGTTGTGGGCCAGCGCCTCGCCGGTTTGCGGCGCTGCGTGCAAGAGGGCGAGCAGCGGATGGAGCGGCGTCGACGGCTTATCAACGACGTCATGGCTCGGCGCAATGTTTTTCCAACCCTGCAGCGCTTCAAGAATGTGGTCGATGGTTTCCACCAGCACCGCCCCTTCACGGATCAACTGGTGACAACCCCTGGCCCCCGGATGATGGATCGAGCCGGGGATCGCGTAGACCTCACGGCCCTGCTCGGCCGCAAGACGTGCCGTGATCAGCGATCCGCTGGCGACACTCGCCTCGACCACCAGCACGCCCAGGGATAAACCGCTGATAATTCGATTGCGCCGGGGAAAGTTGCTCGCGTGGGGATCTGCGTCCAGGGGTAGCTCGGAAATCACTGCGCCGCCATCGGTCATCATGCGCGCTGCAAGTTGGCGATGCCGCTGTGGATAAAGTTTTTCGATGCCTGTGCCAAGCACGCCGATTGTCCCGCCTTTTACATCCAGCGCACCTTGATGCGCGGCGCCGTCGATACCCAGCGCCAACCCGCTGGTGATCACAAAACCAGCACCGGCCAGGCTCCTCGCGAACGCTGCAGCGGTGTCGAGCCCGGGCTTGGAAGCACGTCGACTGCCCACCATTCCGAGCTGCGGGCGATCAAGCAAAGCGCGGTTTCCGGCGATGAAGAGCAGGGGCGGTGGATCCGGGATTTCCGCCAGCAACGCGGGGTAGTCAGGGTCGTCCCACATCAGCAAATGCTGGCCCGGACGCTCTAACCAGGCCAGTGCAGCACTGGCTCCGTCGCGCACTCCGGCACTGCGACGGGCCTCGGCACTGGCCGCCGGCAGCCGTAGAGATCGCCACGCTGAAGCCGGTGCACTCAATGCGGCAGAGGCGCTGCCAAATGCATCGATGAGGGTGTGGAAACGTTTCGGACCGACTTCCGGCAGCCGATGCAAACGCAAACGGGCTTCCAGCTCAGCCGGCGACTGACCGGCCTTTTCGAACAACGGCATGTGATCTTCCTTGATCCGCGACCCACCTTAATCGGTGGACCAAGCTGTGGATAAGTCTGTTAACAACAATTTGATAAGTGAAGCATGCCGGTGGAGAAAAGTGATTTACAGCTGATACATAGCATTACGGATTGCGGACTTTGTCCTGCACTGCCAGAGATCGGGTTGCGTGCAGCACCATGCCGTAGCTCAATCGCTCGTAGGTGCGGAAGACCATCAGTAGCCCAGAGCGCTCGTCTGGAATTTTGACTTGATCGCCATTGACCCGGTCGCGGACCGTCTCGCCAGTCTTGTAGATCGCCAATACGTTGCCTTCGGCCAAGCCGTCAAGCCGGCCGCGATCGATAGTGACCACGTCAAACTCGCCGATCTGCGTCACGCCCCGCGGCACGTCGATGATGTTGCCGTTGATCGGTTGTTGGGGCTCACTGGGGACAAAGGTGGAATTGATTCCGCGTTCTTCGCTGACGAAGAGACGATCGCCGAGGCGTACTTCCTGCGTCGAGCGCTGCAGTTGCAGCGTCGCCACGTCACCTTCGCTGGCAATGATTTGGCCGCTGCCGATGTCATCGGCATTGATACCCAACACCACGCCGCTCACTGGGTCGACGTAGGTCTTGCCCTTGCGATAGATGCCGTAGGACACATGGCTCGGTTCGAACTGCCCGCGCGCATAGATGCGATCACCCGCGCCACTGAGCACCCGCTCGCCGGGGCCGGCCACGACATGAGGCGCGGCTTCAAACTGGCTCGCGTTATCAATGATTCGGTTGTTCAGCAGAAATGCATTGATTGCGCCCAACGGTATCGTGGGAATCGCCTCTGCAATCGGCGTACTGCGCACACGCGGGGACAGTTTGATAGTGCCCCGGGACGCGCCGCGATTGACCACGATGCGTGGCTGACCATCGACGTAAATCAGGTTGAGCGTATCGCCGGGGTAGATCAGATCAGGGTCGTGAACCTGCGGATTGGCGCGCCAGAGCTCCGGCCACTTCCAGGGCTGGTTAAGAAATTTTCCGGAAATGTCCCAAAGTGTGTCACCGGCGACGACGGTGTAACTCTGTGGATGGCCATCCCTGAGCTGTACTTGCGCCTGGACAAGGCCTGTCGCGGCCAACAGCAGCAGGGCGAGTAGTGATTTCCTCATGCGGTGAATCCCTTTATCATGTTGGCTTCGCGTGAAACGCTGAGTCTTGCGAGACTTCCGGTTTTACTAGGGCTGCAGCTTGTGACGTCCCAAGCCTAGCAGCCGATTTTGACTTTACCCTACAGTGCATCCCTTACGTATATGGCCATTCTAAACATCCTCGAATTTCCCGATTCGCGCCTGCGCACCATCGCCAAGCCGGTGGCTGAAGTGGACGACGGCATTCGCCAGTTGGTCGACGACATGTTTGAAACCATGTACGAAGCGCCTGGCATCGGTCTGGCCGCGACGCAGGTTAACGTACACAAGCGCGTGGTGGTGATGGATCTCTCCGAGGATCGCAGCGAGCCGCGGGTGTTCATCAACCCCGAGATCGAGCCGCTCACCGACGAGATGGACCAGTACCAGGAAGGCTGCCTGTCTGTTCCAGGTTTCTACGAAAACGTGGATCGCCCGCAACGGGTCAAGGTCAAGGCGCTGGACCGTGAGGGCCAGCCCTACGAGTTCATCGCCGAAGGCCTGCTCGCCGTGTGCATCCAGCACGAATGCGATCACCTGAACGGCAAGCTGTTCGTCGATTACCTGTCCAATCTCAAGCGCGACCGGATCAAGAAGAAGCTGGAAAAACTCCACAAGCAAAACGCCTGATCCCGCCATCCTCCTTTCTACCGTAGGAGCCCGCTTGCCCGCGATAGCGACCTGTCCTCTGCCGCATTTTTCGGCTGACACCACGCCATCGCGGGCAAGTGCGTTTCTACCGTCATACTCAAGAGAAGCCCATGACTGAGCCACTGCGCATCGTGTTCGCCGGCACCCCGGAATTCGCCGCCGAGCATTTGAAAGCCCTGCTCGACAGTCCCCACGACGTCATTGCGGTGTACACCCAGCCAGATCGCCCGGCCGGTCGTGGTCAGAAGCTGATGCCGAGCCCGGTCAAGCAGCTTGCCCTCCAGCACAACATTCCTGTCATGCAGCCGCCCACCTTGCGCGCACCCGAAGCCCAGGCCGAGCTGGCTGCGTTGCAACCGGACCTGCTGGTCGTGGTCGCCTATGGCCTGATCCTTCCGCAGGCCGTACTGGATATTCCGCGTCTGGGCTGCATCAACAGCCACGCCTCGTTGCTCCCACGCTGGCGCGGTGCTGCGCCGATTCAGCGCGCGGTGCAGGCCGGCGATGCCGAGAGCGGCGTGACGGTCATGCGTATGGAAGCGGGGCTGGACACCGGCCCGATGCTGCTCAAGGTGACGACCCCGATCACGGCCGACGACACCGGCGGTACGCTGCACGACCGTCTTGCCGAGCTCGGCCCACCTGCGGTGATTCAAGCCATTGCAGGGCTGGCGGACGGCACGCTGGTTGGCGAAGTGCAGGACGACAGTTTCGCCACCTATGCGCACAAACTGAACAAAGACGAAGCACGCATCGACTGGACCCGTCCGGCGGTTGAGCTGGAAAGGTTGGTACGCGCCTTCAACCCTTGGCCGATCTGCCACACCGTGCTCAATGGCGAAGCGCTGAAAGTGCTGGCCGCGCAGGTCGCCGGCGGGGAGGGCACGCCCGGCAGCATCATTGACGCCAGTAAAGAAGGTCTGCTGGTCGCGTGCGGGAGTGGCGCACTGCGTCTGACCCGTCTGCAACTGCCAGGCGGCAAACCTCTGGGCTTCGCTGACCTGTTCAACAGCCGCCGCGAGAAATTCGCCGTCGGCACCGTTCTCGGCCAAGCGGTGGATGCGCAATGAACCCGCGTCTGGCCGCCGCCAAGGCCCTGGCTGCCGTGTTGGGCGGCAAGGCATCGCTGAACAGCTCTTTGCCCACACAACTGGACAAGGTTGAAGACCGCGACCGCGGGCTGACCCAGGACCTGGCATTTGGCACCGCGCGCTGGGAGCCGAGGCTCTCTGCGCTTGCGGCCAAGCTGCTGCAGAAACCATTCAAAGCCGCTGATAACGACGTGCAGGCTTTATTGCTGGTGGGTCTGTATCAGCTGTTCTATTCGCGCATCCCCGCCCATGCTGCTATCGGCGAAACCGTAGGCTGTGCCGAGAAGCTGAAAAAGCCGTGGGCGAAAGCGTTGCTCAATGCCGTGCTGCGTCGCGCCCAACGGGAGGGCGAGGCATTGCTGACGGAGCTGGAACATGATCCAGTGGTGCGCACGGCTCATCCACGCTGGCTGCAAAAAGCGTTGAAGGCCGCCTGGCCTGAGCATTGGGAAGCGATCTGTGCAGCAAACAATGCCCACCCGCCGATGATTTTGCGGGTCAACCGCCGGCACAAAACCCGCGAGCAGTACCTTCAGCTGTTGCTGGACGCAGGCACCGCCGCGACGCCTTGCACGTTCAGCCAGGACGGGATTGTGCTGACCGAACCGGGCGATGTTCGTTCGCTACCGGGTTTCGCTGAGGGCTGGATCAGCGTTCAGGATGAGGCCGCGCAACTGGCCGCCGACTTGCTGGAGCTGGCGCCGGGTCAACGTGTGCTGGACGCCTGTTGCGCACCGGGTGGCAAGACCTGCCATCTGCTGGAAGTACAACCGGGCCTGGCAGGCGTGGTCGCAGTGGATCTTGAGGCCAAGCGCATGGTGCGGGTCAAAGAGAACCTCGATCGCCTGGGCCTGAGTGCCGAGCTCATCGCCGCCGATGCCCGCGCCACCGATCAATGGTGGGACGGCAAACCGTTCCAGCGCATTCTGCTCGACGCGCCTTGCTCGGCGACTGGCGTGATCCGCCGCCACCCCGACATCAAGCTGACCCGTCAGGCGGATGACATTCCCGCCCTCGCCGCGCTGCAGGGCGAATTGCTCGACGCACTGTGGCCGACGCTGCAGGTGGGCGGGATTTTGCTGTATGCCACGTGCTCAACGCTGCCGGCTGAAAACACCGAAGTCATTGATGCATTCCTGTCGCGTACACCTGGCGCAAGGGAGCTGGACATTGCCGGTCAGCAAGGCAATCCGCCTCCTGGCTTGAAGCAGCCCCACGGCCGTCAGTTGCTGGCGCAGGAAGGCGGGCATGACGGGTTTTACTACGCCAAACTGATCAAGATCGCAGCGGCGTGAGAACCAATACCCGGTGTGACGGCATCATCATTCAAGGAGAGACTGATTGAAGATCATCATTCTCGGCGCAGGGCAGGTCGGCGGTACGCTGGCCGAGCATCTGGCCAGCGAAGCCAATGACATCACCGTCGTGGACACCGATCAGGATCGTCTGCGAGCGTTGGGTGATCGCCTCGATATCCGCACCGTTCACGGTCGCGGCTCATTTCCTACCGTGCTGCGTCAGGCCGGCGCCGACGACGCCGACATGCTGGTGGCCGTCACCAGCAGCGACGAGACCAACATGGTCGCCTGCCAGGTCGCGTACACACTGTTCCAGACCCCGACCAAGATTGCCCGGGTTCGCGAGTCGGCGTACCTGACCCGCTCAGGCCTGTTCGCCAACGGCGCCATTCCCGTGGACGTGCTGATCAGCCCTGAGCAAGTGGTCACCCATTACATCAAGCGGCTCATCGAATACCCCAGCGCGCTGCAAGTCATCGACTTCGCCGGCGGCAAGGTGCAGATGGTGGCGGTCAAGGCGTACTATGGCGGCCCTCTGGTGGGGCAGCAACTGCGTCAACTGCGCACGCACATGCCCAATGTCGAGACTCGCGTCGCGGCTATTTTCCGTCGCGACCGTCCGATCATTCCTCAGGGCGATACGGTTATCGAGGCTGACGACGAGGTCTTTTTCATCGCTGCCAAAGCGGATATTCGCGCCGTCATGGGCGAGATGCGTCGTCTGGATGTGAGCTACAAGCGCATCGTGATTGCCGGCGGCGGGCAGATCGGCGAGCGGCTGGCGGAGGCCATCGAGAACCGCTATCAGGTCAAGATCATCGAGATGAACCCGGCACGATGCCGCCACCTGTCAGACACGCTCAACAACACGGTGATCCTGCAAGGCAGCTCTTCGGATCGCGACCTGCTTGTGGAAGAGAACATCGACAATGCCGACCTGTTTCTCGCGCTGACCAACGACGACGAGGCAAACATCATGTCGTCGTTACTGGCCAAACGTCTCGGCGCGAAGAAGGTGATGACGATCATCAACAATCCGGCCTATGTCGACCTGGTGCAAGGGGGAGAGATAGATGTCGCGGTCAGTCCTCAGCTCGCCACCATCGGTACGTTGCTGGCGCATGTGCGGCGCGGCGATATCGTCAGTGTGCATTCGTTGCGTCGGGGCGCGGCAGAAGCCATCGAGATCGTCGCCCATGGCGATGCCAAATCCAGCAAGGTGATTGGCAAAGCCATCATGCACATCAACCTGCCGCCCGGCACGACCATCGGCGCCATCACCCGCGCCGATCAGGTAATCATCGCCCATGACAGCACCGTGATCGAATCGGGCGATCACGTGGTCATGTTCCTTGTGGATAAAAAGTACATTCGCGACGTGGAACGACTGTTTCAGGTGGGCCTGAGCTTTTTCTGAAAGCCTGAGTCAGAGTCGATGATCAGGACAATGTGGGAGTGAGCTTGCTCACTAATAGGCCGGCGGATCCGCCGCTGGATATGGCGTACTGAATACGCCATTCGCGAACAGGTTCGCCCCCACAAGTTCCTATCAGGTCTTGAAGTGAGTACCTGAGCTTAATACCAGCGCTTCTCACCCTCGGGGCGTTTCTTGAACCGCTTCATGGTCCACATGTACTGGCTTGGATAGGCCCGCACGTATTTTTCAACCACCTTGCTCATGGCAGCTGCCGACGTCGCGGTGTCGGTGCTGTACATGTCGTCCGGCGCCGCTTCAAGTACGACCTTGTAGCCAGAACCATCCTCCAGACGCATCGCGTGTAGAAATACGCCAACAGCTTTGCCGCCCGCCAGCATGTTCGGCACGAACTTGCTGGTCAGCGCCATTGTCCCGCAGAACGGTACAAATATACCTGCTGACTCGGCAGGTTCCGGATCCGCCGGAATACCGACCGAGCCGCCTTTGCGCACTTCCTTGATGACGCTGAGAATGCCTTCCTTGGTGGACGCTGCGACGCGGTTGCCCAACTGCACGCGCTGCTTGCGCAGCAGGTCGTCTACGGCCTTGAGCTTGGGTGGCCGGTAGAAAATGATCGGTTTGCACTGGCTGCAATAGAAGTGGTTGAGCACTTCCCAGTTGCCGAGATGGCTGGTGATTCCGACTACGCCCTTGCCCGACGCAAGGGCATCTTTCAACACCTGCAGCCCTTCGACTTCGCGAACCAGATTGATCGACTTCTGCGCCGGCCAGATCCACGCGCAGGCGCTTTCGGTGAGGGTCTTGCCGATGTCCATCAGGCTGCGGCCGACCAGCGCTTCGAGTTCTTCAGGGCTCAGTTCGGGGAAGCACTTGGACAGGTTGATCCGCGCGACGTCGCGAGACCGGTTAGGCAACTTCCACATCAGCCAGCCAATGCAGGTGCCGACCCATTGCACTGCGCGCCACGGCAACAAAGCAAACAGGCGCAGTGCCCCAACCATCAAGGCGCCTTTGAACTTATCCACAGATCACTCCCGAATACATGAGGCGGCCATTGTAACCATTCATGGGAGCCGATTATCCACATCACCCACCAGCTCGGCGTATCGATCGCAATCAATCGTATGGTCCATCACCATGCCGGTGGCCTGCATATAGGCGTAGCAGATGGTCGGACCGACGAAGGTGAAGCCGGCTTTCTTCAGCGCTTTGCTCATCGCTTCGGCCTCGGGGGTAATGGCCGGGACTTCGCTGCGGTCCTTGAAGTGATTGATCTTCGGCTCTCCGCCCACGAAGGACCAGACAAACGCGACCGGATCCTCAAGCCGCAACCAGGCCAGAGCATTCTTGCGGGCAGCGTTGAGTTTGAGGCGGTTGCGCACAATGCCGGGCTCCAGCATCAGCGCTTCGATTTCAGCATCGGTCATCGCCGCGATGCGCTGGACGTCGAAGCCGAACATCACTTCACGGTAGCGCTCACGCTTTTTCAGGATGGTGATCCACGACAGACCAGCCTGGAACCCTTCGAGCAACAGGAACTCGAACAGCATCTGCGCATCGCGCAACGGCACACCCCACTCTTGATCGTGGTAGTCCATGTAAAGCGGATCTTCGTTGCACCAAAAGCAGCGTGGCATAGGGCTCCCAAGGGTGGAGGCGCGGCCGAATCGGGTATACTCCCGCTCTTTAAATCGCAGCCCCCCAGTACAGGTGAATTTCGTGAGCCAGCCTACGCCAGCCGTGCGTACCTTCCAAGACTTGATCCTCGCCCTCCAGCAATACTGGGCTGAGCAAGGTTGTGTGGTACTTCAGCCCTACGATATGGAAGTGGGCGCCGGCACTTTCCACACCGCTACGTTTCTGCGTGCCATCGGCCCGGAAACCTGGAACGCCGCCTACGTACAACCGAGCCGTCGTCCTACCGATGGCCGTTATGGCGAGAACCCGAATCGCCTGCAGCACTACTATCAATTCCAGGTCGTTCTCAAGCCTAACCCGGACAATTTCCAGGAGCTGTACCTTGGCTCGCTGAAGCATGTGGGTCTTGATCCACTCGTGCACGACGTCCGCTTTGTCGAAGACAACTGGGAATCCCCAACCCTCGGCGCCTGGGGCCTGGGTTGGGAGATCTGGCTGAACGGCATGGAAGTGTCGCAATTCACGTACTTCCAACAAGTCGGCGGTATCGAGTGCTACCCGGTCACCGGCGAAATCACCTACGGCCTCGAACGTCTGGCGATGTACCTGCAAGGCGTCGAGTCGGTCTACGACCTGGTCTGGACTGACGGCCCGTTCGGCAAAGTCACCTACGGCGACGTGTTCCATCAGAACGAAGTGGAGCAGTCGACTTACAACTTCGAGCACGCCAACGTCGACAAACTGTTCGAGCTGTTCGATTTCTATGAGAGCGAAGCCGTGCGCCTGATCGAAGTCGAGCTGCCATTGCCGAGCTACGAAATGGTCCTCAAGGCCTCTCACACCTTTAACTTGCTGGATGCACGCCGCGCGATTTCGGTGACGGCGCGTCAGCAGTACATTCTGCGCGTCCGCACCCTGGCTCGCTCCGTGGCCCAGGCGTACCTGATGGCCCGGGCCAAGCTTGGCTTCCCGATGGCCGCGCCCGATATCCGCGATGAAGTGTTGGCCAAGCTGGAGGCTGCGCAATGAGTGCTCAAGATTTTCTGGTTGAACTGGGCACCGAAGAACTGCCACCCAAAGCATTGAATACCCTGGCCGATGCGTTCATGGCCGGTATCGAAAAAGGTCTGCAGGCTGCCGGTCTGACTTACAGCGCCAAGCAGGTCTATGCCGCGCCGCGTCGCCTGGCCGTGCTGATCACTCAGCTCGCCACCGAGCAGCCGGATCGCAGCGTCAATCTGGACGGCCCGCCACGCCAGGCCGCGTTCGATGCCGATGGCAATCCGACTCAGGCTGCCTTGGGTTTCGCCAAGAAGTGCGGCGTGGACCTGAGCGAAATCGACCAGAGCGGCCCGAAACTGCGCTACAGCCAGAGCATTCCTGGCAAGCCAACGTTGAGTCTGCTGCCAACCATCATCGAAGATTCCCTCAACGACCTGCCGATCCCGAAGCGCATGCGCTGGGGCGCGCGCAAGGAAGAATTCGTACGTCCGACCCAATGGCTGGTCATGCTGTTTGGTGATCAAGTCGTCGACTGCACCATCCTCGCCCAGACGTCCGGTCGTGAATCCCGTGGCCATCGCTTCCATCATCCGGACAGCGTGCGCATTTCGTCCCCGGCCAATTACGCCAGCGACTTGCGCGCGGCCTATGTGCTTGCAGATTTCAACGAGCGTCGTCAGTTGATCAGCAAGCGCGTCGAAGAGCTCGCCACGCAACACGAAGGCACCGCCATCGTGCCGCCGGCATTGCTTGATGAGGTGACTGCGCTGGTCGAGTGGCCCGTCCCGCTGGTGTGCTCGTTCGAGGAGCGTTTCCTTGAAGTGCCGCAGGAAGCCCTCATCACCACGATGCAGGACAATCAGAAGTACTTCTGCCTGCTGGATGCCGAAGGCAAGCTGCTGCCGCGCTTCATTACGGTCGCGAACATCGACAGCAAGGACCCTTCCCAGATCGTCCACGGCAACGAGAAGGTTGTTCGCCCCCGTCTGACCGACGCCGAGTTCTTCTTCAAGCAGGACAAGAAGCAGAAGCTGGAGACGTTCAACCAGCGCCTGCAGAACGTGGTGTTCCAGGCGCAGTTGGGCACGGTGTTCGACAAGGCCGAGCGCGTTTCCAAGCTAGCCGCGTTCATCGCGCCCCGCATTGGCGGCGATGCTCAGCGCGCCGCGCGTGCAGGCTTGCTGTCCAAGTGCGACCTGGCGACCGAGATGGTCGGCGAGTTCCCCGAAATGCAGGGCGTTGCAGGCTACTACTACGCCTTGGCCGACGGCGAACCCGAAGACGTCGCGCTGGCGTTGAACGAACAGTACATGCCACGTGGCGCTGGTGCTGAATTGCCGGGCACGCTGACTGGCGCCGCTGTTGCCATTGCCGACAAGCTCGACACACTCGTGGGCATCTTCGGCATCGGCATGCTGCCGACCGGTAGCAAAGACCCGTACGCTTTGCGCCGGGCCGCACTGGGCATCCTGCGCATCCTGATCGAGAAGAAACTGGATCTGGATCTGGTCAAAACCGTGCAGTTCGCCGTCGCTCAGTTCGGTGTGAAGATCAAGCCTGCTGGTCTGCCAGAGCAGGTTCTCGAATTCATCTTCGATCGTCTGCGCGCGCGCTATGAAGACGAAGGCGTCGACGTTTCTGTCTACCTGTCGGTGCGCGCTTTGCAGCCCGCTTCGGCGCTGGACTTCGATCAACGTGTTCAGGCTGTTCAGGCCTTCCGCAAGTTGCCTGAGGCTGCAGCATTGGCCGCCGTGAACAAGCGGGTTTCCAATCTGCTGAGCAAGGCAGATGGCAACATCGCCCAGACCGTCGAGCCGAAGTATTTCGATAACGCCAACGAGTTCTCGCTGTACTCGGCGATTCAGCAAGCAGATCAGGCCGTAGCGCCGATGTCCGCGAGCCGTCAGTACAACGAAGCGCTGACCCGTCTTGCGGCACTTCGCGAGCCTGTGGATGCGTTTTTCGAGGCAGTCATGGTCAATGCGGAAGACGCCAGCGTGCGAGCCAACCGGTACGCCTTGCTTGCTCGTCTGAGAAATCTGTTCCTCGGCGTTGCCGACATCTCGTTGTTGAGCTGACAGCGGAGCGGATACCAATGAAGTTGCTGATTCTCGATCGGGACGGGGTGATCAATCAGGACTCCGACGCCTACATCAAGTCGGTGGAGGAATGGGTTCCGATCCCTGGCTCAATCGAGGCAATTGCGCAACTGAGCAAAGCCGGCTGGACGGTGGCAGTGGCTACCAACCAGTCTGGCATCGCTCGCGGTTACTACGATCTCGCAACGCTCGATGCCATGCACGCACGCCTGCGTGAACTCGTGGCGGAGGAGGGTGGCGAGGTCGGACTGGTTGTTTATTGCCCCCATGGGCCGGACGCGAGTTGCGATTGCCGCAAGCCAAAACCGGGGATGCTGAAGACAATTGCCCGCCATTACGCCATCGATTTACGTGGCGTGTGGTTTGTAGGCGATAGCAAGGGTGACCTGGAGGCGGCGGTGGCCGTCGATTCACAACCTGTTCTGGTCATGACCGGCAAAGGTCAGAAGACGCGAAGCGGTGCATTACCCGCAGGCACGTTGGTTTTTGACGATCTGGCGGCGGTTGCCGCAGAACTTATTCACAACAGCGCCCCGTTGAACGGCTAACGGCTATTCAACGGCTCGCTCAATTCGGGTAATTTCCCGTAACGGTAAAAGCAGCTATGTCGATTGTGCAGGCCATCAGGATTTTCTTCTTTTACCTGCTGCTGGGCACTACCGCCCTGCTGTGGTGTTCGCTGAGTTTCTTTATTGCACCTTTCCTGCCGTTCCGTCTTCGTTATCGCTTCATCAATGTGTACTGGTGCCGCTGCGCCTTGTGGCTGACCCGCGTTTTCCTCAACATCAAAGTCAACGTCACCGGCCAGGAAAATATTCCCGAGACACCGTGCGTGATTGTCTCCAACCACCAGAGCACGTGGGAAACGTTTTTTCTCTCGGCCCACTTTCAGCCTTTGAGCCAAGTGCTTAAGCGGGAGCTGTTGTACGTGCCATTCTTTGGCTGGGCCATGGCGATGCTGCGTCCCATCGCCATCGATCGCAACAATCCCAAAGCCGCGCTTAAAGTCGTGGCAAAGAAAGGCGACGAGTTGCTAAAAGACCGGGTCTGGGTGCTGATCTTCCCTGAAGGCACACGCGTACCCTACGGCCAGATCGGAAAGTTCTCGCGCAGTGGTTCGGCACTGGCCGTAAACGCTGACTTGCCCGTTCTGCCTATTTCCCACAATGCCGGCCGCTATTGGCCGAAAGAGGGATGGGGCAAAAAGCAGGGCACTATTGAAGTTGTGATTGGCGAACCGATGTACGCAGAGGGGACTGGTCCTCGCGCAATTGCTGCGCTTAACGATCGAGTGTCAGCGTGGAACGAACAAACCCAGCGCGACTTGGGATCGCCCGCAATGCCCGCACCTGCACCCGAGAAAACACCGGCGTGAATTGTGGATAACCTGTGCACGAATAAATCAGAACCTGAAGAATTCGCTGCTAACTCGTTAATTTAAATGCTTATTTCTTCAGGCGCTCAAAACGCCAAAACGTGCATAAGTTTTTTCTCATCGTCTGCCGATGACCTGAAAAGACCGGTCTTGAGCCTGTGCAGCCCAAGACCGTTATGTGAATCAAGCCGTTCTAGTCGGCGCTGAAATTCGCAGAGTGCAGAGCGCTCCCACACCCACCAACACAATCCCCCCACACGCCGCTGCGACAAATCCCATGGCGGGGGAAACGCTGTCGATCGCGAATCCCACAATCGGCGCGGACAATGTCTGACCTATTCGGTACGCCGAATCGTGCAACCCCATCACTTCACCTCTCACGCTGGAAGGCGCCAGCTTGGCGACGGCTTCCGAGCCTGCGGCCAGCGTCGGTGTGCACAGCAAATTGGTGGGCAACAGCGCGAGCATCAGCCACCACCAGACGTCATCAAAAAACACTACGGGCAGCAGCAGCAGGCTCATTGCCAAGGCGAGTTTCATCTGCGACCACGACCTGTGAACAATCCCGTGCACGTACCCACCGACAATGGAGGCAATGGACATGGCGGCGATGACATACCCGGTAAAGGCAAGTTGATCGCTGGCGCGCAGCACGGCGATCAGTGCCAGCTCGGTGCCATACAACACGAACAACGCACCCGCACTGACGAACATTACCGCCAGCAAACGGCCGCTCATCCAGGTGCGGAGTTTGGGACGTACGCGATCAGGATTTGCAGCGACTTCATCCACATTGCGCGTCGGCCAGTTCAACACATAGAGCACGACATAGGAGAGCGCGCGCCAGAGGCCGATGCCCGCCAGGGTGGCAGTCGCCGAATAGGTAGTGATCAACAGGATGCCAGTGGCGGGCCCGATGACGAAGGAAAGCTCCATGAGCATCATGTTGAGCGAGTAGGCAGGCCGGCGCTGATCCTCCGGTACCAGACTGGCAACGAACTGCCTGGCAAGCGAACCCGTCGGCACCGTAAAAAGACCGGCTACAAAAGCCAGGAGGACGTAGAACCAGTAGCTCACCATCGGCAGCAGGATCCAGGCGAGGGTCGACAGCGTCCCGCATACAGCCACCACCGGGCGTAGGCCGTGACGGTCAATCATCCGGCCGAGGAGGGGAGAGCCCACGGCAAAACCCAAGGCGGTCGCGGTCCCCACTACGCCCGCATCAAAATAGCTGCCGCCCATTTCATTGAGCACATGCAGGCTCAACGTGAGCCCCATGATAGTCAGCGGCAGCCCCGCAACGAACATAAAGAACGTGGCAGGCAGCACTCGGGGGATAGCCAGCACTTTCTGGTACTTGCGAATCGACATAAGACTGAGGCTCCTTGGTCGTACATCTGTCCTGATGCAACGTTTCAATCGGCGGGAATCCAGGTTTTTACCGCTGTCATTCGCCACTCAAGGCGCAACGACACTAACCTGCCTAATAAAATCTATCGTTCGAGTTTCAGGGCCAAATTATTGGCTGACAGGGCATGCAGGTAATCCGCATCTCGATTAGAGATGCCAATTAGACGTGCATCACCCCCAGTGTATCGTTCGAGCTCAAAACCATTTCCAACCCTCTCGATATCGCGCGTCCCCGACGGCGTGAGCGTCACAGCGGTGAATGGATCGAACCGACATGACCCTGATCTCGCGCGGAGGCTGTATGAATACGTTGGGTGACCTGGCGTCCAGAAGAAACAACAACTTCAACCTGATCAGAATGCTGGCCGCTACGGCGGTACTGATCTCCCACAGTTACCCTCTTGCACTCGGCCGTGATGCGATCGAGCCGCTCTCGAAATGGATTGGCCTGTCACTGGGTGAACTCGCGGTAATCACATTCTTCTGCGTCTCCGGCTTTTTTATCTCCCTTAGTCGCGATCGCGCGGCCAGCACGACGGATTTTTTCATCGCTCGGTTTCTGCGCATCTATCCTGCGCTAACACTTGTGCTGCTGCTCAGCGTGTTTCTGATCGGACCCTTGTTTACGACACTGGGTCCGTCGGAATATTTCAGCTCAGGTGAAACGTACGGTTATCTAACCCATAACCTGACGCTCTTCAGCATGAAATTCCAGCTGCCTGGCGTTTTCGAGAACAACCCTTGGCCCGGCATCAACGGGTCGCTGTGGACACTCTTTTACGAGGTCACACTCTATGTACTGGTCGGCGGACTTGGCGCATTCGCGTTCAACAGTGAGGGACGCAAATTCGCGGGCTTTCTAATGTTCTACGCTGCGCTGTACGTCACCTTCAAAGCCTTGATGCTGAACACCACGCTGCTCGCAGATTTCCACCGTGCCGAGTTCTTCTTCACGTGGAGTTTGCCGTTTGTGCTGGGCATGTCGTTCTACCGATATCGCGACTATATCCCGCATCGATTTATTGGCTTCCTGCCTTTCGCCGCGTTAGCCGTCTGCACTTGGCGCACGCCGTATTTCTTTGAGTGCTTTGTGCTGGCCTGGGCGTATTTGATTTTCTACCTCGGGTTTGCCACTCGCCCCGTGACCGACCGTTACAACCAGCTGGGTGATTACTCGTACGGTGTTTATATCTATGCATTCCCGATTCAGGAAATCCTCGCCCATCTGTTCAAAGGCATTGGGCCTGTCAGCATGATGCTGCTCGCGTTCCCGCTTGTGCTAATGGCAGCCATATTGTCTTGGCACCTTATCGAGAAGCCGGCCATGGCGTGGCGCCATGGGCTTGCCGGGGTTTTTAGCAGTGGCCTGGACAGCTTGAAAACCCGTTGGATCAGAGCAGGGAAGGGTACCGCATGATGACCTGCGCACTGGGGAAGGATCTAAACGCATACGGCATTGGTTCTACAGGGAGTTTGCGATGAAAAGATTCCAGGTGCTGGACGGCTTCCGGGGCATCTGCGCGCTTAGCGTTGCGGTTTATCACATGCACATTCCACAGAGTTTCGGCGAATGGGCGTTCTTTAGAAATGCTCATTACATGGTTAGCTTTTTCTTCATCCTGAGCGGCTTTGTCATGGTTCACACCTATGGGCAGCGGCTGGCAACGACGGACCAGTTCAGGCAGTTTTTCATCACTCGCACCTTTCGACTGTACCCCTTGCACGTCTTTGTACTTCTGCTCGCCATTGCGCTGGAGGTTATGAAGCTGGGCGCGGAGCATGCCGGCATAGCGTTCAATCAGCCCAGCTTCACCGGACAGCGTGCGCCCGAGGAAATCATTCCCAACCTGCTGCTGTTGCAATCCTGGTGGCCGGGATTCAATCCGCAGTCCTTCAACTTTCCGGCGTGGAGTATCAGTGTCGAGTACTACCTCTACATGATCTTCGCGGGAATACTCGTGTGTACTCCGCGCTTTGCCATGCTGATATTTCTGGTTATTACTCTGACGGCTACGGCTTGCCTCTCCCTGGGACTTGTCTTCCTGATGGAGCCCGCCTTGCAAGGCCTGTCCTGTTTCTTCGCAGGCGTGATGACCTATCAGATCTATCAGCTCATCCATGACAAGAGCATTCCGCGCTGGCTGCACACAGCGTTGGAAGTGGTCGGGATCTGCCTGACAGTGAACTTGCTGGTGAGTAACGCCGATCACAAACAGATCATTCTGATGTTGAGCTTCTGCGCGCTGATGCTGATTTTCTCGTTTGAGGGAGGGGTCATTTCAACCCTGTTGAAGGCTGGCCCCTTTGAAAAACTGGGCACGCTCTCCTACTCGATCTACATGACCCATGCGATGGTGCTATTCGCCTTTACACTCGCCATGCTGCTGGTGGGGAAAATCACCGGCCACGCTATCGTCACCTACGCCGGCGCTTTGCCAGGTCCGATGCTTTCTTTCAACAACCCAGTGGCTGATAACTTCCTGCTGCTTGGCTTATTGATCATCATCGTGGGCATATCTGGGGTCAGCTACCGCTTCATCGAACAGCGAGGTATTGAATGGGGCAAACGCTTGAGCAGGCGAGGGAGGATCACGTCGGCGATCAATCCAATCAAAACCGTTAGCTGAATCCTCAAACAAAACAGCCCCAATCGATTCGCATCGTTGGGGCTGTTTCGTTAGCGGCTGAACCTTAGAAATCCAGGTTCGACACCGCCAGTGCGTTGGCTTCGATGAAGTCGCGGCGCGGTTCTACTGCATCACCCATCAAGGTGTTGAAGATCTGATCAGCGCCGATGGCGTCTTCGATCGTCACCTTGAGCATGCGTCGGACACTTGGGTCCATCGTGGTTTCCCACAATTGATCGGGGTTCATCTCACCGAGACCTTTGTAGCGCTGAATGGTATGGCGCTTGGTGCTCTCTGCCATCAACCAGGCCAGTGCTTCCTTGAACTCCGTCACAGCTTTCTTGCGTTCGCCACGTTGAACGTAAGCGCCTTCTTCCAGCAGCGTGCTGATCTGAGCACCGAGCGCAGTGACTGTCTTGTAGTCGTTGCTGCCGAAGAAATCGCGGTTGAACGTCACGTAGTTGGACAGCCCATGGGAGATCAGTTCAACCTCTGGCAGCCATACGTTACGCTCGCGGTCTTCACGCAAGCTGGCCTTGTAGACCAAGCCGGATTTCTCACCCACGCGCAGACGTTCATCAAACTTCGCCAGCCACTCTTGCATGGCGGCATGATCAGACAGCTGCTCCATTGGTACAGCTGGCAGGTAGACGAAGTGCTCGGTCAGCTCTTGCGGGTACAGACGGGAGAGACGCTTCAGGGTCTTCATGACCATGCGGAAGTCGTGAACCAGTTTCTCCAGCGCTGCACCAGAAATGCCAGGCGCCGATTCGTTCAGGTGCAGGCTTGCATCCTCAAGAGCCGACTGAGTCATGTACTCTTCCATGGCATCGTCGTCTTTGATGTACTGCTCTTGCTTGCCTTTCTTCACCTTGTACAGCGGCGGCTGGGCAATGTAGATGTAGCCACGCTCTACCAGTTCCGGCAGCTGACGGAAGAAGAATGTCAGCAACAGGGTACGGATGTGCGAACCGTCGACGTCAGCATCGGTCATGATGATGATGTTGTGGTAGCGCAGTTTTTCGATGTTGTACTCGTCACGGCCAATACCGCAGCCCAGTGCCGTGATCAACGTACCCACTTCCTGGGACGAGATCATCTTGTCGAAGCGAGCCTTTTCCACGTTCAGGATCTTGCCCTTGAGTGGCAGGATGGCCTGAGTCTTACGATTACGTCCCTGCTTGGCGGAACCGCCAGCAGAGTCACCTTCCACAAGATACAGCTCGGAAAGGGCAGGGTCCTTTTCCTGGCAGTCAGCCAGCTTGCCGGGCAGGCCTGCGATATCCAGCGCACCTTTGCGGCGAGTCATCTCACGCGCCTTACGCGCGGCTTCACGAGCACGTGCCGCATCGATCATCTTGCCGACAACGGCTTTCGCTTCGTTTGGGTTCTCGAGCAGGAAGTCAGAGAAGTACTTGCCCATTTCCTGCTCAACCGCGGTCTTCACTTCTGAAGACACCAGCTTGTCTTTCGTCTGCGAGCTGAACTTCGGATCAGGAACCTTGACGGAAATGATCGCTGTCAGGCCTTCACGCGCATCGTCACCGGTGGTGGCGACCTTGTGCTTCTTCGCCAGACCTTCCTGCTCAATGTAGTTGTTCAGGTTACGTGTCAGGGCAGAGCGGAAGCCGACGAGGTGGGTACCACCGTCGCGCTGCGGAATGTTGTTGGTGAAGCACAGCAGGTTTTCATTGAAGCTGTCATTCCACTGCAAGGCAATTTCAACACCGATTCCATCCTCACGCTGGATGTTGAAGTGGAAGACCTGATTCACAGGCGTCTTGTTGGTGTTCAAGTATTCAACGAACGCCCGCAGACCGCCTTCATATTTGAACAGCTCTTCCTTGCCGCTGCGCTCGTCTTTAAGAACGATACCCACACCGGAGTTGAGGAACGACAGCTCGCGAATACGCTTGGCGAGGATGTCCCAGCTGAAGTGAATATTTTTGAAGGTTTCGGAGGAGGGCTTGAAGTGGATCTCTGTACCCGTGGTGTCACTTTCACCAACGATCTGCATTGGCTCTTGTGGAACACCATGGACGTAAGTCTGTTCCCACACTTTACCGCTGCGGCGAACAGTGAGGTTCAAAACCTCGGAAAGTGCGTTGACGACCGAAACGCCCACACCGTGCAGACCGCCTGACACCTTGTAGGAGTTATCGTCAAACTTACCGCCAGCGTGCAACACAGTCATGATGACTTCGGCCGCTGAGACGCCTTCTTCTTTATGCACGTCAACCGGAATACCGCGACCGTTGTCACGAACAGTGATCGATTCGTCCGGGTGAATGATGATACTGATGTCGTCACAGTGACCGGCCAACGCCTCGTCGATCGAGTTGTCCACAACCTCAAACACCATATGGTGGAGGCCGCTGCCATCGTCTGTGTCGCCGATATACATACCAGGACGCTTGCGTACGGCATCGAGCCCTTTCAGCACTTTGATGCTGGTCGAGTCGTACGTTTGGTTTTCGCTCATGCCTTCACTCCCGGTGGTCGTGGGTCTGGGTGATATTGCCGTGTTCCACGTGGAACAAAGCAACTGGCGTTTCCATCAGCCAGCCTTCCCTCAACAATTCATGATCTACGCAGGTGATAAACACCTGGCAGCGTAATTCTTCCAGCAGGCGACATAGCGCACCGCGGTGATTCTCATCGAGTTCCGATGGAAGATCGTCGACGAGATAAATGCATTGGCCTCGACGGGCCGCACTGACTAAATGTCCTTGAGCAATACGAAGGGCACAGACCACAAGCTTCTGCTGCCCACGAGAAAGAATATCCGCCGCGTTGTGCCCGCCAAGTCGCAAGCGCAAGTCCGCGCGTTGCGGCCCTGCTTGCGTGTGACCCATTTGCTGGTCACGGTAGAGGGACGATGCCAAAACGTCACTCAGGTTTTTTTCCTTGTCCCATCCTCGATAGTAACTAAGCGTCAGCCCATCGATCTGAACAAGCTCACTCAGTGTCTGCTCGAACACAGGCTTCAGCGCTTTGATATAAGCGCGCCGAAACTCGTCAATCTCATCGCTCGCAAGACACAGTTCACGGTCCCATGCGGCCTGCGAAGCGGCGTCAAGTGTACCATGGCGAAGCCACGAGTTCCGCTGCCTGAGGGCCTTCTGAAGCCGCTGCCAGGTCGACATGAAACGAGGTTCCACGTGGAACACTCCCCAATCCAGAAACTGACGACGGATCTTCGGCGCACCCTCAAGGAGCCGAAAACTGTCGGGGTTAATTAGCTGGAGCGGTAACGTTTCGGCGAGTTGCGCGGCGCTCTTTGCGTTCTGCCCATCAATACGGATCTGGAAGTCTCCCTGACGCTCTCGGGAAACACCCAGGCTGCTATGACCACCTTCAGCAAGTTCAACCTGGCCGAAGACCGTGCACGCAGGTTGCTCGTATTGAATAACTGGCTGCAATCGCGCGCTACGAAAAGAGCGCGCCAAGCCAAGGAGATGGATAGCTTCCAGTACACTGGTTTTGCCGCTGCCGTTGGCGCCGTAGAGGATGTTGATGCGGGGTGATGGAGAGAAGGTCACCGGGTGCAGATTGCGCACTCCGGTGACCGAGACGCGGCTAAGAGACATCGATCAACTGCTGTTACAGGCGCATCGGCATAACGACATAGGCCGAGTCGTCGTTGCCTGACTCCTGCACCAAAGCGCTGCTGTTCGAATCCGAAAGAATCAGACGGACTTGCTCCGTGGTCATGACACCCAGTACGTCGAGCAGGTAGCTCACGTTAAATCCGATCTCAAGAGAGCTGCCGTTGTAGTCGACGCTGATTTCTTCCTCGGCTTCTTCCTGCTCCGGGTTGTTCGCTTGAATCTTCAACTGACCGTTGGCCAACTGAAGGCGGATACCTCGATATTTTTCGTTGGAGAGAATCGCCGTACGGCTGAACGCCTCGCGCAGTGCCTGACGATCACCGACGACTAGCTTGTCACCGCCCTTGGGCAGCACTCGCTCGTAGTCAGGGAATTTGCCGTCGACAAGCTTGGATGTGAACGTGAACTCACCTGTGGTCGCGCGAATGTGATGCTGACCCAGCACGATGCTGACCAGGCCGTCTTGCTCAGTCAGCAGTCGCGCCAGTTCCAGGATGCCCTTACGCGGCACGATCACCTGGTGACGGTCAGCCTGCTCGATCTCTGCAGCCATGGAACACATCGCAAGACGATGCCCATCAGTTGCGACCGCGCGGAGAATGCCCGACTGAACTTCAAGCAGCATGCCGTTGAGGTAGTAGCGAACGTCCTGCTGGGCCATGGCAAAGCTGGTGCGCTCGATCAAGCGGCGCAGCTTGCTTTGAATAAGGCTGAACGTAAGCGAACCCGGACCTTCTTCCACAGTGGGGAAGTCATTGGCAGGCAGGGTAGAAAGCGTAAAGCGGCTGCGACCCGCTTTGACAATCAGCTTTTGCTCGTCGAGCTTGATGTCAATCAGTGCGTCATTGGGAATGCTTTTGCAGATGTCCATCAGCTTGCGCGCGGGGACGGTGATTTCGCCCGGCTCAGCAGGCTCTTCCAACTGCACGCGGCCGACCAGCTCGACTTCGAGGTCCGTACCGGTCAAAGACAACTGCTGGCCCTCAACGACCAAAAGTACGTTCGAAAGAACCGGCAAGGTCTGACGGCGTTCGACAACGCCCGCGACCAGTTGCAGGGGTTTCAACAGGGCTTCGCGTTGAATGGTGAAATGCATGGTCTAGTCCCTTGCCTTGATAAGCTGCGTCAGCGTCACGTTGTCAATGTCCGCAGCAGGTTCTTGTAGTCCTCGCGGATGTCCGCATCGGATTCTTTCAATTCGTTGATCTTCCGGCACGCGTGCAACACCGTTGTGTGGTCACGGCCGCCAAACACATCGCCGATTTCCGGAAGACTGTGGTTGGTCAGTTCCTTGGACAATGCCATCGCCACTTGCCGCGGTCTTGCGACAGACCTCGAACGGCGCTTCGACAGCAAGTCGGAGATCTTGATCTTGTAGTACTCGGCAACGGTCCGCTGAATGTTATCCACACTCACCAGCTTGTCTTGCAACGCAAGCAAATCCTTCAACGATTCACGGATCAGTTCGATGGTGATGTCTCGGCCCATGAAGTGCGAGTGAGCGATGACACGCTTCAGCGCACCCTCAAGCTCACGCACGTTAGACCGGATGCGCTGAGCGATGAAGAACGCGGCGTCATGAGGGAGATCGACTTTCGCCTGATCTGCCTTCTTCATCAAAATCGCTACCCGCGTTTCCAGCTCCGGTGGCTCGACCGCGACTGTCAGGCCCCAGCCGAAACGTGACTTCAAGCGCTCTTCCAGGCCTTCGATCTCTTTAGGGTAGCGGTCACTCGTAAGAATAACCTGCTGCCCCCCCTCCAGAAGCGCGTTGAAGGTGTGGAAAAACTCTTCCTGGGAACGCTCTTTGCGGGCGAAAAATTGAATGTCATCGATCAGCAGTGCATCGACTGAGCGATAGAAGCGTTTGAACTCATTGATTGCATTGAGCTGAAGCGCCTTGACCATATCCGCCACAAAACGCTCGGAGTGCAAATACACAACCTTGGCATTCGGGTTCTTCTTGAGCAAGTGGTTACCCACGGCATGCATCAAGTGAGTCTTACCTAAACCCACGCCGCCATACAGAAAGAGCGGGTTGTAACCGTGTTTGGGATTGTCCGCTACCTGCCAGGCGGCCGCTCGAGCCAACTGGTTGGATTTACCTTCGACAAAATTTTCGAACGTAAAGGTCCTGTTCAGATAGCTAGTGTGCTTCAGCGCGCCCTCAACTTGAACACTACGCTGCTCGGCGCGAGCAGGAGCTTGCTGGGAACTGGCGCCTGCCATCGGATCGAAGCTCGCCCGGGAAGGTTCGTCTTCGACATTCAAGGAGGTCTGAATCATCGGAGCAGGCGTTGCGACGGACTGCGGTGCCGGTGAGGCCACCGGGGCATCGTTGTTGCTCGCGTTCTGAGCGGCCTGAGATGCGGCAGCAGCTGCAGCGAGCGGTGCGTTCGGGGCTGCACGTGGCGCTGAACTACGCTTGCTGCCTATTAATAAGGAAAGCGCGGGCGCGACTCCCTGACCGTGCTCGCCCAGCAGCTCGAGCAATCGGCTCAGGTACTTCTCATTCACCCAGTCCAGCACAAATCGGTTGGGCGCATACACGCGCAATTCGTCGCCTTCGGCTTCAACCTGTAACGGACGGATCCAGGTGTTGAATTGCTGGGCAGGCAGCTCATCGCGCAAGAGCTCAACGCATTGCTGCCAAAGTTCCACTGACACAAATATCCCCTAGGTTCCGAAGCCGGCGCGGCAAAAACAAGCCGCCATTGTAACCACCCGTAGCGGACTTATCCACATGAAGGTAGGGCGCCGACTCATGAAACCAAACAGAAAGTCCTAAACAGAACGACCAGCGGTGGATAGTTAAGGTCTGTGGATAACCTAGCCTCAGCTCGTTGCATAAACCCGGTCTGAAACCTGTGGATAAAGCAACTGTGGATAAATGCTCATTCTATCCACAGCTTGTAGCCAGCTGTCACACAACCGCAGCACCGTTTGTGGACAGACTTTCTTCGCTCTGTACACCACGTGATGCAGGGCTTGTAGAGCCTTATCCACAGAAATCCCCGCCTTAAGCTTTTATAAGCTTTACAAAGAAGCTTTAAATACCTTCCTTCTTTATTTCTATATCTACGTGCCAAGAATGCACCGCCCGATCTCTCGCTGTCGATGGAATGCACTCAGCAAGTAAGTGCAAGAAACATTGGTTGGAAATTGACCTGCGTGCCCGCTTTCTCTAGAATCCCCGGTCTCTTAAAACGGGGGCCATTCCGGCCCGTTGTGGACGAACCAGGTAACACGCCATGAAACGTACTTTCCAACCCAGCACTATCAAGCGCGCTCGCACCCACGGTTTCCGTGCTCGTATGGCCACCAAAAACGGTCGCGCAGTTCTGTCGCGTCGTCGCGCCAAAGGCCGTAAGCGTCTGGCAGTTTGATTAATCGGCACAGGTGGTGAGTCAGGACTTCAGTCGGGAAAAGCGTTTGCTGACACCCCGGCATTTCAAGGCAGTCTTTGACTCCCCTACCGGCAAGGTTCCGGGGAAAAATCTCCTGCTCCTTGTGCGCAACAACGACCTTGATCATCCCCGTCTCGGGCTGGTGATCGGCAAGAAGAGCGTGAAGCTCTCCGTCGAGCGCAACCGTTTGAAACGCCTGATGCGTGAGTCGTTTCGCCTTCACCAGGACAACCTGGTTGGATGGGATATCGTCGTCGTTGCACGCAAAGGCTTGGGTGACATTGAAAACCCCGAATTGATTCAGCATTTCGGCAAGCTCTGGAAACGTCTGGCGCGCAGCCGGCCCAATCCCGAACTTAAAACCGAAACTGCGGGGGTAGACAGTCCTGATGCGTAAACTGGCGCTCGTTCCGATCCAGTTTTACCGCTATGCCATCAGTCCTCTGATGGCCAGTCACTGTCGTTTCTACCCCAGTTGCTCCTGCTACGCGTACGAGGCCATTGAAAATTATGGTCTGGTGCGCGGTGGCTGGCTGACCTTACGTCGCTTAGGTCGGTGTCATCCGTGGAATCCCGGTGGTTATGACCCGGTTCCACCTGCTCCCACCTCCCGTTCCTCTTCGATGGCCGAGTAATCATGGATATTAAACGCACGATCCTGATCGTCGCCCTGGCAATCGTGACCTATGTCGGTGTCCTGAAATGGAACCAGGACTACGGTCAGGCTGCTTTGCCGACTCAGAATGTTGCTGCCAACACCAATACATCCGCTATTCCTGATGCTCCGCAAGGTTCAGCGACTGCCAATGCAGACGTTCCTAGCGCTACCGGCGAAGTGGCTGCGCCTGCGGAAATCCCGGTGGCTACCAGCAAAGATCTGATCCAGGTGAAGACAGACGTCCTTAATCTGGAGATTGATCCGGTAGGCGGCGACGTGGTGCAGCTTCGTTTGCCACTTTATCCACGCCGTCAGGATCATCCCGAGATTCCTTTCCAGCTGTTCGATAACGGCGGCGAACGGATCTTTCTCGCTCAGAGCGGTCTGACTGGTGCAAATGGCCCTGATGCCCGAGCCAATGGTCGCCCGGTCTACTCGGCCACGCAAAAAAGCTACCAGTTGACTGACGGTCAGAACGACTTGGTCGTCGACCTGAAATTCAGCGATGGCGGCGTGAACTACATCAAGCGTTTCACGTTCAAACGCGGTCTGTATGACCTGACCGTTTCTTACGTGATTGACAACCAGAGCGCGCAGCCTTGGAACGGTAACCTGTTCGCACAGCTGAAACGTGATTCGAGCGCTGACCCATCCTCGACGACTGCCACTGGCACGGCCACCTATCTGGGTGCTGCGATGTGGACACCTTCGGAACCTTACAAAAAGGTTTCCATGAAGGACATCGACAAAGGTTCGGTGAAGGACACCGTTCAGGGTGGTTGGGTTGCCTGGTTGCAGCATTACTTCGTGACCGCTTGGATTCCGAATAAAACTGATAGCAACACTGTCACCACCCGTAAGGACAGTGCCGGCAATTACATCATCGGTTTCACAGGCCCGGCATTGACGGTCGCACCTGGCGCGAAAGCCGAGACCACTACAACGCTTTACGCCGGTCCGAAGAGTCAGGCAGTCCTGAAGGAGTTGTCCCCAGGTCTTGAATTGACGGTGGATTACGGGATTCTGTGGTTCATTGCCCAGCCTATTTTCTGGCTGCTGCAACATATCCACAGCATCGTGGGTAACTGGGGCTGGTCGATCATCTTCCTGACCATGCTAATCAAGGGGCTTTTCTTCCCTCTGTCGGCGGCCAGTTACAAGTCGATGGCACGCATGCGTGCAGTCGCTCCGCGCTTGGCCGCGTTGAAAGAGCAGCATGGTGACGATCGTCAGAAGCTTTCTCAGTCGATGATGGAGCTGTACAAGAAAGAGAAGATTAACCCGTTGGGTGGATGCTTGCCGATCCTGGTGCAGATGCCGGTGTTCCTGTCGCTGTACTGGGTACTGCTTGAAAGCGTCGAAATGCGCCAGGCACCTTGGCTGCTGTGGATAACCGACCTGTCGATCAAGGACCCGTTCTTTATCCTGCCGATCATCATGGGCGCTACCATGTTTATCCAGCAGCGTTTGAATCCGACTCCGCCGGATCCGATGCAGGCCAAGGTCATGAAGCTGATGCCAATCATCTTCACGTTCTTCTTCCTATGGTTCCCGGCTGGTCTGGTGCTGTACTGGGTTGTGAACAACACCTTGTCCATCACTCAGCAGTGGTACATCACCCGCAGCATCGAAGCGAAAGCCAAGAAAGCTGAAGCCTGATCTACCCTGTTAACAAGTCATTCAAAACGCCCCCTCGTGGGGCGTTTTGCTATCCGTCGGTTGCCTAGGAGTCGGCCCATGAACGTTCTTTTTGAAACCATTGCGGCCATCGCGACGGCTCCCGGACGAGGAGGCGTCGGCATCGTCCGCATCTCTGGTCCCCAGGCCGGCAAGTGTGCAGAGGCGATTCTCGGCAAACTGCCACAACCTCGGTACGCGCATTACGGCACCTTCAAGGGAGAAAGCGGCGTAATCATCGACGAAGGTATCGGACTCTATTTTTCTGGCCCCCACTCATTCACCGGGGAAGACGTCCTCGAACTTCAAGGGCATGGCGGGCCGGTGGTTCTGGACATGTTGCTGCAACGCTGTGTGCAGTTGGGGTGCCGTCTGGCACGGCCCGGGGAATTCAGTGAACGCGCATTTCTCAACGACAAGCTCGACCTCGCCCAAGCCGAGGCCATCGCTGACCTTATCGAAGCGAGTTCTGCACAGGCCGCACGCAATGCGTTGAGGTCGCTGCAGGGTGCATTTTCTCAGCGAGTACATGAGCTCACGGAGAAACTGATCAGCCTGCGCATTTATGTCGAAGCAGCGATCGATTTTCCGGAGGAAGAGATCGACTTTCTCGCGGACGGCCATGTGCTTGCCATGCTGGACGACGTTCGCAGTCAGTTATCCACAGTGCTCCACGAAGCCAACCAGGGCGCACTGCTTAGGGATGGCATGAACGTGGTGATTGCAGGCAGACCCAACGCCGGCAAATCCAGTCTGCTGAATGCACTCGCCGGCAAAGAGGCGGCAATTGTGACTGAGATTGCCGGCACAACCCGTGATGTCCTGCGCGAACATATCCACATTGATGGCATGCCTCTCCACGTCGTGGACACTGCCGGTCTGCGCGACACCGACGATCATGTGGAAAAAATAGGTGTGCAACGCGCGCTTCAGGCCATAGGTCAGGCGGACCGAATTCTGCTGGTGGTGGATGCGACAGCGCCGGAGGCGCGCGATCCTTTCGCTTTATGGCCCGAGTTCCTGGATCAAAGACCTGACCCCGCCCACGTCACCTTGATTCGTAACAAGGTGGACCTGAGTAATGAACCGGTGGAGCTGGTGACCAGCATCGATGGCCACGTGACCATCAGCCTGAGCGCCAAGTCAGGAGGTAAGGGCGTGGAGCTTCTCAGAGAGCATCTGAAGGCGTGCATGGGATATCAGCAAACAGCTGAAGGAAGCTTCAGTGCGCGACGGCGACACCTTGAAGCGCTGCACAAGGCAAGCGCTTCTCTCGAGCATGGACGCTCGCAGCTGACCCTGGCGGGCGCCGGCGAGCTGCTTGCCGAAGACCTGCGCCAAGCACAGCAGTCCCTGGGCGAAATTACGGGCGCATTCAGCTCGGACGATTTGCTGGGACGAATTTTCTCCAGCTTTTGCATCGGCAAATAACACCGCGATCCATCCCCTGGCAGGTCAATCTCTCCGGATCTGCCCCATCTCGATTCAGGTTTTCTGACTTTTGCAGACTTCCGGTCAATGCCTGGGGGCATAGATGCGCCTCGAATTTGACCGTTTAGCACCTGAATTCTCAAATAAGCCCTGTGCATAACCATGGCTAAGCTCGGTAGATAAACAGGTCCCTCACCTGAGGATAATGCCACCTGTGGACAAGTGGTCATTTAATCCACAGGCTTAGACAGGTTATCCAAGTAGCTCTTGGGCACATGGACACAGGCTTTTGATTCTCTGTACATCACGTATTTAAAGGATTTGAGCATTCTATCCACAGAGATGGGCCTCAGTAGAAATAAACATAAAAACAAAGATCTTATAAATTTCCTTCTTTTTAATTTCTATAACCGCCATTCATCCACAGCTGGTTAGATTTTGCGCAACGGGTTTCTTAAGGGGGGGTAAGTCCCTATACTTGCCGCCATTCCTATTCCCCCCAAACAACAGGCACGAGGTGCGTGGTGGATTTCCCTTCCCGTTTTCAAGTGATCGTCATCGGCGGCGGTCATGCCGGTACCGAGGCAGCACTGGCGTCCGCACGTATGGGGGCTACCACCCTGCTGCTTACGCATAACGTGGAAACCCTCGGCCAGATGAGTTGCAACCCGGCCATTGGTGGCATCGGTAAAAGTCATTTGGTCAAAGAGATCGATGCACTCGGCGGTGCGATGGCAACGGCCACGGACAAAAGTGGCATCCAGTTTCGCGTGCTTAACAGCCGCAAAGGCCCCGCTGTCCGGGCTACACGTGCCCAGGCGGATCGCGTGCTCTACAAGGCCGCAGTCAGAGAAATCATCGAAAACCAGCCCAACCTCTGGGTATTCCAACAGGCATGCGACGACCTGATCGTCGAGCAGGATCAGGTGCGCGGCGTCGTTACCCAGATGGGACTGCGTTTTCTCGCTGATTCCGTGGTTCTGACAACCGGGACCTTCCTGGGCGGACTTATCCACATCGGTCTGCAGAACTATTCGGGCGGTCGCGCCGGTGATCCGCCGTCGATCGCGCTTGCACGCAGGCTCCGTGAGCTTCCGTTGAGAGTGGGCCGCCTGAAAACGGGTACACCTCCGCGCATTGACGGCCGATCTGTGGATTTCTCGGTGATGACCGAACAACCGGGTGATACGCCGATCCCGGTGATGTCGTTCATGGGTTCAAAGGCTCAACACCCGAGCCAGGTCAGTTGCTGGATTACCCACACCAATGCCCAGACCCACGAAATCATCGCGGCCAATCTTGATCGTTCGCCGATGTATTCCGCTGCCGGTGAGATAGAGGGGGTAGGTCCACGCTATTGCCCGTCGATTGAAGACAAGATCCATCGGTTTGCCGACAAGGAAAGCCATCAGGTGTTTATCGAGCCGGAAGGTTTGACGACCCATGAGCTTTATCCCAACGGCATATCGACCTCGCTGCCGTTCGACGTACAGCTGCAGATCGTGCGGTCCATTCGCGGAATGGAAAACGCCCACATCGTCAGGCCTGGCTATGCCATCGAGTACGACTACTTCGATCCGCGCGACCTGAAGTACAGCCTCGAAACCAAGGTTATCGGTGGGTTGTTTTTCGCAGGACAGATCAACGGCACAACCGGTTACGAAGAGGCCGGTGCCCAAGGTTTACTCGCTGGCGCCAACGCAGCGCTTCGGGCTCAAGGTAAGGACAGCTGGTGTCCGCGTCGCGATGAGGCTTACATCGGCGTGCTAGTGGATGACCTCATTACGTTGGGTACTCAGGAGCCATACCGGATGTTCACCTCGCGTGCCGAGTACCGCTTGATTTTGCGGGAAGACAACGCGGACTTGCGTTTGACGGAACAAGGTCGGGCGCTCGGGTTGGTCGACGATGCCCGCTGGGCGGCGTTCTGTGCCAAGCGTGAAGGCATCGAGCTGGAAGAGCAGCGCCTGAAATCAACCTGGATTCGTCCGGGTACCGAGCAGGGCGATGCAGTCTCGGCGCATTTCGGCACTCCGTTGACCCACGAATACAATTTGCTGAACCTGCTGAGCCGTCCCGAAGTGGACTATGCCAGCCTGGTTGAGCTGACCGGCAACGGCTCGCCTGACCCGCAGGTCGCTGAACAAGTTGAAATCAAGACCAAGTACGCCGGTTACATCGATCGTCAGCAAGACGAGATCACTCGTCTGCGTGCCAGCGAAAACACACGGCTCCCTGTGGATATCGATTACACCGGGATTTCCGGCCTTTCCAAGGAAATCCAGAGCAAGCTGGGGATAACTCGTCCTGAAACCCTTGGGCAGGCCTCGCGGATTCCCGGCGTCACGCCAGCGGCGATTTCTCTGTTGATGATTCATCTGAAAAAACGCGGCGCGGGCCGTCAGTTGGAGCAAAGCGCTTGAGTTCGATGGTTACCCCGCAGCATGCAGAAGAACTGACCCTTGGCGCTCGAGAGCTTGGTGTCGAGTTGAACGAAAGCCAACACCGCCAGTTGCTGGCGTACCTGGCTTTGCTCATCAAGTGGAACAAGGCCTACAACCTGACCGCCGTTCGTGATCCAGATGAAATGGTCTCTCGCCATCTGCTGGACAGCTTGAGCGTGGTGCGTTTCATCGAAGGTGAGCGTCAGCTGGATGTCGGCAGTGGCGGCGGGATGCCGGGTATCCCGCTCGCCATCCTGTTTCCGGACATGAAAGTGACGGTGCTGGACAGTAACGGCAAGAAAACCCGGTTTCTGACGCAGGTCAAACTCGAGCTTGCGCTCGCCAACCTCGAAGTTATCCACAGTCGTGCCGAAGCGTTCCAGCCCGCGCTGCCGTTCAACGGCATCATCTCCCGCGCCTTCAGCAGTCTGGAAGACTTTACCCAGTGGACTCGGCACATGGGCGACGGCCAAACGCGCTGGTTGGCAATGAAGGGTCTGCATCCAGTGGATGAACTGGTAGCATTGCCCGCAGATTTTCATCTGGAAAGCGCGCAAGCCTTGGCCGTACCCGGTTGCCAAGGTCAACGGCATCTGCTGATACTGCGCCGCACGGCATGACAGGGAACACACGCAAGAATGGCTAAGGTATTCGCGATAGCGAACCAAAAAGGGGGTGTGGGTAAAACCACAACCTGTATCAACCTCGCGGCTTCGCTGGTGGCTACCAAGCGTCGGGTGCTGTTGATCGATCTCGATCCGCAAGGCAATGCCACCATGGGCAGTGGTGTGGATAAGCATGCGCTTGAGCACTCGGTCTACGATTTGCTGATCGGCGAGTGCGACCTGAATCAGGCCATGCACTTTTCCGAACACGGCGGCTATCAGCTGCTGCCGGCAAACCGTGATCTGACGGCTGCCGAGGTGGTCCTGCTTGAAATGCAGATGAAGGAATCGCGTCTGCGCGCAGCACTGGCGCCCATCCGCGAAAATTACGATTACATCCTCATCGATTGCCCTCCATCGCTTTCAATGTTGACGCTCAACGCGCTGGTCGCGGCCGACGGCGTGATTATCCCCATGCAGTGTGAGTACTTTGCGCTCGAAGGTCTGAGTGACCTTGTGGATAACATCAAGCGCATCGGTGAATTGCTCAATCCCCAACTCAAGATCGAGGGTTTGCTGCGGACCATGTATGACCCGCGGCTTAGCCTGATCAACGATGTTTCGGCGCAGCTCAAAGAGCATTTCGGCGAGCAGCTGTACGACACCGTGATTCCGCGCAATATTCGTCTGGCCGAGGCGCCCAGCTTCGGCATGCCGGCTTTGGCGTACGACAAGACTTCTCGCGGCGCGCTGGCTTACCTGGCGCTTGCGGGCGAGATGGTTCGTCGCCAACGTCGCGGCAGTCGCACTGCGGCTCAGCCCACTTAAGGAAATTCCATGGCCGTCAAGAAACGTGGACTCGGACGTGGGCTGGACGCACTGCTGAGCAGCCCCACCGTCACCGCACTGGAAGAACAGGCGGTGAAGGCCACTGAGCGCGAGCTTCAACACATCCCACTGGACCTGATTCAGCGAGGCAAGTACCAGCCGCGTCGTGATATGGATCCCCAGGCGCTGGAAGAACTGGCGAACTCGATCAAGGCGCAAGGGGTCATGCAGCCGATCGTGGTCCGCCCGATCGCCGACAACCGCTTTGAGATCATCGCGGGCGAGCGCCGCTGGCGCGCCAGCCAGCAGGCAGGGATTGAGACGATCCCTGCCATGGTGCGTGACGTGCCGGATGAAGCGGCGATCGCGATGGCGCTGATTGAGAACATCCAGCGCGAAGACCTGAATCCGATCGAGGAAGCGATTGCCCTGCAGCGTCTGCAGCAGGAATTTCAGCTGACCCAGCAGCAAGTGGCGGAAGCGGTAGGCAAGTCGCGAGTCAGCGTCGCCAATTTGCTGCGACTGATCGCATTGCCGGAAGTGATCAAGACCATGCTCTCCCATGGTGATCTTGAGATGGGCCATGCCCGGGCCCTACTGGGGCTGCCTGAAGATCAGCAGGTTGAAGGGGCGCGACATGTTGTCGCACGCGGTCTGACCGTGCGCCAGACAGAAGCACTGGTTCGCCAGTGGCTGAGCGGCAAACAGGAGGCTGCCGAACCGGTGAAGGCTGATCCTGACATCACACGTCTCGAGCAGCGCCTAGCCGAGCGGCTGGGCTCCGCGGTGCAAATCCGGCATGGACAGAAGGGCAAAGGTCAGTTGGTTATTCGTTATAACTCGTTGGACGAGCTACAGGGTGTGCTCGCTCACATTCGCTGAAACAAATCATGCGTAGCGCGTAGTCGGAAATCACTACCTGGCAGTTGAATAGGGGCTGAACCGCCCCTATACTCTGCGCGCATTTTGTCGGCACAATTTATGCCAAGTTATTGATTTTGGCGGCCGGCTTACGAGGAGCCCATGTGATGGAGACACGCACGCCAAACCGCTTGCCGTTCCATCGCCTGGCTGTTTTCCCGATCTTGCTGGCTCAGTTGATTGTCCTCCTGGGGGCAGCGCTGGCGCTTTGGCAGTGGCACGGCGTCGTAGCCGGGTATTCGGGACTTTGCGGTGGCCTGATAGCCTGGCTGCCGAATGTGTATTTTGCTCATAAGGCATTCCGGTACTCCGGGGCCAGGGCAGCGCAGGCCATCGTTCGGTCGTTCTACGCCGGCGAGGCAGGCAAGTTGATTTTTACGGCAGTGCTCTTTGCACTGACGTTTGCAGGAGTAAAGCCGCTGGCTCCGCTGGCGGTTTTTGGCGTTTTCATACTGACCCAACTGGTCAGTTGGTTTGCGCCCCTGCTATTGAGAACAAGACTTTCGAGACCTTAGGGCGTTTGAGGCAACCATGGCAGAGCAAACAGCTTCGGGCTATATCCAGCACCACTTGCAGAACTTGACCTTCGGTCATTTGCCAGACGGCAGTTGGGGCTTCGCGCATTCCGCAGCGGAAGCAAAAGAAATGGGCTTTTGGGCTTTCCACGTCGACACCCTCGGCTGGTCGGTCGCATTGGGTCTGATTTTTGTCCTCATCTTCCGCATGGCCGCAAAAAAGGCGACTTCCGGTCAGCCGGGCGCCCTGCAGAACTTCGTTGAAGTGCTCGTCGAGTTCGTCGACGGCAGCGTCCGGGACAGCTTCCATGGCCGTAGCGCCGTGATCGCTCCTCTGGCGTTGACCATCTTCGCCTGGGTGTTCCTCATGAACGCGGTCGACTTGATTCCTGTCGACTGGATCCCGCAGCTGGCGATCATGATCACCGGTGATCACCACATTCCTTTCCGCGCCGTATCGACCACCGATCCGAACGCGACGCTGGGCATGGCACTGTCCGTATTCGCGCTGATCATTTTCTACAGCATCAAGATTAAGGGTATCGGCGGCTTCATCGGCGAATTGACCCTGCACCCGTTCGGCAGCAAGAACATTTTCGTTCAAGCGCTGTTGATTCCGGTGAACTTCCTGCTTGAATTCGTGACTCTGGTGGCCAAGCCCATCTCCCTGGCACTGCGACTGTTCGGCAACATGTACGCGGGTGAACTGGTGTTCATTCTGATCGCGGTCATGTTCGGGAGCGGCCTGCTGTGGCTTAGCGGTCTGGGCGTGGTCCTGCAATGGGCGTGGGCTGTGTTCCACATCCTGATCATCACCCTGCAAGCGTTCATCTTCATGATGCTGACCATCGTCTACCTGTCGATGGCTCACGAAGATAACCATTGAGACCCGCCTGGCGAGTCTGATGATCCCCTCGCTTCGGTGAGGGGATGCCCGCGAGGGCTTGATGTAAGAAACGATTTTGCTTTACCGCTTTAATCTAAGAAAACCTAACCAATACGACGTAAAAGTCGGGAGGAAAGATGGAAACTGTAGTTGGTCTAACTGCTATCGCTGTTGCACTGCTGATCGGCCTGGGCGCACTGGGTACTGCAATCGGTTTCGGCTTGCTGGGCGGTAAATTTCTGGAAGGCGCTGCGCGTCAACCGGAAATGGTTCCAATGCTGCAAGTTAAAATGTTCATCGTGGCTGGTCTGCTCGACGCCGTGACCATGATCGGTGTTGGTATCGCTCTGTTCTTCACTTTTGCGAACCCCTTCGTTGGTCAACTCGCTGGCTGATCACTCGAATTTTCGAGTTGATTGGTGTGATGGACAACGAACGAGCGAGGTGTTGGCGTGAACATTAATGCAACCCTGATTGGCCAGTCCGTTGCGTTCTTCATTTTTGTGCTGTTCTGCATGAAGTTCGTGTGGCCTCCGGTCATCGCGGCTTTGCACGAACGTCAGAAGAAGATTGCGGATGGACTGGACGCTGCTACACGAGCAGCTCGCGACCTGGAGCTGGCCCAAGATAAAGTGGGTCAGCAACTGCGCGAAGCTAAGGCTCAAGCAGCTGAGATCATTGAGCAAGCCAAGAAACGCGGTACCCAGATTGTCGACGAAGCCCGTGAACAGGCTCGCGTTGAAGCTGACCGCATCAAGGCTCAGGCTCAGGCCGAGATCGAACAGGAACTGAACGGCGTCAAAGATGCGCTGCGCGCCCAATTGGGTAGCCTGGCAGTCAACGGCGCAGAGAAGATCCTGGGTGCCACAATCGATCAAAACGCGCACGCGGAGCTGGTAAACAAACTGGCTGCTGAAATTTAAGCGAGGGCGATCATGGCAGAACTGACCACGTTGGCCCGACCTTACGCTAAGGCAGCCTTCGAGCATGCACAGGCGCACCAGCAACTGGCCAATTGGTCAGCCATGCTCGGCCTGGCTGCTGCAGTGTCGCAAGACGACACGATGCAGCGCATGCTCAAGGCCCCGCGACTGACGAGCGCAGACAAGGCCGCCACTTTTATTGAAGTGTGCGGCGACAAGTTCGATGCCAAGGCACAGAATTTCATTCACGTCGTTGCTGAAAACGACCGTCTCCAGCTTCTGCCGGAGATCTCCGAACTGTTCGAGCTTTACAAGGCCGAGCAGGAAAAATCGGTAGATGTGGATGTGACCAGTGCTTTTGCATTGAACCAAGAACAGCAAGACAAACTCGCCAAGGTTCTCAGTGCACGGCTCGGCCGGGAAGTGCGCCTGCACGCTGCGGAGGATGCCGCCCTCATAGGTGGTGTCATCATCCGCGCCGGCGACCTGGTTATCGATGGCTCAGTTCGCGGCAAACTCGCGCAACTAGCCGAAGCATTGAAATCTTGAGTTTGAAGGGGCAGCAGAGCAATGCAGCAACTCAATCCTTCCGAAATAAGTGAAATCATCAAGGGCCGCATCGAGAACCTCGATGTAGCCTCCCAAGCCCGAAACGAAGGCACAGTCGTCAGCGTGTCTGACGGTATCGTGCGGATTCACGGTCTCGCCGACGCTATGTACGGCGAAATGATCGAGTTCCCGGGCGGCGTTTACGGTATGGCACTGAACCTGGAGCAAGACTCCGTGGGTGCGGTCGTACTGGGCGCTTACACCTCTCTGGCTGAAGGCATGAGTGCCAAGTGCACCGGCCGCATCCTGGAAGTTCCGGTTGGTAAGGAACTCCTGGGTCGCGTGGTCGACGCACTGGGTAACCCTGTCGACGGCAAAGGTCCGCTGAACAACACCGAGACCGACGCGGTCGAGAAAGTTGCTCCAGGCGTGATCTGGCGTAAGTCGGTAGACCAGCCTGTACAGACTGGCTACAAGGCTGTCGATGCGATGATCCCTGTCGGCCGTGGCCAGCGCGAGCTGATCATCGGTGACCGTCAGATCGGTAAAACCGCTCTGGCGATCGACGCGATCATCAATCAGAAGAACAGCGGTATTTTCTGCGTCTACGTTGCAATCGGTCAGAAGCAGTCGACCATCGCCAACGTTGTTCGCAAGCTGGAAGAAAACGGCGCTCTGGCCAACACGATCATCGTGGCGGCCAGTGCTTCGGAATCCCCTGCGCTGCAATTCCTGGCTCCGTATGCCGGTTGCACCATGGGCGAATACTTCCGCGATCGTGGTGAAGACGCACTGATCGTTTATGACGATCTGTCCAAGCAGGCTGTGGCTTATCGCCAGATTTCCCTGCTGCTGCGTCGTCCACCAGGACGTGAAGCTTACCCAGGCGACGTGTTCTATCTCCACTCCCGTCTGCTGGAGCGTGCATCCCGCGTTTCGGAAGAGTACGTAGAGAAGTTCACCAATGGCGCAGTGACCGGCAAAACCGGCTCCCTGACCGCATTGCCGATCATCGAAACCCAGGCTGGCGACGTTTCCGCGTTCGTTCCGACCAACGTGATTTCCATCACTGACGGTCAGATCTTCCTGGAATCGGCCATGTTCAACTCCGGCATCCGCCCGGCAGTGAACGCCGGTGTTTCGGTATCCCGTGTGGGTGGTGCCGCTCAGACCAAGATCATCAAGAAGCTTTCCGGTGGTATCCGTACCGCTCTGGCTCAGTACCGTGAACTGGCAGCATTTGCCCAGTTCGCCTCTGACCTGGACGAAGCGACCCGTAAGCAACTTGAGCATGGTCAGCGCGTTACCGAGCTGATGAAGCAGAAGCAATATGCGCCAATGTCGATCGCTGACATGTCGCTGTCGCTGTATGCCGCTGAGCGTGGGTTCCTGACTGACGTCGAAATCGCCAAGGTTGGCAGCTTTGAACAAGCGCTGATTGCTTACTTCAACCGAGATCACGCCGATTTGATGGCGAAGATCAACGTGAAGGGTGACTTCAATGACGAAATCGACTCTGGCCTGAAAGCCGGCATCGAGAAGTTCAAGGCCACCCAAACCTGGTAAGCCGCAGCGGGAGTCGCGAGGCTCCCGCTTGCTAACCTGATAGGTGTTACATGGCAGGCGCAAAAGAGATTCGCAGCAAGATTGCGAGCATCAAAAGCACGCAAAAGATCACCAGCGCCATGGAAAAAGTGGCGGTCAGTAAAATGCGCAAGGCTCAAATGCGCATGGCTGCTAGCCGTCCTTACGCGGAGCGCATCCGCCAGGTGATTGGTCATCTCGCCAACGCTAACCCGGAATACCGTCATCCCTTCATGATCGAACGCGAAGTAAAACGCGTTGGTTATGTCGTGGTGAGCAGTGACCGCGGTCTGTGTGGTGGCTTGAATACCAACCTGTTCAAGGCTTTGGTCAAGGACATGGCGAAGAACCGTGAAAACGGCGTAGAGATCGATCTGTGCGTGGTCGGCAGCAAAGGTGCGGCGTTTTTCCGCAACTTCGGCGGTAACGTCGTCGCTGCGATCAGCCACTTGGGCGAAGAGCCGTCGATCAACGATTTGATCGGCAGCGTCAAGGTGATGCTGGATGCCTACCTGGAGGGCCGTATTGATCGCCTGTCCGTGGTGTCCAACAAGTTCATCAACACCATGACTCAGCAGCCAACGGTCGAGCAGTTGATTCCGTTGGTCGCGACCCAGGATCAAGAACTCAAGCACCACTGGGATTACCTGTACGAACCCGACGCCAAAGAGCTGCTGGACGGCTTGATGGTCCGTTACGTGGAGTCGCAGGTCTATCAGGCGGTGGTCGAGAACAACGCGGCTGAACAGGCTGCGCGGATGATCGCGATGAAGAACGCCACTGACAACGCCGGTGACCTGATCAGCGATTTGCAGCTGATCTACAACAAGGCGCGTCAGGCAGCGATCACCCAAGAGATCTCGGAAATCGTCGGCGGCGCTGCCGCGGTTTAACGGTTCAAATATTCAGAGGATCCAGCTAATGAGTAGCGGACGTATCGTTCAAATCATCGGCGCCGTGATCGACGTGGAATTTCCACGCGACAGCGTACCGAGCATCTACAACGCGCTGAAAGTACAAGGCGCGGAAACTACTCTGGAAGTTCAGCAGCAGCTGGGCGACGGCGTAGTTCGTACCATTGCGATGGGTTCCACCGAAGGCTTGAAGCGCGGTCTGGACGTTATCGACAGCGGCGCAGCCATCTCCGTACCGGTCGGTAAAGCGACACTGGGCCGGATCATGGACGTACTGGGCAACCCGATCGACGAAGCGGGCCCGATCGAAACCGAAGAGCGCTGGGGCATTCACCGTCCTGCGCCTTCGTTCGCTGATCAGGCTGGCGGCAACGACCTCCTGGAAACCGGCATCAAGGTCATCGACCTCGTTTGCCCGTTTGCCAAGGGCGGTAAAGTTGGTCTGTTCGGTGGTGCCGGTGTCGGCAAGACCGTAAACATGATGGAACTGATCCGTAACATCGCCATCGAGCACAGCGGTTATTCCGTGTTCGCTGGTGTGGGCGAGCGTACCCGTGAGGGTAACGACTTTTACCACGAGATGAAGGACTCTAACGTTCTGGATAAAGTAGCGCTGGTCTACGGTCAGATGAACGAGCCGCCGGGTAACCGTCTGCGCGTCGCCCTGACTGGCCTGACCATGGCTGAGAAGTTCCGTGACGAAGGTAACGACGTTCTGTTGTTCGTTGACAACATCTACCGTTACACACTGGCCGGTACTGAAGTATCCGCACTGCTGGGCCGTATGCCTTCCGCAGTAGGTTACCAGCCGACGCTGGCTGAAGAGATGGGCGTACTGCAAGAGCGCATCACTTCGACCAAGGAAGGCTCGATCACTTCCATTCAGGCGGTATACGTACCGGCGGATGACTTGACCGACCCATCGCCAGCCACAACGTTTGCTCACCTGGACGCCACCGTCGTTCTGTCCCGTGACATCGCTTCCCTGGGTATCTACCCAGCGGTCGATCCACTGGATTCGACTTCGCGTCAGCTGGACCCGAACGTTATTGGCCAGGACCATTACGACACCGCTCGCGGCGTTCAGTATGTTCTGCAGCGCTACAAAGAGCTGAAAGACATCATCGCGATCCTGGGTATGGACGAGCTGTCGGAAACCGACAAGCAGTTGGTATCCCGCGCTCGTAAGATTCAGCGATTCCTGTCGCAGCCGTTCTTCGTGGCTGAAGTCTTCACCGGTGCCTCGGGTAAATACGTTTCCCTGAAAGACACCATTGCTGGCTTCAAAGGCATCCTCGCCGGTGACTACGACCATTTGCCTGAACAGGCGTTCTACATGGTCGGCGGCATCGAAGAAGCGATCGAGAAAGCCAAGAAACTGTAATCCAGGCGCCCGGCAACGGGCGCTAATCAGGTTGAGGCAGGCAAATGGCTATGACAGTCCATTGCGATATCGTCAGCGCGGAAGGAGAGATTTTCTCCGGTCTGGTCGAGATGGTGATTGCACACGGTAACCTGGGTGATATCGGTATTGCTCCAGGTCACGCACCGTTGATCACCGATTTGAAGCCAGGTCCGATCCGCCTGATCAAGCAGGGTGGCGAAGCCGAGGTGTTTTACATCTCCGGTGGTTTCCTTGAGGTTCAACCGAACATGGTCAAAGTGCTTGCCGATACCGTGCAACGCGCTGCCGATCTGGACGAAGCCTCAGCTCAGGAAGCCGTCAAGGCTGCCGAGCGTGCTCTGAATGAAAAAGGCGCAGATTTCGATTACGGATCTGCTGCTGCACGTCTGGCGGAGGCCGCAGCTCAGCTGCGCACCGTCCAGCAAATTCGCAAGAAGTTCGGCGGCTAACCCCGGCGACTCGTTGCGCGATTGAGTAAAAGGGTAGCCTCGGCTACCCTTTTTCTTTTTTCGGCTTTATCGCCTGAATCATCAGCCCGGCTAATGTGGCTGCTCGTCTGGAATCCTTTCATGTCTCTCGATATCGTCATTCTTGCTGCGGGTCAGGGCACTCGCATGCGTTCCGCTCTGCCCAAGGTGTTGCATCCTGTAGCCGGTAACTCGATGCTTGGCCATGTTATCCACAGCGCACGCCAGCTTTCTCCCGAAGGCATTCACGTCGTCATCGGCCATGGCGCAGAGCGGGTCCGAGAGCAACTGGCGGGCGATGATCTGAATTTCGTGCTTCAAGACAAACAATTGGGCACTGGCCACGCCGTCGCGCAAGCGTTGCCCGCGCTGACGGCTGAGACGGTGCTCATTCTTTATGGCGACGTCCCGCTCATACAGGTAGAGACCCTGCACCGCCTCCTTGCGCTGGTAAATGATCAGCAGTTGGGTCTGCTGACGGTCACGCTGGAAGACCCGACCGGTTATGGCCGCATCGTCCGTGACGCGCAGCATCGCGTCAGCGCTATCGTCGAGCACAAGGATGCAACCGAAGCGCAGAAGGCTATCAAGGAAGGTAACACCGGAATCCTCGCGGTACCGGGCAAGCGCCTCGCCGACTGGCTGGGTCGCCTCTCCAATAAAAACGCCCAGGGTGAGTATTACCTCACTGACGTGATTGCCATGGCCGTCAACGATGGCTTGGTGGTGGCCACCGCACAGCCCGACGATGCCATGGAAGTGCAGGGCGCCAATGACCGTAAACAACTTGCCGAACTCGAGCGTCATTACCAGCAGCGCGAAGCCCGCCGACTCATGGCATTGGGCGTGACGCTGCGCGACCCGGCGCGCTTCGACGTTCGTGGTGACGTCACTGTTGGCCGCGACGTGATGATCGACGTCAACGTCATCCTTGAAGGGCGAGTCGTCATCGAAGACGACGTCTTGATCGGGCCGAATTGCGTGATCAAGGACAGCACCTTGCGCAAGGGCGCAGTCATCAAGGCGAATAGTCACCTCGAAGGCGCAATTGTGGGCGAAGGCGCGGATGCAGGGCCTTTCGCTCGTCTGCGCCCGGGCAGTGTGCTCGACGCTCGCGCTCATGTGGGTAACTTCGTTGAACTGAAGAATGCTCATCTCGGCGAGGGCGCCAAGGCAGGCCATCTGACCTACCTGGGTGACGCGGTCATCGGCGCGCGCACCAACATTGGCGCTGGCACCATTACCTGTAACTACGATGGCGCCAACAAGCACAAGACGGTGATGGGCGAAGACGTCTTCATCGGCTCGAACAACTCGCTTGTTGCCCCTGTGCATATCGCGTCGGGCGCTAGCACTGCCGCGGGTTCTACCATCAATCAGGATGTACCGGCCGAACAGCTTGCGGTCGCCCGAGCGCGTCAACGCAACATCGAAGGCTGGACGCGGCCGGTGAAAATCAAGAAAGGTTAAGTTATCCACAGTGCACATCGGCTGTTTGCAAAACAGGCAGCCGATGCCGGACTCTGAGCGGCAACTGTTCGAAAAAATCCTCTATTCCTTCTCACCGACACCCATTTCCCCCTTGACGTATATCTTTCGATGAGCTTTCATTGCGTTCGTTAACTTTCGAAACGAAACTTAAGCCAGTCATGTCGAAACGTAATACGCCTCAACGCCGCCACAACATTCTTTCTTTGCTCAATGAGCAGGGCGAGGTAAGCGTGGACGAGTTGGCCAAGCGCTTTGAGACTTCGGAGGTGACGGTCCGTAAGGATCTGGCTGCGCTTGAAAGCAATGGGCTGCTGCTTCGTCGTTACGGCGGCGCCATCCCCATGCCCCAGGAATTGATTGGCGAGCCCGGCCAGCCCGTTTCCAGGTTCAAGCAGGCCATCGCCCGCGCTGCTGTTGCCCGCATCCGGGAACATGCACGGATCATCATCGACAGCGGCAGCACAACGGCTGCGATGATCCCGGAGCTGGGCTTGCAGCCGGGCCTTGTGGTGATGACAAATTCCCTGCACGTCGCCAACGCGCTGGGTGAACTGGAGCACGAGCCGGTCCTGTTAATGACCGGCGGGACGTGGGACCCGCATTCAGAGTCGTTTCAGGGCCAGGTGGCGGAGCAGGTGCTGCGTTCCTACGACTTCGATCAGCTGTTCATCGGCGCCGACGGCATTGATCTGACCCGCGGTACAACCACATTCAACGAACTGCTTGGCCTCAGCCGGGTGATGGCCGAAGTCGCCCGGGAAGTGATCGTGATGGTCGAGGCCGACAAGGTAGGTCGCAAGATTCCCAATCTGGAGCTGCCTTGGAGCAGTGTCCATACCCTCATTACCGATGACCGCCTGCCTCAAGAGGCACGCGAACAAATTCAGGCTCGCGGCGTAACCTTGATTTGCGCTGCTGTTTCCTAGGAGAAGACCATGTGTGGAATTGTCGGCGCTGTCGCTGAACGGAATATCACTGCCATCCTGCTGGAGGGCCTCAAGCGCTTGGAATACCGGGGCTATGACAGCGCGGGTGTGGCGTTATTCAACAACGCCGGCGTGCTTGAGCGTCGTCGTCGGGTCGGCAAGGTCAACGAACTGGAGCGGGCACTCGCCGGCGAACCGGTCACAGGCCGCCTGGGTATTGCCCACACTCGTTGGGCCACACACGGTGCACCGTTGGAACGCAACGCCCACCCGCATTTCTCCAACGAGCAACTGGCGGTGGTGCACAACGGCATCATCGAAAACCATGAGCCGCTTCGCGAGCGCTTGAAGGGTCTGGGTTACGTGTTCACGTCTGACACGGACACCGAGGTCATTGTCCACCTGCTGCACCACAAACTGCAGGACACGCCCGATCTGGCTGCAGCTCTGAAGGCAACGGTCAAGGAACTGCACGGCGCGTATGGCCTTGCGGTCATCAGCGCACACCAACCGGATCGCCTGATTGCTGCTCGCAGTGGCAGCCCGCTGGTTGTGGGTCTGGGCCTTGGGGAAAACTTCCTCGCCTCCGATCAACTGGCGCTGCGTCAGGTCACCGACCGCTTCATGTACCTGGAAGAGGGCGACATTGCCGAGATCCGTCGCGACAGCGTGCAGATCTGGGACGCATCCGGCCTGCATGTCGAACGTGAGATCGTTCAGTACCACGAGGGTGCAGAAGCAGCGGACAAAGGCGAGTACCGCCACTTCATGCTCAAGGAAATCCACGAGCAGCCCAAAGTCGTGCAGCGCACCCTGGAAGGACGCCTCGGTCAGCAGCAGGTTTTGGTGCAGGCATTTGGACCGCAAGCGGCGGAGCTGTTCGCCAAAGTACGCAACGTGCAGATCGTCGCCTGCGGCACCAGCTATCACGCCGGCATGGTCGCGCGTTACTGGCTCGAAGGCTTGGCCGGCATTCCCTGCCAGGTCGAAGTCGCCAGTGAATTCCGCTATCGCAAAGTCGTGGTCCAGCCGGACACGCTGTTCGTTTCGATCTCCCAGTCCGGCGAGACGGCCGACACCCTGGCCGCGCTGCGCAATGCCAAGGAACTGGGTTTCCTTGCCAGCCTGGCGATCTGCAACGTAGGCATCAGTTCGCTGGTGCGTGAATCCGATCTGACCCTGCTCACGCAGGCCGGCCCGGAAATCGGAGTCGCGTCGACCAAGGCGTTCACTACGCAGCTGGTCGCACTGATGCTGCTGACGCTCTCACTGGGGCAGGTCAAGGGCACGCTGGGCGCTGGCGTGGAAGCAGAACTGGTTGAAGAGTTGCGCCGCCTGCCGACCCGCCTGGGTGAAGCGCTGGCCATGGACACGACCGTGGAGAAAATTGCCGAACTGTTCGCCGAGAAGAATCACACCCTGTTCTTGGGTCGTGGCGCGCAATTCCCGGTGGCGATGGAAGGGGCGTTGAAGCTCAAGGAGATCTCCTACATTCACGCCGAAGCCTATCCGGCCGGAGAACTGAAACACGGCCCGTTGGCACTGGTGGACAGTGACATGCCTGTTGTCACCGTGGCACCTAACAACGAGCTGCTGGAGAAGCTGAAATCCAACCTGCAGGAAGTGCGCGCACGGGGCGGCGAGCTGATCGTCTTCGCTGACGAACAGGCCGGGCTGGTCAACGGGGAGGGCACTCATGTGGTTTCCATGCCCCACATCCTCGACGCCCTGACGCCGATTCTGTACACCATTCCGCTGCAACTGCTTTCGTACTACGTGGCAGTGCTGAAGGGTACGGACGTGGATCAGCCGCGTAATTTGGCGAAGTCGGTGACGGTGGAATAAGTTATCCACAGGGCGTTGGCCAATCTCGCCACTGTCCCAGCGAATTAGGGAATCGAAGCCCTCGACGCGTTAAGCCTAAAGCTCACTCCGGTGAGCTTTAGGCCATTTAAAGCGCAGTTAAGTGCGCGTTATCCTGCCGGTGAGATAAGCACAGATCTCAGGGCGTTATCGACTTTCTGAATTAGCGCCGCAATTTGATAATTGGGATTCACTTCACAAAGACCGCGCGAACTTTTCTGCATTCCTCATCACTAAGGTATCTCGGCCACGGCTGATGGCTAATTAATAGCATCTCGGTGAGCCTCGCCGACCTGCTACTAAACGCTTGCCGCTCGTCGGACTACCAGTCTCGTAACAGGCTGCAACTCTTTCTCGGTGCCTTAGTTTATTGCCCATCAAGGGTTTGCAGATTTTACAGGCGTGAATGCCCACCTGATCCAACGCTTTGGATCAACGGGATTCGATGGTAATTTGCCGCCCCTTGATTTTTCGACGGATCGAACATGCCCTTCTCATTGCCACGGATTCGGTTGTTGCTTTGCACTTTTCTGCTCGCGTGTGTGAGCCTGAACAGCGCCACCGCCGCCCCAACGCCCGGCGATCAGGACCTGATCCGCGACCGGCAGAACCGCTTGCTCGAAGAGCAGAGTCGCCGCCTGCAGGAGCTTCAGGACTTGCCCGGCAAGCAGACCAAGCCCGAGGCCCCGGCCACGCCGGCCGATAACCGTTGCTTCCCGATCCAGGACATTGAACTCAAGGGTGCCGACAGCCTGTCCGCCGCCGACCGCACGCGTCTGCTCAAACCCTACATCGGCCAATGCCTGGGCGTAACGCAGCTTAATGAGCTGCTCAAGGTCATCACCGACTACTACATCGACAAGGGCCGCGTCACCAGCCGTGCCTACTTGCCGCAACAAGACCTCTCCAGCGGTCACCTGCAGGTGCTGGTGGTCGAAGGCAAACTCGAAGCGTTGAAAGCCGCCGAGGGCAGCACTGTGACGGACCGCGAACTGGCCATGGCCTTTCCCGGCAAGGTCGGCGAGGCGCTCAACCTGCGCGAGATCGAGCAACTGGTGGACCAGCTCAACCGATTGCCCTCCAGGCAGGCGCAAATGCGACTGACCCCGGGCCAGCAGATCGGCGGCAGTGAAGTGGTGGTCAACAACGTCCCGCAAAAACCTTGGCGCGCCAGCCTGTCGCGCAATAACGACGGCCAGGAAAGCACCGGTGAACAGCAATGGGACGCTGGGCTGGAATGGGATAGCCCGCTGGGCCTGGGCGACCAAGTGATACTGCGCAGCGGCCACGACGCGGTAAGCGACCACCAGAAAACCTCGAAAAACAACATGCTGTATTACAACGTGCCGTGGGGCTGGTGGAACTTCAGCTACACGTACAGCGAAAGCGACTATCGCACCTACGGCGAGACCGACAGCAGCAAATTCAAGCTCAATGGCGACAACGAGAACCACCAACTGCGCGCCGAGCGGGTGATCCATCGCGACGACGTGAGCAAGACCTCGGTGAACGTTGGCCTGGCCCATCTGCGTACCAACAACTACGTCCTCGACGTGCGCACGGAGCCGAGCAGTAACCGCCTCAGCGAACTCCAGCTCGGCCTCAACCACGGTCGGCGCATCGGCAATGCGTTCGTCAACCTTGACCTCGGCATGCAGAACGGCATCGGCTTGCTCGATGCCCAGTCTGAAGAAGAACGCGATGAGTTCGGCAATCGGCAGGCCAATTCGCGCTACCGCAAATACACCGCCACCGTCAGTTACCTGCAGCCGTTCACGCTGTGGGGCGAGTCGTTCAGCTTTTCCAGCCTGGCCACCGGTCAGCGCAGTGAAGACATTCTCTTCAGCCCGCAGCGCATTAGCCTGGGTGGCTCGGCCTCGGTACGCGGTCTCAAGGACCAGCAGCTGACCGGCGACAGCGGCGGTTACTGGCGCAACGAGGTGCGCTGGGCACGCCCCGTAACGCTGGATTGGATGCGCCCGGCCTTTGCCGAGTACGGCACCAGCGTCGGCTACGACCAGGGCGTGATCAGCAACGACCGCTACAACGGCGACGTACATGGTCGCGTGTCCAGTAATTCTCTGGAGCTGTTCGCTCGGGGCAAGTACGTCAGCACCACCGTGACCTTTGCCCATTCTTTAGAAAGACCGGGAGTAGTCACCGAGCGCGAAGCGCCAATCTACTTCCGCATGGATTTCTTCCTGTAATTCAACGCCCCGTTACATCGAGAATCTGACAATGGACGTTCGCCAATTTGCCTTCCTCGCCCGCCAACCTTCTGCTGCGCTGAAGCCGCGGGACTCGTTCTTCGGTCTGCCCAAGCGCGGCCTGGTGCTGATCCTGATCAACGCGCTGTTCTGGCAGCCGCTGCTGGCCCAAGCCGAAGGCATCGTGGTCAGTGCGCCGGGCACCACCGTAGGCCAGGCGGGCAACGGCGTGCCCGTGGTGAACATCGCCACGCCAAACGGCAGCGGCCTGTCCCATAACAAGTTCCAGGACTACAACGTCGGCCCCAACGGCGTGATCCTCAACAATGCCACCGGCACTGTGGCTAACACCCAGTTGGGCGGCTACATCGTCGGCAACCCCAACCTCAAGGGCGGCGCGGCCAACGTTATCCTCAACGAAGTCACCGGCAGCAACCCCAGCCAGTTGCGCGGCTACACCGAAGTGGCGGGGCAGTCGGCCAAAGTCATCGTTGCCAACCCGTACGGCGTCACCTGCAGCGGCTGCGGCTTCATCAACACACCGAACGTCACCCTCACCACCGGCAAGCCAGTGCTCGACGCGAACGGCCAACTGAAAAGCTACCAGGTCGACGGCGGTGCCGTGACCATCGACGGGGAAGGCTTGAACGCCAGCAACGTCGACCGCTTCGACATCATCACTCGCTCGGCCAAGATCAACGCGCAGATCAATGCGCGCGAACTGAATGTGATCGCCGGTCGCAACGATGTGGACGCCCAAAGCCTGACAGCCACACCCCGCGCCGACGACGGCAGCACCAAGCCCGAGCTGACGATTGACTCGTCGGCTCTGGGCGGTATGTATGCTGGCGCAATCAAGCTGGTGGGCACCGAAGCGGGTGTGGGCGTGAAGCTCGACGGCACGCTGGCGGCCAGTGGCGGGGATATTCAACTGGATGCCAATGGGCGCCTGAGCATGGCCCAGGCGGCGGCCACCGGTAACGTCAGGGTTACGGCGCAGAGCGTTAATCTGGCTGACAAGGTTTACGCTGGTACAGCGCTGGAGGTGCAAACCCAGGGCGATCTCACCAGTAGTAAAAGTTTGGCAGCACGCGACCGCATCGCACTCTCCAGCGGCGGCACTTTGACCAACCGCGACATTATTGAAGCCGGCGTCAACAGCGATAACACCCGCAACGTAACGGGCGATGTGAGCCTGCGTGGCAAGGGCATCATTAATAATGGCGCCAGCGTCATTGCCAGCCGTGGGTTGAGCGTAGATGCCCAGACCCTCAACAACCAGGGCGGCACCCTGAGTGCAAAGCAGCACGCACAGATCAACGCCACCTCGGTCGACAACCAGAACAAAGGGCGCATTCTCAGTAACAACAGCCTGACCATCACGGCTGGCAGCCTGCAGAACACCCAAGGTGGGCTCGTCACCAGCGACGGCGCACTGACCGTGTCCGCAGGCGATGTGCAAAACCGTGGCGGTGAACTCTCCAGCCTTGACACTGCAACCCTGACGGCTGCCACTTTGGATAACTTCACCGGCCTGATCACGGCTGGCAAGGCGTTGAGCCTGAATGTCGGTGCCCTCAACAATCAGAACGGGCTGATCACCAGCCAAGGCACCGTCGCCGTGGCTGGCAATAGTCTGGACAACCGTCAGAAAGGCCTGGTCGCCGGTATCGGCGGCGTGCAGGTGAACGTGGGCAACACCGACAACCGCAACGGCGAGTTGTCGAGCCGGGCGAGTGTGTCGGTCACCGGCACGCAGCTGGATAACAGCGACGGCGGTCTGGTAATCGCCGGTAGCGGATTGAACCTGAACGTCGATCAATTGCTTAACCGCAACCGAGGGCTCATCAGCAGCGAAAAGCTGCTGAGCGTAACGGCGGGCACTCTGGCCAACCGCGCAGGTACGCTCTCAAGCGCTGGCCCGCTGACCATCAGCACGCGCGGCGCTGTGGACAACCAGGGCGGGCGACTGGTGACCGACGGCAGCCTGAACCTGACCAGCGCAAGCCTGGACAATAGTCAGAACGGCACGCTGAGCGCGCGTGAGTCTGCGCAGATCACCACGTCCGATCTGAACAACCAGCAAGGCGGCCAGTTGACCAGCGCCGCCAGCTTGACCCTGGAACTCAATCGTGGCCAGTTCAACAACCAGGGCGGGCTAATCAACGCACCGCTGCTGATGCTCAACAATCTGAAGAATGTGAATAACCAGGGCGGCGAAATTTCCAGCAGCCAGGCATTCACGCTCACCGCTGACAACCTGGACAACAGCAACGGCAAACTGCTCAGCAATACCGCGCTCACCCTGCGCATCGGGCAGGCCTTGGCCAACGTCAAAGGCATGATCGCCGCGGCGTCGGTGGATGCCCAGGCTGCAACCCTGGACAACAGCGGCGGTACCGTCACCAGCCGTGGCGATACTCTGCTCAACGTTGCTGGCCAACTGGTCAACCGTGATCAGGGCCTGCTGAACGCCGCCAACACCCTGACCTTGAACAGCGCAGGCGTGGACAACCAGAACGGCTCGCTGCTGGGCAGTGCGATTGCATTGGACTTCGACACGGCAACCGGCGACCTGAATAACGCCGGTGGCCTGATCACCACCGCAGGCAACCTGAGCATCACTCACCTGCGCGACCTGACCAACAGCGGCGGTGAACTCTCCAGTGCGCAATCCCTGAACCTCAACGCCCGCACCCTCAACAACAATAACGGCAAGCTGATCAGCAATAACTTGCTGGTCCTCAATGCCGACCAACTAATCAACCAGAATGGCCTGATGTCCGGCTGGCAAGGGTTGACCGTCAGCGGCGCGAACCTGGACAACCGCAACAACGGCACATTGTCGAGCCGTTATGGCGACCTCAATGCCACGCTGACCGGCAGCCTGCTCAACAGCGGTGCGGGTGCGCTGGTCAGCCAGAAGGCGCTGACCATTAACGCTGGCGAACTGGATAACAGCGCCAACGGTGTGCTGTCCAGCGCCGCCGGCCAGACGCTCACAGTGGGCGGTTTGCTGAACAATGCCCAAGGCGGCGTGATCGACAGCGCTGCGACGCTCAGCCTTAACGCACAGAACCTGGATAACACCGCCGGCAGCATCAGCGGCGGCACCGCCACCACCCTCGACCTGCTCGCGACGCTGACCAATACCAACGGCAAATTAGCCAGCGGTGGCCCGCTGCTGATCAGCCGTGTAGCGCAGATCAACAACCAGGGCGGTCAACTCGCCAGCCAAGGGCTGCTGACCCTGTTGACCGGCGGCCTGGATAACCGCAAGCGCGGCACGTTGGCCGCCAACGACCGCGTGAACATCACCGCCAGCGGCTTGGTGCAGAACGGCAGCGATGGTTTGATCTATAGCCAGAACGCCGACCTCACGCTCACCGCCAACCGTCTGGACAACGGCAAAGGCGCCGTGCAAAGCCAGAATGGCCTGACTCTCGACGTGGCAGACGCCATCGACAACCAGAGCGGCAAACTGATCGCCCAGGCCGGCGACCTGAATGTCAACGCCGCCAGCCTCGACAACAGGGGCGGCACCCTCGCCAGCCTCAAGGGCTTGCTGCAAACCCGCGTCGTCGGCGTGCTGCGCAACGGCTATGACCTCAACAACAATCGCCAGGGCGGCGTGATGCAGGGGCAGACCCTGGACCTGCAAGCCGGCGCCGTGGACAACTATGGCGGGCGCATTTCCGCCCAGGACGGCAACGGCCTGGTCACCACTGGCAATTTCGACAACCGCAACGGCGGGTTGTACGCCAAAAGCCTGATGCGAGTGGTTGGGCACGACTTCGATAACAGCGGCGATAACGATGGCCAGATTGCCGCCGGGCAGATCGACCTCGACCTGAGCGGCGCCCTCAATAACCGCCTGGGCATCATCGAAAGCGAATCCACCCTCAAGGTCCGCGCCGCCAGCCTGGATAACCAGACCGGCCGTCTGCGCGCGCTGGGCAACACTGGCACTACCGAGTTCGCCATTGGCGGCCTGTTCGATAACCGCAACGGCGTGCTGGAAACGGCCAACACCAACCTGGCACTGAATGCCGGCAGCCTGCAGAACCTCGGCGGTAATGTGCTGCACGTGGGTACCGGTAACTTTGGCATTGCGCCCGCCAACCTCAACGACGTCGGCGGCAGCCTGGTGACGCAGGGCGACCTGACCATCACCCAGGACAACTGGACCAACAGCAGCGTCATCCAGGCCGGGCAACTCACAGTCAACGTCAACACCCTCAACCAGACAGCAACGGGGCAATTGCTTGGCGCGCGGCGCTTTATCGGCAACGGCGGCAACTGGACCACCAACGGCCTGATCGCCAGCGACGGCGACCTCGACCTGACGTTGAGCGGCGCCTTGAACAGCACCGGACGCATCAGCAGCCTGGGTGCATTGAACCTCACTGCCGCGCAGGCGAACTTGAGTGAGACCGCCAGCATCGCCGGTGGTGGCGTGACCAGTGCAACCATCAGCGGCGTCCTGAACAACCATGGCCGCCTGACCTCGGCAACCGACCTGCTGATTAACGCGGGCACGCTGAACAACTACGCCACCCTGGGCAGCGGGCAAAACCTCACCGTCACCACCGGCGCGTTGCTCAACGACCACGGCCTGATCTTCAGCGGTGCCGACATGAGCATGCGCGTCGCGTCGTTGAACAACAGCTACGGCGACATTTACAGCATGGGCAACCTGAGTGTCGATCGCGACGGCAAGGGCGGGTTGGCCGACAGCATTATCAACAGTTCGGCGAGCATACAGAGTGATGGTGACCTGAGCCTCGCAGCGGCAGTGATGCGAAACGAGCGCGCGGTGCTGACTACCAACGACGGGGGCGTCTATACCGCTTCGATTACCGAAATGCCGTGCCGGCGGGGCGCCGATTACGCTGGCGACTGCGACGGTGGGAAGGTCAACCACTTGTGGGAGGTCGTGCAGCGCGACAAGCTCGAAGTCCTTCAGGCCAGTGCGGCATCGCTCATCAGCGCGGGAAGAAACATCACCCTGACCGGCGGCCAGTTGCTCAACTCGAGCAGCAGCATCGGCGCCGCCGGCATGATCAACATCACGGTCAACAACCTGACCAACACGGGCATCGAGACTGGCGAAACCGAAACCTGGCGCTTGTTCCGCTCCGAGCGCACCCGCGACGCGAGTGACTGGTATGCGTTGGCGGCAGACTTCAATCGCAAGTACTCGGTTGGCGGCGCCGCCTATAACCCCAATGATCTGGGTGGCCTGGAAGCCGCCATGGCAGCTTTCATCGGCACCACTGAAAAGGAAAGCGTCTCGCTGCGCCGTGTCACCAAAATTGCTACGGGCGACCAACGTTACGCCGGCATCATCCAGGCTGGCGGCGCGGCCACTGTCGTCACCCAGAACAACATCGATAACACCGTGGTGCGTCCTGGCTATACCTATGTGGGCGCGGGCGCCAAAACCGGTACCGATGCTACAGGCGCCAGCGGCGCTACCGGTTACTCGACCCGCATCACCCTTAACCAGCAATTACCTCCTGATCTGGCCCAGCAGCAGATCAACCCGCTGAGCTTGCCCGGCTTTACCTTGCCCAGCGGGCAGGGCGGCCTTTTCCGCCTCAGCGGTCAAAGCGCCAGCGCGCCCGCCAGCACTGCGCCTCAGGGCTGGACCCTGAGTGGCGGCACCGTTGACCGTGCGCCGGCCAGTGCCCCGATCGTACCCGGCAGCAGCACATCGGCCGACGGTGTAGTCATCAATCGCGTGCAAGGCCTGCCGGACAGCCTGTTCGTCTCCAACCCGCAGAAATACCTGATCGAAACCAACCCTGCGCTGACCAACCTCGGTCAGTTCCTCAGTTCCGATTACCTGCTGTCCAAACTGGGCTATGACCCGGACCAGGCGCAGAAACGTCTGGGTGATGGTTTCTATGAACAACGCTTGATCCAGCAGGCCATCATCGCCCGCACCGGCCAGCGCTTCATCGACGGTCTTACCAGCGATACGGCGATGTTCCAGTACCTGATGGACAACGCGATCGGCAGCAAGCAGGCGCTTAATCTGTCGGTGGGCGTGAGCCTTACCGCCGAACAGGTCGCCGCCCTGACCCACGACATCGTGTGGATGGAAAACGCCACCGTTGCCGGCCAGCAAGTTCTGGTGCCGGTGCTCTACCTGGCCCAGGCCAATAACCGCCTGGCGCCAAACGGCGCGCTAATCACCGGCAGCGATCTCAACCTGGTGTCCGGCACCGACCTCAACAACGTCGGCACCCTGCGCGCCACCAACAACCTGGCCGCCAGCGCCGGGCGCAACATGGTCAACAGCGGCCTCACCGAAGCCGGCAACCGCCTTGACCTGCTCGCCGGCAATAGCCTGACCAACCGCGCCGGCGGCATCATTGCCGGACGAGATGTCAGCGTGGGTGCGATCAGCGGTGACGTGCTCAACGAACGCAGCGTAACCAGCCACCAGAGCAGCAGCGGCTACCGCACCGAACGCACCGACTTTGTCGACAACGCGGCGCGCATCGAAGCCGCCAACAGCCTGACCCTGCAGGCCGGACGTGATGTCAACAGCACCGGCGGCGCGCTGAAAAGCGGCACCGACACCCGGATACAAGCCGGGCGCGACGTAAACCTGGCTACCGCCGAACAGCGCACTGCCAATAGCGTCGGCACTCGCTCACGCAGTAGCAGCGTGGCCCAGTACGGCACCGTTGTGGAGGCGGGGCGAGACTTCCAGGTTGTGGCTGCGCGGGACATAAGTGCGATTGGCAGCCAGTTGAATGCAACGCGTGATCTGGCGATGGTGGCCAATGGGAATTTGAACCTGGCTTCAGCGGCGAATGAACAGCATTCGGCCTCTAACTCCAAGAAGGTCACCCAACAGGAAGACCATGTTCAGCAAGTGGGCACATCGCTTGTGGCCGGTGACAACCTTTCCCTGAGCGCAGGCAATGACCTCGCCCTCAGCGCAAGCCGCGCGAGCGCGGGCAAGGAAGCCTACCTTTACGCAGGCAATGATCTGGCGCTGAACGCCGCGCAGAACAGCGACTACAGCTATTACCGCAAAACTAAAACCAGCAGCGGGTTGTTGTCCAGCAGCTCGAAAACGCGTATCGACAGCAGTAACCAGATCAGCCAGCAGGGTTCTTCCATCAGCGCTGATACGGTCGTCGTGCGTGCCGGTCGAGACATCGGCACGGTTGCCAGTGACGTGGTTTCTACCAACGCCACCAGCCTGATTGCCGGGCGCAATGTGGTGATCGACGGCGCGACGGAAACCTTTGAACAAAGCCATTCGTCTTCAACCAAAAAATCAGGCCTGCTGAGCACGGGTGGCATCGGCGTCACGTTGGGCTCAAGCAGCAACAAGAACACGTTCACCAGCAGCACCGAAACCACCCGGGCCAGCAACATAGGCAGTGTGCTGGGCAGCGTGGATGTGCAGGCTGGCAAAGACCTGACCATTCGCGGCTCTGACGTGGTTGCCGGTAAGGACATCAGCCTGATTGGGCAAAACGTCAGTGTCCTGGCTTCTGAAAACAACAACCGCAGCGAGCAGACGGCCAAAAGTAAAACCAGTGGTTTGACCTTGGCACTCTCCGGCACTGTGGGAAGCGCGGTGGACTCCGCTTACAAGACCGCCAAGCAAGCCGAGAACGAGGACGACAGCCGCCTCTCGGCGCTGCAAGGTGTTAAAGCAGGGTTGACCGGCGTACAGGCCTGGCAAGCAGCGCAGCAAGACGGCGGAATGACCGGGGATAACGCTGCGCAGTTCGTAGGTATCAGCCTCTCCGTGGGCTCGCAAAAGTCCGAATCCAGACAGACCCAAGAGCAAACCCTTAGCCAGGGCAGCAGCCTGACGGCCGGCAATAATCTCACCATCGTGGCGGACGGTAATGGTACGCCTGGCGAAGCGGGTGATATCCATGTTCAAGGCAGCAAGCTGCAGGCCGGTAACGAAATGCGGCTGGCGGCGGAGCACGATATTCTCCTGGAAGCTGCGGCGAATAATCAAAAACTTGATGGCAAAAACAACAGCAGCGGCGGAGCGCTTGGCATCAGCCTTGGCGTGGGTTCCGAAGGCGGTGGCCTGAGCGTTTTCGCCAATGCGAACAAGGGCACCGGAAACGAGAAGGGCACCGGCACCACCTGGACGGAGACAACGCTGAACGCCGGTAGGCAGGTCAGCCTAGTCAGCGGGCGTGACACTGCCCTCAAGGGCGCGCAAGTCAGCGCAGACAAAATCACCGCCACGGTTGGTCGCGACCTCACCCTGCAAAGTCTGCAGGACACCGATGACTACAAATCCAAACAGACGGATGTCAGCGGGGGCATCAGCTTCGCAATCATCGGCAGCGGTGGTAGCGCAAACCTGAGCGTCAGCAAAAGCAAGATCGACTCCAACTATAAGAGTGTGCAGGAGCAGACCGGCCTGTTCGGCGGCAAGGGCGGGTACCAGATCGATGTGGGTAACCATACCCAACTCGATGGCAGCGTGATTGCGAGCACTGCGTCGCCGGACAAGAACCGCCTGAGCACGGGCACGCTCGGGTGGAGCGTCCTAAAGAACAAGGCCGACTACACCAGCCAGTTGCAGAGCGCGAGCGTCAGCAGTGGCAGCGATGGCACCAATGCTTTCATCAGCAATATGCCCACCGGCACCTTGATCGCCTTCAACCATGGCGACAGTGCCAGCGGCACGACCTCATCGGCCATTTCCAACGGCACTCTCGACATCCGCGACCCTGCCAACCAGCAGCAGGACGTTGCGACGCTGAGCCACGATGTTGACCACGCCAACGACAGCATCAGCCCCATCTTCGATAAGGAGAAGGAGCAGAAGCGGCTGCGGCAGGTGCAGTTGATTGCGGATATTGGTGCTCAAACCGTCGATATTGTGCACACGCAAGGCGAGCTCAACGCCAAAGAGGCGGGTCGCAAAGAACTGGCCGGGAAAGGTAATGATCAGCCGACGCCAGAACAAATCGCTGCCAGCGATGCGTACAAAAAAGTCATGGCTGACTACGGCGTGGGCGGTGACTACCCTCGCGTGGCTCAGGCCGTAACAGCGGCGCTGCAAGGGTTGGTGGGGGGCGATATCGGCTCAGCCATTGCGGGCGCATCGGCGCCTTACCTGGCACAGGTCATCAAGAAATCGACTGGCGATAACACCGCGCTCAATATCATGGCCCATGCCGTATTGGGCGCGGTGGTGGCGCAGGCACAAGGCAATTCTGCGGGAGCGGGGGCTGCAGGAGCTGCGACAGGCGAGCTTATCGCGCACCAACTCTATCCGGGCACGGCAACGGCGGATCTGACGCAGCAGCAAAAAGAAACGGTCTCAGCGCTGTCGGGCTTGGCGGCAGGGCTGGCTGGGGGGATTGCTGGTGGTGATCTGAGCGGTGCGGTGACGGGCGCGCAGGCGGGAACAAATGCTGTTCAGAATAACTACCTGAGCAAAGCGCAGAAAGCCCAGAGAGACAAGGAGATGGAGGGGTGTCCGAGTGTGGTGTGCAGGACAGGCACTGCTACCAAATGGACAGCGATTGATATCGCCCAGGATGCCGTTTTTACAGCAGGCATAGCCAAAGGTGCTGTTCTGGGTCTAAACGACACCGTTGATGGCATCGTGCGCACGGCGGGTAATCTCACGGAGACTTATTCGGCGCTGAAAGCGGTAGTTGAGAGCGGTGGTGTTTGGGACTCGGTCAAGCAGTCGTACGTCGACCGTATCGATCACTTGCAAGCGCAGTATGAGGAGGCCGGGGCCAGTGGTGCATTTGAGGCTGGAGCCGAAACTGGAAGGCTGATCAGTGATATGGCTGCGGTTCTTTCAGTCGGTGGTGGCGCGTTGAAGGGGGGGGCCTTGCTGGCGGAAAAAGTTACGGCTAAGGTTGCTGCCAAGGCAGAGCTGGCGGGTGCGAAAGCAACCCCTTCAGGTTTGGTTTCTGGAGAAACTGGCTTTGTAGATACCGGTAAAGCTGCTGCTAACGATGCGGATTTCTGGGGTCCAAAAGATAGCCCAGCCCCTATAGTGGGGGGATTGGATCTTTCGAAGGTTGATGTATTGACCATAAAAGACGCACGCAAGCTTGAGGGCGAAAATAAAGGTTTGATCTTCGTACAAGAACCTCAGGGAGATTTTAGTAAGCCGTTCGTGAAATTCGAAGCGGGTACAACAGGAGCGTTTTCAGACGTTCTGTCGCAGCGGAAGGCGGTGCCTGCAATTCGGTTTGACAACCCGAATCCTAACGGTAACAATTTCGTGAAGTTTGATGGCATTGAGGATTTCAATGGTATTACCTTAATTGACCGAAAAACAGCACTGACATCGTTTGATAAGCAGATTCAAAGTGTTCAGCGAGTCTCGAATGCGTTGCGACAAAACCCTGGTATCAAAGCAGTTTTTGAATTTCCAAGTCAAAAAGCGGCTGATAGAGCAACTAATATTTTGATTCAGCAAAATATCAGAAACATTACTGTGAGGGTTGCACCCTGATGACTACGCATAAGCTTGAATTTCGTCACAGGCCAAAATTTTCAGAGCCTATTGAAAAACGGCACGAAATTTTTTTGGAAAAGTTGTCCGGCTTAGGCAAGCCTTGGGATTTGGCGGGTGCTGTAGAAGTTCCCGATATTGAAGACGAGCTTGTTATTTCTGTTTCTTTAGATAAGGTTCTTCCAAAGGGAATAAAAGGCCGAATTGTATATTCTCTTAGAAGTGAAAAATATCTAGAAGATGATGCTCAATTTGATGACTCTCTATTCGTTGACTTTTCGATTGCTAAAACTGATTATTCGGACTTGTTAAAGAGGGTTTTCCCTGCGTACGTACAGGCCTTTGGTGCCTATAGAGCCGCGCTGCATGATTGGTCGGTTACTAGAAGCGACTGGCCGGCAGTAGTAGCTGCATGCGATGCTACGAAAAAAGATGTTAACGGGAGAGATGGTGTTTTTCGTATAAACGCGGTCAATTATTTTGATGAGGAGTTGTGCCTTCGCGCATTTGGGAAAAGTCCTCAACAGATTATTAGCTGTCTCAAGGGGCACGTTGAGGAAGCGTCGGAGTTGGACGGAGGTGTGTTGATTGTTGTTAGCTATACGCCGCTGTCTACCAGCGAGATAGCTACTGCTGGAGAGCGACTAAAAAAGCTTTTGGTTGAGTGATGCGGGGGGTTAGGTCCAAAAGCGCAGGGCGAACTGGCGCACTCTCAATGCTGACGACTTGTCGCCCTGCGTGCGGTACGCATGTGATCTCCAAGCCCGATAAGCCCGCCCAATGGAAAAGTGTACCGATGGGGCTGCCTATTTAAAACTGTAAGTCTTGGTTTCGGATGAAGAAGTTTGCTTGCTAGTTGGATAAAACATGCATGGATAGATGGTGAATAGCCTTTGTAGGAATATCATTAATACCAGCCTCGCGCCGCGTTTTTGCACCGTATCCCCACCCACCCAGTAGCCTTCTTGCACTAAAGCTGCCAGTTGCAGAGCGCGAGCCTCATCAATGGCAGCGATGGCACCAATGGTTTCATCAGCAATATGCCCACCGGCACGTTGATCGCCTTCAACCATGGCGACAGTGCCAGCGGCACGACCTCATCGGCCATTTCCAACGGCACTCTCGACATTCGCGACCCTGCCAAACAGCAGCAGGACGTTGCGACGCTGAGCCACGATGTTGAACACGCCAACGACAGCATCAGCCCCATCTTCGATAAGGAGAAGGAGCAGAAGCGTCTGCGGCAGGTGCAGTTGATTGCGGATATTGGCACTCAGACAGTAGACATCGTGCGGACCCAAGGTCAGATCGATGCCGATAAAGAGGCGCGTGCTGAACTTGATAAGCGTGGCGTCAAGGAGCCTGGAAAAGATGCTAAAAAAGAGGAGGTCGAAGCCTACCAGCAGCAGCTGATTGCCACTGATGCTTACAAACGGATCATGGCTGACTACGGGGTCAGCGGGAATTACCCACGTGTCGCACAGGCGGTGACAGCGGCATTGCAAAGGGCTGGTTGGGGGCGATATCGGCTCAGCTATTGCGGGCGCATCGGCGCCTTACCTGGCACAAGTGATCAAAAAATCGACTGGCGATAACACTGCGCTCAATATCATGGCCCATGCGGTAATGGGTGCGGTGGTGGCGCAGGCACAAGGCAATTCTGCAGGGGCGGGGGCTGCGGGAGCTGCGACAGGCGAGCTCATCGCGCGCCGACTTTATCCGGGCACGGCAACGGCGGATCTGACGCAGGAGCAAAAAGAAACGGTCTCAGCGCTGTCTGGCTTGGCGGCAGGGCTGGCTGGGGGGATTGCTGGTGGTGACCTGAGCGGTGCAGTGACGGGCGCGCAGGCGGGGACAAATGCTGTTCAGAACAACCTACTCTCGAACACGTACGGTGTCGAACGGCTGGACAAGACGAGTCTGGCGCTCTATGAAAAGCTTAAAGCCGCCGGGATCGGAAGCATTGATGAATTGCAGAAGCGGTTCACTGGCTGTGCTGGCGATGGTGAGTGTGAGCGCGGCATTCGCAATGCATATCGACAGCAGGAAAAACAGGCAGGGGAAACACTCGTCGGACTCTATAAGGCCGGCAAGTTGAGTCAGGAAGAACTTGCTGTCCTCGTCACGGACTACTCCATCGCCATGATGGCTGGGGCCAAGGAAGGGCAGCTGAGTTCCGATTCTGGGGGCTATGGCGACATTTATTCCCTGTCCGGGATTGATTGGACTCCGATGGGTGTGATCGGTAATCCCTATCTGGATGCGATCAAAAAGAGTGGACAAATTGCGCAGTGGAGACGAGAGGGGCTAAGCGAAGAAAAAATCAATGAGCTAGCCCACAAAAGTGGTTTGGTCGACTCGATGTTGGTACCGGTGGATGTTCCTGGTATTTTGAATATCGTGGATAATGGCGCATCCAAGGAAGATGTTCTAAGATCTGTGTTAGTGGCGGGGTTTGGCAAGCTCGCGAAAGATAGTGCAAAAGCAAAAGGCCAGATTGCACCTGAGGTAATTAGTCCTACTTATCGAGAGCTTCAGGGATTGAATAACGGATTCCAAGCGCATCACATCTTGCCTCAATATTTGGGGAAGATGCTGGGATATACGAAAAATGACATGCTGGATTACCCAGCGACTCTAATTACCCAGTACTCTCATACGGGAAAGGTGAATCCTGATGCTATGCATAAAGCTATCAGTAAATATTTGCCTCCCATGGTAGGCGGTAAGCCGGCTACGTATACTTCCGGTCAAATAAGCTCGGGGTTGCAAAAAGCTTATGGCGATATAGGGCGGCCCGAATTGTTTGACTCAATAAAGCATCTGATTAAATAGGTATGCAAGCATGACTGATAAGCAGATATATGAATTAGCCATTGATGATCTTGCTTGTTTTGGTGTTTGGTACTTTCCTATGGATGAATCTGCGGAAGATGAGTTAACAGTCCGCCCTCTCCTTGATAAGGAAACTTGTACTGACGCTCAAATAATCGTTCGCGCTAGTTTTGTTGGGGGAGATGATTCTAGTTACTTTGGCTATCTGTACTGGGATAGCAGTGGGGAAGTTGAGTACTTGAAGCCTGTCATTCTTCTTGAAGATGGCTCATTTGTTACATTCTGGAATGGGATGGTTGAACCTTCTTGGGTAGACTACTCTGCAAGAGCTCAAGAGTTAAGGAGCGGACTTCCTTTTTCATATGTTTCAGATTCTCTGCTCGAGCTGCCTGAAATTTCAGGAAAGCTTGAGGGGCTATATTATCTAGATGGAGATCACATTTCCTGGAAAAGTTGATGGTGCAAAAAAGCAGGTGACGCTGCTAAAAAGTTAGATGATGTTCTAGTTCCCATCGTGACATTCCCTAGGTAAGTCGATGGTGCAAAAAAAAGCACTGGCGGTACTGTGAAAAGGTAGATGATCTTGCCGCTACTGGTATACCGGTTAGTACAACACCCCAAAAATCAGAAATGATGTCGGCGCTGATCTTGGTGCTGGAGCGCGCTTAAAGCTCAGTTATACAAATAGGAAAGAATTCCTTTACGGTACTTCAGGTAGAGTTAGTCCAAGTTGGTGTTTGCAAAGCATATGCGGCGTGGAAGTGAAGGACTACAACATTGCAAAAAATAAAAACGGGCTGATTAGCAATGCTTCCAAAAAAGCCATCCAGCGAGCTGAAATTTACCGAAGGGAATGCAGCAGCAAGTCGTTATTGATATTCGAGAGCAAGCTGTTACGCCTGTGCAACGGGCGCAATTTTTTCGTGGAATAGTTAAGAAGTCAAATGGAGCCATGAGGTCTCTCATCCATTAGGTTTAAAACAGAATGAAAAACGTAGGTGTTCTTGCAGAGATGACAATAGATGTCTTAGGTCCAGCCTCTGACGTTGACTGTTTTTTCAAGTCAGTAGTGTTTTTTCTTGAGGACGGCCAAAGAGGTAGTAAGTATCCCTCGGTTACAGAGAAGCTTTATTGCCGCTCTTTAGGTAAAAACGAATTGGCTGAATTGAAGGTAGATTTAGAGAATGTAAGAGCGGAGTTTAATGGCATTATTGCGGACAGCTTTAACATAAGCGCTTTCGGGGTGGACGAGAAAAATACCCGTTTGCTTCTGAATGGTAATACTCTGGCTGAAGTCAACTGCATCCCTTCTGCACCCACCCTGACGACCTACGGTCAATGAGGCTCAAGGTTTCCCTCGCCGCGTCGATAGCTTCTCAAGTCACTGCGAGCGGCCCCCATGTTTAATACCCGGTTAAAAGACAAAATCCAGCAATTGGAAAAACGGCTGGGGGCCCTTGAGCAGGTCAAGGCAACGCTGGATCTCGAAACCGTATCCGTCACGTTGGATGCGGGAGGCGTCATCCTGGAGGTGAATGCTCTGTTTGAAACAGAGCTGGGATATACCCAGGCTGAATTGTCCGGTCGTGCCCTGCGTGAATTCAGTCCTTCTGAACTGAGCGGTGACGTACATCAGCGTCGGGCTCTGGATGCAGTTGCCCAGGGCAAGCATTACAGCGGCACGTTGCGCCTGTGCAGCCGTGAAGGTCGACACGTCTGGCTACGAGCAATGGTCATACCCTTCGCAGGTGACAGCGGGCGGGTCGAACGCATCGTTTTGTATTCAAGCGTGCTGACGAGGACTATTGAAGCCTCTAGGGAGAACGAAGCACTGGTGGGGGCTCTGATGCGCTCCACTGCCGTTATCGAGTTTTCTCTGGATGGGCTAGTGCTGACAGCCAATCAGAATTTTCTGGACGCTATGGGCTATACGCTTCCCCAAATCCTGGGCAAGCACCACCGAATCTTTTGCGTGCCATCCGACGCTCAGTCAGAAGAATACGATCGGTTTTGGCAGACCCTTAGACAGGCATCCTATGTCGCGGGAAGGTTTTGTCGGGTGGATAAATCTGGCAACGAGGTATGGCTGGAGGCGTCCTACAACCCAATCGTGGATGCCAATGGCAAGCTGTACAAGATTGCCAAATTAGCCTCCGTTATCACCGACCAGGTCATCCGTGAGCGCGCTGTATCCGAGGCAGCCGGCATGGCCCACGGCACGTCGGTCCGAACCAATGCCAGCGCACAGCAAGGCCGCGAAGTCATTCAGAACACCGTCACGACCCTCAATACGCTTTCGGCATTGATGGAAGATGCTGCCCATGGCATTGAAGCACTGGATGCCCAGAGCCAGGAAATCGGCACCATCGTCAAAACCATTGGCAGCATCGCTGACCAGACCAATCTGTTGGCCTTGAACGCAGCGATCGAAGCCGCACGTGCCGGGGAACAGGGCCGGGGTTTTGCTGTGGTCGCCGACGAGGTCAGAAACCTGGCCCTTCGAACCACTAAAGCGACCGCGGAAATCTTCGAGGTCGTGAAAAACAACCAGGTTCTGGCGTCCAGCGCCGTGACCATGATCGGTAAAAGCAGGCAGCAGGCCGGCGCGGCGCTGGATTTGGCCAGTGAGGCGGACGAGGTGATCAAGGACATTCAGCAAGGTGCCAACAGTGTTGTGGTTGCCGTTGAGCAGTTCTCGGGTCAAGCCGGGCAGTAATGGTTGCTGCAATGCTTCACGTCTGCACCTCTCAGTGACCCCAAGGTAAAGCGCGATCCAGGTGATCTTTATGCTCGATGTTCTCAAGCAATCCATCAACGATCTGCATAAGGTCGACCGGCCCAGACTGGAAGATGAGTGCGACGCGCTACTTATTCGGATCGAGCAGGCACGAACAGAAGGGACTGTGACTGGCGAACAGGCTACACAGCTGTTCTATGATGTCCGGAACGAACGTTCACGGTGCTTCCGCAGTGGAAGCCAGCGGCGCATGGACAATCCCGGAGCTGGCCTCTCATCGCGGGACTCGATAGGCATGAGCCCCATGATTAATTGAAAGATGTTTTCAAAGTCTTGTCCGAACTGAATCAAGCCACCTGGCCCGCGCTTTCAATCTCCCGCGCATGCCCCTTCGCGGTCTTGCCCGCCTGCCGCACGGCCCATTTCATGAACTCCGCTATCGCCCATTCTTCACGCCGCTCTTTGGCGCAATAGACGAAATAGTCGAACTTGAGCTCTGCCGTGGCATTGGTGACCTGCACCAGCCGTTTGCTTTGCAGAGCCTCGGAAGCGAAGACGCTGTTGACCAGTGCGATGCCTTGACCCGCACAAGCCGCACTTATCAACAGGGATTCGTCGCCATAGCTGGAACCCTGAATCATCTTGCGATTGCTCATGCCGAATGCGTTCATCCAGACCTTCCAGTAATTGCGCTCGGTGTCCTGCAGGAGCGGGAACGTCAGGCAATCCTGCGGGCTCTCGATATTGCGCTGGGTGCTGAGCAGGTGCGGGCTGCACACGGGGATCAGGTAGGACGACCACAGGTGCGTCGCGTGGTTGTCGCAACAGGCCGCCGTCTCACGCTGTATGCAGATATCCACATGGCCGTGCTTGAGCTCCGAAAGACCGTTACAGATCTGAATCGATATCTCGACGTTGGGGCAGCGCTCTTTGAAGCTGCTCAGTGCCGGGATCAGCCAGGAGCTGGCAATGGTAGAGGTCGTGCTGATCACCAGGCGCGTCTGACGTGGCGCCTTGAGTGCGGCACGCGACCAGGCTTTTTCGATGACGTCAAAGGTGCCGGCGAGTTCGTCGAACAGGCTGCGTCCGGATGGGGTGAGCTGGATGCCCTTGGCGTCTCTCTCGAACAGGCGCCTGCCGATCTGGTCCTCCAACCCTTTGATCTGCTGGCTGATGGCGGCCGGCGACACACACAGCTGATCCGCTGCACGTTTCATGCTGCCGGCCTTGCACACCTCAACGAACGTGCGGAGGGCTATCAACGGGATCGCTCTGCTCATCCTGCATACCTCGCCGTGAGTGTGCTGCAAGTGAGCCAAGTGACGGAAAAGCGTCTTTGAGTTGCCATCGGATGAATCCCCAAAGCGTTCTTATCACCCGACGCTGGATATTTCAGGCACAGCCGGGCCCGGCCGGGTGTTTACCCGGCGCCCTGGATAACGTTGCTGTCAGGTTGTGGCGGCGCGGTCTTGAGGAACAGGTGCCGGCTTCGGCTTGCTTTGGCTCAACACGAACCATACGGCCAGGCAGATGAGGCCGCCGCCGTAAAGGTGTCCGGCAGAGAACTTTTCACCCAGGAACATCACCCCCCACAGGACGCCGAAGGGCGGAATCAGGAAGGTGACGGTTAGCGAGCGGACCGGCCCGATGTCGGCGATCAGGCGGAAGTACAGAATGTAAGCGCACGCCGTGCACAAGAAACCAACGGCTGCCAGTGATAGCCACACGGTTGAGTCGCCCCAGGTGGCTGGCGGGTTGACGGTCGCGGAGACGGCGAAGAAGGGCAGCAGAAACAGCGTCGCGCCAATCTGGCTACCGAATGCCACGAGCTTGGCATCCAGTCCTCCCCGATCGCCGATCCACTGACGGGTCAGGAAGCCTGCGGCGCCGTAGCAACTGGTCGCGACCAGGCAAGCGAGTGCGCCCATCACCACCGACGTGGTGAACGTCACCGGGCCTGTGGTGGTGAGTAAGGTTATGCCCAGCAAACCAAGAAATACGCCTATGGCTTTCTTGGGCGTCAGTGAGTCACTGAAAAACACAGAACCTATCAATACGCCCATCAATGGAGTGGTCGCATTCAAGATTGCGGAATAACCTGCGGGTAATAACAGGGCCGCCATGCTGTACATCAAAAACGGAATGCCGGAGTTGATGATGCCCAGGATTAAGGTGGATTTGAACTTGCCGTTGAACTCATGCCGGGTTCTTAAAATGGCCAGAATCACCATCAAGCCAATAGCGCCGAGCAACACGCGAAAGAAAGCGGTCGGCAACGCGCCCAATACCGGGGCAGCAACGCGCATGAACAGAAAACTGGCTCCCCAGATGGCGGCCAGAACAATCAGTCGAACGTAGTCGGAGACTTTCATTGCGCTTCCTTTCTTGATCCGTATCGCTGATCCGCTGACCGAAAAGTTGTTGATTGACGCTCCTCGAGTCGGGGTGTGATGATTTGAGCAGTGTCTAGGGCGGTGCTCAAGCGAGCTTTTCTTAAGCACATTAGATTTTCTTAACCGAGGTCAGGCATGAAATTCCCGCCCCTGCACGCGCTGTTGTGTTTTGAAGCGACGGGGCGCCACGCCAGCATGAAAGGCGCGGCCGGTGAGCTGTTCGTGACCCCTGCGGCCATTAGCCAACAGATCGCCAAGCTCGAAAAAGCCGTTGGCGTCACGCTGTTCATCCGCAACACCAAGCGCCTGGAGCTGACTGCCGAGGGCAAGATCTACCTGCGGGCCATTCGTCCCGCGCTCGGGCAGATATCCGACGCGACTCAGCGTCTGATGAGCGACAACGGCCCCAATACAATCACTGTCAGCTGCACCAGCGGCTTTGCGATGCAATGGCTGCTGCCCCGCCTGCCTGATTTCCAGGCCATCTGCCCCGGCATCGAGGTGCTGATCAGCACCACTAACAGGCTGGTTGATTTGCTCGGCGACGGTGTCGACTTCGCCGTGCGCCACGGCCTTGGGCGTTACCCCGGTCTGGAAGTGGAGATGCTGATCAACGACCGACTGCAGCCTGTCTGCAGCCCCTCGCTGCTGCCGGATTCCCGGTATCTGTCCTCGCCCATTGACCTGAAAAGCTACAACCTCCTGCATGACGAACACCGTGAAGACTGGGCATTATGGCTCCGTGCAGTGGGTATCGAAGATGGCGAGGCCGCTGTTCACAAAGGTTCGGTGTTCGTAGATTCCAACGGGGTCATCGAGGCCGCCCTGGCGGGGATGGGCATTGCGCTGGTGCGTCGTTCGCTGATTCGGGAAGAGCTGGCGTCCGGCCGATTGGTCGTACCGTTTCGCGCGACGATCGACACGCCGATTGCCTACTACCTGGTTTATGACGAGACGGCCATTCTCCCCAAATCCAGCAAACTGTTTCGCGACTGGCTAGTGTCTCAGGCCGTCGCCAGTCAGCGTGAATTCACCACGCGATAGTTCGGACTTACGCACCCCAGTCTGCGTTGTGGCCACTGACGTTTTCCCGGCTAAAGCCGGTCCTACAGTAATTATGTGTAGGACTGGCTTTAGCCGGGAAGCGGGCAGTGCGTACACCCTCAATTTCTGCGGTGTCATAAAGTGTTGGTTAGTTATCAACGCAGTTAAGTCCTGCTTCAGTGTCCACGGGTGATACACCCACGCTGTTAAATCCAGTCAACTTACTGATTATTCAAACAATTAAGCCAACGCCTGTTAAGTCAAACTTAACCGCTGCTTACGGATTTCTAGTTTGCCCACTGGGGCACTTTTCTTCAGTTTATCCCTTAACTGGCACGCGCCCGTCAGCTCAGTCTGGCGCCGATAGAACAGCGAGCAGGATGCTCTGGCTGAAGGAAAACCTCATGACTGATTTCGATATTTTTCGCCCTATGGCGTGGGACAAACTGGTTCATGAATATGATCTGGATGGCGCAAGGTTACTGCCGTGGAACGGCTATCCGACGCCCATCGGCGGTGGCTGGTGCGTCGTGCGACCCCACACCAAATCCTTGTCGCACACCCAGATAGACCAGGAATTCTTTATCGGCATCAAGGGTACCGCTCAGTTGATCGTGGGAGATCAGACCTACCCGTTCACCATGGGTGACATCGCCGCCATTCCCAAACACACCGATCACTATGTATTCAACGACACTGACGGAGACTTCCACTTCTACGTCGTGTGGTGGGACCGAGATTCCGCCAACCGCTTTCTCGATGAAGATGCCCGGCAGGCACTGGCCTCCAATGAGTTCGCCCTGCACAAGGCGACGGTTCATGACGTGTCCGATCAGAGGGCGTCGTGATGGGCAAGTTACTCGTGACGATCACGCCGCCCACGCCAAATGGTGATTTGCATATCGGTCATATGGCGGGGCCGTTTCTCGCGGCAGATATCTTCACCCGCGCCCAACGTCAACGCGGTCACGATTGCACCCTCGTCTCATACTCCGATGACTATCAGTCCTACATGTTGCGGCGAGGAATCGAGCTGGACCGGGCGCCTCAAACACTTGCGCTGGAGAACACCGACAAGATCAACGACACGCTGAAGAAGATGGGTATTGAAGTCGACTTCTGGATGCGCCCGTACGGCAACAGCTACTTCAAGAACGCCGTCGAGGAGATGTACGAGTACGCGGTAAAGGCGGGGGCCATTTACAAAAAAGTCAGCCAGGAACCGTATTGCGAAGACTGTGATAAGTGGGGCTACGAAGCCTTTGGGCGGGGCAACTGCGACCACTGTGGCTCGGACTCGGATGCCAGCCAGTGCGAAGAGTGCGCGCACACGCCCAATGCCTCGAAGATGAGTAACTTCCGCTGCAAGTTATGTGCGACGCCCATGATCTGGCGTCCCATTGAGCGTGAATTTCTGGCGCTGTCGAATTTCCGCAACCACCTCAAAAGCACGTTCGAACATGCGCCACTACGGCCATTCATTCGCCGTTTCCTGGAGGAGGAATTCGAAATCGGTCCGGCGGACTGGGGCATTACCCGGCCTTACGATGGCGGGCTGGATCTCAAGCCCGATGGCAGCCGGCGCATACACACCTGGGTCATGGGCCTGTCCGGTTACCTGGCGGCCTTTCGCGAATACCTCAACGAACACAAGCTTGCGCCGTGGGAGTACGACGAATACTGCCGCTCCGGCAAAGGCCGCCTGGTGCACTTTCTGGGCTATGACTGTGCCTTCAGCCACATGATGGTTTACCCCTCGCTGCTGCAGACCATGCACGGCTATCGCATGCGCCAGACCTTCTACACCAACCAGTTCCTGACCTTGAACTGCAAGAACCTTTCCACCAGCCGCAACTATGCGATCTGGGCGCGGGACCTGGTGGCCGACGCCTGCACTGACAGCGCGCGCTTCTATCTGGCGTTGATCGCGCCGGAGCAGGATACCGATGACTTCGATGTCGAGAAGTTCTCCGCCTGGCGTGAACACACCTTCAATGAGGTCCTGGCCAAACTGGCCACCCAGGCTGAGCGCGAACGGGTGGACGGCGACAGCCTGAAAGTCAGTGCGGCAGACGCTGCGGCCCTCAAGATTCTGGTCGCGCGCTGGTTCGAAGCCACGTCGGTGGATCACTTCAGCATGAAGGGGCTCGCCGTGCTGCTGTCGGACATCATCAACGCCGCCCGTGATCGTCAGACCCTCGGCAAGCGGATTCTGCCGTACATGGCGCTGATCGGTGCCATCGGCGCGCCGGTGTTCCCGGATCTGGCGAAACAGATCCTGCGCTATTGCCGCTTTACTGAAAAAGAAGTCCTGCAGCAGCTGGTGTATGTCAGCGCGGTCGAGTACGAAATCTGACCGAGAGGCGCGCGACGACGATGAAAACTTCATTTGATGTGATCGTGATCGGGGCCGGCATCATGGGCGCTTCGATCGCAGCGGCGCTGGTTGAAAGCGGCCTCGATGTGGCGCTGATGGAGAAAGGCATCGCTGGCGCCCAGGGCGCAACGCGGGACACGGGCGGCATCGTTCGCGGTCTGGAGCTGGACGCCGCGCTGCGTCCGTTGACCCGGCGCGGATCACTTTACGGCAATCCAGGCATCGTCCACGCCCTCTACGAAAGCGCACTTAACCGCAGTGGCGTCGCTTACATCGCCAGCGCCGAAGTGTGCGGGCAATACCTGGAGGCGGTGGACAGCGAAGGCTGTGAGGGCATTGAACTGCACGCATCCGTCGATGCATTGGATAACGGCCGTTTCTCGCCATTCTGTGCCGGGGAATGCCTCCTTATCGAACGTAAGGGCGGCACGGTGGATGCCCGTGTCACGGTTTCGAACCTGTGCCGCTACGTCAGTGAAAAAGCGACGTACCTCGATCACCTTGCCGTGGATCGCTGCGTCGAACTGGACGGCCATGTTCAGGTTCATGCCGGCAAGCTGTGCCTGGAAGCGACGTGGGTGGTCGATGCCTGTGGCGCCAGCGGCCCTTTGCCCCGGCCGAGCAACGCCGTGCACGCGCGGACGATCCCCTTCACGCGCTTCGGCTGCGACCAGGCCCCGAGCATGCCGATCGTTGCTCACCATCTGAATACCTACCTGCTGCCGCTTGGACGCAATCTCGTGCAAGTGGGCGGCCAGCGACGCCAGCGCGCAGAACATGCGGATCAGCTGAACCTGGCGCCGCTGGATAACGAGCAAGACGTTATGGACCGCGTCTCTCGTCTCGGCTACGACCGGCACCACAGTTTGCCGGTGGTCACACAGGTCGGCTGGGACGCGTACACCGAAGACGGTCGCCCGCTGATCGGCCGTTCCAGCGCCAAGAGCCACGTCTTTATAGCCACCGGATTTTGCGGGATCGGCTTCAAAATGGCACCCAATGTTGCAGAGCTGCTGGCATTCGAGCTGGGCGGATTGATGTCCGGCGTGTCGATGGATGCGGCTTATAGATCGGTCATGGAAGCGTTCCGCCCTTCGCGATTCGCAGAGGTGGTGTTGTCATGATGCGCCTGGGTATCTGCGCGGCACTCGACGTCGGCACCACACTGCACGCGCGCGGTTTCTTGCGCAGCGTGTACCTGTCCAGTCACCTGTTCCCCCATGTACGCCGCGCGCGCCATTTCTATTTTGATGACGGCGCCAGCGCTGAAGGCGGCCGTGCGGCTGCAAGGCATTTCATCGACGCGAAGGTGGATGCTGTGATTGGTCATTTTGCTTCGGACTCTGCCGCAGCAGTTGTTGAAAGTTATGCACAGGCCGGAATTCCGTTGATCCTGCCCGCGTCCACCTGCGCAGCCTTGACCGACGCCGGGAAAACCACGTTCCGCATTTGTGCGTCTGACCGAATGTTGGCCACACGCCTTATCGAATTTGCCAAAGCTGAAGGCCTGCACAGGCTCGCTTTGTTCACTGACCCGAGCCTGCATGGGCGTCAGCAAATGCATGAACTGCGTGAGGCAGCGCAGTTATCCACAGTCGAAGTGGTCGACGATGTGAATAACGCCGATGCCGTGGTGTTTTGCGGTCGCTTGAAAGCCAGTCGGCAGTTCCTTGTGGATAAGCGCGCTAATGGCTGCGAATTGCCCCTTTTCTTTACCGACGATGCCGCTTCGCCTGCGCTGGTGGAAGGATTGAAACGAACCGGCACGGTGTTCGTCATCAGCTTCCCCATGGCGGGAGATCTGGCAGAGGCGCAGTCATTCGATGCGACTTATCAACAGATCTACGCCGAACAGGCGCCGGTTTACGCCGTCGAGACGCTTGCAGCGTTTGCCTTGGTGGACCGAGCCGCCGCTGATCAGCGCGAACTGCTGGACGCGCTACGTTTTGATCACTTTGCCACCCCTGCCGGCCCTGTCAGCTTCCGCGACGGGGAGAACAATCACGCGCGGGTTTCGCTGTGGGTTTACACCGACGAGCACGCCCATGAACGACGTCTGCTGTGTTGAAGCGGCCTGCCCAAACGCTTGCCACGTCTTTTGAAACTTTCAGGAAGAATGACCATGACTCAGTATGAAACCGAAGGTGTGCGTGAATCGCTGGACGTCATTTCGGTCGGCTTCGGCCCGGCCGGTATCGCACTGGCTTGTGCGCTGGAAGATGACGCGGAAGACAACGGCAGAAAGCCTTTCCAGCGCGTGCGGTTCTTCGAAAAAGGGCGTGATTCAACCTGGCATGGCGCGTTTCTGCTGGCCGGTACAGACATCAACCACCATGTGTTTCGAGACCTGGTGACGCCGCGCAATCCGCGCAGTCGATTTTCCTTCGCCATGTACCTGAAGGAGATGGGGCGGCTGTACAAATTCGGATTGCTCGGACGTCCGGCCAGCCGGGTCGAATGGTCCGACTACATCGCATGGGTCGCTGCGCAACTCCAGGACTACGTTGCCTACGACGAAGGCGTGCTCGATGTATTACCGGTGGCGGAAAAGGGCATCCTGAAGGGCGTGGATGTCGTAACGGCCAAGGGCACTTATCGCACCAAGCGGCTGGTGCTTTCCCACGGCAGCCTGCCCCGGATACCGAACGCATTCAGCCCGCATCTCGGCGGTCGTGTCTTCCACACGTCCCAGTACCTGAAAAACATCCACCTCGGCGGCGGTCCGATCGCCCAACGCTGGCTGGTGCTGGGCTCGGGTCAGAGCGCGGGCGAAGCGGTGACGCACTTGCTCGGTGCCGCGCCCACCACGCAGGTGCATTCGGTGCACCGCGGTGTGGGTTTCAAGGTGGGACAGCTGGGACAGTTCCCCAACATGGCGTTCCTGCCGGAGCACGTCGACTATTTCCACGACCTGGAGCCGGGCCGCCGCAACCGGGTGTTTGAAGAAATCCGGTCGACCAATTACGCAGGCATCGACGTCGACGAGAGTCAGTCGCTTTACTCCTTCATGTACGAAGGCGAGGTCACCGGCCACCGACGTCTGAACTTGCATGCGTGGTCCGAAGTGACGTCGGTGGAAAAGGTGGGCGATGCCTATTCGGTGGTGCTGCGTGACAGCAATACCGGCGTTGAAACCGTGCTGTACGTCGACGGGATTGTCCTGGGCACCGGCTACGAACAGCTCGCAGTGCCGCCGCTGCTGACCCTGCTGCAACCCTGGCTGGTGCGCGACGAGGACGGCACGCTTGCGGTCGACCGGCATTACCGCGTTGCCCTGCAGCACAGCGAGGGCGTGCAGATTTTGGCCAACGGCACGTCGGAAAAGACCCACGGAATCAGCGACGCTCAGTCGTTTTCCATGGTCGCCCTCCGTGCGCAGCACCTGACCGATGCGTTGCTGGCGACCCAGCCCCGGCAGCGCGCGCCGGTGGTGACCATGCCGAGCTACACCCGGCCTGCACGCGTCGAGGCACGGCCATGAACTTCATTTCCCACATCGTCGGCGATTCGAACTTCGTCAGGGTAAAAGGCTTGGGTTTTGAAAACCTGCACCTGAAGCTTGAGTCCTGCAACCCTGCGGGCTCGATCAAGATGAAGACGGCCATTGGCTTGATCGATTCCTACGCGGAGCGCCGACTTATCCACAAGGACACCGTGCTGATCGAGTCCTCGTCCGGGAACCTCGGCGTGGCGTTGGCGATGATCTGCGCCGAGCGCGGTTACAAGTTCTGCTGCGTCGTCGACCCCAACACCAACCTGCACAACATCAAGATGATGGAAGCCTTTGGCGCGCAGATCGTCATCGTCACCGAGCGCGATGACAACGATGGCTATCTGGGCACCCGCATTCGTTACATCCGCGATGCCGTGGCCCGCGATCCCCGTCATCTGTGGCTCAACCAGTACAGCAACCCGGCCAACGCCAAGACCCACGAACACACCACGGCGCGCTCGATTCATATCGCGTTTCCGGCGCTGGACTACCTGGTCGTCGGCGCCGGCACCACCGGTACCTTGATGGGCTGTGTGCAGTATTTCCGCAAGCATTCGCCGCGCACCGAGATCATCGCGGTGGACAGTGCGGGTTCGGTGACTTTCGGTCAGGCACCCGGCCCGCGCTTCATTCCGGGACTTGGCTCCAGCCAGATGCCGCCGATATTCCGCGCCCATCAGTTGCACAAGCAGCAAGTGGTGGATGAGCGCGCCACCGTGGCCATGTGTCGCTGGCTGGCGAAATCCAATGGCGTCCTGGCCGGCGGCTCCACCGGGACCGTGGTGGCCGGGTTGGCCTCGCCCTCGCTGGGGATTCCCAAAGACGCCGTTGTCGTGGCGATTTCCCCGGACGCCGGCGAGCGTTACCTGGAAACCATCTACAACGATGAGTGGGTCATGCAGAAGTTCGGCCGCGCCGAGCTGACTGCGCTCAGCTCGCAACCGATCACCCGGTATCTGAAGCAGTACGTCCACACGTTCGAGGGAGAAGCGCTGAATGTCTGACTTTCACGTGATCCCCGGCGCAGTCATCAAAGACATCCTCGACAGCCACGCCCACGACATGGTGCGGCGCATCGAGCAGGTGTATCTGCAGCACCACGACGGCCAGACGCTCAACCCGGACAGCTACTTTCTGCGTTTCCCTAAACAGCCTGCCAACCGGATCATCGCGCTGCCGGCGGCGCTGGAGGGAGAGGATGCCGTGGCCGGGATCAAGTGGATCTCGAGCTTTCCCGGCAATGTCGCTCAGCAGAAGCCCAGGGCGTCAGCCGTGGTGATCCTCAACGACCGCGAGACTGGCTATCCCTTCGCCTGCCTAGAAGGTGCGCAGATCAGCGCGGTGCGAACGGCTGCTTCGGCGGCGTCGGGCGCCTACTGGCTCAACGGTCAGTCACGTAAGGCTGCATGCGTAGGATTTATCGGGGCTGGGGTGATTGCCCGCACCATCGCGCGAATGCTCAGCGTTGAAGGATGGGATATCGGCCACGCCGTTGTGCACGACTTTGACATGGCGTCTGCAGACGCTTTGACAGGCTTTATCGAAGATGTCGACTTATGCACAGCCCGGACTGGCTCGCTGGAACAGGCGTTGGCAGCCGATCTGGTGATCTTCGCCACCACGGCCGGCGAGCCTTACGTCAAACCGCCTTTGGCATTTCGCGCCGGGCAGGTTGTGTTGAACATTTCGTTGCGGGACATCGCGCCCCAGTTGCTACTGGAGGCGAACAACCTCTGCGACGACATCGAGCACTGCATGAAGGCCAACACATCGCCGCATCTGGCCGAGCAATTGACCGGCAGCCGCGCTTTCGTGAACGGCACGCTGGCCGGCCTCATCCGTGGCGAGGTCGAGCTTGATCCTGCGAAGCCCTCGATCTTCTCGCCTTTCGGCCTGGGCGTGTTGGACCTGGCCTTGAGCAAATTCATCGTCGACACCGCACTGGCAGAATCCCGTGGCATCGCCATTGAGTCGTTCTTCGGAGAAACCCTGAGATGGAACTGAGCGCAGCGCTGGCCGGCGAAAAGTTATCCCCAGGCTCTGATAAACCCGCCATCAGACTCGGTATCGTCGGTTGCGGCTCACGCGGGCTGACGGTGCTTGAGCGCATCTGTGCGCTGGCGGTCAATACGCCCCGGCAGATCGAGGTAAACGTATTCGACCCCCAGACCCCGGGGCCAGGCTTGCACGCCGTCGACCAGCCTGAATACCTGATGCTCAACACCGTTGCCTCGCAGATTTCGATGTTTCCAGACACGGCCGCCCTCGACGGGCACACAGGACGCCAAGGACCCAACTTTTACGAATGGTGCCTGCGTTTTAAATCGACTGAACGCAGCGTACGACCCAACGAATTCCTGCCGCGCCGCTGGCTGGGGGAGTATCTGGCGTGGACTTACGAGGAAGTCGTTCGCAGTCTGCCGGGGAACGTGCGCGTCGTTCATCATCCGCACGCTGTGGATAACATTGAGCACACCGACATGGGCCAGTTTGTTCTTTCCACAGCCGAGGTCGAGTGTTCGGTGGATTGGCTGGCAATCACAGTGGGTCATGCGCGGCGGTTGCAGGATGATGATAAGGAACTGCCCGGAGCGTTCACAAAGGAAGCACACCTTGATTCGCGCGATTTCAAGTTATCCACAGAAGCGGTTGGCATCGAAGGATTAGGCCTGACCGCCATGGACGTCGTTGCCGATCTGACGGTTGGTCGCGGAGGCCAATTCACCAAATGGGCGGAAGGCTTACGCTATAAGCCCAGTGGGCGAGAGCCGCGTATCTATATGTTCTCGCGCAGTGGTCTGCCGTATCGCACACGGCCGGACATCGTGCCTCATCGGACCTCGAATGCGGCACTGATTTTTACGTTGTCGGCTATCGCTAATCTGCGAACGGAAAACCCTGCCGGATTGGATTTCGAGCAGCAGGTCCTGCCGTTGATTAAGGCTGAAATGCTCGCGGAATACTTCGGGATGATCGCCTCCCAAAAAGGCGAATCGGCAGTGAGGATCAAAGCGGAAGTTGCGCGCGCGTATTACTCAGGCCGGCTTGAAACCATGTCGTCAGAAATGACAGCACGTTTCAACTCGCCGCCACTGGACGAGACTGTGTATAACCCGCGCATGTCTATCATGGAATCTGCTGACTACGCCCAGGCCATGCGCGCATTCATCGAACGCGACATCGGGCAGAGCCTTTTGGGACTTGATGCAAGCCCGATTAAAGCCGCGGTTGAGGTGTGGAGAAGTTGTCGTGAGCAGCTCCGCCGCGTTGTGGATAACCGAGGGCTAACAGCTGATTCGAGCCGTATCTTTTTCGGAGAATATGCGCCGCACGTCAATCAAATGGTGGCCGGGCCGCAAAAGGAACGTCACCAGGAGCTGCTGGCTTTGGCCGACGCAGGAATTGTCCATTGGGTGCGCCATGCTCAAGTTATCCACAGTGCCGAGGGAGCGGGGCCGGAAGTGGTACTCGCGGGCAATCTGGCGATGCCCTTAAATAGAATTATTAAGGCTCACGTCAGCACTGCCTGTGACATATCGTCGCTGCCAAAGATCATTCGCTCGCTACAGAGCAACGGAATTATCCACAGTCTGGCCGAGAACGGTGAGGGCGTGCTTGTAGACGGTGAAGGCAAAGCACAACCGAATCTGTGGATAACCGGCCCACTGGTGGAAGGGTCGACCTACTACAACCACTATGTCCCATCCTCGGGCAGTTATTCCCGTGCCTTCGTCGATGCCGACCGAATTGCTCGTGAGATGTTGGGGTTGAATGTGGACGTCAGGGCAATAGTTTGAGTGCCCTGCCAGTAGAGCTGGCTCCAGCTGGGTAGTCACTGCGCCCCTGTGTCCCCGGCAAGTACTTGCGTCGAATGCGCTCCAGCTCACCCGTCTTGTTCAGGCTGTCGATCGCGCTGTTGATCCGCGGCAACCACGAGGCGTATTGCGGCTGAAGCTTGAACACCAGCGGCGCTTCGCTGAGTCGTGCGCCCTGGACGAACTGGCCGGGATCGAGATCATTGCTTGAAATCAGCTCATCAAAGATGTCGTCGACCATGGCGATGGCGTCGACGCGCTTGCTCTGGAGCAGCTTGATCAGCGCCTCGTCTTTGGAGGTTTCCAGACGGGTCAGGCGTCGCTTCTCGATGGCCGGGTCCAAGGCCCGGTAGTTGTAGCCCCGAACCATGCCGATCATGAGGTGCTCAAGTTGGGCGATGGTCTGGCAGCGCGCAGGGTGATCGGCCAGAAAATAGAGGTGCTCTTTGACCGTGGAGTAGGGTTTGGAGAACACGTATCGGCGTTGCTCCTCGGGGCTGTTCCAGATCAGTGAGTCGGCGTAGTTGATATCAATCTCGCCCTTGCGCAGCATCGACTGCAGGCGGTTGACCGGGTAGGTGACGAAGGTAACGTCCAGGCTGGCCAGCTTCATTACACGTCGCGCGATGTCGATGGAGATCCCTGCGAGATGACCGTCCTTGTCTTCGTAGGCATAGGGCTTCCACTGGGCTCCGCCCGCGACATACGGCTCAGCCACGGCTGGCAGCATGAGCAGCCCGAGCACATAACCAACGATGAATCTTCCTCGAAGCCCCATACGTTCCCCCGGCAGCGTGTCTGCCCCTGATCGTAAGGTAGCAGCAAGACATGTCCAGTAAATGTCGTATTGCCACTATTCGTCGCTGCAGCACATAAAAAAACCCGCGCTGACAGGGTCAGGCGGGTTGGCACAGGTGCGGTCGTCAGGCGTCGCGGCTCAGACGTCAGGGCTCAGGCGAATGATTTTCGGAAACTCCGTCAGCGTCAGCCGGGCCGAGCAGCGCTGGGCATCGCACACCCACTGCTGCGGGGAGTCGGTCATGCCTTTGTCTGGCGTTTGCGTATCGAGGATGCGCATCGGTCTGTTTTTCATGGCTGGAGCGCTGATGGTGACTTCGTGCTCGCGACCGCTGACCCAGGCCACCAGAATCCGCTCGCGGCCATTGCTGAATACCAGTTGGAAGACGCCGTCGGACTGCAGGCTGTTAGCCGGCTCGTAGGTGAAATCAGGCAGGTAAGGGCTGATGGCCTTGAGCACCGCATAAGCCGGTTTCGCACGGAGGTTGATATCGAGCAGGCCGAAGTTGTGCTCCTGCTCGGTACGGTTGGTGCCATCGTTGATCAGGTCATACCACCACATGCCTTTGACGTTCGGCAGCGTGCGGATGAGGAAGTAAGCGCGGGCCAGGTATGCAGACTGGCGCTCGGGGCTGACGCCGCAATTGCCATTGTGGCTCGGCCAGCTCATCTCGGTCAGATACAGCGGGACCGGCCTGCCGACCTTGGCGGTGATTCGACGGTCCAGATCCCGCATCCAGCCGACCCAGCTTTCCGGCGTGTTGCGGTAGCTGCCTTCGCAGTGCACATAGGGATGCAGCGAGAGGCCATCGGCGTACTTCATCACCCCTGCGGCCAGGATGCGATCGACGAAGCCACTCTTGATACCCAGGTTCGTTACGGCGCCGGCGAGTATGAGCGCCTGGGGATTGTTTTTGCGGATGATGGGTGCCGCGTCACGGACCAGCGCGACGTAGTCATTGCTCAGGCGCGCATCAGCCGGGCCGTCCAGGTCCCACTCGTTCCAGACCTCATAAAACTTGACCGGATTGCCCAACTGGCGAGTGAGGTAATCCACATAGTTCAGGTAAGGGATCTTGACCTCAGGCTTGCGCGGCTTTGCGCCGCCCTGATATGAGCTGCCGTATCCCAGAATCACCATCGGCGTGAGATTCAGTCCCTTGGCAGAGCTCAGCCATGCGCGCCACGGCGCAATGATCTGCATCTGGCCCCGCACCGGTTCGGCCGTAGACCAAAAGGCGTCATCGCGTATCGACTTGACGCCCGCCTCGCTCGCCATCTGGAGGCTGCGCAGCGGTTGCCCGGTGTTATTCATCGAATGGGTGGCAACGCCGACGATAAACGGCTCGGCCAGCGCGACGTTAGCGGCGAACAGGGCCGCAATGATTGCCAGAGCACTCAGGCCGATGCTGCGGATGCTCATAGGGTTGCCTCGATCAACTCAGACCCGGCAGGCCGTTCCATGTGGGTACCTCATGGGGCTTTGGGGCCGGCAGCCTGCCCCGCGATTTCATGGCCAGCGCATGCCCGATCGCCATGCCCAGGAACATGTTGGCGAGGGTCACTTCCAGCGTATCGGTCGTCCAGCTGACAATGCAGATGCAGAAACCTGTCACCAGCAACGCCTGGCCGTAGCGGCTGGCACTGTCGGCAAGGATGAAAAACAACGGGATGTGCAGGGCGTAGAGAAACAGCCCGGCCAGACCAAACGTCGCCCACAGGTAAACTACGGTGCTGTCGGACACCATGAAGATGTCAGCGCCGGGAACCGGGAAGGCGGCCACGGCGCTGCCAACCAGGCCGAAGCCCACACCGGTGAACGTTCGATCATCGTCCATCAGCGTCCGAATGACGTTGGGCCAGGTGTTGATGAGTCGGTCGTAGATGGACGCCAGCGAACTGGTGGCCGAGATCTTGTTGGGATCGAAGTCGGTCATCATCGCCACGAAGGGCAGCGACATACCGAGTACGACCGCGACAAGGATGGTCGCCCGGGCCGTCCAGCGAAACCGCATCATCATCAGCAGACCGGTTCCGCCGATGAACGCCAGTGCTGGCGCTTTACTTGTGGTCAATATCACCCCGGCGAAGCCGATCACGCAGACCGTCAAACCCAGCAATTTCGAGCGCAGGGTCGCCATCAGGTAAAGGCTGAGAACCGAGATGATAATGGCCAGTGAGCTGGAAATCCGCGCAAAACCCGCCGGGCGGTCCATGTCTTCGGAGGTCCATGCCGTGTTGGCGCTCAGCTCGGTACCGCCGACGGTGTAGCTGTAGCCCTTCCACGGCAGACTGACATACCGGTCGAGGGCAATACCGCCCAGCGAGGCCAGCAGGCAAAAGGCAATCGCCCACATGAAGAGGCGCTTGTGGCGAATGATCTGGTCGCCGCAGGCGATCCCGAAAAGCAGCGGGCTTATCCCGTACAACGCGAATGCGAAATTCCCGGCCTGGGCGCCATTCAGCGCTGCCCATCCTGCCGACAGCAACAGCACCAGCAGGCTCAGCCAGACGCCCGGCCCGGCCTTGAAACTGCGCAGTTCAAGTGCGAAGAACAGCAGACACGCGATCTTAGGTGCGTAGAGCAATACGGAAATCCCTGCCTGATCCAGATAGAAACGCAGGGCCCCGTTGAAGGTCTCCACCAGCATCAGGCTGATCGCAACCAGCGCGATTGCCGTGGATTTATTGAATGAAAGCAATGAAGGTTTTTCAACGTAAACGGGGGAAGTCGACATCATGTGCAGCCCCTCGGGAGCATTTGTACGTGTGATAAGCGTCAGCGTGCGAAGCAAAACGCCGTGCGGGAAAGGCTACTCCCCGGGCAGCGCGGGTATTGCCATCGACGGCGTGCAATCGCGATGATTTGGGTGGTCGCAGCGGGAGAAATGAAGAGCGTTTCGGTTCCCTTGCGAGCGGCGCGACAGGGGTATATCAGCCGCAGATCGGAAGGCTGTCAATCAATTAGTCAAATTTTCGGACGTATTTAATCAGCGCTAAATATCGGGGCTTGTAACTTGTTGATTTAATTAGGGGATAGAAAATTGGCGCTGTTTAAAAGAGAGGAAATCGTCGTCGATTAACGAGTTTCTATGACTCATTTTCGTTACAAGTGCGGCGTATCCACCGCTGAGTATTCAGCGGCGAATACGCCATTTCCCAAGATTGAATCGCGCTACGCCATTAGCCGATCACGCTCACGTGTAGCGGCGCTTGTCCGCTGCGGGCGGGAAATACTGGTACAGCCAGGTCTCGCTCAGCGTGCGATCACCGGTTTTGATGAACATGCGCATTTCCACCGGCTCCACGGAATCGCTGGTCGGGTACCAATCGAACGTCACGCGGAAACCCTTGATGTCCGGGAGCACCAGCACATTGAAATCCTGGACTTTGCCGTGGGACACGGTGACCACTGGCTCGATGCCCGAACCTTCCGGCAACCGGTCCAGCCCGCCACCGTTGAAGTCCACGGCGAAACGGCGCGCCCAGACGTCCGGGTAGTGCTCGCCCGGTGCCCAGCCTTCGATGAAACCGCCCATACCCGAGCGCGTGGCGTGCACTTGAGCCAACGGCGTGCTGACCGGGGGCAGGGGGCTCCAGTAGAGCTTGTAGCCGTAGTTCATCGACATGCCGGCCTTGACCGGCACTTTTGGGTTCCAGAACGCGACGATGTTATCCAGGGTTTCGCCGGTGGTTGGCAGTTCCAGCAGATCGATGGAGCCTTCGCCCCATGCCGTCGTCGGCTCGACCCACAGGCTTGGCCTGCGGTGGTACCAGTCCACGGTGTCCTGATAGGTCTTGAAATCGTGGTCGGTCTGCACCAGGCCAAAGCCCTTCGGGTCTTTGTCGGCAAAGGCGTTGAACTGGATCTTGGCCGGGTTATTAAGCGGACGGCAGATCCATTCGCCATTGCCGCGCCACATGGCCAGCCGGTCGGAGTCGTGGATTTCCGGGTGAAGGGTGTCGCACATGCGGCGTTCGTGAGTGCCGCAGCTGAACATGCTGGTCATGGTCGCAATGCCCAACTGCTCGATGTCAGCCCGCGCATTGATGTGCGCATCAATGTCCATCACCACGCGGTCTGCCTGGCAATCGATGTCGAAGCGGTACGCGCCCGTTGCGCTGGGAGAGTCCAGCAGCGCGTAGACCACAAACCGTGTGGCGTCTTTGGTTGGCTTCTCGAACCAGAACTGTGTGAAGTCAGGAAATTCTTCAGGGCTGTGGGCGTAAGTGTCGATCGCCAGACCCCGGGCGGAAAGACCGTATTGCTTATTGCTGTCGATCGCCCGGAAGTAGCTGGCGCCCAGAAACGACAGGATGTCGTTGATCGCGATCTCGGGGGCTTTGAACAGTTTGAAACCCGCAAAGCCCAGGTCGCCCTTGAGCTGACTCTGGTCGATGCGACTGGCTTCGTAGTTGAACAGCTCGGGGCGGAAATGCACTTCACGCGCCTGCTGGGTTGCCGGGTCGACGCTGTACATGCGCACCGGAGTCTTGAAGCCCGCGCCGACGTGGAAGAAATGCACGTCCAATTGGCCTTTCACGTCATTCCACAGTGAATGGCCGGCGTCGTACTTGATCGCGTTGAACTGCTGAGGCGTCATGTTCGCCAGGGTAGGCGGCAGTGTCTGCTTGGTGCTGACGTAAGGCTTGCCGGCCATCTGTTTGGCGTTGTCCTGCAAGGTCTTGAAGTCAAAGTGTTCGATGTCGCCATCGGCCGCCGCAGCCAGTGCGCGTGCCGCATAAAGACCTGAGGCGGGCAGCGCGCTGTAGGCTGCCAGCGCCATGGACGCTTTCAAGAGATTCCTGCGATTCATATGGTGAAGCCTCTGAAGATGCTGTGCCTTCCTGCACAAAAAAGTGCGCTTTCCCAATCCTTGCCGAACGCAAATTACCAACAAACAGATAACAATCTCGGCATCTTGTTCGCGCAAAGGGAAAAAAATCGTTTCAGGGCACAACCGATTTCGCTTCAACGTGTTGCTCGCGCGGCCGATTTGGCCGCGCATTTCAAGCCTGGGTGGTATGCCCCCCGACAGCCATCGCTGCCTGCCGCAGCGCCTCAGACCGTGTCGGATGGGGGTGGCAGGTCAGGGCAATGTCCTCGGCGGAGGCGGCGAACTCCATCGCCACGCAGTACTCCGCGATCATCTCGCTGACGCTGGGGCCAACGAGGTGTACACCGAGAATCTCATCGGTGCGCTCGTCCGCCAGCACTTTCGCGAAGCCGTCTGTTCCGTGATTGACCTTGGCGCGGCTGTTGGCACTGAACGGGAATTTGCCCACCTTGTAAGCGCGATCTTCCTCCTTCAGTTGCTCTTCCGTCTTGCCGACGCTGGCCAGCTCGGGCTGGGTGTAGATGACGTTGGGGATCAGGTTGTAATTCAGCTCACCCTTCTTGCCGACGATTCGCTCGACACACACGCCGGCTTCATCCTCCGCCTTGTGAGCGAGCATTGGGCCGGACGTCACGTCGCCAATGACCCAGATGCCATCTACCGCCGTTCGATGCCCCTTGTTGGGCAAAACGCCGCGCTTGTCCACCTCCAGGCCGACGGTTTCCAGGCCCAGCCCTTTCGTCACCGGGCGACGGCCGATGGACACCAGCACGTAGTCCGCTTCGATTTGCTCGGCTTCGCCACCGGCGGCGGGTTCGATGGTCAGCGTGACGCCGGTATCTGCAGCAACAGCAGAGGTGACCTTCGAGCCGAGCTTGAATGCCATGCCCTGACGCGACAGCGAGCGATGCAGCGTCTTGCCCGCCTCAAGGTCCGTGCCGTGGGCGACATGGTCGAGAAATTCGACCACCGTCACCTTCGCCCCCAACCGGCGCCAGACCGAGCCCAGCTCAAGACCGATGACCCCCGCGCCAATTACCACCAGATGCCTGGGCACCTCGCTCAACGATAACGCGCCGGTGGAATCGAGAATGCGTTTGTTGTCGATGGTCACGCCTGGCAGGGGCGTCGGCTCGGAGCCGGTGGCGATGATGATGTCCTTGGCGGTCAATTCGGTTTCGGCACCCGCAGCGTCGGTGACGATGACCTTGCCGGGCCCGGCGAGGCGGCCCCAGCCTTTGATCCAGTCGGCTTTGTACTTGCGAAACAGAAACTCGATGCCCTTGGTCAGGCCCGTCACGCTTTCGACCTTTTGCGCCATCATCTGTGTCAGGTTTAGCGTCGGCGTGACTTCGATGCCGAGCTTCTTGAATGCCTCGCCCGTTGCCGCCTCATACAGCTCCGAGGCGTGAAGCAACGATTTCGAAGGAATGCAACCCACGTTCAGGCACGTACCGCCCAATGTTTCACGGCCTTCGATGCACGCCACTTTCAGGCCTTTCTGACCCGCATGGATCGCCGCGTTGTAGCCGCCGGGGCCGCCACCAATGATGACAACGTCGTAATGGCTCATGAACGTACTCCTTCAGGGAATCGACAATGGAGGGAAGCGTAGCCGTGTCTGGGCAAATGTCGCGCGTCAGCAAGGTCGCTTAAATGATGGGCGTAATATTTCTCCCCGTGCACTTCAAAGTCAAGTGGGTGGACCAATCGCTATTCCCCTCGCATCTCGTAGGACCGGCTTTAGCCGGGAAGGCGCACTCCTGACTTTCCAAGGATTCAAACCGATACGACGGCAGGCGACGTTTACCTGTCTGCTGCCTGTCTGACCCCCCATCCAGCGCCGCGCAAACGAATAATGAGACGAAAATTTCACGATTTCTGTTATATCGTAACGCCCTGTGTCAGCGTGGCTTGGCGCCGCGTAATTGCAACGCCGGAGAGTGGGCGGAAGGGTAATGATTACAGCGTTAAACGGGCTTTGGAGTTGCAATGCGGGTTGATCTGGATGATGAGTGCGTTGCACCGGCGAGCCTACCGCGATTTCAGCAGGCGGCTGTTCAATCGACACGTCTTTCACGGCTGACGTATCTGACAGGAGCGATGGGTATCATCGGTCTGGTGGTGTCGCTTTTCGTTGACCTCTTTTCTCCCAATTCGCTGTGGACGGCGGTGCTGACCAACAGCGCCGCGAGCCTGCTCGTACTGGCCGGGGCGTTGCAGTCGGCCCACGTCGTCAGCCAGTGGCGCGCCGGCGTCATGGCACCGCCCTCTGCGGCTGCCTCTGACGATGAAGCGCTGCTTAATGGCGACGAGCAGGGCTGGTACGACCGCGTGCTTGGACGCATCAGCGGTGCTGGCACTTCGATGGTCGGCCAGGTCGGATTGCCAGTGTTCTGGCTGGCAGGCTGGGCGTTGCTGTCGCTGGTCAGCATTGGCCTGATCTGGAACCTTGCCTTGGCAGGCAGCAATGTCGGCCTCGTCGGTAACGTAATCGGCGGTTTGCTCCTGTTGATCGCGTTTGCGCTGCTGGTGCTGGAGCGGCAATTCAGCAATGAGTCCGAGGCCAGTTGGCCTGAAGCCGAGCAAGTGGCGCAGATCACCAAGGTCGCCATCGGGACGCTACTGGTTACCGCGTTCTGCCTGTTTTTCTCTTCCGTTGATCGCGTATGGCCCGCCCGGCTTGCGGTGTTGATCGGCCTGTTGCCTGGGCTGGTCGCCGTCGAGTTACTCATCCGTGCCTTCTTGTCCGTCTTTAGCCCGCGCAACGAACGCCTTGAACCGCGCCTGATCGCCAGCAGCTTCGTTGCCGGCCTGTTGCGCTGGCCGCCGCGTCCGCTGCTGGCGCTGCAAAACGAACTGCACAACCGCTTCGGCATCGACCTGCGGCAGATCTGGGCGTTTACCTACATGCGCCGCGCCTTTCTGCCGGTGCTGGCGGTCATCATCGGCCTCGGCTGGTTGCTGAGCGGTGTTCACGAAATCCCCATACAAGGCCGTGGCATTTACGAGCGGTTTGGCAAACCGGTTGAAGTCCTCGAGCCGGGTCTGCATGCCGGTTTGCCTTGGCCGTTCGGAACAGTGCTGGCGGTGGAAAACGGTGTGGTTCACGAATTGGCGACCAGCGTCTCGGAGGGGGCGGGCGCCGAGCAGACCCTTGACCCTGCCGAAGGCCCGCCGCCTGCCATTGCCAACCGGCTGTGGGACGCCACGCACATCAATGACAAATCGCAAGTGATCGCCAGCGGCTCAGGAGACAAGCAAAGCTTCCAGATCGTCAACATGGACGTGCGCTTTGTGTATCGCATCGGATTGTCGGACGAAGCCGCGCTGGCCGCGACTTACAACAGCGCCGACATCCCCAGTCTGATTCGCAGCACCGCCAGCCGCGTGCTGGTGCACGACTTTGCATCCCGCACTCTCGACGAGTTACTTGGCGAGCAGCGCAATGATCTGGCGGCCGACATCGGCGACGCCGTACAGCGCGACCTGAAAAAACTCGACAGCGGTGTAGAAATTCTCGCCACCGTGGTCGAGTCGATTCATCCGCCAGCAGGTGCGGCCAACGCCTATCATGCGGTCCAGGCCGCACAGATCAGCGCTCAGGCGTTGATTGCCCGAGAACGCGGCGCGGCGGCTGATCAGGCCAACGTGGCGCAATTACACGCCAGCATGGCCCATGACCAGGCGGCCGCGAGTTCGCGAGAAGTGATGGCGACAGCGCAAGGTGCGGATTTGCGTTTCAGCGCCGAACAACAGGGCTACGCCAAAGCGGGCCAGGCATTTCTGCTGGAGCAGTACTTCAGTCAGCTGACCCAAGGGCTGACCCACGCCAAGTTGCTGGTGCTGGATCATCGGCTTGGCGGCACCAGCGCGCCGACCATCGATTTGCGATCTTTTACCCTACCGGTCGACCCCGCAGCGTCGACTCAATCAGCTGACCAGCCCTCGGCTGAATAAGGAGTCTTCCCTTGAGTCTGTTTCACTCCCACGATCATCACGACCATTCCGGTCACGACCACAGCGGTCACGGCCATGGCGGCCACCATCACGGTCATCACCATGGCGAAGCCTCCGGCCCGGCTGTCTTTCCGTGGCGTCGTGCTGCGCTGGCGGCGGTGCTGATTGCCTTCGCGGTCGCGGCGGCAAGTCTGGTGCAGGTGCGCTCCGGCGAGGCGACGGTCATCACGCGCTTCGGCAATCCGGCGCGAGTGCTGCTCGATCCCGGCCTGAGCTGGCGCTGGCCGGCGCCATTCGAAGCAGCGATCCCCGTCGACCTGCGTTTGCGCACCACCTCGAGTGGCTTGCAGGACGTCGGTACCCGTGACGGCCTGCGCATCATCGTTCAGGCGTACGTGGCGTGGCAGGTGCAGGGCGATCCGGACAACGTGAAGCGCTTCATGCGCGCCGTGCAAAACCAGCCGGACGAAGCCGCGCGGCAGATCCGCACCTTCGTCGGCTCTGCACTCGAGACCACCGCCGCGAGCTTCGATCTGTCGAGCCTGATCAACACCGACGCCAATCAGGTGCGCATCGCCGATTTCGAAAACCAGCTGCGTCAGCAGATCGACAAGCAACTGCTGACCACCTACGGGGTTCGCGTCCTGCAAGTGGGGGTCGAACGTCTGACGCTGCCATCGGTGACCCTCAATGCGACGGTCGACCGCATGCGCGCCGAGCGCGAAACCATCGCCACCGAGCGCACCGCCATCGGCAAGCGCGAGGCTGCGCAGATCCGTTCTGCCGCCGAACGCGACGCGCGGATTGTCGAGGCCGACGCCACCGTGAAAGCCGCCGACATCGAGGCGCAATCCCGCGTGGAAGCGGCGCAGATTTACGGCCGCGCCTACGCCGGTTCGCCCCAGCTGTACAACTTGCTGCGCTCGCTGGACACCCTCGGCACCGTGGTGGGACCAGGCACAAAACTGATTCTGCGCACCGATGCCGCACCGTTCCGGGTGCTCGTGGACGGCCCGCCGACTCTGGATGGCAAGGCTGGAACGCAGCCATGACCGAGCACGACGCTGCGCACATCGAGCGGCCGGTGGTGAACAGCCCTTGGCTGCAGGCCAATCGGCTGGCGTTTCTGGGATTGTATGTCGTGACCCTGCTGGCGGCGGTTGGCTGGGCGGTCTCCAACGTGCGAGAAATCGATCCACAGAACCGCGCCGTCGTGTTTCGCTTCGGCGAGCTGGACCGCGTGCAGAACGCCGGTTTGCTGGTGGCCTGGCCACAACCGTTCGAGCAAGTGGTGCTGCTGCCTTCCGCTGACCGCGTGATCGAGCGGCACGTCGAAACGCTGTTGCGCTCACCCATTGCGTTGGCGGCCGACAAGATCACCAGTTTTGCGACGCCGATGAGCGACGCGCTGGCAGGCTCGGGCTATCTGCTGACGGGTGACGCTGGCGTCGTACAGCTCGACGTGACGGCGTACTACAAAGTGACAGACCCACGGGAGTTCGTGCTGCAAGGCGAGCATGTGCTGCCGGCGCTGGATCGTCTGGTCAATCGCAGCGCCGTAAGCCTTGCTGCAGCGCGTGACCTGGACACCATTCTGGTGGCGCGTCCCGAGCTGGTCGGCTCTGACAGCCAGTCTGCCGAGCGTCGCGAACGCCTGCGCGGCGACCTGGTGCAGGGCATCAACATGCGGCTTGGCGAGCTGACGGCCACTGGCGTGGGTCTGGGCGTTGAAGTCGTGCGGGTCGACGTGCAGTCCAGTCTGCCGGCGGCTGCGGTAAACGCGTTCAACGCGGTGCTGACTGCCAGTCAACAAGCCGATCAGGCCGTGGCGAACGCGCGCACTGACGCAGAGAAACTCAACCAGACCGCCAATCAGCAGGCTGACCGCACCCTGCAGGTCGCCCATGCGCAAGCATCCGAGCGGCTGGCCAAGGCGCAGACCGACACCGCTGCGGTGACCGGGCTGGCGCAGTCGATGCAGAACAAGAGTGATCCCGGATTGCTGCTGCGGATCTACCGCGAGCGGGTGCCCGCCATCCTGAAACAGGCGGGTTCAGTGACCACGGTCGACCCCCGCGACGATTCCCGTCTGATCATTCAGGGAGCTGACAAATGAGTGGCGAAGCCGTGCATAACCATTCCCACGAACCTTCCCATAAGCATGCCGAGCCCGCCGCGCCTGGCAGCATGCTGACCAGCCGCGAACAGCGCAGCGCCGCCCGGCAGTTGACGCTGGCGATGCTTGCCCTCGGCCTGCTCGCGCTGGGGCTGGTCTGGCGATTTTTCTCGCCCGAGCAAGTTGGGGTCAGTCAGCTGCTGTTGGGCGCCGCCTCTCTGCTGGTGGCCATCCCGGTGGTCAGTGCCGGTTGGCACAGCCTGCGTTATCCCAGCCTGCACGGCATTACCGATCAACTGATTGCCCTGGCCATGCTCGGCGCCTGGGCAACGGGCGATCTGATGACCGCCGCGCTGCTGCCGATCATCATGATCTTCGGCCACGTGTTGGAAGAGCGCAGCGTGATCGGCTCTCAGGAAGCCATTCAGGCACTGGGCCGCCTGACCCGCAGCCATGCCCGGCTGATCGATAAGGATGGCGCGATCCGCGAAGTCGACAACGGTACGTTGATTGCTGGTGACCGCGTTGAAGTGCGCGCCGGTGACCGCGTACCGGCTGACGGCTTGGTGATCTCGGGGCAGGCCAGCCTCGATACGGCGCCCATTACCGGAGAGTCGGTTCCGCTCGAGGCGCGCGCCGGCATGGAGGTCTTTGGTGGCGCGATCAACCTCGACGGGCTGCTGCGCATTGAAGTGACGCGCATCGGCAACGAGTCGACCCTGGGCAAGGTCATCGCGCTGATGCAAAGCGCCGAACGCTCCAAACCGCCCATCACTCGCCTGTTGGAAAAGTACGCGGGCAGCTACATGGTGCTGGTGCTGTTGATCGCGGCCGTGACCTGGTTCATCACCAATAACGCCCAGGCTATGCTGGCGGTGCTGGTCGCCGCGTGTCCCTGCGCGTTGGTGCTGTCGGCGCCCGCGACAGCCATTGCCGGTATTGCGGTCGCCGCGCGCCACGGCATTCTGATCCGCAGTTCGGCCTTTCTTGAAGAGCTGGCTGACCTCACTTCGCTGGTCGTCGACAAGACCGGCACACTGACTTATGGGAGTTTGCGCCTGCAGTCAGTTCAGGCCGAGGAGGGCGCAGGTGACGACGTTATTGCGCTGGCGGCAAGCCTGGGTTCGGCGAGCAGCCACCCGGTCAGTCGCGCGCTGGCGACGTTGGTCGGCAAGGATCATCTGCTTCCTCTGGACGACATTCGTGAGCGCCAGGGGCTGGGCGTCGTTGCACAGACCGCCCGGGGTGAAGCGGCGTTAGGGCGGCCTGAGCTCTTCGCACAGTTGGGAATCGCGACCTCGCCGATCCCCGATCACGATGGCCCGATTGCCGGGCTCGCGCTAAATGGCCACTTCTTGGCCTGGATGCTGCTGGCCGACAGCCTCAAGCCTGAAGCACGTCAGGCGCTGAGTGAGCTGCGCGAGCTAGGCCTGGGTCGACAGTTGTTGCTGACGGGGGATCGGCAGAGTGTCGCCGACAGCCTGGGTCACGAGGTCGGCATCGGCGACATCCACGCCCAGGCGTTGCCTGAGGACAAGCTCAATCGGGTCATGAGCGAAATCAAAAAGGGCTTTCGCCCAATGGTCGTCGGCGACGGCATCAACGACTCGCTGGCGTTGAAGGCCGGCGTAGTCGGCGTCGCGATGGGGGCGGGTGGGGCGGACATCGCGTTGGCCTCCGCCGACATCGTGTTGATCGGCAATGACCTGCGCCGCCTGGGCACCTGTGTGCGACTGAGCCGTCAGTGTCGCCATACCTTGCAGGTGAACGTAATCATCGGGCTTGGCTGGACGCTGGCCATCGTCGCCATGGCGGCCTTCGGTGTGCTGGGTGCGGCAGGCGCCATGATCGCGGCGGTCTTGCATAACCTCAGCACGCTGCTGGTACTGGGTAATGCTGGGCGACTGCTGCGTTTCCACGAGCCCATCGCGAAGTTTCATAATCCCTCCTGAGCCCCATTCCCCGGCCCTGCGCTGATAGTGCCGAGTTAGAGGGCTCCACTAAGTATTAAAATTTGCTTGAGCTTTGAAGAACTCTGTTACAAATTAAGTTCAGTCTTGTTCGGGGTGATCCATTTGCAGGCGTCACATTGGCTCGAATTCTGGGGCACAGGGTCGTACCCGTTGTAGATTCGTCGTCGTTCAAACCAGCCGATCGCCTGACGGCTCCTGATCTGGAGCCGGTTATGGACTACCCTTTTCCATGTAGCTGGATCAGGGGGATTTTATATGCTCGCGCAACTTCCACCGGCGTTACAGAACCTTCATCTGCCGCTGCGTCTCAAGCTCTGGGACGGCAACGAACTCGACTTGGGAAATGATCCCCGCGTCACGATCGTGGTAAAGGACCCGTCTCTCGTTTCCGATTTCACCCACCCAAGTCTGGGCCTTCTTGGCAGTGCTTTCGTTGAGGGCCGGCTTGAGCTGGAAGGCTCGATCAGCGAAGTGGTCCGGGTGTGCGACGAGCTGACCAAGGCGCTGGTCGACGAGGACGACGACAACCTCCCTGTGCGCACCGAGCACGACAAGGCCACCGACGCTGCGTCGATCTCCTACCACTACGACCTCTCCAATGACTTCTATCGCCTGTGGCTGGACCGAGAAATGGTCTACTCCTGCGCGTATTTCAAGACCGGTAACGAGACGCTCGATCAGGCCCAACAGGACAAGTTTCACCATCTGTGCCGCAAGCTGCGCCTTAAGCCCGGGGAATACCTGCTCGATGTCGGCTGTGGCTGGGGAGGCCTCTCTCGCTTTGCCGCGAGTGAATACGGCGTCAAGGTATTCGGCATCACGCTGAGCCGCGAGCAGCTGGCGCTGGCCCAGGAGCGGGTGCGCGCGGACGGTCTGCAGGACCGTGTCGAGCTGCAGCTGCTCGACTACCGGGATCTGCCCAAGGACGGCCGCTTCGACAAGGTCGTCAGCGTCGGCATGTTCGAGCATGTCGGCCACGCCAATCTCGAGCTGTACGCGAAATGTCTGTTTGATGCGGTGAAGGAGGGCGCTCTGGTGATGAACCACGGCATCACCGCCAAGCACACCGACGGGCGACCTGTAGGGCGCGGCGCCGGTGATTTCATTGATCGCTATGTATTTCCCAATGGTGAGCTGCCGCACCTGTCGATGATCACTGGATTCATCAGTGAGGCCGGTCTGGAAGTGGTCGATGTGGAAAGTCTGCGCCTGCATTACGCCAAGACGCTCGAACACTGGAGCGCCCGCCTGGAAGAGAAGCTCGACGTCGCCGCTGCGATGGTGCCGGAACAGGCGCTGAGAATCTTTCGGTTATACCTGGCTGGCTGCGCGTATGCGTTTTCCAAGGGCTGGATCAATCTGCACCAGATCCTGGCGGTGAAACCCCATGCGGACGGCAGCCATCATCTGCCGCTGACGCGGGATGATTTGTACCGGTGAGTGCCCCAAGCCTGTGGGAGTCAGCTGACTTCCACAGACTGTGGTTCATCAAACATGACAGCGCCGCCGATGGATCTGCGAGCAAGGAAACTGTGGGAGCGAGCTTGCTCGCGAAGAGGTCGGTAGGTCCGCTGACGTTGTCAGCGGTTGAAGCACTGTCTTCGTGAGCAAGCTCACTCCCACAAGGGCTGCGGTCCTGCATGCCATCGTAGCGTCTGGGCAACACGGAGGGAGTATTGCTCCACCGCATCTACAGAATCGGCGAAATCAGCCTGGCAACCCGCATTCCCAACTGCTGCAAATGATGGGTCTCTTTGCTTTCTTCGCTGGAGATCTCGTGGGAGAGGGCAAAGTCATCGATCAGCATGGTTTCGACCTCGCGTGCGAAGTCTTCGTCCACGGTCAGCAGCATGAGTTCGAAGTTGAGCCGGAACGATCGGTTGTCCAGGTTCGCGCTGCCGATCGCCGAGATCGCGTTATCCACCAGCACCACCTTCTGGTGCAGGAAGCCGGGCTTGTAGCGAAAGATACGAACGCCTGCGCGAACGGCTTCGAAGGCGTACAGGCTGGAAGCGGCATATACCGTGTAATGGTCGGGGCGCGACGGCAGCAGCAGGCGCACATCTACTCCGCGCAGGACCGCCAACCTCAGCGCCGCCGATACGGCCTCATCGGGAATGAAATACGGTGTCGTGATCCACACCCTTTCAGTCGCCGCGTGAATGGCTTCGACGAAGAACAGCGAGCAGGTTTCCTGCGCATCGGCCGGGCCGCTGGCGAGTAACTGGCACAGCACGCCGTCTTCCGGGTAACTGTCCGGCAGGATCAGCGGTGGTATCTCGCGGGTTGCCCAGAACCAATCTTCGGCAAACGATTCCTGCAAACACGCTACGACAGGTCCGACAACGCTGATGTGGGTGTCGCGCCATGGCGCCAGCGGCGGTTTGAGGCCGAGGTATTCATCACCCACATTGTGCCCGCCAACGAAGCCTTTGATGCCATCCACCACGACGATCTTGCGGTGATTACGGAAGTTGATCTGGAAGCGCGTCAGCCAGCCGCCCCGGGTTGCGAACGCCTTTATCTGCACGCCGCCGTCGCGGAGCTTATCGATGTAACGCGCCGGCAGCGCGTGGCTGCCGATGCGGTCGTAGAGCACATGGACGGCGACGCCTTCTGCGGCTTTTTCCAGCAACAGCCCTTGCAGGCGGCGACCGAGATCATCGTCGTGGATGATAAAAAACTGCACGAACACCACTTGCCGGGCGCCTTTGATGGCCTCGAAGATTGCGCCAAACGTTTCATCGCCGTTGATCAACAGCTTCACTTCGTTGTTCGCCAGGCACGGCATGCGTCCCAGCTTCGGCATCGCGCGCAGGGAGCGATAAGCGTCCGAGCGCCGCGCCGCCACGGCCTCTTCAATCCATGGTTTCCAGTTGAAGTCGGCAATCGCCACGCGCATTTCGGTGTTCGCCTGACGCCGCGCCTTGATGTACGCGTCGAACGTACTCCTGCCGAAAACCAGATACGGAATCAGCGCGACATAGGGGATGAAGATGAGTGGCATTGCCCAAGCGATTGAGCCTTGAGCCGTACGCACAGTGAGTAAGGCGTGGATTGCTGCGACAATGCCCAGCAGATGAGTGAAACCCAGCAAATAGCCAAAGAAATACGGGCTGTGGTAATCCATGCGCAACCTTGTGCCATAAGCTTATCGGTGTCTAACAGACCACATGGCGCCGGGATTGTCGCTATTTTATTGAAGCTGCAACTGGCTGCCCGATCTGTCGTCTAACCGTCATCGTTCAGTGACCTGCCGGCAGGTCGCATCAAGATGCCCAAGAGTCCTAAAGGAAATCCGATTCATGAAAAAGCGCGTACTGGCGTTGATGGTTTGTCTGGCTGCGCCCCTTGCACAGGCTCAGGTGTTGCAGCCCGGGCTGTGGGAGTTGAGCTCAAGCAACATGCAGGTGGACGGCCAGCAAATGCCGGACTTGCAGGTAATGCTGTCCCAATTGCAGATGATGGCGCCGCAGCAGCGCGCGGCCATGGAACAAATGTTGGAAAAACAAGGCGTTACTTTGGGTGGTAAGGGCGTTCGTATTTGCCTCACGCAGGAGCAGGTCAAGAATGAGCAAATTCCGCTGACTGATCCGAAGTCGGGCTGCACCCAGCAGATCACAGAACGTACCGGCGCTACCTGGAAGTTCAAGTTCAGTTGCCCTCGCGCCCAAGGCACCGGCACTGCACAGTTCCTCAGTGACCGTGAGTTCAATATCCATGTCATCGGCTCATTCAATGCAACGGGCCAGCAGCAGAACGGTAGCATGGACACCCGCGCTGTCTGGCTGGGCCAGCAATGCGGGACGGTAAAACCTAGAACCTGATTTGTAACTTTCCAAAAGCGCCCTGACCTGTCAGGGCGTTTTTGTTGGTGCACAAAAAGGGTAGTGTTCCACGTGGAACATCTTGTTGTTTCACATGAGATTTTCGGCCTTAGGCGTTGAACATACTGATTAAAACCCTCGCCTTTCTTATAAAAAGCTTCATCTTCGTCCGATATTCCGGCTGTTATATTGTAACCATTATCATCCATCTCTGAGCCGGGATGCTCTTCGCCATCGGAACGTGCCATGCACCGACGTCAACTGCTGCTCAATATGCTTTTGGGCAGCGCCGCCTTTGCGCTTCCTTTCTCAGTCAACGCAACGCAGATCCGGAACGCCCGCTTGTGGCGGTCCGATAGCAAGTTGCGGCTGGTTTTTGACCTCAGTGGCCCCGTGCAGTACAAAACCTTCACGCTCAGCGCGCCTGAACGGATCATCATTGATGTCAGCGGCGCGCGGCTTGAGGGCAACTTCAGCCAGCTCGCGCTGGAAAACACGCCGATCAAATCCATTCGTTCCGGCCACTTCGGTCAAAACGACACGCGCATCGTGCTCGATCTGACATCACCCGTGCAGCTCAGCAGTTTTCTGTTGGGGCCAGAAGGCGCGCAGGGCAACCGCCTTGTTATGGATCTGGGGCATGACGAGCTTTCCCGTCCTCCAGTGCAGCTCGCCGCAGCAGCGCCTTTGGCGAAAGAGCCACCCGCGCAGAACCCTGGAAGGGACCGTTCCAAGCGCGACATCATGGTGGTCGTCGACGCAGGTCACGGTGGCAAAGACCCCGGCGCCGTCGGCTCGAAGGGAGAGAGGGAGAAGGACGTCGTGCTGTCCATCGCGCAGTTGCTCGCCAAGCGTTTGAAGCGAGAAAAGGGTTTTGATGTGCGCCTGGTTCGCAACGACGACTTTTTCGTGCCGCTGCGCAAGCGCGTGGACGTCGCACGCAAATACAACGCTGACATGTTCATCTCGGTCCACGCCGACGCAGCCCCTCGGCTGACGGCCTCCGGCGCGTCGGTGTTTGCCTTGTCGGAGAACGGCGCGACATCCGCGACGGCACGCTTCATGGCCCAGCGTGAAAACGGCGCCGACCTGATCGGCGCGACCAGTTTGCTAAACCTGAAAGACAAGGACCCGATGCTGGCCGGCGTGATACTCGACATGTCGATGAACGCCACAATCGCTGCGAGTCTGGACTTGGGTCACACCGTACTGGGCAGCCTGGAAGGAATCACGACGCTGCACCAGAAACGCGTGGAACAGGCCGGTTTTGCGGTGCTGAAGTCACCGGATGTCCCATCGATTCTGGTCGAGACCGGCTTCATCTCCAACAGCCGCGACAGTCAGCGCCTCGTCACCGCGCGCCATCAGCAGGCCGTTGCCGATGGGTTGTTTGATGGCATGAAGCGCTACTTCGAGCGGAACCCGCCTGCAGGCTCGTACGTGGCCTGGCGGCAAGAGCAAAAGGCGAATGAGGCGTTGGTCTGACGGACTAAGTCATGAGGCAGAATGTGCAAGTTCGCTCTCATCAAACTGACACCACTGCAGATGCACCTGCCTTAAACACCCATTGTGGGAGCGAGCTTGCTCGCGAAGAGGTCGGAACATCCGCTGCATGTATAGCGCCTGGAACACCGTCTTCGTGAGCAAGCTCACTCTCATCAAACAAAAAATAAGCCTTTGATTTTGTTGCACAATTCAAGAGGCCTTCACCAAGTCTAATCCCAGTTTTCGTGCCTTGCGCAGCAAGGCACGAAACTGCTTTTCTTTGCTCCGTTCTTCAAACGCTTCGATCCCCTGCTCAACATAGGGCTGGCCCTTGGTCAACATGGCGTAGATCAGCCGTGCAAGCTGATGAGCCGTGGCCTTGATCGCGCAACTGGTGTCCATCCGCGCCAGTCGGGCTCTATGGCTGGCGCCGATAAAGCTTTTATCGTTTCGCGCGTTGGACGCCGCTTGCTTGAGTGCCTGGGCTGCGTTGTTGAGGGTTTTCTGACTTTTACCCGACAGTGGGCGACCACCCGAAATCCGTGTCGGTGGTGCCACGCCCAGCCATGAGCAGAAATGCTCCATCGTGGGAAATCGGGACAGATCAGGTCCAATCTCACCGGCAATGACCAAGGCTGTATCGACGCCGATGGTCGGTATGGCGGTGAGATCAACGCCCATGACGCGCCAAAGTGACTGATGTAGGGCCGCCTGATCTGCTGCGCAGCGGTGAGGGCTACGCAGGATTTTTCGTGAGGGTTGCGGGGCTTCTTCGCGCTCGGGCAACTGACTCAGCGCGTCCGTAATTGCCTTGTCGCACGCGCCAATCTGCTGTTCAAAAAAGTCGTAGCACTGCACTTCTTGCTCAAGCGCATGTAGATGTTCCAGGCGCCAATTACCGTGCAGGCTGCGGGCGATGGTCTCTTTGCTGGCCTTGATACGCCGATCAGTCAACTCGGCCAGAGCAGCCGGATCGCGCTCGCCGGCAATAATTGCACGAAGGATTTTCATGCCGGTCACGCCCGAAATATCGCTAATGACGTTGGCGAGCTGAATGTTCATCTGGCTCAGCGCTTTTTGCATACGGTTCAATGTCTGGGCCTGATTGCGAACCTTGCCGGCTCGTTGGCGAATGAGCGCCCGCATGGAACAGATGGCATCGTCAGGGCGAAAGGCTCCGCGTAGCAGGCCATGGCTCATCAGTTGACATATCCACTGGCAATCGAGGACATCGGATTTACGACCGGAAATCTGCCGAGTTGCGCGTGAGTTGACCAGATAGACCTTGAAGCCTCGCGCATCAAGAAGCTCAAACAGTGGAATCCAGTAGACGCCGGTGGCTTCCATGGCCACGACCTCTATCTTCAGACTTTCAAGCCAGTCGGCCAGCTTGATGAGGTCGTCGGTGAAGGAGGAAAAGCTGCGTACCGATTGCTTGTGGTCACGATCAACGGCGACCCAATGCTCACGGCTGCCGATGTCGATACCGGCACAATGCGGATGGACCCGTTCAAAACGCTGTCTGGATTGCTTGCGCGCCATGCTAATTCCTCGCAGGATGATGGGCGCGCGGGGCACACGGTGGCGAAAGGGTTCACTCTCTCATACGTGGTCACGGCTAGCCGTGCCGACAAGGACTCTACGCCGATACCGTGCGGGCCACTCTCCCACGCGGGTGCTGTCACACCAATGTGAGTACCGGCCTCTGTCCCGCGCTCCTCAATCCTAGCAAAGCAAGAGCGGCTGCCCCTGACGGGGCAGCCGCTCTTCGCTTTTCAAGGTATTCGCATCACCACAGGAGATGAGTCGTGCACCCTGTTTGCTGCGCGACAGCGCGGCGCGTAGCGGCGGGACGGCTCCCACATGGACAGTGTTTGCCAGGGAGCCAGCACGGCGTATGACGACGGAATCTTCCCTCATTCCTGCAGGGGTCAGGTCACCGACAACCCATCACTCGGTCGCAGGTGATCTTGGTCCGGCTTCCACTCGAACTCGATACCCGACTGATCGTCGTCCAGCCCACTTTCTGAATGTACCCCACCCAGATTTCACCGTCCGATGCCAGGCCGGTGAAGAACGTCAGCGAGCCATAGCGGCTGTTGGTCTGGGCCCAGCGGCGCTTGCCCGCACTTTCAAAGCCGCGCACGAACATCGTTTTCCCTGCCACCGCCACGCTGTACGTGTTGTTGTCGGCATCGATGCAGGCCAACAGCGTCGCGGTGCGCGTGCACAACGCCTTGTCCAGCCTTGGCGAGGGAGGGAGCGCAAACGCCTGCGTGCTCAGCACCAGCGAACACCCTGCCAACAACGAAAACAACCGAGTCATGAAACTGCCTTAAAAAAGATTAGCGCCTGCGTATCGTTATACTATAACGTAAAAAGCGATCACATCCGCACTCTGGTGAAACCTTCATGAACCGTCTTCCCGTTACCGTTCTGTCCGGCTTTCTTGGCGCGGGCAAAAGCACGCTGCTGAATCACATCCTGCGCAATCGCGACAACTTGCGCGTCGCTGTGATCGTCAACGACATGAGCGAGATCAACATCGACGGCAGCGAGGTTCAGCGGGACGTCAGCCTCAATCGCGCGGAAGAAAAACTGGTGGAGATGAGCAACGGCTGCATTTGCTGCACCCTGCGCGAAGACTTGCTGGAAGAGGTCAGCCGGCTGGCCCATGAAGGCCGGTTCGACTATCTGCTGATCGAATCCACGGGCATTTCCGAGCCGCTTCCCGTGGCGGAGACCTTCACCTTTCGCGATGAGCTGGGCCGGAGCCTGGCCGATGTCGCCCGCCTCGACACCATGGTGACGGTGGTCGATGGCCTTAATTTTCTGCAGGACTTCAACGCTGCAGAGAGTCTGGCCTCGCGCGGAGAGACCCTGGGCGAGGAGGACGAGCGCGCGATCACTGATCTGCTGATTGAGCAGGTCGAATTCGCCGACGTGATCCTGATCAGCAAGATCGACCTGATCAGCTCAACCGACCGGCGAGAGCTGATGGCAATTTTGCGGCGGCTCAACAGCCAGGCAGAGATTCTGCCGATGGTCATGGGCGCCGTGCCCCTCGGCAAGATTCTGGACACGAGCCGTTTCGATTTCGAACGTGCGGCTCAGGCACCGGGCTGGCTCAAGGAGTTGCGCGGCGAGCACACGCCAGAGACCGAAGAATATGGCATCGCGTCCACGGCTTATCGGGCGCGTCGGCCGTTTCATCCACAGCGATTTTTCGACTTCCTGAATGCGCCGTGGGAAAACGGCCGACTGCTGCGCTCGAAGGGCTTTTTCTGGCTCGCCAGCAAGCACGAGGACGCCGGCAGTTGGTCCCAGGCCGGCGGCTTGATGCGTCACGGTTTCGCCGGTCGTTGGTGGCGCTTCGTGCCCAAGGCGCAGTGGCCGCAGGACGACGAAAGCACCCAGGTGATCATGCGCAGCTGGGAAGCCGAGACCGGCGACTGCCGTCAGGAACTGGTGTTCATCGGTCAGAACATCGACTTTGCCCGGCTGGCGGCAGAGCTTGATCAATGCCTGCTGACCGATGCCGAGATGGCGGGCGGCGTTGCAGACTGGCGCTCGATGCCTGATCCGTTTGGCGACTGGTACGGCGACGCGGCGTAGCACCCGTCTGACTCACTGCGTTTTCCAGATGCCCTTGCTCTGCTGCTCGCAGAACGGTTTGAGAAACGCTGCGTCGCTGGCAACGCCGTAATAGTGAATGTTCTGCCGATAGGGCATATTGGCCACCCGCGCGTTGCTGCACTGGCCAAATGACCCGGAGGGGCACTGTTCCGAGTACGTGACGTCGGTTTTCTGATCCTTGAGCTGAGGTTTGCAGAACCCGTCATGGAACAGGTCTGGCGGGATGTTCAGATTCTCCTGACAGACCTTGACGTCCACTCGCTCGCCTTGGCTGTGCACGACGCACGACTCCGCCCAGACCTGCGTCGACGTCATCGCCAACAGTGCCCACGTCAGCCGTATGGGCAGCCAGATTGCTCGCATCAATTACCTCCGTCAGCGCTCACTTCAGGAGCGATCTCAAGAATGGCCGACATGCTGCAGAACATCCCCACTCATGTCATTACTGGCCCTCTAGGTGCCGGCAAGACGAGCCTGATCAGGCATCTTCTCAAGCAGAAACCGGCGGCCGAGCGCTGGGCTGTGTTGATCAATGAGTTCGGCCAGATAGGCCTGGATGCTGCGCTGCTGACGACCGACGACGATGGTATCGCACTTGGCGAAGTGGCTGGCGGTTGCCTGTGCTGCGTCAATGGCGCGCCTTTTCAGATTGGCCTCGGCCGGCTGTTACGCAAGGCCAGACCGGACCGCTTGTTCATCGAGCCCTCCGGGCTGGGGCATCCGGTTCAGTTGATCAAGCAATTACAGGAGGCGCCCTGGGTTGGGGTCCTGGCGATCCAGCCCAGTGTCATTGTGCTCGACGCCCAGGCACTTGCCCAAGGCAAAGCGCTGCCGGACACCCAGCGAGACGCCCTCGCACAAGCTGGCCTGCTGCTAATGAACAAGTCCGAAGGGCTAAACGCGTCCACGCGAAAGGCGATCACCGATGCGCTGCCTGTTCGCCCGCTGCGCTGGACTGACCACGGTGTATTGTCCCTGGCTTCGTTGCCCGGCATCGACGTCAGCGCTCAGGCTGGCTCAGACAATCCGGCCGTACCCCGGTCATTGGCCCAACTCCCCGCAGTGTGGGCAGACCCGATGACGCCGGTCTGCCTGAGCCAGCAACAGGCAGAGGGCTGGAGCATTGGCTGGCGCTGGCACCCTGAGCGAGTATTCAATGCGGCGAGCGTGCAGATTTGGCTGCAAAGCATGGGCTGGCGGCGCGCCAAGCTGGTTATCCACAGCGAAAAGGGATGGATCTCGGGCAATGGGCTGAACGGGAGCACGCTGGAATGGGCATCGAGTGAGTGGCGCAAGGATTCTCGCCTTGAGCTGATCTTCGACGTGCCCCAAGACGAAGATGCTTTGCAGAGAACCCTAGCGGCCTGTCTGCGCTAGAGCGAGTTACCCACAGAGGGTCACTGCTTCCACTTGTTGTGTTCCTGACGCCACTGGCTGAGCTGGATGATTTCGGCGGTGGGCTTCGGGTCTTTGATTTCGAACGGGTAGGGCGCCAGCTCGATCTGGGCCGCGTGGGCACCGAACATGGTGATCGTGCCGGGATGCCGATGCTCGCCGGTGACGGTGAACTCAAAGTTATAAATCCGCGCCAGGCGCTTACGGCCTTCATTGTCGCGTTTGAAGGCGACTCGTTTCAGCGCCACGTTGCCGTCAAGCAACTCGAGTTCGAGTTTGGCGCAATGCTGTTTGACGCGTTCGAGCGCCCGTTCGCGCAGGCCATGGGCGTGCCACAGCCAGGCGCCGGCAGTCGCCAGCAGCATGAGGACGAAAATGTTGCCCAGGGTCAGCATGGAAAAGGAACTCCAACAGAAGGCTTGCAGCTTAACTGCGTCGGGTGACAGACAGCCATAGCCCGAAAGTTTAATTTCGCTTCACTTCGTCCGGCATCGCCACTACTGTGCCTTCCCGGTCTCAGGAACCTGTCATGAAACGTACGCCCCATCTACTCGCCATCCAGTCGCATGTCGTGTTTGGTCACGCCGGCAACAGCGCAGCCGTGTTCCCTATGCAGCGTATCGGCATCAATGTCTGGCCGCTGAATACCGTTCAGTTCTCCAACCACACTCAGTATGGACACTGGGCGGGGGAAGTCCTGGCGCCGCAGCAGATTCCGGCGTTGGTCGAGGGCATTGCCGCGATAGGCGAGCTGGGCAATTGCGATGCGGTGCTGTCGGGTTATCTGGGGAGCGCAGCGCAGGGACGGGCGATTCTGAGCGCCGTTGCGCACATCAAACGCGCCAATCCACGCGCGCTGTATGTGTGTGATCCGGTGATGGGGCACCCGGAAAAGGGCTGCATCGTGCCGCAGGAGGTCAGCGATTTCCTGCTCGATGAGGCCGCAGCGGTTGCTGACTTTCTGTGTCCGAATCAGTTGGAGCTGGACAGCTTCTCCGGCCGCAAACCTGAATCGTTGCTCGACTGCGTGGCCATGGCGCGAGCATTGCTGGCCCGAGGCCCCAAGGCGGTAGTCGTCAAGCACCTGGCCTACCCGGGAAAACCCGCAGACGGCTTTGAAATGCTGCTGGTGACCGAGCACGAAACCTGGCACCTGCGTCGGCCGCTCCTGGCATTCCCTCGACAGCCGGTCGGCGTGGGCGATCTGACTTCCGGGCTGTTCCTGTCCCGCATTCTGCTCGGTGACGACCTGCGTAGCGCCTTCGAATTCGCGGCGTCAGCGGTGCATGAAGTGCTGCTGGAAACCCAGGCCTGCGGCAGCTACGAGCTGGAGCTGGTGCGCGCGCAGGACCGAATCGCTCACCCGCGCGTCAGGTTCGAAGCGGTCCGGCTGTAAACCGAACCCGGTGCTGGCTTAAACCGGCTCATCCTTGATTTCACGATAACGCTTCTCCAGTTCCTGACGGATCTGGCGGCGTTGTTGTGCCTGCACGTAACGGCGCTTGTCCTCGCTGTTGGCCGGTGTCAGCGGCGGTACGCTGGCAGGTTTGCGCTGGTCATCCACCGCCACCATGGTGAAGAAGCAGCTGTTGGTATGACGAACCGAGCGCTCGCGGATGTTTTCGGTCACCACCTTGATGCCCACCTCCATGGACGTATTGCCGGTGTAGTTGACCGATGCCAGGAACGTGACCAGCTCGCCGACGTGAATTGGCTCACGGAAAATCACCTGATCCACCGACAGGGTTACCACATAACGCCCTGCGTAACGGCTCGCGCACGCGTAGGCCACTTCGTCGAGGTACTTCAGAAGCGTCCCGCCGTGCACATTGCCGGAGAAGTTGGCCATGTCCGGGGTCATCAATACAGTCATCGACAGCTGGGCGTTTCCGGGTTCCATAGCGTTGCTCACGGTCTAAAAAGGGTCAGAAGGCACCTTACTCGGGTGCTCGAATGCAGATTGGCGACAAAACCATCGATACCGGGACGCCAACGGCCGCTCCGCCGTCACGCCCTGTACCCATCTGTTTCCATATATTGCACTGGCTTCTCGCGCTTTTGTGCGGTGTTAACCTGCGGAAGCCCTTGGATGGGGTAAATCCTGCGTCTCAGTCAGAATATTCAGGCCTCGTTGGCGAGTTTTCGTACAGCAGTCGTCTCTCTTTCAGGCGGATACGCGTATTTCACCGATTGCCAGCAGGAGCAGCGCCCATGCATGCCATCAGTTTCATTCAAGACCTGGCTGTGATCATGCTCGTCGCTGGCGTCGTAACGGTGGTGTTTCATCGGCTCAAGCAACCGGTGGTGCTGGGCTACATCGTCGCCGGCTTCATCATCGGCCCGCACACCCCGCCGTTTGGCCTCATTCACGACGAGGACACCATCAAGACCCTCGCCGAACTCGGCGTGATCTTTCTGATGTTCTGCCTCGGCCTGGAATTCAGTCTGCGCAAGCTGTTCAAGGTCGGCGCGACGGCGTTCATTGCCGCGTTTCTCGAAATCATGCTGATGATCTGGATCGGTTACGAAATCGGCCAGTTCTTCGCCTGGAACACCATGGATTCGCTGTTCCTGGGTGCCATTCTGGCGATCTCGTCCACCACCATCATCGTCAAAGCGCTCAACGACCTGAAGATGAAAAACCAGCGCTTCGCCCAGCTGATTTTCGGTGTGCTCATTGTTGAGGACATCCTCGGCATTGGCATCATCGCGCTCTTGTCAGGCATCGCCGTGAGCGGCACGGTCAGCTCCGGTGAGGTGTTTTCCACGGTCGGCAAGCTGTCGCTATTCATGATTGTCGCGCTGGTCATCGGCATTCTGGTCGTGCCGCGGTTGCTGGCTTATGTGGCGAAGTTCGAAAGCAACGAGATGCTGCTGATCACGGTGCTAGGCCTGTGCTTCGGGTTTTGCCTGCTGGTGGTCAAACTCGAGTACAGCATGGTGCTGGGCGCATTTCTCATCGGTGCGATCATGGCCGAATCCAGGCAACTGGCCAAAATCGAGCACTTGGTCGAGCCCATCCGTGACATGTTTAGCGCGATCTTCTTCGTCGCAATCGGCTTGATGATCGATCCGAAGATTCTGCTCGATTACGCCTGGCCCATTGCCGTGATCACCGTCGCCGTGGTGCTGGGCAAGATGATTTCCTGCGGGCTTGGCGCTTTTATCGCCGGCAACGACGGCAAGACCTCCTTGCGGGTGGGAATGGGGCTGTCACAGATCGGCGAATTCTCCTTCATCATCGCAGCGCTGGGGATGACGCTGCAGGTCACCAGCGATTTTCTCTACCCGGTCGCCGTGGCGGTTTCCGCGATCACCACGCTCTTGACCCCTTACCTCATCCGCGCAGCCGATCCGCTGTCGCACACGCTGGGCGCCATTGTTCCTGCACGCATGGCACGTGTGTTCGGAATGTACGGGGAGTGGCTGCGCAGCATTCAGCCTCAAGGGCAGGGCGCGGTGTTGGCGGCAATGATCCGCAAGATTCTGCTGCAAGTCGGTATCAATCTGGCGCTGGTCATCGCCATCTTCTTCACCGGGGCATTTTTTGCGGAGCGGATTGGCGTGTATTTCAGCGATTGGGTCAGCGATGTCGGGCAGCAAAAAGCCTGGATCTGGGGTGCGTCGTTGCTGCTGTCACTGCCGTTTCTGATCGCTGCTTATCGCAAGCTCAAGGCGCTGTCGATGCTGCTGGCAGAGATGAGCGTGAAGCCGGAGATGGCGGGCAGGCACACAGCGCGCGTCCGTCGGGTGATCGCCGAAGTGATCCCGCTGCTGTCATTGATGGTGATTTTCCTGCTCATCGCATTGCTGTCATCCAGCATGCTGCCGACGCGTGAGTGGTTAATGCTGATCGTCGTTGTGGCGGCCGTAGTGGCTGCGGTGCTGTGGCGCTGGTTCATCCGGGTGCATACGCGGATGCAAATCGCGTTGCTCGAAACCCTGGGCAATCATCCAGAGCCCTGAATCAGCCTCGAAGTGCGTGCCTCGAGGCTGATTCAGGAGAGGGCAATGAGTCTCAGCTTTCCAGCCAGACGTCCCGCGCCCAGTGCCAGACGGATTCCCAGCTTTCTTCGGTGACGAGTTCTTCTTCGCCAGACCACAGCACCACAGTGCCGTCTTCTTCAACGCAGTAGTAATCCTCCCCATCCTGACAGATCGGGATCAGGTCGCGCGCCACCCCGATGTCCCAAGCGGTCGCCGCCACTTCCGGCAAATACGTACGGGAGCCCGGATCGGTGACAGTGACGGGCTCAAGGCTGCCGTAGACCACGTCGCTGACGGTCAGCAAGAACTCCTTGAAGACGAAGGGGATATTGATGAACAGTTGCTCCTCAACCTCGACCAACTGATCTTCATCAGGCAGCTCGAGCGGGACAGGGACCGGTTCATTGGCTTCACGGAGTTGTTCGATGACTTCTTCCACGACGTGGATCCTCTAACGATTTGCGCGGGTTATACAGTAGCTCAAAGGCATCGCCAAATTAACTTGGCTTCTATAAAAAGCAGAACCCCGGAACAAGTCCGGGGTTCATTTGCAGCAGCTCAGCGGTATTAGCCGTTCTGGCGGATACCTGCCACCAGCCAAGGCTGGTTGTCGCCCTGAGCGCGTTCCATGTTCCAGCTTTCGCTGAAGACTTCGCCCTGATCGAAGCGCGACGTTTTCGACACACCGCTGAAGGTCAGCGTGGCGATGGTCTTGTCGGCGCGGTCATCCAGACCGTCGAGCTGCACGGAAAGGTTGTCGATGAACGTGGACTGAAAGCCTTCACCGAGATCGGCGCGTTCTTTCTTCAGGAACTGCAGCATCTGCGGGGTCACGAACTCGGAGATCTTATCCATCTCGTTCGCATCCCAGTGCTGTTGCAGCGACTGGAAGTGGCTGCGGGCCGCTTCAATAAAGCGTTCTTCGTTGAACCAGGCTGGCGCGTTGATCACTGGACGGGCTGCCGCTGCTGGAGCGGAACCGCCGAAGATCGAGTTCTGGGCCGGTTGTGGTTGTTCGAAGGTTTCACGCTGGTAAGGAGCACCGGCGGGAGCCATCTGTGGCTGCTGTTTGCGTCGACGGGCCGCGATGAAGCGGAAGATCACGAAGGCGATGATCGCCATGATCAGGATGTCGAAGAACTGCATGCCCTCGAAGCCACCGCCCATGAACATGGAGGCCAGAAGACCACCGGCGGCGAGACCGGCCAGTGGGCCCAGCCATTTGGAAGCACCGCCCGCAGCAGGCGCAGGACGGCCAGCGGCATTAGGTGCTGCGGCAGGAGTAGAAGGAGCTGTTTGACGCGCCTGGTGACTTGGCGCCGAGCCCATGCTCTTGCCACCACCGAAACGCGCAGCATTGACATCAAGGCTCATGGTGAGCCCGATGATCATTGCCAAAGCGATGCTAAGAAAACGTTGCATAAGGGAATTCCCGTTTGTGGATTGCACGCGCGCCATGTTGCACAGGACAAATGGGGATGACCAGCGGCCATATGTTTCCGGCTTTTGCGTGAATCTTCACCTGCCTGTCCTACTTGGGTTGTAGGCAGATGAAGAAAGTTCTGTAGGAAAGATGGGGGGTGGATGTGGGAATGCAAGGGGGCATTAACGCATCGCCAGTCGTCGATCACACAGGCTCAAGCTTCGCGTACCCCAGCATCAGCCACTTGCTGCCTTCCGAGAAATTCACCTGGACCCGTGCCTGAGCGCCTGAACCCTCGAAGTTGAGGATCACGCCTTCACCAAACACCGCATGCTGCACGTGCTGACCCAGGGAGAACTGGCTCTGCGGAATGGCTTCGCCATCGAACAGACGACTTGGGGCCATGGTTTTGGAGCCGCCGAACGGACGGGTCACGCTGTTGGACAGCCGCACTTCCTGAATCAGGTTGGGCGGGACCTCCCGTACGAAGCGCGAGACCTTGTTGTAGGTTTCGCTGCCGTACAGGCGTCGGGTTTCTGCGTATGTCATCACTAGATGCTGCATCGCGCGGGTGATGCCCACGTAAGCCAGACGACGCTCTTCTTCCAGACGCCCCGGCTCTTCCAGGCTCATCTTGTGCGGAAACAGGCCTTCTTCCATGCCCACCAGGAAGACGTACGGGAACTCCAGACCTTTGGCGCTGTGCAGCGTCATCAACTGAATGCTGTCTTCGTGCTCATCCGCCTGCGTATCGCCTGCCTCCAACGAGGCGTGCCCGAGGAATGCAGCCAGCGGCGTCAGGTCTTCCTCTTCGTCACTGTTCTCGAAAGCGCGCGCGGCGCTGACCAGTTCCTCAAGGTTTTCCACCCGGGCCTGGCCTTTCTCGCCTTTTTCTTCCTTGTGGTACGTGATCAGGCCGGACTGCTCGATGACCGTTTGGGTCATCAGGTGCAGGGGCATGTCTGCGGCCTTCGCGGCGAGGTTTTCGATCAGTTCGATGAACGCGCCCAGCGCGCTCGCCGCACGACCGGCCAAGCCTTTGTTGGCGACCAGCAGGCGCATGGCCTCCCACATCGACACGTCGGCATGGCGCGCGTGCTCGCGGATGGCTTCGACGGTTTTCTCGCCGATACCGCGAGGTGGAACGTTGATCACCCGCTCCAGCGCTGAATCGTTGCCGCGACCGTCAAGCAGGCGCATATACGCCATGGCGTTCTTGATTTCGGCGCGCTCGAAGAATCGCTGGCCACCGTAGATACGGTACGGGATGCGCTCGCGCAGCAAGGCTTCTTCAAGTACCCGTGATTGGGCGTTGGAGCGGTACAGAATGGCGATGTCGCTGCGCGCGAGGCCGGTCTTGATCGCGCTTTCAATGGTCTCGACCACGTAGCGCGCTTCGTCGTGTTCGTTGAATGCTGCGTAAAGGCTGATCAGTTCGCCATCGCCGACGTCCGTCCACAGCTCTTTGCCCAGACGCCCGGTGTTGTTGACGATCAAACCGTTGGCGGCCTTGAGGATGCTCGCGGTGGAGCGATAGTTTTGCTCCAGGCGAATGGTCTCGGTGTCGGGGAAGTCTTCGGAATACTGATGAATATTCTCGATCTTCGCGCCGCGCCAGCCGTAAATGGACTGATCGTCGTCGCCGACCACCATCAGGCTGTCGCCACCCTGGGCGAGCAGGCGCAACCAGGCGTATTGAACGGCGTTGGTGTCCTGGAATTCGTCCACCAGCACGTGGCGGAAACGACGCTGGTAATGCGCAAGCAGGCTCGGGTTGTCGCGCCAAAGGTCCAGCGCCCGAAGCAGCAACTCGGAGAAGTCAATAACGCCAGCGCGCTGACAGGCCGCTTCGTACGCCTCGTAGACCGACTTCATGGTCGTTAGAAACAGGTCGCCCGAAGCCTGAATGTGCTTGGGGCGCAGCCCTTCGTCCTTCTGCCCATTGATGAACCACTGCGCCTGCCGTGCCGGCCAGCGCTGCTCATCAAGATTCAGCTCGCGCATGACGCGCTTGACCAGTCGCTGTTGGTCATCGCTGTCAAGAATCTGGAAGCTTTGATTCAGCCCCGCTTCCTGCCAGTGCGCCCGGAGCAGGCGATGCGCCAGGCCGTGGAAGGTGCCCACCCACATGCCGGCCGGGTTGATACCCATCAATTGCTCGATGCGATGGCGCATCTCGGCAGCGGCCTTGTTGGTGAACGTCACCGACAGGATCGAGTGCGGCGAGGCGTTCTCGACCTGGATCAACCAGGCGATACGGTGCACCAACACACGGGTTTTGCCGGAACCAGCGCCGGCCAGGACCAACTGACGACCCACGGAGGCAGCTACGGCCTGGCGTTGGGCATCGTTGAGGGAATTAAGCAGAAGGGAGAGGTCATCGCGCATCGGGGCATTCTAGGGTGCCGTGAGGGCATGGGCAAACCCTAACGCTGGCCGGTCGTGCTATCGCCGGTCCCATTTCGCCGTCTGTAGATTTTAATTGATGACTGTTTGGTCTCGCCGATCCCTTGTGTATCCTCCGCGAACGTTCAAGGCCCCCAATTATAAGAACCGCCATGACCTTCAGCTCCGAAGCCCCGGCAGACGCGGTGGCGACACGTCGTGTCATCTGCAAGCAGTTCGCGACCCAGCTCGCCGCCGAGCGCACCCGCCTTCTTTATCAGGGATCGCTGCTGCCGACTCTGTTCATGTTCATCAATGGTTTGCTCTGCGCCTGGCTGCTCTGGAGCCCCGAGCGTTACGTGCTGGTGGGCGTCTGGCTGGGCTGGCTGTCAGCGCTGGTGTGCCTGCGCGTGCTGCAAGTCGCAGCGTTCAGGTCAGCATCACTCGATCGTCGATCGCAGCCGATCTGGAATCGCATGTTTCTGGCCGGCGCATGCGTCAGCGGTTTCACCCTTTCCAGCGCTGCGCTGGTGCTGATGCCGGCGCAAAGCCTCGCCCAACAGGCTTGGGTGTTCGGTCTGATCGGCGCTGCGACGCTTTCTGCCAGCGTGGCCTATGCCGTCAGCATTCCGGCGTTCCTCACGTTCACGCTGCCGTGTCTGCTTCCGCCCATTGTCTATCTGTTCGGGGCCGGCGATTCGCAGCGCCACGGTTGGGGTTGGCTCGGATTGATTTTGCTGCTGGCGCTGATCGTGGTAGCCGCCCAGGTCAACCGCTTGATCGAGCGGGGCCTGATCCGGCGATTTCAGAACGTGGCGCTCATCGAACACCTTCAACAGGCACAGGCTAAAAGCGACGAGCTCAACCGCGAATTGACGCGCCAGTATGAAGAGCGCACGCGTTACCTGACCCATTACGATGAGCTGACCGGCCTCGCCAATCGCGCCCTGTTCAATGAGCGACTGCGTGAGGCCAATCAGCGTGCGCGGCATGGGGGGCGGACGCTGGCCCTGCTGCACATCAACCTTGATCGCTTCAAATTGCTCAACGACAGCCTGGGTCACGACATTGCTGACCAATTGCTGCGCCTTGTCGCGCGCCGGCTGAATGCCAACGTGGCAGATGCCGATACCGTCGCGCGTTTGTCGGCGGACGAGTTTGCCGTGCTGTTCGACAGCCATGGCAATCTGACCACGCTGGCACGGATCACGACGCGCCTGCTGGCGAAGCTGCGCTCGCCGATATCGGTTTGCGGCCATGAGCTGGTGGTCAGCGCCTCCATCGGCATCGCGTTGCTGCCGGGTTCTGCCCGAGACATCGCCGCGCTGGTCAGTCAGGCGAATATGGCGATGCAGCACGCCAAACATCTTGGCGGCGACAATTTCCAGTTCTATAGCGAGAGCCTTGAGGCGGGAACGCCCGGTCGCCTGCAGCTGGAAATCCAGCTGCGGCGCGCGATTGCAGAAGGGCAGCTGGAGGTTTTTTACCAACCGAAGCTGGAGCTGGAAAGCGGGCGCCTGAATTCCGCGGAGGCTCTGGTGCGCTGGCGTCATCCCGAGCGCGGTCTGATTTCGCCCGGCGAGTTCATCGGACTGGCGGAGGAGACCGGCCTGATCGCCAACATCGGGGAGTTCGTGCTGCGCAAAGCCTGCCATCAAGCCTGCGAATGGCAGCGCGAGGGCCTGGCTCCAATCAGGGTATCGGTCAATTTGTCGGTGCATCAGATGCGGCAGGGCAAGTTGGTCAGCCTCGTGCGCCAAGTGCTCGAAGAAACAGGGCTCGCGTCGGAATACCTGGAGCTGGAGCTCACCGAGAGTCAGTTGCTCGAAAGCGTCGAGCACATCATCACAACGTTTCAGCAGTTGCGCGCACTTGGGGTGAAACTGGCCATAGACGACTTCGGCACTGGCTATTCATCGTTGAGCTACCTGAAACGTTTTCCAGTGCACTATGTGAAGATCGATCAGGCCTTTATTCGTGGTTTGAACGAAGGGGCAGAAGATGCGGCGATTACTCGGGCGATCATCGCGATGGCCCACAGTCTTGACCTCAGGGTTGTGGCCGAAGGCGTGGAAGATTGCGAACAATTGGAGTTTCTCAGGTCTCACGGTTGCGACGAGGTGCAAGGCTATTTGATCAGTCGGCCGGTGGAGGCCTGCATAATGGGCAGTATCCTGCGCAGTCAGCTTACCGAAGCCTGGAGCCCTGTGCGAAAAGCCCTACACTACACAGCGACATGACCCTCAACAGCAATCGGTTGACTGCGGGTAGATCGTTTAACTGTGCGGTTTGCAGGTCATGTAGTATAACTACAAGAAAGCTACAGCCCGGCCCATCCTTCACTTGAGTCCTGTCCTTTGAATCTGTTGCAGCACATCGCCCAGTCACGCCATCTCTTGCGCAAATCGGAGCTGAAAGTAGCCGATCACGTGCTGCTCGATCCGGCGGCCGTGATGCACAGCTCCATGGCCGATCTCGCGCATGCGGTCGGTATCAGTGAGCCGACGATCGTGCGTTTCTGCCGCGCCATTGGCTGCACCGGTTTTCAGGACCTGAAACTCAAGCTGGCGCAAAGCCTCGCTGCCGGCGCGAGCTTCGGCCAGTTCGCCATCCACGAAGACGATTCCGTCGCCGATTACAGCCTGAAGATTTTCGACACCACGCTGCACACATTGATAGAAGTGCGCGAAAAGCTAGACCCCCATGCCTTGCAGGCAGCGGTGACGGTCATGGCGGCGGCGCATCGGGTCGAGTTCTACGGTTTCGGCGCATCGGGTGCGGTTGCGGCTGACGCCCAGCATAAGTTCTTTCGTCTGTTGCTGACGGCAGCGTCCTATTCCGATCCGCACATGCAGGCGATGTCGGCTGTGACGCTCAAACCCACTGACGTCGCGGTGTGCATCTCGCAGTCAGGTCGCTCCAAGGACCTGCTGATTACGGCCAATCTGGTGCGCGAAAGCGGCGCCAATCTGATCACGCTGTGCCCAAGTCAGACGCCATTGGCCGAGCTGTCCACGGTCAACCTCGCGATCGACGTGCACGAAGACACCGAAATCTACACGCCGTTGACCTCACGCATCGCGCATCTGGTGGTCATTGACGTCCTGGCGATGGGCGTCGCCATGGCGCGCGGTCCGAGCCTGGTCAATCACTTGAAAAGCGTGAAGCGCAGCTTGCGCAGCCTGCGGTTGTCGCCGAAGTCGATCAAATCGTCCGAGGATTGAGCTGAGCCATGCAGTGCTGAAACCTTCACCAACCTGTAACGCTTCCGACGTCTGATCGTCACCGCATCCCGCCACTCTGTACTCCCGCACACGAATGGGAGACAGGATATGCCTCGGCACTACGATGACTCGCAGCAGCACAGCACCTCCAGCACCAAGACCCGCCGTCAGCAGGAAGACCAGCGCCGCATGGCGTTCCGGCGAGCGATCGAAAGCCACTCCGAAGAACGCCGCCTTAACCAGGAGCTCTCCAGCTACCTGGATAGCGCCACTGCCCACTTCTGGCAAAGCGCTAGCGCTTCGGAAGGTGGCCATCAAAGCGCGCGACCAGCTCGCTGATTTGCGTACGCTCTGTCCGAATGAATGACAGGAACGCGTGAGCCACCGGCGACAGACGTTTGTCCCGCGCCTGTACGACGCACCAGCTTCGGTACAGCGGTAACTCGGCCACTGGCAGCTCGATCAGCGTGCCGGTGGCGAGTTCCAGGCTCAGCGCATGGCGCGTCAGCAGTGCGACGCCGAGCCCCGCCACCACGCATTCACGCTGCGCTTCCGCCGAGGACACCTCCAGCGTGTGCTCGAAATGAATGCGCTTCTCCTTGAAATACTCCTCACACGCCTTGCGCGTCCCCGAACCCTGTTCTCGGACCACCAGCGTCGCGGCCTCCAGATCCTTTAGCGTGGGATTGGGCAACAGCGTCAACGGGTGATCCGGCTGCGCCACGGCAACGATCGGGTTATTCAGGAAGGGTAGAAACTCCAGGCCCATGTCCTGGGGGACCATCGACATGACGACCAGATCATCACGGTTATCCGACAGCCGCCGAATCACCTGCGCCCGATTGACGACCGTGAGGTTGAGCATGACTTCCGGGTATTTACGCTTGAAGGCTGCGAACAGGTGGGGGACGAAATACTTGGCGCTGGATTCGATCGCCAGTTTGAGCTGGCCCTGCAGCGAGCCCTGCATGTCGGAGAGCTGCATGTCGAGGTTCTCCAGTCGACCGAAGATGTCGCGACTGGCAAGCTGCAGCGCTTCGGCTGCCTCCGTGAGATAGAGCTTTTTACCCACGTACTCGAACAGCGGCTGGCCAACCAGCTCTTCCAGCTGACGAATCTGCAGACTCACCGCCGGCTGGGTCAGCGACATTTCCTCAGCTGCCCGGCTGTAAGAGCGCAAATCACAGACCTCATTGAAGATCCGTAACTGACGCAATGTCATACGCATCAATGACTTACGCATTGTTTAAGCCCTGGCCGCTTACTTAATACCGGCAACTATAAGGTTTTACTTATGGTTCACCCAATTTTTACTCATTTTTGTTAATTCCTGGTTCGTCATAGGGTGGCCTCACCTGCGAGCAACATGCAGTAACGGAAAGTCGCGCGGCATTGGCCAGCCTTCTGGTCCATCTGCTAATCGGTCGAGGAAATACCCGTGATAAAAAAAATCCTGATCGCCAATCGTGGGGAAATTGCTGTTCGGATCGTGCGCGCATGCGCCGAGATGGGCATCCGCTCGGTGGCGATCTATTCCGAGGCGGACCGTCACGCGCTCCACGTGAAGCGTGCCGACGAAGCCTACGGCATCGGATCGGACCCCCTTGAAGGCTATTTGAACCCGCGCAAGCTGGTGAACCTCGCCGTTGAAACCGGCTGCGACGCATTGCACCCCGGCTACGGGTTTCTGTCGGAAAACGCGGAGCTGGCGGATATCTGCGCTGAACGGGGTATCAAGTTCATCGGCCCGTCTGCTGAAGTGATCCGCCGCATGGGCGACAAAACCGAAGCTCGGCGCAGCATGATAAAGGCTGGCGTACCGGTGACGCCCGGTACGGAAGGCAACGTGGCCGACATCGCCGAAGCATTGGTGGAAGGCGATCGCATTGGTTACCCCGTCATGCTCAAGGCCACCTCCGGCGGCGGCGGGCGCGGCATTCGTCGCTGCAACAGCCGGGAGGAGCTGGAACAGGCGTTTCCTCGGGTCATCTCCGAGGCCACCAAAGCCTTCGGTAAGGCTGAAGTCTTTCTTGAAAAGTGCATCGTCAATCCCAAGCACATCGAAGCGCAGATCCTCGGCGACAGTTTCGGCAACGTCGTGCACCTGTTCGAGCGCGATTGCTCCATCCAGCGCCGCAACCAGAAACTCATCGAAATCGCCCCAAGCCCTCAACTGACGCCAGAGCAGCGCGCCTACATCGGTGACTTGTCCGTGCGCGCCGCCAAGGCCGTGGGTTACGAGAACGCCGGCACCGTGGAGTTCTTGCTCGCTGAGGGCGAGGTGTACTTCATGGAGATGAACACCCGCGTACAGGTCGAGCACACGATCACCGAGGAAATTACCGGGATCGACATCGTTCGCGAGCAGATCCGCATTGCGTCCGGGCTGCCACTGTCGGTCAAGCAGGAAGACATCATCCATCGCGGTTTCGCGTTGCAGTTCCGCATCAACGCGGAAGACCCGAAAAACAACTTCCTGCCGAGCTTCGGCAAGATCACCCGTTATTACGCACCCGGCGGCCCCGGCGTGCGCACCGATACGGCGATTTACACCGGCTACACCATTCCGCCGTATTACGACTCCATGTGCCTGAAGCTGATCGTCTGGGCGCTGACTTGGGAAGAGGCCATGGATCGCGGCCTGCGTGCGCTGGATGACATGCGTCTCCAAGGGGTGAAAACCACGGCCGCGTATTACCAGGAAATCCTGCGCAACCCGGAATTCCGCAGCGGCCAGTTCAATACCAGCTTCGTTGAGAGCCATCCCGAGCTCACCCATTACTCGATCAAGCGCAAACCCGAAGAGCTGGCCCTGGCCATCGCCGCCGCCATCGCTGCCCATGCGGGCTTATAAAAAAGCCAGCTGCAAGCGCTAAGCCGCAAGCTGCAAGTTGAAGCCGATCCGCTGTGACTTGCCGCTTGTAGCTTGCCGCTTGAAGCTAAAAGGAGATCCGAACATGTCCAAGAAAATCTTCGTCACCGACACTATTCTGCGCGACGCCCACCAGTCTCTTCTGGCGACCCGCATGCGCACCGAGGACATGCTGCCGATCTGCGACAAGCTCGACAAAGTCGGCTACTGGTCGCTGGAAGTGTGGGGCGGTGCGACCTTCGACGCCTGCGTGCGCTTCCTGAAGGAAGACCCGTGGGAGCGCCTGCGCCAATTGCGCGCGGCGCTCCCCAACACACGTCTGCAAATGCTGCTTCGCGGCCAGAACCTGCTGGGGTATCGCCACTACAGCGATGACGTGGTCAGGGCATTCGTCGCCAAGGCGGCAGACAACGGTATCGACGTGTTCCGCATCTTCGATGCCATGAACGACGTGCGCAACCTGCGGGTGGCGGTTGAAGCCGTGAAAGCTTCCGGGAAGCATGCCCAAGGCACGATCGCGTACACCACCAGCCCGGTGCACACCATCGACGCGTTTGTGGCGCAGGCTAAAGAGATGGAAGCGATGGGCTGTGATTCAGTCGCGATCAAGGACATGGCCGGTCTGCTGACCCCTTATGCCACGGGCGAGTTGGTCAAGGCGCTGAAGGCCGAGCAATCGCTGCCGGTGTTCATCCACTCCCACGACACGGCGGGTCTGGCCGCGATGTGCCAGCTCAAGGCCATCGAAAACGGTGCCGACCATATCGACACCGCGATCTCGAGCTTCGCTTGGGGCACCAGTCACCCCGGCACCGAATCGATGGTCGCGGCCCTGAAAGGCAGCGAATTCGACACCGGTCTGGACTTGGAGCTGCTGCAGGAAATCGGCCTGTATTTTTATGCCGTGCGTAAGAAGTATCACCAGTTCGAAAGCGAATTCACGGCGGTCGATACCCGCGTGCAGGTTAACCAAGTGCCGGGCGGCATGATCTCCAACCTCGCCAACCAGCTCAAAGAGCAGGGCGCGTTGAACCGCATGGGCGAAGTGCTGGCCGAGATTCCGCGGGTGCGCAAAGACTTGGGCTATCCGCCGTTGGTGACCCCGACTTCCCAGATCGTCGGCACCCAGGCGTTTTTCAACGTGCTGGCCGGCGAGCGGTACAAAACCATCACCAATGAAGTGAAGCTTTACCTGACGGGCGGCTACGGCAAGGCACCGGGGCAGGTGGACGAGACGCTGCGCCGTCAGGCCATCGGCAATGAAGAGCTGATCGACGTGCGCCCGGCCGACCTGCTGAAGCCGGAAATGACCAAGCTGCGCGGCGAAATCGGCGCGTTGGCCAGCACCGAAGAGGACGTGCTCACGTACGCGATGTTCCCGGACATCGGCCGCAAGTTTCTCGAAGAGCGTGCGGTGGGCACTCTGGCGCCAGAGCCTCTGCTGCCGATTCCAGAGCCGGGTGCAGTGGCGAAAGCAGGCGGCGAAGGCGTCCCGACCGAATTCGTGATCGATGTTCACGGTGAAAGCTACCGCGTCGATATCACCGGCGTAGGCGTCAAGGCCGAGGGCAAGCGTCACTTCTATCTGTCCATTGATGGCATGCCAGAAGAAGTGGTGTTCGAGCCACTCAATGAGTTCGTCGGCAGTGGCATCGGCAAGCGTGCGCAGGCCAGCAAACCGGGCCACGTCAGCACTTCGATGCCGGGAAACATCGTCGACGTGCTGGTGAAAGAGGGCGATGCCGTCCGCGCCGGTCAGGCAGTGCTGATCACCGAAGCGATGAAGATGGAGACCGAAGTCCAGGCTGCAATCGCTGGCAAGGTTGTGGCCATCCACGTCGCGAAAGGCGATCGCGTAAACCCGGGCGAGATATTGGTCGAAATCGAGGGCTGAAAGAGCCGCTGCACAGTTGGAAGCCTGCCGCGCACAGAGGCGGCAGGCTAAACGGTTACCTCTGGGGGAGCTCTCGTGGCTCCTCTTTTTTTGCCTGCCTCCGGGTGTTCGTTTCAACGCGCTCAGTTGCCGCGCAGCTGCTCCAGCGTTCTGATCTGCTGACCGTCCCTAAAGTTATCCACAGACAACCATGTTTCGAACGCCTGCTGCACCGCCGGCCATTCGCTGTCGATGATCGAGTACCAGGCCGTGTCGCGATTCTGGCCTCTGAATACCGAATGCTGGCGGAATGTGCCCTCGAAGCTGAACCCGAATCGTTCGGCCGCACGTTTGGAGCGGGCGTTGTTGGCGTTGCATTTCCATTCCAGGCGGCGATTGCCCAGCGAGAAAGATTCCTTCGCCAGGAGATAAACCGCCTCTGTGGCTTTTGGCGTGCGTTGCATCGAGGCGCCAAAGGTCACGTGGCCAATTTCGATGCGCCCTGCGTTCGGGACGATGGACATCAAGCTCAGAAAGCCGTCGATGGCCCCGGTCTGTTGGTCGACGACGGTGTAGAACCACGGATCGGTCGAGCCTTCCAGGCCTGCGAGGTAATCATCGAATCCGCTGCGCTCAGGAAAAGGGCCCACGAACAGGTAATCCCACAACCTGCGGTCAGCGGCCGGACCTTCCAGTGCCTTCCACAGGCCATCGCCATGGCAGGCGACGTCGAGTTTTTCCAGACGAATAAAGCGTCCTTGCAGCGTGCGCGTGTCCGGCAGACTGGCCGGTTGCCACTGAGTGAGATCCGACATATCGAGAGTTCCTGGTCTTACAACGGTTTGCGAAATTGAATATAGCCCGGGCGCTCTGCGATGCGCTCGTAGAGCTGAATCGCGGTTGCGTTGGTTTCGTGGGTGAGCCAATGGACTTTGTCGGCGCCGTCCCTTTTGGCGGTCGCGTAGACGTATTCGATCAGTTGGCGGCCAACGCCCGTGCCGCGCTGTTCCGGCACCACCAACAAGTCCTGCAAGTAGCAGGCATTGCTGATACTCCAGTTCGAGCGGTGATAAATAAAATGCACCATGCCTACCGCTTTGCCATCCTGCCAGGCGAGGGCGGCGTTGGTGGGCTCGTTGTTGTCCAGAAACCGCTGCCAGGTGCTCTGTGAAACCGCATCGGCCAGCGTGGTTTTGTAGAAGGTCAGATAGGCCTGCCACAACGGCAACCAAGCGTCGTGATCTTTGGCGGTGACGGGGCGGATGTGGAGGTCAGGCACGCGGTGCTCCCTAGCTCATCAACTGAGCGATTTTCAGATCGGATGGGTCCTGGCTCAGTGCCAGGCCTTTGCTGACGCCGGCGATATCTTCGGCGCTGCGGTTCTGGTTGAGCTTGCGTTTGCCTTCCAGCCGCTCGATGGGAATCGAGAAGCCGACAATGCCGTTGAGCATTTTCTCGATGTAATCGGCCGGAGCGTCGGTCACGGCCCAGGGTTCGGCGCGGCTGGCCTCGTGCTTGTCGGTCAGGCCGGTGACGATCCGCAACAGTCGCTCTGGATCAGTGAACACATCGGCACGGCCGTAGGCATGCACCGCCAGGTAATTCCACGTAGGCACCACTTTGCCGTGTTCGGCTTTGGCGGCGTAAAAAGAGGGGCTGATGTAGGCGTCCGCACCCTGGAAAATCAGCAGCGCTTGAGCGCCTGTCTCAAGGGCTTTCCACTGCGGATTGGCCTTGGCCAGATGCCCGTACAGCGTGCCTTGCGGACCCTGCGTCGGTTCGAGCAACAAGGGAATATGGCTCGCCTGCAAGCCGGTCTCGTCAAACGTGACCAGTGTCGTCAGGCGCGTGGATTCGATCTGCCCGTGCAGGCTGACGAGGTTTTCATCTTTGAAATAGCTGGGCGTGTACATGAGGTTTTCCTTGGCGGCTGAGCCAATCCTAGGCAGCCTATTGGTTCGTTGTAAGAGCCATTAATGGTTAATCTCATAGGGCCAATCCCATGCACGCAACCACACCAGCGTGGACTTTCGATTTCGCCGGCATTGAGTTGAACCGCCGCCATGGTCTTAGCCGCCAGCTCTATCAGACTTTGCGCGAACGCATCCTTGACGGTCGTTTGTCCGGTGGCACGCGCTTGCCGGCAAGCCGGGATCTGGCGCTGTCCCTCGCCATCTCACGCAACAGCGTGATGCGTGCGTATGACCAACTCTACGCCGAAGGCTTTACCGAGAGCCGCGTGGGAGATGGTACTTACGTGGCACTGTTGAGAGAGAAACCAGTGGCCGCGGGAAAACTATCCACACATCTGTCCACAGGGTTATCACCAGGCTTATCAACAGGGTTATCCACAAAACCCTCTATTTTGAACGCCGGGCTGTCCAACAATCTTATCCACAGCACAGCGATGCATACGCTGGACCAGCATCATTTGCGGCCTCCGAAAAGCGGCCTGCCGAAGGCGTTTCGAACAGGGGTTCCAGCATTCGATTTGTTCCCTTTCGACACGTGGGGCAAGCTGCACGCGGCTTTCTGGCGTAAGCCGGGCCTGCAACATCTGGGTTATGGCGACCCGGCTGGCGAATGGCGATTGCGGGAGCTGATCGCTGCTTATTTGAGGACGTCTCGCGACCTGCGCTGCGCTCCTGAGCAAATTGTGATCACCAATGGCGCGCAGCAGGCGATAACCCTTTGTGCACAGCTGCTGCTTGAGCAGGGCGACGTGGTAGCGATCGAAAATCCGGGGTACCGCGCGGCCGGTCATGCCTTTGGGGTGGCGGGCGCCAGGTTGCAGGGCATGGCGGTTGACGCCGAAGGCATGCGCAGCCCGGCTCTCGATGACTCAGGTTGCAAGCTGGCGTACGTGACGCCGTCTCATCAATACCCGCTGGGCGTGACGATGAGTCTGGCGCGGCGGCTGGAGCTGCTTGCGTGGGCCGAGCGCAATCAGGGCTGGATCGTCGAAGACGACTATGACGGCGAGTATCGCTACAGCGGCGCACCGCTGGCTCCCCTGGCGGCGCTGGATCGTAGCGGTCGCGTGCTGTACGTCGGGACATTCGGCAAGGTCGCGTTTCCGGCCTTGCGTCTGGGTTATCTGGTGTTGCCGCGCAACCTGGTTGAGCCGTTCAGTCGACGCCGGGCCGTGGACATGCGTCATTCCGAGGTCGGCACGCAAATGGTCATGGCCGAGTTCATCGCGGCGGGCCACTTTCAGCGGCACATCCGTCGCATGCGCCGGGCGGCGTTGAGTCGACGCGACGCATTACTGGCCGGCTGGCCCCAGGCCCTTGCGGGTTGCAGCCCGATGATCAAGCCCGTTGCAGGGCTCCATGTGACCGTTGCAGTGGACACGTTAGAGCGTGAAACGGAACTGGTCGCCAAGGCGGAAAGTGTCGGCGTCGAGATAGCGCCGTTGAGTGAGTACTGGCTGCCGGAGTCCGAGACGCCGGCCGATGATCGGGCAGGGCTGGTGCTGGGGTTTGCAGCGGTGCCTGAAACGGATATTGCCTCGGCGCTGGCGCGGTTACGGAGCGCCTGGCAGGTTTGAGGGTGCTGAAGCCGGTTGTGGCGTCGGCGCGTCATCCAGCAGGCGTCGGCGTATACTCGCGGCCATCGCAATCCATCTCCGAGATACGCCCATGAGTATTCCCCTCTCTGCGGCGCCGCAGCGCAAGCTCGGCGCGCCGCTGATCGCCTTCCTTTTGTTGGTAGTCGGCGGTCTGTTTCTGCAATCCGCCGTTGGCGGCAGGCAAGTGCTGTTGCTAATCGTTGGCGCCGCGCTGGGCCTAACGCTGTATCACGCCGCATTCGGCTTCACCTCGGCCTGGCGGGTATTCATCAACGAGCGACGCGGTGCCGGTTTGCGCGCGCAAATGGTGATGCTTGCCGTGGCGGTGGTCCTGTTCTTCCCCGCGCTGGGTGCCGGTACGCTGTTTGGCACGCCGGTCACCGGCCTCGTGGCCCCGGCAGGTGTCTCCGTCGTGTTCGGCGCCTTCATCTTCGGCATCGGCATGCAAATGGGCGGCGGCTGTGCGTCCGGCACATTATTCACCGTTGGCGGCGGCAACGCGCGGATGCTCGTCACTTTGCTGTTCTTCATCGTTGGCTCGCTGATCGCCACCCATCACGTCGATTGGTGGTTCTCGCTGCCGTCCTTCCCAGCGACCTCGATTGTCAAAAGCTTTGGTGTGATTCCGGCGCTATTGATGAGCCTGGCCCTGTTCGCAGTCATTGCCCTTGTCACCGTGAAGCTGGAAAAGCGCCGACACGGGGATCTGGAAGCGGTCGTCACCAGCGAACACGTTGGCCTGCGCCGTTTCCTCCGCGGCCCCTGGCCTTTGGTGTGGGGTGCGGTAGGCCTGGCGCTGCTCAACTACGCCACGCTGGCATTGGCCGGTCGCCCTTGGGGAATCACCTCGGCCTTCGCGCTGTGGGGCGCGAAAGTCGCCGGTGGTCTGGGTGTGGACGTGGGCAGCTGGCCGTTCTGGCAATTGCCAGCGAACGCCAAGGCGCTGGCCGCGCCGGTGTGGGAAGACATCACCACCGTCATGGACATCGGCATCATGTTGGGTGCGGCCGTGGCGGCGGGCCTTGCAGGGCGATTCGCCCCAAGCCTGAAAATCCCGACACGCTCGTTGATCGCCGCAGTGATTGGCGGACTGTTGCTAGGCTATGGCTCGCGCCTGGCGTACGGCTGCAACATCGGCGCTTATTTCAGCGGCATCGCCTCAGGCAGCCTGCATGGCTGGCTCTGGCTGGTTGCTGCATTTGCAGGCAATGCGGTAGGTGTGCGTATCCGGCCGGTTTTCTTCGAGGGCGAACGTCGGCCCGCTGTGTTGACCGGATGCTGAACGGGTGATCTGAAGGAAGGAGGGCGCTTGCCCGCGAGTTGCGGGCAAGCGCTCTTACACAGGATTAACCAGCGATTTGTTCCTTCGCCAGCTTGGCGATGTTTTCCGCCGTGAATCCGTACTTGGCCTGCAGCTTGTCGATGGGAGCCGATGCACCGAAGGTGTTCATCACGATCTTTGCGCCGGTCTGCCCGACATACCGATCCCAACCCACAGGCCCCGCCTGTTCCACCACTACCCGCGCTTTAACATCCGGCGGCAGCACGCCGTCGCGATAGGCCTTGTCCTGGTCCTCGAACAACTCCCAGCTCGGCATTGACACCACGCGCGCTGCAACGCCTTCGGCTTTGAGCTTCTCGAACGCCTCGACGGTCATGCCGACCTCGCTGCCGGTGGCGATCAGGATGACGTCCACTTTACCTTCCACCGCATCAGCCAGCACGTAGGCACCTTTGGTCAGGCCGTCGGCGCTGGCGTATTTCGAGCGATCAAGGGTTGGCAGCGGCTGACGGGACAGCACCAGGCACGATGGCCTGCTGGTTTGCGCCAACGCGATTTTCCAGGCCTGCGCCGTTTCGTTGGCATCGCCCGGACGAATGGTCAGCACACCCGGCGTCGCCCGCAGCTGAGTCAGTTGCTCGATGGGCTGGTGGGTCGGGCCGTCCTCGCCGACGCCGATGGAGTCATGGGTAAAGACGAAGATAACCGGCAATTCCATGATCGACGCCAGACGAATCGGCGGCTTCATGTAATCGCTGAACACGAGGAAGGTCGAGGTGTACGGACGGATGTAGGACAGGGCCAAGCCGTTCGCGATGGAACCCATGGCATGTTCACGGATACCAAAGTGCAGGTTTCGACCGCCGTAATTGCCTGCTTCGAAGCTGCCCGCCCCATCAAACGTCAGGTTGGTTTTGGTCGACGGCGAAAGGTCTGCCGAGCCGCCGATGAGCCACGGGATCTGCTCGGCAAACGCATTCAGCACCTTGCCACCGGAAGCGCGCGAGGCAATGCCTTTGGCGTCCGCTTCAAAATTCATCTGCTTGTCTTGCCAGCCTTCGGGCATCTCACCGGCACGCATGCGCTTGAGCTGATCGGCGAGCTCGGGCTGGTCCTTTTCGAACTGCTTAAGGGTCTCGAGCCAGGCGTCGTAATCGCTGCCGCTACGTTCCAGCAGTGCATCACGCAGGCAGTGACGGGCATCTTCCGGCACCAGGAAGGAACTGTTTTCATCCCAGCCGTAGGCCTTTTTCGTCAGCTTGATTTCGTCATCGCCCAGCGGTTCGCCGTGGGCGGCAGACGTATTGTGTTTGTTGGGCGAACCGAAGCCGATGACGCTGTCGACCACGATCAGGGTCGGCGCATCGCTGGTTTGCTGAAAGGTCTGCAGCGCCTTGGCCAGCGCACTGGCGTCGTTGGCGTCTTTGACGTGCAGGGTTTTCCAGCCGTAGCCCTCGAAACGCTTCTGCACATCATCGCTGTAAGCCAGTTCGGTGTGGCCCTCGATGCTGATGGTGTTGTTGTCGTAGATCCAGCACAGGTTCGACAGCTTGAGGTGCCCGGCGATTGAAGCCGCTTCGGCGGTCACGCCCTCCATCATGTCGCCGTCGCCGCACAGCACGTACACGTTGTAATCGAACAGCGTCGCGCTCGGCTTGTTGAAGTGCTCACCCAGCCAGCGCTCACCCATCGCCATGCCGACGCTATTGGCGCAACCCTGACCCAGCGGACCGGTAGTGGTCTCCACGCCGGTGGTCATGCGGTACTCAGGGTGGCCTGGGGTTTTGGAGTCCATCTGGCGAAACTGCTTGATGTCCTCAAGGCTCACCGCGGGTTTGCCCGATGGCTTGCCGTGCTCATCGATCTCGATCACACCGGCCAGGTGCAGCAGCGAATACAGCAGCATCGAAGCATGGCCGACCGATAACACGAAACGGTCGCGGTTAGGCCAGTCAGGGTGTTCCGGGTGATAGCGCAGGAAATCTTTCCACAGCGTGTAGCCGACAGGTGCCAGCGCCATCGGCGTACCGGGGTGCCCGGAATTGGCTTTCTGCACGGCATCCATGGCCAGGGTGCGAATGGTATTGATGGTCAGTTGGTCGCGGTCAGTGTGCGGCGTAAACGGGCGCACTGCGCCTGATCGTTCGGTGGAGTGAGAGTTGGCAGACGAGCTCATTAACGTTCTCCTCGTGACGGGTAGCGGAAGCATCCAGATAGGTGTTGAGCGCGGCGAGGGCGTTATCGTTCCATGAACAATCTGTCAGCCAGTCTTTTGGAGAAGCGATTCAGCTTCCATTGAGTATTTGGTTACATATAGCCTGTGAGCGTAACGAACGAAGTTGCCCAGACGTATTCGAAGCCTTGGGTCGAGCCCTTGCCGACTGATTCAACGTATTGCGCCGGAGGTGGCCTTTGCAGGAAATGATCGTCAAGAAGTACCGCGCCATGATCAGGACATTTACCTACATCGGCTGGTCCTTGTTCTGGCTGCTGATATGGGACGTCGTCGTTACCGTCGACTTCATGCTGTTTCTGGATCGCAAGATCACCCTGCCATCGATGCCCCTGACCCTGTTGGGTTCTGCGCTGGTCGTGCTGACCAGCTTCCGCAACACCAGCGCGTATAACCGCTGGTGGGAGGCGCGCACGCTGTGGGGTGCGCTGGTCAATAACTCCCGCAGCTTTGCCCGGCAGGTGCTGACGTTCATTGATGACGAGGACGGGCTGAACCCGGTCAAGGCCACGCTCTTGCGCCGTCATGTGGCCTATGTTGAATGCCTGTCTGCCCATTTGAAGGGCAGCGATTGCGGCGAGCAGGTAACGGCGATGATTTCCCGGGAAGAATTCGAGCGCCGCACGCGCACCAACAACTTCCCCAACGCGATTCTCAATGAGTCCGCGGCGATCATCGCTCAGGAATACAAGGCCGGCCGCCTGGACAGCATTCGTCTGGAACGGCTCGAAGCGACGCTGGTGGAAATCTCCAACAACCAAGGCGGCATGGAGCGCATCGCCAATACCCCGTTGCCTTACCCGTACGTGACGTTCCCGCGTCTGTTCATCACCCTGTTCTGCATCATCGTGCCGATCGGTCTGGTCGAAACGCTGGGCTGGTTCACGCCGCTGGCGTCGACTGTCGTGGGCTTCATGCTGCTGGCAATCGAGAAAATCGGCACCGACCTGCAAAGCCCGTTCAAGGCCTCCGAGCACGAGATTCAGATGAAAGCGCTGTGCGAAAACATCTCCGGCAATCTGAACTCGATGCTGCAGGACGCGATGGACAAGCGGCCGGTTGAGGTTGCTTATTCGTGATGAGGTCATGCCCTTGCTTGATGAGGGCATAATTGACGCCAGACGCATCCGGACGAAGAGGATGGTCCATCCGCGAGATATCCGTCGATGAAGAGGCCGCTTTCGCGAGCAAGCTTGCTCTCATCAAACACGAAACCACGCCGCCGATACACCAATTGTGGGAGCGAGCTTGCTCGCGAAGGGGTAGGACGTGCGCTGAATCTTCAGCGGCTGAAATGCCGTCTTCGTGAGCAAGCTCACTCCCACAGGGTTGTGTTTGCTGCGCGAGTATAGCGTCTGGACACCGGGCAATTTGCGGCCTGTTGTGGGTTATCGACCTTGCGAAATGTCTGGGCTCCTCGCCGGTAAACGCGTGCAGACAACTATCTAAGCGACGCTACTCGCTCAGCGCAACTCGCCACACACATCGAGCTCGACCAATCGCCGCACCTCATTGCCATCCAGTCCGGCCCCCAGCAGCGCATGCAGCTTGCCGAACGCCGCTTCGCGGGTCATGCCGCCGCCGGACAGCACGCCGACGCCCCGCAGCCGGCTGCCGGCCTCATACACATCCAGTTCGACGCCGCCTTCGTGGCATTGAGTAATCGCCACGACCACGATGCCTTTCTGGTGAGCACGCTGAAGGCTGGCAAGGAAGTCAGCGTTATCGCTGGGACCGGTGCCGTTGCCGAAGCATTCCAGCACAAGACCCTGGATACCGCTGTCGATCAAACCGTCTAGCTGAGCAGCGCCGATGCCGGGAAACAGCGGCAGCACCGCAACGTTCGCCAGTTGCTTGGGCTGGCGATAGTCCAGCGCCGCCGGCAACGCCGATGCCGCCTCACCACCGCGAGCGCGATTGAGCGCCGCAAAAGGGTTGCGGCCGAAGCTGCGAATCTTCGCGCAACGAGTAGGTTCCAGCAGCTCCCCGTGGAAGTACAGATGCACTCCCGCGGCGAGCCCTTGACCCAAAGCCTGCAAGGCGCCGTTGACGTTTTCCCAGGCATCACTGTCGGAAACGCCCGCTGGCAACATTGAACCGGTGAACACCACAGGGGCATTCAGGCCCAACAGTTGAAAGCTCATGGCTGCTGCGCTGTAAGCCAGGGTATCGGTACCGTGCAGGATCAGCACGGCGTCGCACCCTTGCGCTTCAATTGCATCGACCACCGCCTCGCGCAAGCGCTGCCAGTAGGCAGGCGTCATGTTGGCGCTGTCGATCAGGGGAGACATTTCGCGGAACGACCACTGCGGCACGACCATTTCGGGCAGCGCAGCCAGTTGCTCAGCCATGCGCGCTTCAAAGCCGGAAGCAGGTGCCAGCCCGTTTTCGCTGGCCTGCATGCCGATGGTTCCACCGGTATACAGCACCATCACCTGGCGGGCGGGTGCGTGGTTTTTGCGACTCATGCCTGTCTCCCTGGATTGAGGTTCAAATGATCAACGCGCGTCCGCGACCGGTTTGCCGCTGACCGCTGCCGTGTGCGCCGCAGGCTGAGCGGCATCAGGCTTTGGCCAGGCTTTCAGGTCCAGGTCCAGATCGGGGAACTGGCTGGAGTCGAAGACTGGCGTCTTGATCCCGGCTTTACGCTGGGCATCGTAGTCTTTCAGCACCCGCAGCGCGATTTTGAACAGCATCGCCAGCGCGATCAGGTTGACGAAAGCCAGCATCGTCATAGTGATGTCGGCGAAGGCGAACACCGTGCCCAGATCCTCGACCGCGCCCCACAGAATCAACGCGAGGACCAACACGCGGTAGCCGAAGATCGCCTTGCGGTTCTCACCCAGCAGGAAGCGCAGGCTGTTTTCGCCCAAGTAGTAGTTGTAGAGAATCGAAGTGAACACGAACAGCGCCAGCGCCACACTGATGAACAGCTTGCCCCAGTCACCGACGACGGCGGCGAGGGAGTTCTGCGTCAGGGCAATGCCATCGCCTTCGAAGCCCGGGGTGTAGAAACCGGACAGCAGGATCAGCAACGCGGTGCAGGTGCAGATGACGAACGTATCAAGGAACACGCTGAACGCCTGAACCACACCTTGTGCAACCGGGTGCTCGACCTGAGCCACCGCCGCTACGTTCGGCGCGCTGCCCAGGCCGGCTTCGTTGGCGAAGACGCCACGTTTGACGCCCATGACAATGGCGCTGCCGATCAGGCCACCAAACACTTCATCCATGCCGAACGCGCTTTTGACGATGGTCATCAGCATGTGCGGAACGTGTTCGAACTGCACGCCGATGACATACAGCGTGACGGCGATGTAGACCAGTGTCTTGATCGGCACCAGCAGGTCGGCGACCTTGGCGATGCGCTTGATCCCGCCGACGAACACCAGACCCAGCAGTATCGCCAGACCGACGCCGGCGTAGCTTGGCGAGATCTTGAACGCGTCGTTGAGCGAGTGGGTCACGGCGTGGGATTGCAGGCCATTGAAGGCAAAGCCGAAGGTCACCAGCAGCAACACCGCCATGATCATGCCCAGCCAGCGTTTGCCCAGGCCATGCTGAATGTAATACGACGGACCGCCGCGGTATTGACCTTCGGCGTCGCAGCGTTTGTACAGCTGACCAAGGGAGCATTCGAAAAAGCTGCTCGCCATGCCGACCAGCGCAGTGACCCACATCCAGAACACCGCGCCCGGTCCGCCCAGGGTGACGGCGATGCCGACGCCGGCGATGTTACCGGCGCCGACGCGGCCGGCAAGGCTCAGCATCAGGGCCTGGAATGAACTCAACTGGCCGGCGCTGCTGCGCAAACTGTCGCGAAACACCGCGAACATGTGAAAGAAGTGACGGAACTGAACGAAACGCGAGCGAATCGTGAAATATCCACCGAGCCCAACAATGAGCACGATCAGTACTTTTCCCGAGAGGAAGTCGTTGATGACTTCAAGCATTGGTGTTTCCTCGCTTTCTTAGAGGGTGCGCACTATACCGGTGCGCGTTATTGGAGTCTTTATTCGGTTTGCTGCAAGCCGGCATAGAGCAGGCAAAAAAAAGGGCCTGGAAGCGTGTGCTTCCGGCCCTCAAAAGGGTGAGGGGTGTCTAGACCCTCAGCCTGGTGATCGTGTTGCAAGTGCTGGAGAGCCGGACGATCAAGCCTTCAAAGGCACTAGCCGCGGCGCAATCATGTTCTCTGGGCGCAGGATGTCTGCCAGCATGACGTCATCGAGCAAGCCCTCTTCACGCACCAGCTCCAGTACGCCACGGCCCGTTTCCAGTGCAACGCGGGCAATGCGGGTGGCGTTTTCGTAACCGATGTAAGGGTTCAGCGCAGTGACCAGGCCGATCGAGTGCTCGACCAGCTCACGGCAGCGCACTTCGTTAGCGGTGATGCCGACGATGCAGTGCTCGCGCAGCATGTCCATGGCGCGCTGCAGCAGGCGAATCGAGTCGAAGATCTTGTAGGCGATCAACGGCTCCATCACGTTCAACTGCAATTGGCCGCCTTCGGCAGCGATGGTCAGTGCCAGGTCGTTGCCCATGATTTCGAAGGCGCACATGTTCACCGCCTCTGGAATCACAGGATTCACCTTGCCCGGCATGATCGAGCTGCCTGGCTGACGTGCCGGAAGATTGATTTCGTTGATGCCGGTGCGCGGGCCGCTGGAGAGCAGGCGCAGGTCGTTGCAGATCTTCGACAGCTTGACTGCGGTGCGCTTGAGCATGCCGGAAAACAGGACGAAAGCACCCATGTCGGAGGTCGCTTCAATCAGGTCCGCCGCCGGCACCAGCGGCTGGCCGCTGATGGTCGCCAGACGCTGAACGGCCAGGTGCTGATAACCAGGGTCGGCGTTGATGCCGGTGCCGATGGCGGTGCCGCCGAGATTGACTTCGGTCAGCAGCTCAGGCGCCAGGCTGCGCAGGCGGTTGAGGTCTTCAGTCAAGGTGGTGGCGAAGGCGCGGAATTCCTGACCCAGGGTCATCGGCACCGCGTCTTGCAGTTGGGTGCGGCCCATTTTCAACACGTGGTTGAACTCGTGACCTTTGGCCGCGAATGCCTGAATCAGGCTGTCGAGACTGGCGAGCAGTGAGTCGTGGCCCAACAGCAAACCCAGACGTATGGCCGTCGGGTACGCGTCGTTGGTGGACTGCGCCATGTTCACGTCGTTGTTGGGGTGCAGAAACGTGTATTCGCCCTTGGCATGGCCCATCGCTTCAAGCGCGATGTTGGCGATGACTTCGTTGGCGTTCATGTTGGTGGAGGTGCCGGCGCCGCCCTGGATCATGTCGACGACGAACTGATCGTGGAAATCACCGCGGATCAGCCGTGCGCAGGCTTCGCTGATGCCCGCATGCTTATCGTTGCTCAGGTGACCCAGCTGGTGGTTCGCATCCGCTGCAGCTTGTTTGACCATCGCCAGCGCTACAACCAGCTTCGGGTAGTGAGAAAGCGGAACACCCGAGAGGCGGAAGTTGTGCACAGCGCGCAGGGTCTGAATGCCGTAATACGCTTCAGCGGGTACTTCGAGAACGCCAAGCAAGTCTTTTTCGATGCGAAATGATGCAGCGGAGGACATGATAGAGAAAGTCTCAAGATGGGCACGGACTAAGCCGGAACGCCGCTGATACTAGGCTTGCAGGCGATTCTGGACCAATGCTGTAAAACGCTGCCCTATGCACAATCGGCATAATGGCGCTGTGACGCAGGGATTGTTGCGAACGTGTGAATCAGTGTATGACGCTCCGTCCGCACCTGCGAATGCGCCATTTCTAACGCTGGAGAAACGATGAACCTGGAAAGCAAATGGTTGGAAGATTTCAGTGCGCTGGCCGCGACCCGCAGTTTTTCCCAGGCAGCGGAGCGTCGATTTGTCACGCAACCGGCCTTCAGCCGGCGCATTCGCAGCCTTGAAGCGGCGCTTGGGCTGACGCTGGTCAATCGCTCGCGCACGCCGATCGAGCTGACGGCGGCAGGGCAATTATTCCTCGTCACCGCAAGGACGGTGGTCGACCAGCTCGGCGAAGTGCTGCGTCATTTGCACCACCTGGAGAGCGGGCAGGGTGAGGTCATGCAGATCGCTGCCGCTCACTCGCTGGCGCTGAGCTTCTTTCCGCGCTGGATCGCGCAGTTACGCAATGAAGGGCTGAACATTGCCACGCGCCTGGTCGCCACCAACGTCGGCGACGCGGTACACGCACTGCGTGAAGGCGGTTGTGATCTGATGCTGGCGTTCTACGACCCCGATGCCGCGCTGCAGATGGACGCCGAGATCTTCCCGTCCCTGCATCTGGGCATGACCGAAATGCTGCCAGTCTGCTCGACAGACGAAGAGGGGCGGCCGCTGTTCGACCTGGAAGGGGAGCAAAGCGTGCCACTGCTGGCGTACAGCGCCGGTGCATTTCTGGGGCGCTCGGTGAATCTGCTACTTCGCCAACGCAGCGTGCGCTTCACGACGATTTACGAAACGGCGATGGCCGACAGCCTCAAGGGCATGGCGCTACAAGGGCTGGGTATCGCGTGGGTGCCGCGGCTGAGCGTGACGGCGGAGCTCGAACGAGGCGAATTGGTTATCTGCGGCGGCACTCAGTGGCACGTCCCGCTGGAGATTCGGCTGTACCGCTGCGCGCTGGTTCGCAAGGCCAATGTCCGGCTGTTGTGGCGCAAGCTGGAAGCGGGCGGCAACTCGCCGGACGCCTGACCTCGGAGTCAGCAAAACCGGGCGTGTATGGTCCGATTTTGTTGGCTGACAGGAGGTCGCCGGCAGTCTGTCAAACGCGCCTCTTTGCGGTATACTCCGCGGCCTTCGGCCGGTTCGACTGGTCATAATTTGTACGACAAGCCACGCCGGTTCTCCCGCGTGGCTTGTTGTTTTTAGCCGCGCCTGCGGGCGCCCGATGAGAGGCACGACGATGAGCGCACTGGTTGGCGTGATCATGGGCTCCAAGTCCGATTGGTCCACCCTTAGCCACACCGCCGACATGCTTGAAAAGCTCGGCATCCCGTACGAAGTCAAAGTGGTTTCGGCGCACCGCACGCCCGATCTGCTGTTCAAGTACGCCGAAGAAGCCGAAGGCCGTGGCATCGAGGTGATCATCGCCGGCGCTGGTGGCGCTGCTCATCTGCCTGGCATGTGCGCTGCCAAGACTCATCTGCCCGTTCTGGGTGTCCCGGTTCAGTCGTCCATGCTGTCGGGCGTCGACTCATTGCTCTCCATCGTGCAGATGCCTGCCGGTATTCCAGTTGCAACGCTGGCCATCGGCAAAGCAGGCGCGATCAACGCCGCGCTGTTGTCGGCCAGTATCCTGGGCGCCAAGCACCCACACTTCCACGCAGTGCTGAAGAAATTCCGTGCTGAGCAGACAGACAGCGTTCTGGACAATCCAGACCCACGCGAGGCCTGAGGTTTTCATGAAGATCGGCGTAATCGGTGGCGGCCAGTTGGGTCGCATGTTGGCACTGGCGGGCACCCCGCTGGGGATGAACTTCGCCTTCCTTGATCCCGCACCAGACGCCTGCGCCGCTGCGCTTGGCGAGCACCTGCTCGCCGATTACGGTGATCAGGAACACCTGCGCCAGCTGGCGAACGATGTTGATCTGGTCACCTTCGAGTTTGAGAGCGTACCGGCTGAAACCGTTGCCTTTCTGTCGCAGTTCGTGCCGGTTTACCCGAGCGCCGAAGCGCTGCGCATCGCCCGCGATCGCTGGTTTGAAAAAAGCATGTTCAAGGACCTCGGCATCCCGACGCCGGCGTTCGCCGACATCCAGTCCCAGGCGGATCTGGACGCTGCGGTGGCCCGCATCGGTCTGCCGGCCGTGTTGAAAACCCGCACGCTGGGTTACGACGGAAAGGGCCAGAAAGTCCTGCGCACCCCTGAAGACGTGAGCGGCACCTTCGCCGAACTGGGCAGCGTGCCGTGCCTGCTGGAGGGCTTTGTGCCGTTCACCGGCGAGGTTTCGTTGATCGCCGTGCGTGCCCGTGATGGCGAGACCCGCTTCTATCCGTTGGTCCACAACACCCACGACAGCGGCATTCTGCGCCTGTCCATCGCCAGCACCGATCACCCGCTGCAGGCGCTGGCTGAAGATTACGCCGGGCGTGTGCTCAAGCAGCTGGATTACGTAGGCGTGCTGGCCTTTGAATTCTTCGAAGTCGATGGCGGCCTTAAAGCCAACGAGATCGCCCCGCGTGTCCACAACTCGGGCCACTGGACCACCGAAGGCGCCGAGTGCAGCCAGTTCGAGAACCATCTGCGCGCCGTTGCCGGGCTGCCGCTGGGTTCGACGGCCAAGGTTGGTGAGAGCGCGATGCTCAACTTCATCGGTGAAGTACCGGCTGTGAGCTACGTGATCGCCATCGAAGACTGTCATCTGCATCACTACGGCAAGGCCTTCAAAGCCGGGCGCAAGGTCGGCCACGCCACGGTGCGCAGCAAAGACCGCACGACGCTGGATCGTCAGGTGAAGCAGGTCGAGGCATTGATCAAAAACTGATCACAGCAGTGTCCTGCACATCCTGTTGAACCATTCGCCACCGCCGCCCCTCTCATAGCCTGTTGCCAATAGCTAGCTAGGCTGTTGGCATATTCATTCAAACAGAGGGACATGGCATGGGAATCATCGGAACCATCTTCATCGGCTTGATCGTAGGTCTGCTGGCGCGCTTCCTGAAGCCAGGCGACGACAGCATGGGCTGGATCATGACCATCCTGCTCGGCATCTGCGGCTCGCTGGCTGCCACTTATGGTGGTCAGGCGCTGGGGATCTACCGCGCAGGCGAGGGTGCAGGTTTCCTCGGTGCACTTGTCGGCGCGATCATCCTGCTGGTGATCTACGGCATGATTAAAAAGCGTTAAGCACGGCTGGCCCTCTGCGCTATTGCTGCGCAGAGGGCTAGAATGCCCGGCACTCAACTCCTCCCGCCGAGCACCTCCAATGCGTCATCTCCTCTTCGTTTCACTGCTGCTGGTCTGCGGATTGGTACGCGCCGCTGAATTACCTGAAACCGACTGGCTCGAGCTGATGCCGAAGTCGGATCAGAAAGCCCTCGAAGCCATGCCCGAAATCGATCACAACTCGCCTGAAGGTCAGGGAACGTTCGACAGCAAGGGCGGTTTGAAGCAGAGCAAGGGCTTGCCTGCCGTCATGTACTCCACCAAAACCGTCGCGTCGATGAACGACAAAATCATTCGCCTGGGTGGCTATCCGGTTCCGCTGGAGACTGATGCGAAGGGCCACAGCACGCTGTTCTTCCTCGTCCCGTACCCGGGGGCCTGCATCCACGTGCCGCCACCGCCGCCGAATCAGCTGGTGCTGGTGCGTTATCCGAAGGGCCTGAAGATCTCTGACATCTACACGCCGTTGTGGGTCATCGGCACGTTGAAGGTCGAGAAGGTCAACAATGATCTCGCCGACGCGGCTTATGCGCTGGATGCGTCGAAAGTGCGGGTGGTGGTTGAGGCGGATTTGTAGTTCGCCGACACAGCAAGGTCCTGGTGAGACCGCGTACATTCCGGAGATTGATCTTGGAGCCCACTGTAGGACCGGCTTCAGCCGGGAAAGCGCCAGGTGCCACACCGCAAATTTATGGTGTTCATGCAGGCCTCTTCCCGGCTGAAGCCGGTCCTACAAAATAGCGCAGTGTCGTCAGGCTTCTGCCAACGGCTCGGCCCAGATGCTGACGCTCAGCGCGTGCATATCGCCCGGCTTAAGCGTCACGACATCGGTCATGACGTTGGCTGTCTCAACGCACACCATGCTTTTCCAGCCATCAGCCTGCATGTCGTCGAAGGTTTTGGTCTTGTCGATCCACGGGTTCCAGACGATGGCCGATTGCGAACCCGTCGTCTGAATCTTAATCCGGCGTTCCCATTTTGGATCGACCACTGAGATCAGGTCGGGCGTGTCCTGATAAATACGGTCGGTCTCGCCGGTGAAGGTGATATTGCCCACCTGCACATTCTGAGTGTCCCAGCTTTCCAGTGTGTTCAGGTACTCCACGCCGTCCAGCCCTTCGACGCTGATCTGGCCGACGTCACTGACCGCGAAATAGCTGTGCAACGCCTGGCTCAGCGTGACGTCTTCAGCGCCAGCGTTGAAGCTCACGAGGCTGACATTCAGCGCTGTATCCAGGCGGATGTGCAGCTTCAAGCCAACGGTGTGCGGCCACCCCGGCAAATGTCCTTCGGCCCGGGGCTGAATGAATTCGACAATCAAGGCGTCGCCATCCTCACCCACGCCCATCAACTCCCAGTCGATCGCTCGAACTTCGCCGTGGGCCTTTGCCGGCTCGTCGCTCTCGCGCATGGCCTGCACGCTGGACGGGTTTTTCTGGAAATTGCCAAACCACGGCCAGCAGATCGGCATCCCGCCGCGAATAGGCTTGCCCGATTTGAACAGCGCGCCCGGGTTGGACCAAATCAGCGGCTCATCGCCGTCCACCTGGTAACTGATGATGTGCGCGCCTTGCTGGGCGATCACCAGTTCGGCCTGACCGTGGCGGATGCGCCAGCAATTAAGCTCACCGAGCTGGAAGGATTCGACGTTTGACGTAGGCATAGGGGTTCTCACTCGAAGGACAGTGACTGACTCAGACTGCGCCAAGCTTGATGAGTTTGTTGCGCAAAGCCAAGGGCGGGCACATCGGCCCCCCTTGGCTTACTGATCAGCGACGAGCCGGCACCGAGCGAGTACGGCCGCTGCCGTCGATGGCGACGAAAACGAACACGGCTTCGGTCACCTTGCGCCATTCGCTGGACAGGGGATCATCGCTCCACACCTCGACCATCATCTGAATCGAGCTGCGGCCGATTTCCAGGGTCTGGGTGTAGAACGACAACTGCGCCCCCACCGCGACGGGCACCAGGAACGCCATGCGGTCGATGGCAACCGTCGCCACACGGCCACCGGCCACCTTGCTCGCCATGGCAGTACCGGCAAGGTCCATCTGGGAAACCAGCCAGCCGCCGAAAATATCCCCGAAGCCGTTGGTTTCGCGGGGTAGGGCGGTAATCTGCAGGGCAAGATCGCCCTGCGGTATCGGATCTTCTTGTTCGAGCTCAATCATTATTGGGTCCCTCTGACCCATGACTCTACTAAGTCTTCATTTTGTTTAAAGGGAAACTCTGCGAAAACGACTTGGGCAAATGGTTTCGCACAACTTCCCTGAAGAGCCCGGTTGAGTCGCGGCCGGCGAGTATATCTGGCGCGTCGTCACGACACGACCGCCGCTTTTTCATGATGCCTTCGCGTCATTGCAATCCATGTGCATTTGTACGCAATTTGCTATCGTGCCGGACCGACCTGGCGCACTACGCCATTTTTGGCACGCAATTTTGATGCCCGATTAACTTTTCGAGTCGAGAAATCGCGTGTGAAGCCGTTACCCACGGTTGAGTCACCGTTGATTTTTCGCCCAAAGAGAGCCTCAAAAGAGAAGCCATTGTCATGTCCTCTGTGCCTTTAAGTGCTACGCAGCCTTCGCGCCCGCTGAACCGCAACGATTACAAAACCCTTTCACTGTCTGCCCTGGGCGGAGCGTTGGAGTTCTACGACTTCATCATCTTCGTGTTCTTCGCAGCAGTGGTAGGCAAGCTGTTTTTCCCCGTAGACATGCCCGAATGGCTGCGTTTGATGCAAACGTTTGGCATTTTTGCCGCCGGTTATCTGGCTCGGCCCCTTGGCGGCATCGTCATGGCGCACTTCGGCGATCTGCTGGGCCGCAAGAAAATGTTCACCCTTAGCATTTTTCTGATGGCCGTGCCGACGCTGATCATGGGCTTGCTGCCTACCTACGCGCAGATCGGCATCTGGGCTCCGATGTTGCTGCTGTTGATGCGCGTCATTCAGGGCGCCGCGATCGGTGGCGAAGTGCCTGGCGCGTGGGTATTCGTTTCCGAACACGTTCCCGCCCGTAACGTCGGTTACGCCTGCGGTACCCTCACGTCCGGTCTGACTGCCGGGATTCTGCTTGGCTCGCTGGTCGCCACCTGGATCAACAGCGTGTACTCGCCCGTTGAGGTATCGGACTATGCCTGGCGGATTCCTTTCCTGCTCGGTGGCGTCTTCGGTCTGATGTCGGTTTACCTGCGCCGCTGGCTGCATGAAACCCCGGTGTTCGCCGAGCTCCAATTGCGCAAGCAACTGGCTGAAGAAGTGCCGCTCAAAGCGGTATTGCGTGATCACCGTGGCGCCGTTGTGCTGTCGATGCTTCTGACCTGGCTGCTCTCCGCCGGTGTGGTGGTGGTCATTCTGATGACGCCGACCCTGCTGCAAAAGGCCTACGGTTTCGCACCCGCCGACACCCTGAAAGCCAACAGCCTCGCCATTGTTTTGCTGAGTCTGGGCTGTATCGGGGCGGGCGCGCTGGCGGATCGGGTCGGCGCGGGGCTGGTCTTCCTGTTCGGCTCGCTGGGCCTGCTGGTGAGTTCGTGGACCTTCTACCACATGATCGGCACGCACCCGGATCTGCTGTATCCGCTGTACGCGATTACCGGCTTGTTCGTCGGCACCATCGGCGCGGTGCCCTTCGTGATGGTCAAGGCCTTCCCGCCGGTTGTTCGCTTCTCCGGGCTGTCGTTTTCCTACAACCTGGCGTACGCCATCTTTGGTGGTTTAACGCCAATGGTCGTCAGCCTGATGTTCGCCGCCAACCCGATGGGCCCGTCCTGGTACGTGGCGATTCTTTGCGCCATGGGCATGGGGATCGGTATTTTCCTGATGAGAAGAAAGCGGGTCGAGTCCTGATCCAGCCTATGACGAATCGTCCCGCTGAAAATCAAGGCTGCCAGTCGTGATGACTGGCGGCTTTCATTTGATTGTCATATTCCGGTCATAGAGTAGTCACATGGCCATCATCGATGGCGGTACTCTTCACCTCGCCAGGAGCAAGGCATGACCTTCAAACGTTTGATGACGGCGCTGACTTTCGTGGCGGCTGGCGTGGCTGTCGACAACGCGAGTGCCGCTGTCGACCCGGCGATCAAGCCCTACGTCAAAACCAGTGGTGTCTCCGGAAATCTATCCAGCGTGGGGTCCGACACGCTCGCCAACCTGATGACGATGTGGGCCGAGGCCTACAAAAAAGAATACCCAAGCGTGAACATCCAGATTCAGGCCGCTGGCTCCTCGACAGCGCCACCTGCACTGACCGAGGGCACTGCGACGCTCGGGCCCATGAGCCGCAAGATGAAAGACGGCGAGTTGTCGGCGTTCGAGCAGAAGCATGGCTACAAACCGACGGCGATTCCCGTGGCCGTCGATGCCCTGGCAGTGTTCGTTCACAAGGACAACCCGATCAAGGGGCTGACGTTGCAGCAGGTCGACGCGATCTTCTCCGCGACCCGGCTGTGCGGTGCCAGAGCCGACGCGAAAACCTGGGGCGATGCAGGTGTTACGGGAGATCTGGCCGGCAAGGCCATCCAGCTGTTCGGGCGTAATTCGGTTTCCGGCACTTACGGTTTCTTCAAGGAAGAGGCGCTGTGCAAGGGCGACTTCAAGCCCAACGTCAACGAACAGCCCGGCTCTGCGTCGGTGGTCAGCTCCATCAGCAACTCGCTGAACGGCATTGGGTACTCGGGCATTGGTTATAAAACGTCCAGCGTTCGCACTGTTCCCCTCGCAAAAAAGGAGGGCGGCGAGTATGTCGAAGACAACGAAGCCAACGCATTGAATGGCACCTACCCGCTGGCACGCTTCCTTTATGTGTACGTCAACAAGGCGCCGAACCAGCCGTTGAATCCGCTCGAAGCCGAGTTCGTCAGATTGATCCTGTCAAAACAAGGTCAGGAAGTTGTCATGAAAGACGGATACATTCCGTTACCAGCCAAGGTCGTCAGCAAAGCCTTGGCTGATCTGGGGCTACAAGAACGGTAGCGAGCACGCTGCCCAGACAACCCTGAAGCGGGGTGACAGGTTCGTCCCGCCACAAAACGACAAAGGCCTTATGGAACGAGGCTCGCAGAACACTGAACAGTCCGTTGCCCCGATTCAGGAGCGACGGGCTTTTTTGCGTCACCTCGCTGTCATGTATTTGTCATACAGAGTGGCTACGGTGTGCGCATGAATGATTTGGCCAATTCATCAATGACCGACAAACCCCGTCCCGAGCGCATCGATTTCAATGCGCCCGAGCTGCAGCGCAAGCGCAGGATCCGTGCGTTCAAAGACCGCCTGACGCGTTGGTACGTGTTAGTGGGCGGTCTTGCCGTGTTGGCCGCCATTACCTTGATCTTCTTCTACCTGGCTTACGTCGTCGCGCCGTTGTTCCAGGGTGCGAAGCTGACGCGCAGCGATGCTCAAGCGCCTGCCTGGCTGCAAGATGCCGGCGAGCCGATGGTGCTGGTCATCGAAGAGCAGAATCAGGTCGCCATGCGCGTGTCCGACAAAGGCGAAGCGCTGTTTTTCCATCTCAAAGACGGCGGCGAAATTTCCCGCGTGGCCTTGCCGATCCCCGCAGGCGCGAAGATCACGTCGGTGGCGCAGGACCAGCCCGGCAAGCCCCTGATCGCGGTTGGCCTGTCCAACGGCAGCGTAATAGTGTTCAAGCACGCGTATCCGATCAGCTATCCCGCCAACAAAAAGACCATCACCCCCACGATTACCTATCCCTACGGCGAGACGCCGCTGGTGCTGGACGAAGGAGGGCGGGCCCTCGAGCACGTCAACCTGAGCGCCAGTGACACGACCCTGATTCTGGCCGGTGCAACCGGTACCCAACTGCACGTGCTGTCGCTGACCCAGTCCGAAAACCTGATGACGGGCGACACCGATCGCGAGCAGAACCGCATCGATCTGCCGCAGCTGTCAGCAGCGGTCAAAGCCATTTATGTCGACCCGCGTCAGCAGTGGCTGTACGTGATTAATGGTCGCGCGCTGGCCGACGTGTTCGACCTGCGCGATCGCACACTGAACGGCCGCTACAAACTCCTTGAAGATGCCAATGCCGAAACGACTGCCAGCACGCAATTGGTCGGTGGCGTCTCTCTGGTGATCGGCAGCTCAAGAGGCAACATCGCGCAGTGGTTCATGGCCCGAGACGTCGATGGCGAGATGCGCCTGCAGCACATTCGTGATTTCAAAATGAGTGGCGCGCCGATCGCCCAGATCACCGCCGAGCAGCGCCGCAAAGGCTTCATTGCCATGGACACCTCCGGCAAGCTCGGCGTGTTCCACAGCACCGCCCACCGCACGCTGCTGATCGACCCGATAGCCAGCGGCCCGGCCGTCATGGGACTGTCGCCGCGGGCGGATCGGATCATCGTTGAAGACAGCGGCAAGCTGCTGCCCTTGAGCCTGAGCAATCCGCACCCGGAGATCTCATGGAGCGCGTTGTGGGACAAGGTCTGGTACGAAAACTACGACGAACCCAAATACGTTTGGCAATCCACCGCGTCCAGCAGTGATTTCGAGCCCAAGCTCAGCCTCGCGCCACTCACTTACGGCACCCTGAAGGCCGCGTTCTACGCCATGCTCCTGGCCGCTCCAATTGCCGTCGCTGCGGCGATCTACACCGCTTACTTCATGGCGCCGCGCATGCGCCGCAAGGTCAAGCCGATCATCGAACTGATGGAAGCGATGCCGACGGTGATTCTCGGATTCTTCGCCGGGCTGTTCCTGGCGCCGTATCTGGAAGGGCACCTGCCGGGCATCTTCAGCCTGCTGATCTTCACCCCTATTGGCATCTTGCTGGCAGGGTTTGGCTGGACGCGCTTGCCCGACTCGATTCGCCTGCGGGTACCCGACGGTTGGGAAAGCGCGATTCTGATTCCGGTCATTCTGCTGATTGGCTGGGTCTCACTGAGCATGAGCCCGCACCTCGAGAACTGGTGGTTCGGCGGCGACATGCGCTCGTGGATCACCAACGACCTGGGCATCACCTATGACCAGCGCAACGCATTGGTGGTCGGGATCGCCATGGGTTTTGCGGTCATCCCCAACATTTATTCCATCGCCGAGGACGCGGTGTTCAGCGTGCCGCGGGGGCTGACGCTCGGCTCACTGGCCCTCGGCGCCACGCCGTGGCAGACGCTGGTTCGTGTGGTGATTCTGACGGCCAGCCCAGGAATTTTCTCGGCGCTGATGATCGGCATGGGCCGCGCCGTCGGCGAAACCATGATCGTGCTCATGGCCACCGGCAACACGCCGATCATGGACATGAACCTGTTCGAAGGCATGCGCACGCTCGCGGCCAACGTGGCGGTGGAGATGCCGGAGTCGGAAGTAGGCGGCAGTCATTATCGTGTGCTGTTCCTTGCTGCCCTGGTGCTGCTGATGTTCACATTTGTCATGAATACCTTGGCAGAGCTGATTCGTCAGCGCCTGCGCAAGCAGTATTCGTCTCTTTAGGGCAGGTTGAAACCGATGAAGCAGACCTCCCTCAAGCGATGGTTCAACAGTGGCGGCCCCGGCGTCTGGTTAAGCGCGGGTGCGGTCTCTATCGCCGTGATCATGACCATCGGTTTGCTCGCGGTGATCGCCGTGCGCGGGCTAGGGCATTTCTGGCCGGCCGATGTGATTTCCGCCCAGTACGACGTTCCCGGGCAGGAAAGCCACGTGCTGGTGGGCGAGCTGGTTCAGTCTGAGCAAGTGCCGCGCGCCAGGCTCAAGGCCGCCGGGTTGCCGGTCCCTGATCAGGGGCCCGAATTCATGACCCGCGATCTGTTCAAGGTCGGCAACCGGGACATCAGCCCCAGCGATTTCAACTGGGTCATCGGCGAGTGGCTCAAGGATATGCGCAAGCCAGCGGAGTTGATGACGCTGGAGCGCCGCGAGTGGGGCAACTTCTACGGCTATCTGGCCAACGTCAAGGAAGACGGCAAAATCGTCGCCGAGGGTGAAGCCGCATGGCCGCAACTGCAGGCGCGTATCGAGCGGGTGCAGGGCATTTCCGATCAGCTGGACGACCTTGAGAAGGGCGAGATCGGCGCGATCAACCACGGCATCGAACGGCTGCGTCTGCAGGCACGCAAGCTTGAGCTCAATGGCGAACTTGATGCAGCGGCACAGGCCGACATGGCCACTGAGCGCGCCGAATACGACGCCCGCTACAAGGAAGTCGAATCGCGTTTGGGCGCGTTGCACGCCGAATACAATCGCGACAGCCTGACGGCCCGTGACGCCAACGGCAAAGAAATCGAGATCAGCATCGGCAAGGTGGTTCACGCATATCAACCCAACGCAATGGGCACGATGACCAAGTTGGGGTTTTACTTCCAGAAGCTCTGGGAGTTCCTCAGCGACGACCCGCGCGAGGCCAACACCGAGGGCGGGATTTTCCCGGCGATCTTCGGCACCGTGATGATGACGCTGATCATGGCCGTGATCGTGACGCCCTTTGGCGTGCTTGCCGCTGTGTATCTGCGTGAGTATGCGCGACAGGGCGTTATGACGCGCTTGATCCGCATCGCGGTGAACAACCTCGCGGGCGTCCCTGCCATTGTCTACGGCGTGTTCGGGCTGGGCTTTTTTGTCTACGTGCTGGGCGGTTCGCTGGATCAGCTGTTCTTCCCCGAAGCCCTGCCGGCGCCGACGTTCGGCACAGCGGGCTTGCTGTGGGCGTCACTGACCCTCGCGCTGCTCGCCGTGCCGGTGGTGATCGTTGCCACCGAAGAAGGCCTGGCGCGCATCCCGCTGACGTTGCGCGAGGGTTCGCTGGCCCTGGGCGCGACCAAGGCCGAAACGCTGTGGAAGATCGTTTTGCCGATGGCCAGCCCGGCCATGATGACCGGGCTGATTCTGGCCGTGGCCCGGGCGGCCGGTGAAGTGGCGCCGCTGATGCTGGTGGGTGTGGTCAAGATGGCGCCGTCGCTGCCGGTGGACGGCAATTACCCGTACCTGCACCTCGACCAGAAGATCATGCACCTGGGTTTTCATATCTACGACGTCGGTTTTCAAAGCCCCAACGTCGAGGCGGCGCGCCCGCTGGTGTACGCCACGGCGCTGCTGCTGGTGCTGGTGATTGCGCTGCTGAACCTGTCGGCGGTGACGATTCGCAACCGCCTGCGCGACAAGTACAAGGCTTTCGAAGACTGAGTCAGCGACACGCTTCAAGCGGCAAGCTGAGAGCCGCATACCGTATCAGCACCACACTTGCAGCTTGCGGCTTAAGGTTTGCAGCTACGATCGGAGTGAGACCATGCAACACGAACCCCACGCCCACGGCATCAACATGTCGGCCCTGGGTCGCAAGCGCCAGGTGCTGGATCTGGCGAACGAAGCCGTTGCGCTGGAAGTCCCGGGGCTGGATCTCTTCTATGGCGAGAAGCAGGCGCTGTTCGACATCCGCATGAACATCCCGAAACAGCGCGTCACCTCGTTCATCGGGCCGTCCGGGTGCGGCAAGTCCACCTTGCTGCGCACCTTCAACCGCATGAACGATCTGGTGGACGGCTGTCGCGTACAGGGCGAGATCAAGCTCTATGGACACGACATCTACACCAAAGGCGAGGACGTCGCCGAATTGCGTCGCCGGGTTGGCATGGTGTTTCAGAAGCCCAACCCGTTCCCCAAGACCGTTTACGAGAACGTGGTCTACGGGCTGCGTATTCAAGGCGTGAACAAGAAGCGCGTGCTTGATGAAGCCGTCGAGTGGGCACTGCGTGGCGCCGCACTGTGGGACGAGGTCAAGGACCGCCTGCATGAGTCGGCACTCGGACTTTCCGGTGGTCAGCAGCAGCGTCTGGTGATCGCCCGCACTATCGCCGTCGAACCCGAGGTGCTGCTGCTCGATGAGCCGTGCTCCGCGCTCGACCCGATTTCGACGCTGAAAGTCGAAGAGCTGATCTACGAACTGAAATCCAAATACACCATTGTGATCGTTACCCACAACATGCAGCAGGCGGCGCGCGTGTCGGATTACACCGCGTTTCTGCACATGGGCAAGGTGGTCGAATACGGGGACACCGATACGTTGTTCACCAATCCGACCAAAAAGCAGACTGAAGACTACATAACCGGTCGTTACGGCTAGCACGTGTTTCGTCAGCCTTGAACCACCGCGCAATCAATCGGACGGACACTCATGATCAAAGACAGCCATACACATCACATCTCCCAGCAGTTCAACGCTGAACTGGAAGAAGTTCGCAGCCACCTGCTGGAAATGGGTGGTCTGGTCGAGAAGCAGGTCAACGACGCGGTCACCGCGTTGATCGAAGCCGACTCGGGCCTGGCCCAGCGAGTGCGCGAGGTGGACGACCGGATCAACCAGATGGAGCGCAATATCGACGAAGAGTGCCTGCGCATTCTGGCCCGTCGTCAGCCTGCCGCCTCCGACCTGCGTCTGATCATCAGCATCTCCAAGTCGGTCATCGACCTTGAGCGTATTGGCGATGAGTCCACCAAGATCGCCCGCCGTGCGATTCAGTTGTGTGAAGAGGGTGAGTCCCCGCGCGGTTACGTCGAAGTGCGCCACATCAGCGATCAGGTCAGCAAGATGGTGCGCGATGCACTGGACTCGTTCGCCCGCTTCGATGCCGATCTGGCGTTGTCGGTGGCGCAGTACGACAAAAACATCGACCGTGAGTACAAGACCGCATTGCGTGAGCTGGTCACCTACATGATGGAAGATCCGCGCTCGATCTCCCGCGTGTTAAATGTGATCTGGGTCCTGCGTTCGCTGGAGCGCATCGGTGATCATGCGCGCAACATCTCCGAACTGGTGATCTACCTCGTGCGCGGTACCGATGTTCGCCACCTGGGCCTCAAGCGCATGCAGGAAGAAGTCAAAGGCCTGACCGCCGAAAGGATTAATGTTCTGGACGCGCCTGACGATAAATAAGATTGCCTGAGAAAAAACGCCTGGCGACCGCCGGGCGTTTTTGTTTCTCCGGTCTGCCCATATTTTTCAAGTCACCCGCGAATAAAAGTCCCGGTGTCGTCAAACAGTTTGGCAGCTGGCCACCCGCCAGCAAATGCTCGCCATTTACGGTGAACACGCCATCAGGAGCGTCGATGAGTAAAGTCAGTGTATTGGTGGTGGATGACGCACCGTTCATCCGCGATCTGGTCAAGAAAGGCCTGCGCAACGCCTTCCCGGGTATCGCTCTGGAAGACGCGGTCAACGGTCGCAAGGCGCAAGTGCTGCTCAGCCGTGAAGTGTTCGATCTGGTGCTGTGCGATTGGGAAATGCCCGAAATGTCCGGGCTTGAATTGCTGACCTGGTGCCGTCAGCAGGACAACCTGAAGACCATGCCTTTCATCATGGTCACAAGCCGTGGTGATAAGGAAAACGTGATTCAGGCGATCCAGGCTGGCGTATCGGACTTCATCGGCAAGCCGTTTACCAACGAGCAACTGCTGACCAAGGTCAAAAAAGCGCTGCACAAGGTCGGCAAGCTCGACGCGTTGATGTCCAGTGGTCCCGCCCGCGTCAACGCCGCGTTTGCCAATGATTCGCTCAGCGCCTTGACGGGTAACCGTCCCGAGGTCGTCAACACGGCACCTGCGGCTTCAACTGCATCGCAAACTGCTCAGTCTGTGGTCCCGCCTGTGGCAAAAGCGGCTCTTTCCGCCGCACCTACCGGTCGTGGTCAGGGTCAGTTGCGTCTCCCAGGTGGAAACCAGCCCTGCGTGATCAAGGCGTTGACGCTCAAGGAAGCGTCGCTGCTGGTCCGCCGTGGCGAAGTCCTGCCGCAGATCCTTGAAAGCGCCGTGCTCGATCTGGAGCAAGGTGAAAACGCCGAGGTAGCGCGTCTCAATGGCTATCTGCACGCGATTGCCGCGTTCGAGCAGAAGCCGGACAGTGAGTGGCTGCAGGTCACTTTCCGCTTCGTCGACAAGGACACCCAGAAGCTTGATTACCTTTCGCGTCTGATTGCCCGTGGTACGGCGCAGAAGCACTTCGTGCCGGGTGCCTGATTCGCTGCCCACTCATGTGTGGGAGCGACGGGGTGGCGCTCCACCTTGCTCGCGATGAGACCGGTATCTCCGCTAAATGTGCAGCGGCCGGGAGTCCATCTTCGCGAGCAACCTCGCTCCCGCGTTACCTAGCATAGAAATTGCAATTCCGATCGCGCCCTGTGCTGACCCGATTTCCTTGACGCTTCGTCTATTACCGATTGATTCGGATGAGTCCAATTGCGTCGGCATCGCTGTTAGGCTGGGCGCCAATCGTCCACTCACCAGGTCTTCCCGATGTTAGAGCGCATGCTGGTTGTCTGTGCCTTACTGCTGGCCACGCAGACCGCCGGGGCAGTCACAATCTATCGGTTCACCGATGCCAATGGCGTGGTGTCGTTTACCGACCAGCCCGTGCGCGGCGCGCAGGTGATGAAGCTTCGCGAGCGCATGGTCGAGCGCATCGACAGCCAGGTGCGCCTGAGCGTCAAGAAAGCCAATGGCAGCGACAGCCTGTATGTTCGCAATGATCTGTACGCGCCCGTGGAAGTCGAACTGCGTCTGGCCGGGGTGAAGAATGTGGTCGGCGTGTCGAATCAGGTCATTCGTCGTACGATTCCAGCGCGCAGCAACGAACGCCTCATCGCCCTCAGCCCGCAAGTCGCCAGCAAGGCCATGGCCTATAAGCCCAGCCTGCGATCAATCGTGGGTGACCCGCAGCGCGGTGTCTCAGCGAATGGATTTGCCTATCGCTATCCATTGCCGTGGGTGGGCGGGCCGTTTCGCATCAGTCAGGGTGCCAATGGGTCCTACAGCCACGTAGGCGCCAAGAGCCGCTATGCGATCGACATCGCCATGCCCGAAGGCACGCAGATTATTGCTGCGCGGGGCGGTACCGTGATCAAGACCGAAAATGCCCAGTCGGGCCGTGGCGCCAATCCGTCAGGCAACTTCGTGCGCATCCTGCACGACGACGGCACGATGGGCGTTTATCTGCATCTGCAGCAGGGATCGGTGAGCGTCAAGGAAGGCCAGCATGTGGCAGTGGGCGCGCCGCTCGGGCGGTCCGGCAACACCGGCAACAGCACCGGCCCGCATTTGCACTTCGTGGTGCAGCGCAATGTCGGGCTGGCGCTGGAGTCGATTCCGTACGAATTCTCGCAACCGGTCCAGAGCCTGCCCAACTTCGCGATTGGCGGGAATTGATCATCTGCTCTGACGGGCAGGTCAATCCAGCTTCAGCACCTTCGCCAGCACGATCTTCGGGCCTTTCATCTTCTTGATGATGATGCGCAGGCCTTCGACTTCCATGACTTCCTCTTCCTCAGGCACGCGCTTGAGGCTGTCGTAGATCAGGCCTGCCAGGGTTTCGGCTTCAACGTGGTCCAGATCAATGCCCAGCAGGCGCTCGACCTTGAACAGCGGGGTGTCCCCGCGAACCAGCAGCTTGCCCGGCTGATAGGCCAGAATCCCGCGCTCGGCCTTGCGGTGTTCGTCCTGAATGTCGCCCACCAGCACTTCCAGCACGTCCTCCATCGTCAGGTAGCCGATGATCTTGCCGTCGGCTTCTTCAACCAGCGCAAAGTGCGCGCCGCCTTGACGGAACTGCTCCAGCAGACGCGACAGTGGCATGTGCTTGGACACCCGCTCCAGCGGCCGCGTGAGCTCGGCGAGGTTGAAGGACTCGGGAAGATGGTCCAGCGCCGCCAGCTCCAGCAGCAGGTCCTTGATGTGCAACAGACCCACAAACTCGTTGCGGTCCGAGTCGTACACAGGGTACCGGCTGAACTTGTGCCGACGGAACATCGCGAGGATTTCTTTGAGCGGGGCGTTGAATTCCAGCGAGACCATGTCTTCGCGGGAGTTCGCCCAGTCCACCACTTCCAGCTCGCCCATTTCCACGGCGGAGGCCAGCACGCGCATGCCTTGGTCACTCGGGTCCTGACCACGGCTTGAGTGCAGGATCAGCTTGAGCTCTTCACGACTGTAATGATGCTCGTGATGGGGGCCGGGCTCACCCTGGCCTGCGATGCGCAAAATGCCGTTGGCACTGGCGTTGAGCAGATAAATGGCCGGGTACATCGCCCAGTAGAAGAGGTACAGCGGCACAGCCGTCCACAGCGACAACAGCTCGGGTTTGCGAATGGCCCAGGATTTCGGCGCCAGTTCACCCACCACGATGTGCAGGTACGAAATCATGAAAAAGGCGCTGAAGAACGACACGCCTTTGACGACTTCCGGCGATTCCACGCCTACGGTCTCGAGCAACGGCGCCAGCAGGTGCGCGAACGCCGGCTCGCCCACCCAGCCGAGACCCAGCGACGCCAGCGTAATACCCAGCTGGCAAGCCGACAGATAAGCATCGAGCTGACTGTGAACGGTGCGCAGGATGCGTCCGCGCCAGCCATTTTTCTCGGCGATGGACTCGACGCGGGTCGAGCGCAGTTTGACCATGGCGAACTCGGCCGCAACGAAGAATCCGTTGAGCAGAACCAACACCATTGCGAAAAGAATCATGCCGAAATCGGCGAAGAGTGAAGCCAGGCTGATACCAGGGGAAGGGTCCATGATGGGGTTTTGCAGGTTCCGTTTTGAAGTGTGGAATGAAACAAGCCCTCACAATTGGAGGGCACAAGGGACGCAATTTAGCGGCTATCTACAGGCTTGCCTAGGCTTTGGTCATCTGCGCCGGGGCAAAGTTGCAGATAAACACACTGCCCTTGCCCGGGACGCTGTTGATTTCCAATGCTGCGCGGTGGCGCAACAGCACGTGCTTGACGATTGCCAGGCCCAGGCCTGTGCCGCCGGTGTTTGACGCGCGGCTGGAATCGACGCGGTAGAAGCGCTCGGTCAGGCGTGGAATGTGCTTGCTGTCGATGCCGATGCCGGAGTCTTGGACGCTTAAGTGTGCGCCACGGCCGTCACTCCACCAGCGGATGCGGATCTTGCCCTCGGCCGGCGTGTATTTGACCGCGTTGAAGATCAGATTGGAGAACGCGCTGCGCAGTTCGGCCTCGCTGCCCTTGAGTCTGTCGTCGCTTTCCAGATCCAGAGTGATCTGTTGATTCTTGCTCCCCGATAGCGCCTGAGCATCATTAGTAATGCTTTGTAGCAGCGACGACACGGCCACGGGCTGATTGTCCGACGGATAATCGGTGGCTTCCAGCTTTGCCAGCAGCAGCAGGTCGTTGAGCAGCGTCTGCATGCGCCCGCCTTGCTGATGCATCTGCTGCAACGCCCGGACCCAGCGCGGATTCACTTCCTCGACGTTATCCAGCAGCGTCTCGAGATAGCCGCAGATAACCGTCAACGGCGTGCGCAGTTCATGGGAAACGTTGGCGACGAAGTCTTTGCGCATTTGCTCCAGCTGATGCATGCGCGTCACGTCGCGCACCAGCATCAAATGCTCGTTGTTGCCGTAGCGGGTGATCAGCATCTGAATGCGCAGGCGGTCATTGACCGGCGAAGGGATCTCCAGCGGCTCGGCGTAATTGGCGTGCTCGAAGTACTCTTTGAAGCGCGGATGGCGCACCAGATTGGTCACCGGCTGACCGCTGTCCTGGGGCGTCTTCAAGCCCAGCAACGTTTCGGCAGCGCGGTTCCACCATTCCAGGTTGCCGTCGCTGTCGAGCATGATCACGGCATCTTTCAGTGCGGCAGTGGATTCCTGCACACGGTCGATAACCGCTTGCAGGCGGCCACGCACGCGCTGGTCGCGTCGTTGCAGATGGTAAATGCTGTCGAAGACTTCACCCCATAAGCCATAGCCATCGGGCGGCGGCTCGTCGGGTTTGTGATGGCGAAGCCAGTCGTGCAGGCGTAACAGCTGTTTGAGCGTCCAGGCCAGATAAAGCCCCAGACCGATTGCCAGACACCCGCCGTAATGCCCGCTGATCAAACCGGCCAGCAGCGAGGCTGTGACCAACATCAGCAAGTGGCGGATCAGGGTGCCATGCCAGTTGTGATTCAATTAACGCGTCCTTGTCTTCAGCGGTCTGAATCGCTGCCAAAGGCTTTTTCAGCTTTTGGTGGAGAAACGGTAGCCAGTACCGCGGACGGTTTGTACCAGATTTTCGTAAGCCTCGCCGAGGGCTTTGCGCAGACGTCGGATGTGGACATCCACGGTGCGCTCTTCCACGTAGACGTTTCCGCCCCAGACCTGATCGAGCAACTGCCCGCGGGTATAGGCGCGTTCCTGATGGGTCATGAAGAATTGCAGCAGGCGGTATTCGGTCGGGCCCATCTCGGCAGGTGTGCCGTCGATGGTCACGCGGTGGCTGATCGGGTCGAGCAGCAGACCGCCTACTTCGATCGGTGACTCGCCATCGTTCGGGGCTGCCCGACGCAGCACGGCCTTGAGCCGGGCGACCAGCTCGCGAGGAGAGAATGGTTTGGTGATGTAGTCGTCAGCGCCGACTTCGAGGCCCTGGATCTTATTGTCCTCTTCGCCTTTGGCCGTAAGCATGATGATCGGGATGTCGCCGGTCAGCTCGTCACGCTTGAGGCGGCGGGCCAGCTCGATGCCGGATGTGCCGGGCAGCATCCAGTCCAGCAGGATGAGGTCCGGCTTGCGGTCGACGATAACGGCGTGGGCCTGTTGCGAATTCTCAGCCTCAATGCAGTCATAGCCAGCCATTTCCAGTGCGACGGCAATCATTTCGCGTATGGGCGCTTCGTCGTCGACGATCAGAATGCTCCTGCCAACCATGCCTCGAACCTCATGTCATTTAACTGTCTTGGGGCGCATTAGATAACGGAATTATTGCAGTCGTGTGACAGGTTAGTTCTAGCTAGGCGTATTCGCCGGTCTAGCGCTAAGCTGGCGACTTGTCCTACAAGAAATGTCCATCCAGCGACAAACAAGAAGAGGATTCATCCATGGCTAAAATTTCTTCCGCTCTGATGCGCCTTTTGGCGGCAGCCGCACTGGCGTCCTCCGGCATGGCATTCGCTGCCGCGCCTGCAATGACCAGCGACGGCATGCTCACCGATCACAAGGGCATGACGCTCTATACCTTTGACAAAGACACCTCTGCGGGCAAGTCCGTCTGCAACGATCAATGCGCAACCAACTGGCCGCCGCTGATCGCTACTGCCAGCGACAAGCCTGAGGGCGACTGGACCATCATCAAGCGCGATGATGGCGCCTCGCAGTGGGTTTACAAGGGCAAGCCGCTGTACTTTTTCAAAAGCGATAAGGCCGCTGGCGACAAAACCGGCGACGGCAAAGGCGACGTTTGGCACATCGCCAAGCCTTGATCTGAACCTTCGCGCTGCGTCGGCCCGAATCGGTCAGCGCAGCGCGTAGTCCACTACGATACCGACAAAAATCGCCAGTCCCGCCCAGTGGTTGTGCAGAAAGGCCTTGAAGCAGGCTTGCGGGTCTTTGTCCCGTGTCGACCAGAACTCCCAGGCGAAGCATCCCGCCGCGACCAGCAGGCCGATGAAGAAGTACAGGCCCAGCTCGAAGCGTATGCCCGCCAGCATCAGGCAGAACAACGCCAGGCATTGCAGCGTCAGGATGATCACCCGATCCGCGTCGCCGAATAGCACGGCGGTGGATTTCACACCGATTTTCAAGTCGTCCTCGCGATCCGTCATCGCGTAGTACGTGTCGTACCCCACCGTCCACAGCAGATTGGCGATGTACAGCAGCCACGCGGCAGCCGGCAGCTCGCCGGTCTCGGCGGTGAACGCCATCGGCATGCCCCACGAGAACGCCGCACCCAGCACCACTTGCGGGTAGTAGGTGTAGCGCTTCATGAAGGGGTAAGTCGCTGCGAGGGCCAGCCCGCCGAATGACAGCCAGATCGTCGTCGCGTTGGTGAACAGCACCAGCACAAAGCTCAGCGTCACCAGCACGGCGAATAGGATCAGCGCTTCGTTTGACGTCACCCTGCCACTAACCAGCGGCCGCTGCTCGGTGCGTTTGACGTGGCCGTCCACCTTGCGGTCGGCGAAGTCGTTGATCACGCAGCCCGCCGCGCGCATCAGGAACACTCCGACGACGAAAATCAGCAGCGTGCTAAGGGAGGGCGAACCTTTGCCGGCAATCCACACGGCCCACAAGGTGGGCCACAGCAACAGATAAATGCCGATGGGTTTGTCGACGCGTGTGAGCTGGACGAAGTCCCAGGCGCGCGGGTGCAGACGGTTCAGGGATTTGAGCAGCGACAGGTACATCAGCGGCCCTCTTGGGCGTGCAGTTGAAGGTTGGCTTCGATCGCGCGCCATGCGGTGGGCAAAAACACTTCCGCCACCAGAATGCTCAAAGCCCCACGGCTGAAACAGGAGCGGCGGCCCCACAAGCCCTGCTGTGCATCAGTCGCAGGCAGCCATTTTGCAGGATAGCGGCAGACCTGCAGGGGGCCGCGGACGAAGGCTTTATCGCTGAACAGTAACTCCCCCAGCGATCGGGTACCGAGTTCGTCCATGTGCAGGCCGGCATGCTCCAGCGCAGTTCTCCCGGCAACACTGCGGGCAAACACCCAATTTTCATCATGGCCCAGCAGATAGACTTCCCGTACCCAGCCCTCGCTGCCTTCAGGTAAGTGCAGTGCAGCGCATTCATCATCACGTAGACGCTGCCAGCCTTCGAACTGCGGACTGACACAGAAGCGGTTATCAGAGAGGCGGGTCAGGCGTCGGGTCAGGGAATCTTCGTGGAACAGCCACTCTAGTACGATCGGCGAAGGCGCTTCGATCAACTGATCGCGCGAAAGCCATTCAGGCGTTGGAAATGCTGGGGTTTGCTGGATCACGGGGGACAAACACAGGCGGCAATCGAGGCGGCGAGCTTAGCATGATTGCGATTTTTCACCGACGACCGGAGCGCCATTCCATGGTCGCAGTGAAGCTACTGACGCCTTCCCGGCTAAAGCCAGTCCTACAGATGCACGGCGTTCGTAGGACCGGCTTCAGCCGGAAGAGGCCGGTTTGGGCGCTATCAATTTTGCGACATGACGACCGACGCCATCGCGCTTGAGCCAAACCTCTGAAAAGCGCGCGCTGTACACCAATGAAACTTGCGTCATGGCGCTGTGATCAGTAAAAGGCCTGACCCATTCGATAAATTTCGCGACCACAGTGAAACGTCTGGGACGTCTAGCCTGAAACCAAGAGAACCGACCAATGAAAAAGTGGCAATGCATAGTCTGTGGCCTGATCTACAACGAAGCCGACGGTTGGCCGGATGACGGCATCGCGCCGGGCACGCTCTGGCAGGACGTGCCGGAAGACTGGCTGTGCCCTGACTGCGGCGTCGGCAAAATGGATTTTGAGATGATCGAAATCGGCTGATCCGCCGACTTCCTCGACCCCTCTGGAGAAATGAATGAACGCACCTGTCGTGATCATCGGCACCGGGCTGGCCGGCTACAACCTTGCTCGCGAATTTCGCAAGCTGGATGGCGAAACCCCGCTCTTGCTGATCACCGCCGATGACGGCCGTTCGTACTCCAAACCCATGCTCTCCACCGGCTTTGGCAAAAACAAGGAAGCCGACGGACTGAGCATGGCCGAGCCGGGCGCCATGGCCGATCAGCTCAAGGCTGAAGTGCGCACGCACACCCGCGTCAGCGGCATCGATCCGGGGCACAAGCGGCTGTGGATCGGCGAAGAAGCGGTGCCTTACCGCGACCTGATTCTGGCGTGGGGCGCGGAAACCGTGCGCGTGCCGGTGGCGGGCGACGCTGCCGACGCCATATTCCCGATCAACGATCTGGAGGACTACGCGCGTTTCCGTGCCGCTGCCGCCGGCAAGAAACGGGTGTTGATCCTTGGGGCAGGCCTGATCGGCTGCGAGTTTGCCAATGACTTGGTCCTCGGAGGCTACGAAATCGACCTGATTGCGCCGTGCGAGCAGGTCATGCCGACGCTGCTGCACCCTGCTGCCGCCGCAGCGGTACAGGCCGGGCTGGAGAGCCTGGGCGCGCGTTTTCACCTCGGCCCATTGCTGACACGGCTTGAGCGCACCGACGACGGGCTCGAAGCGCATCTGTCGGATGGCGAGATGCTGCACTGCGATTTGGTGGTGTCGGCCATCGGCCTGCGTCCTCGCACTGATCTCGCCGCAGCGGCAGGCCTGGAAATCGGGCGGGGCGTTGTGGTCGACCGGCATTTGCAGACTTCCCACGCCAACATCTACGCACTGGGCGACTGCGCTGAAGTCGATGGGCTGAATCTGCTCTACGTCATGCCGCTGATGAACTGCGCCCGAGCATTGGCGCAAACTCTGGCTGGCACGCCCACACCCGTTAAATATGGCCCGATGCCGGTCACCGTGAAAACGCCGGTATGCCCGCTGGTGGTCTCCCCGCCGCCGAAGGGCCTGGAAGGTGTCTGGACCGTTGAAGGTGAGGGCGCCGACATCAAGGCGCTGTGCCGCGACAGCGACGGTAACCTGCTGGGTTACGCGCTGACAGGCGCTGCAGTGATGGAGAAGCTCGCGCTGAACAAGGCCTTGCCCCCCTTGCTGGCCTGATTAACAGTCGTTCTGTCGGATAAGCCATCTTTTACTTGAAACAAACGTGTCCCACGTACTGGCGTGGGTCACGGTGGCGTGCCATTCTCATTCCGGTCTGCCGCAACGTAGAGCTGTTGCGGCACCTGCTCGCTGTCCGCAAGGGCTGCACGGGACATAAAAACAAAAAACCGTAAAAGAGGCTTCATATGCGTAAACCAGAACTCGCAGCGGCTATTGCCGAGAAAGCAGATCTCACCAAAGAACAAGCCAATCGCGTCCTCAACGCCGTGCTCGACGAAATCACCAACGCGCTGCACAAAAAGGACAGCGTCACGCTGGTCGGCTTCGGCACTTTCCTGCAACGCCATCGTGGCGCCCGTACCGGTAAGAACCCTCAGACCGGTGAGCCCGTCAAGATCAAGGCCAGCAACACGGTGGCATTCAAGCCGGGCAAGTTTCTCAAAGACAGCGTTAATCCGGACTCGGTAAAGCCAGCGAAATCAGCCAAGCCTGCTGCCGCCGCCCAAGATGCCAAGCCAGCCAAGGCAGCAGTCGCCAAGGCACCTGCAGCAAAGAAAAAGTAATTCGCTGAGCGCTCTGCGGAGGGCGAGCAGCATGGAGATGGGCATGCCGATCAGTCGGCATGTCCATTTTTTTATGCCCGACGAATTCAGCTTTGCGGACCTGCGCGTTACGTCTACTCCGCCACTTTGCGACTGAGCGGTTCTGCTTGCTCATCGGGCGATCAAGCTCGCTACACTGCGGCTGGTCACCCTGACCGCCGTCTATTCCATGAGGCCCACGCATGAAGTTTCGCTTTCTACTCTGGATGTTGGGCCTGTTGATGGCCCGCGCCAGTCGCAACAATCCCGCTTTTCAACAGCAACTCGCGGGGAAGGACCTGGCTTTCCAGTTGCAGACGGCTGACGGCAAGATTGCCCGGCATTTCATCGTGCACGAGCAACGCGTCAAGAGCCGCGCGGGCACCTTTGCCGCACCTGCTTTCGTGATCGCTTTCAAGGATGCCGATTACGGCTTTGCCACGCTGCAGGCCCGGAACAAGCAGCTCGCGTTCATGCAGGGCATTCAGGACAAGAACATTGTGGTCACCGGCAATGCCGGCCTGGTGATGTGGTTTCAAGGGCTGACGAAGTATTTGAAGCCGAGGAAAAAGAAATAGTCTTCCCCGGCCAGTCCGAGATCAGCTGAACTGAGAGGCCAGTTCGCGCAACAGTACTTCGGCCTCCAGCACTTTCTTCACCACGTCCTGGGCTTTCTCGCGAGAGAGCTTCAGACGCTCGAGCAGCTCGTCCGGAATGCTCTCCAGAGGGCCTGAGCCGATGCCTTCCTTGCGCAGCAGTCTCACGGCCAGGCACACCAGGTTCGCATATTTGTAATGCTCACCTGCGTAGTGCGGATCGTGCTGAAAGCGCAGTGCGATAACCAGTTCCTCCGGCATGTCCCAGTTGCGCATCAGCCAGGAGCCGATCTGCTCACGGGTGATGCCCAGCAAGTGCTGCTCGACGTAGCTGTGGTGCAAATGCGGATTGACTTCGATCTGGCGGCAGATCAGCGAAAAGTGCGGTGGAAACACATGCGCCAGTAGCAGGTAGCCGAAGTTGTGCAGCAAGCCGGCGAGGTACGTCAGGCCGCTTTCCGGGCGCTCGGCACGGGGCATGGCGCGGGTCAGCCCTTCGATGATCGCAGCCGTATAAATCGACTGCTGCCAGTACGGCGTTGCCTGCTGCGGATGATCCTTGGGCAGCGCCAGGGTTTTGCCCAACGCCAGACCGAGTGCAAGATTGATCACCAGATCAAAACCCAGCACGCGAACGATGGCATCTTCCACCGAGCGAATTTTGCCGGCCGAACCGTAATACGGGGAGGCCGCCCAGCTCACGACCTGTGCCGCCAATGCTGGATCGGTTTCGACTACACCGGTGATGTCATCGATGGTCGCGTCCGGGTCGACACGCAGCTTGATGATCTTCTGCGCCGTGTCGGCCAACGGCGGGATCTCCACCGTGGACTCCAGACGCTGCTGAATACGCCGGGCGGTGAAATTCTGTACGGCTTTGGTGATCTCCTCGCGGTCGTCATCGGGACGCGTGAGGTTGGGGGTGACCGACGCCACCGGTTCGCCGAAGCGGGCGGCGCTGGCCTTGCTCAGCAGCGTCTTGAAATCCTCGCTGCTGATTTCCAGCAAGAGGCCCGGTTCGCCAGAGTCGATCAGAACAGCAGGGCCGGAGAGAATGCGTTCTTCGTACAGGCAAGGCGAGCTGGTCAGTGCAGGCAGGCCGGGCAACGTGCCGAGTTTATGCTTCTGCAGCATGAGTTCGAGCGACTCTTTCGGCACCGCCTTCAATTTGCGGCCGGTCAATTCAGTAATGCGATTGAGGTCGAGCAAATGGTTTTGCGGAAGCAGGATGAACAGCGCGCCGACGGAGTCATCGACCAGAATGGCCTGAACTTTCTGTTGGAGCGGGAGCGACTCGTCGTCGGTCACTTCACGAAAGTCGATTTTGCCTAGCAGCTGCCGAATGACGGAAGGGCAGTGTGGGGTTGCGTCGATGTGGGCAACTTCTGTCATGGCCTGTATCCAGATTCCTACAATCGCTGAAGTATAACCAGCTTAGTTGTTATAGAGGTGAGACACCCTGATATTGCGTTGACTGCTTCACACTTGGCCGTATTGCTGGCCATGGCGCAGCCAGCGTTCCAGCAGCGGACTGACGTGTTGCGGCCAGCGTTCGAGCAGCGCCTGGGCGGCGTCCCTGACCGCAGGCAGCAAATCTGCGTCGCGCATCAGGTCTGCAATCTTGAATTGCAGCAGCCCTGTCTGGCGGGTGCCGAGCATCTCGCCCGGCCCGCGCAGCTCCAGATCTTTTTCGGCAATCACGAAGCCATCGTTGGTCTCACGCATGATGCCCAGCCGCTGACGACCGATCTGAGAAAGCGGCGGGTGATACAGCAGCACGCAATGGCTGGCGGCGCTGCCCCTGCCGACCCGACCGCGTAATTGATGAAGCTGGGCCAGGCCCAGGCGTTCCGGGTTTTCGATAATCATCAGGCTGGCGTTGGGGACGTCCACGCCGACTTCGATCACCGTTGTTGCGATCAGCAGATTCAGGTTGCCCTGCTTGAATTCGCCCATGACGGCGGCTTTTTCGGCGGGCTTCATGCGTCCGTGAATCAAACCGACCTTGAGCTCACCCAGCGCGCTGGTCAGTTCCTCGAACGTGGTTTCAGCGGCCTGACACGTCAGCTCCTCGGACTCCTCGATCAGCGTGCACACCCAATACGCCTGTCGGCCTTCGGCGCACGCGTTGCGCACGCGCTCGACGACTTCGATCCGTCGACTGTCGACAACCAGAACGGTGTTCACCGGCGTACGCCCGGGCGGCAGTTCGTCGAGGATCGACGTGTCGAGGTCGGCGTAGGCGCTCATCGCCAGCGTGCGCGGAATAGGCGTTGCGGTCATGATCAGCTGATGTGGACACATCGAGCCGCCGACGCCTTTCTTGCGCAGGGCCAGCCGTTGCTGAACACCGAAACGGTGCTGTTCGTCGATGATGACCAGCGCGAGGTTCTTGAACTGCACCTCGTCCTGGAACAACGCGTGGGTGCCGACGACCATGGGCGTGCCACCGGCGATCTGCGCCAGTGATGCTGCCCGTGCCTTGCCCTTGAGTTTGCCCGCGAGCCAGGCCGTCTCTATGCCGAGAGGCTCCAGCCAGCGGGTGAAGTTGATGAAGTGCTGTTCGGCAAGAATCTCGGTGGGCGCCATCAGTGCGACCTGATAGCCCGCCTCCAGTGCCTGAAGCGCCGCGAGTGCTGCGACGACCGTCTTGCCAGCGCCCACATCGCCCTGAATCAGCCGCAGCATTGGTTCCTGCTGACTGAGGTCGTAGGCGATCTCGTTGCCGACGCGCTGCTGCGCACCCGTGGGCGGGAAACCGAGGTTGGCGAGGAATTTCTTCGGCAGGCGTTTCGCCGGGGGCAGTGCAGGCGCGCGTTGCGAGCGCAGGCTTTCACGCAGGCGTTGCTGGGAAAGCTGGTGCGTCAGCAGCTCTTCGAATGCCAGTCGGTGCTGCGCCCAGTGATGGCCTAGCGCGAGTTCTTCAACGTCGGCATCGGCGGGCGGGTTGTGCAGGTAATGAATGGCGTCGGCCAGGGGCGCCAGTTGATAGTCGCGCGCCAGCTCGTCCGGCAGCCAGTCAGGCAGGCTCTTCGGCCCAAGCATCGACAGGCTCTGCTGACACAGCTGCCGCAGGCGCTGCTGGGTGAGGCCTTCGGTCGTGGGATAGATCGGTGTCAGCGTCTGCTCCACAGCAACCGGCTCATCGCCGGTGATGGCACGGTATTCCGGGTGGTAGATCTCAAGGCCCGAGGCGCCGGGACGGGCTTCACCGTAGCAGCGTACGTGTGTGCCGCGCTTGAGGCCATCCTTCTGCGCGTTGCTGAAGTGGTAAAAGCGCAGGCTCAACACCCCGGTGCCGTCGCCGATCCTGACCAGCAGACTGCGACGTTTGCCCATGACGACGTCGGCGCCGCTCACCACACCTTCGATCACGGCGTCCTGACCCGGGCGCAACTCACCGATGGGCACGACGCGAGTCCGGTCCTGATAACGCAAGGGCAAGTGAAACAGCACGTCCTGAATGTTTTCAAGACCGACTTTCGCCAGCTTTTCAGCCATGGCCTCACCGACGCCTTTTAGCGCCGTGACCGAGACATGAGACAGCTCCGTCATACCGTCCCTTAACTCGCTTCAGCCTGAGCTTTAGGGCGAGCGACGGAACACAGACGAATCGAGTCTGCGAGGATTTCGATGGCTTTCGGACGCGGAAAGCTGGCACGCCAGGCGATTGCCACGGTGCGGAAGGGCACCGGCGGCGACAGCGGACGAACTTCGATCACGCCGGGCGCGTAGTGATGGCTGTCGACGGCGGACATCGGCAGGATGGAAATACCCAGGCCCGAGGCGACCATGTGCCGAATGGTTTCCAGCGAACTGGATTCCACCGTGGTGTGCTTGGCCGCATCGCCGCCCTTGACCAATGTCGGACAGGCTTCAAGGACCTGATCACGGAAGCAGTGACCTTCGCCCAGCAGCAGCAGGCTCTTGTCGTTCAGCGCCGAAGCATCGATGGTCTTTTTCTGAGTCCATGGATGATCGGCCGGCATCAGCACGTAAAACGGCTCGTCGTACAACGACAGCGTCAGGACATCGGCCTCGTTGAACGGCAAAGCGATGATGATCGCGTCGAGCTCACCATTGCGCAGCTTGTCGCGCAGCACGTGAGTGAAGTTTTCCTCAATGTACAACGGCATCTGCGGGGCAACCCGGTGCAGTTGGGGAATCAGGTGAGGAAACAGGTAGGGGCCGACGGTGTAGATCGCGCCGACTTTAAGCGGCGCGGTCAGTTGATTCTTGCCGGTCTGGGCCAGTTCACGAATGCCCTGAGCCTGTTCGAGGACCTTTTGCGCCTGAGCCACGATGCCCTCGCCAACCGGGGTCAGACGTACGGCACTCTTGCTGCGCTCGAAAATCAGCACGCCGAGTTCATCTTCCAGCTTCTTGACGCCCACCGACAAGGTCGGCTGGCTGACGTGGCAGCGTTCGGCGGCATGGCCGAAGTGCTGCTCTTGAGCGAGGGTAACGATGTAGCGCAATTCTGTAAGGGTCATAACGTGCGTCCATGAAGTTGCGGCCCCAGCATAGCGGGTGCAATCGATAGACGCACGTTATCAACCCGTCGCGGCTGACAAAATTCTGGTTTCAGCGTTTATCCAGCGAATAAACGAAGGGCGCGACCACTTCCAGCGAGCCGTTCTTCAGCAGTTCCGGCGGCGGTTTAGGCAGCGGCTGCGCGCGGCGGATCATTTCCAGCGTCGCTCTGTCCAGCGAGGCGCTTCCTGAACCTCCAGCCAGTTCGTAGGACAATACGCGACCTTCGCCATCGACCACAAAGCGCAACTTACTGGTGCCCTGCATGCCGCGACGTCGGGCGTCTTCCGGATAACGCTTGAACTTGCTCAGGTGACTCAGCAGTTCGCCTTGCCAAGTGGGTAATGCATTGCTTGGCGGTGTGGGCGCAGCAGGTTGCGGCGACGCTGACTTCTCCGGCTTGGCATTGGACGGCGGTGCGTCCAGCGGCTTGTCGTCGGCTGGTTTTTCTTCCTTCGGCGGCTCGACCTTCTTCACAGGTTTTGGCGGCTGTGGTTTGGGTTTGGGCTTGACCGGCTTGGGTACAGCGATTTCGGCCTTGGGCGCCTCGGCGACTGGCGGAATCGGCAGTTGTTCTTCAGGCGCAGGCGGCTGCGGTGGTTGCACGACCTTCGGCGGTGGCGGCGGAGCGGGCTCGGGAGCGGGCGCGAGCTCAACCATCATCGCGGCCGGCGGCAGCTCGATGGCCTGCGAGGAGGGCCAGCGCAACGCGACGACAATCGCCACGGCATGGACCGCCAGCACCAACAAGAGACTACCGCTATAGCGCGTCAGCTTTTGGCGCGTATTGATCATTTCTTGCCGACCGTCTCAAGACCCACCAGGCCTACCTTCAGGTAGCCGGCGCCGCGCAGGGCGTTCATCACGTCCATCAGGTCGCCGTAGTCGACGCCCTTGTCGGCCTGGAAGAAGATCGTGGTGTCTTTCTTGCCTTTGGTCTTGGCATCCAGCACCTGACCGATCTGCTCGCGCGCGACCTTTTCATCGCCCAGGTACAAGCTCTGGTCGGCTTTCACGCTCAGGAAAATCGGCTTCTCGGGCCGAGGCACTGGCTTGGCTGTGGAGGCCGGTAGATCAACCTTGATGTCCACGGTTGCCAGCGGTGCGGCAACCATGAAGATGATCAGCAGGACCAGCATGACGTCGATGAACGGCGTCACATTGATTTCGTGGTTCTCGGCGAGATCGTCGTCGCCTTCCTTCAAATGCAGGCCCATGGTTTACCCCATCTTTACCATGTGCGGCGATTGACTGCGCTCGACCGCAGGCTGGTGATCCAGATCGCGGCTGACCAGCAACAGAACCTGCGCCGAAGCGTCGGACACTTGCGCCTTGTAACCGGCGATGGAGCGGGCGAAGACGTTGTAAATGACCACGGCCGGAATCGCTGCAACCAGACCCAGCGCGGTGGCCAGCAGGGCCTCGGCGATGCCCGGCGCCACAACGGCCAGGTTGGTCGTCTGGGTTTTCGCGATGCCGATGAAGCTGTTCATGATCCCCCAGACGGTGCCGAACAGGCCCACGAAGGGCGCGGTTGAACCGATGGTGGCCAGTACGCCGGTGCCCATGCTCATGTTGCGGCCGCAAGCGGCGACCAGGCGTTCAAGGCGGAAAGCGACGCGCTCCTTGATGCCTTCCTGTTCGCGTGTGTTAACCGACAGGCGCATCTCTTCCAGTGCGTCGTGCACCAGCAAATGGGAAAGGGTCCCTTCTTTCTTCGCCCCTGCGCTGGCTTCGTCCAGGTTGCGCGCGCGCTTCAGCGCAGCGATTTCGCTCCGCAGACTACGCTTGGCGCCCAGCAGTTCGAAGCCCTTGGCGATCCAGATGGTCCAGGTAATGACCGATGCAAGGGCCAGACCGATCATCACGGCTTTGACGATGATGTCCGCGTTCTTGTACATGCCCCATGGCGAGAGGTCGTGGGACATGCCCAGGCTGTTATCTTCCGCGACGGCGTCGAGCGACTCAGTCGGAGCAGATGCCGGGGTGAGTTCTTGAACGCCTGGCGTAGTCGCAGGGTCAACCGGTGTGGCGGTTGGGGCCTCGGCCTGTATGGCGGGGTTTTGTGCGGGAGCGTTGGAGTCGGCGAGCGCTACGGGCGTCAACATCAGGCTGAACAGCAGCGCGGCAACGGCGCGTCCTGCGCGTGGCAGACCTCGATTGGCAATGGACGAAGCGGGGGTTTGAATAGATGTCATGCTGGCCCGACCTGATATGAAAATAGGTGTTCGTTCTGAGAGCGTCACGCTGGCGCGAGGCGAGCGGAGGAGAACAAAGGGCCGTCATTATTGCAAGTAATTCTTGTTAACAAAAGTAAGAGCGTCTCTTTTTCCTGAGAATGCTTCCCAACGGTCGGTTTTACAGCCCGTTTTAGAGGCTCAAATTCAACAAGTGATGTGGAGATTGGACATGTCAGCGCCATCCGTTTTGATTGCTGGATGTGGCGATATCGGGAGCCGACTGGCCTCCCAACTTATGCCTGATGACTGGACCGTGTACGGCCTGCGCCGCTCGGTAGAGAAACTGCCCAATGGCGTGCTCGGCGTCAGCGGCGATCTTTTCGACCCCCGGATTCCCGCGCACTGGCCGGAAGGCCGGCTTGATTACCTGGTCTACTGCGCCACACCCACTGACCGTGATGAGGCGGGTTACCGAGCGGCTTATGTAGAAGGCCTTCGGCACGTGCTGGGCTGGAGCGAGCGCAGCGGACAGAGACCGAAGCGGATATTTTTCGTATCCAGCAGCAGCGTTTATGGTCAGCAGCACGGCGAATGGGTTGATGAAACGTCGCCCGTCGAAGCTACCGGGTATTCGGGCCAAGTCATGCGCGAGGCGGAGCAAGTGGCGCTGAACAGCGGGGTGCCAGCGACCATCGTCAGGTTGACCGGAATCTACGGTCCGGGACGCAGTGACCTGATGACTCGGGTGCGGCAGGGCTACAGCGTTGCGATCGATCCACCGCTGTATGGCAACCGCATTCATGCCGACGATGCGGCCGGCCTGCTGGCGTTTTTACTACGGACGGCTGCGGACGAAGTGGTGCTGGAAGACTGCTATATCGGCGTCGACGATGCGCCCGCGCCGCTGGCCGAAGTGGTCGACTGGATGCGTCAGCGTCTGGGTGTTACAGAGTGGTCAGATGAAAACAACGTGCGCCGCGCCGGCAGCAAGCGCTGCAGCAATGCCCGCGCCAAGGCGCTGGGCTGGACGCCGCGTTATGCGACCTATAAAGAAGGGTATGAGGCGATGCTGGCGGACCAGCCGAAGTAGGTCGGATCACTGAAATCCTGTGGGAGCGAGCTTGCTCGCGAAGAGGGTGGCACAGCCGCTAAGCATCCAGCGGCTGAAAGGGCCTTTCGTGAGCAAGCTCACTCCCACAACAACGACGTTCGCTGTATCAGTTCTTCTCGAGCACCCAGCGCTGCTCGCCCGGGCGCAGGTCAGGCATTTCAGTTGCCTGGGCGTTGTTGACCGCCTGGAACAACTCCAGCTGTTTGCCGTTACGGACGAAGATCCACGGGTTGCCGCGCTCGTTCTTCTCCAGCCACATGCTGTCGTATTCACCGCTCATGGCCGCGCAGTCGCCAGCGAGGCACAGTGCGTAGCGATCATTGCCTGGCAAGCCGCTCACGCTGCCGTCTGGCAGGAATTCAACCGCGCTGCCCTGGCCCTCGCCATTGACGATGGTCCATTTGCCACCGAGGTAGGCCGTGTAAAGCGCGCGCTCAAAGCTGGTGCCGGGTTGGGCGCCAGCCGGAGGCGCTTCTTTCGGGGACCGGAAATGCTGCTCGGGTCCGGTATCGCTGGCTCGCTGCACAAGCTCGTCGCCCTTGATGGTCAGTTCATCAGACGCATTGCCGTAGAAGTCGACGCGCAGCTTGCCGTCGGCATTACTGGCGATCTTGCCTTCACTCAGCTCGAAGCCGTTTGAAGCAGTGGCTTGTCCGGCCTTGGTGTTGATGTTCCATTCCAGATTCGGGCCGTAGGCCAGCAGCGCCTGACGCAGATTGCCGCCTTGGCCTGCAGCGTCAATGGCGGCCTGGTTGATCCAGGTGCCGTCCGGGCTTTTGTCGGAGTGGCTGGCGCAGCCGCTGAGCAGTGCAACCAGCAGCGAGAGGGCAAACGCAACGCGCATGGGTGGAGTCCTTCCTTTTCTGGGGAGGCGGAGCGTGCTTGAGCTCCGCACCGGGATTTACTCGACGACCAGAATGGCGTCCATTTCGACCTGCGCGCCACGCGGCAGCGCAGCAACGCCAATGGCGGCGCGTGCCGGGTACGGCTGTTCGAAATACTGGCCCATGATCTCGTTGACCTTGGCGAAGTGGCTCAGGTCGGTGAGGAAGATATTCAGCTTGACGATGTCCTTGAACGAACCGCCTGCGGCTTCGGCCACAGCTTTCAGGTTTTCGAAGACCTGAACGGTCTGAGCCTCAAAGCCTTCGACCAGCTCCATGGTCTTCGGGTCCAGCGGAATCTGGCCCGACATGTACACGGTGTTGCCCGCCTTGATTGCCTGGGAATAGGTGCCGATGGCGGCGGGGGCTTTTTCGCTGGAGATGACGGTCTTGCTCATGAAAAACTCCTGTCTGCGGTTTGACTACGCGCGCATACGGGTGATGCGGATCACGCCGGCCAGGGCGCGCAGTTTCTTGATCACACGGGCCAGATGCACGCGGTCGTGCACGCTGACTACCAGTTGGACCACGCTGATGCGACCATCGCGTTCATCCATACTGATTTTTTCGATGTTGCCGTCCGCGGCATTGACGCTGCTGGCGAGCAGAGCGATCAGGCCGCGCTGGTGCTCCAGTTCGACGCGCAATTCGACATTGAATTCGCCAGTAACGTCTTTGGCCCATGACAGCTGAATGCACTTCTCGGGGTTGTGGCGGATTTCCGCGATGTTCCGACAATTGTCCAGGTGCACGACCATGCCTTTGCCCGCCGACAGATGCCCAACGATCGGGTCCCCCGGAATGGGTGTGCAGCACTTGGCGTAACTGAGGACCAAGCCCTCGGTGCCACGAATGGCCAGAGGACCTTCGGCGTTCGGCAGTTGATCGCCTTCACTGGCCAGCAATCGGCGAGCAACCACATACGCCATGCGATTGCCCAGGCCGATGTCTTCGAGCAGGTCTTCGATGACCTCGACCCGGTATTCGGTGAGGATCAAACGCACGCGTTCGGCCGGAATCTTTTCCAGCGTGCTGTCGAAGCCGTTGAGGACCTTGTTCAACAAGCGTTCGCCGAGATTGATCGACTCCGACCGGCGTTGCAGTTTGAGCGCATGACGGATGTGCGTGCGGGCCTTGCCGGTCACGACAAAGTTGAGCCAGGCCGGATTAGGGCGTGCTCCCGGCGCACTGACAATCTCGACGGTCGAGCCGCTTTGCAGCGGTTCAGAAAGCGGCGCCAGCCGGCGATTGATCCGGCAGGCGATGCAGCTGTTGCCGACGTCAGTGTGGACGGCATATGCGAAGTCCACCGCCGTAGAGCCTTTCGGCAGCTCCATGATCCGGCCCTTGGGCGTGAACACGTAGACCTCGTCCGGGAACAGGTCAATCTTCACGCTTTCAATGAATTCCAGCGAGTTACCCGCGCGTTGCTGCATTTCCAGCACGCCCTTGACCCACTGACGGGCCCGCGCGTGGGTGCTCTTGGGCTGTTCATCGCCAGACGACTTGTACAGCCAGTGCGCGGCGATGCCGTTGTTGGCCATCTCTTCCATTTCGCGGGTACGAATCTGGATCTCGATGGGCACGCCATGCATGCCGAACAGAGTAGTGTGCAGCGATTGATAGCCGTTGGCTTTCGGGATCGCGATGTAATCCTTGAAGCGGCCGGGTAGTGGCTTGTACAAATTATGTACAGCGCCGAGCACGCGATAGCAGGTGTCGACCTTGTCGACGATGATCCTGAACGCGTAGACGTCCATGATCTCGTTGAAGGCCCGGCGCTTGCCGCGCATCTTTTTGTAGATGCCATACAAATGCTTTTGGCGGCCGCTGACTTCGCCTTCGATGCCATCGACGGCAAGGCAGTGGCTCAGCGATTCTTCGATCTTGTTGACCAGTTCCTTGCGGTTACCGCGCGCGCGCTTGACCGCCTGGCCGATGCGCGAAGAGCGCATCGGGTACATCGCCTTGAAACCGAGGTCCTCGAATTCGATACGCACGCTATGCATGCCAAGGCGATTGGCGATAGGGGCGTAGATTTCGAGAGTTTCTTTGGCGATGCGGCGGCGCTTCTCTCCGGAAAGGACTTCAAGCGTGCGCATGTTATGCAGGCGGTCGGCGAGCTTGACCAGAATCACGCGGATGTCCCGCGCCATGGCCATCGCCATCTTCTGGAAGTTCTCGGCCTGGGCTTCGGCTTTGGTTTCGAAGTTCATCTGGGTCAGTTTGCTGACCCCATCGACGAGTTCGGCCACCGTTTCACCAAACTGTGCGCAGAGCGCTTCTTTGGCGATGCCGGTGTCTTCAATCACGTCATGCAGCATGGCGGCCATCAGGCTCTGATGGTCCATGTGCATGTCGGCAAGGATATTGGCCACCGCCAGCGGATGCGTGACGTAGGCTTCGCCGCTACGACGGCGTTGGCCGTCGTGGGCTTGTTCGGCGTAGAAGTACGCCCGGCGGACCAGGTTGACCTGGTCTGCGCCGAGGTAGGTCGAGAGGCGATCGGCGAGGGCGTCTATGCTCGGCAAGATAATTCTCCTTGCCGAAGGCTGTGACCCTGCGCCTTGCTACGTCGACCAGGCATAGGCTTAGACGGCCTCGCTGGACTCGTCCTCGAATGCGGCGAACAGTGGTTCATCTTCAACGATTTCGGCTTCTGCGATAACAGCGTAATCCATCAGGCCTGCTGCTATTTCGCGCAGGGCCACTACGGTAGGCTTGTCGTTTTCCCATGCCAGCTTTGGCTCTTTGCCACCGGTCGCCAGTTGACGAGAGCGCTTGGTGGCGAGCATGACCAGCTCAAAACGGTTATCTACATGTTCCAGGCAGTCTTCAACGGTCACGCGGGCCATGGGTATTCCTCGTAGCAAATGCGATATGCGCGGTGCCCGAATGGGCGAGCGGACTCGACAGTCTAAAAAATCACCAGCGTTTAGGGAAGCGCTGATTTTGAATGGGTCGGTTTTGCCCGATGAAACGGTCAGGCCAGCAGTTGAGCCAACAACTCGGTGTGGCGCTGCTGCTGATGTTCCTGGCTCAGCAAGTTGGCGCGGAAGATTGCTTTCAGGTCTTCAAGCGCCGTGGCGAAATCGTCGTTGATCACGATGTAATCGTATTCGGCGTAGTGACTCATCTCGCTGACGGCTTCGCGCATGCGGCCTTCGATGATCTCGTCGCTGTCCTGACCCCGATTGGTCAGACGCTGGCGCAGCGCCTGCTGAGTCGGTGGCAGAATGAAGATCGAGCGTGCGCGGGGCATCAGTTTGCGAACCTGCTCCGCACCTTGCCAGTCAATCTCCAGAATCAGGTCATGACCTTCGTCCAGTGTCTGCTGCAAACGGCTCTGTGACGTTCCGTACATGTTGCCGAAGACTTCAGCCTGTTCGAGAAAGTCGCCGTGCTCGATCATGCGCACGAACTCGGCGCGGTCGACGAAGTGGTAGTTCACGCCGTCTGCTTCGCCCGGACGCATGGCCCGGGTGGTGTGTGACACCGACACGCGGATCTGCGGCTGAGCGTTGATCAGGGCGTTGACCAGGCTGGTCTTGCCCGCGCCCGATGGGGCGGAAATGATGTAAAGGGTGCCGGTGCTGTGGGTCATGTCAGAGGTGGCCTTACTCAATGTTCTGCACTTGTTCGCGCATCTGCTCGATCAACACTTTGAGGTTGACGGCAGCTTGCGTGCTTCGAGGATCAAAGGCTTTGGAGCCCAGGGTGTTGGCTTCGCGGTTGAGCTCTTGCATCAGGAAGTCCAGCCGGCGCCCGGCCTGCCCGCCGGCCTTGAGTACGCGGCGTACTTCGGTGACGTGAGTGCTCAGGCGGTCGAGTTCTTCGGCGACGTCGCTTTTTTGCGCCAGCAGGACCATTTCCTGTTCCAGACGCTGCGGATCGAGCTCGGCCTTCATGTCGGCAAAGCGATCGAGCACCTTTTGGCGTTGGGCAGCGAGCATCTGCGGCACGAGCGTACGCAAGGTCGCGACTTCAGTTTTGATCGCGGTAAGCCGTTCGTCGAGAAGCCTGGCCAGATCGGCGCCTTCACGGGCGCGACCGGCCTTGAGCTCTTCGAGGGCTTCGTTGAACAAGGCCAGTGCGTCGTTGTTCAGCGCTTGCGGGTCGGCAGCGTCGGCCACCAGAACACCGGGCCAGGCCAGCACTTCAAGGGGGTTCAGCGCAGCAGGTTGCTTGATCAGGCTGGCAATCATCTCCGCTGCCGCGACCAGTTGCCCGGCGCGTTCGCGATCAACCTGCAGCGGCTTGCCTGCGGTTTCTTCAGTAAAACCCAGGGTGCATTCGATTTTGCCCCGGGATAGGCCCTGGCGCAGGGCCTCACGCACGGCGCCTTCCAGGTCACGGAATGACTCCGGCAGCCGCAGATGGGGTTCGAGGTAACGGTGATTGACCGAGCGCATTTCCCAACTCAGCGTGCCTTGTGGGCCGGCTCGTTCAGCGCGGGCAAAAGCCGTCATGCTGTGCACCATGGGAAGTACCTCTATAAATTCAGGCGTTTGCGGATAGCCGGACCGGGATGAATACCCGGCAACGTGTCGTAGGGAAACGACTGGCTATAAAGGCGCAGGATTGTAGCTCAGTGCAGGGTGTGCGCCCAAATGTGGCATTGTCGCAAGCGATGCGCGGCGTCGTGACCATGCTGGCCTGCAGTGCAAATCTGCGGCGCCGGTCGTGAGCAATGCGTCATTAGATGTCCCAAGCCGTGTATGCACCTCTATAATGCAGGCCAGTTTTCCGTCTCCCAGTACAGGTATCCCAGATGAAACGTCCAAGTGGTCGCGCTGCCGATCAGCTTCGCCCGATCCGCATCACCCGCAACTACACCAAGCACGCCGAGGGTTCTGTGCTGGTCGAGTTCGGTGATACCAAGGTGATCTGCACCGTCAGCGTTGAAAACGGCGTTCCGCGTTTTCTCAAGGGCCAAGGCCAAGGCTGGTTGACGGCTGAATACGGCATGCTGCCTCGTGCAACCGGCGAGCGTAACCAGCGCGAAGCCAGCCGTGGCAAGCAGGGCGGCCGTACCCTCGAGATCCAGCGCCTGATCGGGCGCTCGCTGCGCGCGGCACTGGACATGTCCAAACTCGGTGAAATCACCCTGTACGTCGACTGCGATGTGATCCAGGCGGACGGCGGGACGCGCACTGCGTCGATCACCGGCTCCATGGTCGCGCTGATCGATGCACTCAAATCGATCAAAAAGCGTGGCGGCCTCAAGGGTGGCGATCCGTTGAAGCAGATGATCGCGGCCGTATCGGTGGGCATGTATCAGGGCGAGCCGGTCCTGGACCTGGATTATCTGGAAGACTCTACGGCCGAGACCGACCTCAACGTGGTCATGACCAACGCGGGCGGTTTCATCGAGGTGCAGGGCACTGCCGAAGGCGCGCCATTCCAGCCTGAAGACCTGAACGCAATGTTGGCACTGGCTCAAAAAGGCATGAATGAAATCTTCGAGCTGCAGCAGGCGGCACTGGCCGACTGATCGATTTTCAATAAGTTAGAACACTACGTCAGAGCGCTACATCAAAACAGGGAAAGCATGATGATCGAGAGTCAGTCGCCGTTGCCTACGCCGAGTAAAGAAGTTCGTCAGTGGGCGATGCTGTGCCACTTCGCTGCGTTTTTCGGCCTGATCTTTCCGTTCGGCAATTTGCTTGGGCCGCTCATCGTCTGGCAGCTCAAGAAAGAAGTCGACCCGTACATCGATGCCCAGGGCAAGGAAGCCCTCAATTTTCAGATCACCGTCGCCATCGCCGCGATGATCTGTTTTTTGCTGATGGTGGTGATTATCGGCTTTCCGCTGTTGATGCTGGTGGGCGTCGGCGCGCTGGTGCTGACGATCATCGCGGGCGTCAAGGTCAATGACGGCGTCGCCTACCGCTATCCGTTTACCTGGCGGTTGATCAAGTAAGACTTCACGGAGATCGGCAAATGCCTGATCTGCTGACAAACAAAAGCCGACTTCACGTCGGCTTTTTTTGAGCAACTGAACGTCAGATGGTGAGCGTCCAGTCGTAGTCCACAATCAGCGGCGCGTGTTGCGAGAAGCGCGGCTGGCGTGGAAGACGCGCACTGCGTACGAAACGGCGCAGGCCCGGGGTCAGCAACTGATAATCGAAGCGCCAGCCCAAGTTGAGCATCTCGGCCTGTTCGTTATCCGGCCACCAGCTGTACTGATCACCTTCACGGCTGACTTCACGCAGGGCATCGACATAACCCATGTTGCCAACGATCTCGTCCATCCACGCACGCTCTGGTGCCAGAAAGCCCGGAGATTGCTGGCTGTCGCGCCAGTTTTTGATGTCCAGCTTCTGTTGCGCCACGTATAGCGAGCCACAGTAAATGTACTCGCGACGTTTGCGTCGCTGCTTGTCGAGGTACTTGCCGAAATCGTCCATGAGCTTGAATTTCTGATTCAAGTCTTCATCGCCGTTCATCCCGGAAGGGAGCAGCAAGGTCGCGATACTGACTTTGTCGAAATCTGCCTGCAGGTAACGCCCGTAACGGTCAGCCGTCTCGAAACCAAGACCGTTGATAACCGCCTTCGGTTGCAGCCGCGAGTAAAGCGCCACGCCACCCTGGGCAGGGACTTCGGCTTCGCAGGCGTATAGGAAGTAGCCGTCCAGTTGGAAGGCTGGGTCGTCCAGTTCAAAGGCGGAGGCGCGGGTGTCCTGAAGGCAGATGACGTCGGCATTCTGGGCTTGCAGCCAACTGAGCAAACCACGCTCGACTGCAGCCTGAATACCATTAACGTTCACACTGATGATCCGCATAAATGGCCCCAAAAATCACGTGCGTGTATGATACCCGAGCTCTACCTAATTAGCTAAATCCGTGGTATTCGGGGCTTTTTTCATGCAGGCGTATCAACGCGATTTCATTCGTTTTGCCATCGATCGCGGAGTTTTGCGCTTCGGTGAGTTCACTTTGAAGTCTGGGCGCACCAGTCCTTACTTCTTCAATGCCGGTCTTTTCAACAGTGGTTCGGCCCTCGCCCAACTGGGTAAGTTTTACGCCGCTGCCGTTGTTGAAAGCGGTATCTCCTTCGACGTTCTGTTCGGCCCGGCCTACAAGGGTATTCCCCTGGCGGCGGCGACCGCCGTGGCGCTTGCCGAGCATCACGGTCTCGACCTCCCTTGGTGCTTCAACCGCAAAGAGGCCAAGGCCCATGGCGAAGGCGGCAGCCTGGTGGGCGCACCGTTGAGCGGCAACGTGCTGATCATCGACGACGTGATCACCGCAGGTACAGCTATCCGCGAGGTCATGCAGATTATTCAGGCCCAAAGCGCGAACGCTGCCGGCGTGCTGATCGCGTTGAATCGCCAGGAACGTGGCAACGGCGAGCTGTCTGCCATCCAGGAAGTCGAGCGCGATTTCGGCATTCCGGTGGTGAGCATCGTTTCGTTGAATCAGGTGCTGGAATTCCTGGCCGACGATCCGCAGCTCAAGCAGCACTTGCCTGCCGTCGAAGCGTACCGGGCTCAATACGGAATCTGAGCCTCCAAAAGGATGCGGTTTATGCTCAAGCTGGGCACGTTGGGTTTTTGTCTGTCGCTGGGTTTGGGTTGCATCGCAAGCGTTCAAGCGGACGACGCTCCGGGCATCGTGCTGTATCGCTACGTCGACAGTCGCGGCGTGACGGTACTCGATCGCCAGGGCGTGCCGCCAGAGTACGTCGGCAAGGGTTACGAAGTGCTCAATCAGCGTGGTCGCGTGGTGCAGACGATACCGCCTGCACCGTCCGCCGATGAACTGCGCGACGCCCAGGCCGCCAAGCTTCAGTCCGACGCCGATGCGCATTTGCTGCGGCTGTACAGCAGCGTCGAAGACGTCGACCGTGCGAAGAATCGTCGACTCGCCGAGCTCGACGGCCTGATCGTCGTCGCGCAAGGCAATATTCAGAACCTCGTCGCGCAGCAAGGCGCGCTTCAGACGCAAGCGGCTGATCAGGAGCGGGCAGGGCGCCCAGTGCCGAAGACGTTGCTTGATCAGATGGACGATCTGCGTGATCAGCAGCAGAACCTGAAAGTCGACATCCTGCGTTACCAGACCGCTCGGACTCAGGCTGAGGCCGAGTTTGCGCAGGATCGCGCGCGTTTGCAGAAGCTTCTCGGTCGGTAAGGCAGCCGTTCAGGCGTTACTCCTGAAAGATCAACACCGGGACGGTTTCAAGCTTCATCTCCCGCGCAACCGCCAACCGGTGATTTCCGTTAATTACTGGGTAAAACCCGCCCGCCATGGGGCTGACATGGATAGGCGGCAAATATTGCCCGTCCATAATTCCCGACTTGATCGCATCGAAACGTTCCTTGATCAGCTCCCTTCCATTGGTCGTCAGCAATTGCGGGTTAATCTGCCGGACGTTGGCCTGGAGCGCAGGGTCCACCCGCCACGTTTTCTCGACGGCGTGATCGTAGAATCCGGAGATGCTCACCCGATTGTTGGTAAAGGCGTCCAGATAAATATCGTCATACACATCACGCAACGCCAGACTTGCGGCGCCATCGCGGGTTGTGTAGACGAACAGTGGTGCACCGTCATCCATCGCTGTCTTTATCAAGCTGAGCTGCTCCGGGGTGGCGCTGATGTTATTGGCCTCGATGACCTCTTCCAGAGCTGTGGAGGATTTGACCTGAGCACCCAGCCTTGTGTGGACCGGCTTTGCGAGGGGGCTTCTTATCGCGCCCCGCCCTGACATCGGATACCCCACCCTGCCATTGACCCTTTGCAATGCGGCCGTGGCCGATTGCCGGACGATCAAGGGCGGGCCATACGCCATGCCGAATTCGATTAGATAATGCCGGCCCAAGGTGCCAGACACGGCGTTGGATAGCTGGCGGACTGGCACATTCTGGATCCCGCTGACTTCCACCAGCGTGTCAAAGGCACCGGTGCCACGCCATTGCGCGGGCACGGTGATGGTGGGAATACCCGACACATGACGCAAGCCCCCTGTCAGGTCGGAGGCCGGCACTGCGTAGCTGCGCAATCTGCTGGCCAGCGCGTGAAAGGCGCTTAGATCAAATGCTTTTGCCCCTGCAAGCCTGTTCAGCGCGCCGGGCATCAACGTGCCTGCAGTCTTCATTGCACGTTGAAACTGAGTGGACTGCATGATGACCTCGGTCGACAGCGAGGCGAACCGTGGCAAGACCTTTGTGATGAGTAGCTTTCCTGCCCTGAATGCCAGCTGGATCGTACCCCGCAGAAGCTTGAGAGCAGGTATGCCAAATGTCAGCCCCTCAAGTGCGCATACGATGGCTGGAGCTTCGTCTGTGATGATCGAATTGACACAACCGAGCCCCGGCACGATCAGCGCGAGTTCGCGCAAAAGCGTCGGGTAGTTGTTGGCGACTTCCTCAGAACCCGTTTCATGCCGGAGTCGCTGATAGGCGTCATGAGGGTAGAAAAACAGGTGGTGGCTGGCGACGGCGATCGAAATGGCGTTTAAACGAGGGGAAGTGAGCGGCGTGGGTATGTCGTTATCAGGCTCCTCGATAGGGGCGAGCTCAGTGATGACTTCGCTGATGACCAAAGACACTGCGCCGCTCACCGGCGCAGAAAGCGAGGCGTAGGCGTTCCAATCGACGCTGATCTCGCTGCCAGAGACGATTTCCAGGAATGAAGGCAGGGCAGACGGATGAGCGTGCTTGGGCTTGGTCGGTATTGCCATCCTGGCGTGGCGGATCGCTATGCCTTTCAACGGGAAGAGTTCGTAGAAGAACGAGGTGTTCTGGTAGTTACATTCAAGGATAAAGCCATATCGGCCTCGCGCGCGCTCCCTATCCTGAACGCTTTCCATGCCCGCTACTTTTCCCGTAAACGTTCGCAGCGTATGAATCTTCACCCTTCCGTAGTGCAGCGCTCGTCGATCCTCTCCCGGTATTTGCGCCCACATGCTGTCGACAATGAACGTGTAGGCCAGCCTGGACTGAGCCTCATAGAATCGGTAACTCCCTTCGAACATGTGCGGAATGTCGATGCCTTCGAGCTGATGAGCGATGCTTCCAAACGCCCGATTGACCAGCACTTGATCATGGGACGAGACGGGCTGGAATTTATCCATCCCATTTTTCATGTGCCCTGCTGCGAAGACGTCCAGCAGGTAAAACTGTGCGCCTGAGTACATGTCATCGCTGCGCAGGGAGTAGTCAAACCTGTCCGCAATATTGACGGGGTGCATGATCCGTTTTTTTATCTGCTCAGCCCTGTCCCCGAAAAGCTGGTGCAGCTTCTGCAGTGCCATCTGCACGCGATCAGGCGCCTCACGCGTCAGCCCCTCCGCCGCGCTTACGCCGTTCGCGATATGAGCATCCAGAGCGGACGCCGCCGTGGCCAGCTCCGATGACGAATAGTCAGTGCGCGCCTTTCCGGGTAACACCCCGTTGGCGATCGCCCACGTCAGACTCGGACCCACCCGTGTGGCGGCGATCAGCATCAGCTCTTCAGGGGCGGCTGCTTTGCTCAGTGTCATGGGCAGACGAATCAACGCCTCGAACGTAAGCGTCGGCGCCGAGGCCGGATCCAGCGCGTTGGCGAGGGACACACCGTGAATGAAATTCGCCCATGGCGCCGTGCCATGGCGCAGGTCTTCGTCGATGCCCTGAACCATAAAATCGGGGAGGGCAGGCGTCAGGATGTGCAGCGCCAACTCTGGTAATGAGGTTTTGGCCGAGAGTGCAACGAGCAGTTGCTCTCGACGCTGCGGGTAGGTCAAACCCCAGTTTTGCGGCCCCTCCAAGTCATAGCCCGCTATGTAGTCCCGCCGCTGTTGTCGTGGAGGGTTGAGCTCCAGCATCAGCGCTGCCCAAACCAAGTGCTGTCGGATGACTGGAACCGTGATTTCGCCCTCGTCACCTCCATACCACTTCAGCGCTGAGAGCAGTTGCCCGGCGAGCGTGTCGGCTTGAGCCGAGCTAATCATTTGTTCGAGGACGATGCTCAGTTGCTGCGCCCTTTTCGCGTTATCGTGGCTTAACGTCGATGGGGGTAAATGTGGCGCCGCAAGCAATAAAAGCAGTGTGTGCGTCCGTGCCGAGTGAGCGTTCTGCGACACTTGTGACTGCACGAAACCCTTCACTGTCTCGCTGATGGTCAGTAAGTCGTCGAACTTGAGGAGTGCGTCGACCCGCTGAGGCAGCGTCATCAAGCGGGCGGGTTGCTCTGCGTCATTCAAGCGCGCACCCGCGCTCAGCAACATCCACTTCTGACAGTCTTCAAGATACAGCGGGTGCCATTCGCGCAGTATCTGCTCCCGGTTTGTCGGCTCGCTGGCGCCTTCGTCACTTGCTTGAGCGGGGGCATTGGGCGACACAACGTTGAAGCGGAAGTTGTCCGAATCGAACTCCACTTCGTACGTGTGGCCATCAAGTTCGATAAACAGCAGGCCGTCGATGTTGTACACGCCATTGAAGGGCCCGACGTCCTCAAGTGCGACGTGCCCGGTCAGCGACTGCGCGCTGACGTAGGGCTCCAATAGACCTGCCGGAGGTGCCAGCGCTGCATCCAGCTGCTCGCCTGGCAAAAGGAGTTTCAATGAGGGTTCTGGTTGAACGGGTTGCGAGGTATTGCGATGCAGCGTGGACATAAAAGGTCTCGAAATAATGAGCGAGACCTACGGTGTTCAGAGCCTACGGGCGTGGCCGTCATCAAATGGCGATTTAGCAGGTCAGATAAATCTGAAACCTGTGTGGGCGCCACTGAAACCTGGCCGTAAAAAAGCCCCGCCGGGCAGTGAGCCGGGCAGGGCTGTTTGCAGCGGCAATCAGTGACGCTTGCGATTGCTGATCAGCGTGCCGACGCCGGTATCGGTGAAAATTTCCAGCAGCACGGCATTCGGCACACGGCCGTCGATGATGTGGGACGTGTTCACGCCGCCCTGCACCGCTTCCAGTGCGCAGCGGATCTTCGGCAGCATCCCGCCGTAGATGGTGCCGTCGGCGATCAAGCCATTGACCTGCTCGGTGGTCAGGCCGGTCAGTACTTCGCCTTCCTTGTCCATCAAGCCGGCAATGTTGGTCAGCAGCATCAGCTTTTCAGCCTTCAGAGCTTCAGCGACTTTGCCTGCGACCAGATCGGCGTTGATGTTGTAGGACTCGCCATCAGCGCCTACTCCAATGGGCGCAATAACCGGAATGAAATCGCCCTTCACCAGCATGTTGAGCAGGTCGGTGTTAATGCCGACGACTTCACCCACATGGCCGATGTCGATGATTTCCGGCTTGAGCATGTCCGGAGTCTGGCGCGTGACGTTCATCTTTTTTGCACGAATCAGCTGCGCGTCCTTACCGGTCAGGCCGATGGCGCTGCCGCCGTGGCGGTTGATCAGGTTGACAATGTCCTTGTTGACCTTGCCACCCAGCACCATCTCCACTACGTCCATGGTTTGCGCATCGGTGACGCGCATACCGTCGATGAAGTGGCTGTCGATGGACAGGCGCTTGAGCAGGTCACCAATCTGAGGGCCACCGCCGTGAACCACGACCGGGTTGATGCCCACCGCTTTCATCAGCACGATGTCGCGGGCGAAGCCGTTTTTCAGCTCATCGCTCTCCATGGCGTTGCCGCCGTACTTGATAACAAGCGTCTTGCCGACAAAGCGTCGGATGTAGGGCAACGCTTCGGAGAGGACCTTGGCGGCATTGGCTGCGGCATCATGTTCGAGGGTCATTTGGGCTCCACTCAAAATAGGGTCAAAAAGGAAGTTCTAGATCCGGTGCTACGTGTTTCAACTGGGTGTGGAAGACGTCCTTGATCCGCTGCAGCTCTAGCTCGGTTTCGGCCTCGAAGCGTAACACCAGCACTGGCGTGGTATTGGACGCGCGAATCAGGCCCCAGCCTCTCGGATAATCGACCCGCACACCATCAATGCCGGTGAGGTTGGCGTTGCCCCACTGGGCGTCGCGCTCCAACGCTTCCATGATGCTGAACTTGCGGGTTTCGGTGACTTTGACGTTGATTTCCGGGGTCGAAAAATCGTTCGGAAAGGTCTGGAAAAGCTCCTCGGCGCTGAGTTTCTCCTGACTGAGGATTTCCAGCAGGCGCGCTGCGCTGTAGATGCCGTCGTCGAAACCGAACCAGCGCTCCTTGAAGAAGATGTGTCCGCTCATCTCGCCGGCCAGCAAGGCGCCGCTTTCTTTCATCTTCTTTTTGATCAACGAATGACCCGTCTTCCACATCACCGGGCGGCCGCCGTATTCGTGGATCAACGGTATCAGGCGGCGCGTGCATTTGACGTCGAAAATCACGTCAGCCCCGGGATTGCGCTTGACCACATCGCGGGCAAACAGCATCAGCAGGCGGTCGGGGTAGATGATAGTGCCGGCGTTTGTGACGACACCGACACGATCAGCATCACCGTCGAAGGCCAGGCCGAGATCGGCACCGGTTTCCCGGACCTTGGCGATCAGGTCCTGGAGGTTCTCCGGCTTGCCTGGATCAGGGTGATGGTTGGGAAAATTGCCGTCGACCTCGCAGTACAGCGGGATGACTTCGCAGTTGAGCGCTTCGATCAATTGCGGGGCGATCACGCCGCCTACGCCGTTGCCGCAATCCACCACCACTTTCATGCGCCGCGCGAGCACGACATCGCCAATGATCTGGCTGGCATAACGGTCGAGGATATTGACCTTGATGATGCTGCCCTTGGCAGAAGGCAGGTCATTGGCCTTGATGCGTTCATGCAGCGCTTGGATCTGTTCGTCTGCCAGCGTGTCGCCGGCGATGACGATCTTGAAACCGTTGTAATCTTTCGGGTTGTGGCTGCCCGTCAGCATGACACCCGTTCTGCCCGCTAGCACATGGGTGGCGTAATACAGCGCGGGGGTGGGCACCAGACCGATGTCGCTGACGTGGCAGCCACTGTCATGCAGGCCCTTGATCAAGTCCGCGACCAGTGCAGGGCCCGAAAGTCGGCCGTCGCGGCCCACAGAAACATGCGGCTCGCCCTGCGCCAGACTTTCTGCCCCGACGGCTCGGCCGATCCAGTAGGCGGTTTCGGTGCTCAGCGTATCGCCGACGATGCCGCGAATGTCGTAGGCGCGAAAAATCGTCTCCGGAAAGGGCGGGGCGATGGAGGCGGTGCTGCTCATGGCGTGGGATGGCTCCGACTTCGAGAAGTCCTGGGGTTCATCGATCAAGTCAAGGTCCAGAATATCGGTGTCCTGGAACAGCGGGTCGGTCAGGTGGTGGTCCTCCGACGCAACCGGAAGGAGCGGCGCGGCGCTGTGGGGCGGTGTCCCGGTTGGCTGACCCTGTTCTGTCGCTCCGGCTGCCGTTGGATTATTGCGCAGTGAGAACCGCGCCATGCTCTGGGCGAGCCCGTTCAACGCGGGCAGGCTCAAGCCGAAGGCTTTGACGGCCTTGCCTCCGGAGAGCTCTTGCAGCAGTTGCTCGAGCTGTCGCGCATCAGCCGCCACCCGGCGCTTGAGTGCACTCTCGTTCAGGTACAACCCCAACAGCATCGCCCCGGCGGCAACCAGCAAGGCGAGCAGCAGCATCAGCCAGGGCGTCGAGCCCTGTAGCGCGGTGCCGGCGGCAAAGGTCAGCTTCCAGTTGGGGTATCCGGTGGAGAATTCCTGGGGACGGCTGCCATCGTCCTCGCCACGGGTGAGAAAACTCTGTGCGGTGGCGTTGCCGAACTGCTGGACGAGCACCACCTGACCCACATCGGCGGGCGTTTCGGGAAGTGCATTGATCAGGCGCTGCGGGTTGAACGCCAGCAACAGGGTCCCGGTGATCGGCGCGTCTGGCGCCGTGCGCAGGGGCGCTGCGCTGTAGATCAGCCATTTGTCGCCGACCTTGCGTGCTTCAGGGGCAGGGGTTTCGCCCTTGCCAGCCTTGGCCAGCATGTCCAGCGTGGCGAAGCTGATCGGCAGCGCGCTTTGGGTGTCGACGCCGTTGAACCCTAAGGGGTTAAGCCGTGCGCCCACCACGCCGTCGCGATAACGCAGCTGCGTCTGCGCGCTTTCAATGACCGACGAATTGTTGCTCAACAGGGCCTGGCCCAGCGCGGGGTCCATTGCAGCGGTTTGGGTGTCGGCGTTGATCTGGCGCAGCGCCTTGTTGACGGCCCCGGCCTGTGCGCTTCCCCAGGCCTGAACCAGTTGCTCCTGTTGCTGAGGCTGGCTTTGAATGGCGAGCCACACCAGCACCATTGCAGCCAGGAGGCCAATGAGCGAAGGAGTGACGCCGGGGGTCGATAAGCTCAAATTGGCGTCTTTACTGGCCGCGTCAGTAGTTTCCGGCGTGGGGGTCGCTTTGGCCGTGCGTTTGATGCCTTTCAAACTAACTCTCCCTGCTGGGTCGTCCTGACGCGTTCTTGTTGTTACGCACCGCTCAAAGCCCGTCAGGCCCAAAGCAGTGCGCTAGCCAAAGTGAGTGTTTGTGGCCGGATCAATGGCTGCCGGAGTGACCGAAGCCGCCAGCGCCGCGCTGACTTTCATCGAAATCTTCAACGATTTCAAAGTGCGCCTGCACCACCGGCACCAGTACAAGCTGGGCCAGACGCTCGCCGATGGAAATCTTGAAAGCAGTCTGGCCGCGGTTCCAGCACGAGACCATCAGCTCGCCTTGATAATCGGAGTCGATCAGGCCCACCAGGTTACCCAGCACGATGCCGTGTTTATGGCCCAGGCCCGAGCGCGGCAAGATCAGCGCAGCCAAGCCAGGGTCTGCGATGTATATCGACAGCCCGGTGGGGATCAAGAGGGTCTGACCGGGTTCGAGCAGGGTGTCTTCCTTCAGCATGGCGCGCAGGTCCAGGCCGGCCGAGCCTGAAGTGGCGTAAGCGGGAAGCGGGAATTCGCTGCCAATGCGAGGGTCGAGGATCTTGGCTTGTAGAGCGTGCATTCGTGATTAAACCTGGTTCATGCGATCGGCAATAAAAGTCACCAGCTGCCGCGCGATCTTGGCTTTGCTGGTCTGGGCGAAGAGCGTCGCTTGCAACGCTCGGTCGATCACGCTGCAGGCGTTTTCTTCGCTGTTGAAGCCAATACTGGGATTGGCAACGTCATTGGCGACGATCAGGTCAAGGTTCTTGTCCTTGAGCTTGCGAGCGGCGTAATCAAGCAGGTGTTCGGTTTCGGCCGCGAAGCCGACGCTGAAGGGGCGATCCGGCCGCTGGGCGATGGTGGCGAGGATGTCCGGATTGCGGACCATCTGCAGCAGAAGACCATCACCTGTCGTGGGATCTTTCTTTAATTTCTGTGTGGCGACGACTTCGGGCCGGTAGTCCGCGACAGCGGCGGAGGCGATGAAGAGATCGCAAGGCATGGCGTCTTCGCAGGCGGCGAGCATGTCGCGGGCACTGACAACGTCGATGCGCGACACGCGGTCAGGCGTCTGCAGGTTCACCGGGCCGGTGATCAGGGTGACTCGCGCGCCCGCTTCGGCAGCGGCTTCGGCCAGAGCGAAGCCCATTTTGCCGGAGCTGTGGTTGGTGATGTAGCGAACCGGATCGATGTTTTCCTGGGTCGGGCCGGCGGTGATCAACACGTGCTTGCCGGTCAGCGTCAGGCGCTGGAAGCAATCGGCGGCAGATTGCGCCAGATCATTGGGTTCGAGCATGCGCCCGTAGCCCACGTCGCCACAGGCCTGACTGCCGCTGGCCGGGCCAAACATGCGAAAGCCGCGCTGTTCGAGCAGATGCAGATTCGCCTGCACGGAGGGGTCGCGCCACATGGCCTGGTTCATCGCGGGCGCGACGGCGACGATAGCGTCGGTCGCCAGCACCACGGTAGTCAGCAGATCGTTGGCAATACCTTGGGCCAGACGGGCCATAAGGTCGGCGGTGCCCGGTGCGATGAGGATCATGTCGGCCCACTTGGCCAGCTCGATATGGCCCATGGCAGCTTCGGCTGCGGGGTCGAGCAAATCAAGGTGAACCGGGTGGCCGGACAAGGCCTGCATGGTCAGCGGGGTGATGAATTCAGCGCCGCCTTTGGTCATGACGACGCGGACTTCTGCACCGTGGTCGCGCAAACGGCGGACCAGTTCGGCGCTCTTGTAGGCCGCGATGCCACCGCCGACGCCGAGAACGATGCGTTTTCGATACAGCCGCTGCATAGGCCTGCCTTTAGGTCGGTTAACACGCGGCAATCATTACGCCTCCCCAGGCCTGACTGTCGCGCAAAAAAGAGCGGCTAAGATAGCACAGCGACCGCACGGGAACAGCGGCGCCACAGACAGGGAGCTGCTATGAGTATTCGCGATTGGCCGGCGGCAGAGCGTCCGCGGGAGAAGCTGCTGGAACGGGGGGCGTCGAGTCTGTCGGACGCTGAATTGCTGGCGATTTTCTTGCGCACGGGCGTCTCGGGCAGAAGTGCCGTGGACCTGGCCCGGCACCTTTTGCATCAGTTCGGCAGTCTGCGTGCATTGCTCGAAGCCAACCTGACGGCATTCAGCAGCGAGCTGGGCCTTGGACCCGCCAAGTTCGCGCAGTTGCAGGCGGTCATGGAAATGGCCCGGCGCAACATGGGCGAGGATTTGAAGCGCGATTCCGTCCTGGAAAACCCGACTCAGGTGCGGCGCTACCTCAAGGCGCTGTTACGGCACGAGCAGCATGAAGTCTTCGGCTGTTTGTTTCTCGACAGCAAGAATCGGGTTCAGACCTTCGAAGTGCTGTTTCACGGCTCGATCAACACGGCGCATGTTCATGCGCGGCAGGTGGTCAAGCGGGCACTGGCCCACAATTCAGCAGGATTGATCCTTTGTCACAACCATCCTTCCGGCGTCAAAGATGCCAGCGAAGCCGACATTGACCTGACGCGGCATCTGAAACAGGCGCTGGCGCTGGTGGACGTGGTGGTGCTGGATCACTTGATCATCGGCGACGGCGATCCGTTGTCGATGGTTGAGTATGGGTTGATGTAGCGGCATTAGGACTGGCTAATCACGGAGATTCTAGGGCTGGCCGCCGAACGAATGTAGGACCGGCTTCAGCCGGGAAGGCGCTTGCAGTCACACCGCAAAACTATCGGTGTGCAAACCGGCCTCTTCCCGGCTAAAGCCGGTCCCACTAAAAGCGTCGTGCGCATCCAGTGGCATCGGCTGTGACCTCGACAGTGGGACCGGCTTTAGCCGAGTAGGCGTCAGCAGTCACACCGCACATCTATGGTTTTTGCGAATTACTTCACGTTCACTTTTGAGAAATCCTGACGACCAAACGGGCTGACGCTGTAGCCCTCGACATTCTTGCGGATCAGGGCATAGGCTGTTGGATGTGCGAGCGGCAGCCACAGTGCCTGCTTCTGGATTTGCTCTTGAGCCTGGTGATACAGCGTGCTGCGCTGCGCCTGATCGGTCACGGCCTTGCCCTTGCTGATCAGCTTGTCCAGCCCCTCGTCGCAATAGCGCGCGAAGTTGGTGCCGGATTTGACTGCAGCGCAGGAGAACTGCGGTGTCAGGAAGTTATCCGGATCGCCGTTATCACCCGACCACCCCATGAACAGCAGGTCATGCTCACCGGTTTTGGCGCGGCGAATCAGCTCACCCCATTCAATGACCTTGATCTCTGCCTTGATCCCTACCGCTGCCAGATCGCTCTGCAGTAACTGCGCGCCGGCGTTCGGGTTGGGATTAAGCAAGCTGCCCGACGGCCGAGTCCAGATCGTCGTCTTGAAGCCGTCTTTCAGCCCGGCCTTGGCCAGCAGCTCCCTGGCTTTCGCCACGTCATGCTTGTAGCCCGGCAGGTCACTGGCGTAGCCCCAGGTGTTAGGCGGATACGGACCGTTGGCCGGGCGCGCCGATCCTTCGAACACCGCTTTCAGGTAAGTATCTTTGTCGAACGCCAGGTTAATTGCCTGACGCACTTCCGGCTTGTCCAGCGGAGGGTGCTGACTGTTGATCGCCAGGAAAGCGGTCATGAAGGCGTCGGTCTTTTCGACCCTCAAGTTTGAATCCTTCGCGGCCTCAGCGACATCCAGCGGCTTGGGAGACAGGGCAACCTGGCATTCATTGCGGCGAATGCGTTGCAGGCGAACGTTGGCGTCCGGGGTGATCGCGTAGACCAGCGTATCGACGGCGGGCTTGCCGGCGAAGTAATCCGGATTGGACTCGTAACGCACCACCGAGTCTTTCTGGAAGCGTTTGAAGACGAATGGGCCGGTGCCGATTGGCTGGCTATTAAGCTTCTCCGGAGTGCCAGCCTTCAACAGCTGCGCGGTGTACTCGGCGGAATAAATAGAAGCGAAACCCATGCTGAGCGTCGCCAGAAAAGTCGCGTCCGGGTGATCCAGAGTGATGCGCACTGTGTTGGCGTCGGTCGCTTCGACTTTCTTGATGAGCGATGGCCATTGCATGGATTGCGCGTGGGGGAAGCCCTGCACAGCGACCTTATTCCACGGATTGGCCGGATCGAGCATGCGCTGGAAGCTGAACACCACGTCATCAGCGTTGAGCTCACGCGTGGGGGTGAAATAGTCGGTGTGATGGAATTTCACGCCAGCGCGAAGTTTGAAGTCGTAGGTCAGCCCGTCAGGCGACACATTCCAGCTCTGCGCCAGGCTCGGGACAAGCTTGGCGTCCTTGGCGTCATAGTCCACCAGGCGATTCATCAGCACGTCGGCCGACGCGTTCGTGGTGGTCAGCGAGTTGTACTGCACCACGTCGAAGCCTTCGGGGCTGGCTTCCGTGCAGACGCTCAGCGTCGTTGCCGCCTGGGCCAGTAATGGCGTGGACAGGGACGCGAGCAACAGGGGTAGAACGGCTAGGCGCATGGCGATTTTCCTTTCAGAGAGAGCCCATCTGCCGGCGCAGTCTGGAGAGTCAGTAACCCTAGACCATCGATTGGCGCAGAACAATCGCCGCTGCGCGACGAGTGGTATATTTCCCGCCGCGCCTAACGCCGCTGGCGTTACCGGGTTGAATGGCGCGGCTATCTGGCAGGCAATTCGTGGTTTGTGTTGTTGCACCGGGGGCTTTCTGGTATAAAGCAGCGCTCTTTTCTAGGGGCCCGCTGCCTTCACCGCAGGTGTGGCCGGTAAGACCCCTGAAGAAACGCGGCGCCTGGCGCCAAATGACTGAGAGATTAAGCGGCCAACCCATGCCGGGTTGGGCATGTGGTTTTAGAGGGCTGAGGCATGTCGAGAGTATGTCAAGTTACCGGTAAGGGTCCGGTAACCGGGAATAACATTTCCCACGCAAACAACAAAACCCGTCGTCGTTTCCTGCCAAACCTGCAGCATCACCGCTTCTGGGTTGAAGAAGAGAAACGCTTCGTACGTCTGCGCGTATCTGCTAAAGGCATGCGTATCATCGACAAGCGTGGTATCACGGTTGTTCTGGCCGAAATCCGCCGTGCTGGCGCGAAGGTCTAAGGGAGAAAATCATGCGTGAATTGATCCGTTTGGTGTCGACCGCTAACACCGGCCACTTCTACACCACCGACAAGAACAAGCGCACGACTCCGGACAAAATCGAAATTAAAAAATTCGATCCGGTTGTTCGTAAGCACGTGATCTACAAAGAAGCCAAAATCAAGTAATTGATTTTTGCGTCTTACAAAAAAGCCCGCAGCGATGCGGGCTTTTTTGTGGGCGATCATTCAGGCCTTCTGTTCGAACACCACATAGATCTTGCGGCATGCCTCCAGCACTTCCCACGTGCCTTTGAATCCTGCTGGAATCACAAATCGATCGCCCGCGCGCAGGGTTTTCGACTTGCCTGCGTTGTCACGGATGATCGAGACGCCCTGCACGATTTCACAGTATTCATGCTCGGTGTAGTTCACTTTCCACTGACCGACTTCCCCTTCCCAGACGCCTGCATTCAGCTGCCCGCATGGGCTGTTGTAGTGGTTGTAAACCGTCTGATTAGGCTCGCCTTTGAGAATCTTTTCGGCGGCAGGGGTGAAACGCTCCGCTGCGGTAGTGGCTTCGCTGAAGTCGACGATGCTTTCGATGCTCATATCTGATTCCTGAAGTGGGCGCTGCGTGATTGTTGCTCGCCGAGGGCCGGATGGAAAGCGCAGGCGAGCCCAGGCGGCTGTTGAATAAAATGCACGATCCGGTCAGGTTTCGCCCACTTATGTCCAATATATTGGAAATTCGCCCAATGCTGGTTTAGGGTGGCGAATGCCTTCGGCCGATCCGATGACGCGTCAGGCCCTGTCCTGAAGCCCGATTGGAGTACGAAGACGCGCCTATTTCATAAGAGGAGGACGTTTCATGACCACCCTGACTCATGCTGACTGGGAACAACGCGCCCAGGATCTGAAAATCGAAGGCCGTGCTTTCATCAACGGTGAATACACAGACGCCGCATCCGGCTCGACGTTCGACTGCATCAGTCCGGTCGATGGCCGCTTCCTCGCTCACGTTGCCAGTTGTGACGCCGCCGATGCCCAGCGCGCCGTTGAAAACGCCCGGGCCACGTTCAACTCCGGCGTCTGGTCGCGATTGGCGCCGGCCAAGCGCAAGGCAGCCATGCTTCGTTTGGCCGAGCTGATCAACGAGAACGTCGAAGAGCTCGCGCTGCTCGAAACCCTCGACATGGGCAAGCCCATCAGCGACTCCTACGGCATCGACATTCCTGGCTCCGCTCAGGCGTTGAGCTGGAGCGGTGAGGCCATCGACAAGCTATATGACGAAGTGGCGCCCACGCCGCACGATCAATTGGGCCTGGTGACTCGCGAGCCGATCGGTGTTGTAGCGGCCATCGTGCCGTGGAATTTCCCGCTGTTGATGGCTTCCTGGAAGCTGGGTCCTGCGCTGTCGAGCGGCAACTCGGTAATCCTCAAGCCGTCGGAAAAATCCCCGCTGACCGCCATCCGGGTTGCTCAGCTCGCCATTGAGGCCGGTATTCCGGCCGGCGTGCTGAATGTGCTACCGGGTTACGGCCACACCGTGGGTAAGGCACTGGCGCTACACATGGATGTCGACACGGCGGTGTTCACCGGTTCGACGAAGATCGCCAAGCAGTTACTGATCTACTCGGGCGAATCGAACATGAAGCGCGTCTGGCTGGAAGCCGGCGGCAAAAGCCCGAATATCGTCTTCGCCGATGCGCCGGATCTGCAGGCGGCGGCGGAATCCGCGGCCAGCGCAATTGCTTTCAACCAGGGCGAGGTCTGTACGGCCGGCTCCCGCCTGTTGGTCGAGCGCTCGATCAAGGACAAATTCCTGCCGATGGTGATCGAAGCGCTTAAAGCCTGGAAGCCGGGTAACCCGCTTGATCCGTCAACCACCGTCGGCGCGCTGGTCGATACCCAGCAGATGAACACCGTACTGTCGTACATCGAAGCCGGCCACACCGACGGCGCCAAGCTCGTCGTCGGCGGCAAGCGCATTCTTCAGGAAACCGGCGGCACCTACGTCGAGCCGACGATTTTCGACGGCGTGACCAATGCCATGAAGATCGCTCAGGAAGAGATCTTCGGGCCAGTGCTCTCTGTGCTGACCTTCGATACCGCTGAAGAAGCCATTCAGATTGCCAACGACACGCCTTACGGCCTGGCCGCGGCGGTGTGGACGGCTGACTTGTCCAAGGCGCATCTGACCGCGAAGGCGTTGCGCGCTGGCAGCGTGTGGGTCAATCAGTACGATGGCGGCGACATGACTGCGCCGTTTGGTGGCTTCAAGCAGTCCGGCAACGGGCGCGACAAGTCGCTGCACGCGTTCGATAAATACACCGAGCTGAAAGCGACCTGGATCAAGCTGTAAGCGGCCGCGCGCGCTTCAACACTCAGGCGCTGTAAAAACCAACGCAGCCGGGCTTTCATCAAAGCCCGGCTGTTTTGTTTCGTCCTTTTGAGCCACAGGAGCGTGGTGATGCGTTGGGGTACTTATTTCGCTGTGCTGGCGTCGGTATTGAGCGTCGGTCTGGCGCTGGGCGTGAGCATGCCGCTGGTGTCCCTGCGGCTGGAGGCCTGGGGTTACGGTGCGTTTGCCATTGGCGTCATGGCTGCGATGCCGGCCATTGGCGTGCTGCTGGGCGCAAGTCTTGCCAGCCGGCTCGCTTCAAGACTCGGTACCGCCAACCTGATGCGGCTGTGCCTGTGGGCCGGGTCATTTTCAGTGGGTTTGCTGGCGTTATTGCCCAATTACTGGATCTGGCTGGTATTGAGGCTGATGCTCGGGACGATCCTGACCATCGTCTTCGTGCTCGGCGAGAGCTGGATCAACCAGTTGGTGATCGAACGGCTGCGCGGCAAGCTGGTGGCGCTGTACGGCAGTTCCTACGCGCTGAGTCAGTTGGGCGGGCCGGTGCTGCTGGGTTTCATTGGCACGGAAGCAGATTATGGGTTCTGGGTCGGGACCCTGTTGCTGGCGGTATCGCCGTTTCTATTGCTGGGCAGAACAGGCGCGCCGAGCGCGGAATCCAGCCATGTGACGCTGCGCGATCTCGGCGGCTTCTGTCGGAGTTTGCCGGCCATTGCGTGGGCCATCGCTTTATTCGCCGGGTTTGAAGCGATGATTCTGACCTTGCTGCCGGTGTATTGCCTGCAACAGGGCTTCACGCCTGAAGTGGCTTTGGCGATGGTCAGCACCGTGGTGGTGGGTGATGCGCTTCTGCAACTGCCGATTGGTGCGCTGGCCGACAGGGTGTCGCGTCGGCGGCTGTTTTCCGGGTGTGCGCTGGTGCTGATGGTGTCGAGCCTGGCGATCCCGCTGCTGGTCGACACAATCGCCATCTGGCCGCTGTGGGTACTGTTCGGCGCCAGTGCGGGCGGGTTGTTCACGCTGTCGCTGATTTTGATTGGCGAGCGCTACCGCGATGACGCTTTGGTGCGCGCCAATGCCCATGTCGCTCAGCTGTGGGGGATCGGTTGCCTGCTCGGCCCCTTGGCGGCAGGCGCTGGCAGCCAGTGGGTCAGCGGTCAGGCGCTGCCGTTGCTGATGGCGGCGGGGGCGCTGGGGTTGGTGATCCTGTCCCAGCGTCCCAAGGCCTTTGGAGCGCAGGCGGTGGCGGCTTAAAGCATCTTTTCCAGGCCGACTGCCGTGCTGAACCAGGCGTTCATCCGGCGCCACCAGTCGCCAGGCTCTTTGGACAGCGTGTGGATTTTGCCGTTGTCCTCGGTCACCCACACCAGCCGGTTGTTTTCCAGCTTGACCTGATAGCTGATGGCCGGCGCCATACCCTGAAGCGCCAGCTCGCGCAGGTATTCGGTCAGCTCGGGGCTATCGACCAGCACGCCGACTTCGGTGTTCCACAGCACTGACCGTGGATCGAAATTGAACGAACCCACGAACATCTTCTGTCGATCAAAAATCATCGCCTTGCTGTGCAGGCTCGATTCCGAGCCGCCCTTGATCAGGTTTGTGTGCAGAAATGCAGGTCCGCTGCCCTTGGCGTTGCTCGGATCACCTGGCTGACGGCGCAGTTCGAATAGCTGCACGCCGTGCTCCAGCAGTGCTCGGCGGTAGGGCGCGTAACCGCCGTGTACCGCCGGCACGTCGGTGGCCTCCAGCGAATTCGTCAGCAGGTTCACCGACACGCCTTTGTCCGAGAGTCCGGTCAGGTACACCAAGCCTTCCTGCCCGGGCACGAAATAGGCTGAGATCAGCATCAGTTCCTTGTGCACGCGGCCCAGATCAGGACTCAATTGAGTCGCCAGCAGCAGATGCGGGTCGGGCTCGCCCCGTGACAGCACCTTGGTCGGCGCGTCCCACAACGCCTGGTTGTGCGCCCAGATCAGCTCATTGAGCCAAGTCTTCATGCGCGGGTGAGTCCGATAGTCCATCAGCCGTTCATACAGGGCCTTCTTCTCAACGTGGGCCTGATCCAGCGACTCGGCCAGCAGAGCGCGCGCTTTGGTCAGATCCTTACGATCGGGTGGCCAGTAGAGGAAGTCGTTGATCGGCTTGCTGAGCGCGCTGTTCCAGTACTGATCGAAACTGTGACCCAGCTGTTCCGCCACCGGGCCCACGCTGAGCATGTCGATGTCGGTGAAATTCAGATTGGGTTCGGCGTCGAAATACTCGTCACCCAGATTGCGCCCGCCGACGATGGCCACGGCGCCGTCGGCCAGCCACAGCTTATTGTGCATGCGTCGATGCTGCTGGGACAGATTGAACAGCCGGCCCAGATTACGGGTGGCGCCCATGCTGCGGCCCAGATTGAGCGGATTGAACAGGCGAATCTGAATGTTCGGGTGCGCAGCGAGTGTGGCGATGACTTCATCCAGCCCGTCGCTGGTGGTGTCGTCCAGCAGGATGCGCACGCGGACGCCGCGGTCGGCAGCTTTGAGCAATTCGTCAACCAGTGCCCGCGTGCTCAGGCCGTCGTGAACGATGTAGTACTGCAGATCCAGGCTGGTTTTGGCGTTGCGAATCAGCTCGGCGCGGGCCATGAAGGCTTCGGTGCTGTTGGGCAGCAGGCGGAAGCCTGAGCGCCCTTCGTGAGGTGCGGCCTGGGCCATGATCGAGCGGCCGAACGAGGACTGCGCCGCCGGCAGCGTCTGACTCGGTCCGTCAGGGGCGGGCGTGTGCGCACAACCGCTGAGGCCGAGGGCGAGAGCCAGAAGGAGGGGCACCGCCCGTAAGTTCGTCAACGCGGTCATCCGAAAATCAGTCATGGCGATATGACCGCGCTTTCTCCTAAAGGTTAAAAGCCGCAAATGGTTAAAAGCTTCAAAAGGTTTAGCTGCAAAGGTCATGCAGGGTCGGTCCGCTGCATGAGCAGCGCCGTGGCAGCGCCGACCTTGCGCACCGCGTCCTCGATTTGCGCGGTCGGCTTGGCGGCGAAGTTCATCCGCAGGCAGTTTCTGTATTTGCCGGACGCTGAAAAGATGCTGCCGACGGCAATCTGTACGCCTTGCCCCTGCAGCGCGCGGTTCAGGCGCAACGAATCGAAGTCTTCCGGCAGCTCGATCCACAGCATGAAGCCGCCTTGGGGACGGCTCACACGGGTGCCCTCTGGAAAATAACGCGTGACCCAGCCGGTCATCAGGTCGCGACTGCGCTGGTACTGTCCACGCATCCGGCGCATATGCGGTTCGTAGTGCCCGGCCTTGAGAAAATCGGAGATCGCCAGTTGCGGCTGGGTCGCGGTGGAGCCGGTGCTGATGTATTTCATGTGCAGGGCGCGATCAAGGTATCGGCCGGGGGCGACCCATCCGACGCGCAACCCCGGCGCCAACGTCTTGGAAAACGAGCTGCAGAGCAGGACGCGGCCGTCTTCGTCGAAGGATTTGATCGTGCGCGGGCGAGGGTAGGTGTAGGCCAGATCGCCATACACATCGTCTTCGATGATCGCCACATCGAAGCGTTGCGCCAGGGTCAGCAGTGCGCGTTTACGGTCCTCCGGCATGATGTAGCCCAGCGGGTTGTTGCAGCTCGGCGTCAGCTGTATGGCCTTGATCGGCCACTGTTCCAGCGCCAACTCCAATGCGTCGAGGCTGATGCCGGTGAGCGGGTCGGTGGGGATTTCCAGGGCTTTCATGCCCAGCCCCTTGAGCGCCTGCATGGCGCCGTGAAAGCTGGGCGAGTCAACTGCGACGATGTCGCCCGGCTGGCACACCGAACGGATGCAGATGGCCAGCGCCTCTTGGGCGCCAGTGGTGATCACCAGATCGTCCGAATCGATGTTGGTGCCGGAATCCAGCAGCAGCCGCGCGACTTGTTCCCTCAGGCAGCGCCGACCGTGGATGTTGTCGTAATACAGCCCGGGCATGTCCGAGCGGCGGCTGATCCTGCCCAGCGCCTGGGTCAGTGGGCGCAAGGTCGGGCTGGTGACGTCGGGCATGCCGCGACCCAGTTGAACCACGTCCGGGCTGGGAGCAGCCCTAGCCAGTTCCAGCACTTGATCCCACTGGGAGATTTCCACCGGGCGCTGCGCGGGCCGGCCGATCGCAGGCAGGGCGGGCGTCTTGCGGTCAGCCGGTACGAAATACCCGGACTTGGGACGTGGCAGTGCAAGGCCGTTGTCTTCCAGCAATCGATACGCCTGTTGCACCGTGCTCAGGCTGACGCCGTGCTCAAGACTCAACGCACGCACCGAGGGCAGTCGGTCCCCGGGGCGATAAAAGCCGTTTTCGATGCGCGTGCCAAGTAATTCGGCAAGGTTGACGTAGAGGGTCATGGCGTAATCCCACAAGGCGGAACGATCGGTAACCGATACAGATGTGGGGAAAGTACAGCATTCAGCCCGGTTAGAAACCAATCTGTATGCAAAGAATAATAATTCTTTGGATCTGTAATGGTTTTGCATACAGACGCATCATGAATTCACTCGAAACCCACCATGAGGTGTCTGGAAATGAGCGGAATAAGTGATGTTCGGTTAACGCTGTATGCAGGCGAGCTGGTCCGTGAGCATGACGCAGGCTTGCGCATCAACGCGCCGGAAGGGCTGGGGTTGTGGGGGTTGTTTCAGCATCGCCGAGCCAGTCGGCGCGCGTTACTGAAGCTGACTGACGAGCAGTTGAAGGATATTGGTTTGAGCAGCGAGCAGGCGCGCCATGAAGGGCTCAAGCCGTTCTGGCGGGAATGAGGCCCTTAACGCAGTCGGCCTCGCAGCGGCGAGTTTCGTTACACCAGCTCTTTGAAACGGTGCCACAACATACCCAGCGCCAGCAGCGGCGAGCGCAAATGTTTGCCACCGGGGAAGGTGATGTGAGGGACTTTGGCAAAGAGCTCGAACCCGCCGCTGTGTTGGCCGCTGATGGCTTCGGCGAGTAACTTCCCGGCCAGATGCGTTGCGTTCAGCCCGTGCCCCGCATACGCCTGGGCATAGAACACGTTCGGATGTGTGTGCAGTCGCCCGATCTGCGGCAAGCGATTGGCGCCGATGCCGATCATTCCGCCCCACTGAAAATCGATTTTCACGTCTCTGAGCTGAGGGAACACCTTGAGCATCTTCGGCTGCATGTATGCGGCAATGTCGCTCGGGTCCCGGCCTGAGTAGTGACAAGCGCCGCCGAACAGCAAGCGCCGATCAGCCGACAGCCGAAAATAATCGACCGCTACACGCTGATCGCACATCGCGGTATTGCGCGGAATCAGTTGGCTAGCGAGCTCTTCGCTCAGCGGCTCGGTGGCAATGACGTAACTGCCTGCGGGCAAGACCTTTCCGCTCAACTCTTCATCGAGCGCGTTGAGATAAGCATTACAGCCCAGCACCAGCGTACTGGCTCGCACCAAACCCCGGGCTGTGTGAATATTGACCTCTGCCCCGTATTCCAAGCGCGTCGCTGCCGAGTGTTCGAACACCTGCACGCCCAGTGACTGGGCGATGGCGGCTTCTCCCAGCGCCAGGTTCAGCGGATGCAGGTGGCCCGAGCCCATGTCCAGCATGGCGCCAGCATAGTTGGGTGAGCCGATGACGCTACTGAGGTTGCCCGCTTCAATCAATTCAAGCGGGTGTCGGTATCCCAGGCTGCGCAGCTCTTCGGCGTCTTTGGCAAAACCCTCGAATTCCCTGGGCTTGTTCGCCAGATCGCAGTAGCCCCAGGTCAGGTCGCAGTCGATCTGGTATTTGTTGACGCGCTCGCGGACGATTTCCACCGCTTCGAGGCCCATCAGCTTGAGCTGACGAACGCCGTCCTCGCCGATGATATTGCTGAACTGGTCTACATCGTGGCCGACGCCCCGGATCAGTTGCCCGCCGTTGCGCCCGCTCGCGCCCCAGCCGATCTTGTGTGCTTCCAGCAGCACCACTTTCAAGCCGCGTTCAGCCAGCTCGATCGCCGTGTTCAGCCCGGAAAACCCGCCGCCGATGATGCAGACGTCGGTTTTGATCTCGCCGTGCAGGGCAGGGTAGTCAGCCTGAGGATGGCGGGTGGTGGCGTAGTAAGAGGCCGCGTGATCAGACAATCCGGGCTGGGGAGACCGAGCATTCATGTTGAATATCCCGAGAGCACTGTTTGGAAAATTTTACGGAGGGTAGCGGGGTCGGGGTGCCCGGGCAAGAAAATGCCGGCGGATGATCATCCGGGTGTCAGTCGCAGCGGCGCTGGGGCACAATCACCACCTTTAACAGGGAAAAACTGCCGCTATGAGCTGCAACAGCGAGACAATCCGCGATCTGCGGCGGCAGATTCCGTCGTTCGAATGCGTGCCGGGTTGCCACGATTGCTGTGGGCCGGTGACCACGTCGTCCGAAGAAATGTCGCGTTTGCCCCGCAAGACGCCGGCCGAGCAGGAAGCGGCGCTCAACGAGCTGAACTGCGTACACCTGGGGCCCAACGGCTGCACCGTCTACGACGAGCGGCCGCTGATTTGTCGTCTGTTCGGTACCACCAAGACCCTTCCATGCCCCAACGGTCGCCGCCCTGAGGTCCTGATTCATCCCCGCGCCGAGAAACACGTGCATGAGTTCATCGCCTCGACGCGGCAAGTATTGGTTTAGCCGATGCCATTTACGGTGAGCTCGTTGCGGATGATTACTCCGGAATCGGCAGGCACAAACTCTCCTTCACCTCTTCCATCACGATGTAGCTCTTGGACTCCCGCACATGGGGCAGCTTGAGCAGGATGTCGCCCAGCAACTTGCGGTACGACGCCATCTCGGAAATCCGCGCTTTTACCAGATAGTCGAAATCCCCTGACACCAGATGGCATTCCAGCACATGGGGCAGTTTGAGCACCGCGCGGCGGAATTCTTCAAAGGTGTCGCCAGACTTGTAGTCCAGGCTGATCTCGACGAACACCAACAAACTGGCTTTAAGGTTCTGCGGATTGAGGCGGGCGTTGTAGCCCATGATGATGCCTTCACGCTCCAGACGCCGGACCCGCTCCGTACACGGCGTGGTAGACAGTCCAACCCGTTCGCCCAGTTCGGTGAAGGAGATCCGGCCGTCGTTTTGCAGGATGCGCAGGATGTTGCGGTCGATCTTGTCCAGCTCGCGTTTGGACTGGTGCTGGGTACGCATCGAAGAGCCCTCTGCCAAAGCGTCGGTTGCCGAGAAGAAATGCCGAATATAGGCGTTTATATAGTCAAAAGCACTGCTCACGCCTTTTTATACTGCGCACATCCTTGCTTAAAACTTGAAAACGTCAGCGGATATCCGCGATGAGGGAATCAACATGCGCGTTCTGGTCCTTGGAAGTGGCGTAATCGGTACCACCAGTGCGTATTACCTGGCGCGTGCGGGCTTCGAGGTGACTGTCGTTGACCGTCAACCGGCCGCTGCCATGGAAACCAGTTTCGCCAACGCCGGACAGGTGTCGCCGGGCTACGCTTCGCCATGGGCGGCGCCGGGTGTGCCGCTCAAGGCGCTGAAATGGTTGCTGCAGCGCCATGCGCCGCTGGCCATCAAAGCCACGGCGGATATCGATCAGTACCTGTGGATGGCGCAGATGCTGCGCAACTGCACCCAGAATCGCTATGCGGTGAACAAAGAGCGCATGGTTCGCCTCTCCGAATACAGCCGCGACTGCCTCGATGAGCTGCGTGCCGAGACCGGCATTGCCTACGAGGGCCGCAGCCTGGGCACGACTCAGTTGTTCCGCACTCAGGAACAGCTGGATAACGCCGCCAAGGACATCGCTGTTCTCGAACAGGCCGGCGTGCCCTATGAAGTGCTCGACCGCGAAGGCATTGCCCGGGTTGAACCGGCGTTGGCCAGCGTCAGCAACATCCTCAGTGGCGCGCTGCGCCTTCCGAACGATCAGACCGGCGACTGCCAGCTGTTCACCACGCGTCTGGCCGAGATGTGCGTGAAGCTGGGCGTTGAGTTCCGCTTCGGCCAGTCCATCGAGTCCATTGATTTCGCCGGCGACACCATCAATGGCGTGCGCATCAACGGCAAGCTCGAAACCGCCGACCGCTACGTGCTGGCCCTCGGCAGCTATTCGCCGCAACTGCTCAAGCCGCTTGGCATCAAGGCGCCGGTTTATCCGCTCAAGGGCTATTCGCTGACGGTGCCAATCACCGACCCGGCGATGGCGCCGACGTCGACCATCCTGGACGAGACCTACAAGGTCGCGATTACCCGCTTCGACAACCGCATTCGTGTGGGCGGAATGGCCGAGATCGCGGGCTTCGACCTGTCGCTCAATCCTCGTCGCCGCGAAACCCTGGAGATGATCGTCAACGATCTCTATCCTCACGGCGGCGACCTGCAGCAGGCCAGCTTCTGGACCGGCCTGCGCCCGACGACGCCGGACGGAACGCCTATCGTGGGCGCCACGCCCTATCGCAATCTGTTCCTCAACACCGGCCATGGCACATTGGGTTGGACGATGGCCTGCGGATCAGGCAGATTGCTGGCTGACCTGATCGCGCGCAAAACACCGCAGATCAGTGCTGAAGGCCTCGATATTTCTCGTTATGGCAGTTCCAGGGAGATCGCAAAACATGTCCATTCAGCGCCAGCTCACCAATGAGCGCATGAGCCAGTTGGTCGTCCATAACGGCACCGTTTACCTTGCCGGGCAAGTGGCCGACGACATGGCAGGGGGTATCGAGCAACAGACCCGCGAGACGCTCCACAACATCGAGCGATTGCTGGACCTGGCCGGTACCGACAAGACCCGCATACTGTCGGTGACGATTTACCTGAAAGACATCGACGCGCACTTTGCCGGCATGAACAGTGTTTGGGACACATGGCTGCCAAGAGGCCTTGCGCCTGCACGTGCGACGGTTGAAGCGAAGCTGTGCGAGCCGGAGATTCTGGTTGAACTGTCGGTGGTTGCGGCGCTGCCATAGCTGACTCACCTATATCCATTTATTGACCAACAAGAAGCCCCACCATGCGTCCAGCCCGCGCCCTTATCGACCTTCAAGCCTTGCGCCACAACTACCAGTTGGCGCGTGACACCGCTGGCGCGAGGGCGCTTGCCGTTATCAAAGCGGATGCCTACGGCCATGGTGCGGTGCGAGTTGCACAGGCACTGGAATCCGAAGCCGACGGCTTTGCTGTAGCCTGCATCGAAGAAGCGCTGGAGCTGCGTCAGGCCGGCATCAAAGCGCCCATTTTGCTGTTGGAAGGCTTCTTTGAAGCCGACGAACTGGCGCTGATGGTCGAGCATGATTTCTGGTGCGTGGTGCATTCCCTCTGGCAACTCGACGTCATCGAGCAAACCGCCCTCGGCAAGCCGCTGAATGTGTGGCTGAAGATGGATTCAGGCATGCATCGCGTCGGCATTCACCCGGCGGATTTTCAGGCGGCCCATCGGCGGCTGCTGAACAGCGGCAAGGCCGCGAAAATTGTCCTGATGACCCACTTCGCCCGCGCCGACGAGCTCGATAGCGCGCGCACCGACGAGCAAGTGGCGATTTTTCAATCGGCGCGCGCCGGCCTGACCGCCGAAGTCAGCCTGCGCAATTCCCCCAGTGTTATGGGCTGGCCCAGCGTGCCGAGTGACTGGGTGCGTCCGGGGATCATGATCTACGGCGCGACGCCTTTCGATCAGCCGCAGACGATCGCCGATCGTTTGCAGCCGGTAATGACCCTCGAGTCTCGCGTCATCTGCGTGCGCGATCTGCCCGTCGGTGAGCCGGTGGGCTACGGCGGTACATTCGTCGCCGAACGAAATATGCGCATCGGTGTGGTCGCGATGGGCTATGCCGACGGCTATCCGCGCCAGGCGCCCACCGGCACTTCCGTGATGGTCGACGGCCATCGCAGCCAGTTGCTCGGGCGTGTGTCGATGGACATGCTCTGCGTGGACCTCACCGACGTGCCGGGCGCAGGGCTGGGCAGCCGCGTCGAACTGTGGGGGAAGAACATTCTTATCAGTGACCTTGCATCCAGCGCAGACATGATCCCCTATCAAATCCTATGCAATCTCAAGCGCGTGCCCAGGTTCTATACCGGGGCCTGATCGCCATTCGCCAACTGTGTAAATCACCCTTAGGCGGCCAGTCTCGGCCGCCAGTCCCTTTGCTGATCCGGCCATGGGCTCAAGTGTTGTAAATACTGAACGCTGTTGCCATGATGGCGGCCACTTGACTCAACTTGATTATCAGGAGGAATGCCGCATTGGACGTCGGTGAACGACTGCAATCCATTCGTAAACTCAAAGGTCTGTCCCAACGTGAACTCGCCAAACGAGCGGGCGTGACCAACAGCACCATCTCCATGATCGAGAAGAACAGCGTCAGCCCCTCGATCAGCTCCCTGCGCAAGGTGCTGGGCGGCATACCGATGTCCATGGTGGAGTTCTTTTCCGAAGAGCTCGAACCCGAAAACCCGACCCAGGTGGTCTACAAAGCCAGTGAACTGATCGATATCTCGGACGGTGCCGTGACCATGAAACTGGTCGGCAAATCCCATCCGGGCCGGGCCATTGCGTTTCTTTCCGAGGTCTATCCGCCGGGCGCGGACACCGGCGTCGAGATGCTCGTTCACGAGGGTGAGGAGACCGGTATTCTGGTCGAGGGCCGTCTTGAGCTAGTGGTCGGTCTGGACACCTACGTGCTCGAAGAGGGCGACAGTTACTACTTCGAGAGCTCCCGACCCCATCGCTTTCGCAACCCGTACGACGTCCCTGCGCGACTCATCAGCGCGGCCACGCCGGCGAATTTCTGATCATCAATATGATTAACCGAAAACTGATCGTCCTCGGCCTGGCCGTCTTGCTCTTCGCTGCTACTGCCGACGCGACGATGCGCTGCGGCACGGCGCTTATCAGTTTGGGCGACACCGCCGATGTGGTCCGCCAGAAGTGCGGGGCGCCTGACAGCAGTGTTGATCAAATGCCTGCGCTGCGAAGCAACGGCGTACCCAGGCTCGGCTTTGCAAAGGTCAGTTTGTGGGTGTATGGCCCTCGTAACGGCGCAAAACAACACCTGCGGTTTATCGAGGACAAGCTGGTAGAGATCGAGACAAAGCGGGATTGAGTCGCCGACTGGCAGTCGTGTTTAAGGGCGCAAGCGGCGCAATGCAGCAAATCCCCTGAAGGCCCGGTCCAACCGCTATCAAATAACAAAATCAGGAGAGGCCGGATGCCGCATTCCTGCTCGATCGAGCAAGCTGTCGATCACGTGTTGGCTGAATTGCCGGCGCACATCCATATGGGTATGCCGCTGGGGTTGGGCAAGCCCAATCGCTTCGCCAACGCGTTGTACACCCGAATCAAATCGCTGCCCGATCGGCATCTCACTATCTATACCGCGCTGTGCCTCGGGCGTCCCGATGGCGGCGACGGTTTGCAGGGACGGTTTCTCGAGCCCTTTCTGGAGCGCGTCTTCGACGATTACCCTGAACTGGATTTCCTCGCCGACCTGCGCCGGGACAACCTCCCGCCCAATATTCACGTGCAGCAGTTCTTCATGCAGCCCGGCAGCCTGCTGGGCAGCGTCGAAGCGCAGCAGGATTACGTCAGCAGCAACTACAGCCACGCTGCGCGGGATATCAATGCCAATGGTTTGAATCTGATCGCACAATTGATCGCCCGCGACCCGCAACGGCCCGATCACCTCAGCCTGAGCTGCAATCCCGACATCACTCTTGACCTGCTGCCCCTGGTGGAAAAACGCCGTGCGGCGGGCGAACGCATTCTGGTGCTGGGCCACGTCCACTCGGATCTGCCGTATATGCAGGGCGATGCCGAGGTCGGCCTCGACACCTTCGACCTCCTGATCGAGTACGAAGAACGCAGCACGCTTTTTTCAACGCCAAACATGCCGGTCGGTATTCAGGATCATTTCATTGGCTTGTACGCGAGCATGCTGGTGCGCGACGGCGGCACGCTGCAGATCGGCATCGGCTCGATGGGCGACGCCCTGACCGCTGCCTTGCTTGCGCGCCAGGCCGATAACGAAACCTACCGCGCATGCCTGGCCGAGCTGGACGGCATCTCCACCTGGAAGCCGTTGATCGAGGCGCAAGGCGGGGTGATGCCCTTCGCCACCGGGCTTTATGGCTGCAGCGAAATGCTGGTCAACGGTCTGCTGGTGCTGCTGGATGCGGGAATCATCCGGCGGAAGGTGTACGCCGACGTCGAGCTGCAGCAAATGGCCAACGACGGGGTTCTGGACGAATCGGTTTACAGCGACGGCGTGTTGATTCACGGCGGCTTCTTTGTCGGGCCGCGCAGCTTCTATGAGCGGCTGCGGGAATTCACGCCGGCGCAGATCGCGCAGATCAACATGACTGCGATCAGCTACATCAACGAGCTATACGGCAATGAGACGCTCAAGCGCCTGCAACGGCGGGATGCGCGTTTCATCAACAGTTGTTTCACGGTCACGTTGCTGGGCGCAGCGGTTTCAGATCAGTTGGCCGATGGCCGGGTGGTGAGCGGTGTCGGCGGGCAGTACAACTTCGTCGCTCAGGGCCATGCGCTGGAAGGCGCGCGCTCCGTGCTGATCCTGCGCAGCTGGCGTGAATCGGGCGGGGAGGTCAGTTCCAATATCGTCTGGGACTATGCCCACACGACGATCCCCAGGCATCTGCGTGACATCGTCGTCACCGAATACGGAATTGCCGATCTGCGCGGCAGGACGGATGCCGCGGTGATCGAAGCGCTGCTCAATATCAGCGACTCACGCTTCCAGCCGGGCCTTATCGACCAGGCGCAAAAGGCCGGCAAGCTGCCGAAGGATTTCCGCCTTGATCCGCTGTTCAGCCAGAACACGCCCGAGCGGCTGAAGGACATCCGCGACCAGTTCCCGTCGCTGTTCATCGAATACCCGTTGGGCAGCGATTTTACGGCTGAAGAGCGCGATCTGCTGCGCGCGCTGAACTGGTTGAAGAGCAAGTTCAAGCTCACGGAAATCATCGAGTTGGGCAAGGCCACGCTGGAGGCCCCTGACGCGAGCGCTTATCCGGAGCATCTGCAGCGCATGGGCCTTGATCATCCACAGGGGCTGCGAGAAGAGCTTTATCAGCGGCTGGTGCTGGCGGGGTTGCAAGCTACGGCCTAAGTCCGTTGTCTTTTGGAGGCGTAGGAACGCGCTGGGGGGGTGTCAGCCAACATCCATGTCACAGACCCACCGCCTTCGCGACCGTCGTAACCTCCGATCGCTCCTACAGTGGATTTGCGCCCGGCCCGGATTGTGAGTACCCGCACAAACCTGCAGGAGTAACCGGGGTGGCGCTCCACCTGGCGCGCGAATGGGGTGTGTCAGGCAACATTCATGAGACTGCCCCATCACCTTTACGAGCTACACCCGCTCAGCCGAGGGTTTTGATCACCAGCAATACAGCGGCGAAAAAGCCGCTGACCGCAAACAACTGCTGCAACCTCGGGCCGGCGAGGTAGCGGCTGATCTGCCTGCCGGCCATCAGTCCGGCGACGGCCCCGGCGGCGAACGGAAGCCCTACTGACCAATGCATCGCGCCGCTGATGCTGGCCGTGATCACGCTGCCGGTGGAGACCAGTGCGATCACCGCCAGCGACGTGGCGACGATGCTCTTCATCTCAAGGTCGGTGTATCGGGTCAAGGCGGGCACGATGACAAAGCCGCCACCCACACCGAGCAATCCGGACAACAGCCCGGCCAATGCGCCGGTCGCCGCCAGGGAACGTGCGCAAGGCAGGGTCCAGCGCAGCCGACCCACCAGCGGATTGACCACGCAGGGCCTGAACGCGCCTCGCTCTGGCGGCTCTCCATGGCGCAGTTCGTGAGCGGCTTTGCGGTAGATCCGCGCGCAGACATAAAACAGAAGCAGGGCAAACCCCAACGCCAGCGGCGCATTGGGCAGTTGATGCGCCAGCCAAAGGCCTACCGGCGACAGCGCAATACCAATGATCGCAATGAAGATGGCCGCGCGGTAGCGGACGATGCCTTGGCGCAGCCCAAGCGCTGCACCGACGGCCGAAGCCAGCCCGACGGCCAGAAGGCCTACCGGCGCGGCTTCGATCATTGTCAGGCCAAGCCCGAAAACCAGCAGCGGCACTGCGAGAATGCCGCCACCCGCGCCCGTCAATCCCAATACAGCGCCAATGATCGTACCGAGGCCGGCTCCGATCAGTTCGTGTTCATTCATCGTAAGGGAGCAAGTTCCGTGGGGGCTGTCAGGAGGTGGCTGTTCAGTGTGTGAGCGCGCCTGAGCGGCGCGCTGTGCAGACATTACAGCGCATTGATCGGAACTTTCAGGTAGCGCACGCCATTATCTTCCGCCTCTGGCAGGTTGCCGCCGCGCATGTTGATCTGCACCGAAGGCAGGATCAGCACGGGCATGTCGAGGGTGGCATCGCGCTTCTCGCGCATCTCGACAAAAGCGTCCTCGGCAATGCCTTCGCGCACGTGGATGTTGCTGGCGCGTTGCTCGGCGACGGTGGTCATGAACATCAATTCACGGCCGTTGGGCAGATAGTCGTGGCACATGAACAGGCGCGTTTGTGGCGGCAGGCTGAGAATCCGGCCAACCGAGCGAAACAGCGTGCGCGCATCGGCACCGGGGAAGTCGCAACGGGCGGTGCCGTAGTCGGGCATGAACAGCGTATCGCCGACAAACGCCACGGCTTCATTGCCAGCCTCGATCACGTACGTCATGCATGCCGGCGTATGGCCGGGGGTATGCATGGCTCGGGCCTGCAGCGTCCCGATCTGAAAATGCGCGTCATCTTCCAGCAGCCGGTCGAACTGGCTGCCGTCCCGGGCAAAGTCACCTTTGGCGTTGAACAGCGTGCCGAAGACTTTTTGCACGCGGGTGATGTGGCTGCCAATCGCAACGGTGCCGCCGAGCTGTTCTTTCAGGTAGGCCGCCGCCGAGACGTGATCGGCGTGGACGTGGGTTTCCAGAATCCACTGCACCGACACGCCCAGCTCGCGAACCCTGTCGATCAGCCTGTCTGCGGACTGCGTGCTGGTGCGCCCGGATTTCGGGTTGTAATCCAGCACGCTGTCGATCAACGCGGCTTGAAGCGTGGAGCGGTCAATGACCAGGTAACTGATGGTCGAGGTCTGCGGATCGAAAAACGCCTCTACGCTCAGTTTTTCGCCAATTTCCATAACGTGTCTCCTGTTCTACTGACCGCACGAAATCTGTGGGAGTCGAGCCTGCTCGCGAAGGGGTCGGTACATTCACCGTAACCTCTGCGCCTGATAGCCCGTATTCATGAGCAAGCTCACTTCCACGGGGTTGCGTATTTGCAGGCCTAAAGCGCGGTATCAGCTGCGCTACCCCCAAGGTGAATCTGGATCAAACGAACGTCACAACGCCATCTTTCAGCGACTGCACGCGCGCCAGTGACTCTACACGATAGCCCTGACCGTCCAGTTCGGCGCGGCCGCCCTGGAACGACTTCTCGATCACGATACCCAGGCCGGCGACCGTTGCGCCCGCTTGCTTGATGATCGAGATCAGCGCCTGGGACGCCTTACCGTTGGCCAGGAAGTCGTCAATGATCAGCACCCGATCGCTGCTGTTCAAGTGACGGGTAGAAATGGCGATGGTGCTTTCGGTCTGCTTGGTGAACGAGTAAACCGACGCGGAAAACATGTTTTCAGTGAGGGTCAGCGACTGATGCTTGCGCGCGAAGATCACCGGAACGCCCATCTTCAAACCGGTCATGACCGCAGGGGCGATACCCGACGCCTCAATGGTGACGATTTTTGTGATGCCCGAGTCGGCAAACAGCGTGGCGAATTCGTCGCCGATCTGCTGCATCAACACCGGGTCGATCTGATGGTTGAGAAACGCGTCGACCTTCAATACCTGATCGGAAAGCACGATGCCTTCGTCGCGAATTTTCTTGTGCAGTGCTTCCACGTGTGTGGTCCTCAGAGCGCGATGTGCGCGAAATGAACGTTATCTTTTCAGCATGGCGCGTATGTCCGCCAGGGCTGTGTTGCCGCGTACGGCTTTGACTTCGACGGGCGTGTCATCGTTGCCTTCCCAGGCGAGATCGTCCGGCGGCAGTTCGTCGAGGAACCGGCTCGGCAGGCAGTCGATGATTTCGCCGTACTGCTTGCGCTTGGCCGCAAAGGTGAACGCCAACGTCTGCCGCGCGCGGGTGATGCCCACGTAGGCCAGGCGGCGTTCTTCTTCGATGGTGTCGGCCTCGATGCTGGAACGGTGCGGGAGGATTTCCTCTTCCATGCCCATGATGAACACGTACGGAAACTCCAGCCCTTTGGAGGCGTGCAGGGTCATCATCTGCACGCCTTCAGCGCCGTCTTCCTCTTCCTGCTGACGTTCGAGCATGTCGCGCAGGACCAGTTTGCCGATGGCCTCCTCGATGGTCATGCCGCCTTCTTCGTCTTTCTCCAGCGTGTTCTTCAGCGCCTCGATCAGGAACCACACGTTGCCCATGCGGTAGTCGGCGGCCTTGTCGCTGGAGCTGTTCTGACGAATCCAGTTTTCGTAATCGATGTCCATGACCATGCTGCGCAAAGCGGCAATCGGGTCCTGCGTCGCGCATTGCTGGCGCACGCCGTCCATCCAGTGCTTGAAGCGTCTGAGGCGGTCGGTGAAGCGTGCGTCCAGATGTTCGCCCAGGCCGATCTCGTCGGTGGCGGCGTACATCGACACCTTGCGCTCGGTCGAGTAGTTGCCCAGCTTTTCAAGGGTGGTCGAGCCGATTTCGCGACGCGGCACGTTGATCACGCGCAGGAAAGCGTTGTCGTCGTCCGGGTTCACCAACAGGCGGAAATAGGCCATCAGGTCTTTCACTTCCTGGCGGCCGAAGAAGCTGTTGCCCCCGGACAGCCGGTACGGAATCTGATGGTGCTGTAGCTTCAGCTCGATCAACTTGGCCTGATAGTTACCGCGATAGAGAATCGCGAAATCGCTGTAAGGCCGGTCGGTGCGCAGGTGCAGGCTAAGAATTTCGATGGCCACGCGCTCGGCTTCGGCGTCTTCGTTCTTGCAGCGAATCACGCGGATTTCGTCGCCGTGGCCCATCTCGCTCCAGAGTTGTTTCTCGAACGCGTGGGGGTTGTTGGCGATGAGCACGTTGGCGCAGCGCAGAATACGGCTGGTGGAGCGGTAGTTCTGCTCCAGCATCACCACTTTCAACGACGGGTAATCGTCCTTGAGCAGCATCAGGTTTTCCGGCCGCGCGCCACGCCAGGCGTAGATCGACTGGTCGTCGTCACCCACAACGGTGAACTGGCAGCGCGTGCCGATGAGCATTTTGACCAGCAGGTACTGGCTGGCGTTGGTGTCCTGGTATTCGTCGACGAGCAGGTAGCGCACTTTGTGCTGCCACTTTTCCAGAATGTCGGCGTGCTCTTCGAACAGCTTCACCGGCAGCAGAATCAGGTCGTCGAAATCCACCGCGTTGTACGCCTTGAGCGTGCGCTGGTAGTGGCTGTAGACGATGGCGGCGGTCTGCTCCTTGGGGTTGCGCGAATTGGCAAGGGCCTCGGGCGGCAGGATCAGTTCGTTTTTCCAGGCGCCGATCATGTTCTTGATCTCGTCGACGCCGTCGTCGCCCGAGTACTCCTTCTGCATGATGTCGGTCATCAGCGCCTTGACGTCGGTCTCGTCGAAGATCGAGAACCCGGGCTTGTAGCCCAGACGGGCGTGTTCCTTGCGGATGATGTTCAGGCCCAGGTTGTGAAACGTCGAAACGGTCAGGCCGCGTCCTTCGCCAGCGCGCAAGAGGGTTCCGACACGCTCTTTCATCTCCCGCGCTGCCTTGTTGGTAAAGGTCATGGCGACGATGTACTGGGCTCGGATGCCGCAGTTCTGGATGAGGTGGGCAATCTTGCGTGTGATCACGCTGGTCTTGCCGGAGCCAGCGCCGGCGAGCACCAAAAGAGGGCCGCCGACGTAGTTCACGGCTTCCTGTTGCCGGGGATTGAGTCGGGACATGGGGAAAAATGGGGCTGCCTGGAAAAGGGCGGGCATTTTAACAGGGTCAGCGGATTGTGCAGCCACCGTCCGACCCTATGATGCGCCGCGCTATCTATATTTCGCCGTTTTGTTACATTTGCGTATTGCGGATGATTCTCGCGTTTGACGACCCTCATTCGAGGGTGCGCCAAGGTCTTTACGTTTGTGTGGGGAGTTAGCTTGTCTACGCCTGTCGAACCCTTGCGTTTGCTGCTTTTGGCGGACTCGCCCGAATGGCCGGCATCGTTGCGCGAGTGCCTGGCGCCGCTCGGAGACGCCGCTGTCCTTGACTGCGCGTCGAGCTGGGGCGCTGTTGGCCATCAAGCAGACCTCGCAATCCCCGGAATCCTTTTCACTACTGAAGCCCTTCAGCCCGCGGCCGGCCAATGCAACTGGCCCACCGTATTGCTTTTTGACACAGAGCCGGAGGAAGAGCCCGTCGGTGTCAGCGACTGGCTGGTGCGCGACGCGCTCACTCCGCAGGCCTTGCGCCGCTGTCTGCGTCATGTGCGCGAACGGGGCGTGCTGGAAACCACACTCAATCGCCTCGCCGAGCAAGATCCCCTCACCGGCATCGCCAACCGACAGGGCTTCCAGACGCTGTTGGCTGCCCGGCTCGCCGAGTTCGACGGCCGAGGTCTGGCGCTGGGGCATCTGGACCTGGACAACTTTCGCCGAGCCAATGACGCGCTGGGCCATCAGGCGGGGGATCGGCTGATCCTGCAAGTGGTCGCCCGGCTGAAGAGCCAGCTGGAGGCATGCGATCAACTGGCGCGACTGGGCAGCGATGAATTCGCTCTGCTGATCGACACACGACGCGCTCCAGAACGGGCGGAGTCCATCGCCGAGCGCATTACCGAAGCCTTGTCCGAACCGTATTGGGTCGACGGCGAAAGCCTGTTGATCGGCTGCAGCCTTGGCATCGCTTATGCGCGCCTTAACGGCGGCGCCGATCCGTTGATGTGGCACGCGCACATCGCCATGCAGCAGGCCAAGGGCACTCAGGGCTGCACCTTTCATGTCTTCAACGAACGCATCAACCGCAATGCCCGCAGTCTCGCCGATCTGGAAAGTGAGCTGCGACGGGCCTTGCGTCGCGATGAGCTAGAGCTGCATTACCAGCCACGCCTGTGCCTGAATACCGGGCACATCCTGGGACTGGAGGCACTGGTGCGATGGCGCCACGCCGAACGCGGTTTGCTACCGCCGAGCGAGTTCGTGCCGCTGGCCGAGCAAAGCGGGCTAATCGTGCCGCTGGGCTATTGGGTCATCGCCCGTGCCCTGCGCGACATGCAGGCCCTGCGCGAAAAAGGCGTGCCGCCGCTGCACATGGCGATCAACCTGTCGTTCCGCCAGTTTCAGGACAACCAGCTGCTTGCGACGCTCAGCCGCTTGATCGCCGACCGCGGCATTGACGCGCAATGGCTGGAATTTGAACTGACCGAAACAGCCGTCATGCGCCGCAGTGACTTGGTCAAACAGACCATGGACGCGCTGGGACGCCTGGGTGTGCGCTTCTCGCTGGACGATTTCGGCACCGGGTTTTCATCCTTCGTTCACCTCAACAGCCTGCCGATCACGCTGCTGAAGATCGACAAGAGCTTCGTTGGCGAAATGGAGCAGCGTGAGGAAAACCGCAAGCTGGTCCACGCGATGATCAACCTGGCCCACAACCTCAGCCTCGAAGTGGTGGCCGAAGGTGTCGAAACTCCTGAGCAACTGGCATTGCTGCGCAGCTTCAATTGCGATCAGGCTCAGGGCTTTTTGATCAGCCACCCGCTGGCATTGCCGGAGCTGATGGAGTATCTGGCGATGGATCAGAGCAAAGGGATTGCGCTGCAGAGCCAGTGAGCGGCGGCTCGTTCTTTGAACACACCTCGGAGTGATTCTGTAGGAGTGAGCTTGCTCGCGAATGCATGGGGTCAGCCGACATGGATGTCACAGACCCACCGCCTTCGCGACCGTCGTAACCTCCGATTGCTCCTACAGTTGGGTTTGTGACCGCCCCGGATTGTGAATACCCGCAGAGGCCTATCCCATCACCACAACGCCGGTCGCCTCTTTGCGCAGCAGCCGCGCGGTCTTGCGCTCGAATGCCCAGGTCAGTGCGACCGCTGAGCAGAGCAGGCCGATCGCCAATCCCCACCACACGCCCACCGCGCCCTGGTTCGCCAGAAACCCGAGGCCCCACGCCAACGGCGCGCCGACCACCCAGTAGCTCGCCAGTCCGATCAGGAATGTGGTCTTGGCGTCCTTGAACCCCCGGATCGCACCCATGGCAATGGTCTGCGTGCCGTCGAGAATCTCGAACCATGCTGCGATCGCCAGCAGCTTCACCGCCAGCTCGACCACACCCTGGTATTTCGGATCGTTGACGTCCACGAACAAACCGATGACGGCGTGGGGTGCAACCCAGAACAGAATGCCGAACGACAGCATCAGCAGCCCGCCGAAACCAATCCCCATGCGTCCGGCGGTGCGCGCCAGCAACAGATTCCCTGCGCCGTAGTGCAAACCGATGCGCATGGTCACCGCGTAGGAAATCCCGACCGGGACCATGAACGCCATCGATACCGATTGCAGGGCGATCTGGTGCGCGGCCATCTGGGTACTGCCCATGGCGCCCATGCAGAACGCCGCAAAGGTAAACAGGCCGACTTCCACCGCATACGTACCGCCGATGGGCAGGCCCAGACGCCACAGCTCTTTCAGGCAGCTGCGTGAAAGTTTCATCAGTTCTTTGTGAAGGGGATACGCCGCGTAGGCGCTGTGATAACGAATGTGCAGCGCAAGCGCCAAGGCCATGGCGTTGGTGACAATAGCGGTGACCAGGCCAATGCCCATCAGGCCCCAGTGCGGCAGGCCGAACAGCCCGTGGATGAACGCATAATTGAGCCCGAAGTTCAGGGCCACGCCCACCAGACTGATCACCATTACCGGGGTGGCACGCCCCAGTGCGCTGGTGAAACCGCGCAGGGCCATGAAGCTCAGCAGGCCAGGCAGCGCCAATGGCAGCGTGATCAGGAACTCACTGGCCATGTGTACGTTAGCCTCGTCCTGACCGAAGTGCAGCAGGATCGGCTCAAGGTTCCACAGGATCAGCGCAGCAATCAACGCCATGCCCCACGCCAGCCACAAACCGGCCTGGGTCAGGCGGGTGACGCCGGCGTGATCATTCGCGCCCTTGCGGATCGCGACCAGTGTACCGACCGCTGCCATGACACCGACGCAGAAGAACGACACGAAGTTGTAGCTCGCCGCGCCCAGCCCGCCACCGGCGAGGGATTCCGGGCCCAACTTGCCCATCATCACGGTGTCGGTGAATACCATCAGCATGTGCGCCATCTGCGAAGCAATCAGCGGCCCGGCCAGACGCAGGATGATCCACAGTTCTTTGAAGGCGTGCTGGTGCATGGTCTTTGCGCTCGGGTTGCGGGTGTTGGCAGGCCGGTCATTGTGGGGATTCAGCCAGGGATGCACAAAGGGATAAATAAGATCACTCGCATGAGTAAAACTCATCCTGCCATTTTTGCAGTAGAGTGACCGGAGTCGTCCGGCCGCCTCAGGAATCCCCGCTGATGTCTCGCACTCTTCCGCCTCTGTATGCCCTGCGCGCATTTGAAGCCGCTGCGCGACACAGCTCGTTCACGCGCGCCGCTGAAGAGCTGTCGATCACCCAGAGTGCGGTCAGTCGGCATATCCGCACGCTGGAAGAGCATTTTGCCTGCCGTCTGTTTCGCCGCAATGGTCGCAACCTGCAGCTCACCGAGGCCGCACGGGAATTGCTCCCGGGCGTACGTGAAGGATTTTCTGCCCTGGAGCGAGCGTGCAGCGCGCTGATGGCGGAGGAGGGCATTTTGCGCATGAAGGCTCCTTCGACCCTGACTATGCGCTGGCTGCTGGCGCGGCTGAGTCGTTTTCGCCACTTGCAAGTGGGTAACGAAGTGCAACTGACCAGCGCCTGGATGGACATCGACAGCGTCGACTTCACCCAGGAGCCGTTCGATTGCGCGGTGTTGCTCAGCCATGGGCATTTCCCGCCGGAATGGGAGGCGACGTATCTATTCCCGGAATGGCTGATTCCCGTGGGCGCGCCGACCCTGCTGGATGACGCGCCGTGGGATGCCGAGCGACTGGCCGGCGCCGAACTGCTGCACCCCACGCCTGACCGTCGCGACTGGCGCCGATGGCTGGAGCGCATGGACTTGTCTGACCGGGTCTCGCTCAAGGGCGGGCAGGTATTCGACACGCTTGAGTTGGGCATGATCGCGGCGGCCCGGGGTTACGGCGTTTCCATGGGCGATCTGCTGATGGTGGCGGAGGACGTTGCTCAGGGAAGACTCAGCCTGCCCTGGCGTACGGCGGTGGTCAGCGGCGAGAACTATTACCTGGTATGGCCCAAGACTCGACCGGGCGGTGAGCGTATGCGCCGGCTCAGTGACTTTTTGCAGGGTGAAGTGCAGGCGATGGAGCTGCCGGACGTGACGATTCTGGAGTAAGCCGCAGAGCGCAGGCTTATTGAAAAAGGGCGCCGAGACTGTCAGAAAAGGAAATAATTCCGTCCATAAAGGGGGTTGGACTCAAGTATTTCTTTTGTCGGCCGAAGGTGTAATGCAGAGCCGGTTCACCTCAATCGGTTCATCGATCCCCTCTATTAGATTCGTCCGAATGGTGTTCCTGAGATCAGGACGGTCCAGTCGTTCGGCAAGGAGCTCCAATGTCTCAGCCTCGCGCCCGAATTGCCTCGCAACTCGGCATCGCCCTGGCCGTTATTCTGGCCGTCGTCATCAGCGGCAGTACGCTATTCGCCTTGCGCTCTCTGGACTCGGCTAACCTGGTCATTCGCGAAGAGCACATGAGCAGCGAAGCCCGGTTGCTGGCCGACCAGTTGAACACGTTCCACAGCACGCTGCGTGACAGCACCCAGCGTTTAAGCGGCCTGTTCGAAAAGCGCTTTTCGGGCGGTTTGAGCGTCCAGGCCGATCAACAGATCGCGGTTGCGGGCGTGCAGACTCCTGCGCTGCTGCTGAACGGTACGGCATTGAACAACGACTTCACGGAAGTCGATGATTTCAAGAAAATGACGGCCGGCGTGGCGACGGTCTTTGTGCGCAGCGGCGACGACTTCGTGCGCGTCAGCACATCCCTGAGCAAGCAGGACGGCTCACGCGCCCTCGGTACCTCGCTGGATCACAAACATCCCGCCTACGACAAGCTGCTCGCCGGCCAGGGATACGTCGGTCGCGCGCTGTTGTTCGATCGCTTGTACATGACTCAATACAGCCCGGTGCGTGACGCCAGCGGTAAGGTCATCGCCGTGCTGTTTGTCGGTTTCGACTACACCGACGCGCAGAAAGCGCAGTTCGACAACCTGAAAAACTTCCGCATCGGCTCCACCGGCTCGCTGGCTCTACTCGACGAGCAGAGCAAATGGCTGGTGGCACCAGCGGGCGTGAAGGATCTGGATCAGGCAAGCACCACCCTGGCCGAGTTCGCCAAGACGCCAGGCGTTGGGCGGTTCTGGCAGGACGCCGGTGAAGACTTCTACACCGTCGGCGAGAAGTTTGCCGGCGGCCCGTGGACGGTTCTGGCGACGATGCCCAAGGATGAAATCAGCGCAGTGACCTGGAGCGTCGGCACGCAACTGGCCATCGGCAGCCTGCTGGCGATGCTGATCGCTGTCGCTGCCGCAATCTGGCTGCTGCGCAGCAAGCTGCGGCCGCTGTCGGCGTTGGTGAGTCAGGCCGAAGCCCTGGGTGCCGGTGATTTGAGCGCGCGTCTGAACGTTTCCAGCCATGACGAAATTGGTCAGCTGGCGGGTAGCTTCAACAAGATGGGTCAGGCGCTGGAAACCATGGTGTCCCACATCCGCACAGCAGCGCTGGAAGTCAGCAGTCGTGCCAACGCGTTGTCCGGTCTGTCGGGCGGTGCTTATGAAGGGATGGAGCAGCAATCCGGCGAAATCACCAGTATGGCCGGCGCGGTGGAGGAGTTCAGCGCCACGGCCCTGACCATCGCCGACAACATGGGCACCACCGAGCGCATGGCCCAGGGCAATGCCCAGCAGACGCGTATCGGTCGTACGTCCATGGAGGAGGCATCGGCCTCGCTGGAGCAAATTGCAGGCTCGCTGAGCAGCACCGCGACGGTGATCGATACCTTGGGCCAGCGCTCGCAGGAGATTGGCGGGATTGTCAGCGTCATCACGTCGATTGCCGAGCAGACCAACCTTCTGGCCCTCAATGCCGCCATTGAGGCAGCACGCGCTGGTGAGCAAGGCCGTGGTTTTGCGGTGGTAGCGGATGAAGTCCGCAGCCTGGCATCTCGTACGCGCCAAGCCACCGACGAAATCTCCGGCATGATCAGCAGCATCCAGCAAGAGACCAGCAATGCGATCAACACCATGCAGCAAGGCAACGCGCTGATGCAGGAAGGCCTGTCGCGCAACGCCAAAGTCGCCGCAGCCCTGGCCCAGATCGACGAACAAAGCCGATCGGCTGGTGAGCAATTCACTTCCATCACCACCGCGACCCAGGAGCAGAGCAACACGGCAACGCTGCTCAGCGCCAACCTGCAAAGCATCGCCCTGGCGAACAGCGAGCAACGCGAAGTCGTGTCCAACCTGGCGATCACGGCTCAAGAGCTGAACGCGGTGGCAGCTGACTTGCAGAAGGAAGTGGATCGGTTTCGGTGAGGCTGGAGCGTTTCAGAATCGCCAGAGCGGAGCAGTGTTGGAGTGAGCAAACTCACTCTCATCAAGCAACACCGCAGATGGATCTGGCGATACACGCGTTGTGGGAGTGAGCTTGCTCGCGAAGAGGCAAGAACATCTGCTAAATAATCAGCGGTTGAGATGCCGCCTTCGTGAGCAAGCTCACTCCCGCACGTGTTGTACATGCTGCGCGACAGCGCGGTGCTGAACGACAGGGTATCTCCCGCCGTGGCATAGGTAGTCGGTTTTAATTCGTCGAAGGCCGATACTGCAGCGCCTCGGCGATGTGGCATCGGGCGATGGCGTCCACCTTCTCCAGATCAGCGAGCGTGCGCGCCACTTTCAGCAGGCGGTGGGCAGCGCGCAGGGACAGGTTCAGGCGTTCACACGCATTCTCGAGCCAGGCTTCGTCTTCCGGCAGCAACGCGCAGTGTTGACGCAGCGCAGGCAGGTCAAGAAAGGCGTTGGCACAGCCCTGGCGCCGTTGTTGGCGTTGTCGGGCTTCGGAGACCACTTCCGCTGCGCTGGCGCTTTCACCCTTGCTGTCTGCAGTGGCGGCCAAGGAGGTCGTTTCCCGAGCGACCGTCAGATGCAGGTCGATCCGGTCGAGCAGCGGTCCGGACAGCTTGTTGCGATAGCGCTGAATCTGATCGGTTGAGCAGCGGCAGCGCCCGGTCGGCTCGCCGTGATAACCACACGGGCAGGGGTTCATCGCGGCGACCAGTTGAAAGCGCGCCGGAAAGCGCACCCGATCCCGCGCGCGGGAAATGACGATGTGGCCGGATTCAAGGGGTTCGCGCAGCACCTCCAGCACCCGCCGATCAAATTCCGGAAGTTCGTCCAGAAACAGCACACCGTGGTGCGCCAGGGTGATCTCGCCAGGTTGCGGGCGACTGCCACCCCCGACCAACGCAGGACCCGATGCAGAGTGATGGGGTTGCCGAAAAGGGCGCTGGGGCCAACTGGTCAGCGGCGCATGACTGGCGACCGACTGAATCGCCGCCACCTCCAGCGCTTCGAGTTCATCCAGCGGCGGCAACAGCCCTGGCAAACGGCTGGCGAGCAGCGTTTTGCCGGTGCCGGGGGGACCGCTGAAAAGCAGGTTATGCGCGCCGGCCGCGGCCACCAGCAACGCGCGTTTGGCAGCGGTCTGGCCTTGCACCTCACTCAAGTCGGGATAAGGCTGCGTCTGCAGAATCAGGCCGTTGGATTTATAGGGCGGGATAACCGTGTCCCCATTCAAGTGTGACACCAGCTCCAGCAGATGACTGACCGCGATTACTTTCAAGCCTGACGCCAGACACGCTTCCTCGGCATTCACTGCCGGCACGATCAGCGTATGCCCTGCTTCCCGCGCAGCAAGCGCCGCCGGGAGCACGCCCTGCACGGGCCGAATCGCACCCGACAACGCCAGTTCCCCCAGACATTCGATGCCCTCCAACGCAAGCGTCGGCACCTGCGCACTGGCGGCGAGCAAGCCAAGTGCGATGGCGACATCGAAGCGCCCGCCGTCCTTGGGCAAATCGGCAGGGGCGAGATTCAGGGTGATCCGCCGCGCCGGGAATTCCAGCCGACAGTTGAGGATTGCGCTGCGCACCCGGTCCTTACTCTCCTTGACCGCGCCCTCCGGCAGACCCACCAGCGTCAGGCTGGGCAGCCCGTTGGCGAGATGGGTTTCGACGGTCACGGCAGGCGCTTCAACGCCAACCTGGGCACGGCTCAGAACGATCGCGAGGGACATGTCTTTCCTTGAAGGCAGCACCGCTTCCTGCGGCGAGCTGAAGGATAGTCATTGCCCTGGCGCGTGGGCGGAGGCATGTTTTTCGGGGTGTGTATCGATGGGCAGGGGCACAGGAGGATAGGTCGATGGCCACGTTGGAGGCCATCAAAGCCCAGGTTCAGCGCATTGCGCACTGCGCCTGAGCACCCGCAGGGTTAAACGCTTAACCTTGTGGCTCGGCCCCTGGCGCTTTCGGCTGCGTCGCCAACTGCGCTTCCATCTCTGCCATCTTCGCTTCCAGTGCCTCAAGACGGGCGCGGGTACGGGCGAGGACGATCATCTGGCTGTCGAATTCTTCCCGGCTGACCAAATCCAGCTTGCTAAAACCGCTCTGCAGCAGCGCCTTGAACTGGGTTTCGAATTCGCTGCGGGGAACCGGGGTTTCGCCGTTGAACAGGCGGGACGCGTGGCCGCTCAGGGCGTCGAGAAAGGCTTTAGGGGCGAGCATGATGAAACTCCAGAATCAGAGGGCGCGAGTGTAGCACGCAGCTTTCGACCGTCCGCCACGCGCAACGCTCTGCACGCTTTTCGCGCATCGCCTCGGGCACACGCGCACCGTTGTTGTGCGGCGATGGCAATCGACGACTACGCTGAAGCGTGAATTAACGGGCCAAGTGCCGAAATTCACGCTGATCGATGAGATGGCAAGCTTTCTGCTTAGTGGCTTGTAACCCATGCACTGATGCAGTCGCTGTGACGAATGCAGTGCGGCAGGCGGAGCGGGGAATGTTTCGTCAGAAGCGGTTTTCTGGAGTTGGTCAGGTCTCTTGCGGACACGACGCGTTACAAAGCCAGACACTGCGCTTAGACTTGAGTCGGGTTTGTTTTCCTGGGGCAAGTCCACCAATTCGGGAGAAAGTTTCATGAAGCTAGTCACTGCCATCATCAAGCCGTTCAAGCTGGACGACGTACGCGAGTCGCTGTCCGAAATCGGCGTGCAGGGCATCACGGTTACTGAAGTCAAAGGCTTCGGACGTCAGAAAGGCCACACCGAGCTGTATCGCGGTGCGGAGTATGTAGTCGACTTCCTCCCCAAGGTGAAGATCGATGTTGCGATCGACGACAAGGATCTGGACCGCGTTATCGAAGCGATAACCAAAGCGGCCAACACCGGCAAGATCGGTGACGGCAAGATCTTCGTGGTCAATCTGGAACAGGCCATCCGCATCCGTACCGGCGAAACCGATACCGACGCAATCTAAGCCGCCAAACCCCAACGCCCCAGGAGAAAACAATATGACTCTGCGTCAATTCGCAGGGCTAGGAGCCCTGTTGTCCCTCGTAACCCCTGGCTTGGCCATGGCGGCAGACGAAGTGGCAGCCCCTGTACTCAATTCCGGCGATACCGCCTGGATGCTGACTTCCACCGCGCTGGTGTTGTTCATGACCATCCCCGGTCTGGCGCTGTTCTACGGCGGCATGGTCCGCTCGAAAAACATTCTTTCCGTGATGATGCAGTGCTTCGCCATTACCGGCCTGATCAGCATTCTGTGGGTCGTCTACGGCTACAGCATGGCCTTCGACACCACCGGGATGGAAGCCAACGTCGTCAACTTCAACTCCTTCGTCGGCGGTCTGTCGAAGGCGTTCCTGGCAGGCATCACCCCGGCAAGCATCACTGGCCCTGCGGCACTGTTCCCGGAAGCCGTTTTCGTGACCTTCCAGATGACTTTCGCCATCATCACCCCGGCCCTGATCGTCGGCGCCTTCGCAGAACGTATGAAGTTCTCCGCGATGCTGATCTTCATGGCGATCTGGTTCACTCTGGTTTACGCGCCGATTGCGCACATGGTCTGGAGCGGCGTCGGCGGTCTGTTGTGGGACTGGGGCGTTCTCGACTTCGCGGGCGGCACCGTTGTTCATATCAACGCCGGTGTGGCTGGCTTGGTAGCGTGCCTGGTACTCGGCAAGCGTAAAGGTTTCCCGACCACTCCGATGGCCCCGCACAATCTGGGTTACACCCTGGTAGGTGCGGCCATGCTCTGGGTGGGCTGGTTCGGCTTCAACGCAGGTTCCGCAGCTGCGGCCAACGGCACCGCCGGTATGGCCATGCTGGTCACCCAGATCGCCACTGCTGCTGCAGCGCTGGGCTGGATGTTCGCCGAATGGCTGACCCACGGTAAGCCAAGCGCGCTGGGCATTGCCTCGGGTGTGGTTGCCGGTCTGGTTGCTGTGACTCCGGCTGCCGGTACTGTCGGCCCAATGGGCGGCCTGATCATCGGTCTGGCGGCAGGCGTGGTCTGCTTCTTCTGCGCCACCAGCCTGAAACGCAAACTGGGCTACGACGACTCCCTGGATGCGTTCGGCGTTCACGGTATCGGCGGTATCCTTGGCGCGATCCTGACCGGCGTGTTTGCAGCCCCTTCGCTGGGCGGCTTCGGCACTGTGACCGACATCGCGGCACAAGTCTGGATTCAGTGCAAAGGCGTCGGCTTCACGGTCATCTACACCGCGATCGTGACCTTCATCATCCTCAAGGTGCTCGACATGGTCATGGGCCTGCGTGTCACCGAAGAAGAAGAAGCGGTCGGCCTGGACCTGGCGCAACACAACGAACGTGGCTACAACTTGTAATCCACGCATGAAAAAATGCCCGGGTCTCCGGGCATTTTTTTGCCTGGGGTTTGTCGATAGGGATGTCCGCACAGGGGGCGGGTGTTCCAGGCAGGGACATCCGCTGCAATGTTCGGCCAAACCTGGCGATTCCGGACGCTTGAGAGGGCATAAATGCCCTTGTTCTGCGCCCGTAAAAATCGTCGCTCATTACGCACTTTGTTTTTTTTTCCAGCGCGTTAGAATGCGCGCCGAAGGGCGGAGAACGGTATGTGGCAACAGACCTTGATCACGCTGCGGGCAAGGCCTCGTGGTTTCCATCTGGTGACTGACGAGATCGTTGCGGGCCTTCGCGAATTACGCGAATGCCGCATTGGCCTGCTGCATGTCTGGCTGCAACACACCTCGGCCTCGTTGACCGTCAACGAGAACGCCGACCCGGCGGTACGTCGCGATTTCGAGCGTTTCTTCAACCGTCTGGTGCCTCAGGGGCGCGACGGTTACGAGCATGACGACGAAGGACCCGACGATCTGCCTGCGCACTTCAAAGCCAGTCTGCTTGGCTGCCAGCTGACATTGCCGGTTACAAATGGACGGCTGGCGTTGGGCACATGGCAAGGTATTTATCTGGGCGAGCACCGCGATGCAGGCGGAGCCCGTAGAGTCCTCGCCACGCTTCAAGGTGAGGGACACGACCGCTGAGAGTATGCGGTAGTTGAATTTTTTCCGGCTGTCCAAGAAATCAAGCCCGGCTGGGCTATAACTAATCTGCTTGCGCAAGTCATGAGGTAGAACATGAGCGACGACGACATCGAAGAAGGTCTGGAAGACGAGCTGGAAGACGAGGAGGGCGGCGAGGGGCTCGCTGCGGCTTCCGATGAAGATGTAGTGGAGGTCGACGACAGCGCTGAAGTCTCTGCGACTCCGGCCAAGGGCAAGGCCAAGGCCGCCGTCTCGGTAGACGAATTGCCGAGCGTGGAAGCCAAGAACAAAGAGCGTGATGCTCTGGCTCGCGCGATGGAAGAATTCCTCGCTCGCGGTGGCAAGGTCGTGGAAGTGGAGGCCAATGTGGTCGCCGATCCGCCCAAGAAGCCTGATAACAAGTACGGCAGCCGTCCTATCTAAGGGCCGGTTGTGCGCTTGATGAAAAACCCGCTGTCGCTGCGGGTTTTTTATTGCCTGCGATCCGGGTTGCCGGCGCAAAAGCCGGCATTCATACCGGGGGAGACACGGATCAACCCCAGCGCGCCAGCACCTCGGGCAATTGCGTCAGGCTGCTGATCTCGGCATCCGGCGCTCTTTCAGCCTCCCAGGCTTTGCCGCCGGGGTTGTACCAGATCGCCCGCATGCCGGCTTGTTGAGCACCGGCGATGTCATCACCCGGGTGATCGCCGACATGCACGGCGTGGCTGGCATCGGCATTGCCGCGTTTCAGCGCTTCAACGAAAGGTGCAGGGTCTGGTTTGCCGATGCCCAGGTCCTCGGCACAGAGCGCGAAGGCGAAGTAATCGGCCAGGCCCAGGCGGCGGACGTCGGCATTGCCGTTGGTCACGACACCCAGCGTGTAAGACTTGGTCAGGATTTCCAGTGTCGGCACCACTTCAGGGAAGATGTCCAACTGGTGCCGCCCTTGAAGGAATACTTCAAAGCTCTGGTCCGCCAGCTCGTGGGCTTCAGCCTGGCCGTAGCCAGCGTCCTCCAGAGCGTGAAACAGCACCGTACGGCGCAACGCACTGATCCGGTGCTTGAAGGTCGGATCCTCTTCGATGAGTCGCGAGCGGATTTCCCACAGATGCTCGACCGGAACCGGCCCTAGTTTTGGCGCGTTGGCAGCCAGCCACTCACGCAGCTTGGCTTCCGCACTGACAATCGCCGGTGCGGTTTCCCACAGCGTATCGTCCAGATCGAAGGTGATCAGCTTAATGCTCATTGTCGGCGTTACCTTTGCGCTTGGCCCGTGGATGGGCGCTGTCGTACACCGTGGCCAGATGCTGGAAATCCAAGTGGGTGTAGATCTGAGTGGTGGCGATATCGGCGTGACCCAGCAGCTCCTGCACGGCGCGCAGGTCCTGGGACGACTCCAGCAAGTGACTGGCGAATGAATGGCGAAGCATGTGGGGGTGCAGATTCTGGCCCAACTCGCGTTCGCCAGCGGCCTTGACCCGCAGCTGGATCGATCGCGGCCCGAGGCGCCGGCCCTGCTGGCTGACGAATACAGCATCGTCCTGTGGATTGGCCAGCGCCCGCTGCTTGAGCCATTCCTCCAGCGCTTCCCGGGCTTTTCTGCCGACCGGTAAAACGCGGGTTTTACTGCCTTTTCCGAGGACCTGCACGAGACCGTCCGCCAGATCCAGGTCTGCACAGTTCAGTCCGGTCAATTCGGACAGGCGCAGGCCTGACGAATAGAAAAGCTCGAGGATGGCCTGATCGCGCCGGGCCAGGAAATCGTCTTCGACGCCGCCTTCAAGCAGTTGCAGGGCTCGGTCGGCATCAAGCGTTTTCGGCAGGCGACGCTCGCCCTTGGGCGGTGACAGGCCATTGGCCGGATCGTGATCGCAAAGGCCTTCGCGGTTGAGGTAGTGATAGAAGCCGCGAACGGCTGACAGCAGTCTGGCCAGGCTGCGCGAGGATTGGCCCTGCTGGTGGAGGCGCGCGACAAGGCTGCGCATGGCCTGAATATCCAGCGCTTTCCAGCTGTCGATGTGCTGCTTTTCGCAGAACGCCAGGACCTTGTTCAAGTCGCGGCGATAGGCTTCAAGCGTATGGCTCGACACTTGGCGCTCACTGCGCAGGTGCGTGCAGTAAGCGTCCAGTTGCCCTTCCATGACTAGCGAACCGAACGCAGCGAGTTGGTGAAGCGGGGCAGCAGGCGGCTGAGCACGTCGGCGATGTAACTGAGAAACAGCGTGCCGACCGAGCTTTTGTAATGCTGCGGATCACGGCTGCCGATGGCCAGAACGCCATGCAACCCTTGATGGGTGAGGGAAGCCAGGGCGGTCGAGCCTACTTCCTTGCTTTGCTCGCTGCCGAACAGGAACTCGAGTTCATGCTCGCGCAGCGCGCCACACAGGGTCTTGCCGCCCGACATCAGCCCACCGATGGCTTTCTGCGCGTCGGCAGCGCTGACCCAGCGTCCGACGGTCATCGGGTGGTCGCTGAACAGGATAAGGCTGACGAAGGGCACCTGAAACTCTTGGCGCAGGCTGTCTTCCACGCAGATGACGATTTCTTCCAGACTGGTTGCGTCCATCAGATCGAGAATCAGCCGGCGGGTTTTTTCAAACAGCCGGTCGTTGTCCCGGGCCACGTCCATCAGTTGCGAAAGCCGGTGGCGCATCTCGATGTTGCGCTCGCGCAGCAATTTAAGCTGGCGTTCGACCAGCGAGACGGTGTCGCCCCGTTGGTGCGGGACGCGCATCATCGCCAACAGCTCGTCGTGTTCGGCGAAGAAATCAGGATGTTGTTGCAGCCAGGCCGCGACCGCCTCGGCTTCAAGGGCAGGCACTGCGTTCTCGGCAGGGGACTGGCCGGGCGTGTCGTTTGAAGTCTGAGGCTGGTCGGTCATTGGATACTCTCACTCATAGACGTACTTGGCCTTCGTAAACCCGGACAGCCGGGCCAGTCATCATCACAGAATGGCCGGGGCCTGCCCACTCGATGGACAGGCGTCCGCCCGGCAGGTCGATCAGCATTGGCGAATCCATCCAGCCCTGAGTAATGGCCGCGACCGCTGCCGCGCAGGCACCGGTGCCGCAGGCCTGGGTTTCCCCGGCGCCACGTTCCCACACCCGCAGTTGCGCGCGCTGGCGGTCGACGACGTGGAGAAAGCCCACGTTCACCCGCGCCGGAAAGCGCGGATGGTTCTCGATCTTCGGTCCCAGCACATGCACCGGTGCGTTGTTGATGTCGTAGACGCGCAGCACGGCGTGCGGGTTGCCCATGGACACGGCCGCGAGCTCGACGGTCTCGCCATCGACATCAAGGGAATAGCAGGTGGCCTGCTCCGGCGCATCGAACGGGATGTCCGCCGGCACCAGGCGCGGCGCGCCCATATCCACGCTGATCTGGCCGTCGTTGCGGATGTCCAGCTCGATGATGCCGCCCTTGGTCTCGACGCGAATCTGCTTCTTGGCCGTCAGCCGCTTGTCCAGCACGAAACGGGCGAAGCAGCGCGCGCCATTGCCGCATTGCTCGACCTCGGAACCGTCGGAATTGAAAATCCGGTAACGGAAGTCCACGTCCGGATTGTTCGGTGCTTCGACCAGCAGCAACTGATCGAAGCCGATGCCGGTGTGGCGATCGCCCCATTGCTTGGCATGCTTGGGCGTAATGTGCGCGTGCTGGCTCACAAGGTCCAACACCATGAAATCATTGCCCAGGCCATGCATCTTGGTAAAACGCAGCAGCATGGGATTACTCCGGCAGCAGGCTTTCGCCGGCAAACAGCTCAGTCACGGTTTCACGGCGACGCACTTCGAAGGCTTGCTCGCCATCCACAAGCACCTCGGCCGTACGTCCGCGGGTGTTGTAGTTGGAGCTCATCACGAAGCCATAGGCGCCGGCGGAATGCACGGCCAGCAAATCGCCTTCAGCCAGCGCGAGTTCGCGCTCTTTGGCCAGGAAATCCCCGGTTTCGCAGATCGGGCCGACGATGTCGTAGGTGCGTTTGGCGCCGTCACGGGGCCTGACCGCAGTTACGTCCATCCACGCCTGGTACAGCGCCGGACGAATCAGGTCGTTCATGGCGGCGTCGACGATAGCGAAGTCTTTGTGCTCGGTGTGCTTGAGGTACTCGACGCGGGTCAGCAGCACGCCGGCATTGGCCACGATGAAGCGGCCGGGCTCGAACATCAGCGCCAGATCGCGGCCATCGAGGCGTTCACGCACGGCGTTGATGTAATCGCCCGCGAGTGGCGGCTCTTCGTCGCGATAACGCACACCCAGACCGCCGCCCAGATCGATATGCTTCAGCAGAATGCCGCAATCGCCCAGGCGGTCGACCAGATCGAGCAAGCGATCCAGGGCATCCACGAAAGGCGAGAGCGTGGTCAGTTGGGAGCCGATGTGGCAGTCGACGCCAATAACGTCAAGATTCGGTAGCTGCGCGGCGCGGATGTAAACGTCTTCGGCGTCCGCGATGGCGATGCCGAATTTGTTTTCCTTGAGGCCGGTGGAGATGTAGGGGTGGGTGCCGGCGTCGACGTCCGGGTTGACGCGCAACGAAACCGGGGCGCGCACGCCCATTTCGGCGGCAACGACTTGCAGGCGTTCGAGTTCGTCGGTGGATTCGACATTAAAGCAATGTACGCCGACTTCGAGGGCTCGGCGCATGTCATCACGGGTCTTGCCGACGCCGGAAAAGACAATCTTGTCGGCCTGACCGCCTGCCGCCAGTACGCGCTCCAGTTCGCCACGGGAAACGATGTCGAAACCGGCGCCCAGGCGCGCCAGGACATTGAGAACACCCAGGTTGGAGTTGGCTTTGACCGCGTAACAGACCAAATACGGCATGCCGCTCAGGGCGTCGGCGTAGGCACGATACTGCGCCTCGATGTGCGCGCGGGAATAGACGTATGTCGGCGTGCCGAAGCGTTCGGCGATGGCAGACAACGCCACTCCTTCCGCGAACAGCTCACCGTCGCGGTAGTTGAAGGCGTCCATGACTGATTCCTAGTAGGTCGAAGTCTGATGCTTGTGCGAGTGCGACTTGGTCTGGCTGGAACCGTCGGACGAGTCGTCGTCGGGCAGATACAGTGGACCTTTCTGACCGCAGGCAGAGACCAGACACGCAACTGCAAGCAGCGCGGCCAGGGAGGAAATCAGGCGCTTCATGGCGAAATCCTTTGTATAAGCATTAATTGCGCCCGAGTATACCGGCCACCCGACAGATTGCCTATGCGCTGGAGTTCCCGTCCGGCGGGGGTTTGACGCCGTCACGCAATTAGACTGAGCAGCACGCGCGGATTTCTGACGCAGTCTGTGATGCAATGACGTTCGGTACCTTCCCGACAAAAGCCGGTCCCGCCATTGCAGTTGGGCGGGTAGGCTTTGCATTTGCCGGGGAGCGACCGTATCGTGCGTCGCTGCGCCATCCGCCGACACTTTTGAGGTTCATGCAATGAGTTTGACTGAAGCCCGTTTTCACGATCTGGTCGATGCCACCCAGGAAAAGCTCCAGGACATCTTCGACGAGAGCGGTCTGGATCTGGACCTTGAGAGTTCGGCCGGTGTGCTGACTGTGAAATTCGAAAACGGCTCGCAGTTCATTTTCAGCCGTCAGGAGCCTTTGCGTCAGCTATGGCTGGCGGCTGCGTCGGGTGGTTTTCACTTTGACTACGACGAAGAAGCGAAGCATTGGATCTGCGACAAGAGCGAAGAGCTGTTGAGCGAGATGCTCTATCGTCTGGCGAAGCAGCAGGCCGGCGAAGAGATCGACTTCGATGCCCTCGACGGCAGCGATGGCAACCGCCAGTGACCGTTAACGCAACACCGGTCAAACCGCCAAAGCCGCTGTTCAGCAACGTCAGCCCGGCTGTTCCGTCGCCCTGCATCAGCATCTGCCGGCTCGACGAAGACAAAGTCTGCACGGGGTGCCAGCGCCACGTCGAAGACATACGCGAGTGGCGGGCGGCGACCGATGAGCGTCGGCGTGAGATCGTGCGGCAAGCCGATCAGCGTCGCAGTGTAAATTCCGTCGCACGCTGAATCGTCTGTAGCGAGTCGGTCGTCGTTAGGCCTCATCCATCGCGGCATTCAGTGACTGTTCCAGCTCGGCTTTGTAGCGCAGGAACAGGATGGTCTGACCGCGCGCATCCCCCAGAATCCCGGACAGGTCCAGGTCGGTGATGTAACAGCGGTAACGTTGCGGCTCACGGCGCTGGTCGAGAATCCGCCGCGCCACGAAGCTGAACAGCTGATCGCCGAATTCGAGGTCGGAGAACTCCATCCCGTCGCAATACAGCGTCACGCTGACCTGGCCTGGGCTCGCCTCCTCGATAATCGCCTGCACATCGAAGAATGGTTTTTCGATGAGCATTGCCGGGGGCGAGCGCTGCTCGACGCGGCGGGCTCGCCCTGATCCATCGGGGGTAATGCGGTAATACAAAGCCTCCAGCGAGGTTGATTCCAGCGGGTTATCCATCGGCAACAACGCTACGCGTCGGTACATCAGCGACTGAAAGAAGCGCTGCAGCGGCACCAGCAGGCTGGATTCAGTGTGATACGGCACCTGCTGATGCCATAACGCATTGCGCTCATCGAGCACGTACAGGTCGGCATTGGGTTCGTTGATCCGGTAAAAAACCTGAATGCACTCGGGCTGCCCGTACGGGATGAACAGCGACAAGTCCGAGTCGTCCAGTGCTTGCGGGTCCAGATGAAGCGGGCTGTAGGCAGAAAGCTCCTCACCCAGATAATCAAACAGTGCCGGCACGTGTTCGAGCGTGACGTGGCTGACCTGGCCGGGGATCATTTCCAGAACGTGGTAACGCTGCTCGACCTGAATGAGATAGCGATGATTCAGGCGCCGGTCCAGCAGCAGTTGCGCGGTGCCGATGAGCTCTTCCACGCGCTGGGCGATAGCCTGCGCACGGTTGTGGCAAAAACAGCGCACGCGAATGACAGGCCTTGCGGACTTTTCCGGCAGGCCGTTGAGCAGTTCTGTCAGGCAGTCCAGCAGTGCATGGGGGCCGTCGAAGCGATTGACCAGCACCTCGTTCCAGCTGTTGAGGGTGATCTGGTCGAAGGTCAGCACCAGATTTTCGCGGACGCCAGCGTAGCTCAGCGAGTCTGTTCGCTCGGTGGTCATCAGGATGTTCAGGTCTTTGTGGTGCCTGAGCGGGTCGATGCCTACGTTGACCAATAGCAGGATCTCGTGGGGCACGCTCGGGCTCAGCAGTACGTCTTCATCGATCATGCCCAGCGGCAGGACAATGCTCTGCTGCAACGCGCTTTGCAGATTGAAAAGCTCGAATTCGGTGAGATCGCTGATGCCAGGGTGCAGCGCCAGGCGCGTGCTGCTGTCGATGACGTTGTTGCGATGGCACCACGTAAGCAGCTCCAGCAACTCGCGGCTGCGCTTGATCGGCGCAAACGTCTCCAACTCGTGGGCACTCAGGTTGCCGTTATAGAGACACCATTGATACCTGCCGGGCTCGCGCTTGTTAGGCAGTTGCGCCAGCGTCAGCGTATCTTCTGCCAGATCCGGCGCGATGCCCGGATTGAGAAATTCCACTTTGCCGGCTTTGCGTTCGAAGGCCGCATACAGCCGGCGCCCGAGCACATTGAGGTCGCGCTTGCTGATCGAACTGACTGCCTTTTGCGCCCGCGCGAACTGGGTCAGGAAGCGGTAACTGAGGTTGAGCTCGCCGACCAGTGCGCGACGCTCGCTGGCGACCTGACGCACTTTCCATTGGCTGCGGCTGTCGAGCAGCGCCAGCTGACGATCGTCCCAGTTCCACTCATTGACCAGCCGCTCCAGCAGAAGACGCTGCCAACCGTTGCTGCGGTGGCGAGTGGCCCCCGTGAGTTTTTTGTTCACTTTCAGGTACAAACTGCGACGTGCCAGCTCCAGCCGCTCGGGCTCGCCCCGTGCCAGCAGGTATTCCTCGATGCGCCGGTACACCATCACGTACGGGTCCAGTTCGTCGAGGTCTACTCGCTTGGCGAACACGGCGTTCTTAAAGCGCATGCTCAGGCACTGCACCTGCGGGTGTTCGCTGGCGTAGGCCTCGGTGAGCAGCAGTTTGAGCACCGACTTGTAGGGCGATTCGATGCCTTTGAACAACTGCCAGAGCCCGGCGCCGATAAATTCGCCCGGTGGGATGTGCGACATGTTGCCGAGGTCCAGCACCTCGTCGGCACGAATAAATCGCTTCGACAGCAGGGTGTGCGTGTATTCGGCGTAGCGCGTTTCCTCATAGACCGGCACCAGCCACCACATCGGGGTGCGCCCGGCGAGCCAGATAGCAGTGCGATAAAACTCGTCGAGTAACAGATAGTGCTGCGTCGTCCCGCAGTCCTCCCCACTCAGCTGCGCGTCGCGCTCGCCGACGACAAAACGCTCCGGATCGACGAGAAAGAAATGCGCCTCGGCACCCATGCTCGCCGCCCAGCTTTCCAGGGACTGGCACTTCCTGCGCAACTCCTGGATTTCGTCGGCCGACAGCAGCGGGTCGTGGCAGATCCACACGTCCATGTCGCTCTGGTCAGCCTGGGCAAGGGTCCCAAGGCTGCCCATCAGAAAGATGCCGTGAATCGGCTGGGGGGGATTCACCCGGCGTGGTTTGTAGGAGAACGACCGCGTCAAGCGCTGCGCTTCGGCAAGGGCCTGGGCGTCAGGCTCGTAATGGGAAACGCCAGCGGGGGTGGAGCCCGACACATAGCCTGGCAACAGAGGATGATTAACGTGGAAAAACAACGGCAGCAGCGATAGCACGCTTTGCTGGCGAGGCGATAAGCCTTCGTATGCGCGCGCCAGTCGACTCTCACTCAGGGCCAGGAAGCGGCTGCGTAACTGAGCGAGGACCTTGCGATCAATGCCCTCATCCAGATCCGGGCGAATTTCGGAACTACGCGTCATCGCGACTCGAAGCCGGCGGGCGGCACTGCATGAAGTAAAGGTGTAGCGATAATCAAGACAGCGTGGCGTCAGGCCGATACGGCACAATCGCGGGTCTTTTTTATGGCGCCATTATTTTATCGGCGCAGCATCGTCGAAATGGAGGATTCGCGAAACCTTTATTTGATGCGTACATGCAAAGGTTTCGCGAGGGTCGAGTCAGGCAGCTTCCTGGCTGGTGGCAAGAATGATCAGCAGCGATTGAGCGTGGTCGGCGGCATCCAGCCCCAGGCTGGTCAAATAGCCTCCGTCGTGTTGTGTGGTGAGGCCTTTGTCGAAGAGTCGTTGGGCGGCAGCGATGGCTGCGGGAGCCGCGGAATGGTGGTGGACCTTCAGTCCCTCTTTGGTGTTGCTCAGATTGAACAGCGACAGGATTTCCAGCTCGGCAACCAATTCAGGGGTAAACGACATAGGTGCTCCAGACTTTTTCCAGTGGATACACCGCGATCAGAATCGCAGGCGTGACGGCCCCGTCGCCATGCGGCAGCGAGGCTGTTGGAGTGTAGTCAGGTCTGGGGATTTTGCAGGAAGTATCTGGCCGGTCGTCAGGTCGGGTGAGCGACCGGCATATCTGGCAGGTGTTACTCGTCTTCCGCCAGTCGCACGCCCGGCGGCATGTCGGGCAGTGCACGCAGGGCGGCTTCGTACCAGGCAGTATTAAACGGGCGATCTTCAGCCAGGATCCCGTCGATCTCCAATGCCAGAATGTGGGCCATCATCTGCAGAATCTCTTCGCGCTCGATGCCCACCAGGGTCAGCTTGTTGTAGGTGGCTTTGGCCGCTGGCGGGTTGTCGCTCTCGATCTGATTTTCGATGGCTTCAATCAGCGTCGCTTCCGCAAACTCTTCTTCGTCGTTTTCGATGTTGTCGCTCATGTGGTTCTCGATGTCCTGCCAATTGAATGGCATCGCCCGCATCGGGCGACGCCGTTTATGCGTTTAGCGGGTGGCGAGCAAATGCTGGCCACGCACAACCGCGGCCTTGACCTGCTCCGGCGCCGTGCCGCCGATGTGATTACGAGCGTTGACCGAGCCCTCGAGCGTCAGCACCGCAAAGACGTCCTGGTCGATCTGGTCGCTGAACTGACGCAGCTCGTCCAGCGTCATCTCGGCCAGATCCTTGCCGGTCTCGACGCCATGCTTCACCGCGTGACCCACAATCTCGTGGCAATCACGGAATGGTAAGCCACGGCGGACCAGATAGTCGGCCAGGTCGGTTGCCGTGGAGAAGCCACGCAGCGCGGCTTCGCGCATCATGGCGTGCTTGGGTTTGATCGCCGGGATCATGTCGGCGAAGGCACGCAGCGAGTCGCGAAGGGTGTCGGCAGCGTCGAACAGCGGCTCCTTGTCTTCCTGATTGTCCTTGTTGTAGGCCAGCGGTTGGCCCTTCATCAAGGTCAGCAGGCCCATCAGAGCGCCGAATACGCGGCCGCTTTTGCCACGGACCAGTTCAGGAACATCAGGGTTTTTCTTTTGCGGCATGATCGAGCTGCCGGTGCAGAAGCGATCAGGCAGGTCGATGAACTGAAACTGCGCGCTGGTCCACAGCACCAGCTCTTCGGAGAAACGCGACAGGTGCATCATCGCGATGCTCGCGGCAGAGCAGAACTCGATGGCGAAGTCGCGATCGGAGACGCTGTCCAGCGAGTTGCCGCCGACGGCCTCGAAGCCCAGCAGTTGGCAGGTCAGTTCGCGGTCAATCGGGTACGTGGTGCCGGCCAGCGCGGCGCTGCCCAAGGGCATGCGATTGGTGCGCTTGCGGCAATCGACCAGACGCTCGTAATCACGGCTGAGCATTTCGAACCACGCCAGCATGTGGTGGCCGAAGGTCACCGGTTGCGCGGTCTGCAGGTGAGTGAAGCCCGGCATGATGGTGTCGGCTTCGCGCTCGGCGAGCCCCAGCAGGCCTTCTTGCAGGCGAGTGATTTCAGCCAGAATCAGGTCGATTTCGTCACGCAGCCACAGGCGGATGTCGGTGGCGACCTGGTCGTTGCGGCTGCGCCCGGTGTGCAGCTTTTTACCGGTGACGCCGATGCGATCAGTCAGGCGCGCTTCGATGTTCATGTGCACGTCTTCGAGGTCCACGCGCCAGTCAAACGTGCCGGCTTCGATCTCGCCCTGAATGCTCTTCAGCCCGTCGATGATCGTGTCGCGCTCGGCATCGGTCAGCACGCCGACTTTGGCCAGCATCGTGGCGTGGGCGACGGAGCCCATGATGTCGTGGCGATAAAGGCGCTGATCGAAGGTGACGGAGGCGGTGAAGCGTGCGACGAAGGCGTCGACGGGTTCACTGAAGCGGCCGCCCCAGGACTGGTTGGTCTTGTCGGTGCTCATGATTCGCTCGCTGCTTTGCTGGTGGCTGAAACTGATGAAAAACCGGCGCCGGCCGATTCTAAAGACGCGGGCGATGATAACAGCATTGCCGCTTATTTATCCCCGGCGGCTTGCCTGCGACGGTATGAGCGAAGAGACTGGCGGCCATGCAAAACGAGCGCAAACAACCGGGGCAGAGCAGTGCGCCCGGCAAAGAGTTCTTCCTCCCGGAACTGTGCCTGCCACAGGCGTTGCTGATGCTGGTGGTGCTGGCGGAGTTGCTGGTCTTCGTGCTCGTGCTCATCGAGCCCATGCGGCCGGAGTTCGACTGGGTGCGTCTGGCGCTGATTTCTCTTTTCGTGCAGTGGATCGTGCTGCTGTCCGCCGCGCTGCTGTGTGGCTTGCGTCCCTGGCTGGCGCGGATGCGTGCTGGCGTGGCCGGCTGCATCGGTTGTCTGCTGGTGGTCGCGGTGACGCTGATGTGCACCGCCGTGACTGACTATTACCAAGTGAATCCCCCGACCTCGTTCAATGGGGTCGTCGAGCGGTACCTGCGTTACGCCCTGATCGCCTTGATCATGTCCGCACTGATGCTGCGGTACTTTTACCTGCAGAGTCAGTGGCGAAAACAGCAGCAGGCCGAACTTCAGGCCAGGATCGAGTCCCTGCAGGCGCGGATTCGCCCGCATTTTCTGTTCAATACACTCAATAGCATCGCCAGCCTGGTCACCAGCGATCCGGTCAAGGCGGAGCAGGCGGTGCTTGATCTGTCTGACCTGTTTCGGGCCAGTCTGGGCAAGCCCGGCAGCCTGACGACATGGCGTGAAGAGCTTGATTTGGCGAAACGCTATTTATCGATTGAGCAATATCGACTTGGCGAGCGTCTACAGTTGGACTGGGCCATAAGTGCAATTCCCGACGACTTGCCAATTCCCCAGCTAACCTTGCAGCCATTATTGGAAAACGCGTTGATTTACGGCATCGCGCCCCGCATTGAAGGCGGCGTGGTCAGAGTTGAGGCGGACTACGAACGGGGAGTATTCATATTGCGCGTCAGTAATCCATACGATGAGGCCGCCCTGGGGCAAAACCCGAGCGGCACTCAGCAGGCCTTGGCAAACATCGGCGCTCGACTCACGGCACTTTTCGGCCCTCTCGCCAGTCTGAGCGTGGAGCGCCGAGACGGTCGTCACTTCACCTGTCTACGCTATCCTTGTGCGAGACTCACGCAGGAAGCCAGAGCAATATGAATGTCCTGATCGTTGATGACGAACCCCTAGCCCGAGAGCGCCTGAGCCGTATGGTAAGCGAGCTCGAGGGTTACAAGGTTCTGGAACCCAGCGCCACAAATGGCGAAGAAGCATTGCAGCTGATTGAAAATTTGAAACCCGACGTGGTGTTGCTGGATATCCGCATGCCTGGCCTGGATGGACTTCAGGTCGCGGCAAAATTGTGCGAGCGCGACGCCCCTCCCGCCGTCGTGTTTTGCACGGCCCACGATGAATTTGCGCTAGAAGCCTTCCGGGTCAGCGCCGTGGGTTTCCTGGTCAAGCCGGTTCGTCCAGAGCACTTGATCGATGCGTTGCGCAAGGCCGAGCGGCCAAATCGCGTGCAGCTGGCAGCGATGACCCGGCCTGCTGCGGAAAGCGGCGCCGGCCCGCGCAGTCACATCAGCGCGCGTACCCGAAAGGGCATTGAGCTGATCCCGCTCGCTGAGGTGATCTATTTCATCGCTGATCATAAATACGTGACCCTGCGCCACGAAGGCGGCGAAGTGCTGCTGGATGAGCCGCTTAAAGCTCTGGAAGATGAGTTCGGCGATCGCTTCGTGCGTATTCACCGCAACGCGCTGGTTGCCCGTGAGCGCATCGAACGCCTGCAGCGCACGCCGCTGGGCCATTTCCAGTTGTTCCTCAAGGGGCTCAACGGTGATGCGTTGATCGTCAGCCGCCGGCACGTTGCCGGTGTGCGCAAGATGATGCAGCAGTTGTAAGCAAGTGCCGCGAAGGCGATGCCGTGCGATGCGGGCGACATGCCGTCGCATGGCGTGGGCAGGTTGATTGAGATCATGATGCGCAACGATTGAATACAGTCATTCGGTCCGATCCGGCCGAGCTGTTATTATTCGCCGCATTCACTCAGTACGGACCGGTTCATGTCTTCTCGCGAAATCCGCATCGCCACCCGCAAAAGCGCCCTGGCCCTCTGGCAAGCCGAGTACGTCAAGGCGCGTCTGGAGCAGGCGCATCCCGGCCTGATCGTGACGCTGGTGCCGATGGTCAGTCGCGGCGACAAGCTGCTGGACTCGCCGCTCTCGAAAATCGGTGGCAAGGGTCTGTTCGTCAAGGAGCTGGAAACAGCCCTGATGGAGCACACAGCCGACATCGCCGTCCACTCGATGAAAGACGTCCCGATGGACTTCCCTCAGGGGCTCGGCCTGTTCTGTATCTGCGAACGCGAAGACCCGCGCGACGCCTTTGTTTCCAACACTTACGCCAGTCTCGATGAGCTGCCCGCCGGAGCCGTGGTCGGAACGTCGAGCCTGCGTCGACAGGCTCAGTTGCTGGCGCGTCGGCCTGACCTGCAAATCCGGTTTCTGCGTGGCAACGTCAACACGCGACTCGCCAAACTGGACGCGGGTGAGTACGACGCGATCATCCTTGCCGCGGCCGGCCTGATCCGTCTGGGTTTCGAAGACCGCATCACCGCCCCCATCAGCATCGACCACAGCTTGCCGGCTGGCGGGCAGGGCGCAGTGGGCATTGAATGCCGCAGCGTCGACATCGAACTTCATGCCTTGCTGGCCCCGCTGCACCATGACGACACTGCCGTGCGGGTCACCGCCGAGCGCGCGCTGAACAAGCACCTCAACGGTGGTTGCCAGGTGCCGATCGCCTGCTACGCCGTGCTGGAAGGCGAGCACCTGTGGCTGCGCGGTCTGGTGGGCGACCCCTCCGGCACCGTGCTGCTGCACGCAGAAGCGCGCGCGCCACAAGTGGACGCCCAAGCGCTGGGCGTGCAAGTGGCCGAAGCTCTGCTGGCTCAAGGTGCAGCGAAGATTCTCAAAGCGGTATACGGCGAGGCTGACGGCGAGTGAAAGCCTGGCGCCTGCTGCTCACGCGTCCGGCTGAAGAATCGCAGGCGCTCGCGCAGACCTTGGCTGAGGTTGGCGTGCACAGCGCCAGCCTGCCGCTGCTGCAGATCGAGCCTTTGCCGGTGTCAGAAGCCAACCGCTCGATCATCTACGACCTCGCCGCGTACTGCGCGGTTATCGTCGTCAGCAAGCCGGCCGCGCGCCTGGGGCTGGCGATGCTCGATGAAGTCTGGCCACAGCCGCCAATGCAGAAGTGGTTCACCGTGGGCGCCGCCACCGCGCAAATTCTTGATGATTACGGATTGCATGTGTTCTTCCCTGAGCATGGCGACGACAGCGAAGCGCTTCTCGACCTGCCGCAGTTTCAACAGGCCGTCTCGGGTTACGACCCCAAAGTGCTGATCATGCGTGGCGAAGACGGTCGCGAGCTGCTGGCCGAACGGTTGCGTGAGCGTGGTGTGGTGGTCGATTACCTGCCGCTGTATCGTCGCAACCTGCCGCAATACCCGGCTTTCGCACTGCCTCATACCGTAAAGGCGGAACGCTTGAATGGGCTGGTGGTCAGCAGTGGACAGGGTTTCGAGCATCTGCGCGAGTTGGCGGGCGACGCCTGGCCTACGCTTGCGCAGATGCCTTTATTTGTACCAAGCCCCCGGGTCGCCGAAATGGCGCGTGCTGCCGGGGTCCTTACCGTAGTGGATTGCCGTGGCGCCAGCGCCCCGGCCTTGTTGGCAGCATTGCGTGAACACCCCGCGCCTGCCTTACAGGTGTAAGGGTCGATCAGTCGGATTACGCGACGCCCAAAATGCGAAGGATGGATACGTGAGCGAAACAGTCTTGCCAAAAGATGACGTTGAACCGGTACTGGCCAAACCTGAGCCGCTGCCGGATCCAGCGTACAAAGAACCGTCGAGTCGCCGTAGCAGCAACGGGCTCGCCATACTGGCGCTGTTGCTGGGCGCTGCGGGCGTTGCCGTTGGCGGCTGGAGTGTTTGGCAACTGCGCGCCATGCAGACCGGTCACCAGGAGCAGTCAGGTCAGCTGCAGGACATCGGTTCGCAGACCCAGGCGCTCAAGCAGAGCGAGCAGCAAATCGCCGCACGTCTGGCGCAATTGCCACCGGCGCAGGAGCTGGAGGATCGCCGTCGCCTCGTTACGCAGTTGCAGGGTGATCAGCAGCGACTGAGCCAGCGTGTGGAGACTGTGCTCGGCGCCAGCCGCAAGGATTGGCGTCTGGCCGAGGCGGAGCATCTGCTACGGCTGGCGAGCCTGAGACTGTCTGCACTGCAAGACGTCAACAGCGCTGCAGCGCTGGTTCAGGGCGCCGACGAGATTCTGCGCGAGCAGGACGATCCGGGTGCGTTCGCGGCTCGCGAGCAATTGGCCAAAAGCCTGACCGCGCTGCGCAGCGTCGACCAACCGGATCGCACCGGACTGTTTCTGCAATTGGCGGCCGTGCGGGATCAAGTCGCGCAGTTGAATGAGCTGGCGCCGGAATACAAGGACAAGGGCGATTCGCTGTTCGGTTTGACCGATGGCAGTGAGGACAGCTATTGGGCCAAGTGGTGGGACAAGATTTCCCAGTTCGTGCGCATCGACTTCAACGCAGACAAGAATATTCGTCCGTTGCTGGCAGGCCAGAGCCTGACCCAGGTTCGTCTGGCGTTAAGCCTGGCTATCGAGCAGGCGCAATGGGCTGCGCTCAACGGCCAGGCCCCGGTCTACGAGAAGGCCGTGGCTGAAGCGCGCAGCGTCCTGGACGACAATTTCAATCGCGATAACCAGCAAAGCAAAGCGCTTGGGCAGCGTCTGGACGAGCTCAGCAAACAGCCGGTCTCCGTCGCGACCCCTGACCTGACACAAAGTCTGGCGGCGGTGCAGGCGTATCTCGAACAGCGTCATACGCCTGTCGGCGGTGCGCTGGAGAAACGCCCTGACGAGGCGCAGCCTGGGAAACAGCCATGAAGCGCGCTTACGTCATCCTCTTTGTGCTGGTCGTGGCGGCGGCGCTAATAGGCGTCGCGATCTCCCGTCATGCGGGCTACGTGCTGATTTCCTACGACACCTTCCGCTACGAATCGAGCATCTGGGCAGCCCTGGCGCTGCTGGTCGCCGTCCTCTTTATTCTGTGGCTGGTGCGCGTGCTGATCACGTTGCTGACGACCTCTGGTGGGGTGGTCAATCCCTGGTCACGCCGCAATCGAAGCCGTCGTGTGCAGAACGCGATCGAACAAGGGCAGATGGATCTCGCAGAAGGACGTTGGGCCAGTGCGCAACGCAACTTGCATCGCGCCGCTGAAGCGGAGCTTCAGCCGCTGCTGTACTACCTCGGTGCTGCCCGGGCAGCGAACGAGCAGGGGCGTTATGAAGAAAGCGATAACCTGCTCGAACGCGCGCTTGAGCGTCAGCCACAGGCTGAACTGGCCATCGCGCTGAGTCACGCGCAGCTGCAGGTGGACCGTGGCGACCTCGATGGAGCACTGGTTACCCTGCAGGCCATGCAAGAACGCCATCCGCATAACCCGCAGGTCTTGCGCCATTTGCAGCGCCTTTACCGCGAGCGTGGCGCGTGGCCGGAGTTGATTCGTCTGATGCCGGAGCTGCGCAAGGATAAAGTCCTTCCGGCGCAGGAGCTGGCTGAACTGGAGAGACGCGCCTGGGGCGAAAACCTCTCCTTGGCTGCCCATCGGGAATCAGGCAGCGATACTGTCGCCACCGGTTTGCCTTCGCTGGAGCACGCCTGGCAGCAATTGACTTCGGCTCAGCGCCAGGAGCCCGCACTTGTGTTGGCGTATGCCGAGCAGTTGCGGCGCCTGGGCGCCGACGTGCAGGCCGAAGAGGTTTTGCGTACGGCGATGAAGCGCGATTACAACACTCACCTTGCGCGGCTGTATGGCTTGGTGCGCGGCGCCGACCCTGCCAGGCAACTGCAGACCGCCGAAGGCTGGCTGAAAAGTCATACCGATGACCCAGGCTTGCTGTTGACCCTGGGTCGTCTGTGCCTGCAAAGCAGCTTGTGGGGTAAAGCGCGTGATTACCTCGAGTCGAGCTTGAGGTTGCAGCGCAACCCGGAAGCGTGTGCCGAACTGGCTCGTCTGCTTGCGCAGCTGGGCGAGACTGATCGCAGCAATCAGCTGTTTCAGGAAGGTCTGGGTTTGCTGGATGAGCGTTTGCTCGCCCGTCCGTTGCCAGCACTGACACGCGCTTAGACTGGGGTAAGACGTCAACTCGAAGAGGCCCGCTTGCGGGCCTCTTCAGTGTCTGAGTCTTTTATTTGTGTAGGGCATTTCCGTGCTTCGTGTGGCTTGTTGAGAGGATCTTTGGGCTACCGGTATAACGTCTTAAACACGGCGTCGGGATTTACCTACATCAACAAAGAAATATCCTCCGTTGAGCGCCTTGAAAGCGACTCGCGCTTTCCTCTACCGTAGCCGCCTTCGTCTTTTGTTACGGATTTTCCATGCAGCTGGCTCGTACGCGCTCCTTGTTCTCTCTGGCGTTTCTGGCCTGCGCATCGATTGTGGGAGCGACAGTTTATCTCGGCCCTGTAGTTGATGCGGCGCCATGTCCGATGTGTCTGCTTCAGCGTGTGCTCATGGCGGTATCTGCGGGTGTGTGTTTGCTCGCCGCGCTGCACGCGCCGGGCAAATCTGGCTGGCGTATCTACGCGGGCTTTCTTTTACTGTTTTCCGCTTTGGGAGCGAGCGTCGCGGCACGTCAGGTCTGGTTGCAGGCTTCGCCGCCCGAGAACATGGCAGCGTGTATTGAAAACCTGCACTACCTCATGGAAACGCAAAGCTACGTGAAGGTCATGGCGATGGTGCTGGCGGGAAGCGCAGGGTGCTCCGAGATCAACTGGTCGCTGTTTGGCATCAGCTTGCCGGAGTGGAGCCTGTTGGCGTTTTCAGGTTTAAGCCTGTTCGCGCTGTACTACCTTTTTATCGAGTTTCGCCGCTTCAGATCAATGGATGTGGGGACGGCCGATTAAACACTTGTATGAACTTTATGTCCTGCGTACCTTGATGGGCTAGTCATGCGGGCATAATCTGGGCCGCACGCATCATCGGATCAATGCTGCTGTTTGCGCTTTTCCCGGCCGGCTCCGACACGTCTCGGACCGAACCGCAAAGCGCTTGAAGCAGCATGCCCCTGAAGGGAAGAGAGAACATCATGCTGGAAAGTTGTCAGAACGCTCAGGAACGCTGGGGTGGGGTTCACAAGCTGATTGACCGCTGGTTGCTGGAGCGCAACGAGTTGATCACGGCTTATTACGCCTTGAGTGCAGATCCGGAAGCGTTTGCCGAAAAAAGCACGCCCTTGCAGGAATTCTGCGGCTCGTTGGTCGATTACGTGTCGGCGGGTCATTTCGAAATTTACGAGCAGCTCACCAACGAGGCCAAGGCGTTCAAGAATCAGCGCGGCCTTGAGCTGGCTGACACGATCTATCCTCGTATCGACGTCATCACCGAGAAGTTGCTGGCGTTCAACGATCTCTGTGACGAAGGCAAATGCGTCGCCGAGAAATTCAAGGAGTTGGGCGGCTTGCTGCACGAGCGCTTTGAACTGGAAGACTGCCTGATCGAAGTGCTGCATAACGCGCACAAGGAACAGATTGAGGCAGAGGTCTGAGCAGACCGCTGATGAAAAAAAGGGTGCCTTGGGCACCCTTTTTTATGGTCTGTCTTTAGGGCTGCCGCCGACGAGCCTGAGCCACTGCCAGCGTTACGGCGACACCCCGAGCAGCTCGATGTCGAACACCAGCGGCGTGTAGGGATCGATCAGGTCGCCTGCGCCCTCTGCACCGTACGCCTGGGCCGAGGGGATGACCAGCCGCCATTTGGCACCCACCGGCATGTCGGCGAGGGCTGTGGTCCAGCCAGCGATGACGCTGTCCAGGCGGAACCATTGTGGCTGCTGGCTCTGATCGAAGATCGTGCCATCAGGCAGACGGCCCACGTACTTCACCTGCACACGGCCATTGATGTCGGGTTTGGCGCCGTTGCCCGGCGTCAGTTCGGTCATCAGGATGCCATCCGCGAGTTGGCGAACGCCAGGTTTGGCCTTTTCGACGTCCATGAATTTGCGTTCGTCCTTCAGCGCCGCTTCGGTTTGCGGTTCAGTCTGGCCAGAGCTTTCAGCCTGGGCGAGGGCGGCGTCGTGGTCGCTGAGGATCTGCTCCATGCGTTCCTGTTTGATCGCCAGCGGCTTGCCTTGATACGCCGACTGCAGACCTTCAAGCAGTGCGGGCAGCTGCAGGTCAGGTGCTTCCTGGCGCAGACGCTCCCCCAGACTTGCGCCAAGGCTGTATGAAAGGTCGTGAGTGTTGTCGGACGCCGGAGCATCAGTCGCGTGAGCAAAGGGTACCAAGAGGAACAACGATATAAACAGGTAGCGCGACATGAATGCTCTCCGGCCTGGGAAGTGAGCGATTATGCCAGCGCTGAAGCCCGAGCGTGACGGGTATTGCCGCGCTTTTCGGCGTCTTGCAACAGAGCGGGGATCGTAGTGTCAAGATGCCCTAGCGGCGGTGCGGGCGGAGGTCTAGTATGGCCGCACTCAAATCAGCCAGGAGGTAAGTCATGTCGGCCACCAAGAAGCCAGTAAACACTCCGTTGCATTTGCTTCAACAGCTTTCGAGCAGCCTGCTCGAGCATCTCGAAGAGGCCTGCTCTCAAGCATTGGCTGACGCTGAAAAACTGCTTGCCAAACTCGAAAAACAACGTGGCAAGGCGCAGGAAAAACTGCACAAGTCGCGCACCAAATTGCAGGACGCTGCCGCCGCCGGTAAAGCCAAGGCCCAAGGCAAGGCCAAAGACAGCGTGGCCGAGCTCGAATCGCTGCTCGACGCTTTGAAAGATCGTCAGACTGAAACCCGCAGCTACATCCTCAACCTCAAGCGTGATGCTCAGGAAAGCCTTAAGCTGGCCCAAGGCATTGGCCGCGTGAAGGAAGCCGTTGGCAAAGCGCTGAACGATCGCGCTGCAAAACCTCCGGTTCAAGCAGCTGCCAAGTCTGTCGCTGTAAAATCGCCTGCGAAATCACCTGCAAAACCTGCGGTTAAAGTCGTCCCGGCAAAGCCTGCTGCTAGAACTGCGGTCAAAGCCGTCGCTGAGAAAACCGTTGCCAAAGTGACTGCGAAAACCGTGGCCGCCAAGCCAGCTGCGAGCAAGCCGGCGGCGAAAACGCCTGTTGCCGCGAAATCGGCCGCCAAGCCTGTAGCCAAGAGCACCGCTGCCAAACCGGTTGCCGTGAAAGCCACTGCCAAACCTGCTCCAGCTAAAGCGCCTGCGGCAAAACCAGGCGCCACTGCCGCCGCCAAGCCGGCCGCGAGCAAAGTAGCCGCCAAGCCTGCCGTCAAGCCAGCTGCATCAAAACCTGCTGCCGCCAAGCCAGTCGCAGCCAAGCCTGCGGCAAAGCCAGCCGCCACGTCTGTCGCTCCGGCGGCCTCCGCTGCGCCAGCCGCTCCGGCAGCGCCAGCTGCTGATTCGACCTCGAACAGCGCGTCCTAAGCGATATCGGTCCCGGCGCGAAGCAGGATATGCAACGCGTCGGGACTGGCTTGAGCGGCACCTCCCGCCAGCGCTTCCAGCCATACACCCGTAGGTTGAGCATCTCGCTGAGGCCAGTCTTCGGTCAGCCGTTGCAATCGCACCAGCAGCTCACGCTCGGCATCAAGCTCCAGGGTTTTCAGCCTGTCGCGTAACGCCTTTAGTTCTTCGTCGCCGGTCGCGTCAGCCTTCCAGCGTGTCCGAATATCCCGCAAAGGCCCCACCACCTGCTCGTGCCACGGGTCGGCCAATTGTCCGATTTGTCGTGCACGCTCCGGGTCGAACTGCACACCACGCCGGTCCATCCAGACCCCGCACAGCAGCGCGCAGACATTGGCGCCATTGGCTTGCAGGTTCAGGCACGCCTGCTCGACGCCTGGGCGCGCATAAAAATCGAGGGTGAAACTCCATAGGTCCGAAAGCATCGTCATCTACCTGTTTTGGGCGAAGCTGGTAGACTCCGCGGCCATTATGATCAGACTTCAAAGCCTTACCTTACAGCGTGGTCCGCAACGTCTGCTAGAAGACGCCGAGCTGACCCTGCACGCCGGCCAGAAAGCCGGCCTGATCGGCGCCAACGGCGCCGGTAAATCCAGCCTCTTTGCGTTGCTTCGGGGTGAACTGACCCCCGACAACGGCGATTGCCTGCTGCCCGCCGATTGGCGCATCGCCCACATGCGTCAGGAGGTCGATACCCTCGATCGGCTGGCGGTGGATTACGTTCTTGACGGCGACCTGCGTCTGCGTCAGGTGCAGCATGACCTTGCTGCTGCCGAAGCTTCCCAGGACGGCGCCGCGCAGGCGCGTCTGCATTCGGAGCTCGACAGCGCCGATGGCTACACGGCCGACGCGCGGGCGCGCAAGTTGCTGGCAGGTCTGGGCTTTACCAACGAGCAGATGGAGCGCCAGGTCAGCGATTTCTCCGGTGGCTGGCGGATGCGTCTCAACCTGGCGCAGGCGTTGATGTGTCCTTCGGACCTGCTGCTGCTCGATGAACCGACCAACCACTTGGACCTCGATGCCATTCTCTGGCTCGAAGACTGGCTCAAGAGCTACCAGGGCACGCTGCTGCTGATCTCCCACGACCGCGATTTTCTGGATGCGGTGGTCGATCACGTTGCCCACGTCGAGCAGAAAAAGATCACGCTTTATCGCGGCGGTTACAGCGCTTTCGAACGCGCTCGTGCCGAACGCCTGGCCCAGCAACAGCAGGCCTACGACAAACAACAGGCCCAGCGCGCGCACATGGAGAAATTCATCACGCGCTTCAAGGCCCAGGCCACCAAGGCCAAACAGGCCCAGAGCCGGATCAAGGCGCTTGAGCGAATGGAAGAGCTGTCGGCGGCCCACGTCGATTCTCCATTCGACTTCACCTTCCGTGAATCGACCAAGATCTCCAGCCCGCTGATGGATTTGTCTGACGCAAGACTCGGTTATGGCGACAAAGCCATTCTGCAAAAGGTGAAGCTGCAACTGACGCCGGGTGCACGCATCGGTTTGCTGGGCCCGAACGGTGCCGGTAAATCCACGCTGATCAAAAACCTCGCAGGCGAACTCGAACCACTGAGCGGGCGTATGGTGCGCGGCGAAAACACGGTGGTCGGCTACTTCGCGCAGCATCAGCTTGATTCCCTGGACGCCAAGGCCAGTCCGCTGCTGCACCTTCAGCGTATCGCGCCCACCGAGCGCGAACAGGCCTTGCGGGATTTCCTCGGCGGTTTCGATTTCCGCGGTGCGCGCCTCGACGAGCCGGTGCTGAATTTCTCCGGTGGCGAGAAAGCGCGGCTGGCGCTGGCCCTGATTGCATGGGACAAACCCAACCTGCTGCTGCTCGACGAACCGACCAACCACTTGGATCTGGAAATGCGCCTGGCCCTGACCATGGCGCTTCAGGAGTTCAGTGGCGCGGTGCTGGTGGTCTCACACGATCGGCATTTGCTCAAGAGCACGACTGACAACTTCCTTCTCGTCGCCGATGGCCTGGTTCAGGAGTTCGATGGCGATCTGGATGACTATGCGCGATGGCTGGTGGACTACCGCCTGCGCAATGCGCCGGCCAGTAATACACCGGTCAATGTCGACAAGACCGACAAGAAGGCCCAGCGTCAGCAGGCTGCCGCACTGCGCCAGCAACTCGCGCCCCACAAACGCGAAGCCGACAAGCTTGAAAAAGAGCTTGGCACGCTGCACGAGAAGCTGGCGAAGATAGAAGCGGCCTTGGGCGACAGCGGTATCTACGAAGCGGCCAACAAAGACAAATTGCGCGACCTGCTGGCCGATCAGGCGAAGCTCAAATCCCGTGAGGCCGAACTCGAAGAAGCCTGGATGGAAGCGCTGGAGTTGCTGGAGTCGATGCAAGCCGAGCTGGAAGCGTTGTCCTGACAGCGTCGCCTGCGTTAGCCGTCTACCGCAGGCGACCGTTACAGCTGTCTGGCAAGTCGCCGCAACAGTCAGAAATGACTGGCCTTCAAGGGCCCGGAAACACTAGGTTAAGCGTAGATTTCGTTGCCTGAGGTGTGTGATGTCGCTCGAAACATGGTTGGGGTTCTTCGCCGCTTGCTGGGTTATCAGCCTGTCTCCGGGTGCGGGCGCTATTGCCTCGATGTCCAGCGGTCTGCAATACGGGTTCTGGCGTGGCTACTGGAACGCGCTGGGCCTGCAGGTCGCCCTTGTCGTGCAGATCGCTGTGGTCGCCGTAGGGCTAGGCGCGGTTCTGGCCACTTCGGCATTGGCATTCACCCTGATTAAATGGTTTGGCGTCGCCTACCTGGTCTATCTGGGCATCAAACAGTGGCGTGCGCTGCCGAGCGATCTGGCGGATGATTCAGCAGTCCGGCCGGTGGGCAAGCCGCTTGTGCTCATGGCCCGCGGTTTTCTGGTGAACATCAGCAACCCCAAGGCGCTGGTGTTCATCCTGGCGATCCTGCCGCAGTTCATTGACACGCATCTGCCGCTGCTGCCGCAATACCTGATCATCGCCTCGACCATGGTCTGCGTGGATCTGATCGTCATGGCGGGCTACACCGGGTTGGCTTCGAAAGTACTCCGCGCCCTTAAAACCCCCAAACAGCAGCGTCGAATGAACCGCACCTTCGCCGGATTGTTCGTCAGCGCCGCGGCCTTCCTCGCCACCTTGCATCGGGCTTGAATCGGAGAAAGCCAGTTGGATGCATACGATGTCTCAGTAGGACCGGCTTCAGCCGGGAAGAGGCCGGTGTGAGCGCCCTCAATTTTGCAGCGTGGCCACTGACGCATTCCCGGCTGAAGCCGGTCCTACATGAGGAATACGTGCTGTCAGCAGGACCGGCTTTAGCCGGGAAGAGGCCATTGGCAGCACCCTCATTTTTGCGGTGTGACACCTGACGTCTTCCCGGCTGAAGCCAGTCCCACAGTTGAGTCATAGCCATCAACTCAGCGCTTGAGTCCTCAGCGCCTAACATGAACAATGGCAACCCCTCGCATTCCTGATTGAGATCCACCCTCATGTTCCGCTCCCGCTTTTTGACCTGCCTGAGCCTCGTGCTGTTGAGCCTGTTCAGCGCCAGTGCCTGCGCAGCGCCTGCCGAGGACGCGGCTCAGGCGTTGCATTTACTCGATTACGTCGGAGCGGACTACCCGGCGACGATCGCGGACGGCAAGGTCGTGGATGACGCCGGATACCGCGAGCAGCTGGAATCTCTCGCGGCGCTGCAGGGCACGATCGCCGCGTTACCCGCCAAGCCAGAGCAGGCAGCGCTGGAACAGGGCCTCACAGCGCTGTTGAATGCGGTCAACCAGAAGCAGGACGGCGCTCAAGTGTCCCGTCAGGCGCGTCAGCTCGGCGCAAAGCTGGCAGTGGCGTACGAAGTCAGTCAGGCCCCAGTGATTACCCCGGATCCCGCCCGTGGCGCGCCCTTGTATGCGCAGTATTGTTCGGTGTGCCATGGCGATGCCGGCGCAGGCGACGGGCCGGCCGGGATTGGTCTCACGCCGCCGCCTTCGAATTTGCGTGACGCGGTGCGGCTCGACCGCCTGAGTCTCTACGACATCTACAACACCCTCGGGCTGGGCCTTGAAGGCACTGAAATGCCAGCCTTCGCGGACCAATTGGATGACCGCCAGCGTTGGGACCTCGCCACTTACATCGCAGGCTTCAGCGCGGATTCTGCTGCGAAGCAGGACAAGCCCTACAACCTCGCTGATCTGGCGCGGCAGACACCGGCAGAAGTCAGCGCCAGCGAAGGGCCGCAAGCCGCTGCCAGCTTCCGTGCCCAGCGCGCGCAGCCGCCGCAGGTTCAACGCGGCCCGGCGCAGCTGCTCGACTACACCAGCGCAACTCTGGACAAGAGCCTTGCCGCGTACCAGGCCGGCGATCGCGAGCAGGCGTATGACCTGTCCGTCGCAGCGTATCTGGAGGGCTTCGAGCTGGTCGAAAGCTCGCTGGACAACGTCGACGCCACCGTGCGCAAGGACACCGAAAAAGTGCTCATGGCCTACCGGCAGTCGTTGCAGGATGGCCTGCCCGCAGCACAAGCGGCGCAGAAGCTCGCTGATGCCAAGGTCAAACTCAAGGAGTCGGCCGATCTGCTTGGCAGCGATGGCCTGAGCACCACATTGAGCTTCATCTCCGGTTTGCTGATCCTGCTGCGCGAAGGGCTGGAAGCGATTCTCGTGCTCGCCGCCATTCTCGCGTTCCTGCGCAACACCGGTCAGCAATCGGCGGTGCGCAGCGTCAACATTGGTTGGGGGCTGGCGTTGCTGGCGGGCCTAGGCACCTGGGCGCTGGCAGCGTACGTCATCGATGTCAGCGGTTCGCAGCGCGAGCTATTGGAGGGCGCCACCGCGCTGTTCGCCAGCGTCATGGTGCTGTGGCTGGGCGTGTGGATGCACGACCGACGTCATGCCGCCGCTTGGCAGGATTACATCAAGAGCAGCCTGGTAGGCGGCGGTGGCCGTTTTGGTTTTGCGGTGCTGGCGTTCTTCTCGGTCTATCGCGAGCTGTTCGAAGTCATTCTGTTCTACGAGACCCTGTGGCTGCAGGCAGGCCCCGCCGGCCACAACGCCGTCTTGGCGGGAGGCGCCACGGCGCTGGTGCTGCTTGTCGGCTTGGCGTGGGTGATCTTGCGGGGTTCGGCGAAGCTGCCGCTGACGCTGTTCTTCGGCATCAATGCTGCGCTGCTGTGCGCGCTGTCGGTGGTGTTCGCGGGCCATGGCGTCAAGGCGCTGCAGGAAGCCGGGATTTTCGGAACGCGTCCGGTACCGTTCTTCGATTTCGACTGGCTTGGGATCCACGCCGACGCCTATTCGCTCGGTGCGCAAGCCATAGCGTTGTTGGCGATTGTGGTGCTGTATGGCCGCAGCCGGATAGCCGAGAAGCGCCGAGCGGCTGCTGCATAAATTCATTTTCTGGAATTGGAGTCGCTTATGCGCGTCTGGATCGATGCCGACGCCTGCCCCAAGGCCGCGAAGGACCTGGTCATCAAGTTCGCCCTCAAACGCAAGTTTGAAGTGGTGCTGGTGGCGGGGCAGAGTCAGATCAAGCCGAGCCTGACCCTGGTGAAGTTGATCGTAGTGCCCAGCGGGCCGGATGCGGCTGACGATTATCTGGTGGAGCATGCCGTGCCGGGCGAGCTGGTGATCTGCAGCGATGTGCCCTTGGCTGATCGGCTGGTCAAGAAGGGCGTTGCGGCGCTCGATCCCCGGGGCAAGGAGTTCGATGCGCAGAATATGGGTCAGCGCCTGGCGATGCGTAATCTCTTCACGGATCTGCGAGAGCAAGGCCAGGCGAGCGGCGGGCAGGGCGCCTATGGCGAACGGGAGAAACAGGCCTTCGCTAATTGCCTGGACCGGATCCTGACGCGGCTGGCCCGCGAGTATCCCGCGCCGCCAGCAGGCGAGAGCCATTAGGGCCGAGTCAGGGTGAGCAGTGGATGTGTCACCCGCCCCGCTTTAAAAGATCAGTCGGCGAGACGGTCATCATTTTCCTGCACCAGCTCCAGGACTCGATCCACCAGCTTGTTGATTCCGGACGCTGCTTCGCCGATGGACGTGGCGACCATGTAAGCGGGCGTGCTCACCAACTTGCGGTCCTTGTCTTCAACGATTTCCGTCACCTCGCACTCTTGGTGAGTGCCGCCCATGCGGTTGATCGCTGCAGCGGTATCGGCATCGTTGCCGATCGTGCAGGTGACGCCGGGGCCGTAGATTTTGGCCGCCAGCGCAGGCGATACGCAGATGAGCCCGATGGGTTTGCCGGCTGCCGCAAACGCTTCGGCCATTGCCAGCACTTCAGCCTGGACCTTGCAGCCAGCGCCTTGGGTGGAGAAGTTCGACAGGTTTTTCGCGGCACCGGAGCCGCCGGGGATGATCAATGCGTCGAATTCAGTGACGTCGGCTTCGCGGAGGTCTTCAATGGCGCCGCGGGCGATGCGGGCTGATTCGACCAGCACGTTGCGCGATTCGGGCATCTCTTCGCCGGTCAGATGATTGATGACGTGGTGCTGGGGAATATTGGGTGCAAAGCACTTTACGACTGCGCCTCGCTGATCAAGGCGCAGCAGCGTGAGCACGCTTTCGTGGATTTCCGCGCCGTCGTAAACGCCACAGCCAGAAAGAATAACGGCCACTGTTTTGGTCATTCGCGTGTTCCTCCTTCGGGCGCTCCGGCCATTTGCCGGTTACGCAGGTCAGCATTGCGCTGATTGTCGCAAGCCATGAACCTAGGACAACGCCGTCAGCGAATGTCTCCGGACTCATCGGCCTGCGTCGAGGATTTACTCATCAGGGGTTTTTCTGGCTTCTACCTTGGCTTCGGCATTGGCCGCAACGGCCAGCTTCTCTTCCCGGGCTATGCGCGCATTTTTGATGCGGCGGCGAATCCACAGCAACACGCCAATCACAAGCAGCGCGCCAAGCACCCACAGCTCGTACTTCTTGACGTTGCCCAGCAGGCCTTCCAGCACGGAGCCGAACTTGTACGCCGCTGCGCCCAACGCTGCTGCCCATACCGCTGCGCCGATGCCGTTGAGCAACAGGTAGCGCCCCGGCGGATAGCCGGACAGGCCGATGGCGACCGGCATGACCGTGCGCAAGCCGTAAACAAAGCGGAAGCTCAGCACCCAGATGTCGGGGTGGCGGCGGATATGCTCCAGCGCGCGGTCGCCCATCAACTGCCAGCGAGGCTTGCGCGCCAAAAGCTTGCGGCCATGCTTGCGTCCCATGAAATACCACAGCTGGTCGCCTGCGTAGCTGCCAAAAAAGGCAACCACCACGACCAGATTGATATCCATGTATCCGCGGAACGCAAGAAAGCCGGCAAGCACCAAAATGGTCTCGCCTTCAAAAAAGGTCCCGAGGAAAAGGGCGAAGTAGCCAAATTCTTGTAAAAAATGCTGGAGCATCATTTGGGTGCTGGCGAAATGAACGCGCAGCCTAACGCGCCCAAGGCATTCAGGAAAGTATGCAAATGTGTCACCGCGTTAAAGTTTCCTACGTTCGGGAGCGATTATTCGCGCGAAGAGCAGGTTTGTGTCGCACACGTTACGTCGCAATTACGCTTGTCACGCAAGCGTCATAATCGCCACTTATAAATGTCACGCTTGATCGTCTGGATGGGCTCGGAGCCCCTCCTTGCACATTGCCATCCACCTGGCACCACCCGAATGTTTGCAGGTCAGGGCTTGCACCGTACGGAGAAATCCGTAGCGTGGAGAGTCAAACCGCTCACAGCATCGAGCCTGACGCCGGTCGCCCCGCCGCACGACATAGAGTCAGGCTGCAAACATCTTCAGAACCGCCACGCCTTGGGCGTGACCGTTGCCCCACGCTGTACGTCACCACTGTTGTGGCGCAAGCGGCATTCCGACATCGGCCGTATGCGCGGCCCAACTGTTACAAGGCCAATTGCCTTACAGGATTATTCATGAGCACCGAAGGATCTACCGAAGCCGCAATCGAGCTTGACCCTCAGCCTGTCAATCAGCCGCCCGTCAACCAAGAGGTCACTGCCGTGGTCGAGCCGACCATTGAAGTGGTCCCCGCGCTGGAACCGCCTCATCCAGCTCCGCATGTCATCGCGGTGCCCAATCTGGATGACAGCAGTCTCTACATCCATCGCGAGCTGTCGCAGCTGCAGTTCAACATCCGCGTGTTGGAACAGGCGCTGGACGAGTCCTACCCTCTGCTCGAGCGGCTCAAGTTCCTGCTGATCTTCTCTAGCAACCTCGACGAATTCTTCGAAATCCGCGTCGCCGGCCTCAAGAAGCAAATCACCTTCGCCCGCGAACAAGCTGGCGCTGACGGCCTGCAGCCTCATCAGGCGCTGGCGCGCATCAGCGAACTGGTTCACGGCCATGTGGATCGCCAGTACGCCATTCTCAACGACATCCTGTTGCCTGAGCTGGAAAAGCATCAAGTGCGCTTCATCCGGCGTCGCAACTGGAATGCCAAGATCAAGGCCTGGGTGCGCCGTTATTTCCGTGACGAGATCGCGCCGATCATCACGCCAATCGGCCTGGACCCGACGCACCCGTTCCCGCTGCTGGTGAACAAGTCGCTGAACTTCATCGTCGAGCTGGAGGGCATCGATGCCTTCGGTCGCGATTCCGGTCTGGCGATCATCCCGGCACCGCGCCTGTTGCCGCGCATCATCAAGGTGCCGGAAGACGTGGGCGGCACAGGCGATAACTATGTATTCCTGTCGTCGATGATTCACGCCCATGCCGATGACCTGTTCCAGGGCATGAAGGTCAAGGGCTGCTACCAGTTCCGTCTGACCCGGAACGCTGACCTGGCCCTCGATTCCGAAGACGTGGAAGACCTTGCCCGCGCGCTGCGTGGCGAGCTGTTCTCCCGTCGCTACGGCGATGCGGTGCGTCTGGAAGTGGCAGACACCTGCCCGAAACTGCTGTCGGACTACCTGCTCAAACAGTTCAACCTTAGCGAGACCGAGCTGTATCAGGTCAATGGCCCGGTGAACCTGACGCGGCTGTTCAGCATCACTGGCCTCGACAGTCACCCCGAGCTGCAGTACATGCCGTTTACCCCGGCGATTCCAAAGCTGCTGCAGAACAGCGAAAACATTTTCAACGTCATCAGCAAGCAGGACATTCTGCTGCTGCACCCGTTCGAGTCCTTCACGCCGGTCGTCGACCTGCTGCGCCAGGCGGCAAAGGACCCTCACGTGCTGGCCGTGCGGCAGACGTTGTATCGCAGCGGCGCCAACTCGGAAATCGTCGATGCGCTGGTGGATGCCGCGCGCAACGGCAAAGAAGTCACCGCCGTCATCGAGCTGCGTGCGCGTTTTGACGAAGAGTCGAACCTGCAACTGGCGAGCCGCCTGCAAGCGGCGGGTGCGGTCGTGATCTACGGTGTGGTCGGTTACAAGACCCACGCCAAGATGATGCTGATCCTGCGCCGTGAGGCCGGCGAGATCGTCCGCTATGCGCATTTGGGCACCGGCAACTATCACGCCGGCAACGCGCGTCTCTATACCGACTACAGCCTGCTGACCTCGGACGATGCGTTGTGCGAAGACGTCGGCAAACTGTTCAGTCAGCTGATCGGCATGGGTAAGACCCTGCGCATGAAGAAGCTGCTGCACGCGCCGTTCACCCTGAAAAAAGGCATGCTGGATATGATTGCCCGCGAGACGCAGTTCGCGTCCGAGGGCAAGCCTGCGCACATCATCGCCAAGTTCAACTCGCTGACCGACCCGAAGATCATTCGCGCGCTGTACAAGGCCAGCCAGACCGGGGTCAAGATCGACCTCGTCGTGCGCGGCATGTGCTGCCTGCGGCCAGGCGTGCCGGGCGTGTCCCACAACATTCAGGTGCGCTCGATCATCGGTCGCTTCCTTGAGCACACGCGGGTGTTCTACTTCCTCAATGGCGGCGACGAGCAGATGTTCCTGTCGAGCGCCGACTGGATGGAGCGCAACCTCGACAAGCGCGTCGAGACCTGCTTCCCGGTGGAAGGCAAGAAGCTGATCTTGCGTGTGAAGAAAGAGCTGGAAGGGTATCTGACCGACAACACCCATAGCTGGCTGCTGCAGCCGGACGGGCGCTACATTCGCAGCACCCCGACCGGCAACCAGAACGCCCGCAATGTGCAGGCGAGTCTGCTTGAGAAGCTGAGCAACCCGGTCCTCAGCGTACGTTGAGGATGATGCCGACTCGGGTCAGCCACTCCGCTTCGAGCGCGAAGTCGGCCTGAGTCAGCTGGTTGTTTTCCAGCCAGCCATCCGGGAACACGATGTCCAGGTGGTTTTCGTTGGCGGTCAGCACAGGCTGCGGCATCTCCTGGGTGCCGCGAATGTGGTGAAACAGGATCGCGAAACGCAGCAGCACGCACAGACGAATCAGCTTCACGCCTTCGTTGCCGAATTCGGCAAACTTGTCCTTCGGAATATTACGGCGATGACCGCGCACGAGCAGGCCAAGCATTTGCTGGTCCTCGCGGGAGAAACCAGCCAGGTCAGAGTGCTCGATCAGGTACGCGCCATGCTTGTGGTAGTGATAGTGGGCGATGTCCAGACCCACTTCATGCACCTTGGCGGCCCAGCTCAGTAATTCGCGATACGAATTGTCCTCAAGCTCCCACGCTTTTGCCACTTGCTCCAGCGCTGACAGCGCCTTGCGCTCGACACGGGCGGCTTGCTCAAGATCAACGTGGTAGCGCTCCATCAGCGAGCTGAGGGTGCGTTCACGCACGTCTTCGTGGTGGTGACGGCCGAGCAGGTCGTAGAGCACGCCTTCACGCAGTGCGCCTTCGCAATGGTCCATGCGCTTGAGGTCGAGGGCATCGAAGATGGCTTCGAGAATCGCCAGCCCTGCCGGGAAGATCGCCCGACGATCAGGCTTGAGGCCTTCAAAATCAATCTTGTCGACTTCCCCAAGCTTCATCAGCTTGCGCTTGAGCCAGGCCAGGCCTTCGGCGTTGACCTCGCCATTGCCGTGGCCGCCTGCCTTCAGCGCCAAGCCGATGGCGCGAATGGTCCCGGACGAGCCGATGGCCTCATCCCACGTCAGACGATGCAGCGCGTGCTCGATGCTCATGATCTCCAACCGCGCTGCCGTGTAGGCCTGTGCGTAGCGCGCCGGGGTGATCTTGCCATCCTTGAAATAACGCTGAGTGAAGCTGACGCAGCCCATCTGCAGGCTTTCGCGCAGCAGCGGTTCAAAGCGCTGGCCGATGATGAACTCGGTGCTGCCGCCGCCGATGTCGGCGACCAGGCGTTTGCCAGGCGTGTCGGCCAGGGTGTGGGAGACGCCGAGGTAGATCAGGCGCGCTTCTTCACGGCCGGAGATGACCTCGACCGGATGGCCGAGGATTTCTTCGGCGCGGTGGATGAATTCGTTACGGTTGCGGGCCTCGCGCAAGGCGTTGGTGCCAACGATGCGCACGGCGCCGGGCGGCATACCGTTGATCAGCTGAGCGAAACGCTTGAGGCAGTCGAGCCCGCGCTGCATGGATTCTTCGCTGAGGCGGCGGTCGTCATCGATCCCCGCGGCCAGCTGCACTTTCTCACCGAGCCGCTCAAGGATGCGAATTTCGCCCTCATTGGCTTTGGCGACAACCATGTGGAAACTGTTGGAGCCCAGGTCGATCGCGGCGATCAGCGAGAGTTTTTTGGCTGTGGATAGCGGCATGGTCAAAAGGTCTCGGTCGATAACCCCGACATCGTGCCACGATCCATCCCCGTCGCCAAACCGGCAACGCCTCGCGGATGCATTTGCGGCACGAGCATCGCTGTTTAGTGGGACCGGCTTCAGCCGGGAAGAGGCCGGTGGGTGCACCATCAATTTTGCGGCATGGCAGCTGACGCTTTCCCGGCTAAAGCCGGTCCCACTAGTGCGCATTATGACTGTGGGACCGGCTTCAGCCGGGAAGAGGCCGGTGGGTGCAACATCAATTTGCGGCATGGCAACTGACGCTTTCCCGGCTAAAGCCGGTTCTACAATTTGAGCCAAAGCCGGTCCTGCACCCGGGCTCAAGCCTGCTCGACTGAGCCAATAAAATTCGCCAGCTCGGGCGTCTTCGGGTTGGCCATCAATTCTTTCGGGTCGCCCACTTCATGCACCTTGCCCTGATGCATGAACACCAGCTTGTCGCCCACTTCACGGGCGAAGCGCATTTCGTGGGTCACCATGATCAGCGTCATGCCGTCTTTGGCCAGCTCGCGAACGACGGCAAGGACTTCGTTGACCAGCTCCGGGTCGAGTGCCGAGGTGATTTCGTCGCACAGCAGCACTTTGGGCGACATCGCCAGCGCACGGGCAATCGCCACGCGCTGTTGCTGACCGCCAGACAACCGGTCCGGAAACGCGTCGAATTTCTCGCCCAGGCCCACGCGATTCAGCATTTCCTTTGCCAGCCTGGTCGCTTCGGCTTTGGAGACCTTCTTCACCACTTGGGGCGCGAGCATCACGTTCTCGCCCACCGTCAGGTGCGGGAACAGGTTGAATTGCTGGAAGACCATGCCGACTTTCTGTCTGAGGCTGCGCAGGTCAGCTCGCGCGGCGTCGAGGTATTCGCCGTCGACCTCGATCACGCCGTCATTGATCGACTCCAGTCCGTTGAGCGTGCGTAGCAGCGTGCTTTTGCCGGAACCGCTGCGCCCGATGATCGCCACGACCTGGCCTTCCTCGACGCTGAGGTCGATGCCCTTGAGCACGTGGTGGTCGCCGTAATACTTGTGCAGGGCGGAAATTCTAAGCAGAGGCATGAAGTCTCCTTTCCAGGTAGCGCGCGCTGAGCGACAACGGATAGCAAAGCAGGAAGTAGCCCAAGGCGACGAAGCCGTAGACCATGAAGGGCTGGAACGTGGCATTGGCGAGCATGCCGCCGGTTTTGGTCAGCTCGGTAAAGCCGATGATCGAAGTCACCGCTGTGCCTTTGACCACCTGCACCGAGAACCCCACCGTCGGCGCCACCGCGATGCGCAACGCCTGCGGCAGAATCACATAACGCAGTTGCTCGAAAGGCGTCAGCGCCAGGCTGGCGGAAGCTTCCCACTGGCCGTTGGAGATCGACTCCACGCACCCCCGCCAGATTTCAGCCAGATAGGCGCTGGTGAACAATGTCAACGCCAGCGCCGCCGCCAGCCAGGGCGAAATATCGATGCCCATCAGCGCCACGCCGAAGAACACCAAAAACAGCTGCATCAACAGCGGCGTGCCTTGAAACAGCTCGATGTAGCAACGTGCCAGCCTGCGCGGGGCCGCTTTTTCGGAGATGCGCAGGGTCATCACCAGCAACCCGATCACACCGCCGCCGATGAACGCCACCAGCGACAATGCCAGCGTCCATTGCAGCCCGGTCAGCAAGTTGCGCACGACGTCCCATAGGGTGAAATCCATCAGCGGGTCCTCGCGATGTAGCGTCGGCCGATCCACGCCAGCAACTGACGCACCAGCAGCGCCATGCACATGTAGATCAGCGTGGTGATGATGTACGTCTCAAACGCGCGGAAATTGCGCGACTGAATGAAGTTCGCGGCAAAGCTCAGCTCCTCGGTGGCGATCTGCGAACAGACGGCCGAGCCCAGCATCACGATGATGATCTGGCTGCTCAGCGCCGGCCAGACCTTGCCCAGCGCCGGGACCAGCACGACATGGCGAAACGTCTCGAAGCGAGTCATCGCCAGCGCGGCCGAGGCCTCGATCTGGCCGCGGGGAATCGCCTGGACACCTGCACGGATGATTTCTGTCGAATAGGCGCCAAGGTTGATGACCATCGCCAGCACGGCGGCCTGCCACTCGGATATCTGCAGCCCCAGCGACGGCAGCCCGAAGAAAATGAAAAACAGCTGCACCAGAAACGGCGTATTGCGGATCAGCTCGACGTAGACACCGAAAACGGCCGAGAGCGGCTGGATTTTCCATGCTCTGACCACCGCCCCGACTATGCCGAGACTGACGCCTAACAGAGTGCCGATGGCGGTCAGTTCCAGCGTGAACAGCGCGCCGCGCAGGAGCAGGTCAGTGTTTTGCAGGACCGGAATGAAGTCGAACTGATAAGCCATTTATGCGCCTCGGCAGTCGATGATCAGAGGTCGGCAGGCAATGGCTGCTTGAGCCAGGTCTGCGCGTTCTTTTCCAGCGAGCCGTCTTGTTTCGCCGCTTCGAGAATCTCGTTCACTTTGGCGAGCAACTCGGGTTGACCTCTGTTCACACCGACGTAGACCGGCGAGTCCTTGAGCTTCACTTTCAGTTCAGGGATGCGCTTGGGGTTCTTCTCGCTGATGGCGACCATGACCACGTTGCCGCTGGCGATCAGATCGGTCTGCTTGGCCAGGTAGGCCGCGATGGTCGAGTTGTTGTCTTCGAAGCGTTTGATCGTGGCTTCCTTCGGAGCGACGGCGGTCAGCTCAATGTCCTCGATGGCGCCGCGGGTCACGCTGATGGTTTTGCCCTTCAGGTCGTCCACGGTTTTGATCGCGTCTTCCGGCGGACCGAACACAGCGAGGTAGAACGGTGCGTAGGCGCGGGAGAAGTCGATGACCTTTTCGCGATCCGGGTTTTTACCGAGGCTGGAAATGACCAGGTCAACCTTGCCAGTAGTCAGATACGGGATGCGGTTGGTGCTGTTGACCGGCGTCAGCTCAAGCTTGACCTTCAACTGATTGGCGATGAGTTGTGCGGTGTCGATGTCCAGACCGCGCGGTTTCATGTCGGGGCCGACCGAGCCAAAGGGAGGGAAGTCTTGCGGAACGGCGACTTTTAACGTGCCGCGGGCGGTTACATCATCCAGGCCGGTAGCGTGAGCGGGAGCCTGGCCGAGCATGAGGCTGGCAAACAGGGCGGCGAGAAGGGCGCTGTAACGCTGGGTCATGGGGTGTCTCCGAATCGATCAGTGTGTAGGCAAAGCCCAAATGATGGCCAAGCTCCAGTGCACAGCCCATGCCAGCCGCTCGCTCGCGACCATGGAACGCGGGCCGCATGCACGATCCGGTCTAACTGGTCTGAACAGTGAGTGCGAAGGCCGCCCCGCTTTGGCGCGCCTGAAAGCCCCGGCGCCCCTCGCTTGGGCGTCACTTGCCGGATGCCTCCGGGGGCGATACAAGGGGTTTTACCCACGGTTTACGCACGTTGATCGCCATGCATCCGAGCCCTGTAGCAGTGCCTGAAGCCGCCTTCCAGGCGATCCGCAAATTGATCGCCGAGCAAGGCTATGTCCCCGGCGACAGCCTGCCATCCCAGCGGGATCTGGCAATTCGTCTGGGCGTCAGTCGCGCTTCGTTGCGTGAGGCGTTGTCGTCACTGAGCGCTTTGGGGATGGTCAGTGTTCAGCCCGGCAAAGGTGTTTTCGTGCAGGCGGTTTCTGAACCACAACGGAGCACGAGTGGATTTTCCTGGCCGTATGCAGCGCACGCCTCGCCCGCAGAGACTTTCCAGTTGCGCTATGCGCTGGAAGGGTTTGCCGCCGGGCTTGCAGCGGTCACGCTGACAGCCGACGAGCGCGATGTGCTGGAAGACAACGTCGAGGCCATGCGCCTTGAACTCAAGGCAGGGGATTTTGACTGCGCGGCCCGGCTGGACTTTGATTTCCACCGGCGCATCCTCGTCGCCAGTGGCAATCAGGCCATTCTGGGGATCATCACCGCCAGCGCCGACATTTTTCTGGAGAGCCAGAAGCTTCCTTTTATTCGGGCGGGCAGGGCGATGGAGACTTGGCAGGAGCACCGCAAGATCCTGCGGGCGCTGGCGCGAAACGCGTCTGGCCCGGCTCAGAAGGCCATGCAAGAGCACATTCGGGGCGCGGCGTTACGCACCGGCATCGTGTTCGTCGCTCCCTCCGGCTGAATACCGTCGATTGAGGCAACCCTATCGAGTCATAGCGAGAGACAATCAACCTCGGCTTCCTGTCGCCGCGCGACACAGTTATGATGGCCCACGTTTTTTTGCCTATGACCTCGGAGAAATCTCATGAGTAACGACCTGATCAAACACGTCAGCGACGCGAGCTTCGAAGCCGATGTCCTGAAGGCCAGCGGCCCTGTACTGGTCGATTACTGGGCTGAATGGTGTGGCCCGTGCAAGATGATTGCTCCGGTTCTGGACGACATCGCTACTACCTACGAAGGCAAGCTGACCATTGCCAAGCTCAACATCGATGACAACCAGGAAACCCCAAGCAAGCACGGCGTTCGTGGTATCCCGACGCTGATGCTGTTCAAGGACGGTCAAGTTGCGGCGACCAAGGTCGGCGCACTGTCCAAGTCACAGTTGCAGGCGTTCCTCGACGCCAATATCTGATGACGTTAAAGCCCCGCAAATCGCGGGGTTTTTTTTCTGGCGTCGTACTAGACGCTTAGAAAATCAAGTGGTACATTCGGCCCCGCAACGGCTTCTCCGTTGCCCCCTGCTAGCCGTCGCCGACCGTCTCCTTTCGATTTGCACGCGATCCTGTCGCCTTCTCTGCGGCGCGGCCTCATTAAGCCAAAAGCTTAATTTCCCCCTCCATACATGATTACGTCATTCCTATATGAACCTGACTGAACTCAAGCAAAAGCCTATTACCGATCTGCTCGAAATGGCCGAACAGATGGGCATAGAAAATATGGCCCGTTCGCGCAAGCAGGACGTGATTTTCTCCCTGCTGAAGAAGCACGCGAAAAGCGGCGAGGAAATCTCGGGTGACGGCGTGCTGGAGATCCTCCAGGATGGCTTCGGCTTCCTTCGTTCTGCAGACGCCTCCTATCTCGCCGGCCCAGACGACATTTACGTCTCGCCCAGCCAGATCCGCCGCTTCAACCTGCGCACGGGCGACACCATTGTCGGCAAGATCCGTCCGCCGAAGGAAGGCGAGCGTTACTTCGCACTGCTCAAGGTCGACACCATCAACTTCGACCGTCCGGAAAACGCGAAGAACAAGATCCTGTTCGAAAACCTGACGCCGCTGTTCCCGACCATTCGCATGAAGATGGAAGCCGGTAACGGTTCCACGGAAGACCTCACCGGTCGCGTCATCGATCTGTGTGCCCCGATCGGTAAAGGTCAGCGCGGCCTGATCGTTGCTCCGCCAAAAGCGGGCAAGACCATCATGCTGCAGAACATTGCGTCGAACATCACGCGCAACAACCCTGAGGTCCATCTGATCGTTCTGTTGATCGATGAGCGTCCGGAAGAAGTTACCGAAATGCAGCGCACCGTGCGCGGCGAAGTGGTTGCGTCCACCTTCGACGAGCCACCGACCCGTCACGTGCAGGTCGCCGAAATGGTGATCGAAAAGGCCAAGCGCCTGGTCGAGCACAAGAAAGACGTGGTCATCCTGCTCGACTCCATTACCCGTCTGGCTCGCGCCTACAACACTGTCATTCCGAGCTCCGGCAAGGTCCTGACCGGTGGTGTCGATGCACACGCCCTTGAGAAGCCAAAGCGTTTCTTCGGTGCGGCACGTAACATCGAAGAAGGCGGCTCGCTGACCATCATCGCCACCGCGCTGGTTGAAACCGGCTCGAAGATGGACGAAGTGATCTACGAAGAATTCAAAGGCACCGGCAACATGGAGCTGCCTCTGGATCGCAAGATCGCAGAGAAACGCGTCTTCCCGGCCATCAACATCAACCGCTCCGGCACACGCCGCGAAGAGTTGCTGACGGCCGACGACGAGCTGCAGCGCATGTGGATTCTGCGCAAGCTGCTGCATCCCATGGATGAAGTCGCAGCCATCGAGTTCTTGATCGACAAGCTGAAACAGACCAAGACCAACGATGAGTTCTTCCTGTCGATGAAGCGCAAGTAACACCGCGCTGAGCCGATCGTAGAAAAATGGTGTCCTTCTGGGCACCATTTTTTTTGACCTTTTTACTAGATATCTCCCGTAGACAAGGAGCGTCATGCACACGTTTGGCAATCGCCGTGATATCGATGGGCTGCGAGCCTTGGCCGTGGTCCCGGTGCTGTTGTTTCACTTCGGTCTTGGCCTGAACGGTGGGTTCGTCGGCGTCGACGTGTTTTTCGTCATCTCCGGCTTCCTGATCACGTCCATCATCTTCCGCGAGATCAGCGCAGGACGCTTCAGCTTCGTCGACTTCTGGGCCCGTCGCGCGCGGCGTATCGTCCCCGCCGTGACCGTTGTCGTGCTGGCCACGTTGGCGTTTGGCTGGATATTGCTGACGCCCAAGGACTACGCCGAGCTGGGCCGGGAGGTGCGCTATCAGTCGATGTTCATGTCCAACCTGCTGTTCATGCGCCAGGACGGCTACTTCGATTCCGCTTCAGACTTCAAACCACTCCTTCACACCTGGTCGCTGGCGGTGGAAGAGCAGTACTACATTTTCTTTCCATTGCTGATGGTTCTGGCGACGCGGTACGTACGGCATTGGCGCTGGTTGCTGCTTGGCTTGCTGGTGCTGTCCTTCGGGCTGAACATCTGGGCGATGAAGCACAAACCCGAAGCCGCGTTCTTTCTGCTGCCGATGCGTGCATGGGAGCTGCTGTGCGGGGCGATGCTGGCCGTCGCGCCGACGCCCAAAGACCGGCTGCCGAGCTGGCTTTATCAAGCGATCAGCCTGAGCGGTTTTGCTGCAGTGGTGCTGGCGATGCTGAGCTTTGACAAAACCACTCAATTCCCCGGCTGGGCGGCGCTGCTGCCGGTGCTGGGCACGACCGCGATGATCTGGGCCAACGGTCATCCCGCGTCATGGGTAGGGCGCTTCCTGAGTATCAAACCGTTGGTGGCGATCGGGCTTATTTCCTACTCGCTGTACCTGTGGCACTGGCCTATTCATGTCTACGCCAACGCCATTTCCGCCGACGGTATTTCCGATCCGGAAGCGATCGGCTGGATCCTGCTGGCGGCTGTGCTTGCCTGGCTGAGCTGGCGGTTCGTCGAGCTCCCATTCCGTGAGCGCCGCGTATTGGCCGGCCGCAAGCCGATACTGATTGGCGGCCTGCTGACCTTGGCCGTGCTGGCGCTGATGGGGCAGGCGGTGCGCTCCAATGAAGGCGTGCCGCAACGCCTGTCCGGCCAGGCCCTGCAATATGCGCAGTCGCGGGAGTGGGGCGCCGGGCAGATGGACTGCTTCCTGCTGGGATCAAAGAAAAGCAAAGACCTGGACAAGCTCTGTCGAGCGGGGGGCAGCACGGACGCCGCGCCGTCCCATCTGATCTGGGGCGACAGTCATGCAGCGGCCTTGTGGCCTGGGGTCAGAAGTGCGGCCGAGCAAGCCCACGTGCCTGTCTGGCTGGCGAGCATGAGCGGATGCGCGCCGCTTGTCAGCACTGCAACAAGCAAACGTTGTCAGGACTTCAACGCCCTGAACGTCGAGCGCGTTCGAGCACAGAAAATCCCTGACGTGACGCTGGCCGCACGCTGGAGTTTGTATATCTACGGCCTGGAAGACGGCAACAAGAGCAACGTGCTGCGGAAACACGAATCCATTCCCCGAAACGAAGCGTATTTCGCCGAGGCTTTGAAAGCGCAGATCGCTGAATTGCGGGCTGCCGGCGCGCAGGTCTGGTTGTTCAAGGAGGTGCCGCAGCAGCGCAAGGGATCCATCGAAAGATTGAGCAGTCTGGCGCGGGTTGGGCTCTCCGCTGCACAGGTTGGGCGGCCGGCAGCGGAGCTCGATGCGCGGCAAGCGTTCATCAATCAGCTGTTTGCCACCCTTAGCGAAGCGGATCCGGGCGTTCACCTGATTGATCCAGAGCCGCTGCTGTGTGAGGGCGGCCTTTGCCGTGCCGAAGTCGACGGGCATTCTCTGTACAAGGACGAAGATCACCTGTCGGATCTGGGCGGCGAGAAGATGCAGCCGCTGTTCATACCGGTATTCCGCGCAACACCGCGCATTTGAGTTGGACACAAGCTGCCGTCTGCGGTCAGAGCAGGTAGGATGTGCATCTATTTGGTGAGTGGCCGGGTTAATGAAATTCAAGGATCTACGGGATTTCGTGCAGCAGCTTGAGCAGCGCGGAGAGTTGAAACGCATTCAGGTACCCATTTCCCCTGTACTGGAAATGACCGAAATCTGCGACCGGACCCTGCGCGCCAAGGGGCCGGCACTGCTGTTCGAAAAACCGACGGGTTTCGACATTCCAGTGCTCGGCAATCTGTTCGGCACACCTGAGCGCGTCGCCATGGGCATGGGCGCCGAATCGGTGTCCGAGCTACGGGAAATCGGCAAGCTGCTGGCGTTCCTCAAAGAGCCCGAGCCACCCAAGGGCTTGAAAGACGCCTGGTCCAAGCTGCCTATCTTCAGAAAAGTCATCGCCATGGCGCCGAAAGTCGTCAAGGACGCCCCGTGTCAGGAAATCGTGATCGAGGGCGACGACGTCGACCTTGGCATGCTGCCTGTGCAAACCTGCTGGCCCGGCGATGTCGGCCCGCTGATCACGTGGGGCCTGACGGTCACTCGCGGGCCCAATAAAGAACGGCAGAATCTGGGCATCTACCGCCAGCAGGTGATTGGCCGCAACAAGGTGATCATGCGCTGGCTCAGCCATCGTGGCGGTGCGCTGGACTTCAAGGACTGGTGCGACAAGCACCCGGGTCAGCCATTCCCGGTGTCCGTGGCCTTGGGCGCTGACCCCGCCACCATTCTCGGCGCCGTCACGCCAGTGCCTGACAGCCTCTCCGAGTACGCATTCGCCGGCCTGCTGCGTGGCAACCGTACCGAGCTGATCAAGTGCCGTGGCAACGACCTCCAGGTCCCGGCCAGTGCAGAGATCGTCCTCGAAGGCGTTATTCATCCCGGCGAAATGGCCGATGAAGGCCCGTACGGCGATCACACCGGCTATTACAACGAGGTCGACAGCTTCCCGGTCTTCACGGTCGAGCGGATCACCCACCGCATCAAGCCGATTTACCACAGCACCTACACAGGCCGGCCGCCTGACGAGCCCGCGATTTTGGGTGTCGCGCTGAATGAAGTGTTCGTGCCGATCCTGCAGAAGCAGTTCCCGGAGATCGTCGACTTCTACCTGCCGCCCGAGGGTTGCTCGTACCGCATGGCGGTCGTCACGATCAAGAAGCAGTACCCCGGCCATGCGAAGCGCGTGATGTTGGGCGTCTGGTCGTTTTTGCGACAGTTCATGTACACCAAGTTCGTTATCGTCACCGACGACGACATCAATGCCCGTGACTGGAATGACGTCATCTGGGCGATCACCACGCGCATGGACCCCAAGCGCGACACGGTGATGATCGACAACACGCCAATCGACTACCTCGATTTCGCCTCGCCGGTCTCAGGTCTCGGCTCGAAAATGGGGCTCGATGCCACCCATAAGTGGCCGGGCGAAACCACCCGTGAATGGGGTCGCGCTATCGTCAAGGACGAAGCGGTGACCCGCCGGATCGATGAAATCTGGACTCAGCTGGGAATTGATTGATGCGTGTAACCTTGCAGCCATCGGGCGCGGTCATCGAGACATTGCCAGGCGAGCGGATCCTCGACGCCGCTCAACGTCTGGGCTACGAATGCCCTCAGAGCTGTCGCAACGGCAATTGTCACATCTGTTCCGCGCTGCTGGTTGAAGGCAGCGTCGAGCAGGCCGGAGAGATCCGCAACCACGGCGAAATCTATACGTGCCTGGCGGTGCCGCAGGAAGACTGCGTCGTGCTGTGGGACAGCGTTCTGGCGCTCGGTGAGCTGCCGGTGCGCACCTTTGCCTGCCAGGTCAGCGAGTGTGTAGAAGTGGGCGGCGATGTCTGGCGCGTCATGCTCAGAGCGCCTGCAGGCAAGCCGCCGCGTTATCACGCCGGCCAGTACCTGATGATCCATCGGGACGACGGAGAGAAATCCGCATTTTCCATGGCCTCAGCGCCGGAAAGCGGGCGAGATCTGGAATTTCACGTGCTCGCCCGTGAGGCGAGTGCGCAAAATCTGATCAAGCAGCTGCAGCGCGATGGCATGGCGCGGGTTGACCTGCCCTTCGGTGATACTCACTTGGGCGAATTGCCCGATGGTCCGCTGGTATTGATCGCGGCAGGCACCGGTATGGGGCAGATGCACAGCCTGATCGAGCATTGCCGCTCCAAAGGCTTTCCGTATCCGGTGCATGTGTATTGGGGAATGCGCCGTCCGGAAGATTTTTACCAGCTCAAGCACTGGGATGAATGGCAGACGCTGCCCAACCTGTTCCTGCACAAAGTTGTCAGTGACCTGTGCGGTTGGGAAGGGCGCTGCGGCATGCTGCACGAGGCGGTCTGCGAGGACTTCAGCGATCTGAAGTCCCTTTATGTGTACGCCAGCGGTTCACCAGCGATGGTCTATTCGACCCTGGATGCGCTGGTGCTGGCCGGCATGGACGCGCATCAAATGCGTGCCGATGTCTTCGCTTATGCGCCGAGACCCTGAAGCGCAGCCACTCGTTGACACAGGATGTGGACAGCGTATTGCATGACTGTTTGTCAGATAACGGTTTCTCCGGCGTGACCCATGCGCCGGTGACCAAGTCACAACGTCACACTGCCTGCGATGCCGTCTGATTGTTCATTCGTTGTTGCCAGACCCGTTTCATGAGTGTTCAGCGTTGCACCGGCGTCAGCCTTGCCGGTGGGGGGAACCAGATGGGTAATCAAATCAATATCCTGGCGGAAGCTGTCCATGACGGCTTGGGGTTGTCCTACCCGCCGGTCATCGATCTTGGGCCGAAGCTCACCCGGGAACAGCTTCTTGCCTCCATCCACGCCACGATGAGTCGTCACCAGGGCGGCCCGATCTGGTTATTCGCGTACGGATCATTGATCTGGCGGCCCGAGTGCAGCGCCGTCGAGCGTCAGCGCGGTCGGGTCCACGGCTATCACCGCGGTCTCTATCTCTGGTCCCACGAACACCGGGGCACGCCCGAGCAGCCAGGGCTGGTCTTCGGTCTCGACCGCGGCGGCTCCTGCAGCGGCTTCGCGTACCGTTTGCCCGAAGACAATATCGACGAGTCCCTGCTGGCGTTGTGGCAGAGAGAAATGCCGTTCCCGTCCTATCGCCCACACTGGCTCAACTGCCGACTTGAAGACGGCACCAAGGTGCAGGCTTTGGGGTTTGTGCTGGAGCGGCATCTGCCCAGTTACGCCGGCAACCTGCCAGACAGCGTGCTCACCCAGGTGCTGGCCAATGCCAGCGGGCGGTACGGGACCACGTGGGAATATGTCGAGCAAACTATCCACGCGCTGCGCACCCACGCCATGCCGGACCTGAGCCTGGAGGCGCGATTCAAGCGCTGCAGGCCGGTGTTGTTGGCGATATAGCATCTGGTCACGATCTTCCGTCCAGTCCCGCGTGCGAGGCGCTAGACTGCATTGAAATCGATTGAGGAGTTCATCATGAGTGCTCGGCTTTCTCCGCTTGTGTCGGAGTTCGAATCAGAGGAGCAGGCTGCGCGCTACGACGCCTGGCTGCGTGCAAAAGTGCAAGCTTCACTGGACGATCCAAGACCGAATATCGCCCACTCTGAAGCCATGGCCGAACTGAAATCGAGACTGGCCGCCAAGCGCGACAAGCGTAGCGATGATCGTTGAGTGGCGCCCGGAGGCAGTCGCCGATCTGTGGGAGATACTTGAGTATATCGATGAGCGAAATCCACAAGCGGCGGAGGAGCTTTATGCTGAAATTGAGAGAGCTACTTCAGCACTGCCCGAGCATCCTTACCTTTACCGCTTAGGTCGCGTGCCCAATACCCGCGAAATCATTGTCCACCCGAATTACCTGGTTATTTACCGGTTAACGGATGGGATCGAAATCCTGAGTGTCCTTCACGCTCGCCAGCAATACCCTTGAAATGGGCGGGGCTTGATCAGCGCACTGACCAAGCCTTTTCGTTTGAGACTTAAGCCATCTCCTCTCGCGACTGGCTCGCCACCCGCGTATGGCGCAGGGTCGGCACCAGGAACGCTATCGCCAGGATGCAGGCGGACACCAACAGCACGAAGCCGCCGTCCCAGCCGAAGTGGTCTACCGTGTAACCCATCAGCGCGCTTGCGGCGACCGACCCACCGAGATAGCCGAACAGGCCTGTGAATCCTGCCGCGGTGCCAGCGGCTTTCTTTGGAGCCAACTCAAGCGCCTGCAAGCCGACCAGCATGACCGGGCCGTAGATCAGGAAGCCGATCGAGACCAGCGCAATCATGTCGACGGTGGGGTTGCCTGGCGGGTTGAGCCAGTAGACCAGCGTCGCAACGGTCACCATCGCCATGAACACGATGCCGGTCAGGCCACGGTTGCCACGGAAGATCTTGTCGGACATCCAGCCGCACAGCAGCGTGCCCGGAATACCTGCCCACTCATAGAAGAAGTAGGCCCACGAGGTCTTGTCGACGTCGAAGTGTTTGGCTTCTTTCAGGTACGTTGGCGCCCAGTCCAGCACGCCATAACGCAGCAGGTAGACGAACACGTTGGCCAACGCGATGTACCAGAGCATTTTGTTGCGCAGCACGTATTTGACGAAGATTTCCTTGGCGGTGAATTCCTCTTCGTGGCTCGCGTCGTAGCCCTCCGGATAGTCGTTCTTGTAGTCCTCGACCGGTGGCAAGCCCACGGACTGCGGGGTATCGCGCATGGTCACGAAGGCAAACAGGGCGACAAACAGGGCAACCGCCGCAGGCACGTAAAACGCTGCGTGCCAGTCGTTGGTCCAGCCAAGCCCAAGCAGGAACAGCGGGCCGATCAAGCCGCCGCCGACGTTGTGCGCCACGTTCCACACCGACACTACGCCGCCACGTTCCTTCTGCGACCACCAGTGCACCATCGTGCGTCCGCTTGGCGGCCAGCCCATGCCCTGTGCCCATCCGTTGATGAACAGCAGAATGAACATGATCGTCACGCTGGACGTCGCCCAGGGTGCGAATCCGAACACGAACATCACCAGCGCGGAAATCAACAGCCCGAATGGCAGGAAGTAACGCGGATTGGAGCGATCCGACACCAGCCCCATGAGGAACTTTGACAGGCCGTACGCAATGGCGATCGCCGAGATCGCAAGACCCAGCTGACCCCGTGTGTATCCCTCATCGATCAGGTAGGGCATGGCCAGCGAGAAATTCTTGCGAAGCAAGTAGTAGCCGGCGTAACCGAAGAAGATACCGGCGAAAATCTGCCAGCGAAGGCGGCGGTAGGTGGAGTCGACACGCTCCGCAGGCAGCGGAGCCTGATGCGCGGCAGGACGGAAAAAGGCAAACATCGGGACACTCCATTTATTTTCTTGTTATGCGAATCCGAATATTACATTTTCGTTACAGAAAATAGGAAGGCTTCTCATCGGATAAAAAGGGCGTAAACACGGGCCGAGAGGAAATTCCTTTGCGAACATCCCGTTTGTGCAGGGCTGCCCAACGATGGGTTTCGTTGCGCGGGACAGATAAAATGCGCGCTCACGCGCTCACGATTGGCAAACCCACATGCAGTCACCCCCGCTTGAGATTCAGAATCAAAAGATCATCATTCTGTGCCGCGATGTCGGCGGATACCTCGCCCGGCTCGGCAACTTTCTCGGCAAGTCGAACGACGTTGTGTTCATTGACCTGACCCGCGGCGCGAAGGAACTGCCATGGCTTCCGGGGAAACTGCGGCGATGGCTGAAAAAGTACCTGATCGTTAAGCGTGCTCGTGCAGCCATTCGGGCGGCGGGCCATGTCGATGCATTGCTGGTGGTGAATCCAAGCCAGCTGGATCAGGTTTTGGTCACGCAGGCCCAGGCTGCGGCGGCACTCAGCGTCGCGTATCTGTCTGACGGGATTGCGCGATTATCGATGCCGATTGATCAACTGGCGACGTTTGACAAGGTCTACACCTTCGATGGCGCTGATGCTCGCGAGTATCGACTGCGCAAGCTCTACAACTACATCTACGAAGAACACGCCGATTTCAAAACAACGTCCGACTTCAAGGCCTTTGTCGTGATGGGCGGCAAGCACCGCGTTGATGTGCTTGGCCGAGTGGCTCAAGCGTTTGAACAGCTGGGGTACACCAGCACCTGCAAATTCCTGGTGCAGAGCAAACCAGTGCCCGGAGCCAGTCCATCACTGACATTCTTTCGCCAGCGCATGGACATCGATGAAACGGCCGAATACGTCAGGCGTTCGGAAATACTCATCGACATCGTCCGGCCGGGCCACGCGGGTTTGAGCTTCCGTTTTTTTGAGGCGCTGCTGTATCGCAAGAAAATGATCACCAACAATGCATCGGTGGCGGATTACGACTTCTATGATCCGTGCAACATTCTGATCATCGACAGCGATCACCCCGTTATCCCTGAGTCGTTCATTAACGGGGACTACGTGGACCTGCCCGAAGAAGTCGTGCGGCGGTACAGCATGGCCAGTTGGGCGAACGAGGTTTTCAGTCCGCCCCCAGCCAGCCCGCCGCGGTTACCCGCTACCGAACCTTAAGCATTCGGCAGGGTTGCTTTGGCACTTGGCGATGCCTTGCGTAGGAATGGGTGCTCGATGCACCAGTACGTCGCGACGCTGATACTGCTGGTGAGCAGGATGATCAGCGGTAAGTACAGCGAGTAGCTGAGCGGATCCGGCGTGGCGAAGTCATACGCGTCCAGCAGGCTGAACACGCTGTAGATGACGATGCCATGCAGCAGATAGATGCTGAAGCTGGCCTCGCCCAGAATCTTCAACCCGCGGATCTCCAGTACCCCGTGCAAACTGTTGCCGAGCACGAACAGCGCGAACGGGACGCCGAGAATCAGCATTTGCAGCGTTGAGTACGATTTGAGCTTCATGCAGATCAGCAGTATCGCGACTGCAACCAACGTGCAGCGCACGCCCGAGAAGTCGATTTTCCACTGGCGCATCCGGTCTTCAAAGACCGCCACTGCAATGCCGACAGCAAACAGTTTGATGAACCGGTTGTGAAAGTGATGGTGGTATTCGCCCCACAGGCACGCCAGCACTATCAGCGCGACGACGACCGCCATGCCGGGGAGCTTGCGCCGAAGCAGGCAATACAGCACCGGCAGCGACAGGTAGAAAACCGCTTCATAGAGCAGCGTCCACTGCACCGAGGCGTTGATACGCACGGTGTCCGGGAAACCGTTGATGGGGCTGCCGATCAAAATCACCCATCGGCCGAGCGACTTGATGGTGTCCATGACCGGCGCGCTGATGCCTGCGGACTGGTGCAGCGCGATCGCCGTAATCAGCGCGACGCTGAAGAGGTACATCGGGAAGATTCGTCGTATCCGTGACGACAGAATCTGACCCCATTTAGGCTCGCTTCGGTAGATCTTCGCGGTAAACAGGTAACCCGTAATCATGAAAAACAACGACACCGGCACCGTGCCCATGTTGTTCAGAACTCGGCTGTCCGTGGTTTCCCAGACGCCGTTGACGTGCCAGTAATAGCTGACGATGAAGTGATGAACGATGACAGCGGTTGCGAGCACGCCACGCAGCCCGTCCAGCGACGAAACGCGGTGGAGCGCGTCCTGGGAGAGAATCGGCAGACGCCGGGTGGCGAAGCAAAATAGCGCGATCGACAGCGCGTATAGCGTGATCAAAATCAGAGTGACGGTCATCAATACGGGGTCCGCAGTTTGTATTGGAGTCGATACCGAATGAGAGCCCGTTCGGTATGTATCGGCCGTGAAATATACGGAACACATCAGGCGCCGTCGTGGGTTGTTTAGCTAAGTGTCCTTTTTGGGACCGATCCTACGCAGTCCTGGGAAGTCATGAGCTGTTGCCGCCGCAGACCGGCGCACAGAATGCGCGCCAGCCTTTTGCACCCGCGCAGGAGGCAGACTGGAAGAAACGCGCAGGTGATTGCATTAATGAGCAGGTGGATTTTATGGATGATGTTCGCGGCATGTATCGGTGCCAATGCAGATGAGCGCAGTGTGGAGTTTGATTACCGCAGGGCGCCCGCCTGGCCGTATTCGCTTTCGAAATCCGGAATATCCGGGTGGGTCGTCTACGACCTGAAGGCGCACCATGACGGACGGGTTTCCAAGCCTGAGGTGCTGGACAGCTCTCACCCTCTGTTTTCCCTCTCCGTCGTAAACGTTGTGCCAACGTGGCGCGTAAAACCCTGGGTCGTCAGTGAGCAGCGTCCGGCAGTCATTTCGCTGCGTCAGGAGCATTACTTCGTCCACCCGCGTGAAGGAAATGCTCCCGTCCCTTGGCTTCATCGCAGTCTGCGCCACCTGTCCTGCGCGAAATTCAGCAAACGCTTCGACGACTTCCAGCAGAACTCGTCTGATCTTGAACAGGTGGAGATGAGCGTGTTCCGGCACACCTACAGCGTGCTTGCAAGGGTGGCGACTTACAGAAAGCTGTCTGACGAGCAAAGGTTCGCGCTCGGTGATGCGCTGGCAGAGGCAGTGCCGGAGGTCATTCAGCGATGCCGGGCGAATCCGGCACTGCGCTATAAGGACGTGTTGCCTGATCAGGTGAGCATGATGCTGTGAGCGCGTGGGGGGAGTACCGCCACGTCGGCCCCTTCGGAACGGAGGCGATCCCGATGCACGCTACCTGATGCTCACCACCACCTTGCCAACCGCTTTTCTCTGCGCCAACGATTCAATGGCTTCCCCCGCCTGCTCCAGCGGGTAAACCTTCGACACCAACGGCTTCAGCTTGCCCTCGCCGAACCAATTGAACAGTTGCTGGAAGTTCGCCGCGTTGTCCTGGGGCTGGCGTTGAGCAAATGAGCCCCAGAACACACCTACAACCGAGGCACCTTTCAACAACGCGAGATTGACGGGCAGTTCGGGGATGCGGCCACTGGCGAAGCCGACGACCAACAGGCGACCGTTCCAGGCGATGCCGCGAACAGCCTGATCAAAAAGGTCACCGCCCACAGGGTCGTAGATCACATCGACGCCGTTGCCGTTGGTGAGGCGCTTGATTTCATCCTTCAGATTGTGCTCGCTGTAGTTGATCAACTCGTCGGCGCCTGCGGTTTTGGCGACCTCCAGCTTTTCTGCGCTGCTGGCGGCGGCGATCACGCGAGCGCCCATGGCTTTGCCGATCTCTACCGCGGCTAGGCCGACGCCCCCGGAGGCGCCGAGGACGAGGAGCGTTTCGCCTGCCTGTAGCTTGGCGCGCTGTGTGAGGGCGTGCATGGACGTGCCGTAGGTCATACTGAATGCGGCGGCGGTGGTGAAGTCCATCGTTTCGGGAATGGGCAGGACGTTGTAACCGGCGACGGCGATCTGTTCAGCGAAGCTGCCCCAGCCGGTCAGCGCCATCACCCGGTCACCGACACGGACATGGCTGACCTTCTCGCCGACAGCGGTCACAACGCCCGAGGCTTCACCTCCGGGCGAAAACGGAAAAGGCGGCTTGAACTGGTATTTGCCTTCGATGATCAGCGTGTCCGGGAAGTTGACCCCGGCAGCGTGCACGTCCAGAAGAATCTCGTTTTTCTTCGGCTCCGGGCTGGGGATTTCCTCCAGCACCAAATCTGCAGCGGGACCGAAGGCTTTACAAAGCACGGCTTTCATCGAGGGCTATTCCTTTTTCGGGGATGGCCGATAAGTACAGGTAGCGAGGTTGTGGGGTCAATGAGCATGGCCCGGCCTGATAGGTGTGCATAAGCTGAAGTAAGCTATGCGGCGAAACGGATTGAGGAGCGGACTGTGAAAGCGTGGATTGTAATGTTGATGGCATTGTCGATGCCTGTTGTAGCGCTGGCGGAAGAGGGCGGCGAGAAAGAAGATCCGAACAAGGTTTCCTACGTGGCGTTGACGCCTCCCTTCGTAGGCAACTACTCACTGGACGGCAGCCCGAAATTGCACGTCTACAAGGCCGATGTCGCCTTGCGCGTGACCGGCGCCGAGGCGCAGAAACTGGTGAAGCAGAACGAGCCGCTGATTCGCAACCAACTGGTGGCATTGTTCACTCAGCAAACGGTCGACAGCATGGGCAACGTCGATGCCAAGGAAAAACTGCGTCAGGAAGCGCTGAAGCAGACCCAGCAAGTGCTCACCCAGGAAACGGGCAAGCCTGTGGTTGATGATCTGCTGTTCAATAACTTTATTGCCCAGTAAAGCGCGACACTCCGAATTCAGCGCAGGTCAAGCACGGCGGCCCATTGCTCGTCGGTCACCGGCATGACGGACAGACGGCTGCCTTTCTGCACCAGCGGCAACTGTTCAAGGGCAGCTTGTTGTTTCAGAAAACCCAGCCCCAGCACATTCGGAAACGTCTCGAAGAATGCCACATCAACGGCGGTCCAAGGGTTCTTCTCTTCGGTGGCTTTAGCGTCGTAGTAGGGGCTTTTGTGGTCCAGCGCAGTGGGATCGGGATACGCAGCCTTGACGATTTCTCCGATCCCGGCGATCCCGGGCTCGGGGCAGCTGGAATGGTAGAAAAAGAACTGATCGCCCACGGCCATCGCGCGCAGAAAGTTGCGGGCCTGATAGTTGCGGACACCGTCCCAGCGCGTCTGCCCGAGCTTTTTCAACCCGCTGATCGAGAGCTCGTCGGGCTCGGATTTCATCAGCCAATAGGCCATTTACAAGGCTCCTGAACAGGTGTTGGGAAAGTTGTCCTACGGTTTGATGACAACCCGACGGTCGGCTGGCGTCAGTATTTGCGTGTTGCATCACGTTGCCGCAGAATGCCGGGATTTTAAGGGCTGCACGATGTGGCAGCCTGTTTAAACGTTATCGATTTTAGATACTGATTCGTTACAAAGGGGACGATGAATGCGACGCAAGCCGGATGTACTGTGGATTTTGGCGATTTTGTTCGGCTTGGGAATCGTCACCACCGGTTACGCGCAAAGTCTGTGGGCTGCCAAGGCTGACGCGCCGGTCGAAATCACTCAGCAACAGCAGCCACAGCTCCGCCGCTAAACCGCTATTTCGAGGCGCGCTCTCTTCGAAGGAGCGCGCCTCGATGACGACTCACCCCGCCATATACCAACGCTTATCCGTCACCGTTCCCGCCAACGGGACGTCCCAACTGGCGACCGCCAGCTTCGCGACTTTCTGACACTCATGGGCCAGGCCTAGCAATATCGGCTTGCGCCAGGTTTTACGGCGCGCGAGATACGCCAGGCTGCGGTCGTAAAAGCCGCCACCCATGCCAAGGCGTCCCCCTTCCGGATCGAACCCCACGAGCGGCATCAGCACCAGATCCAGCGTCCAGATCTTCCGCTGTCGCCTGGCATTGATACGTGGCTCCGGGATACGGAACCGGTTCGGCTTGAACTTCTCACCAGGTCGGACGCGCTGAAACACCATTTTCGTTCGCGGCCAGGCACTGAGTACTGGCAAGTACGTGGTCTTGCCGCGTTTTTGAGCGGCACGAAGCAGCAGGCGCGGGTCGATCTCACCGTCCATCGGAAGGTAGAGAGAAACGTGCCGGGCGCGGCGAAAGAGAGGGATTTGCGCAAGCTGACGGTACAAACCCTTCGCCGCCTGTCGCTGTTCTGCCGGGCTGAGCGCGCGACGATTGTGACGAAGCAGCCGACGCAACTGGGGCCGAGAGAGGTTTGAATGATCTGGGAGGGGAGCGGCGCCGGATGAGGTCATGCTGGCGGGTCCGTGAGGCTTTGGAAGGTGATGTCGTGTAATCAGGCGGATTCACGATGCCCACCGCCAGACGGGGCGCCTGGCGATGGGTAGAAGGTTCGAGACTCCCCGACGAACCGCTGTCGGTGTAGCCCTTGAACCCGAAAGTTCAAGGTGGAGATTGCAGGAGGTTTTAAGGCTTTCCGTCGAGCGGACATGCACACCAACCCCAACGTGCAACCCCCGTGGTTGTGCGTATCGGCTCAGGGACATGACCGACTGGCAAGCACTCCAGGGAGCGGTCGCAAGTATACCGAATCATGTCCGAACAATCAGCCTTGTGCTTTATCCGAATCCGTGGCAAGGACCAGGTCAACACGGTCCAGCAAATCGCGAACCTGCTCGCTATTGGCGCTATTGGCCTGGGCCTTTGCCGTTGGCAGTTCCTGTTTGTGCAGAAGGTCATGGGTAATGTTCAGCGCGGCCATCACCGCAATACGGTCGGCGCCGATGACTTTACCGCTGCTGCGGATCTCGCGCATTTTGCCGTCCAGGTAACGCGCGGCGCTGACCAGATTGGTGCGCTCCTCTTGCGGACAGATGATCGAATATTCTTTGTCGAGGATTTGCACGGTGATGCTGTTGCCATTACTCATGAGTCTTGCTCCAGGGCCTTGAGGCGCGAAATCATGGACTCGACCTTTTGCCGGGCGATTTCGTTTTTTTCAATGAGTTGAGCGCGTTCCTCGCGCCAGGATTTTTCCTGAGCTAATAGGAGTCCGTTTTGACTTTTTAGTTGCTCGACACGATTGATCAATAACTCCAGTCGAGCCATCAGCGCTTGCAGGTCATTGTCTTCCATTGTTTTCCACTGATTACTTTCAGATGAGTGGTGCAGGCGCTGGCGTCTGGATTCGCCCCGGGCATCGCCTGATAGCTTGGGCGCGTCTGCCGGTGCTACGATACAAGGCCTTCATTCTAGACATTGCGCCGCTTGGCGCCTAGTTGCCCATGCCTATTCAGAATTCCCCGTACAACGGCTTCGCCACCCTGCTCACCAGCAGTGGTCATCACGTATCTCCTGCCGAATTGCACGGCCTTTTGCTGGGGCGCAGTTGCGCCGGCGCAGGCTTCGATGCAGAGGAGTGGCTGGCCGACGCTCATCTGCTGCTGGAAACAGAGCCTGACGACAAAGTGCGCCAGGCGCTGATCGGCCTGCAGGCAATGGTCAAAAGCGAACTGACCGGCGACGACATGACCGTCGTGTTGCTGTTGCCTGGCGATGATGAGCCTCTGGCTGCCCGCACTGCCGCCATGGCCCAGTGGTGCCAGGGTTTCCTCAGCGGCTTTGCCCGGGTGGGTGGTCAGTCACTGAGCGATGACGCCAGGGACGTGCTGCAAGACTTGGCCGCCATCGCTCAGGTTCATGACGCGCTGGACGAGTCCGAAGACGGCGAGAGCGACTACATGGAAGTCATGGAGTACCTGCGCGTTGCGCCGTTGCTGCTGTTCACAGAGTTCAACCAGAAATCCGACGCTGAAGACGAAGCCAAGCCCTCTTTGCACTGACAGCGCGTCAATGCTGCATCGGCCACGCCGCCCATGCGCGGCGGTGGCCGACGCGCACCACCCGGAGAACCGCACTTGCCCATGATTCATATCCCGAAAGCCGAATATGCCCGCCGCCGCAAGGCGTTGATGGAGCAGATGGAGCCCAACAGCATCGCCATTCTGCCAGCGGCGGCTGTGGCCATTCGGAACCGGGACGTTGAACATGTGTATCGCCAGGACAGCGACTTTCAGTACCTGAGTGGCTTCCCCGAACCTGAGGCGGTGATCGTGCTGATCCCCGGCCGCGAGTACGGTGAGTACGTCCTGTTCTGTCGCGAGCGCAACCCCGAGCGCGAGCTGTGGGACGGCCTGCGCGCAGGCCAAGACGGCGCGGTGCGCGAGTACGGCGCCGACGATGCCTTCCCGATCACCGACATCGACGACATCCTGCCCGGCCTCATTGAGGGTCGCGACCGGGTGTATTCGTCCATGGGCAGCAACCCCGAATTCGACCGGCATGTGATGGAGTGGATCAACGTCATCCGTTCCAAAGCGCATCTGGGCGCGCAGCCGCCGAAAGAGTTCGTTGCGCTGGATCACCTGCTGCACGACATACGCCTGTATAAATCGGCGGCCGAAGTGAAAGTGATGCGCGAGGCGGCACAGATCTCGGCCCGAGCCCACGTGCGGGCGATGCAGGCCAGTCGCGCGGGGCTCTACGAGTTCAGCCTGGAAGCGGAACTTGATTACGAATTCCGCAAGGGGGGCGCGAAGATGCCGGCCTATGGCTCGATCGTTGCCTCGGGGCGCAACGCCTGCATCCTGCATTATCAGGAGAACGATGCGCTGCTCAGAGACGGCGATCTGGTGCTGATCGATGCCGGTTGCGAGATCGACTGCTACGCCAGCGATATCACCCGTACCTTCCCGGTAAGCGGCAAATTCTCCGCCGAACAGAAAGCGATTTACGAGGTGGTGCTCAAGTCCCAGGAAGCAGCGTTTGCTGCGATCAAACCCGGCAATCACTGGAATCAGGCCCACGAGGCGACCGTTCGGGTCATCACCGAAGGCTTGGTTGAGCTTGGGCTGCTGCGAGGCGCGGTGGATGAACTGATTGCCGCCGAAGCGTACAAAGCCTTTTACATGCACCGCGCCGGACACTGGCTGGGCATGGACGTGCACGATGTCGGCGAATACAAGGTCGGCGGAGAATGGCGTGTGCTGGAGGCCGGGATGGCGCTGACGGTCGAGCCCGGTATTTATGTGTCCCCGGACAATCAGACCGTCGCTAAAAAATGGCGCGGGATTGGCGTGCGAATCGAGGATGACGTCGTGGTGACCAAAAAAGGCTGTGAAATCCTGACGGGCGATGTGCCGAAGACCGTGGCCGAGATCGAGGCGTTAATGGCCGCCGCACGAACGCAAGCCGCATGAGCCGCTTTAATCTGGCCATCGTCGGTGGCGGGCTGGTCGGCGCAAGCCTGGCTCTCGCCCTGCAAGCTGGAGCGAAGGCTCGGGGCTGGAAGATTGTCCTGATCGAGCCGTTTGCGCCCGGCGACACGTACCAGCCCAGCTACGACGCCCGCTCTTCAGCGCTGTCGTTCGGCGCGCGGCAGATCTACGAGCGCCTGGGCCTGTGGCAGCAGATCAGCCACCGCGCCGAGCCCATCCTCAAAATTCACGTTTCAGACAAAGGCCGGTTTGGCGCAGCGCACCTGTCTTCGATGGAGGAAGGCGTTCCGGCCCTGGGCTATGTGGTTGAAAACGCCTGGCTGGGCCAATGCCTGTGGCAGGCGCTGGACAAGGACGTGATCAGTTGGCGTGTGCCGGCCGAGGTCACGCACATGCAGGCGCTGCCCGATGGCTACCAACTCACGCTCAACGACGAAACTCTGCTCACCTGCGACCTCGCGGTGCTGGCCGACGGTGGCCGTTCCAGCCTGCGCGAGCAGTTGGGGATTGCCGTGCGACACACGCCGTACGATCAGAGCGCGCTGATTGCCAACGTCACGCCGGGCGCTGCCCATGGTGGTGAGGCCTTCGAGCGGTTTACCGAAAATGGCCCCATGGCGTTGCTGCCGCTTCCGGATAACCGCTGCGCACTGGTCTGGACGCGCACCGGCGATGACGTTCAGCGGCTGATGGCGCTGGACGACCGAAGCTTTCTCAAAGAACTGCAGGGCGTCTTCGGCTACCGTCTGGGCGCGCTGAAGCAAGTGGGTGCGCGCCACAGCTATCCGCTGGCGTTGATCGAGGCCGAAGAGCAGATCCGCTCCCACCTGGTGGTGCTCGGCAACGCTGCCCACAGTCTGCATCCGATTGCGGGGCAGGGCTTCAACCTGTCCTTGCGTGATGCTGCCTCCCTGGCCGAGGCACTGCTGGCCAGTGACGCGCCGTTGGGCGAGCTGTCGACGTTGCAGGCCTACCGCGAGCGTCAGCGGGTTGATCAAAAACTGACCGTCGGCTTTTCGGATCAAGTCACCCGGCTGTTCAGCAGTCAGCAGTCCCTCGTCACAGCGGGCCGCAACCTGGGCCTTCTGGGCCTGGATCTGCTGCCTTCCGCCAAGAGCTGGTTTGCCCGTCAGGCCATGGGCCTGGGAACGCGAAGCGATGTCTGAACACTCCATTCATTCGTGGCCTTCGCCACAACCGAGAACGATTTAAAGCATGGAAACGCGCGCAGATCTGCTAATTGTCGGGGCCGGAATGGTGGGGAGCGCGCTGGCGCTGGCGCTGCGAGACAGTGGGCTGAACATCCTCGTGGTGGATGGCGGTCCCCTGACGGTCAAACCGTTCGTGGCTGATGCCCCATTTGAAGCCCGGGTCAGCGCACTGTCCATCGCCAGTCAGCGCATTCTCGAGCGGCTCGGCGTCTGGGACGGCATTGTTGCGCGGCGGGTCAGCCCCTACAGCGACATGCACGTGTGGGATGGCAGCGGCACAGGCAAGGTGCATTTTTCTGCCTCAAGCGTTCACGCTGAGGTGCTTGGGCACATCGTCGAAAACCGCGTGGTGCAGGATGCGCTGGTCGAACATCTGCATGACAGCGACATCGGCTTGTTGGCCGATGCACGTCTGGAGCAGATGCGCCACTCCGGCGATGACTGGCTTCTGACCCTGTCCGACGGCCGCACATTGCGCGCGCCGCTGGTGGTCGCGGCCGATGGCGCCAACTCGACTGTGCGGCGCATGACCGGCACCGCAACGCGGGAATGGGACTACCTGCATCACGCCATTGTGACGAGCGTGCGCACGGCGGATTCCCACCGCAAAACCGCGTGGCAGCGCTTTACAGACGACGGCCCGCTGGCCTTTTTGCCGCTGGATCGAGAGGGTGAGCATTGGTGCTCCATCGTCTGGTCGGTGACACCGGAGCAATCCGAGCGGTTGATGAAGCTTGATGACGAACGCTTCTGCCGTGAGCTGGAGAATGCGTTCGAAGGCTGTCTCGGGCAGGTGATATCGGCTGATTCGCGGGTTTGCGTCCCGCTGCGTCAACGCCATGCCAAGCGCTACGTGGCGCCAGGCCTTGCGTTGATCGGCGATGCCGCCCACACCATCCATCCATTGGCAGGGCAGGGCGTCAACCTGGGTTTTCTCGACGCAGCAGTGCTCGCCGAAGTGCTGCGCGATGCGGTCGAGCGCGGGGAACGGCTGGCTGATGAACGTGTGTTGAGCCGTTACGAGCGTCGGCGCATGCCGCATAACCTGGCGTTGATGGCGGCGATGGAGGGCTTCGAGCGGCTGTTCCAGGCCGACGCACTGCCAGTTCGCCTGTTGCGCAACGCCGGGTTGAAGATGGTCGATCGTTCGGCAGAAGCCAAAGCGTTGTTCGTTCGCCAGGCCTTGGGGCTGACCGGGGATTTGCCGACGCTGGCACGGCTCTGACAACACAGCACTGTCTGTACGCGCGCTTCACCGTGGGACCGGCTTTAGCCGGGAAAGCGCCACTCGTTACGCCGGGACTCTGATGGCGTTCAAGCTGGCCTTTTCCTGACTCAAACCGGTCCCACTAAAACTGCGCGCGGTCAGTGGTTCTGAACGTGGCACTGCGGGCACTCCGCAACATCCGGTAACGGCTCAATCCTGACTTCGGTTGAGAAGGTAGATGCGATTCACTACCATTTCGCCTCGTTTTTCCCCTCTCTCGAATCAGGAGAACCTGCATGCAGGCGAGCAAGCGTCTTTTGGCTGCCCTGGCATTAACCATGCTCGGCAGCACCGCCCAGGCCGCAGATGAAGTGGTGGTGTATTCCTCCCGAATCGATGAGCTGATCAAACCGGTGTTCGACGCCTATACCGCCAAAACCGGCGTGAAGGTCAAGTTCATCACCGACAAGGAAGCGCCGCTGATGCAGCGCATCAAGGCCGAGGGCCAAAACGCAACGGCTGACCTGCTGCTCACCGTCGACGCAGGTAACCTTTGGCAAGCTGAACAGATGGGCATCCTGCAGCCGTTCACCTCGCCGGTCATCGATGCCAACATTCCCTCGCAATACCGTTCTTCCACCCACAGCTGGACCGGCCTGAGCCTGCGCGCCCGGACCATTGCCTACTCCACCGACCGCGTCAAACCTGAAGAACTCACCACCTACGAAGCGTTGGCCGACAAACAGTGGGAAGGGCGTCTGTGCATGCGTACAGCCAAAAAGGTCTATAACCAGTCGCTGACCGCCACGCTGATCGAAACCCATGGTGCCGAGGCGTCTGAAAAGATCCTAAAGGGCTGGGTGAATAACTTGTCGACCGACGTGTTTTCCGATGACATCGCGGTGCTGGAAGCCATCAATGCCGGACAATGCGACGTCGGCATCGTCAACACCTACTATTACGGTCGCTTGCACAAGGACAATCCGGACCTCGCTGTGCGCCTGTTCTGGCCCAATCAGTCGGACCGCGGCGTGCACGTCAACCTGTCCGGGATTGGCCTGACCAAGTACGCGCCCCATGCCGACGCCGCCAAAGCGTTGGTGGAATGGATGACAGGCCCCGAAGCCCAGACGATATTCGCCGGAACCAACCAGGAATTCCCCGCCAACCCCAAAGTCGCACCGTCTGAGGAAGTGGCAAGCTGGGGCGCGTTCAAGGCGGACACTGTCCCGGTTGAAGTGGCCGGTCGGCGGCAGGCCGAGGCAATCCGCATGATGGACCGTGCTGGCTGGAATTGATCTTTCGCGAAAGAAGCCCGAATTACGCCGGTTTTGCATGGTGAAGCTCTTGTGGGAGTGAGCTTGCTCACGAAGACGGCATTTTAATCGCTGGAGATCTAGCGGATGTGCCGGCCTCTTCGCGAGCAAGGTGGAGCGCCACCCCGGTCGCTCCCCCCGAGGGCTTCGTCAATCCGCACCTCTCCATGAGTAACCCCTTTGGCCCATTCCCTCCAGCGTCGCTGGTACCCCCTGGTTCTTACCATTGCCGCGCTGGTGCTGCTGCCATTGAGCGTATTGCTGTTCTCCTGGCAGACCATCGATCAGCAGATCTGGTCGCACCTCTGGGAAACCCAGATGCCAAGGTTGCTCGGCAACACCCTGACGCTGGTGCTTGGCGTGGGGCTGGGCGTCACGGTGCTGGGAGTGAGTCTGGCGTGGCTGACGGCGCTGTGTGAGTTTCCGGGGCGGCGCTGGCTGGACTGGGCGCTGATGCTGCCGTTTGCCATCCCGGCGTATGTGCTGGCGTTCGTCTTTGTGGGTTTGCTGGATTTCGCAGGCCCTGTGCAAACGCTGTTGCGCGAGTGGTTCGGCTCCGGCCTGCGTCTGCCGCGAGTCCGCTCTACCGGCGGTGTGATCATCGTGCTGGTGCTGGTGTTTTACCCCTACGTGTATCTGTTGGCGCGCACGGCGTTTCTGGCCCAGGGCAAAGGCCTGATGGAGGCGGCACGTATTCTCGGTCAGTCGCCGTGGCAAGCGTTCTGGCGCGTAGCTCTGCCCATGGCGAGGCCGGCGATCGGTGCTGGTGTGGCGTTGGCGTTGATGGAAACCCTGGCCGATTTCGGCGCGGTGTCGGTGTTTAACTTCGACACTTTCACCACCGCGATCTACAAAACCTGGTACGGCTTCTTCAGTTTGTCGAGCGCGGCGCAACTGGCGAGCCTGCTGCTGCTGGCCGTCATGGTCCTGCTGTACGGCGAGCATCGCGCGCGCGGGGCGAGCCGGCCCAGCAACGAGCGCCCGAGGGTCAAGGCGCTGTATCACCTGCATGGCCTGAAAGCCATCGCCGCCAGCACATGGTGTGGGCTGGTGTTCGCCTGCGCGTTTGTGGTGCCACTGCTGCAGTTGATTGTCTGGGTCTGGCAACGCGGGCGTTTCGACCTCGACGAGCGCTACGCCGGGTTGATCCTGCACACGCTTTACTTGGGCGGTATCGCTGCGCTGGTCACGGTGTGCGTCGCGATGATCCTCGTGTTTGCCCGGCGTCTCGCCCCCACACGCGCCATTCGCGCGGGCGTCAGCGTCGCCAACATTGGTTACGCGCTGCCCGGCTCGGTGCTGGCGGTGTCGATCATGTTGGCGTTCAGTTATCTGGACCGGGAACTGGTCGTGCCGTTATCCAGCTGGCTGGGCGGCGCTGGCCGGCCATTGCTGCTGGGCAGCCTGGGGGCGCTCGTGCTTGCGTACCTGGTGCGCTTCATTGCGGTCGCGTACGGGCCGCTCGAGAACAGCCTGTCGCGCATTCGTCCGTCACTGCCCGAAGCCGCGCGCAGTCTGGGGGTCAGCGGGCCACGATTGTTTTTCAGGATTTATCTGCCGCTGCTCATACCCGGCACGCTGAGCGCTGCGCTGCTGGTCTTCGTCGATGTCCTCAAGGAAATGCCCGCCACGCTGCTCATGCGGCCGTTTGGCTGGGACACGCTGGCCGTGCGCATCTTCGAAATGACCAGCGAAGGTGAGTGGTCGCGTGCGGCTTTGCCTGCGCTGACGCTGGTGCTGGTCGGGCTGCTGCCGGTCATCGGTCTGATTAGACGTTCGGCCAGGCCGATTGGTTAGGTGCGGGGTCCTAACCTTGCGGCTACAATGCGCCGCAATCGACTCGGTCTGTCAGACAATTCCTCAAATTAGCAAAGGTGTCAGACCCCAATTCACGGGGGATCTGCGGGATTGCCAGTGACCGCGTCTTCGCCACGCCCGGAAGGAGAAACCCATGGGACAGCGTACGCCCCTCTTTGACCTACACCTCGCGCTTGGCGCGAAGCTGGTTGATTTTGGTGGTTGGGACATGCCCTTGCACTACGGATCGCAGGTCGAGGAGCACCATCAGGTGCGCCGGGATTGCGGGATTTTCGACGTGTCCCACATGCATGTGCTCGACGTATCTGGCAGCCAGGCCAAGCTTTGGCTGCAACATCTGCTGGCCAACGACGTCGGCAGGTTGCAACAGACCGGGCAGGCGCTCTACAGCGCGATGCTGGACACTCAGGGCGGTATCGTCGACGACATGATCGTCTACCTGACCGACGAGGGTTATCGCCTGGTGGTCAACGCAGCCACCGGCGATAAGGATCTGGCCTGGATGAACGCCAACGTTGCCGGCTACGACGTGCGCGTCAAACACCGCTCGGAACTGGCGATGCTTGCCATTCAGGGGCCAAACGCCCGGCAGAAGATCGGCGAACTGGTTAATCAGGAACGCACTGCGCTTATCCACACCCTCAGGCCCTTCGAAGGCCAGCAAGAGGGCGACTGGTTCATTGCCCGCACAGGTTATACCGGTGAAGACGGCCTGGAGATCATCCTGCCCGCCACCGAAGCCTGCAGTTTTTTCAACGACATGGTCGGTGCCGGCATCTCGCCGATCGGTCTGGGCGCCCGCGATACGCTGCGGCTGGAAGCGGGCATGAATCTGTACGGTCAGGAAATCGACGAGCAGGTTTCGCCCCTGATCTCCAATATGGCCTGGACGGTCGCGTGGATACCTGAAGACCGTAAGTTCATCGGGCGCGCTGCACTCGAAGCAGAGCGAGCGCGAGGCATCGCCTCAAGGCTTGTAGGGCTGGTCCTGGAAGAGCGCGGCGTTTTGCGTGCTCATCAGGTCGTCCGAATAGCGGAAGTTGGCGAAGGAGAGATCACCAGTGGTAGTTTCTCTCCTACGCTAAGCAAGTCGATCGCGCTGGCGCGAGTGCCGATGGCTACCGCTGACCGTGCCGAGGTGGAAATCCGGGGCAAGTGGTACCCGGTCCGAGTGGTTCGACCCGCATTCGTGCGGCACGGCAAGGCCTTGATATAACCCTGATTTTGAAAGCCATCCCTGGCGGGTTTTTCCGCTGACCTGATGAAGTAGAGAGGATAAGAACATGAGCACTATTCCCGCCGAACTGCGTTTTGCCGAGAGCCACGAGTGGGCCAAGCAAGAGGGTGATCTGATCGTTGTCGGTATTTCCGATCATGCGCAGGAAGCGCTGGGTGACGTGGTGTTCGTCGAGCTGCCTGAGGTGGGTAAGGTTTTCGCGGCCCCAGGTGATCAGGCCGGTGTCGTCGAGTCGGTAAAGGCTGCCTCTGACATCTACTCGCCCGTGGCGGGCGAAGTCGTCGAAGTCAACGAGGCGCTGGCTGATGGCCCAGAGGCATTGAACGAGGCGCCATACGCGTCGTGGATCTTCAAGGTCAAGCCAGCCAATACCGAAGACCTGGGCAAGCTGCTCGACGCAGCGGGCTACAAGGCACTGATCGGCGAATAAGCCGGTCGGTCAGGCACAAAAAAGCCGCTCAAGTGAGCGGCTTTTTATTGGGAGCGAGATTGGCGTTATGCCGCCAACTCGTCACAACAGATCCGACTTATTGCTCGGCAACCAGATTCTTCGCCAGGATGGCGTTTGCCAGGTCCATGTCCGATGCCTTCAGGGCCGGATTGTCTTTGCGCACCTGATCCATGGCTGCTTCCAGGTATGGGCCGCGGATTTCGCCGTTGCTGGCGACGAAGCTGCCAGCGTCGTCTTGTGCGGCGACGATCAGCTTGTGGTGACGGAAGGTAAGGTAGGTGGAACCGGTTGTGGCACCAGACGACAGCACGTCCCGCAGAAAACCGTCAGCCATCGCTGAACCGACCGGCAGGGAAAGCAAAGCTAACGTGGCTACAGCAAGTTTGAGACGCATGAGAGGTACTCCGATGTTTGTTTGTTCTGAAACGATTTGATACGCCGTTCCCTGCTCTAGTTCCCCAGGCACAGGGCGTCATAGCGCGACGGCCTGCCAAGTCGGCTCGCGCCGGGAGTTGATCAACGTTCAGAGGGTCACGGTTGATGACGGTGGGAAGTCGATCGGGCAGAGTAAGGCGACTGCAATCTGCGCGGCTTCTGTGTTTGAGCGGAGGAACGGCTGGCGCAGCCCATCGAGATTCAAGCCGCAAAAACAATAGGAGGGCGTCATGGCTGTTCTGGAAAGTTTTCGTCTCGACGGCAGGGTGGCGCTGATCACCGGCTCCAGCGCAGGCATTGGTCTGGCGATTGCCCGGGGCCTGGCGGAAGCGGGCGCCACGGTCGTGCTCAACGGCCGAAATGCCGAGACGCTGCAATCGGCCGCCCAAGCCCTGATCGCGGAGGGTCATGCAGTTCACACGCAGAGTTTTGATGTGACGGACAGCAAGGCGGTCGCCGTTGCGGTTCAGGACATCGAAGAACGCGTCGGACCGCTGGAAATCCTGGTCAACAACGCCGGCATCCAACGGCGCGGGCCGCTGGCGGAGTTCGCCGAGGCGGACTGGCACGAGCTGATGCGCACCAACCTCGACAGCGCGTTCTTCGTCGGCCAGGCCGTCGCGCGCTGCATGATCCCCCGTGGACGCGGGCGCATCATCAACATCTGTTCCGTGCAAAGCGAGCTGGGCCGGCCGGGTATCGCGCCGTACACCGCGAGCAAAGGCGCGCTGAAGATGCTGACCAAGGGCATGGCGATCGACTGGGGCCCGTTCGGTCTCAACGTCAACGGAATCGGACCGGGATACTTCAAGACCGAGCTGAACGCTGCGCTGGTCGCCAATACCGAATTCAGCGACTGGCTGGTGCAGCGCACGCCGAGCCGTCGTTGGGGCGAAGTGTCGGAGCTGGCGGGCGCGGCGGTGTTTCTGGCCTCGGACGCAGCCAGCTTCGTCAATGGCCATATTCTTTACGTCGACGGTGCCATTACGGCATCGCTGTAACCCGGAGAACGAACATGCAAGCGATTGTCTGCCACGCCGCGAAAGACCTGCGTGTCGAGCCCGGCAACGAAGCACTGCCCCTGTCTGCCGGACAGTTGCGCGTACGCGTTGCTCGCGGCGGTATCTGCGGCTCGGATCTTCACTACTACCAGCACGGCGGATTCGGTGCCGTTCGGCTGAAAGAGCCGATGGTCCTTGGCCATGAAATTTCGGCAGTCATCGAGGAAGTCGGCGACGCCCAGAGCGCTTTCAGCGTCGGGCAACGGATTTCCGTGTCGCCGTCACGGCCGTGCGGAGACTGCAAATACTGTCACGAAGGCCTGCTCAACCATTGCCTGAACATGCGTTTTTACGGCAGCGCGATGCCGTTTCCGCACATTCAGGGCGCCTTCCGGGAGCACTTGGTGATCGAATCGAACCAGGCCCATGTGCTGGCGCCGACCGCGACGCTGGCTGAAGGCGCCCTGGCCGAGCCCCTGTCGGTCGGGCTTCACGCGATCCAGCGCGCCGGCGGCGTGTTCGGCAAGCGCGTCCTGGTGACCGGCTGCGGCCCGATAGGCAACTTGCTAATCGGCAGTCTGCGCGCGGCGGGTGCGTTGCAGATTATTGCCGCAGATCTGAGCGACAGCGCGTTGGCCTGCGCGCGCCGCATGGGTGCCAGCGAAACCCACAATCTGCGCGACGAGCCCGAAGCACTGGCGCGCTATACCGCCGACAAGGGTTATTTCGACGTGATGTTCGAGGCCTCCGGCAGTGCGCAAGCCCTGCGCGATGGCCTGACCTGCATGCGACCGCGTGGGGTTGTGGTGACAGTCGGGCTCGGTGGCGATGTGGCAATTCCGCTGAACCTAGTGGTGGGCAAGGAAATCGACCTGCGCGGTACCTTTCGCTTCCATCCCGAATTCGCCCAGGCGGTGGACTTGCTCAATCGCAAGGTGATCGACGTGACCCCGGTGATCTCCCACACCCTCGCGTTTCAGGACGCGGTCCAGGCGTTCGAGCTGGCCGGGGACAAGCAGCAAGCGATGAAAGTCGTGCTGGATTTCGGGGTGCCGGACCAGTAACTAACGCTGCTCGCTCTGCGGTGTCACGCGTAGCACCTCTTCAACCGTCGTCAGGCCCGCCGCGACCTTCTGTGCGCCGGACAAGCGCAGGCTGCGCATGCCGTCTTTGAAGCCCTGACGGCGCAACGCCGTCAGGTCCAGGTCCGCCGTGATCAGCGACTTCACGGCGTCCGACATCAGCATGATTTCGTACACCCCCGCACGCCCGCGATAGCCCGTGTCGCGGCACTCCGCGCAACCCACGGCCCGATGCGCGCCGGTGGGCACCGGCGCCTGCCATGGCCGCGTCAGGGTCTGCCAGTCCACCTCATCCATTTCGATCGGCGCCTTGCAGTGCGGGCACAGCGTACGCACCAGACGCTGCGCCATCACGCCGAGGATCGTTGCCTTGAGCAGATAATGCGGCACACCCAACTCCAGCAGACGGCTAATGGCGCTGGGCGCGTCGTTGGTGTGCAGCGTCGACAGCACCAAGTGACCGGTCAACGCCGCCTGAATCGCCATTTCTGCGGTTTCCAGGTCGCGAATCTCGCCGATCATGATGATGTCCGGGTCTTGCCGCATCAGCGCGCGCACGCCGCTGGCAAAGGTCAAATCAATGTTGTGCTGCACCTGCATCTGATTGAACGCAGGCTCAACCATCTCGATCGGGTCTTCGATGGTGCAGAGGTTCACCTCCGAAGTCGCCAGCATTTTCAGCGTCGTGTACAGCGTGGTGGTCTTGCCGGAACCTGTCGGGCCGGTCACCAGAATGATGCCGTTGGGCTGTCGGGTCATGCCCTCCCATCGACGCAAGTCATCGCCGGAGAATCCGAGCTGGTCGAAGTCCTTGAGCAGCACTTCCGGGTCAAAAATCCGCATGACCATCTTTTCGCCGAAGGCCGTGGGCAGCGTCGACAGCCGCAGCTCCACCTCGCCACCGTCAGGCGTTTTGGTCTTCACCCGGCCGTCCTGGGGCTTGCGCTTTTCGGCCACGTTCATCCGGCCCAGGCTTTTCAGGCGGCTGGTCACGGCCATCGCCACCTGGGGCGGGAATTGATAAACGTTGTGCAGCACGCCGTCGATGCGGAAGCGTACGGTACCGGCCTCGCGGCGGGGCTCGATGTGAATATCGCTCGCCCGCTGCTGATAGGCGTACTGGAACAGCCAGTCGACAATATTGACGATGTGCGCGTCGTTGGCGTCCGGCTCTTGATCGCTGGCGCCGAGCTTGAGCAACTGTTCAAAGTTGCCCATGTTGCTGATTTTCTGATCGCTGGCACTCGCGCCGCTGACCGATTTCGCCAGCCGGTAAAACTCGACGGCCAGTTTCTGTACGTCAACGGGATTGGCGACGACGCGCTTGATCGGCATCTTCAGCACGTGGGTGAGGTCGGCTTCCCACGCATTCACGTACGGTTGCGCGCTGGCGATGGTCACTGCGTCGCGATCAACGTCCACCGCAAGAATCTTGTGGCGTTGGGCGAAGGCGTAGGACATCAACGGGGTCACGGCGGCGACGTTGATCTTCAGCGGGTCAATGCGCAGATAGGGCTGGCCCGATTGCTCCGCCAGCCAGGCGGTCAGGGTTTCGAGGTCTAGTTTCTTGCCGGGCCGCTTGTGGTTGTCGAACTGCTGGGTGGCGATGAGTTCGAGCGGGTGGGCGTGGAGGTTCTGCGCGGCTCGGCGCAGCGTGAGCGCATATTCGGCGTTGTCCTGATCGAGGTATCCCTGCGCGACGAGGTCACGCAGTACTTCGTTCAGATCCAGCCAGCGGTCCTGAGATGATGAGGCGAGGACGGACATGCGGGCTCCTTGGTACGAGACGGCTTACTTCGGTGTTGAGCAAGAGTAGTCCCAAGCGTGCCAGTTGTAGCGCCCTGCCGGTAGCGAAGCGTTGCCAATATTTTCGGAGCACTCAACTGGCGGCGAGTGAGACGACCTCGGTTACGACGTGCAAATTGCCCATGGGTTCAAGTTCAACCGAGCAAACACTGACCAGATTGCGCATTTTTTCGCCAATCACCTGAGCGCGGTGCCACGTCATGCCGCCCACCTCGACATTCACCATCAGCATGCCGTCCTGCTGCAGCACGCTGACCTGTTGGGGGATCAGGTACTGCATCGCGAACAGGTTGAGCAGCCGGCAGAGCACGTCAGCCTCTGCCTCGGCGAGGATTTGGTAGCGCGACAGGCAATGAGCGTTGCCGACCGACCAGACGTCGTGGCGAAACGGAGCAGGGCTGACGGTTTCGAAATGTGGCATGGGATACCTCCTGACAATCTCGTCGTGGCAATGACGTTGAATGGCAGAAAGTTTTACACGTTGAAAAAGAAATTTCTGATCGAAGATGCGCTGTATTAGGCTGTATTGGACTTGTTTATGTGACAGAGCCTACTTTCAGGAATTGACTATGCAAACTGACCTGGATGCCTACGACCGGAAGATTCTCGCGCTGCTGCAGGAGGATGCGTCGCTGTCCAGCGCGCAAATCGCCGAGCAGGTGGGCCTGTCGCAATCGCCTTGCTGGCGCAGGATCCAGCGGCTCAAAGATGAGGGCGTTATCCGACGGCAGGTGACGCTGCTGGATCGCAAGAAGATCGGCTTGAATACGCAAATTTTTGCAGAGGTGAAACTCAACGCCCACGGTCGGTCCAACTTCACTGAATTCACCGAGGCAATCCGTAGTTTCCCGGAAGTGCTGGAGTGTTATGTGCTAATGGGGTCGGTGGACTTTTTGCTGCGTATCGTGACGCCGGACATCGAAGCGTACGAGCGATTCTTCTTCGAAAAGCTCTCGCTGGTGCCGGGGATTCAAGAGGTGAATTCGACCGTGGCGCTGTCGGAAATCAAATCGACGACGAGCTTGCCAATTGGCAGATAGGCCGCTTATCCCACGTATTTGGTAGGACCGTATACATCTAGTGGGACCGGCTTTAGCCGGGAAAGCGTCGGTGGCACACCATAAAGATAAGGGTGTACAACCCGGCCTCTTCCCGGCTAAAGCCGGTCCTACGCGTACTTACAACTTCAGCAATGTCTTCCACGCCCGGCTTTGCAGCACGGTGATGGTCTGCTGCATGCGGGCATCGAGGATTTCGTCGGTGATGTCCAGGTGCGCCAGTTGCTCGAGCTTGTTCAACTCGCCATACAAGCGGTCCAGCTCAGGCAGGTCGAGGGCCTGGCGGGCATAGTGCAGCCAGACCTGGATGCGCTCGATGCGTGGCAGTTGCTCGGCAAGGTCTTCCGGCTGCTGCTGGTAGCGCGGCAGGTTCAGCGCGGTCGCTTCATCGCCCAGGAAACGCGGTACCCAGCTGCTGAGCATCGCGTGGCCCTGACGATTGCCACGATTATTGCGCTCGACTGTCCAGCTGCGCGCCATCAACCAGCGTGAGGTGGTCAGTGAGAACAGGCCCCAGCGGGTGTCCTGCAACTCTTCGATGAACTGCTCATGGGCAGCGGCGCGTACGTCGCCATCTTCCTGGCCGGCGAGCACCAGCGTGCGCCAGTCTTCCAGCAAGGCGTCCAGCGCGGCGCGCAGGTCATGGGTCGTTGAGCGCGGAGCGGCTTGGCCCAGGCTGCCGGCCAGAGCGCGCAGTTCAGCGAGCACTTCGACCCACTCCTGCAACAGGCTCCAGTGACCATTGAAACGGTATTGCTCGGCCAGACGCTGGCTGCTGCCGAGCAGGAACCAGGCGATGGCGTTAAACGCGTCGTCTACCGAGAGTTCGCCATGCAGCTCGGGCGTCGGCAACTTGATCGAGTAGCTGCTGGCGTCGAACAGGCGATAGCCACGCTCGGCCTTGCTGATATCGCAGGGCATCAGCGGCAGCTTCTCGGCCAGCTCTGCGGCCAGTTCCAGCAGCGCGGCAGGGTCGCCTTCGCGCAACTCCAGTTCCAGCTCGCATATTTCTTCCTGCTGCTTGCCGGCGACAACCTTGCCCAGGTCCAGCGCTGCTTCGATCACCACCTTGGTCTTGCCACGGCCCCAAGCGATTTCCGCTTTCTCGCGGACGAAATCAGTGGTGAACACCGGCTTGATGGTTTTCTTGTCCAGATCCGCCAGTTGCTCGGGCCAGCATTCGCCGTCGAGCTTCTTTAGGTCCAGCTTGGCCTTGGGCACGTCCCAGTTGTATTCGTTGCGCTCGGACAGGCCCGCCACGCTCTGGCCGCGGGTCTTGAGGGTCTGAATGATTGCGTCGCCATCGCGGCGAAGGCGCAGCGCAACTTTGGCATGGGCCAGCTCACGCTCGGGAGTGTCGAAGTACTGATTGAACAGCTCCAACCGCTCCCAGCCACCCTTGTTGCGCTTCTTCAGCAACGGGTGCTCGCGCAGGGCTATGAGGGTTTCGCGGCTGACGCGGAGTTTGATTTCGGTTTCTTTCTGCATGGCCGGAGAATCCAAACGCTCTATCGCTGATAACAGGGGGCGCAGCCGGAATCGACACAGCTGCGTGGGCCGTGCAGTGTACAGGACATCAACCGTGACAGTTTATTCATGCGGGCCAATCGACCTATGATGGCTGGCGTGTCGCACCCCATCACCGGAGTCGCCTATGCCGTTGCCGTCCATGAAAGACCAGTTCGCCGCCCTGATCGCCGCGCCGTCTGTGAGCTGTACGCAGCTCGCGCTCGACCAGTCCAATCGCGCCGTCATTGACCTGCTGGCGGGCTGGCTGGGCGATCTGGGTTTCGCCTGCGACATCCAGCAGGTAAGCCCCGGCAAGTTCAATCTGCTGGCGACGTATGGAACTGGCCCCGGCGGGCTGGTGCTGGCGGGCCACAGCGATACCGTTCCTTACGACGATGCATTGTGGAAGACCGATCCGCTGAAGCTGACCGAAGTCGACGGCAACTGGGTAGGACTGGGCAGCTGCGACATGAAGGGCTTTTTCGCGCTGGCCATCGAGGCGCTTCAACCGCTGCTCGATCAGCCGTTCAAGCAGCCGCTGATCATTCTCGCCACCTGCGACGAAGAAAGCTCGATGGCCGGTGCCAAGGCATTGGCTGCGGCGGACGGTGTGCTGGGTCGCGCGGCGGTTATTGGCGAGCCGACGCGCCTCAAGCCGGTCCGCCTGCACAAGGGCGTGATGATGGAGCGCATCGAGATTCTCGGCCGCAGCGGTCACTCCTCTGACCCGAGCCTGGGGCGTAGCGCCCTTGAAGCCATGTACGACGCCATCGGCGAGCTTAAAGGCCTGCGCCGCCAATGGCAGGAGCAACACCGCAATCCGCAGTTCAGCGTGCCGCAACCGACCCTGAACTTCGGCTGCATCCATGGCGGCGACAACCCGAACCGGATCTGCGGGCAATGCTCGCTGGAGTTCGACCTGCGCCCGCTGCCGGGCATGGACCCTGAAGTGCTGCGCGCGGCGATTCGGCAGAAGCTGCAACCCGTTGCCGAACTCCATCAGGTGCAGATCGATTACGCGCCACTGTTTTCGGAAGTCTCACCGTTTGAAGAAAGCGCCGACGCGGAACTGGTGCGAATCGCCGAGCGTTTGACCGGTCATACGGCCGAAGCAGTGGCATTTGGCACCGAAGCGCCTTATCTTCAGCGCCTTGGTTGCGAAACCATCGTGATGGGGCCCGGGGACATTGCCTGCGCGCACCAGCCCGGTGAGTATCTTGAAATGTCACGTTTGCAGCCTACAGTGCGTCTGTTACGTCAATTGATCGAACATTACTGCCTGGCTACCCCTTGAGTGCACCCAGGTGCTGCATGAGGCAGGGCCTGTCTCAGAATCAACCGAAAAGGAGAGTACGCGTGTTGCGATGCCTGTTCCGACGATAAAGCTCATGCCGTCTTGAGTGTTTCCACCCTTCGTCCATCCACTACAGGCTCCTTTCGGATATGCCCGATTACGTTAATTGGCTCCGCCACGCGTCTCCCTACATCAATGCCCACCGGGATTGCACGTTCGTCGTCATGCTTCCAGGCGATGGCGTCGAGCACCCGAACTTCGGCAACATCGTCCACGACCTCGTGTTGCTGCACAGCCTCGGCGTGCGCCTCGTACTGGTTTACGGCTCCCGCCCGCAGATCGAAAGCCGCTTGCAGGCCCGTGGCCTGACGCCGCATTTTCATCACGACATGCGCGTGACCGATTTCGCCACCCTCGAATGCGTGATCGACGCCGTCGGCGCCCTGCGCATCGCCATCGAAGCGCGTTTGTCGATGGACATGGCCGCCTCGCCGATGCAGGGCTCGCGATTGCGCGTCACAGGCGGCAACTTCGTCACGGCGCGCCCGATCGGCGTCCTTGAGGGCGTCGATTTCCAACACACCGGTGAAGTACGCCGCATCGACCGCAAGGGCATCAGCCGGCTGCTCGACGAACGCTCCATCGTGTTGCTGTCACCGCTGGGGTATTCGCCCACTGGCGAGATTTTCAACCTTGCCTGCGAAGACGTTGCGACGCGTGCGGCGATTGATCTGGGGGCGGAAAAGCTGCTGTTGTTTGGCGCCGAGTCAGGCCTGCTGGACGAGCAGGGCCGATTGGTCCGTGAGCTGCGTCCACAACAGGTCCCCGCGCACCTTCAGCGGCTGGGCAGCAACTACCAGGCAGAGCTGCTGGATGCGGCGGCTCAGGCCTGTCGCGGTGGTGTGGCGCGCAGCCATATCGTCAGCTACGCCGAAGATGGCGCGCTGCTCTCGGAGCTGTTCACCCGCGCCGGTGGCGGCACACTGGTGGCCCAGGAGCAGTTCGAACTGGTGCGCGAAGCGTCGATTGGCGACGTTGGCGGGCTCATCGACCTCATCACGCCGCTTGAAGAGCAGGGCATCCTGGTGCGTCGTTCGCGGGAAGTGCTTGAGCGTGAAATCGAGCAGTTCAGCGTGGTTGAGCGCGAAGGCCTGATCATCGCCTGCGCGGCGCTGTACCCGATTGCCGATTCCGAGACGGGTGAGTTGGCCTGTTTGGCGGTTAACCCGGAATACCGTCACGGCGGGCGCGGCGACGAACTGCTCGAACGCATCGAAGAACGCGCCCGGGCGCTGGGTCTGAAAACCCTGTTCGTCCTCACCACGCGCACCGCCCACTGGTTCCAGGAGCGCGGTTTCGAGGCCAGCAGCGTTGATCGCCTGCCCAGCGCACGTGCGTCGCTCTACAACTACCAGCGTAATTCGAAGATTTTCGAGAAGGCGATCTAAGCGAGTTGCATCAGGGTCTGCCGCTTTCGCGAGCAGGCCCTTTTACAACATCTTGAACAGCCTCGCGTCAGTTACTGATCGCCAGAATGCTCGCCTGATACGCACCCACAAACGTGTCGAAATCCACTTTCTCTTCGGTCTGTTCCAGCTCCGCCTGCTGGGCCAGGGACTCGCGTGCCTTGCTTTCGAAAGAGGTCTGCTCTTCGGCGCTCAGCGGATTACTGCGGAAATGATCAGCGTGAACCTGTGACTGGCGCAGCGAGAAGGCCGTGAAGCCTTCCTTATGCTCAGTCATCGCTGCGAGCACCTGTGCCGAAGGCGTCAGGGAGGCGTCCGCCACTTTCGCTCGCTGAACGTCCAGCGATTTGACGTGCTGATCCGTGCCGTGGCTGGCGTCGAGCAGTTCACAGATCGGCCTGATCGTGTCCAGCATCTCGTTGGCCCAGACTTTCAGATCAATCGTCGTGTCGTTGCGGTTCAGTTGCAGGCCTGGGCGGCGACCTTCCTTGACCACGGTCAGGAAGTTCGTGCTGGCGTTGCAGCACTCGTTGCTCGCCAGTTGCGGGCTGTCGTGCAGTGCGCAGTACAGAATGAACGCATCAATGAAGCGCGATTGCTGAAGGTCGATGCCCACCGGCAGGAACGGGTTGATGTCCAGGCAGCGAACTTCCACGTACTGCACGCCGCGCGCCACCAGCGCCTGAATCGGACGTTCGCCGGAATAAGTCACGCGTTTCGGACGGATCGTCGAGTAATACTCGTTCTCGATCTGCAGCACGTTGGTGTTGAGCTGAATCCACTCGCCATCCTTGTGCGTGCCGATTTCAACGTAAGGCGCGTAGGGCGTTGCCACTGCACGGCGCAGGCTGTCGGTGTAGGTCAGCAGGTCGTTGTAGCAAGGCGTCAGATCCGCCTGGGCATTGCTCTGGTAACCCAGATCGCTCATCCGCAGGCTGGTGGCGTAAGGCAGATACAGCGTCTCGGCGTCGAACTGCTCCAGCTGATGCGAGCGGCCGCGCAGGAAGCTCGCGTCCAGGGCCGGCGACGCGCCGAACAGGTACATCAGCAGCCAGCTGTAACGGCGGAAGTTGCGGATCAGGCCGATATAGCTTTCCGACTGGAAATCACGGTCACTGCCTTCGAATTTCGCGTCCTGCCTGAGCACGGGCCAGATGGCTTCGGGCAGCGAGAAGTTGTAATGAATGCCGGCGATGCACTGCATGGTTTTGCCGTAACGCAAGGCAAGGCCCTGACGATAGACATATTTCAGCTTGCCGATATTGGAGGTGCCGTAATAGGCGATCGGGATATCCGCTTCGGCCGGCAGCGGGCACGGCATCGAAGGGCTCCAGATGTATTCGCTACCCAGTTTGCTGTACGCGAAGCGATGAATCTTCTCAAGGCTTTCCAGCGTGTCGGCAGGGTTGGCCAGGGCCGGAGTGATGAACTCCAGCAAAGACTCGGAGTAATCGGTGGTGATTTGCTCATTGGTCAGCGCCGCGCCGAGGGCTTCCGGGTGCGGGGTTTGTGCCAGGCGGCCTTCGCCCGTAACGCGCAGGCATTCACGCTCGATGCCATGCAAGCACTTCTCCAGAAGGGAGAGGTTGGAGTGCTCGCCAAGCAGAGTCAGGCGGCGGTTGAGAAGTTCGCTCAAGTTGGAATCCTTCACGCGTCAGTCGGCCCTATATGGGGGCGATATGGCGGTCTACAAGGGTGAAGAAAGGAACTGGCGTTTTCGCCTCGTCGATGGCCCTAACGCCGATGCCCGTCGCTGATCGTTCCTACTAGGAAATCAGAAAATTTCGACACTGCTGAACAGTGCCGAAATTAACTCATAACGCTATCGGACAGCTAGACGATCGCGAACGTGCCCTGCGCTTTGGCAACCAGCTTGTCGTTCTGGCGAACGTCAGCTTCAACCACCAGCGTTCGGCGTCCGGCATGCAGCACCGTGCTGGTGCAGATGACTTCGCCCTCGGCCACGGCGCGCATGTAATTAATCTTGCATTCCACGGTGACGCTTTGCTTGTCGAAGCCGTGGGCGCTGGAGCAGGCCAGGCCCATGGTGATGTCGACCAGACTGAACAGCGCGCCGCCATGCATAACGTTGCCGCGATTGCGCAGGTGTGGCTCCAGCGGCAAGGCCACCACAGCAACGCCTTCGTCCAGTTGCACCACTCGGCATCCGAGCGTCTTGAAGTAGGCGCTCTGGGTCAGTTCGTCAGGGATATCCATCAGCGCTTCTTCAGTTGCTTGGCGTTGGCGAACAGCGACGCCATCGGGTTATTGCTCGGCGCCGGGGTGGCGGCTTCCTTGCGAGGGGCATTGCTTTGCTGCTGACGCGGCGCGGCTCCCGGACGGGCACCGCGAGCGCCATCTACTTTCTCACCCGGTGTATCGCTCATGCGCATCGACAGACCCACGCGCTTACGCGGGATGTCCACCTCCATCACCTTGACCTTCACCACATCGCCGGCTTTGACCGCCTCGCGTGGGTCCTTGATGAACTTCTCCGAAAGCGCGGAGATATGCACCAAACCGTCCTGATGCACGCCGATATCAACGAACGCGCCAAAGTTGGTGACGTTGGTGACCACGCCTTCGAGGATCATGCCCGGCTGAAGGTCCTTCAAGTCCTCAACGCCGTCCTGGAACTCGGCGGTCTTGAAGCCCGGACGCGGATCCCGGCCTGGCTTTTCCAGCTCTTGAAGGATGTCGGTGACGGTCGGCAGGCCGAAGGTTTCGTCTGTGAATTTCTTCGGATCGAGACGCTTCAGGAAACTCGCGTCGCCGATCAGCGAGCGGATGTCGCGATCGGTCTGGGCGGCAATGCGTTGCACCAGCGGATACGCCTCAGGGTGTACGGCTGACGAGTCCAGCGGGTTGTCACCGTTCATCACGCGCAGAAAGCCTGCAGCCTGCTCGAAGGTTTTCTCGCCCAGACGCGGGACTTTCTTCAGCGCAGCGCGGGTTTTGAACGCGCCGTTCTGGTCGCGGTGGGAAACGATGTTCTGCGCCAGCGTGGTGTTAAGGCCGGAAATCCGCGCCAGCAGGGCCACGGAAGCGGTGTTCACATCCACACCGACGGCGTTCACGCAGTCTTCCACCACTGCGTCGAGGCCGCGGGCCAGCTTCAGCTGCGATACGTCATGCTGGTACTGGCCAACGCCGATGGATTTCGGGTCGATTTTCACCAGTTCGGCGAGCGGGTCCTGCAGGCGGCGGGCGATGGACACGGCGCCGCGGATCGAAACGTCGAGGTCCGGGAATTCCTTGGCGGCGAGTTCCGACGCCGAGTACACCGAAGCGCCGGCTTCGGAGACCATGACTTTGGTCATCTTCAGGCCTGGGTACTTTTTGATCAGATCGCCGGCCAGCTTGTCGGTTTCGCGGCTGGCAGTGCCGTTGCCGATCGCGATCAGGTCAACCGAGTGCTTGGCGCACAGGGCAGCCAGCACGGCGATGGTCTGATCCCACTGGTTTTTCGGTACGTGCGGGTAAACCGTGGCGTAGTCCAGCAATTTGCCGGTGGAATCGACCACGGCGACCTTGCAGCCCGTGCGCAGGCCCGGGTCGAGGCCCAGCGTGGCGCGCGGCCCCGCAGGAGCGGCCAGCAACAGGTCGTGCAGGTTGTGAGCGAATACGTTGATCGCTTCGGTTTCAGCACCTTCGCGCAGCTCGCCGAGCAGGTCGGTTTCGAGGCTGGAGTACAGCTTGACCTTCCAGGTCCAGCGCACCACTTCAGCCAGCCATTTGTCCGCAGGGCGGTTCTGATTCTGCAGGCCGAAGCGCTCGCTGATCATCATCTCGCAGGGGTGCAGGGTGCCTGGCAGTTCTTCACCGACTTTCAGCGCCGAGCTCAGCACGCCCTCGTTGCGACCCCGGAAGATCGCCAACGCGCGGTGCGACGGCATGCTCTTGAGCGGCTCGTCATGTTCGAAGTAGTCGCGGAACTTGGCGCCTTCTTCCTCTTTACCTGGCACCACCCGGGCACTGATCACGGCCTCGTGCTTGAGGAAACTGCGCAGCTTTTCCAGCAGCGTCGCGTCTTCGGCAAAGCGCTCCATCAAAATGTATTTGGCGCCTTCAAGTACGGCCTTGACGTCGGCGAAGCCTTTTTCGGCATCGACGAAGCGCGCGGCTTCAGTTTCAGGGGACAGGGTCGGATCGTTGAAGATGCCGTCGGCCAGCTCGCCCAGGCCGGCTTCCAGTGCGATCTGGCCCTTAGTGCGGCGCTTCTGCTTATACGGCAGGTACAAGTCTTCAAGGCGGGTCTTGGTGTCGGCGAGCTTGATGTCGCGCGCCAGTTCAGGGGTCAGCTTGCCTTGCTCTTCGATGCTGGCAAGGATGCTGATGCGGCGCTCGTCGAGTTCGCGCAGGTAGCGCAGGCGCTCTTCCAGATGACGCAGTTGAGTGTCATCGAGGCTGCCAGTGACTTCCTTGCGGTAGCGAGCGATGAAAGGCACCGTTGAGCCTTCATCCAGCAGCGCTACGGCCGCTTCGACCTGTTGCGGGCGGACGCCGAGTTCCTCGGCGATGCGGCTGTTGATACTGTCCATAAAACCACCTGGCAAATGTGTGTGCATAAAATCAGCGACTGGCGAACCGCCTTGAACGAGCGTTGCCTGACCTTGAAGGCGGCGCATTATACCCAGTGAGCCCTGAATAGGGGATCGGCCCGTCGATACGCCGGTTTCAGCCCGCTCAGACGCTGTGAATTCCCCTCAGGCGACTGGACGAGAGCGCCCATGTGGAGTCAGGAAAAATCTGCTAACAATGCACACGGTGCGCATAACTGCAGCTACGCCATAATGCGCGCCGAGATCAAAGGAGCTTCCAATGAGCAGCACTGCACAAACGGCTGAAGGCGAGAAAATCCTCATCGTTGACGATGACCCGGGCTTGAGCAGCCTGCTAGAACGCTTTTTCAACAGCAAGGGCTACCGCGCCCGGGCTGTGCCCAACGTGGAGCAAATGGATCGGCTGCTGGCGCGCGAAGTGTTCCACCTCGTGGTGCTGGACCTGATGCTGCCGGGCGAGGACGGCTTGTCCGCCTGCCGCCGTCTGCGCGCCGCGAACAATCAAGTCCCCATCATCATGTTGACCGCCAAGGGCGACGAGCTTAGCCGCATCAAGGGCCTTGAGCTCGGCGCCGACGACTACCTCGCAAAACCTTTCAATCCTGACGAACTGATGGCTCGCGTCCGCGCCGTGCTGCGTCGTCAATCCGCACCCGTACCCGGCGCACCCGCCACCGAAGACGAAACCGTCACCTTTGGCGATTACGCTCTGTCGCTCGCCACTCGCGAGCTCAAGCGCGGCGACGAAGTTCACATGCTCACCACCGGTGAATTCGCCGTGCTGAAGGCATTGGTCATGCATGCCCGTGAACCGTTGACGCGGGACAAACTGATGAACCTGGCCCGTGGCCGCGAATGGGACGCGCTGGAGCGCTCCATTGACGTCCAGATCTCCCGCCTGCGTCGTCTGATTGAAGTGGACGCTGCCAAGCCGCGTTACATTCAGACGGTTTGGGGAGTGGGATATGTTTTCGTGCCAGACGGTGCCAACAAGCAGTAACAGCAAGTTCGACGGTAACCTGCCGGGCCAGTCTTACGCCCGCCTCCGTTAGCCAGTCACCTCAATGTTCGCGAAAGCGGCCATTGGCGTGACTGGTTTTTGCTGTGTCATGTGTTCCGCAAATTCGCGAGCCCGCCTCGCTTCCGCAAAGTGTATAGCTGCTGTTATGAAGACACCGCTCTGGTTCCCGCAAAGCTTTTTCTCCCGCACCCTGTGGCTGGTGCTCATTGTCGTGCTGTTTTCGAAGGCGCTGACCCTCGTCTATCTGCTGATGAACGAGGATGTTCTGGTGGATCGCCAGTACAGCCACGGCGTTGCACTCACTTTGCGGGCTTACTGGGCGGCCGATGAGAGCGACCGGCAGACCATCGCCGACGCTGCCGGGCTTATCCGTGTGGTAGGCGGCGGTGTGCCTGAAGGCGAGCAGCACTGGCCGTACTCAGAGATCTATCAGCGGCAGATGCAGGATGAGTTGGGCGCTGACACCGAAGTGCGCCTGCGTGTCCACGCGCCCCCCGCACTGTGGGTGAGGGCGCCGAGTCTCGGCGATGGCTGGCTGAAGGTGCCGCTGTACCCGCATCCCTTGCGCGGGCAGAAAATCTGGAGCGTGTTGGGCTGGTTCCTGGCGATCGGGTTGCTCTCGACGGCATCGGCGTGGATCTTCGTCAGCCAGCTCAATCAGCCGCTCAAACGCCTTGTTTTTGCCGCGCGCCAGTTAGGGCAGGGGCGCAGTGTGCGTTTGCCGGTCGGCGACACGCCCAGCGAGATCACCGAGGTGTACCGCGCGTTCAACCAGATGGCCGAAGACGTTGAGCAAGCCGGTCAGGAGCGCGAGCTGATGCTGGCCGGGGTTTCCCACGATTTGCGGACGCCGCTGACCCGGTTGCGCCTGTCACTGGAGTTGATGCCGACCAACAACGAGTTCATGGAAGGCATGGTGCGCGACATCGAAGACATGGACGCCATCCTCGATCAGTTCCTGGCATTTATCAGGGATGGGCGTGATGAAGAGGTCGAGGAAGTCGATCTGGTCGAGCTGGTCCACGAAGTTGTCGCGCCATACAACAACCCGGTGGAGCAGGTCCGGCTGTGTCTGGAGTCCATTCCGCCTTTCCCGCTACGACGGGTTTCCATGAAGCGGCTGCTCAATAACCTCATCGGCAATGCCATGCACCATGCTGGTGACGGCGTTGAAGTGGCGGCCTACGTTTCCGGCGACAGCGGTGCGCCCTATGTGGTGCTAAGCGTGCTGGATCGCGGTATGGGTATTGATCCGTCGGAACTGGAGGGGATTTTCAATCCCTTCATCCGTGGCGACCGCGCCAGAAGTGGCAAGGGCACAGGACTTGGCCTGGCGATCGTCAAGCGCATTGCGGCGATGCACGGCGGCAATGTCGAGTTGCGTAATCGTTCGGGAGGCGGGCTGGAGGCCAGGGTTCGGTTGCCGTTGGGGCTGTTGCTGCCGCGGGATGCCGATTGATTGGTTCGTGATTCTGCCTGGGGGCCCTGGGCGACTGGCGTGCTCGCGACCAAAGCCTCCGTGCAGAAACGGGCTAGGGCGTTAGCCTTTGCCTTTGGTGCGGGTCATGTGCGGCCCGCCGTTTTTCTCGATGTACTCGATGATTATTCCCGCGACATCCTTGCCGGTCGTGGTTTCAATGCCTTCAAGACCTGGCGACGAGTTCACTTCCATCACCAATGGCCCGTGATTGGAGCGCAGGATGTCGACACCCGCGACACTCAGGCCCATGACCTTGGCGGCCCGAATGGCCGTCATTCGCTCTTCGGGGGTGATCTTGATCAGGCTGGCGGTGCCGCCGCGATGCAGGTTGGAACGGAATTCCCCGGGCTTCGCCTGACGCTTCATCGAAGCAATGACCTTGTCACCCACCACGAAGCAGCGGATGTCGGCGCCACCCGCTTCCTTGATGTACTCCTGGACCATGATGTCCTGCTTCAGACCCATGAAGGCCTCGATTACGGATTCAGCCGCCGTCGCGGTTTCGCACAACACCACGCCAATGCCTTGCGTACCTTCGAGCACTTTGATGACCAGGGGCGCGCCGTTGACCATTTGAATCAGGTCTGGGATGTCATCCGGTGAGTGAGCGAAGCCGGTGACGGGCAAACCGATACCCCGACGCGACAACAACTGCAGCGAGCGCAATTTGTCGCGCGATCGTGCGATCGCGACGGATTCATTGAGCGGGAACACGCCCATCATCTCAAACTGACGCAGCACGGCGCAGCCGTAGAAGGTCACGGAGGCGCCAATGCGAGGTATCACCGCATCAAAGCCTTCCAGGGGTTTTCCTCGGTAGTGGATCTGCGGCTTATGACTGGCGATGTTCATATAGGCGCGCAGGGTATCGACCACCACGACCTCGTGGCCGCGCTGAATGCCAGCTTCGACCAGACGACGAGTTGAATACAGACGCGGGTTTCGCGAAAGCACAGCGATCTTCATGCAGCACCTGTGGCAGAGAGATTTGAAGCCGGGAACACCGGCTTGTCCTGAATATAAGTAACACCCGGATTGACCACCAACTGGCCATCAATCAGGGCTTTGGAGCCCAGCAGCAACCGGTAGCGCATGGCCTTGCGGCAGGCCAGCGTGAATTCCACTGGCCAGACCCGATCCCCCAGCGCCAGTGTCGTACGAATGACATAGCGAACCTGAGCGTGGCCGTTGGAGCTTTTGATGGTTTTCATCGCCACCAGTTGAGCCTCGCAGCGACGATGACGCAGCTGCACCACCGTCCCCAGATGCGCATTGAAGCGCACCCATTTTTCGCCGTCCCGTTCGAACGGTTCTATTTCTGTCGCGTGCAGACTGGACGTGCTGGCCCCGGTGTCGATTTTCGCGCGCAACCCGGCGACTCCCAGATGGGGCAAAGCCACCCATTCGCGGAGGCCGATAACTGTCAGATGGTCAAATGTTTTCAAAGCGGTTCCGTTCGTTTACACGTTCTGCCAGGCGGCGGCATCGATATGCGCCAACGCCTGGAATGCTGGCTTGGCGAACCAGTAGCCTTGCATCAGGTAAATGCCGCAGTCGGCGAGGAAATCCCGTTCGCCTGCATGTTCAATGCCTTCGGCGATCACTGTAACGCCCAGGTCCGCACACATTGTGACAATGCCGCGCACGATGGCCTGCCGTGCGGGGTCGAGATGAACATTGCGCACCAGCGCCATATCTAGCTTGATCAAGTCAGGCTGAAAGTCGGCAAGAAGGGTCAGTCCCGAGTGCCCGGCGCCAAAGTCGTCGATGGCGGTCTTGAAGCCAAACTGGCGGTATTGGCGAAGAATGTTGGTCAGGTGGCTGTTGTTGCAAATGTGCTCGGTTTCGACGGTTTCAAAGATCAGTCGGTCCAGCGGAAAGTTGTGGGCCCGGGCGGCTTCCAGGGTGCTGCGAATGCACAGTTCGGGGCGATAAACCGCATTCGGCAGGAAGTTGATCGACAGGTATTCGTCCATTCCCAGCCGGGCGGCAGTTGAAATCGCGCGGGTTCGGCACAATTGATCGAAACGGTAACGGTTGGTGTCGTCAACCCGGTTCAGCACAGACAAGGCACCCTCGCCGTTGACGCCACGTACCAACGCCTCGTGGGCAAACACCGAGTGGTCGCGGACGTCCACGATAGGCTGGTAGGCAAACTCAAATTCGAAATCCAGCGCGGAGCTTTCTTTGCAGCCCTGGCACCCACCAGTCAATGACGTTGGGAAGTCTGTCACGTCGTTCTCCTGAAGCCGGTGCTTTAGTCTTGGTGGGCAGTGTAAACGAGGGTGGCGGTTACTGCGTCCCCGGCGTGACGTAGTACGGTTTCTGACCATTACACGATTGAGGAATTCAGATGACACAGAAGTCAGACGAGGACGACAAAGTCCGTCTGGACAAATGGCTTTGGGCGGCACGCTTCTTCAAGACGCGCGCCCTGGCGAAAGCCGCCATTGAAAGCGGGAAGGTCCATTGCCGCGGCGAGCGTTGCAAGCCGGGAAAAGAGCCGCGTGTGGGGGATGAGTTGCAGATCAGAGCAGGCTTCGATGAGCGGACCGTAGTCGTCCAGGCATTGTCGATCGTGCGCCGTGGCGCGCCTGAGGCTCAGCTGCTGTACAGCGAAACGCCGGAGAGCCTTGCCAAACGCGAGCAAGCCGCGGAGATGCGCAAGGCCGGAAGCCTGGGCGTGACGACTGACGGCAGGCCGACCAAGAAGCAGCGCCGGCAATTGTTTCATTTTCGTTCGGGTGACGACTGACGATCTCGCCGCTTTCCGGGATCGCGCACTCATCGACCCCGGACTGCTAGTGGCGACAGGCAGCTTACAAATGAGAGCCCTGCTTCATGATGCTCAGGCATTTGAGCAGCGGCAGGCGGCCCAGCACATTGAAGGCGGGCGCGGTCAGTCGAAACAGGAAAGCGGTGACGGTGGCAACGAACGGGGTGTAGCAGCTCCAGCCAAGGGCGAGCAACGCGATCATCACGCCGCCGATGTAATCGTCCTGACCCCAATGAGCGCCAGCAACCAGGCGCGGCATCATGAACAGGAACGCCAGCGCCCAGATGACGACACGCTGGCTGACCGTGCGGCTATAGACGCTCATGAACATCGCCCAGATCAACAGCACCGAAGCGTGGTCCCCCGGGAAGCTCTGGCTGGAGCGATCCTTGAGCTGCCATTTGTCTTCAAGCCCCGGGAATATGTCGCTGAGCTTGATGGCATCAGGGATCATCATCGATGCGCTGTCATGTTGCAGCGCGCTGTGGTCGATGATCTTGGAAAACACCGTGCGGATGATAAGCAGCAGAATCAGCGTCAACACAAAGCCGATCAGCGCAGCACGCGTTTGCAGTGATTTGAATACCCACTCGCCTTTGATAAGCAGCGTAAGAAGGATCAGGCCAACGACGACATCGAAGGGCCGCATGCTGGCAATCGTCCAGATCCACAACCACGCCTTGTTTTGCTCAAGCGGGCGGTTCAGTACGTGAAACAGGCCTTCATCGAAGTGCGTGAAAGCCGCGTGGCCCGTGGGCCAGATCCAAAGCAGCAGCAGTGCCAGTGCCACCAGATTGCACAGCATGAATTTTTTGGCGTTCCACTTGGGTTGGAACAATGCGGGATAGTCCATAAAATGCCCCCATCGGCATGACAGTGCACCCGTCGGTGCTAAACCGCGCTTTATAGGCGCTTGTCATCATTTTGTCATCCATTCAGATACCTTCTCCTATGTCAGACTTTGCGGATACCGATTACACCCAGCGCTTCATCTTCGACGAGAGCGACGTTCGCGGCGAGCTCGTGGCCCTTGAGCGCAGCTACGCCGAGGTACTTGCCAAGCATCCGTACCCCGAGCCAGTCGCCCAGTTGCTCGGCGAGATGCTCGCCGCCGCCGCGCTATTGGTCGGCACACTGAAGTTCGACGGCTTGCTGATTTTGCAGGCGCGGTCGCTTGGACCGGTATCGTTGCTGATGGTCGAGTGCTCCAGCGAGCGGGAATTGCGCGGCATCGCGCGCTACGACGAAACCCTGGTCAAGCCTGACGCCACGCTACTCGACCTGATGCCCAATGGCGACCTGACCATGACCATCGACCCGCGTCAGGGCAAACGCTATCAGGGCATCGTGGGCCTTGATGGCGTCGACCTGTCGGCGTGCCTGTCCGAGTATTTTGTGATGTCGGAACAATTGCCGACTCGCTTCTGGATCAAGGCCGACGGCAAGCGCGCACGGGGCCTGCTGCTGCAACAGCTGCCAGCTGAAAAGCTGAAAGAGCCTGAAGAACGCGAGGCCAGCTGGCAGCACGTCAACACACTGGTCGACACCCTGACCGCCGAGGAACTGCTCAGCCTGACCAACGAAACCGTGTTGCATCGGCTGTTCCACGAAGACGTCGTGCGCATGTTCGACGTCCAGCCATTGGTGTTCCGTTGCAGCTGCTCACGCGAACGTTCTGGCAATGCGTTGGTCAGTCTTGGTCTGGAAGATGCACAGCAGTTGGTGATCGAGCATCACGGTGCGGTGGAGATCGACTGCCAGTTCTGCAATCAGCGCTATCTGTTCGATGCAACCGATGTAGCGCAGCTGTTTGCAGGGGGTGGGGTGGATACCCCTTCCGATACCCGCCATTAATGTAGTGCGGGTCCTGCGCTGAAAGCTTTCCGCCCGGCCCGCTTGACTCTTCTTCATGTAGTTCTGACAGGAGGGCCCTACCTTTTTTGGGCTTTTCTGGCATAATCCGGCCACTTTTTAGCTGTAGTAGTGTTGGTTTTTCTACTACAAAACGTTTGGAGCACTCGGCCATCGAGCCGACGGGGAATCTCATGACGCAAGCCAATAACGCCGTTCACACCGATCTCAGTGTCGACGATCTGGTTAAAGAAGCCCTCAAACGCGAAGAAGGCGTGCTGTCCGATACTGGCGCACTCGTCGTGGAAACAGGCCACCGCACAGGCCGCTCGCCTGTCGACCGCTTCATCGTAGATGAACCGACCACTCAGGCCGCGATCGCCTGGGGTCCGATCAACCGCAAATTCCCTGCCGATAAGTTCGACGCTCTGTGGGCCCGTGTCGAGGCGTTCAACAACGCCCAGGAACACTTCGTTTCCCACGTTCACGTAGGCGCAGCCGAAGATCACTACCTCGCGGTCAAGATGACCACGCAGACGGCCTGGCAGAACCTGTTCGGTCGCTGCCTGTTCATTAATCCGGCCCAGTACAACCCGGCCGGTCGTGAAGAATGGCAAGTGCTCAACGTGGCCAACTTCGAGTGCGTGCCTGAGCGTGACGGCACCAACTCCGACGGTTGCGTCATCATCAACTTCGCTCAAAAGAAGGTGCTCATTGCCGGTATGCGTTACGCCGGTGAAATGAAGAAAGCCATGTTCTCGGTGCAGAACTTCCTGCTGCCGGCGTCTGACGTGCTGCCAATGCACTGCGCGGCCAACATCGGTGAAGAAGGCGACGTGACGCTGTTCTTCGGTCTGTCCGGTACTGGTAAAACCACGCTGTCCGCCGACGAGACCCGTTACCTGATCGGTGACGACGAACACGGTTGGGGCGAAGGCGTTGTCTTCAACATCGAAGGCGGTTGCTATGCCAAGTGCATCGACCTCTCCGAGAAGAACGAGCCGGTTATCTGGAAGGCCATCAAGCACGGCGCTGTGCTGGAAAACGTGGTGCTGGACGCAGCCGGTCATGCCGACTACGCCGACAGCAGCCTGACTCAGAACAGCCGCGCCGCTTACCCGCTCGAGCACGTTGAAAAGCGCTCCGAGAAGAACCTGGGCGGCGAGCCAAACGCAGTCATCTTCCTGACCTGCGACCTCACCGGCGTGCTGCCACCCGTGTCGATCCTCAGCGAAGAACAAGCGGCCTACCACTTCCTGTCGGGTTACACCGCACTGGTTGGCTCCACTGAAATGGGCTCGGGCGCTGGCATCAAGTCGACGTTCTCCACCTGCTTCGGCGCACCGTTCTTCCCGCGTCCGGCGGGCGAATACGCAGAGCTGCTGATCAAGCGCATCCGCGGTTTCGGCTCCAAGGTCTATCTGGTCAACACCGGCTGGACCGGCGGCGGCTACGGCGTCGGCAAACGCTTCAATATTCCGACCACCCGTGGTGTCATCGCGGCCATTCAGAGCGGCGCGTTGATCGGTGCAGCAACCGAGCACCTCGACACCGTTAATCTGGACGTCCCGACTTCCGTACCGGGCGTCGAAACCGGACTGCTCAACCCACGCAACACCTGGGCTGACAAAGCAGCGTACGACGAAGCAGCCAAAGCACTGGCCGGCCTGTTCATCGAGAATTTCAAGAAGTTCGAAGTGAGCGACGCAATCAAGGCAGCGGGTCCGAAGCTGTAAGATCGGCACCTGTTAAAAAGAAACCGCCCTTCGGGGCGGTTTTTTTATGCCTGCGCGATGTTATCCGTCTGCTTTCGTCGTTGCCGGAAAGTCCTGGGTGATATCAAAGCTGCCCTTCGCCACAACGCTTTTCGCGTTACACAGCCTGGCGTCGAACCCCGGGTGGCGCTCGCCATGCTCTGCCGCGTAAGCAGCGGCTTCCCGGGTGCAGTCGTCGGTGGGTTGCTCAGGTGACAACGCCGCATTGAACTGAAACGTACCGATCAACCGGTAGCGGTCGAGCAGTTTATTGGGGGAGTTTAGCTTCTCGATTTTGCTGAAGACGAGTTGGACGTTGCTGTTGCTGCCGTTCTTGTCCGTATCGAAATACTGGTAGTACGAACCGGTGTCGTAGGACGCGCTGTTTTCATCGTGGGCAACTTCGACGCGGCCTCCCTGAAACATGATCGCCTTCTTTTCCTGATCGGGGTTATCGAAGGAGAATCCGAGGATCGGCCCGATGCTGACCTCATTGCGGTCACCTTCTGCTTCCTGGTCCGCGCTCAGCGTCAACCAGTTGGAGCCAGGCAGTTTGCCGGGCAAGAAGCCCAGGCTCACCTGATCCCCGCGAGCTTCGTAATGAAGGTTCAACGCACCGCTGACATCCACGCTCATGGTTTTCTGCGCTGGCGAGGCGCTTGCCGTCGCGACGTCGGAGGTCTTGGAATCGTCGCCGCAGCCGCACAGCATGGCGGTCGTGACGGCCAATAGCAGCGGGAAAAGGCGGGTGGTGGTTCGCGTGGCTGCTTGAAGCATGGTGTTCCGTCCGTAATCGCTGCGGTTGGCTCTGACTGTCGCTCCGTATGACCGCAGAAAGCGCTGACGGGTCAATCGAGCAATGATAAAAAGCGGAACGAAGAAACCGCCCTCGTGGGCGGTTTCTTCAGGAATTCGGTTTTCGCCACCGCGGCGCTCGGCGAGGAGGCCATTGGCGATGGACTGGACAGCCATAAAACGGCTTTAGTCGCCCGTGACGCCGAGCATGGTTTCAGCAGATGTCTTTGTAGGCTTCATTCCCCTTAGCGAGTGTTGCCGCCAGGCCCTGCGCTGGCTTGAATGGAGTACCGGCAACCATGCTGAAGCCAGTCCCTTTATCTGCATAGCTGACATAACGCTCTGTTTTATGGTCTTCACGCAAGGCAGTGTAAGAATGATTGCGCATCCTGATGAAGTCAGCCTCGTGCATGACGATGCTCTGATGAAGCCGGCTGACATCGATCGCTGACAGATTCAGTTTTCGTTGCAGCTTCGTGCCCCATCGGGACAGGCAGACTTCGGCATAGTGTCGAACGATTGTGCCCGGTTCTGTGAGGTCTCCTGGCCCGCTTGCCCCTGTGAGCGACGCATTACCTACCAAAGACGCATGGCGCCCTGCCATGGGAAAGATGCTGACCTTAGTTCTGGCGTCTGTTTTCGGAATGACGCATGAGAACCCTTTAGAGCGTTCGTCGCGGGCATAGAACGCCACGTATTCTTTGACGTTGCTGCCGAGAGAAACTTTCTCAAGTTGGTAATTCAAGGGACCGGGTACCGGATCTACCGCGAATATGTTGACCGGTATTTGACGCGTGACCGGATTAGCCATCAGCGCGTTGGCGAGCATGTGGCAACTTATCCCGCCACGGCTCCACCCCACCAGGTTGATCTGTTTGGGAAGCAAGCCGTCTTTTCTCAGGTTCTTGATCAGCTGTTGCTGGAGTTCCTGCGGGCTGATGCGATTGCCGTAGTCGTATTGCCGCCAGAACCACGAGCCGTGTGCCTGCGCGTCTGGAATAGGCACGTCGGCTCGCTTGAGACGCTGGTAGTCGGCTTCAGACAGCTTGGTTCTTTGCCAATCGAATTGGCCCCGGATGATGTTGACAGCATGCTGCACATTCTCATGCCAGCCTTTGCCGAATGCAGTGCCAGTCCAGCCAAATCCTTTGGATTCGGTAAACAGTTCGTCGGCCTGCATATTGCCGCTACCCGGGCCGTCGATAACAATCCACTCCGCGAACTCGTGACCGGCAATGTTATTGGCCAACGTCGCAACCAGTTCACCGTTCCAGTAGTTCTTGTGCAGGTTGTCGTATTTAGTCGAGCCCGTGCCGCAAAAGAAAATTGTAAATGTTGTCATGTTTCTAACCTCGTTGGTTGATAGGAATCACGAGGTTAGAAGACTGTTTGGGGAAGCGTCCGCGGTTGTTGTTACTTCATGTTGAGTGACGAGCGTAAATGAATATCCAGCGGCGTGAATGGGTTATCCATCACGCTGAATAATCCCGGGCCGCTGTACAGTACTGTTCTTGCGCCAGTTTATTTTTATCACTTTTGTCTTTGGCGACGCGTTTGCTCCAATCGCTGCACATGTCTTTGAAGTAGGGTACGGCAGCCCGGCGGCACTCACGGTGTTCGACACTGTCGGCCAAGAAGTTCATGCAGACACTGCTGGTTTCAATATGATTGTTGGAAATACGATAGCGGGCTTCATATCGGTTTCGCCCGTCGATTTCACGGATAAACACACCCGCTACTTCATAACGCCGAGCGGGCTCGGTTCTGGGTTTGGCGGCTGCGGACTTGTAGTTCGCCATGTAACGCTCTGAAACCATGCCTTGGGGGCGGACGACTTGGGCGTCGTTGCCCTGAGCGTCTCCGAAGCGGCAGTTGACGACATCCTGGTCGATGAGGTTGCCGCTTTTCAAGCAGGTATCGAGCGGCCGCGCGGTGACGGGTTGCGAGACATCAGCCTTGGGGGCGATATAAACGACTTGTTCGATGTTGCGCACTTGAGCAACGGGTTGTATCGCCTCGGGCTCGCTGACGACTTCTGCGGTGGGCGGGGCGGGAATGACCATCGCTGCTGGTTTGGGTGTGCGAAACATCTGGGCGATCAGAAAGATAATTGCGATCAGCAGCGCCAAGCAGATCAGAACGCTACTGAACGGCCAGTTGCCATTGCCGGACGCCGCGGTTCGCCGGGCAGGATGAGAGCCGAGCACAACGTCGAACTGGCCGGGGGCCAGCCGTTGCATGGTGAGCCCGTCATCCTCGGGCTGGGGGGTGGATTGCATTGCCTCTCCTTGGCGAATCGTGTGGTGTCGACCGGTTTGCAGTCGGTCGGGGCGCGTCGCGCGAGATTAATCCTCGGAATGACGTTTTGCCAGCATTGCGCGCGGTGTTTGTATCCGGGATGTATCCTGTCCGATATTTCTGTAATGGTTTAGGTCTATTGCGCCCGGACCCACCGCGCTATGGTTCACGCCCTGGCGACGGTCAAAGGAGTGGCAGCACATGCATCAAACCCTTGAGCAGGTTTTCGGTTATCGGCAGTTTCGCGCCGGACAAGAGGCCGCCATCAGTGCGGTGTTGGCCGGGCGCTCCGCCGCAGCGATATTTCCCACAGGTTCCGGTAAATCCCTCTGCTATCAGCTGCCGGCATTGCTGCTGCCGCATCTGACGTTGGTGGTGTCACCGCTGTTGGCGCTGATTCAGGACCAGTTGGCTTTCCTGCAGCGGCACGGCATTGCGGCGGCGAGTATCGACTCCGCGCAAAGTCGCGACGAGGTCGCCGATGTCATGGCCCGGGCGCGTTCGGGTGAGCTGAAAATCCTGATGATTTCCGTCGAACGCCTGAAAAACGAACGCTTCAGGCATTTCATCACCCAAGTGCCGATTTCCCTGCTGGTCGTAGACGAGGCGCACTGCATCTCCGAGTGGGGCCACAACTTCCGGCCCGATTACCTCAAGCTTCCTGATTACCAGCGCGAGTTCAACATCCCCCAGGCGCTGCTACTGACAGCGACCGCGACACCTCAAGTCATCGATGACATGCAGAGCAAGTTCGGCATCGCGCCGGACGATGTGGTGACGACCGGTTTCTACCGGCCAAACCTTACCCTGAGGGTTGAGCCCGTCGCAGGCCGGGACAAGCGCCGGCGGCTGGTGGAGTGGCTCGGCGAACGGGCCGGGCAGCCGAGCATTGTCTACGTCACGTTGCAGAAAACTGCCGAGTTCGTGGCCGCTCATCTGTCGCAGAACGGCATCCAGGCGCACGCCTACCATGCCGGCCTGCCCCACGATAAGCGCGAGTCGATTCAGCGCCAGTTCATGGAGGGGCGGCTCAACTGCATCGTCGCCACGATCGCTTTCGGGATGGGCATCGACAAGAGTGACATCCGCAACGTCGTCCATTTCGACTTGCCCAAATCCATCGAGAACTACAGCCAGGAAATCGGTCGTGCAGGCCGGGATGGGGCGACGTCGGAGTGTCTGGTTCTGGCCAATCGCGACAGCCTGAACGTGCTGGAGAACTTCGTGTACGGCGACACGCCGGAGCAGGAAGGCATTCGACTGGTGCTGGAAGATCTGCAAGGCGCGCGCAACGACAGTCAATGGGAGTTTCTGCTGGCGCCCTTGTCGGACCTCAGCAACATCCGCCAACTGCCCCTCAAGACGCTGCTGGTGCAACTGGAACTGCGCGGGATCATCGCGCCGCGTTATTCGTATTTCGCGGAGTACCGCTTCAAGTACCTGATTGAGCCGCAGGTGCTGGTGCAGCGGTTTCAAGGCGAACGACGCGAATTCGTGCAGGCGCTGACCGAGACATCAAGCCGGGCGCGGACGTGGGCAACCGTGAACTTCGACGCGATGTATCAGCAGTATCAGGCCGAGCGCGGGCGCGTGGTGACGGCGCTGGATTTCTTTCAGGAGAAGGGCTGGATCGAGCTTGAAAGCAAGCAGATGACCGAGGTCTACAGCCTGATCGCTGCCGACTTCGACGCACAGGCGCTGAGCGAGGAGTTGCATGACTACTTCGTCCATCATGAAAAGACCGAAGTCGCGCGCATCCACGCGATGCTCGAGCTGTTCGCCAGCGAGCAGTGCCTTAGTCATCGTCTCGCTCAATATTTCGGCGACGACCGTGCGCCCGAGCGCTGTGGTCATTGTTCGGTGTGCGAGGGCCATGTGGCCGTACTCCCCGAGCCGCCAGCCTTGACGTCCTTGAGCGAGCAGGACTTTGCGGACCTGTGCAGCGATTTCGTCAGCAAGCACCTCGAGGTCCGAGGGCATGAGCCTGGAGCTGAGTGCCTGACGCGGTTTCTCTGCGGGATCAGCGTGCCGATGTTTACCCGGCTCAAGGCCCGTAATATCGGCGGATTTGCTGCGCTGGAGGCATATCCATATGCGGAGGTGCGTCAGTGGATTCAGCGCCAGATTCAATAGTGGTCACGAACCTCATGAACGAAGAAGCACAACAGACACACCGGAGGGAGCCACATGAACGACACCCCGCAGCGCGCCGACTACCGCCACTTTCAGCCGATCGTGACGCGTTGGCACGACAACGATGTGTACGGCCATATCAACAACGTCACGTACTACAGCTTTTTCGACAGCGCGGTGAATACCTATCTGATCGAACAGGGCGGGCTGGATATTCATGACGGTGAAACAGTGGGATTCGTGGTGAGTTCGTCGTGCGATTACTTTGCATCGATCGCCTATCCCGAGCTGATCGAGGTCGGGCTGCGGGTCGGCAAGCTGGGCAACAGCTCGGTGCAATATGAATTGGCAGTGTTCAAGGCGGGAGAGGAGGAGGCGCGGGCAGCAGGCCGCTTCGTGCATGTGTTTGTGGATCGGGCGTCCAATCAGCCGGTGCCGATCCCGACAGGGTTGCGGCAGGCGCTTGAGCGATTGGTGGCCTGAACATGAAACCGGCCGCGTTATCGGCGGCCGGCGTTCATCGGGTCAGACGCGCGAGAGGAAGTCGACGGCATCAGTCACGATGGTGCTTGCGATGGCCATACGCGTGGCCACGACCATGCTTGTAGTCGCGGCGATCGCCACGGTAGCCACGGCCTCGGTCGTCGTCACGGCGGCTTTCGTCGCCCATGTAGTTACCAAGTGCGCCGCCTGCGCCGCCGCCTGCTGCTGCGCCGATCAAACTGCCGGTGCTACCACCGACGCTGCGACCGATCACGTTACCGCCAGCGGCACCCAGGCCGCCGCCGATTGCGGCTTCGGTACGGTTCCGGCGATTGGCGCCCACTGCGCCACCGGCCGCACCGCCAAGGCCGGCACCAATTGCCGAACCTGTGCTGCCGCCGACCTGTTGGCCAACGACGGAGCCGAGTACCCCACCCAATGCGCCGCCCACGCCGGCCGTCACGTTATCGCCTGCTGAGGCAAAACCGCTGACCAGTGAGAACGACAACAACAGAATCGAGGAATACTTCATATATGGATGCTCATAGGGATGACGCCGCGATCCTGCGATCATGAAGAAAATGTCACAATCGAATTCCGACGAATAACACGACCTGTATACAAAACGCTAACTTATTGTTTTGGCTCGGGAACCTAAGTCAGGTTAGTGAGTCATACGCTACTTGATAACGGCCCGAATCTCGCGATTCGGGCCTTTTTTTGTGCCTGCAGGAAGGGTGAGCTTTTTCTTGCGACGAGGCCGGTACATCCGCTAACTATCCAGCGGTTGTCAGATCCCCTTCGCGAGCAAGCTCGCTCCCACGTGGGCAGCGGTCAACTTGATATTTGGCCAAGCCGCTGGACCTGTGGGAGTGAGCTTGCTCACGAATGGGCCGGAACATTCAGCCAATTTCTCTAGAGACTGAAAGCATGTCTATGTGGGCCATCTCGCCCACATAGACATGCTTTGCTACGCAGATCAGATAATCCGCGCTGTTTCCGCGTGGCGCTCAAGCTTGATCGCGACGAACTTGGACGTTGGCGTGCTGCTGCCGTCGCCGACGCTTTCCAGCGGTACCAGCGGGTTCACTTCCGGGTAGTACGCAGCAGCCTGGCCAGCCGGGATGTCGAACGGCAGCAGGGTGAAGCCCTTCACGCGCCGGGTGATGTCATCGCCCCAGATCGACACGATGTCGACTTTCTGACCCGGTACGAAGCCCAGCCGAATGATGTCGGCCTCGTTTACGAACATCACGTCACGCTGACCTTTAACGCCGCGATAACGGTCGTCCAGGCCATAGATGGTGGTGTTGTACTGATCGTGCGAACGCATCGACTGCATGATCAGGTCCGGCACGATGCCTGTCCCGCGCACGCTTTCATGCACCAGATCGCTCGGCAATACGTTCGGCTTGAAGTTGGCCCGCGCACTTGGCGTGTTCCAGCGACGGGAGCCTGCGGCGTTGCCCAGATAGAAACCGCCCGGGTTCTTGATCTTCTCGTTGAAGTTCTGAAACGACGGAATGGTGTCGGCGATCAGGTCGCGAATGCGGCTGTAGTCCGCTACCAGCCACAGCCAGTCTACCGGCTGCTTGCCCAGCGTTGCGTTGGCGATGCCTGCCAGGATCGCAGGCTCGGAACGCATCTGCGCTGACAGCGGCTTGAGCTGGCCGTTGGACGCATGAACCATGCTGAAGGAGTCTTCAACGGTCACCGCTTGCGGGCCTTCGGCCTGGATGTCGATGTCGGTACGGCCGAAGCACGGCAGAATCAGCGCCTCCTTGCCATGGGCCAAGTGGCTGCGGTTAAGCTTGGTGCTGATCTGCACGGTCAGGTCACAGTTGCTCAGGGCTTCGAAGGTGCGCGGGCTGTCCGGAGTTGCCTGGGCGAAGTTGCCGCCCAGACCAATAAAGACCTTCGCGCGGCCTTCCAGCATTGCGTGAATCGCTTCAACGACGTTATGGCCGTTTTCACGCGGTACCTTGAACTGGAAACGTTTCTCCAGCGCATCGAGGAAGAACGCCGGTGGACGCTCGTTGATGCCCATCGTGCGGTCGCCCTGCACGTTGCTGTGGCCGCGCACCGGGCAAAGGCCAGCACCGGGCCGGCCGATGTTGCCGCGCAGCAGCATCAGGTTGGAGACTTCCTGGATGGTCGGCACCGAATGGCGGTGCTGAGTGATGCCCATCGCCCAGCACATGATCACGTTCTTGCCTTTGGCGTACATGCGCGCGGCGAGTTCGATGTCGGTCAGTGGCAGCCCCGACTGCTCGACGATGAATTCCCACGAGGTGTCGTCAATGGCGGCGAGGTATTCCAGCACGCCATTGGTGTGTTCGTTGAGGAAGGTGTGATCGAACACCGACGGCTCGTTGCTCGCCTGGGCTTCACGCTCCCACTGCAGCAGGAACTTGGCCATGCCGCGCAGCAGGGCCATGTCGCCGCCCAGTGCCGGACGGAAATACGCCGTGTTGGTCGGCTCCGAACCGTTGCTGAGCATTTCCAGCGGATGCTGAGGGTGCTGGAAACGTTCCAGGCCACGCTCTTTCAGCGGGTTGACGCACACCACTTGGGCGCCACGTTTAACCGCTTCACGCAGCGGTTCCAGCATGCGCGGGTGGTTGGTGCCCGGGTTTTGGCCGAGGACGAAAATCGCGTCTGCGTGTTCGAAGTCTTCAAAGGTCACTGTGCCTTTGCCGACGCCCACGCTTTGCGACAACGCAACGCCGCTGGCTTCGTGGCACATGTTCGAGCAGTCAGGGAAGTTGTTGGTGCCGTAGGCACGCACGAACAGCTGATACAGATACGCCGCTTCATTGCTGGCACGGCCCGAGGTGTAGAACTCGGCCATGTTCGGGCTTGGCAGGCTGTTCAAGTGCTTGGCGATCAGCGCGAAGGCGTCGTCCCAGGCGATCGGCTTGTAGCGATCGGTTTGAGCGTCGTAGACCATCGGTTCGGTCAGACGGCCCTGGTATTCCAGCCAGTAATCACTTTGTTCGAGCAGCGAGCTGACGCTGTAGCGAGCGAAAAAGGACGGGTCGACGCGGCGCTTGGTCGCTTCCCAGTTCACTGCCTTGGCGCCGTTTTCGCAGAACTTGACCATGCCGCTTTCCGGCGAATCGCCCCACGCGCAACCCGGGCAGTCGAAACCGCCGTTCTGATTGGTCTTGAGCATCGTGCGGATGTTCTTCAGGGCGTTGTCGCTGGTCAGCCAGAAGTGGGCGACGCTGATCAATGCGCCCCATCCGCCGGCCGGGCCTTTGTAGGGCTTGTAGCGGGGGGTCGATACCTTGTCGGCTTCTTTATGCATGCTCACGCTTGATTCTCCAACGCAGGACTGTAAACCCGCGGCGCACTGTGTTTAGGCAGATGAATGAGGTTGAGGTTGTGGCGGCGAGCCCATTGCAGCGCCAGCCCGGTGGGCGATGACAGGCTGACCAGGGTCTGAATGCCGGCACGTAATACTTTTTGAATGAGTTCGAGACTGCAGCGGCTGGTGACGATGGCCAGACCGCCCGTGGTCGGGATGTCCTGGCGAATCAGCGCGCCGATCAGCTTGTCCAAAGCGTTATGTCGGCCGATGTCTTCACGACCTAAAAGAATTTCGCCGCGAGCGTCCATGAACATCGCTGCATGGACGGCGCCGCAGTGTTCGCCCAGCGGCTGAAATTGGCCCATACGTTCGCGCAGGCCTTTCAGCCATTCGGCGGGGGGAAGGGGCGCGCCGGGCAGCACGTTGAGCTCGGGCAACGCCTGCTCAACGGCTTCGACGCCACACAGGCCGCAGCCGCTGGTGCCGGCCATTTGCCGACGCTGGGTCTTGAGATTCCAGAAGGCGCGGCTGGCGATTTCCACTTCTGCGGTCTGCGCAGAGCCGCAGCCACCGAGCTTGATGTCGTAGATCTCATCCGGTGATTCGATGAGTCCGCTGCCGATGCTGAAGCCGACGATAAAGTCTTCCAGATCGGTGGGCGTGACCAGCATGACCGCCTGACTGATGCCGTTATAGGCAATCGCCAACGCGACTTCCTCGGCAAGCACATTGGGCTCGCTGACGTCGTGATCGAGGTTCGAATAGCTGTAGGACTGGCTTGCGGCGGGCGCGGGCAGTTGTTGTGCGGGCGCCGTGATATCCATGTGCTTGGCGTGCATCGGGAGTGACCGGCAGATTGATTAGGCTTAAGCCTAGGCCTCTGGTCGGATAACGTCTAATTGCTAGTACTGATGCACCGATAGATGACGTCGATCAAGATGCTTCCATCATCGTGTGGTACAGCGCCAGGCAAGCTTCAGCCAATGCCGAACGTGGCGCGGAACGTCGCATGATCAAGCCAAGCCGGGCGAGGGTTTGCGCGTCTTCGATGGGCTGCAGACGTAGATGCTCAGTGAGGTATTCAAGGCCGCCGTGCAGCGGCATGATCGCGCAGCAGAAACCGCCATGAACCGCTTGCAGCAGTTGATGCACGGCGTCGGTCTGGATGATTGGCTGCGGATGAAGGCCGCGGCTGTGGAAGTTGTGATCGATGGACTGCCGAAAGTGCATGCCGCTGGTGAGCATGCCCAGGGGCAATTCGGTCAGGCTTTCCCAGCTTGAAGTGGCTTCGGCAAAGCTGAAATAACGCTGGTCGTACATCACGCCCATGCGGGTTTCGGCCAGTTGCAATGAGTCAAACCGTTCGGTGTCCAGCCGGTCCAGATACGAAACCCCGAGGTCCAGGCGGTTACTGGCGAGTTGGTCGAGGATCTGCTCGGAGCTCAGGGATGAAAGTTCGAAGCGCATGTTCGGGTGCAGGGAGTGCAAACGTTGCAGCAAGGGCAATGGATCAAAATTGGAGAGCGGCACCACGCCCAGCCGTAATGTGCCGACAAGATGCCCGCGACAGGCGGCTGCTTCAGCCTGCAAACCGTCGTACGCCGCCAGCACGGTGCGCGCCCATGCCAGAACGCGTTCGCCCGGCGCAGTGAAACCTTCGAAGCGTTGGCCGCGATTAACCAGTGGCAGGTCCAGCTCTTCCTCAAGGCTGCGCAGACGCATCGACAGTGTCGGTTGCGTGATGTGGCAGCGCGCAGCCGCCTGCCCAAAGTGACGCGTTTCGTCGAGGGCGATCAGAAATTTCAGCTGTTTAATGTCCATCTTCACTCCAGAAGGCACAGGCTGGCCCGGCGAAGTCTATCGCGACCGAACGTCAAATGGCTTGAAACCTTGAGGCGCGGCCAGGGGTCGGACTTTTGTCGGGCAATGTCAGCGGATTAGATGTTGCGCGGGGAAACCACAACGACATCACAACGACACCAAGGAGAAACCCATGAGTCTGTTCAGTTTTGTGAAGGAAGCCGGCGAGAAGCTTATCGACCTGCTCACCCCGGGAAACGCCAATGCCAGTGATGAGCTGAAAAAGCACATCGAGTCTGTTGGCTTGGGCAATCCCAATGTTCATGCAACGGTCGAAGGCGACAAGATCACTTTGACGGGCGAAGTCGCCAGTCAGGAAGAGAAAGAGAAGGTCGTGCTGGCTGCCGGCAACATCGCCGGTGTAGGCAGTGTTGATGATCAACTGACTATCGCCGCCGGCGCACCTGCCGTGGTTGCCGCGACGTTCGTCACTGTCCAGAAGGGCGATACGCTGAGCGCTATTTCGCTGCGCGTTTATCACGATGCCAACAAGTACCAGAAAATCTTCGACGCCAACAAGCCGATGCTGAAAGACGTAAACAAGATCTATCCGGGTCAGGTTCTGCGTATTCCTGAATAATGCGGCTGGCGTGAAGACCGTACACTGACCCTTGTAGGAGCGCGCTTGCCCGCGAAAAATCGTACATCCGGTTGATCTGCATCGGGTGTACGAATCCTTCGCGGGCAAGCGCGCTCCTACAGTTGTTTTGCGGTGCTTATAAGCCCTGTATCAACGACCGATAATCCTCCACGGCTTCGAATTCTTCGGTGTCCTTCGGGCCTTTGCGACTGTCCGGCTCACGTACCGCCAGCAGATGACCAATGCCGTATCGTCCCGCGCTGCGCAAGATTGGCAGAGTGTCATCAATAAACAGGCTACGTGCACGATCGAACTGGATATCGGCTTGCAGCGCATCCCAGAATTGCGGGTTTTCCTTGGGGTAGCCGTAGTCATGGGAGCTGATCAAACGCTCGAAGTAGGGTGCCAACTCCAGTCTTTCCATCTTCAGCGACAGCGAGTCCCGGTGCGCGTTGGTAATCATGATCACCCGTTTTCCGGCCTGCTTGATGGCGGCCAGAAACGTCGCGGCGTCGGGGCGCAAGGCGATGAGGTGAGCGATTTCAATTTTCAGGTCTTTCACCGGCAGCTTCAGCTCGGTGCTCCAGAAGTCGGTGCAGTACCAGTTTAGGGTGCCGGCGTTTTTTTCGAAGAGCGGCATCAGCTCCATTTGCGCCATCGCCAGACTGACCCCGTGCACTTCGGCATAGCGCTTGGGCAGATGCTCCAGCCAGAAGTGATTGTCGAAATGCAGGTCGAGCAGCGTGCCGTCCATATCCAGCAGAACGGTGTCGATATCGCGCCAGGGCAAGGAAGGCATACAGGTCTCTCGGCGTTGAATGAGTCGCGTGGGTTTGCGGCGAAGACATCCGCAAAAGCCACGGTATAGTAACCCGTCTACGCCAAGGAGCTCGTCATGCAGCAGAAACCTACCGTCCTCTCTCGCGAAATCGTCGCGAGCAGCCGTCTGTTCCGCGTTGAAGAAGTGCAATTGCGCTTCTCCAACGGCGTCGAGCGTACCTACGAGCGGCTGGTCGGCAGCGGCAGTGGCTACGGCGCGGTGATGATCGTAGCCATGCTCGATGCAGATCACGCCGTACTCGTCGAGGAGTACTGCGGCGGCACTGACCAATACGAGCTTTCGCTGCCCAAGGGCTTGATCGAACCAGGCGAAGACGTGTTGGCCGCCGCCAATCGCGAGCTCAAGGAAGAGGCCGGTTATGGCGCGCGGACCTTGGTGCACCTGACCGAACTCTCTCTTTCGCCGGGCTACATGAGCCAGAAAATTCAGGTCGTGTTGGCCACCGATTTGTATGAAGAAACGCTGCCCGGCGATGAGCCTGAGCCAATGCGTGTGGACAAGGTCAATTTGCGCGAGCTTTCCAGTCTGGTGCAGAACCCGCAGTTCACTGAGGGGCGCGCGCTGGCTGCGTTGTACCTTGCCCGCGACCTGCTGGCCGAGCGTGGGGATTTCCTGCCATGAACCCGACATTTTCCCAATTGCCACACCCGCTGCTTGCGCCCGTGATTGAGCTTTGCCGCCAGGCTGGAGAAGTTACTCTGCCGTTCTGGCGCTCCGGCGTGGACGTCACGGTCAAGTCGGACGACTCGCCTGTCACCGCCGCCGACCTGGCCGCCCATGAGCTGCTGGTGGCGGGCCTCAAGGCGCTGGATCCGAGCATTCATATCCTCTCCGAAGAGGACGCCAACATCCCGTTGAGCGAACGCAGCCAGTGGCAACGCTGGTGGCTGGTGGACCCGCTTGATGGCACCAAGGAATTTATCGCCGGCAGCGAAGAGTTCACCGTCAACGTCGCGCTGATCGAGAACGGTCGGGTGGTATTTGGCGTGGTATCGATGCCGACCAATAACCGCTGCTATTTCGGTGGCGCCGGTCTGGGTGCTTGGCGCAGTGACGACGCGCGGCATCTGGCGCCTATTCAGGTGCGCAATGAGCCGGGCGCAGGGGAAGCGTTCACGGTGGTCGCCAGCCGTCGTCACTCCAGCCCCGAGCAACAGAGGTTGCTCGCCGGGTTATCGGAAGTAGTGGGTGAGCTAGAGCTGACGAATATTGGCAGCTCGCTGAAGTTTTGCCTGCTCGCCGAAGGGGCTGCTGACTGCTACCCGCGTCTGGCGCCGACTTCTCAGTGGGACACCGCTGCTGCCCAAGGCGTGGTGGAAGGCGCCGGCGGCGTGGTGTTGAACCTGGACGGCACGACCTTCGAGTACCCGGCACGGGAGACACTGCTCAATTCGTTCTTTCTGGCGTTGCCGGGGGAAGCAACGTGGCGCGACGCGTTGCTGGCGTTGGCGCGGACTTGAGCTCACATCAGGTCCGGTAAATCTCCAGCGTCAGGAATGCCGTCTTCGTGAGCAAGCTCACTCCCACAGGGGCTGTGTCGGCTGCGAGAAAGCGCGGTGTCAGAAGACGCCGCAGATGTCTCTGCCGAATACGAATTGTGGGAGCGAGCTTGCTCGCGAACAGGTCGGTACATCCACGCAGTTTTCAGCGGCTGGAATGCTGTCTTCGTGAGCAAGCTCACTCCACAAGGGGATATGTCCGCTGCAACAAAGCGCGGTGTCAGAAGACGCCGCGGATGTCTCTGCCGAATACGAATTGTGGGAGCGAGCTTGCTCGCGAACAGGTCGGTATATCCACGCAATTTTCAGCGGCTGGAATGCCGTCTTCGTGAGCAAGGTGGAGCGCCACCCCGGTCACTCCCACATAGGCAAGGCGTGTCGGGCAGCTTTGTTCAGCGATGGAGCACGAACTGCCCGACGAATTGCACCGCCGTTTCCTCTGATCCTTCCACCACGATGCGGGTGTGCAGCGCCAGCCTTGCACGGCCGCGGCGTTGGTAGAGCTTCAGAAATTTCTCCCAGCTTGCTTCATCCGGTGCGTCGCAAACAGCGACGCCATCGCGTGTGACCGGCAGGGGATAGCTGATCTGGCCGTCCTGAATCACGATGTGCCCGTCATCGATCCCGGCTTCCTTGAGCCGCAAATACAGCCAGCCCCAGCCCACCAGCACCGCGCCGCAATACAGGCTGCCGCCGAACAGGGTGTTCTTGTGATTGACGTTCGGGGCCAATGGCAGGTGCAGACGCAGTTGGTGGTCTCGCCAGCTCAGCACCTTGATGCCCATTTCCCGGGTGAGGGGAATGTCCCGATGCAGCACCGCTTCCAGGTCTCTAGCGGACAAGCGTTGCAGGTCAGTCATTATCATCGGACCCCGCGCCGTTGAAGGTCAGCCCATGCTTGCGCAGTTTGTCGTGCAGGGTTTTGCGGGGCAGCCCCAAGGCTTCGGCGAGGCTGCGGACCGAGCTGTGCGGGCGGGTCAGTTCGGCAGCGATCAACGCCCGCTCGAACGCTTCGACCTGTTCGCTGAGTCCGCCATTGGACGCCACCAGATCCGGCTGCGCGTCACCTTCCAGTTCCAGCTCAAGGCCCAAGGCGAAACGCTCGGCGGCGTTCTGCAGTTCACGCACGTTGCCCGGCCAGGTGTGGCGCAGCAGCAGCGCGCGATGTCCCGGCTGCAATTCATGGCGGGGCAGGCCGTGGCGCAAACTGGCGGTGTCGGCGAAATGCTGGAACAGCACTAGCGCATCTTCGCCACGCTCCCGCAGCGGCGGAATGCGCAAGGGGGCGACGTTGAGTCGGTAATACAAGTCGGCCCGGAAACGGCCCTGATCCGCCGCCTGGCGCAGGTCCTCTTTGGTCGCCGCGATCACCCGAATGTCCAGCGGGATCTGCTGATTCCCGCCCAGGCGCTCGACCACGCGCTCTTGCAGCAAGCGCAGCAGCTTGACCTGAACGTCCATGCTCATGCTTTCGATTTCGTCCAGAAACAGCGTGCCGCCGTTGGCGAATTCGAACTTGCCGATGCGACGCTTCTGCGCGCCGGTGAACGCCCCCGACTCATGGCCGAACAGCTCGCTCTCGACCACCGACTCGGCCAGCGCTCCCGCGTTGATCGCCACAAACGGACCGTTACGGCGGTTGGACAAGTCATGCAGCGCGCGGGCGACCACCTCTTTGCCTGCGCCGGTTTCGCCAAGAATCAACACGTCGGCTTTGGTCGCAGCCAGCGCGCCGATCTGATCGCGCAGGCGCTGAATGGGTGCGGACAACCCCACCAGTCGCGTGCTCAATTGCTGACGGTCGCTGAGCTCGAGCCGCAAGCTCCGGTTGTCCAGCACCAGCAGGCGTAGCGCCAGGGCGCGACGCACGCTGTCGAGCAAAGCGTCGCTGGCGAACGGTTTTTCCAGAAAATCGTAGGCGCCCGCCCTCATGGCCTGAACCGCCAGCGGGACATCGCCGTGACCGGTGATCAGCAACACCGGCAACTCCGGATCCTGGGCATGCAGCTGATTGAGCAATTCGAGGCCGTCGATGCCCGGCATGCGGATGTCACTGACGATTACCCCCGGCCAGTCACGCTCGATGCGCGCTTGCAGGCCTTTGGCGTCGCTCAGCGGCAGGATTTTCAGGCCGGCGAGATCGAGCGTCTGGCTCAGGGCCTGACGCAGGTGCGGGTCGTCGTCGATCAGCACCACCTGAATGCGGCTGTCGATGGCGTCGGTGCTCATGCAGATAAGTCCTCAGACGGTTGAAGGTTGACGCCCGAGGCGCCGGTGCGCATCCGCAACGTCAGCAGCGCACCGCCTTCCGGGTGATTGGCGAACAGCAACTCCCCGCCCAGTGCGCGCATCAACGTATCGCAGATCGCCAGGCCCAAACCGAGGCCCTGGGTGCGCGTCTTGGTGGTGAAAAACGGCTCGCGCGCGTGCTCCAGCGCTTCTTTGGAAAACCCCGGGCCGTTGTCGCGGATGAACAGATTGACGCCCTCGGCGTTGTACTCGGCGCTGATCCACAATTTGCGCGGCGGGCCTTTCTCGGTCAGTGCATCCAGCGCATTCGCCAGCAGATTGCCGAGCACCTGACGCAGGCGCGTCTCGCCGGCCTGCACCCACAAGGTCGCGGCGGGCAGGTCGCGGATCAGCTCCACTTCCATCGCGCGCCGGCGCTTGGCGAGCAGGGCCAGCGCATCGTCCAGCGCCGGCTGCAGCGCTACGCTCTCAGGCGCATGTCGGTCCCGTCGGGCGAAGGCGCGAAGGTGCGCAATGATCGACGCCATGCGCCCGGTGAGTTCGCTGATCAGCTTGAGGTTGCCGCGGGCGTCTTCAGTGCGCTGGTGATCGAGCAGCACTTCGGCGTTCTCGGCGTAGCTGCGAATCGCCGCCAGCGGCTGGTTGAGTTCGTGGCTGATGCTCGCCGACATCGTGCCCAGCGCCGACAGTTTGCCAGCCTGAACCAGTTCGTCCTGAGCGCGAAACAGCTCTTGCTGGGCCTGCTCGCGCTCGAGGACTTCCTGGCGAAGTCGCTGATTGACGCCTTCCAGATCACAGGTCCGCTCGGCGACTCGCACTTCCAGCTCACGGCGCGCCTTGGCCTCGAAGTTGATGCGATCCAGATAATGCCGTCGCCGCTGCATCATCAGACCCAGCAGCAACATCAGGACCAGCAACGCCGCACCGCCAATGGCCACGACCGTTCGCACCGGCCTCGACACAAGCACCTTCGGCGCAAGGATATTGACACTCCAGCCAGTCTCGTCGATCTGCTGCGTCTGCGTCAGCCAGCCGGTTTCATCCAGCTGCAGCGGGCGCGGGTCGCGGGTCGGGTAGGGCTGGATGGCGACGATGGCCTGCTTTTCCTCCTCGCTGAGCGGCCGGGTCGCGCGGAAACGCCAGTTGGGATTGGAGGTGAGGATCACGACGCCGTTGTGGTCGGTGACAAGCAGCTGCTCCGGCGTTTTGCCCCACAGCGTTTCGGTGAGGTCCAGGTCGACTTTGACCACCAGCACGCCGATCACAGCGTCGCCATCGCGCACCGCTGCGGCGAAGAAATAGCCGCGTTTGGCCGACGTCGTGCCCAAGCCGAAAAAGCGGCCGAGGTTGCCGGCCATGGCGTTGCTGAAATACGGACGAAACGCGAAGTTGCGCCCGACGAAGCTGTCGCGCTTGTCCCAGTTCGACGCAGCGAGGGTGTCGCCATTGGGCGCCATCAGGTAAATCACCTCAGCGCCAGTCTGCCTGGCGGTGTTCATCAGCAGCAGGTTCGCCTGGGCCTGGGCGTGCTGGTCCTGCGGGTTCGCCAGCGTGGCGCGCAGGCCGGGCAGGTCGCCAAGAATCTGCGGCAGGACTTCATAGCGGTGCAAGGTGCCGAGCAGGTTGGCGACGTAAAGGTCGAGGGTCTGGCGATTCTGGCTCAGCAGCTCATTGCGGTAATAGTGTTCGGCCAGGCGTTCGAGCGGCCACAACAGCGGGGCGAGGATCAGCGCCAGCAGGGCAAGGCTGCGCCAGCGAGGACGGCGGGGAAGGGCGTTAGTGCTGATCATGGAATCGCCGGTGGGTTCGTTGCGATGCGGGGCGGCTGCGGATGTATCAGTGCTCCGCAGCCGCTCAACAGCGAGTCGGCCCATTATGCCTACCGCTGCTGCGCTAAGCACTCCAGCAACGCATCGTGCCAGTCGGGCTGGCTGACGCCCCATTCTCTCTGCAGCAGGCTGCAATCCAGACGCGAATTGAGCGGGCGCGCAGCCGGGGTCGGATAAGCGCTGGAAGCAATCGGTTCCAGCGCCGCGCAGGGCTTGCCGCTGTTGATCAATTGCTGACCAATGGCTTCAGCGAACCCGAACCACGACGTCTCGCCGCTGGCCGTCAGGTGATAAACACCCCAGGCGCCCAGCGCGCCGTCACGCCAGCGCTCAATCAGCGCGCCGGTGCTGGCGGCGATGGTGCCGGCCCAGGTGGGTGCGCCAATCTGGTCGGCAACGATCGACAGCTTCTCTCGCTCTTGCAGCAAGCGCTGCATGGTCAGCAGGAAGTTGCGCCCGGTCAGGGAATAAACCCAGCTCGTGCGCAAAATCAGGTGCTGCCCGCCCGCTGCGGCGATCGCGCGTTCGCCTGCCAGCTTGCTGTTGCCGTAAACGCCCAGCGGATTGGGCGTGTCTGCCTCAACCCACGCCCCAGCCTTGCTGCCGTCGAACACGTAATCGGTGGAGTAGTGAATCAGCGGAACGCCCAGGGCAGCGGCTTCTTCAGCGAACACACCAGGGGAGGTCGCGTTGATGGCGAAGGCCAGGTCCGGCTCGCTTTCGGCCTGATCCACCGCAGTGTGTGCGGCAGCGTTGATGATCAGGTCCGGCTTGATGTCGCGAACCACTGGACGGATGGATTCCGGCTGACTCAAGTCCAGCTGATCGCGGCCCAGCACGATCAGCTCGCCCATGTTCTGCAAGTGTTGCTGCAGCGCCTGGGACACTTGGCCCTGTTGCCCGCTGATCAGAATCCGCAGCGGCGCATTCACGGGAACAGGTCCGCTTCTTTCAGGAGCTTGCCGACCTGATCCTTGGCCGACAGTTGAGGTGCTTCGCTCAGGCCCCAGTCGATGTTCAGCTCCGGATCGTCCCAGCGAATGCAGCGCTCGGCCGACGGCGTGTAGTAGTCGGTGGTCTTGTAGAGGAACTCGGCGTAGTCGCTCAGCACCACGAAGCCGTGGGCGAAACCTTTGGGAATCCACAGCTGACGAGCGTTCTCGGCCGACAGCTCCAGACCGAACCACTGGCCGAACTGCGGCGAGCTGCGACGGATGTCGACAGCGATGTCCAGCACGCTGCCAGCGGTCACGCGCACCAGTTTCCCCTGAGGATTTTCAATCTGGTAATGCAACCCGCGCAGGACGCCTTTTTGCGAGCGCGAGTGATTGTCCTGGACGAACTGATCGGCTACACCGGTGGCCTCGGCAAAGGCCCGGGCGTTGAAGCTTTCGTAGAAGAAGCCACGCTCATCGCCGAACACTTTGGGCTCGATTATGAGGACTTCAGGCAACTTGCTGGCAACCACGTTCACTGACTTTCCCCTGCGATCTTGAACAGGTACTGACCGTAGCCGGTCTTGCCGAAATAGTCAGCCCGATTCAACAGGTGGGCGCGGTCAATCCAGCCATTCTGATAGGCGATCTCTTCCAGGCACGCGACTTTCAGGCCCTGACGGTGCTCGATGGTCTGCACGTATTGCGACGCGTCCAGCAGGCTGTCATGAGTGCCCGTGTCGAGCCAGGCGAAACCGCGGCCTAAACGTTCAACGCGCAAGTCGCCGCGCTTGAGGTAAGCGTTGTTGACGTCGGTGATCTCCAGCTCGCCGCGCGGGGACGGCTTGACGTCCTTGGCGATCTGGATGACCTCGTTGTCGTAGAAATACAGACCGGTCACGGCGTAGCTGGATTTAGGCGCCTTGGGCTTCTCTTCGATGGACAGCGCGTGGCCGTGCTCATCGAAATCGATCACGCCAAAACGCTCCGGATCCTTGACCCAGTAGCCGAACACAGTCGCGCCGGAGGTGTTGTCCGCCGCACGCTTGAGCTGTTCGCTGAAGTGCTGACCGTGGAAGATGTTGTCGCCGAGAATCAGGCATACAGAGTCATCGCCGATGAATTCTTCGCCAAGCAGGAATGCCTGCGCGAGGCCGTCCGGCTTGGGCTGCTCCTTGTAATGAAAGCGCACGCCGAACTGACTGCCGTCACCCAGCAACGCCCGGTATTGCGGCAGGTCCAGCGGCGTCGAGATGACCAGGATGTCCTTGATCCCCGCCAGCATCAGCACCGAGATCGGGTAATAGATCATCGGTTTGTCGTAGATCGGCAACAGCTGTTTGGAGACCCCGAGGGTAATCGGGTGCAGGCGTGTGCCCGAGCCGCCCGCCAGTACAATTCCTTTAGTCATGCGATCAGTTCCTTTACGTCGGTGCCCAGGCGTTCGCCCTGATAACTGCCATCCTGCACGTTGCGGCACCATTCAAGGTTGTCGAGATACCACTGCACGGTTTTGCGCAGGCCGGACTCGAACGTCTCTTTCGGCGTCCAGCCCAGTTCGCGCTCGATTTTGCTGGCGTCAATGGCGTAGCGCATGTCATGGCCAGGGCGGTCAGTCACGTAGGTAATCAGGTCCGCGTAGTTGGCCACGCCTTTGCGCTGTTCCGGCGCCAGTTCTTCGAGCAGCGCGCAGATGCCGCGCACGACGTCGATGTTCTTTTGTTCGTTGTGGCCGCCGATGTTGTAGGTCTCGCCGACCTGGCCCTCGGTCACCACCTTGAGCAGTGCGCGGGCGTGATCTTCGACAAACAGCCAGTCACGCACCTGCAAGCCATTGCCGTACACCGGCAGCGGCTTACCGGCCAGGGCGTTGAGGATCACCAGCGGGATGAGCTTCTCGGGGAAATGGAACGGGCCGTAGTTGTTCGAGCAGTTGGTGACGACCACCGGCAGCCCGTAGGTGCGCTGCCAGGCGCGAACCAGATGGTCCGACGCCGCTTTGCTGGCCGAATACGGCGAGCTTGGCGCGTAGGGTGTGGTTTCAGTGAACAGGTCGTCCACGCCGTGGAGGTCGCCATACACTTCATCGGTGGAAATGTGGTGAAAGCGGAAGGCGGCGCGCTCGTCTTCGGGCAAGGTCAGCCAATAGCAGCGGGTCGCTTCCAGCAGGCTGTAGGTGCCGACGATGTTGGTCTGGATGAACTCCGACGGGCCGTCAATCGAACGGTCGACGTGGGATTCTGCCGCCAGGTGCATGATCGCGTCAGGCTTGAAGCGCGCGAGGACTTTGCTCACTGCGGCCTGATCAACGATGTCCTGCTGTACGAACTCATACCGGGTGTTGGTGGCAATGCCCTGCAGCGACTCAAGATTCCCGGCGTAGGTCAGCTTGTCGAAATTGAGGACGTCGTGATCGGTGTTGTTGATCAGATGACGGATCAGCGCAGAGCCGATGAAGCCGGCGCCACCGGTAACAAGTATTCGCATGGATAAACCTTCTTCCCTGGAAAGATGTAAGACGATGGAGCATAGCTTGTGGGGCCTTGCTGACTGGCGCAAGGAGCAATCCGCCGACAAGCGATGATATTAATTGATGGCCTATCGCGATTAGCGCCATAAAACCGCCGCACGTGTTTCACGACCTCAACGCTTTGTGTATCTGTCGGTCTTTTAAGGCATTTCTTTATTAGCTATGGCACGGGGTTGATTAACCGCCGCGCAACTGGCGATAGTATTTGGGCGCCTCTTTCTATCAGGACTTCCTTCATGTCGCTTGACACCTTGATTCGCCGCTCCAGCCTGCCATGCCCGGATGTCGGTGCCGCGCAGGCCGCCGAATGGCTGGCGACGTATTACGGGCTGTCGGGGACGTTGAAAGAGTTGGGTAGCCATCAGGACCGAAACTTCCTGGTGGACTGCGGTGACGGGCGACGTTTCGTCCTGAAGATCTGCCACGGAGATTACTCAACCACCGAACTTGCCGCGCAGCATGCGGCGCTGCGGCATTTGAGCCGCGAGTCGCCGGTGCGCGTCCCGGCGGTGATGCCGACGTTGAAGGGTGAGGACGTATTGACCGTCGATCACAACGGCAACGCCGTGCACTTTCGCGTTCTGGAGTTTATCAACGGACAATCACTCGCCCACGTTGCGCACCTGAACCGGCACATTGTGACCGGGCTGGCGAAGCTCTGCGCCCGTGTCGACGTGGCGCTGGCGGGGTTCGAGCACGCCGGCCTGGATCGTGTTTTGCAATGGGACCCTCGCCACGCCTTTGCGTTGATCGAGCACTTGCTCCCGGTCATCCCCGATGCCGACAAGCGCGCCTGTATCGCCGAGGCCGCCGAGCAGGCCCAAGCCTATTTGCTGCCGCTGGTGGCGTCGCTGCCGGTGCAGGCGATCCACATGGACATCACTGAGTACAACGTGGTCTGGGCTCGAGATGCCCATCGCCAATGGCAGCTTCAAGGCCTGATCGACTTCGGGGATCTGATCCGTACATGGCGCATCGCCGATCTTTCGGTGACCTGCGCCGCGCTGCTGCACCACGCCGAGGGCGATCCGTTTTTTATCCTGCCCGCCGTTCAGGCTTACCACCTCATTAATCCTCTTCAGACCGAGGAGCTGCTGGCGCTGTGGCCGTTGATCGTCGCGCGCTCGGCCGTGCTGGTCTTGGGCAGCGAGCAACAGGCGAGCATCGAGCCGGAAAACACCTACATCCAGGCCAATCTGGCGAGCGAGTGGAACATTTTCGACGTCGCCACTTCCGTGCCGATTGCGCTGATGGAAGCGGCGATTCTCGACGCAGTAGGTGAATGGGAATCGGACGAAGAGCCCGAGCTGTTTTCGCCGCTGTTGCCGAGCTTGAGCAGGCAGGGTTTTACCCTCGTGGACCTGGGGGTGCTCAGCGAGCACTTTGTGGCTGGCAATTGGGAACAGAGCGGCATCGACGAGCAACTATTGAGAGAGGCTGCGCAAGCTCATGGGCTGGCCGCCAGTCGCTATGGCGAATACCGGCTATCGCGCACGTTGCCGGACAGCACAAAGGAGCCGGATACCTTCGCGTTGCATACCGAACTGTACATCCCCCACGGCACCGTTGTTCATGCGCCGTTTGCCGGAATCCTGCGCCACACCGCTGACGGCGCCTTGCAGCTGGTTGGCGCCGAGGTGAGCCTGCGTCTGTGGGGGGTACGTTCTGATTTTGATTCCGGCGTCGAGTTCGGCGCGGGGGACGTGATCGGGCAGGGCGGTGGCGCGTTGATCGTGCAGCTGTGTTCGGAGCCTGACGTGAGCCCGCCGTTGTTCACCACCCCGTCGCGGGCTCCCGCCTGGCGTTCGCTGTGCCCGTCACCCAAAGGGCTCCTGGGTTTCGATTGCGATGCGCCGGCGTTGGCCGATTCCGCCGCGCTGCTCGCCCGTCGCGACGCCAGCTTCGCCCGCTCTCAAAAGCATTATTACCAGGCCCCGCCGCAGATCGAGCGTGGCTGGCGCAACCACCTGATTGACCTGCAGGGCCGGTCCTATCTGGACATGCTCAACAACGTCGCGGTGCTTGGTCACGGCCATCCGCGCATGGCTGAGGTTGCGTCGCGGCAGTGGTCGCTGCTTAACACCAACTCACGCTTTCATTACGCGGCGATCGCCGAGTTTTCCGAGCGGCTGCTGAAGCTGGCGCCCGCCGGCATGGACCGTGTATTTCTGGTGAACAGCGGCACCGAGGCAAATGATCTGGCGATTCGTCTGGCCTGGGCCTACAGCGGTGGCCGCGATGTATTGAGCGTGCTGGAGGCTTATCACGGCTGGTCGGTGGCGACCGATGCGATTTCGACATCCATCGCCGACAACCCGCAAGCCCTGAGCACGCGTCCCGACTGGGTGCACCCTGTGGTGGCGCCCAATACCTATCGCGGCGAGTTTCGTGGCGCGGACACTGCGCCGTTCTACCTGCGCAGCGTTGACGCGTATTTGAGCGCGCTAAAGGAGCAGGGGCGGCAAGTGGCGGGCTTCATCTGCGAGCCGGTGTACGGCAATGCCGGCGGAATCTCCCTGCCGCCGGGTTATCTGCAGCAGGTCTACGCCAGGGTCCGTGATCAGGGCGGCGTGTGCATCGCCGATGAAGTGCAGGTGGGTTATGGCCGCTTGGGCCAGTTCTTCTGGGGCTTCGAAGAGCAGGGCGTGGTGCCGGACATCATCACCATGGCCAAAGGCATGGGCAACGGCCATCCCCTCGGCGCCGTCATCACCCGCTGCGAGATCGCTGAGGCGCTGGAAGCCGAGGGCTATTTCTTTTCGTCGTCAGGCGGCAGTCCGGTGAGCTGCCGCATCGGCATGGCGGTGCTCGACGTCATGGAAGAAGAAAAGCTTTGGGAGAACGCCCGCGTGGTAGGCGGCTATTTCAAGGAACGTCTGCTCACGCTGATCGACAAACACCCGTTGGCCGGGGCTGTCCATGGCTCGGGGTTCTATCTGGGACTTGAGCTGGTTCGCGACCGTGAGACGCTGGAACCCGCAACCGAGGAAACGGCCTACTTGTGCGATCGTCTTCGTGAGCTGGGGATCTTCATGCAGCCTACGGGGGATTATCTGAACATCCTCAAGATCAAGCCGCCGATGGTGACCAGCCGTCGGAGCGTGGACTTCTTCGTCGACAGTGTGTCGAAGGTGCTGGGTGAACTGGAGAGCTGAGCTGATTCACACGTCGAACATAGGTCGATATATATCGGTGTTTGCTGTCTTGGTGTGCGCCGAAAGCTCGATTAGTGTTTTTAAATCCGATTTTTATCGTCTATAACGTCTTCCTTATTTGGCCGTAGACGCCTTCGTCGTTTCATGGAGTTCTGATTACTGTGACCACTCTCAACAGCACCCCCCGCGCCGATGGCTTCTACATGCCTGCCGAGTGGGCGCCGCAAACGCAAACCTGGATGATCTGGCCCGAGCGTCCGGACAACTGGCGTCTGGGCGGCAAGCCGGTTCAGAACGATCACGTTGCCGTGGCCAAGGCCATCGCCCGTTTCGAGCCCGTCACCGTTGGCGTCTCGGCCGCACAGTACGACAACGCCCGCGCACGGCTGGACGTACCCAACATTCGCGTCGTCGAGCTGAGCAGTAACGACGCCTGGGTACGCGACTCCGGTCCGACCTTCGTCATCAACGACGCGGGCGAGGTTCGCGGCGTCAATTGGGGCTTCAACGCCTGGGGCGGTTTCGACGGTGGGCTATACGCGCCGTGGAACCTGGATGAACAGGTCGCCAGCAAAGTGTTGGAAATCGAGCGCTGCTCGCGCTACGTCACCGATGGGTTTGTGCTGGAAGGCGGCTCGATCCACGTCGATGGCGAGGGCACGCTGATCACCACGGAAGAATGCCTGCTCAACCGTAACCGCAACCCGCACTTGTCTCGCGAAGATATTGAAGCCGTGCTGCGCGATCACCTGTCGGTCGAAAAAATCATCTGGCTGCCGGATGGTTTGTACAACGACGAGACCGACGGGCATGTGGATAACTTCTGCTGCTACGTACGCCCCGGTGAAGTGTTACTCGCCTGGACAGATGATCCGAAAGACCCCAATTTCCCGCGCTGCCAGGCAGCCATGAAGGTGCTGGAAAATGCCCGCGACGCCAAGGGACGTCCGTTTGTCGTACACAAGATGCCGATCCCGGGTCCGCTGTATGCCACCGAAGAAGAGTGCGCCGGGGTTGATCAGGTGCACGGCAGTCAGGAGCGCAACCCATCGGTGCGTCTGGCCGGCTCGTACGTGAATTTTCTGATCGTTAACGGCGGCATCATTGCCCCGTGTTTCGACGATCCGATGGATGACACGGCCCGCAAGATCCTCCAGCAGTTGTTCCCGGAACACGAGGTGGTCATGGTTCCGGGCCGTGAAATGTTGCTGGGCGGCGGCAACATTCACTGCCTGACGCAGCAGCAACCGGCCCCCCATCGCAGCTGAGTTGGTTCGCTTCTTGCTGTCATCAAGCCCATCAGACGATGGGCTTTTTTATGGGCGGACAGTTTCCAGTCGGTCGTAGGAAGATGGGATCCCAAGGCGCGGAATGGCTCGCGCCGGGTCGTCCGTCTGTAACAAAAGCCCCGTAGATTTCGCAGTCCACGACATAAGAGGTTGTCCTTATGAACGCAGGTCATGAGTTGCGAGTGACTCGAGGTTTTTCTGCGAGCAGTGAAGCACGGCAGATGATGGCGGACTGGTTACGGACGACCCGGATCCCGATGGAGCGCATGCCCGACGTGCAAGCGCTGGAGCAACGCGGTGATTTTCGAGAGATGCTCTCCAAGCGTTACCCCATCGGGCTGATCAACGACGCAGAGATCGAAGCAATGCTGGGCCTGCTTCATAGCTGACAAAGGTGTTGTGGGTGCGACCACAGACACGGCCTGCCTCGGTTTGACTTTCATCAAATTGACACCCCGGCAGGCCGGGGATAGCATTCGCGGCCCCACCGCCTGTGGCCTAGCGCCATGTACGTGCATCAGTAGTCCACTGCGATGATTCGTGCGGGCTTCCGGAACTGCTCCAGTTCCGGGGGACGCAACTGCCCACCCCGGGCATTTGCCACAGCGCGCGATTAATCTGCTCACAAGGACAACAAGATGAAACAGCGTATCGGCCTGCTCGCTCTGGGCATCCTTGCCGCCACTCACGCCATGGCGGACGGTCAGGCAGATTCCAAGGGCTTCGTCGAAGACAGCAGCCTGAAGATCAACCTGCGTAACGCCTACATCAATCGCGACTACAAAAACGGACCGCAGGACCGCTCGGAATGGGGTCAGGCTTTCATGGCCGGCTACACGTCCGGTTTCACCCAGGGCGTGGTGGGTGTTGGCGTTGACGCCTTCGGTCTGTACGCAGCGCGTCTGGACGGTGGCAAGGGCAAGAGCGGCGCGGGCGGTATCGACTTCTTCAAACAGGGCGACAGCGGTAACGCGGCAGACGACCTGTCGCGCTTTGGCGGCGCGGTCAAATTCCGGGTTTCCAATACCGAACTGAAATACGGCGACATGATGCCGGAGCTGCCAGTACTCAATTACGACAACTCGCGTCTGTTGCCTGAGTCCTACACCGGCACCATGATCACCTCCAAAGAGATCAAGGACCTCACGCTGGTGGCTGGCCGCTTCACCGCCGAGACCCGCAAGAGCGCCGAAGGCCGCGACAGCGGTGATCTCAAGAGCATCAACGTTTACGGCGGCAGTTACAAATTCACCGAAGCCCTCAGCGCCGCGTTTTACGCCTCTGACGACGAAGACGTGCTGAAAAAGCAGTACGTGAACCTGAATTACGTTTGGGCGATGCCGAAAGATCAGTCGCTGACCTTCGACTTCAACGGCTACAAGACCAAACTGGACAAAGACTTCGCCGTCGACGACGCCCGCGACAACAAGATCTGGAGCCTGGCGGCGACCTGGGCGGTGGGCATCCACTCGTTTACTCTGGCGCATCAGCGCAGCACCGGCGAGACCGGTTACACCTACGGCGGCTACCGCAACGCAGGCGGCACCGGCGATGGCGGCAATACCATCTATCTGGCCAACTCCTACTGGTCTGACTTCAACGGCAAAGACGAGCGGTCGTGGCAGGTGGGCTATGGCGTGAACCTGTCCACCGTCGTGACTCCGGGCCTGAGCTACCGTGTGGCCTACGTACGCGGCGACAACATCGACGACGGCAGCGACCGTGGGCGTGGCGAAGAGCGCGAACTGTTCAGCCAGTTGACCTACGTGGTCCAGAGCGGCCCGGTCAAAGACCTGTCGGTGCGCCTGCGTAACTCGTTCCTGCGCGTCTCCAACGACGTGGATCAGTACAACGTTGGCGGTAATGAAACGCGGATCTTCGTGGATTACCCGATCAACGTGTTTTGATGTTGATCGGCTGAAGAGCTGACTGATTTACCCTGACGCCCCGGTCGCAAGATCGGGGCGTTCTGCTATGAGCCTTCACCGAACTGGCGATCCAGCCTGCTCTCCCGCTACCATCGCCGCATCTCAATCCCTTCGGTTTCGCCATGGCAATCGCTGCGCCACCCGACCTCACCGATACCGCCGTCCCCGTGCAACCTTTGTCACGGACCTATCCACGCGGGTTGTACATCGAGCCCCATGAGCATGAGTGGGGGCAGGTGTTGTATGCGATGTCGGGCGTGATGTGGGTCGAGACCCCCAATGAAGCGCTGGTCGTGCCGCCGCAGCGTGCGGTCTGGCTGCCGCCCGGCGTGCCCCATGGCATCCGCGTGGTGTCGGATCTGGAAATGCGCAACATCTACCTGCGCCCGGCGCTCGCCCAAACCCTCGACGCCACGGTTCAGGTCCTGGAAGTAGGGCGCTTGTTGCGCGAATTGATCGTCGGTCTGGTGGCCGAGCAGGACAAGGAGTCGGACTACTACGAGGCCGTGGTGAACCTGGCGTTGCTCGAACTCAAGCGCGCCCGGCGTTCACTGCTGAAAGTGCCGATGCCCGATGACAGCGACCGCAGGCTGATGAGCGTGTGCCAGGCGGTGATGATCGAGCCGTCCATCGACGTCTCATTCGAGCAGCATGCCGAAAACGCCGGTGCCAGCGTGCGGACGCTGTCCCGGCTGTTTCAGGCGGTGCTCGGCATGGGTTTCGCCGAATGGCGGCGTCAGGTGCAACTGGCGACCTCGGTGGCGGAGATCATCCAGGGCGTACCGGTCAACGCCATCGCCCGTTCAATGGGGTATTCGCCGAGCAGCTTCAGCGACATGTTTCGCCGCGAACTGGGCATGGCGCCTTCCCAGTACCCGGTTGTAGATCCCGCTAGCTAGCGCGCGCGGTGCTTCTGTCCGAAATTCAGAAGCTCTTGGCCGGTAGCGCCTGCCGACCCTCCTTACACTCTGGTCATCGCTTAACGCAGTCGCGCCGCCATCGAGTCGCGCGTCCCACGCACCGGAGTCTGTCATGAGCTACGTCATTTCCCTTGCCATCGGTATCGCCGTCGGTTTGCTGTACGGCCTGCTGGATTTCCGTTCACCCGCACCGCCTTTGGTCGCACTGGTTGGCCTGCTCGGCATGCAAGCCGGTGAATGGCTGTGGCCGGTGGGCAAGCAGTTCTTGTCCAATCTGGCGTCCTGAATCGACGATTTTCCTTTCCCCACTCTGGATGAATCCATATGAAAGCTCTGCAATTTTCCCGCACCGGCGACCTGGCTGCGCTGGAAGTCGTCGATCTGCCCACGCCTGTCCCGGCGGCTGGCGAAGTTCTGGTGCAGATCAAGGCCGCAGGCCTGAACCCCAGCGACGTCAAAAACGTCCTGGGTCGTTTCCCCTACACCACGATGCCTCGCATTCCGGGTCGTGACTTCGCGGGCGTTGTCGTTGAAGGCCCGCAGGAACTGATCGGCAAAGAAGTGTGGGGCACTGGCAAGGAAATCGGCTTTGTCCGCGACGGCTCCCACGCGGGCTACATCACCCTGTCGGCCAGAGGCGTGGCGATCAAACCGGCGTCGCTGACTTTCAGCCAAGCCGCCAGCCTGGGGGTTCCGTACACCACAGCGTGGGACGCGCTCGAGCGCAGCCTCGTGCAGGCTGGCACTCGGTTGCTGGTCATCGGTGCCAGTGGTGCAGTGGGGAGCGCCGCCATCGCATTGGCGAAGATACGCGGCGCCCAGGTGCTGGCAGCGGTGCGTAAACCGGACCAGCTGAAAGCGCTGCAAGAGCAAGGCTTCAACGCGATCCAGCTCGACAGGCCAGAAGACCTGGGCGCTCAAGTGAACGCGGTTTTTGCAGGCGGCGCCGACGTGATCTTCGACACCACCGGCTTCTGGCTGCCGGCTTCTGTGCCTGCGTTGGCGCAATTCGGTCGCATCGCAATTATCGCCGCGCCAACGGACGGTCACGTGCAACTGCCCGCGCTGGCGCTGTACCGCAAGGGCGGTTCGGTGGTGGGGATCAACTCGCTGCTGTACGGCGTTGAAGCCTGCGCGCGGATGCTTGAGCAGTTCGGCAAACAGTTCGACGACGGCACCTTGCCGCTGCCAACCGGCCTGATTGAATCGCCGCTGGAAGAAGGCCTGGCGCGTTACGCCGATGTGAATCAAGGCGGCGCTGACAAGGTGATTTTGCTGCCGTGACAGGCAAGCATGAGCGTTGGAGCAGGGCTGACCCGATCACTGGACGGGTAGCCCTTTTAGATAGTCATGCTGGACGCGTTTGATCGACCCGTTTGACTGAAGCTTGCCGATCGCAGCCCTGAGCTTCTCGACCATCTGAGGGTCGCAATCCTTCGAGCACGCCAGATACAGGTCGGCGGTCATCAACGGCCTGCTCATCAACAGCGGCCGTTCGCTGATCTGCTTCCAGATGTAGAGCGTTTCCGGCACGCCGTTAAACCACGCATCCACCCGGCCCTTGAGCAACATCAGCGCCGGGTTCTCGCCGATCTTCAGCGGATAAATCTGAGCGGCTGAAAAACCTTCCTCACGTAACCGCGTCTCCTGTGCCGAGCCACTGCCGACGGCGATCATCTTGAAGGTCTGGCGCGCCTCTTCAAAACTGTCGACATGACGATCAAGGCTGAAAAACGCCCGGTCCATCGTCATCACCGGAGCGATCCAGGTGAAGCTGTCTTCACGGCTTTGTGTGCGGGTCAGCGGCGCGATGAGCTTGTTGGTGCCCAGCATCACGTCCCGTTGCGCCCGTGGCCACGGAGGTGAGAGCAGGTGAGCGGAATACCCGGCCATTCCCATGGCCTGCAGGGTGATGTCGCCCGCTATCCCGTGCTGGTCACCCTGGCTGGCCATGGTCAGTGGCGGAGCCTCGGCCACGTACACGTCAACAAAAGGAAGTGCATACGCCATCGACGAGCACGCCAAGAGCGCACCGGCCGCGTAACGGATACAACAGGAAATCCATTTCATGGCAGTCATGCTCAAAGGGAATAGGGCGTCAATACAGGTCTTGTGCCTGGCTTGCTATCCAGTCTGGCATTGGTTAGTCGTCTCTGCCGGGCACAGCGCGCATCCTGCGTAAGTTTCGGGGAAAAATTCGAGCAAAGGCGGATCAGGTCTTGTTGTGCTCATTGGTGTAGCGGCCGCTCAGCACCCAGCCACATTCCAGCAAAGTTTCGATCCAGTCCTCGTACGAGTCATCCACGTCCAGCAAGTTCATGAACTGATCTTCGATATGGCACCGAAAGGTCTGCTCCTCTACGTTCCACTCCACATCCCGAATCCGCCAGACGCGCTGCATCGGCAACTGAATGTTCAATCCATGGAAGGGGACGAACGGCAGTTCCACTTCGTAAAGCAGCTTGGACCATTCAGATGAAATCTCCGGGGTCTGGTGGGTCCAGACGTACTTGATCAATCGGACTTTGTGCACGGTTGGGCCTTCTATCGTGTTTCTGATGGCGGGTCGCTGTCCTGACGCAGACGCGAGGGCCCGTTGGATGGGTATACGTTACTCGATGGGGGCGGGATGGGGGAGGGGGCGCTCTGAATCTTAGGGCGCCATTTGAACCTGACGGTTTGGTTCGCTCCGGGTGGCAGCCGTTTAGGAACGATCCTGGTGAATGACTATGTTTAGCCCTTCTTCCTTATCTGGGGCTTGGAAGTAGCTGGTGATCAAATCGAATTCAGCGTCAGTTGCTGCGAAATCATGCTCGCCGCGCTCGTTTCTAAGGTGCAGCCGGGCTCGGCAAGTGTCGTCGTCGACGTCGAGGAAGTGAAGGCTGTGAGAGGCTTGGGCGGTATCCGCCAGACTCCGTAACCAGTGGCGGTCTCCGGGAGTGTTGGCGGGGAAATCGAGAACCACATTGATCCCGGCCTTTAGCATGTCGATGACTAAAGGGCCTACGACATCTCGGAGTCTTCTTGAGAGTGTTACGTAGTCTGCGACCGAGTGGATCTGGCCTGGGTAGAGTCTTGAGAGCCAATGGTCTTCGGTCAATAGGATCGCTGCTTGCTCAGTTTTTAGAGCGTTCGCCAGCGTAGATTTTCCGGATGCAATCTTTCCGCACATGAGATGCAGTGTAGGTTTGGCCATTTCAACCTCCTGTGTCTGGGTCACAACGACGCCCATGGCATGGTATGCCGGCGCTGGCGCCTGATGTCAGGCGTGGAGATTAACGATAACTGCTTCGGTGGCGCGGTTGATGTCGGGAGCGCTCTACAAGGCCTGCAAAACTTCGCCTTCCCACGCGCCTCGCCGTCTGCGGGCCATAACCAGACAATCCCCCGCACCGGCCGCGCTCACGACGAGTTCTCCATCAGGCGACCAGAACGCGCTTCGACCTGCGCAGGCCCATCCTCCAGAGACGCCGCCGTGGTTGGCCATCAATACCCCAAAAGCATGTTGCCGCGCGTAGCCCTGTAGCAAGCCACTGTCATGCTCATAGCCGTTGTCGCTGATCAAGACGCTGGCGGCGTAGATACCGGCGCCTTCCTGCGCCGCAGTCCGTGCGTGACTGGCGTGACTGAAATCCGCGCAGACTGACAGCGCAATCTGCCCCGCACCGACGGTCACCAGCGGGCCGCCTTGTCCCGGAGTGAAAACGACCTCTTCGCCCGGATGCAGGTGCTGTTTGGTGTAGGTGATCTGTGAGCCGTCAGCGCAAAAAACCAGTGCGCCGATGAAGACTTCTTCCGCCCCCGACTGGCGTAGGGGCGCGCCGAGCACAGTGGTCATCCCTGACTGTTTCGCCAGGTCCCGTAACGGCTCCAGCAATTGGGAGTCAGCGTTAAGGGCAAGGTTGCTGGCGAGCGAAGGCTCGTAACCGGTTAAAGAAAGCTCCGGGAACAAGAGAAATTTAGCGCCGTGATGGGCGGCAAGTCGCATGACCTGAGCATGTCGGTCGAGATTGGCGTTGAGGTCGCCTGCCACTGAGCAATATTGGGCGGCACACAGGTCGAGGTCAGTCATAAGGTTTCCCGGCGTGAATGGGCCTTAGTAAAGCACGGACTGCGCCGGTTTCGGCAGGCAACCCAACGCCATGTTCGAACCCCCATGCGCCTGTGTTCAGGCGCATGGGAGCGCGGCTTTATCCATGCTTGACCAAGTTCAGTCCCGGAAGCGGACCGCCTGGAAATTGCGCAGGTAGTCCTTGTTCAAGACTGCCCAGGTCGATGCCATGAAAGCCCAGCTCATCAATGAGGCCCGCGACGCGCTGTTTGCTTGGGCCGTGCTCGCCCGAATAAAACAGCACGCGCTTTCCACCCTCAGCCGAAGGATGTGCGAGCAGCGCGGGCGTAAGGTGATTGAACGCCTTCACCAGATGTGCGCCTGGCAGCATCTGCGCGACAACCTGCGATGATGGTTTGCCGCCGAGGTCAAAGGCTTTGAACAATGGTGCTTCGATCGGATTGGTTGCGTCGATCACGATTCGACCATCCCAAGGCCCGACCTTTTGAACCGCATCCGCAATCTTTGACCAGTTCACGGCGAGGAACACAATCTCCGCTTGACCGGCCTCCCGGACGTTTACAGCCTTGGCCAGTGGTCCGAGTTCAGCGGTAAGAGACGCGAGGGTTTGGGGGCCGCGACTGTTGGCGATGCTGACGGGCACGCCTGCGTTGACTAACAGTCGGGCGATAGCGGTGCCGATGGCACCTGCTCCAATAATGCTGATGTTCATGGCAATCCCCTTTAGGCAGTGAAGCCGCCGTCGACCATTAATTCCGCCCCTGTCACGAACCCGGCGTCCGGGCTGGCCAGATAGGCAACAGCGCCCGCGACGTCCTTGCCCTCGCCATACCGCCCAACGGCGATGTTCGGTCGAACAAAGTCAGCCACTGCGCCGTCGGCCGGGTTCATGTCGCTGTCCGTTGGGCCAGGGTGCACAGTGTTGACCGTAATGCCTCGTGGGCCCAGATCCCTCACCAGCCCACGACTGAAGCCGGTCAGCGCACCTTTGGTCAGTGTGTAGGCAGATGCAGTGCCGAAAGCGGCGTGTTGCACCATCGAACTCCCGATGTGGATTACTCGCCCGCCTTCACCCATGTGTTTAAGCGCTTGCTGAGTGGCGACAAAAACACCGGTCACGTTAACCGCAAGGATTCGCTCGAAGTCTTCGAACGCAATGTCCTCCGGTGCGCCAAGAACACTGATGCCCGCGTTGTTGACCAGAATGTCGATACGCCCAAAGCGTTGCGCGATGTCGTCGATGGCGGCCCGAACTGCCTGAGGATTGCCAGCGTCAGCCGCTAATGCGATGGCCTGGCCGCCGGACGCAATGATGTCGTTCACCACGGTGCTGGCGCGGTCCGGCGACGCGTTATAGGTGATGGCTACGGTGGCACCGTCTGCAGCCAGACGTTTGGCAATGGCCGCGCCGATGCTGCGTGAGCCACCGGTAACGACAGCGATTTTGCCAGAGAGGGGAAGAGTGGAAATGTTCATGTGTTGAGCCTCGATCAGTGAGTTGATGAGGCTATGAGACGCTTTTCAGCTGTTCGCCAGTAGTAGGTAATCGCTAGAATTACTTTCAACGAATGCTTGAAGGTCTAAACGTGGAAACGATGGGTAATTTGCTGTCATTTGTGCGTAGCGCCGAGACCGGCAGTTTCTCCGCCGCTGCCCGTCGTCTGGGGCTAACCCCGGCTGCAGTCAGCCGTAACGTTGCCCAGCTGGAAGCTAACCTTGGCGTGAGATTGTTCCAGCGCAGCACGCGCAAGCTCACGTTGACCGAGGCGGGCGAGCGCTTCCTGAGCAATGTGGAGGCAGGTCTTGAAAGTGTTCAGGCTGCGATTGAAGACTTAGCCGGAAATGCTGGCCGGCCTTCGGGCGTCCTGCGGGTTACCGCCGCCCCAGGATTCGGCAAGGATTTTCTGCTGCCCCTGATGCCTGAATTCCTGAAGCAGTACCCCGATGTGGTGCCCGAGTGGAGCCTGGAGAACCGTCAGGTGGACCTCGTTGCCGAAGGATTTGATGCCGCCATTGGCGGAGGAATCGAGCTGGCCCAGGGCCTTGTCGCAAGAAACATAGCGCCCGCTCACCTGGTGCTCGTCGCATCCCCCGAGTACTTGTCTGCCAAAAGAAGTGTTCGCCGACCAGAAGACTTGGCGACGCTGGATCATCTCGCCATGCGTTCGGTGCAGACCGGCAAGATAAGAAGCTGGACGCTTCAGGGGCCTGAAGATGGGCAGATGCCATTGGAGTTGAAACCCCGGCTGTTGGCCAACGACCCCCAAGCTTTGTGTCAATGTGCGCGTCTGGGGTTGGGCATCGCGTTGCTGGCTGTACCCGATGTGTTGCCTTACCTTGAGAATGGCAGCCTGGAACGGGTTCTGCCCGAGTGGTACGTGGATGCGGGGCAGATCTACCTGTACTTCTCCAGTCAGAAATTACTGCCTGCGAAAACGAGGGCGTTTGTGGATTTCCTGGTCCAGCACGCCCAGGCGCAACGATGGATTACGCGGCTCGATGCCCGGGAAGGGCGCTGAACCGCTCCGAATTTGCCAGCCGCCTAGATGTTGCGCAGCATCTCCCAGAACGACGCGCCCACGCCGGTGATGCTCTCACCAGCGATCAGGCCCGCAGCCGCAGTGATCGCAAAGCGCTCGGTGATGCGCGGCCATCCGCGGCTGACCAGCCAGGTCAGCACTGCTCCAAGACCCATCATCACCGAGGTGGAGGCCGGCAACACGAAGGCCAGCCCCAGCGCAGCGGTACTGGGTAACCAGCGGGCCGCGCGTTCCGGCAGCAGGCTGTCCAGTGCCCCGAGCAGCACGCCAAACCCGCTGCCGATTACGATCGCCCACCGCACCTCGGGTGACAGCGACGCAAGCCCGTGGGTCAGTGTTTGCGCCACTGCCTTCCAGGTTGCAACAGCCGGTGCCGGCCATTCCTCAGTGAGCAGCATCGTCTGTGGGTCCGGGATCAGCGCCAGATACACCAGAACGCCGACTACGCTGCCAATCGAAATGCCGATGCATTGGGCAATGAGCTGTTTATGCGGCGTTGCGCCAATCCCGAGGCCTACCTTGAAGTCGTTCATCAGATCAGTGGACTGGCCGGCAGCGCCGCCAGCCGTGTTGGCGCTCATCAGATTGATCGCTACCTGGCCGGGAGCAATCAAACCGAAGCTCAACTGCGACAGCTTGCCGATGGCGCCAATCGGCGCAATGCCGGTGGCGCCCACGACTCGCGCCGCGACCACGGCCAGGCAAATACCCAAGGGAATACTGAGCAGTGCCATCCACAGGTCAATCTCAAACAACTGCACCTGCAGCAACACAACCAGAGTGACCGCGAATAACATGCCCAGGGCGGGTATGGACGAGAAGCGCACTTTGGCGCGCGGATACGGGTCAGCCGGCGTGCGCTTCGGCACTTGAAAGACCCGCACCGCCAATGACGTCAGGGTCGCGCACACCATCAAACTCACGCCCGGCCACAACAGCCATTCCACCAGCTTGGCAAATTGAGGACCGCTGGCATTCGGGGCGAGCACCACCAGCGCGTGGTCGATGAGAAACGGCGCGAGCCCGCCCCATGCCAGCGCTGCGCCGAGCATCAGCTTCAGGCCCACGCGTATGCCGATGATGCCGCCGAAGCCGATGAGCAACAGCGAAGGGTCCAACGTGAACGTCAGACGTTCCAGCCCGGGATTGGGAGCCCAGCGCGGGATTGCCCAGACAAACTCGTCGATCCACTTCAACCCGCCGGACAGCAACGCGGCCGCAGACAGCACCTTGATCCGCGCCACCGCTTCTTTGCCGTGATGGTAAATGTGCTGCAGCGTTTCCAGCGTCGCCATGCCCTCGGGGAATGTAAGGCCGTGGTCGTTCAGCAGGGTAGGGCGCAGATACCATGCGATCCAGACGCCCAGAAAGCTCACGGAAAAGACCCACGCCATCATCGGCAATGGGTCCAGTTGATGCCCCGTCAGCAGCGTGTACGCAGGAATCGGCGCGACCAAACCGCCGGAGATAATCGAGGCCGCCGCTGAGGCCACCGTCTGGTTGATGTTGCTTTCGTGCAGCGACCACGAGGGACCCATCTGGCGGTTTCTGGCCAGGCCCTGCCACACGCCAAAGCCGATCAGCAAAGCGATGATCGACATGTTGAAGGACCAGCCGATTTTCAGCCCGGCGTAAACGTTCGAAGGCGTCAGCAAAACACCCAGCACCGCGCCAGTGAGCACCGCACGCGCACTCAGCTCACGCTGCGCACGAGGAGGAGGCAGGGTTGAAAGAGCAGGGTTTTCCATGACAGATCCTTCTTGGCGATCGCAAGAGTGACTCTGCACAACTGAGCCCCGACACCGCCGAAGGTTCACCGCCGCCCTTACGCCAGACGCTTTCACGCCTGCCTACCACGCACGGAACGCCGGAGATTTTTGGCGGATTTACTGCGCTGGCGGATCCAGCAAGACCCACAGCCGGACGATCTTGCCGTCGACGACTTCGGCCACATCCGCGCCCGTTACAACCACCGGACCTTCCTTCGGTCCCGCATGCCAGCGCAGGTAAGCCATCCCGTGATGCCCCACCGCCACGCCCTGGGCGACGAAGGAAAAGTCGGGACCGAACTGCTCAAGCAGTGCGCCTGCAACGTCGGAGATAGCGGCCTGTCCGGTGACGACGCCTTCTGGCTCGTACATCGTGGGTTCAGCGGAGAATAACTGTTGGATGGCAGCGATGCGTTTATTGGCATCTCGCTCGTTGAACACCTGTTCCAGATTCGCGCGCAGGAGTGCGTTGAAGTCCGGGGCCGGTCGGGGTGATGGAGCATTGTTTGGCTGAGGCATGGTAAGTCTCTCGTTCAGGGGTGCGGAAGAGACTAGACGCTAAAGAGGGGGCAGGCTTGGTGAGGAGCGGAGCAAATTGAGGTTGCCTGATGGATGATTGCTAAACCCGCTCAAACAAAAAAGGCCCACCTTTCGGTGAGCCTTTTTGCTAAATCTGGTGCCGGCACCAGGAGTCGAACCCGGGACCTACTGATTACAAGTCAGTTGCTCTACCAACTGAGCTATACCGGCGTTGTGGGCGCTGATTATAGGGATTTGATCTGGCGAGTAAAGCCCTAATTTCAGTTTTTTCGGCGGCCTTATGCCAGAAGGTGATTACCGTTATTCACAATCCGCACAAACCTAAGGCGACGATCGGTCAGATTCAGGAACCATTCTCAATCGTTCGCAAGCTACTGTTTTAGCGCCAATTTTACGCTGACTAAAAAATGAACAAATGGTTACATCCCCTCACAGCAGGAATTCCGGGCGTTCGCTGGAATTTAATCAACAGACTTATCCACAGGTGCGCGCGTCAAAAAACGCTCATGGTCGTTCTGCAAGAATGAGCAGATTCCGCGGAGTGACTTGGCTGTCGCAGAAGGTGCCGATGTGCACGTCGTAGCCGCACTCAGTCAGATAAAGCGCGCGGTCTAGGATGAGCCACATTTCCAGCGGCCGGCGGAAGAGATTGCGCAGCAGCTCGAGGTTGCGCACTTCGGCTAAACGCCTCCAGCCCGCCGCCTCAAGTGCCGTCCAGTCCTGAATGCCGGGGGAGGGGAGTTGTTTGAGTTCAGCCAGGTCCCGGCAGTAGTCGGCGAAGGGTTTGTCGAGCCAGGCGCCGGGCAGCGACGGCGTTGGTAGATAGTCGTCGACGCCTCGCAGCTCTCGCTGCAGCAGGTCGAAGCCGAGGCGGCGAGCCATGGAGATGTCGCGCTGGCGGCGTACACGGGCGCCGGCGGTGACGGTTTCGCTGAGGGGCAGGCCGAGGTCGTCGATGGAGAGCGTAAGCGCGGACGCTTTGCCCCGCTGGGAGATCGGCAGGTAGTGCTCGCCGACGATGCGGTTGTAGCAGCAGGGCGCGATGGCCAGTTGTCGGCAGCGTGCGTCGCTGGCGAGGTGCATGAGGCGCACATGAAGGTCGCCGCAGGCGTGGAGGGCGACGGGCGTGTGATGCGTTCCCAGACGCCTGGCTGCATCGTCGGCCATGACGTCTTGGTGCAGATGGTCGGCGGTGATGCCCAGTTTTTCGCTGAGTTGCCTTCCTGATTCAACCAGGTCCGCATCGTATTCCAGGCAGGTCAGCAATTGACCGCCATGGGCGAGGCGTCGACCGAGATGGCCTTTGCCCGAGCACCAATCCAGCCAGTGGGTTGGCTGCCTTTGAAAGCTCAAGCGGCTGGCGAAGGCTTCGATTTGCTGCCATTTGCGGCCAGGTACGTCGACGCTCATGCGCGATGACACAGGCGCCAGACTAACGGGCGGCAGCGCGTCGATCTCGCTTAACGCCTTCGACTGTAAGGCCAGCTGAGCAAAGGGCTGAGGCGCATCGAGAAGTTCGGGGTGGCTGTGTGCGGCTTCTGCTTCTTCGAGCGAACGTTGCCGCAGCCAGCGTGACAGCTCCGGGTGCTGCGATTCCCACGGTAGATGGTGATGGGTGAAGGGGCGCGGGCGCCACAGGGCTTGATGCTCCAGGAGGAAGGCATCGAGCGCTGCGAATCGGGATTGGAGCTGCGTGGGTGTGAGTGGCATTGGATTAAGGCAGTCGGGATGTGCGTTGCAGGATACGGTGAATCAGTGCCTGGGCGCGTTTATCAGGCATAGCGATCTTTGGCGGCTGAAATGCCGCTTTCGCGAGCAAGCTCGCTCCCACAGGTTCGGTACTTGCTGTGCGACAGGCGATCTGCCACGAGTACCGTGTTTGATGCGCCCCCCTCGGTGTTTGGACGAAGAGAGGCGCGCCTGCTAGCGCGCGGCAATCTTCACCGCCCTTGGCTGGCGTCCACCCGCAAGTACCGCTCCAACAGCTTGAAGCCTTGCACCAGCACGAACGACATCACCAGATAGATCAACCCGGCGATAAGGAAGGTCTGCTCCGGCATGTAGGTCCGCGCGTTGATGGTGCGGGCCATGCCGGTGATGTCGAGCAGGGTCACGGTGCTCGCCAGTGCGCTGGCCTTGAGCATCAGAATGACTTCGTTGCTGTAGGCGGGCAGACCGATGCGTGCGGCACGGGGCAGGATGATGTACAGCAGCGCTTTGCCTCTGGACATGCCCAGTGCGCGAGCCGCTTCGATCTCGCCTGGCGGCACCGCCTGAATGGCGCCGCGCAAGATTTCGGCGATGTAGGCGGTGGTGTGCAGGGTCATGGTCAGCGCTGCGCAGAAGAACGGATCACGCAGGTAAGGCCACAGCGGACCTTTAGTGACGACGTCGAACTGCGCCAGGCCGTAATAGACCAGAAACAGCTGCACCAGCAGCGGCGTGCCACGGAAAAAGAAGATGTAAGCGTAGGGCAGCGCCCGCACGTACGCGTTACGCGAGGCGCGGGCGATGCCCAGCGGTATGGCGAGAATGAGGCCCGCGATCACTGCGACGGCTACCAATTCCAGCGTCACGGTGGCGCCATGCAGCAGTTTCGGTAGCCATTTGAGGACGAACTCCCAACTCATGACGCGCTCCTTGCAAAGCCCACAGAAGCGCGCTTCTCCAGCCATGCCAGGCCGATCATCGACAGCGCGGTCATGCACAGGTACATCAGCGCCGCGACCATATAGAAGGTAAAAGGCTGCTTGGTGGACGTGACGGCGATCTGCGCGTGACGCATGACCTCCTCAAGGCCGATGACCGACACCAGCGCGGTGTCCTTCATCAGGATCATGAACAGGTTGCCCAGCCCCGGCAGCGCGATGCGCCACATCTGCGGCATCACCAGCTTGAAGAAGATGCGCGAGCGCGACATGCCCAGCGCCAGCCCGGCCTCGCGGTGGCCTTTGGGGATCGAGAGCATGGCGCCGCGAAACACCTCGGTTGCGTACGCGCCGAAGCACAGGCCCAGGGCAATGACGCCAGCCGCGAACGCACTCAGCGACAGATTGGGAATATCGAACAGCTTGCCGATCGCCCGCATCGAGCTGACCGTGCCGAAGTAGATCAGCAATACCCATAGCAATTCAGGGATGCCGCGCACCAGCGTGGAGTAGGTGCCACCCAGCCACTGCAAGGCCCGATTCGGCGAAGTCTTCGCCAGCGCCCCGAGCAGGCCGAGGACCAATCCCAGGCAGAGGGCCGACAGCGCAAGTTGAAGTGTCATCAGCATGCCGGCGGCCAGGGCCGGGCCGAATCCATAGAGATCGAAGTTCATGGCGTTGTTTGTCTAGAGGGCAGGCGCTGCTGCCTGTAAAGGCAGGCAACAGCGCGGGTCAGGCAGGTCAGAGGATGCTGAACGGGAAGTACTTGTCGTTGATCTTCTTGTAGGTGCCGTCGGCGATGATTTCTTTCAGTGCTTCGCTCAGCTTGTCGCGCAGCGGGTCGCCTTTGCGCACCGCGATGCCGATCTTGTCGTCAACAGGAAGCGCGTCGCCTTTGAACTCGAAGCTCTGGCCTTCCTTGCCTTTCAGCCACTCATAGCTGGCGTATTTGTCGCCGAGCAGTGCGTCGAGGCGGCCCGAGGCCAGGTCGAGAAAGGCGTTTTCCTGGGAGTCGTACAGCTTGACGGTCACGTCGTCGCCCCAGTTGTCTTCCAGCCACGAGCCGGAAAGCGTCGCACGCTGTGCGCCGATGGTCTTGCCCTTCAGCGTTTCCTTGATGGCGGCCAGGTCGCCGCTGAGGTTGGTGGTTTTTGGCGCGACGAACTGCAGCTTGTTGGAGTAGTACGGAATAGTGAAATCCACGGCCTGCTTGCGTTCGTCGGTGATCGACATCGACGAGATCAGGAAGTCGAACTTCTCCGCGTTGAGCGCTGGAATGATGCCGTCCCAATCGGAGGTGACGGTTTCACAGGTCACTTTCATCTTGGCGCACAGGGCGTTGCCGATTTCCACGTCGAAGCCCACAACCTGACCGCTGGCGTCCTTGTTGTTGAACGGGGGATAGGCGCCCTCGATGCCCATTTTCAGGGTCTCGGCAGCAAAGGCGCTGGAGGCCATGGCGAGGGTGGCGGCAGCGGCCAACAGAATAGTTCTCAGGGTCTGCATCGATGTTGCTCCGTTAGCGATTGCTGGACATGAATTGTTTGCAGCGCGCCGACCGCGGGTCATCGAAGACTTGGTCTGGCGATCCTTGTTCTTCTACCAGCCCTTGGTGCAGGAAAACCACTTCGCTGGACACCTGCCGGGCGAAATTCATTTCGTGGGTCACCATCAGCATGGTCCGGCCTTCTTCGGCCAGGCCACGAATAACGCTAAGTACTTCCTGCACCATCTCGGGATCGAGGGCAGAGGTAGGTTCATCGAACAGAATGACCCTGGGCTGCATCGCGAGCGTGCGCGCAATGGCGGCACGTTGTTGCTGGCCGCCCGACAACTGCGCCGGATAGGCATGACGCTTGTCGGCGATCCCCACTTTGGCCAACAGCGCTTCGGCGACTTCAGTGGCCTCGGCTTTGCTTTGCCCCAGCACGCGGCGCGGCGCCTCGGTGATGTTATCGAGGACGGTCATGTGCGGCCAGAGATTGAAATTCTGAAAGACAAAACCGATCTCGCTGCGCAGGCGGTTGATCTGACGGTTGTCGGCGGCGATCAGTTCACCTTTGCGGGTGGCTTTGAGCTTGAGCTCTTCCCCGGCAATGAGAATCTGCCCTTGATGGGGGTTCTCCAGCAAATTGATGCAGCGCAGCAGCGTCGACTTGCCTGAGCCAGAGGAACCCAGAATCGAAATCACGTCGCCATCGCGCGCACTCAGCGAGATGCCCTTGAGCACGTCGAGTTGGCCGTAGCGTTTGTGCAGATTGCGGATCTCCAGGGCGGGCGTGGCCTCGGCCATGTTCAGTCCTCGTGTGTTCGGTGGGCTCATCGGGTTGGCCCAGCTGGACACAACCTGGCGGTCGCACAGTCGTGCGGCGCGAGCTTCATAAGGATGAGCTTGATGAGCGCTGGCGTTGAATGCCGTTGCGCAAAAAGGGCGCGATGGTGCCAGCTTTACCCGCCGTGGGGAAGGGTGTTTCGGCCATGCAGGCGATTGGCGGCTGTTCTTGTGCGCTTATTTGGTGCCATTTGGTCCTGAGTGTGTATTTTCGGTGCGGCTAATCGTCACCCTCCTGTTGCTCCAAGTAACGTTTCCTACATGAGTGGCGAATTGCTATTGCATTCATGGACTTGCGGAAATCGTCTGGAGTGGGCGTATCCCGCTGCGACGTCGTATTTGAAACATCTTGGCGTAATTCTTGCGTAAAAAATAAATAACAGAGCTGTTGTGTTCTCTTTACGAAGAGCCGCTACACGTCCTGATCCGTACAAAATCCTTCTAAGGTTGGTTCCATGAGCAGTACACCCAACGCTTCAAACCTTGAACAAGGGCTCAAACCGCGGCACATCACGATGCTCTCTATCGCCGGCGTCATCGGCGCCGGCCTCTTCGTCGGCTCCGGCCACGCGATCGCCGAAGCGGGGCCGGCCGTGCTTCTGGCGTACGGCGCCGCAGGCACACTGGTGGTGCTGGTGATGCGGATGCTGGCGGAAATGGCTGTCGCTTCGCCTGACACCGGTTCTTTTTCGACCTACGCCGACCGCGCGATCGGGCACTGGGCCGGCTTCACCATCGGTTGGTTGTACTGGTGGTTCTGGGTGCTGGTCATTCCGCTGGAAGCCAACGCTGCCGCGACGATTCTGCACGCATGGTTCCCGAACGTGGCGATCTGGGCGTTCACACTGGTGATCACTCTGCTGCTGACCGCGACCAACCTGTTCAGCGTGAAGAACTACGGAGAGTTCGAGTTCTGGTTCGCACTGATCAAAGTGCTCGCGATCATCGGCTTTGTGGTGCTGGGCATTGCGGCGGTGTTGGGTCTGCTGCCGAACAGCCAAGTCAGCGGCGTCAGTCACCTGTATGACACCCAGGGTTTCCTGCCTAACGGCATGGGTGCAGTGCTGGCAGCGATGCTGACCACCATGTTCTCGTTCATGGGAACGGAGATCGTCACCATCGCGGCGGCGGAATCGAAGAATCCTGGCCAGCAAATCACCAAGGCCACCAACTCGGTGATCTGGCGGATCTGCCTGTTCTACCTGCTGTCGATCTTCCTAGTCGTCGCGCTGGTGCCGTGGAACGACAGCCGCTTGGCTGACGTGGGTTCGTACCAGACCGTGCTCGACCTGATGGGCATTCCAAACGCTAAGCTGATTGTCGACATCGTCGTGCTGGTCGCCGTGACCAGTTGCCTGAACTCGGCGCTGTACACGGCTTCACGCATGCTGTTTTCCCTCGGCAAACGTGGCGACGCGCCTGCTGTTTCCCAGCGCACCACCAAAGCCGGCACGCCTTATTGGGCGGTGCTGCTGTCGACCGGTGCCGCGTTTGCCGCCGTGTTCGCCAACTACGTCGCACCCGCAGCGGTGTTCGACTTCCTGCTGGCAAGCTCGGGCGCCATCGCGCTGTTGGTGTACCTGGTGATCGCCGTGTCCCAGCTGCGTATGCGCCGCAAGCGCGAAGCAGAAGGCCAGGCGGTGGACTTCCGCATGTGGCTGTTCCCCGGCCTGACCTGGACGGTGATCGTGTTCATCGTCGCCGTGCTGACCATCATGCTGTTCCAGGAAGGCCACCGTATGGAAATCATCGCCACCGGGCTGCTGAGCCTGATGGTCGTGGCAGCAGGCCTGATCGTTTCAAGCCGTCGCAAGGCGGGGAAGGCAGGGAAAGTTGTTTTGAATTGATGGGGAAGTGAGTCGGTTGTGACCGACCGCTGTCGAGAAGCCGCTATCAGGGATGATGGCGGTTTTTTTTATGGATTTTCCAAAGGAGCAGGAATAAATCCTTGTTCCCGTAGCGCCTTGATGACACCCCGTATCAAGTAATTATTGGAAAAACCAATGGTGTATTGCCTTGCGCCTTCATTGATGGGTAAGAGCATCCCCTGAGCAACCAGCTTTTTGATGAGGTACGTACGTTGAGCGCTATTCAAGTCCGGGACTGCACTTGATAGATCTGCAGATTTCACCAGCCTCGCTTTGATGGCTAGCGCCAGTACCAGCTCTTCTGTTTCTGTGATCCATCGCCGTTGGCGAGCGAACGCAATGGCTGGGGTTAAGATATTGCGAGTGAGATATTCATAACGAGTGAGTAAGTCCACCTTATTCAGCTCGTCACGAACCCCCTGCAATACGTAGGTGCACCACATTTCTAGCCCTTGGCTGGTTCCAGAATCTGCCGTGCTCAACATTGCGTAATAGCGTTCACGGTTGTTGCAAAACACAGCCGTGGGATTTAGCACGCGCCCCCCGGTGCTTACGTTGAAGCCGTATTTCATCAGCAGCGCATAAGTAATGAGCCGGACTACCCGACCGTTGCCGTTGCCAAAGGGGTGAATCCATCCGAACCGATGATGTGCCAAGGCAACCTTCATGAGGTCATATTTTGGTGAGTCTGCGTTGTTAACGAACTCGACCAGTTCCTGCATGTAGCCCGAAATCAGAATCGCGTCGGGCGGTAGGTGATCAGACTGAGATATTCGCACTTGGCTTTGACGGTACGCACCTGGCGTCTTGTCTCCTTCACGATCCAGATCGAGGACGGTCATCGCATGCAATTCGCGAATGAAATGCTCAGTGAGCGGACTGCCGTGAGTCACCCGCTCCTCAATGTAATCCATCGCTTTTTCGATATTGGCGACTTCACGTAGCTGGTCGGTGTCGTCGGTTTTGCCCCCGACTTTGCTGTCGATGTAGTCGGCAAGGGTTGTGTGATTGCCTTCGATACGCGCCGATCCTAAGCTCTCGAGGGTATGGAAAATGGATTTCAGCTGAAAAAACACTGGGGCAGGAGTGTCGCCCTCCAGTCGCAGCTTACGCAGGTGTTCCAGCTCGCTCAGCACGTCCACCAGCTCTGAATCGAACGTGGGATTCAGCAGCTTAAGATCGTAGTGAAAGAAATTAGGCATGGAAAACTATCTCGAAGAGCGAATTTCGTTATCTATAAAGTTAGGCGCAAGACGCCCTGATTTAGGAGGCCCTAATGAGGGTCTATGAAAAGTTATCTCAAATCAAGCTCTGAGCTATCTGTAATCGCCGGCAGATATTCGATGAGCGTTGCCGTCCCTTAGCTCATCCTGGCCAGCACCGATTTCCCACGCACTTGATGCAGTACCACCGCCGCCAGATGCAGCGCCACCAACCCGGCCAACACCGCGCACAGGACGTGGTGCAGCTGATGCAGCTCCAGCAGCGCGATCTTTGAGTGAATGAGCTGTGGCAGCGGCACCAGCGCCAGCAGCATGACCGGATGGCTCATCATCAGCACCCCAGTAATCAGCACGCCCGCCACCGTCCCGTAGATCGCCTTGTGCGCAGCGCTCGCCAGTCGCGCCTGGACGTTTTTAGCGGAGTGCCGCCCAGGGGCTCTGATCGCCAGCCACAACCGCCACGCGAAGAACGGAATAAACAGACTGGTCAGTTGGGGGTTGAACGACTCAACCCACAGCCGAAACGGGTCGTTCTGATCCAGCAATGCCACGCCGAAGCCGCTAAACGTCGCCCACAGGATGACGGCAGCAGACAACCAATGCAGGACAATTCGGGTTCGGGAGTAAGCGCTCGTTTCGCCTGGTATGGGTTCAGGCGAAGGAGTGTTTGGAAGTGTCAAAACGGCCAGCCTTTAGTTGAGAAGGAGTTGCATTCTCGTAATGGCGCAAAGCTACCGTTTTGACCGGGGTCATGTAAATCAAAAAACGTTTTAAGAACGCCCGCCTGCACCTTTCGCGTTCTTTTTCTGCAGGATCACGGACGCTTCGTTGTAGGCAGTCTGGAAGGCATCGCTGCCGATCCATTCAATGGACGCGTCTTCATCTTCCTCGTGGAAGAGCCCGCGGTAGGTGATCAGCAGGCCCATCATGAAGTCGGTTGCCGGCTCTTCGTCTTCTTCGGCGATCACCAGCTCCAGCACCGGGTATTGCAGGAAGACTACGCACAGCGCCAGCAGGCTTATCGATTCTGCCTGCTTCATTGCTTCGAACAGGTCGTGGAAGTCCGCCGGGTCGAAACCGTTCTCTTCGATGTCTTTGAAATCGAACGTGCTCAGGTCGATTTCTACGTCATCGAATGGCTCGTTGACGAAAGCGTGGTTGAGCACCGGGTGAATGACGCTCGGCCGGGCCTTGCCGGAGCGGTTCTGCTTGGCCTTGGCCTTTGCACGCTGGGCGCGTTTTTGCTGTTTGTCGGGGGAGGCCATGACGGCGGTTCCTTGTGCGGTGCAGCCATTCGCATGGCCCAGGATCATCGGGCGCGTATTGTATTCAGTCTTGAGCCGGTTCGTCGTGCTTGTTGCGGTCGATCCCCAGCATCTCCATCGTGGATTCCATCTCGATCTCGCTGAGAATGGCGCGGAACGCCTCATAGAAATCATCGTCGTGGATGCGCGCCCTGACGGTCGCCTTATCCAGTCCGTGGGCCCACATCATGTAGGCGCCCAGCGTGTTCACCAGAACGTCGAGGTAGTCGTCGAAATCGAAGTCGTAGAAGGCGTGTGCGGCTATCGGACCTTTGGCAAAGGCATCGAGCAAATCCAGGAACCCTTTCTGCTCGGCAAACTTGAGCACTTCGTAATGCGCGAGTCGCTGCTCCTGAGACGGCTCTGGCGCAGGGGACTGATAGACCTCCGCCAATAGCATTTCGTCCTCAGTGATCGACATCCCGATGTCCTCGCCCCTGATCATCGCCGCCATCGCCTCCCGCTCTTCCTCGTCCATTGTTTCGAGGATGTCGGGCTCTACGAAATTCTTGAGCAGGGTATCGTCGTCGAGCAGCGATGTTTCGTCGTCCGAGAAGAAATCAGGCATGAAGTAATCCGGGACGATCGGGCTGGGCGTCTGCGGGTGCTGGCGAGCGACCCGCTGCTCTTTGGCTTTGGTCTTGGCGCGCTTGGCTCGTTTCTGTTGCTTGCTGACAGATGCCATCACGAAGTCCTCTAGTCGGCTCAAGCCTGCAATGTTAATAAATCACGCCCAATAAAAACCCCTGAATATTTCGATGCAGGGGTTTTTCGGTATTTATGGTGCCCGGAGACGGAGTTGCAAGGGGTAGGTCTGATGCGGGGTTACATTTTCAATTGCTCAAAATTCCCCGGCGCTGAAAATTTCCAGGCCACCTTGAATGCTGCACCGCCGGATACTTAGTTCTGCCTGCCGAATGATGGCAGGCCACCATCGGACAAGATTTTCGGCCTTACTCCAGTGGGTCGTTTGACCCCATTGCCTCGCGAGACAGAAAACCGGGAGTCCGCACTCTCTGAAGGCCTGCCGCTCGGCGTTTCCCTTGGAGAACTTGTCTTGCGACACCACGGCCCACCCGCCTTCGGCAGTGAGGTCGGTAATCCAGTGGATGTCACTTGTGTCCGCTGGGAACCTGTCCCTGAGCGAGACGACGACATGGCCTTCGCCGCTGCAAAGCTCGTGCAAGGCTCTGGCAATGGACGGTGGAAGATTGTTATCGATCAGAAAATTCAAGCAGCAATCCTGTGCTCGTAGGTCACCGCAGCGTCCACTGCCGCGGTCGGAATTTCGAAAATCACAGACACACGTTTTGCATCCTGGCCTTCAGCCAGGTAAGCCTGATAAATCGACGCGGTATCGACACCAGTGGAGGAGAGCACCGGTTTTCCAAAGTTACGGTGCGGGTCGAGCACAATTGCCTTGCTGCGCTTGACCGGATACCAACGCTGCGCCTTTCCCTCACCCGTATAGTCAATGCCTTCATACAGTGCAGGCGCGATGACTTGCCTGAATGCGTACTGACGTTTCGCCAGATCCAGGATCGCCTCATCGCCGGTCTCATCAAACACGGTGGCGAATATGCTCCTGCCGTCAGTCTGGAATCTTCTGCAGGTGAACGGATAGTGCAGGTTAAAAATTTCCTTGGCTTGCCTGGATGCTGCGCGAATAGCTTGAAGGCTTACGGCATGTTTTCGGAAGGCATGGACAAATCTGATCTCAAGCAGGTCGTGGAAGCCAAGCAGCTTCTCGTCGTTGACGCCTAGCTCAGGTAGCCACAGGCCAGAGTGATCCACACCATCTACCTTGTATCCGAAGAGCCATCGGCGGATGTCTTTGGCGGCAATACCCGTGTAGAGGGCTGCTTCTGAAGGCGTGTATACGCCGACTCCAATGAGGCGGCTGGACGTTTCGATAGTCTTCATGCACACCTCCCGTGTCCGTGGTTGCTCAAAAAATGCATTCTGAGGTTGCTCAGAGTCTCGTTCAACTGATCTTGGGCGAGCGCTCAGGGGAAAATTGTAAAAAACCGGTGCGTGGCGAATAGGAATCCCTTGTGGCTGTCCATCCCGGCGCTGGCCACCCGCCAGTAGTTCTAGCTCATCAAGATTTATCCATGGCAGCCGATGTGTGGGTATGAGCATCCCGCTGGACATACTCTGAGTTGAATCTTCCTAGCCCAGTCCAGCACCTTTGTTTTAGTCCTGCTCGATGCATCTCCGAGAGGCTACTTCACTCACTTGAGATTGAATCCATGCGAATAACTGTACCGGTACTACTTTTAGGCATGCTTGGCGCTCAATGCGCGCTGGCGGCTGGGGATGGAACATCCGCAGTGGGCGGAGGCATAGGCGGCGCGCTTGGGAATGTCATTGGACAGCAAATGGGTGGAAGCACCGGCGCGGCGGTTGGTGCGGGTGTCGGCGGAGCCGCTGGCGGAGCTTTAGGCGCCAAAAGAGGAAGCAAGACCGAAGCGGCTATCGGCGGGGGGCTGGGATCAGCGGGTGGGTCTGTCATTGGTAACCAGTTGGGTGGCTCAACAGGGTCAACCATAGGTGCCGGCTTAGGCGGCGCTGCCGGAGGCGCAGTGGGTAGCAACTTGGCAGATGACGGCGGCAACAACCGATCTCACGGTAAGCGACATGGACACAAGAAAAATAAGCATGATTGATAGCCCGGCGATCTGCTCCAACACCTCCAATCGAGTGATTTAAGCGACGACACACGCGCGTTTGTCGGAGACGTCGGCCACCAGCTGGGCGTCTTCACACATATACGGCTCTGAGCTTACGAATCCATTCACATCTATCCGGGCTTACAAAGAAGCGGTGGGGAACCGTGAAAAGCAAAAAGCCCGCACGAGGCGGGCTTCTTGTGTGCTTTCAGCTGTGCTTGGCATCACCTGAAAACGAAAGGTGGTGCCCAGAGACGGAATCGAACCGCCGACACGGGGATTTTCAATCCCCTGCTCTACCGACTGAGCTATCTGGGCAACGGGGCGCATTAAACGTGTTTTTCAGGAGGTCGTCAAGCATGGTGTCGAAAAAAATCTGAATTATTTCCTCCGCTTACGACGACACTGTCTCCGATGGGTTATTCGGCAGGGGGAACGTAGCCGTCGGCCTTGGCGTATTCCTCGCCGGACAGGTATTTGTCCATCTCGGTCTGCAGGAATTTGCGATCTTCGGCATTCATCATGTTCAGGCGGCGCTCGTTGATCAGCAGCGTCTGGTGTTTCTGCCAGTCGCCCCAGGCTTTCAGCGAGACGTTGTTGTAGATGTCTTCACCTTTGGCGCCCGGATACGGCGGACGGTCCAGGCCAGGCAATTCTTCTTTGTATTTGCGGCACATCACGGTGCGGGTCATGAGGACTCTCCTGCATTCAGTACGTCGGCTGCGTTTTTCAGCAGTTTCTTCACCGGGGCGGCAAGGCCCAGGCGCGGCGGGGTGGCGAGGTTATACCAGAGCCAGTCGTCCTCGGCCACGTGATGGGTGGACGCGCGGACCCGGACCAGCCAGGGCTCGATGGTCAGCTGAAAGTGGCTGAACGTGTGGATCAGGCCCGGCAGGGCTTGATGCTCGCCCAATTCAAGGGCGTGCTGGTTGGCCAGATGCTGCATGTCGTTGAAGTCGTCCAGTTCCGGCAAGCTCCACAGCCCGCCCCAAAGCCCGGTCGAAGGGCGGCGATACAGCAGAATCGCGCCTTCGTGGTTGGCGAAGATGGGCATCAAGGTACGTTTTTGCGGCACGACCTTGCGCGGTTTCGGTATTGGATAGCGGGTCTCTTGACCGAGCATGTGCGCTTCGCACCCACGTTCCAGGGGGCAGAGCAGGCAGCTGGGTTTGGTCCGGGTGCAAAGTGTGGCGCCCAGATCCATCATCGCCTGGGTGTAGTGATTGACCCGGCTGTGCGGCGTGTAGCGCTCTGCCGTGGCCCACATCTGCTTCGCCACCTTGGGCTCACCCGGATAGCCTTCCTGGGCGGTGAAGCGGGCGAGCACGCGCTTGACGTTGCCGTCGAGGATCGGCGCGCGCAGGCCCATGCTGATGCTGGCAATCGCGCCCGCCGTGGAGAGGCCGATACCGGGCAGCTCGACGAGCTTTTCCACGTCGCGGGGGAATTCACCGCCGTGCTCGGCCACCACGATTTTCGCGGCTTTCTGCAGGTTGCGCGCGCGGGTGTAATAACCCAGCCCGGTCCACAGATGCAGGACCTCATCTTCCGGCGCTTCGGCCAACGCCTGCACGGTGGGCAGCGAGTCCATGAATTTATCGAAATAGCCAAGCACCGTGCTGACCTGGGTTTGCTGCAGCATGATTTCCGACACCCACACACGGTAGGGGGTGATGTCGTGTTGCCAGGGAAGATCGTGACGGCCGTGGCGGTCGTACCAGTCGAGAACGGCGGAGGAGAACTGCTCGGGTTGCATCAAGGGTTCCGGTGATCAAGAAAGTGGAGTTGCATCGCTCATTTCAAGGGGGCTTGCCTGCAAATGCGTTGGATCAGCGACACGGGGTTTCTGATCTGACGCATTCGCGGGCAAGCCTGCTCCTACAACTGTTCCCTGCGGCTGTTAACCAGGGTTAACGCTTGAACAATCCCTTGATCGCGTCTTTGAGCTCGGGACTCACCTTGTCCCCCAGCTTTTCATCGATCTTGTCGCCGATCCGGTCGCCTGCCAGCTTGGCAGCGACCTTGCCCAGGCCGTCGTTATCCAGACGGCAGGCCTTGGCGCCCATTTCCAGCGGGCCGCGGCAGAGCACCGGCCATTCGATGCCGACAAAGCGCGGATTCACTTCGCAGGCGGGGTCCGGCATGTCGCTCTTGTCGCCTTCGATGATCACGCCGACGCGGTAGTTCATGCCCATGACGCGCAGGTCGATGTCGCCATCGCCGTTGACCGTCAGGCCCGGGGTGCGGACTTTCAAGTCCGGGTTGCTGGCCACGCCGTTGCGGAACACCAGATTGCCATTCAACTGCTGGAACGGCGTGTCCTTGCCGCGCGGTTCGCCGCTCAAGCTCTTGCGATTGAGCGTCGAGATGCCGCGGCAGAGCTGCTGCTCAAGGTTGGCATTGACCAGCACGCCATCGTTCAGCGCAAAACTCGCAGTACCGTTGAGGCTCTCGACCAGCGCCTTCTCGCTGTTGCCTTTGGCGGTCACATCGCTGGTGAGGTTAAGCAAACCGCGCAACGGCGGCGTGGTGCCCTGGCTCTGAATGAAATGTTCCACCGGCACCTTGGCAACGCGCGTCTGAACACGTGCCAATGGCACTTCAGGGCGCGCATCCAAGTCGCCCTTGACCTCGAAATTACCGTTGTACAGATCGCCGCGCAGGCTGCTGACCGTGATCACGCCATCAAGCGCCGAGGTTTTCAGCGCCGCGTTCTGGATCGGCAGTTTCTCCAGGGTCAGCTTGCCGAAGCTCAGGTCGGCGTCGACGTCCAGTTTGCGCAGGCGCTCGAGGGGCAGCAGTTTCGCGTCGCTCCAGGCGCCTTGAGTCGGCTGATTCGGCAGAGGCGAGGTGCCCGACGCCACCATGGCTTCGGCTTCCGCGCCCTGAACTTCGGCTCTGCGCGCGGCCCCGGCGCTCTTCGCCTGCTCGCCTTCGGGCTTGCGATATCGGTCGGCGTCGAACGCATCGGCCTTGAGTTGCAGGCGCAGGGATTGTTTAGCGAAGTCTTCCACGGCGACATGACCGGTGATGGTGCTGTCGTCGAGTTTCACCCTGAGGTCATCCAGCGAAACGCTAGTGGGTGTTGCCGCGATGCGGGTGACCAATTCCAGTTTGTTCAGGCTGCCGTCGCCAAGGGGTGGCGCAGGTTGACCGACGCCGTCGAGGAAGTCGCGCAGATTGAGCTGGGCAATCGAGATACCGCCTGTAAGCTGCGGCGTCTTGTCCAGATCACGCACATGCAACTCGCCGAGAGCCCGCAGTTGATTCGCGGACAGCTTCAGATTGGTCCATTCCGCGACGTTAGCGGACATGTCTGCCAGCAATTGTCCCTGGGCCGAGAACGTCAGCGTCTTGCCCTGCAGCGGATCGCCCGCCGCTTCCCCGGAGAACCGCATGTCATCAAGCTGATAACGCTTGAGCGCGCGATCAAAGCGCAGCTTGCCGGTCAGTTCGGTTTTGGTGCGCACGACAGGTTGGTTGGTGCTGAGGAACGCGGTCAGTTTCAGCGGGATGTCGGTCGCGTTGTGGATCGGGCCGGTGCTCAGCTGAATGCTCTCGGCGGTGAACTGCCGGGCCTTGGGAATATCGTTGAAATCGATCCGCGCGTTGTTCACGGTCAGGCTGTCAATGTCCAGCTTGAGCGGCTGCCACTGCTTGTCGGGTTTAGCCGACGCTGTATTGGCCGGCGCATCCGGCGTGGCGGGCGGCTGGGCTGGATTAGCCGCAGTGGCGGGGACTTTGCCGATGTCTTCCCAGTTGCCATGGCCGTTTTCGTCGCGGGTCAGCGTCAGGTTCAGGCCCTCGACACGTACATCGCTCATCTGCACTTCCTTGCGCAGCAGCGGCAGAACGCGCACGGACAACCCGAGCATCTGCAGGTCGGCGAAGGGTTTGGACGGCTCGCTCAAGGTGGCAACGCTGGCATCGTGCAGCTCCAGGCCCAGCCACGGAAACAGGCTCCAGCCGATATCGCCATTGAGCGTGAGCTCGACGTGGGCGCGATCGCGAACCAGTTTTCGAATCTCGTCTTTGTAGTCGTTGGGATCAAAAAAGTGGGTCAAGGCAAAGCCGAGAGCCACGATGATCAGCAACAGCCCGAGAAGGGTGAGCCCCAGGATTTTGCCGAACGCTTTCATGGGCGAGTCCTTGTGTCGAGTCGTTCAAAATTTAGCCCGCGAGTATAGCGTCCTCACGCAGGCATCGGGTTTTGGATCGCCACAGACACCTCCGATCGAAATGTCAGCGCCTTGCACAATGACAAACGGCACGAAAAAGGTAGTAGCAGAATGCTTTCTTTTCTGTCGCAAATGGTAATCTCGCGCCGTTCGCCAGCTTTGCTGCGTCGAATTGTCACGTAAAGAGACGGTCTGCCGATAAACCACCGAGGCCTGCGTGCTTGAAGAGTGGTGGCAGAGCGATGTCGCTGTTCTTGCGGGATATAACTAAAAATTGGGGGCAACAATAAATGACTACGAGCACTGCTCTGGGCGGTACGGCCGCTCAGCCTGCGTTCTTGTCCAAAGAGCGCATTATCGCCAAACGCGGTTTCAACCGTTGGCTGGTTCCGCCAGCTGCATTGGCAATCCACCTGTGTATCGGCATGGCCTACGGCTTCTCGGTGTTCTGGCTGCCGTTGTCCAAGGCAATCGGCATCAAGACTGCTGTCGCCTGCCCGGCTGACATGGGTTTCTTCGAGCAAGTCATTTCGTCCAGTTGTGACTGGCCGATCTCCATGCTCGGCTGGATCTACACCCTGTTCTTCATTTTCCTGGGTTGCTCCGCAGCGATCTGGGGCGGCTGGCTGGAACACGCGGGCCCGCGCAAGGCCGGTGTTGTATCGGCACTGTGCTGGTGTGGCGGTCTGCTGATCTCGGCGCTGGGCGTATACACGCACCAGATCTGGCTGATGTGGATCGGCTCGGGCGTGATCGGCGGTATCGGTCTTGGCCTGGGTTATATCTCGCCGGTCTCGACGCTGATCAAGTGGTTCCCGGACAAGCGCGGCATGGCGACCGGTATGGCGATCATGGGTTTCGGCGGTGGCGCGATGGTGGGTGCTCCGCTGGCTACCGCACTGATGAGCCACTTCGCCACGCCTGACAGCGTCGGCGTATGGCAGAGCTTTGCGGTGATGGCGGTGATTTACTTCATCTTCATGATCGGCGGCGCACTGTCGTACCGCGTTCCGCCCACCGGCTGGAAACCTGAAGGCTGGACCGCTCCGGCGAAGAAAGCCAACAGCGCGATGATCACCAACCGCCACGTGCACGTCAGCGTTGCATGGAAGACGCCTCAGTTCCGTCTGGTCTGGCTGGTGCTGTGCCTGAACGTTTCGGCAGGCATCGGCATCCTCGGCATGGCTTCGCCCCTGCTGCAGGAAGTGTTCGGCGGCAAGCTGCTGGGCACCGACCAGCCGTTCGGGCAGCTGGATGCTTCGCAACTGGCGGCCATCGCGGCCATTGCGGCCGGCTTCACCGGTCTGCTGAGCCTGTTCAACATCGGCGGCCGTTTCTTCTGGGCCTCGTTCTCGGACTACATCGGCCGTAAAGCCACCTACTTCGTGTTCTTCGCACTGGGCTTCCTGCTCTACGCGTCGGTACCGACCCTGGGTCACTTGGGCAGCGTTGCGCTGTTCGTGGCGGCGTTCTGCGTCGTGCTGTCGATGTACGGCGGCGGTTTCGCCACCGTTCCGGCTTACCTGGCTGACCTCTTCGGTACGCAAATGGTCGGCGCGATTCACGGTCGTCTGCTGACTGCATGGGCTGCCGCTGGTGTGCTTGGCCCGGTATTGGTGAACTACCTGCGTGAGTACCAGCTGAGCCACGGCGTTGCTCGTGCCGATGCTTACGACATCACCTTGTACATCCTCGCGGGTCTGCTGGTGCTGGGCTTCATCTGCAACCTGCTGGTGCGCCCGGTGGCCGACAAGTACTTCATGACCGACGAGCAATTGAAGGCTGAGCAAGCCATCGGTCACGATGCCGGCGCCGATCACAGCACTTCGCTGGAATGGAAAGCGGACCCGAGCACCAAGCCACTGGCGATTCTGGCTTGGCTGGCAGTGGGCATTCCACTGGCATGGGGCGTGTGGATCACTCTGCAGAAGACTGCGGTGCTGTTTCACTAAAAGCTGATCTGGCCAGCCTGAGATGTTTCAGGCTGACCTGAACCTGTGGGGGTGAGCTTGCTCGCGAAGGCGGTCCAACGGTCGGCAGAGATGTCGAATGTGAGGGCCTATTCGCGAGCAAGCCCGCTCCCACATTTTTTTGGCTGTACATATTCGCTTGTACACACATGTCTATCCCATGCAGCCCGCATTCCCCCCGGTCCGGCATTGCTCGCTTCATGTTTCTGTTTCCCCGCCACACGCCTATAATGGCCGCCTTTTCGCCCAATGATTTTGCGGAGCTGGTGATGGCCGAACGTATGGTGTTCGTCGAGCGCGACACTCTGGAAACCCAGATCAAAGCCTCGATCAACCTGGATGGCACAGGAAAGTCCCGATTCGACATCGGCGTTCCTTTTCTTGAACACATGCTCGACCAGATCGCCCGTCACGGGCTGATCGATCTGGACATCGAATGCAAAGGCGACCTGCACATCGACGATCACCACACCGTGGAAGATGTCGGCATCACGCTGGGTCAGGCGTTCAGCAAAGCCATCGGCGACAAAAAAGGCATCCGTCGCTACGGCCACGCCTACGTCCCGCTGGATGAAGCGCTGTCGCGCGTGGTCATCGACTTCTCCGGTCGGCCTGGCCTGCAAATGCATGTGCCGTACACCCGCGCCACCGTCGGCGGCTTTGATGTGGACCTGTTCCAGGAATTCTTCCAGGGGTTCGTCAACCACGCCAACGTCACGCTGCACATCGACAACCTCCGCGGCCACAACACTCACCACCAGATTGAAACCGTCTTCAAGGCGTTCGGCCGTGCACTGCGCATGGCGGTAGAACTGGACGACCGCATGGCCGGCCAGATGCCTTCGACCAAAGGCGTGCTGTAATGCAGACCGTTGCCGTTATCGACTATGGCATGGGCAATCTGCACTCGGTGGCCAAGGCGCTGGAGCACGTCGGCGCCGGTCGCGTGCTGATTACCAGCGATGCCGACGTCATCCGTGAAGCTGACCGCGTCGTGTTTCCCGGTGTCGGCGCGATCCGTGACTGCATGGCGGAAATTCGTCGGCTGGGCTTCGATGCCCTGGTGCGTGAAGTCAGTCAGGACCGTCCGTTTCTCGGGATCTGCGTGGGCATGCAGGCGCTGATGCAGCGCAGCGAAGAGAGCGGCGGTGTTGATTGCATCGGCACTTTCCCCGGTCAGGTGCGCTTCTTCGGCAAGGATCTCCACGAAGACGGCCAGCATCTGAAAGTCCCGCACATGGGCTGGAACGAAGTGGCGCAGGCCGTGGATCACCCGCTCTGGGCCAACATTCCGGACATGGCGCGGTTCTACTTCGTGCACAGCTATTACATCGAATCGCCCAACCCGCAGCAGATCGTCGGCCGTGGCCATTACGGCCATGATTTCGCCGCCGCATTGGCCGATGGCTCGCGCTTCGCCGTGCAGTTCCACCCCGAGAAGAGCCACACCCATGGCCTGCAGTTGCTGCAGAACTTCGCGGCGTGGAACGGCCGCTGGTAATGAGCAAGAAGACCAAACCGCCGATTCTGACCCTCACTCCCGAGCAGGAGAGTGAGGCGTGCCACAGGATCAAGCGGTTCATGGAAGACCGTTTCGAGCTGGACCTGGGTTCGTTCGAAGCGGCTGAAATCCTGGAAGTGTTCACCCGCGAGATCGCGCCGCATTACTACAACCGGGCGATCTTCGATGTTCAGACGCACCTCAAGGAGCGTTTCGAAAGCATCGAAAGCGACCTGTGGGCGTTGGAGAAGAGCAGCTAGAGGCGGCAAGTTTCAAGCTGCAAGAATGGTTAGATGCGCAGACTTGCAGCTTACAGCTCGCGGCGCGCAGCTCTTTTGACGAAGGAAAAAGAATGCTCATTATTCCCGCGATCGACCTTAAAGACGGCGCATGTGTACGACTGCGCCAAGGTCGGATGGAAGATTCCACGGTGTTCTCCGATGATCCGGTGAGCATGGCTGCCAAATGGGTCGAGGGCGGCTGCCGTCGCTTGCATCTGGTTGACCTGAACGGTGCGTTCGAAGGCCAGCCGGTCAATGGCGAGGTCGTGACGGCGATTGCGCGTCGTTACCCGAATCTGCCGATCCAGATCGGCGGCGGGATCCGCTCGCTGGAAACCATTGAGCACTACGTCAAAGCCGGCGTGAGTTACGTGATCATCGGCACCAAAGCGGTCAAGGACCCTGACTTCGTCGCCGAAGCCTGCCGCGCGTTCCCTGGCAAAGTGATTGTAGGCCTGGATGCCAAAGATGGCTTCGTCGCCACCGACGGCTGGGCTGAGGTCAGCACCGTGCAGGTGATCGACCTGGCCAAGCGCTTTGAGGCCGACGGCGTCTCGGCCATCGTTTATACCGACATCGCCAAAGACGGCATGATGCAGGGCTGCAACGTCCCGTTCACCGCCGCGCTGGCCGCTGCCACCCGCATTCCGGTGATCGCGTCGGGCGGCATTCATAACCTGGGCGACATCAAAGCGCTGCTCGACGCCAAGGCACCGGGCATCATCGGCGCAATCACCGGCCGTGCGATCTATGAAGGCACACTGGATGTGGCTGAAGCACAGGCGTTTTGTGATTCGTACAAAGGCTGACTGGCACGCCCCCGTGTAGGAGTGAGCTTGCTCGCGATAGCAGTGTGTCAGACGTATGTTTGCTGACTGACCAGGCGCATCGCGAGCAAGCTCACTCCTACAGGGAGGTGCTTCAAATCAGAATGTTGTGATGTTGGGCAGATTCCCAACCGTTTTCGGAGAACCGGCCCATGGCCCTCGCCAAACGCATCATCCCTTGCCTCGACGTCGACAACGGCCGTGTGGTCAAGGGCGTGAAGTTCGAGAACATCCGCGACGCCGGTGATCCGGTCGAGATCGCCCGTCGTTATGACGAGCAGGGTGCCGACGAGATTACCTTCCTCGACATCACCGCCAGCGTCGATGGCCGCGACACCACGCTGCATACGGTCGAGCGCATGGCCAGTCAGGTGTTCATCCCGTTAACCGTTGGCGGCGGCGTGCGCACGGTGCAGGACATTCGCAATTTGCTCAACGCCGGTGCCGACAAGGTGTCGATCAACACCGCTGCGGTGTTCAACCCCGAGTTCGTTGGTGAAGCCGCTGCCCGTTTCGGTTCGCAGTGCATCGTCGTGGCCATTGATGCCAAACGGGTTTCGCTGCCCGGCGAAGCGCCACGCTGGGAAATCTTCACCCACGGCGGTCGCAAGCCAACCGGCCTGGACGCAGTGATGTGGGCCAAAAAGATGGAAGACCTTGGCGCCGGCGAGATCCTGCTCACCAGCATGGATCAGGACGGGATGAAAAACGGCTTCGATCTCGGCGTGACCCGTGCCATCAGTGATGCGCTGGGCATCCCGGTCATTGCTTCGGGCGGCGTCGGCAATCTTGAGCACCTGGCGGCCGGCGTGCTGGAAGGTCACGCCAGCGCCGTGCTGGCGGCGAGTATTTTCCACTTTGGCGAATACACCGTGCCTGAGGCCAAGGCGTACATGGCGGCGCAAGGGATCGTGGTTCGCTGAGCCTGGGGCCGCTCAGTCCTTGATGCTTGAGGGCTGAGTCTCCATGAGCCGGCTCACTCCGCAGGGCGGTGCTCGCATTGCGCCGAAGTGGTCTGGCGCGTCGTGGCGAACCTGCTCTGAAGACGAGCGTGCCGGTCGTCGAACTGGACTTTGCTGATCGTTAGCGGCACTCTCTTGCCGTCGTCAGGATCAGGGGCCAGGGATATGTTCAAAGGTGTTTTTCTTGCACTGATCAGCGTCGCGATAATGCTGTCAGGAGCGGCCCGGGCCGACGATACGCCGGCCTATTCAATGGTCCTGCTGACCGAAAACTTCCCGCCTTACAACATGGCTACCGACGGCAAGAATTTCGCCCAGGAAGCCAACATCAAGGGCATCGCCGTCGAGGTAGTGCGCGAGACTTTCAAGCGCGCCGGTGTCGGCTACAACATGACCTTGCGCTTTCCTTGGGATCGCATCTACAAACTGGCGCTGGAAAATCCCGGTTACGGCGTGTTCGTGACTGCGCGGTTGCCCGAGCGCGAAAAACGCTTCAAGTGGGTCGGACCAATCGGCCCGGACGACTGGATTCTGCTGGCGCGCGCTGACAGCCCGATCCAGCTGAGCACCCTTGAGGCTGCACGGTCTTACCGAATCGGTGCCTACAAGGGCGACGCTATTGCCGTGGAGCTGGCGCGTCAGGGTATGAACCCGATCACGGTGCTCAGCGATAAAGACAACGCCAGGAAGCTGGTCGACGGCCAGCTCGATCTGTGGGCCACTGGCGATCCGGCGGGGCGCTATCTGGCGCGGCAGGAGGGCATCACAGGGTTGAAAACCGTGCTGCGTTTCAACAGCGCCGAACTGTTTCTGGCATTGAACAAAGACACCCCGGACGCCGTGGTCCAACGGCTGCAGCGCGCGCTCGATCATCTGCGCAAAGAAGGCGTGGTCGATTCGATTTTCGCCAAATATCTCTAGCGAAGCAGTGCCGGCCTAGCGATAACGCCCGTTCTTTCCGTGGCCGGCCATCGCCTCATTTCCGCGCTCAGTGACCATGTGGCGGATCTCGATCAGCTCTATACCTTGGGATTTAAGCTTGGGCAGCTCGCGCTCAAGCACATCGAGCGTCACCGGATAGGGATGGCCGATCATCACGGCCGAGCCTTGCTTGTGAGCGAGCTTGATCGCTGTCTGAAGCTGGCCGCTGATGGCCTCGGCGGTGCGCTCGTCGTCGAGAAAAACATCGCGGGACACACTGGCCAGCCCAATCTTCTGCGCTTCAGCCGCCGCAACGGTTTTGGCGCTGGTGCGGCTGTCGACCAGAAACAAATGACGGCGCTGCAACTCGCCTACCAACCAGCTCATGGCCACCGGCTCGGCCGTCATGCGGCTGCCCATGTGGTTGTTGATGCCAGCGGCGTAGGGGACTTTCAGCAGCGCGGCGTTCAGACGCGATTCGAGTTCGGGCAGCGGCAGTTCCGGATGCCAGGCGTACGGCCCGGTCGCTGGGTCCATGGGCATGTGCAGCATGACCGTCTTGCCAGCCTTGTGCGCCTGACGGGCAAAGTCCGTTGCGTGGGGCGTGTCAGGCATGATCGCCAGCGTCACGGGGCCGGGCAGGGCCAGCGCGCGGCTGTCCCGTTCAGGGTTTTGTCCGAGATCGTCGATGATCAGGCTGAGATAAGCGACCTTCGGCGCTTTGCCTGCGGTCGCTGAGGATTCAACGGGCGCTGCACGTGCAGCCCCCGTGGTGACGGCAAGGGCGCAGACCAGGCCGGTTAGCCAGACGCGCATCTCAATTGCCGCGCGTGACGCTCAAACCCTTGAGCAAGCTGAGGGCCTGGTTCATCTGGTAGTCATCGTCCTGCGGACGCGCCTTGCCAGCCTTGGCCTTGGTGGTCGGTTTGTCCGCGCCGCCGTTGCCATTGCCCAAGTGACCGAGCAGATCGGCCTCTTTGTAGTTGTCGCCATCGGCTTCGGCCGTGAGCTTGGCGCGTTTCACTTCGATGTCCGGATTGATGCCCTGGGCCTGAATCGAGCGGCCGTTCGGCGTGTAGTACAGGGCCGTGGTGATCTTCAGTGCGCGGTCGTTGGCCAGCGGCAGAACAGTCTGCACCGAGCCTTTGCCGAACGTATCGGTGCCCATCAGGATGCCGCGCTTCTGGTCTTGCAAGGCGCCGGCAACGATTTCCGACGCCGAGGCGCTGCCGCCGTTGATCAGCACTACCAGAGGCACGCCTTCGCTGGCGTCAGCCGGGTCTGCCGAGAAGCGCAGTTCCGAGTTGGCAATGCGGCCTTTGGTGTAAACGATCAGGCCCTTGGTCAGGAAGTGGTCAGCCACCTCGACCGCCGACTGCAACACACCGCCCGGGTTGTTGCGCAGGTCTAGGATCAGGCCGCTCATCTTCTTGCCGTTGTCCTTACGGAGCTTGGCCAGTGCCTTGCCGACTTCCTCACCGGTCTTGACCTGGAACTGGGTGATGCGGATGTAACCGTAACCCGGCTCCAGCATCTGCGCCTTCACGCTTTTGACCTGAATGGTTGCGCGGGCCAACGTCACATCGAATGGAGTGCCGCCGTCACGCACCAGCGTCAGGGTGATTTTCTCGCCGATCTTGCCGCGCATTTTGTCCACGGCTTCCTGCATCGTCTGGCCCTGGGTCGGCGTGCCGTTGATTTTGACGATCAGGTCACCCGCTTCGATGCCAGCTTTGGACGCAGGGGTGTCATCGATGGGGGAGACGACTTTTACAAAGCCGTCTTCGACGCCCACTTCGATACCCAGCCCGCCGAACTCGCCACTGGTGCTTTCCTGCAGCTCCTGGAAATCTTCCGGGCCCAGGTAAGCGGAGTGCGGATCAAGGTTGCTGAGCATGCCTTTGATAGCGTTTTCCAGCAGGGTCTTGTCATCCACGGGCTCGACATACGCGGCTTTGATCCGGTCCATGACCTCGGCGAAGGTGCGCAGCTCGTCGAGCGGCAGCGGCGCCTTGATGTTCGCGGCGTTGGCGGGCGCAGTGGCGGCAGGCGCAGCAGCAGGGGCGGCGCCGGCAGCCTGGGCCAGAGGAGCGCCGATAACCACGGCGATAGTCAGGGCCAGCGAGGTGAGGCGGGACGAAAACAGCATGTCTTACGAACTCCTGAGTGAGGTGTCGACTTATCCTTGAGTGCGACACCATTGGGCCGGATCACTAGGGCGACCCTGCTGACGAATAGCGAAATACAACGCCGGAGTGTCCTGACCGCCACCGCTGTTACCAACAGTAGAGATCGCGTCTCCGGCTTTTACGACGTCCCCGGCCTCTTTCAACAGGCTCTGGTTGTGACCGTACAAACTCAAATAACCATTGCCGTGGTCGAGAATGACCAGAAGCCCGGCGCCGCGCAACCAGTCGGCGAAGACCACCCGACCACCGTGCACCGCCCGGACCTGGCTGCCTGCAGCTGCACTGATCATCACGCCATCCCACTTGGTGCGCTCGTCATCGCCACGGCTTTCACCGAATCGCGCCAACAATCGACCATCGACGGGCCAAGGAAGTTTTCCCCTTGCTTGCTCAAAAGCGCCGCCGTACGACTGACCGGCACTGGAAACTATCGCGCCGGGCGCTTTGATCGGACGACGCGGGGCCACATCGCTGTCGTCCTTCGCATCGTCTTTGGCCCGGTTCTTCGCCAGCGCTTCTTGCTCGCGCTGACGTTTTTCGGCTTCCTGCTGCGCGAGCAATGCCTTCTGGCGAGCCTCTTCGGCTTCGCGAGCCTGGCGGGCGAGGGTTTCTTCGATGGTCTTGAGAACCTTGGTCAGGTCGGCCTGATCCTGCTGCCGCGACTGAAGCTTCTGGTCGCGAACCTTGTAATCCTGATTCAGCTTGGCCAGTGCTACCTGACGTTCCTGGCGAACGGTATCGAGCTGGGCTTTCTGGTCATCCAGCGAACTCTTCTGCACGAGGAGCTGCGCTTGCTGCAGGTCGATGTCTTTCTCGACGCCGGCCAGCTGGTGCAAGGTTTCATTGAAGTTGCGCAACTGCTCCAGGCGGGCCTGGCTCAGGTAATCGTAATAGGTGAGGGTGCGGGCGAATTTTTCGGGGTTCTGCTGATTGAGCAGCAGTTTGAGGTATTCCTGGCGGCCGCTCTGGTAGGCAGCGCGGGCTTGAATTGCGATCAGTCGTTGCTGTTCAACCCGTGCGCTCTGGAGTTTTTTTTTCTCCTGGTCGAGCCGTTGCAGCTCGCTTTCAGTCTTTTTTAGTTCTTTTTGCAGGGCCTCCACCTGCTTTTCCAGCTTGCCCATTTGAGTTTCAGTAGAGCGCAGGTCTTTCTGGACGCCGGATTTTTCTTCCTGCAACTGGCTTAGCGCTTTTTTCAGTTCGGTGATGTCCTGACGCGTGGCATCCAGCTGTTTCTGCGTCTGTGCGCGATCATCGTCGGCGAAGGCCGGATTGAGCAGACAAATCAAGGCGAGGGTGATCAGGGCGCGAAGCATGAGGTTGGGCGACACCAGGAGTAAAGACCGGCCTAGTATGCCCGGCGGTGGCTTCAAAAAAAACGCTCGGACGACGTGGCCGTCAGACATTTCATACAAAACCGGCCCGTCAGCGACTGGCGGACCGGTTCGTGGGGCTTACTTGGCGACCAGAATCGGCGTGCCGGTCATTTCTTGCGGGATTTCCATGCCAAGCAGCATCAGCATGGTCGGCGCCACGTCTGCCAATACACCGCCTTCACGCACCTTCAGGTCACGCTTGCCTACATAAACGAAAGGCACCGGCTCTGTGGTGTGGGCGGTGTGGGGCTGGTGGGTCTCCTCGTTGGTCATCTGTTCGACGTTACCGTGGTCGGCCGTGATCAGCGCTTCGCCGCCGACTTTTTCCAGCGCCTGGGTGATGCGGCCAACGCAGACGTCCAGGCACTCAACGGCCTTGACCGCTGCTTCCATGATCCCGCTGTGGCCGACCATGTCGCCGTTGGCGTAGTTGACGACGATCACGTCGTAACGCTGATGCTCGATGGCGTCGACGATTCGGTCGGTGACTTCCGGCGCGCTCATTTCCGGCTGCAGGTCGTAAGTGGCCACTTTTGGTGAAGGGATCAGGATGCGCTCTTCGCCGGGGAAGGGTTCTTCACGGCCGCCGGAGAAGAAGAACGTCACGTGGGCGTACTTTTCGGTTTCGGCGATGCGCAGCTGCGTCTTGCCGTTGTTCGAGAGGTATTCACCCAGCACGTTGTGCAGGCCGGCTTTTTCGAACGCCGCCGGCGCGTCGATGGTGGCTGCGTACTTGGTCAGCGTGACGAAACCGGCCAGTCTGGCCTGACGCCGACGGGCAAAGTCCGCGAAATCGTCTTCGACGAACACGCGAGTCAGTTCGCGGGCACGGTCGGAACGGAAGTTCATGAACACCACCGCGTCGCCGTCTTCGACTGTCACCGGCGCGCCGATGCTGGTGGCTTTGACGAATTCGTCGTTCTCGCCGCGCTCATAAGCGGCGTCCAGCGCGGCCTTGGCGTTGTCGGCGTGGAATTCCGAGGTGCCGTCAACGATCAGGTTGTAGGCGGATTCGACACGGTCCCAGCGATTGTCGCGGTCCATGGCGAAGTAACGGCCGATGATCGTGGCGGTGCGCCCTTTGCCCACGCGCGCGTAGGCCGTTTCCATGGTCTGCAGGTATTGATGGGCACTGCGCGGTGGCGTGTCGCGGCCATCGAGGAAGGCGTGCAGGTAAATCTTGTCGGCGCCACGCTTGGCGGCCAGCTCGACCATCGCCACCAGGTGATCTTCATGGCTGTGAACGCCGCCGTCGGACAGCAGGCCAAGGATGTGCACGGCCTTGCCAGCGCCTACGGCCTTGTCGACCGCTGTACAGATAGCCGGGTTCTCGAAGAACTCACCGTCGCGGATCGCTTTGGTCACGCGGGTGAAATCCTGATACACCACGCGGCCGGCGCCCAGGTTCATGTGGCCGACTTCGGAATTGCCCATCTGCCCGTCAGGCAGACCGACATCCATGCCGGACCCGGAGATCAAGCCGTTTGGCATGGTCTGGTACAAGCGATCGAAGACCGGCATCTTCGCTGCGTAGACCGCATTGCCGTGGTGGCTGTCGCTGTGACCGAAGCCGTCAAGGATGATCAGAACCAGAGGTTTAGGCGTGGTAGTCATGAATCCCACTCTTGGCTAATAGGTGAAGTAGAAAAAAGATCGACAGTTTAGGGACAAGTTCAAATCAGCAACAAGCTAAACGACGTCACTGCCGTACGGGCTTTGGCCCACCTTGGGGGCTGTGTATACTGGCCGACATTTTAACGCCCTGGAACCCGATGATGGTTGCTCACCTGATTGAATTTGCCACGAATCACTATTTGCTGACGGGTGCTTTCGTCATCCTGCTGGGCCTGCTGATCGCAACCGAGCTTAGCAAAGGCGGCCGCAGCCTGAGCACTGGCGAATTGACCGCTTTGGTTAACCGCGATGAAGCCGTTGTCATCGATGTCCGCGCCAAAAAAGACTTCACCGCCGGCCACATCGTCGGCGCCGTGAATTTCCCCCAGGACAAAATCCTGACCCGCACGGCGGAGCTCGAGAAATTCAAGCCTAAAACCCTGATCATCGTCGACGCCGCTGGCCAGCACGCCGGCCATACCGCCCGCGAACTGCTAAAGGTGGGCTTCAATGCCGCCAAGCTGTCCGGTGGTATTTCGTCGTGGCGCGGTGACAACCTGCCGTTGGTGAAGTGACATGACCGACGTCGTCGTCTACTCCAGCGATTACTGCCCTTATTGCTCCCGCGCCAAGTCGCTGCTGGCGGGCAAGGGCGTCGGCTTCCAAGAGATCAAGGTCGACGGCAAGCCACAGATTCGCGCTGAAATGACCAAAAAATCCGGGCGTACCTCGGTTCCGCAGATCTGGATCGGCTCGGTCCATGTTGGCGGTTGCGATGACCTGTTCGCCCTGGAACGCGCCGGCAAGCTGGATAAGCTGCTGAGCGCCTGAATTCGAGCCGGGATGTGGAACCAATGGTTTGTTGCACAGCCCGGAAGCCTACAAGACCTCAATGCAAGGATTTGAGATGACTGATCAACCGAATAACGGCGCCATTTCCAACGAAGAAGAAGCACCGCAGTTTTCCCTGCAACGCATCTATGTTCGCGACCTGTCGTTCGAAGCGCCAAAAAGCCCGGCGATCTTCCGTCAGGAATGGACCCCGAGCGTCAGCCTGGACCTGAACACCCGCCAGAAGCAGCTGGAAAATGACTTTTACGAAGTCGTGCTGACCCTGTCGGTCGAAGTGAAGAACGGCGAAGAAATCGCCTTCATCGCTGAAGTCCAGCAAGCCGGTATCTTCCTGATCAAGGGCCTGGATGCCAGCTCGATGAGCCACACCTTGGGCGCGTTCTGCCCGAACATCCTCTTCCCGTATGCTCGCGAAACCATCGACAGCCTGGTTGTCCGTGGTTCGTTCCCTGCGCTGATGCTGGCCCCGGTGAACTTCGACGCCCTGTACGCGCAAGAACTGCAACGCATGCAGGAAAGCGGCGAAACGCCAACGCCTACCGTTCAGTAAGCGCTGTCGCTGCAATAAAAAAGCGCCCGTGATGGGCGCTTTTTTGTGGGCGGCATTCGACGGTGCTGCGGGTTGGCTACTTGAACCCCAACTGCCGCCAGCCCTCATACACTGCCACTGCGACAGTATTCGAGAGATTCAGGCTGCGGCAGCCTTCGCGCATGGGCAGGCGCAGGCGTTGGTCGCTCGACAGCGGATCCAGCACCTCCGGCGGCAGGCCCCGGCTTTCCGGGCCGAAGAGGAAGGCATCACCCTCCTCGAATTGCGCATCGTGAAAAACCCGCGAGCCCTTTGTGGTAAAAGCAAACAGCCGCGGGTGGCCGATGCTTTCAAGGCAGCTCGGCAGGTCGGCGTGACGATGCAGCGTGGCGTATTCGTGGTAATCAAGGCCGGCTCGACGCAGGCGCTTGTCATCCAGCTCGAAACCCAGCGGCTCGATCAAATGCAGGCTGCAGCCGCTGTTGGCGCAGAGCCTGATGATGTTGCCGGTATTCGGCGGAATTTCTGGTTGAAAAAGGATCACGTGAAACATGCACGGCTCCGAACGAAAGGACGGGATGCATTCTACCCCTGAAGAAGACCCCAGGCCGAAGCTATGGCCCAAGTTTCTGGGCTCGGTGGCGATTGTTGGTGTGATGGTCGGGCTGATGATCGGCCGCGTGACGACCCCGGACCCCATCCAGCTGCAAACCATTGAAGTGCTGCCTAACGGCGTTGCCGTGTGGTTCAACCGCGAGCCGCAGCTTCATGGTGAACACATCGATGGCGCGGTGGCGTTGCTGTTCAACGCCCAGGGTCAGGCGCAGAAAGGCGAATTGAAGCTCAACGGCAAAGATGTGCGCTGGAGGGTGCAACGAAGTGATAAGGGGTTGTTGCTGAACTTGCTGGCGGCCCGTCCTCTGCACGGCGACTGGCGCGGTGCAACCCAGGACGGGCGCTGGAGACTGGAGGTCAGTCTCCGGGAGGAATAAAAGAGGGGAATCCCCGGCCTGCCTGTACCAAGGTCCCCAAAACTGGTGATGTATAACCTACTGCAGCGTGCGTGCCAGTTTTGGGAAATGTCCGTAGGAATATTCGTAATGTCCTGCAGGAGACGGGTTTAGGGCCTTTTATGCCGAGCCATTTCACTGTCGGCACCGAGCTGAGGTTCGAATCGGCTTTCGGACTTGGCCGTTTAGTGAGCGTTTTTGCACGCTATTCGCGCATTTATCCGTGCTAAGTAACCAAAGTGATGCACGCCCTAAAGCGGCGACAAGTCTACGGCACACCTACCGGCTTCTTCCCGGCTGAAGCCGGTCCTACTAAAAGCATCAGCGCGCTTGCTGGCGTCCTGTTAAAACGGCGCATCACCCAGAATCGTCGCGCGGTGCATCACTCGGCGCTGCGGCCGGTAATCGTCGACCGCGTAATGCTGAGTCACGCGGTTGTCCCACATGGCTACATCGTTCGCCTGCCAACGCCAGCGCAGGGTGAACTCCGGTCGCGTGCCGTGGGCGAACAGCAATTTCAAAATGGCCTCACTCTCGGCCGCTTCCAGCTCATTGATCCGCGTGGTGAAACCCTCGTTGACGAACAACGCTTTGCGGCCGCTAACCGGGTGCGTGCGAATCACCGGGTGCGACAGCGGCGGGTTTTTGCGGCGGGTCTCCTCCCAACGCGCGAGGTCTTCAGCCGTATTGCCAAAGCGCTCCAGCGGGAATGACCGGGTGAAGTCATGGGTCGCGGTGAGGCCATCGAGCAACATCTGCATCGGCCGGGACAGCGCCTCGAACGCAGCGATGCCGCTCGCCCACAACGTATCCCCACCGTAAGCCGGCACCTGCTTGGCGCTAAGCACCGCACCCAGCGCAGGGGTCGGCAGAAAGGTGACATCGGTGTGCCAGATGGCGTTGTCGCGCACGTCGGTGACCGCCGTATCGAGGATCAGCACTTCAGGCTGTTCCGGCACGTTGGGGTATATCGGGTGAATGTGCAGGTCACCAAAATGGGCGGCGAATCGCGCCTGTTGCTGCGGCGTGATCGGCTGATCCCGGAAAAACAGCACCTGATGATCAAGCAGCGCCCGTTCAATGACGTTGCGTTGCTCACCGGTCAGGTCGAGGCTGAGGTCAACGCCGCTGATCTGTGCGCCCAATGCCGGGCTGAGCGGGTGGATGTCGATGCTCATGGTGTTCTCGTGTATTAGGCGCCGAGGTGTCGGCGTAGTCAGTAAGGTCCGGGATTCAATGGTTCTGGCCGTGCCAGGGCACGAGCTTGCGTTGCAGCGCGCGCAGGCCCATCTCCAGCGCGAAGGCGATCAGCGCGATGACCAGAATTCCCAGCACCACCACGTCGGTCACCAGAAACTGCGCAGCGGACTGAACCATGAAGCCCAGGCCACTGGTGGCGGCAATCAACTCGGCCGCCACCAGCGTCGACCAACCCACGCCGAGGCCGATACGCACGCCGGTGAGAATGTCGGGCAGGGCGCTGGGCAGGATGACGTGGCGGATGAGCTGCCAGCGGCTGGCGCCAAGGGATTGAGCCGCGCGCAGTTTCGTCTTGTCGACCGTGCGCACGCCTGTCGCAGTGGCAATCGCAACGGGCGCGAAGATCGCCAGATAAATCAGCAGGACCTTGGAGAACTCGCCAATGCCGCACCAGATCACGATCAACGGCAGGTAGGCCAGCGGCGGCACCGGGCGGTAGAACTCGATCAGCGGGTCGAAAATCCCACGCGCGATGCGGTTATGACCGATGGCAATACCAATGGGAATGGCCGTCAGCACGGCGAAGAACAGCGCCAGTCCGATGCGTTGCAAACTCGCCCCCAAGTGCTGCCACAGCGTGGAGTCCATGTAGCCCTTGGTCATCAACAGCCAGGCTTTTTCAAGCACAGCGGCAGGCGGCGGAAGAAATAGCGGTTCGACCCACTCAAGGGCTGTGACCAGCCACCAGCTCCCCAGCAAAACGGCGAGGGTCAGCACGCTGATGGCGCGCGTGCTCACATAGAAAGAAGAGGGCTGGCGCGGTGCTGTTTGCACTGGCGCGCGAGTGAGGGCGGGCTCTGGCGACTGATAAAGACTCATGCCCGTTGCTCCCGAATGCTTTGCCGCTGGGAAAAGACTCGAGCCAACACGTGCTCGCGGGTTTCGATGAAGCGAGGGTCGGACTTGATGGCTCTGGCCGATTCACCTGCGCTGTAACGCTGACCGAAGTCGAGCTTCAGGTGCTCGACGATCTGACCAGGGTTCGGCGCAAGCAGAATCAGATCGGTCGACAGGAACACCGCTTCTTCAATGTCGTGGGTGATCAGGAAGACCGGCTTGGCGCTGCGTTGCCACACCTGCAGCAGCAGCTCTTGCATCTGTTCACGGGTAAAGGCGTCCAGCGCGCCGAAAGGCTCGTCCATCAGCAGCACCCGCGGATCGGCCGCCAGCGCTCGGGCGAGGCCCACCCGTTGCTTCTGCCCGCCGGACAATTCCCAGATACGCCGCTTCTCGAAACCGGCGAGATCGACCAACGTCAGCATGTCCCGCGCTTTCGTCTCACGTTTGTCCCGGGGCACACCCGCCAGCTCAAGTCCGAATGCCACATTGGTCAACACGTCCTGCCAGGGCAGCAAAGCGTCATCCTGAAACACCACGCCGCGCTCGGCGCTGGGCCCGTTAACCGGTGCGCCATCAAGGGTGATGCGGCCTGCGCTGGGGGCGACGAACCCGGCAATCAGGTTCAACAACGAAGTCTTGCCGCTGCCGGATGGGCCCAGGGCAACCAGCAGCTGCTGCGGACCGAGGGTCAGGGAAATATCCGACAGCACCGGTTCGGCCGCACCGGGATACTGTGCGCTAATGCGCTCCAGCTGTAACAAAGCCATGGCGTGGACTCCGCGTTAATAGATGTGCGCGAGCGGCAGGGCCGTCGAAGCCGGCGCGGTATCGGGTGGACGTTTTCGTTTACGGGGTGACGAACTTCGCGCTCACGTAAGGGGTGTAATCAGCTAGCACTGCGTCGACCTTGCCCTGTTCCTTGAGGAACGCGGCGGTCTTGGTGATGGCGTCGGTGGTCGGCGCGCCCAGTTCAGTTACCTGATCGGCCGCCAGCGGGTAGACGTTGCCCTGCAACAGGCCGGGGATGTCGCCAGGTTTGGCGCCGGACAACTTCACCAGCTTGTCGACGTTGCTGGCGTCGGCCAGCCAGGCCGCTGGATCCTTGCGGTACGCGGCGTAGGCGTCGAGGGTGGTTTTGGCGAAGGCTTTGACGATTTCCGGGTGTTTGTCAGCGAAGTCCTTGCGCACGATCCACGCATCAAAGGTCGGCGCGCCGACTTTCGCCAGCTCGCCCGACGTGATCAGCACTTTGCCGGTCTCCTTGGCCACGCCGAGCGCCGGGTCCCAGACGTAAGTGGCGTCGATGTCGCCGCGCTTCCATGCTGCCGCAATGGCCGGTGGGGCGAGATTGAGGATGGTCACTTTCGCCGGATCAATCTTCCAGTACTTCAGGGCCGCCAGCAGGCTGTAGTGGCCGGTGGACACAAACGGCACGGCGATCTTTTTGCCGATCAGATCCTGTGGGCCATTGATACCGGAGCCATTACGCGCAACCAGCGCCTCGGCAGCGCCGATCTGGGTGGCGATCAGAAAGGTTTCCACCGGTACTTTGCGCGTTGCCGCCGCTGTGAGAGGGCTCGAGCCGAGATAGCCGATCTGTACATCACCGGACGCGATCGCCGTGATCACGTCCGCGCCGTTATCGAATTTGCGCCATGAAATCTTCGAGCCCGTCGCCTTTTCATAGGCGCCATCGGCCTGAGCGACTTTTGCCGGGTCCACGGTGGTCTGGTAGGCGACGGTGAAGTCAGCGGCCTGGGCGAAGAGCACGGAGCCGGCCAAGGACAAGGCCGCCAGAGCGCGTAAAGGGTTGAGCAGTTTCATGGTGAGGCTCCGTGGAAAGGCAGATCGCCTTCGAATGCCGCAGAGCGTAAATGATCTAAGAAAATCGAAATAAATAACCTTTTGGAATTTCCTTAGCGCTAATTTCTTTCTGTGCGTGCTCAACAGCCTATGAGCCCAGAACAAAAAGCACTGTTCCGCTAGACAGTTCATCTAAACGTCACAATTTGTAAATACGATCGCGACGCCCGCTAAACGATGTCTCCGCAGGGATGGCGCATTTTTAACAGGCTGATGTGGGATGACTGCACGGTTGAGGCGACGAGTTTAACGGGGGCGTTGTCGCGAATGAGCTTTTCGCCCTGCGTCGTTCGGAAACAGACGAAAGGCAGAGTGACAACTGCAATGAATGCGGCTAGCGGCGAAGAAATCTCATGTATTTCAGCAGGTTGGAGCGGCAATTCTCACCTGGTTTCGCAGGCTGACCGTGACTTGCCGGTCAAGTTCCTGTTGTATGACCCGCCCAAACCTATCGATCTGACGAACGGCACTGAAATATGTTTTGGGAATTAGGGATTAGGGCCGATACACTCCGCAACGGACGGCTGAAACGGCTTGTGACATATAACTGCTTGGCATAAAAGCAGGTCTAACAAGTCTTTTTCGGTTTAAAGGATCTACCTTACCTTGCAGCCAGCTGTAACGCGGTCTAGTCAATTAGTCTTGGGGCCATTGACTCGCCGAGTCAGGTCCGGCGCTAATCGCGCATCCTCGGTTTTGAGCCTTAGGCTCGGGCCCGGGAACTACAAAAATTAGATTCACGAGGAGCGATACACAATGAAGAAGTCCACCCTGGCCTTGGCCGTATACGCAGGTGTCTTGGCTACTCAGGCTGGTGCAGCCGGTTTCCTGGATGACAGCAAAGCGACACTCAGTTCCCGTACGTTGTACTTCGAACAAGATCCGCGTGAGAACCGTAACGCTAGCGGTACTCTCAAAGGTCAGGATCAGCGTCAGACCACCCAGGGTTTCCTGTTCAACTTCATCTCGGGCTACACCCCGGGTACCGTTGGTTTCGGTCTCGACGTTCAAGGCATGTACGGCATCAACTTGAGCGGTGGTATCGACAACCGTGCCGTCGACGGCAGCACTGCGAACACCGTCTCTCCGACATCCACTGACGGTACGCCGGTGGCTGACTGGGCGCGTGCCGGTGCGAACGCCAAGGTCAAGCTGTCGAAGACCGAGCTGAAAGTGGGTAACGCCCTACAGCCTAACCTGCCAATCCTCGTATCGAACGACGGTCGTCTGCTGCCGCAAACCTTCGAGGGTGGCATCGTCACGTCCAAGGAAATCGACGGCCTGACGCTGACAGCGGGTAAATTGACCAAGGCTGCCGGTCGTGCGTCCACCAACTACGATGACCTGTCTCTGGGTGGTGGTACCAAAGGTTCCAATAACTTCCAGTTCGCTGGCGGCGATTACAAGGTCACAAAAGACCTGACCGTTCAGTACTACTACGCCAACCTGGAAGATTATTACAAGCAACAGTTCCTCGGCCTGGTACACGTCCTGCCGATCGCCGAAGACCAGTCGTTCAAGACTGACCTGCGCTACTTCCACAGCACCTCCGATGGCAAGAACGGCCAAACCGCCAACACCGGTTACAAGTTCAACAACAACGGCTACAGCGACAACGGTGAAGTCGACAACAACACCTGGACCGCGATGTTCACCTACACCCTGGGTGGCAACGCATTCCTGTTGGGCTACCAGTCTGTCAGTGACGACGGCGCCATGCCGATCATCAACAACGGCAGCGTCGTCGATAGCCGCGGCCGCAACGAAGGCGAAGGCGGTAACAGCGTTTACCTGTTCACCGACAGCATGATCACCAACTTCACCCGCACCGGTGAGAAGACCAAGTTCGGTCAGTACTCGTACGACTTTGCACGTCTGGGCGTTCCAGGTTTGAAAGCGGCCGTTGCTTACCTGAAGGGCGACCAGATTCGCCTGCAGAATGCTGCGCTGGGTCGTGGTTCGGAGTGGGAACGTGACATGCGTATCGACTACGTGTTCCAGGACGGCTTCATGAAAGGCTTCGGCGTGACCCTCCGTCGTGCCAGCCTGCGTTCTGATTCCGATCTGTACGCTAGCCAGCAAGACACCGACCAGACCCGTCTGGTCCTCAACTACACCTACGCCTTCAAATAAGCGTGATGTGTTGAAAAGAGCCCCGCTTCGGCGGGGCTTTTTTATGCCTGAAACAATGCCACTCAGCACGAATCGTTCCTTTTGCTTTCAGATGCTGGCATGCACAGTAAACCGATGAATCATCACCAAGGAGCACCAACGTATGGGCCTTAAACTCGGCGACATTGCACCCGACTTCGAACAGGACTCCAGCGAAGGACCGATCAGGTTTCACGAATGGCTGGATGGCAAATGGGCGGTGTTGTTCTCGCACCCCGCCGACTTCACGCCTGTCTGCACCACCGAACTGGGCTTCACCGCAAAACTGAAAGACGAATTCGACAAGCGCAACGTCAAGGCGATTGCCCTGTCCGTGGACTCGGCCGAATCCCACACCAAGTGGATCGGCGACATCAACACCACACAGAACACCCTTGTGAACTTCCCGATCCTGGCAGACGAAGATCGCAAGGTTTCCGAGCTCTATGACCTGATTCACCCCAATGCCAGCGAAACCCTGACGGTCCGCTCGCTGTTCGTGATCGATCCGAACAAGAAGGTCCGCCTGACGATCACCTACCCGGCCAGCACTGGGCGTAACTTCCACGAGATCCTCCGGGTGATCGATTCCTTGCAGCTGACCGACAACTATAAAGTCGCGACGCCGGCGAACTGGAAGGATGGCGAAGACGTCGTCATCGTGCCGTCGATCAAGGACGAAGCAGAGATCAAAGAGCGCTTCCCTAAAGGCTATACCGCCGTTACCCCTTACCTGCGCCTGACGCCACAGCCGAACCGCTGATACACCCGTTTCAACCATGACATTCGGGCCGATTTATCGGCCCTTTTTTTGTGCTGTAAACGCTGAACATGTTTTAGGTTTACGAGGGTTCTGACACAGCGCTATCGCACAGCCAACACAGCCCATGTGGGAGTGAGCTTGCTCACGAATGCTGTATTCCAGCCGCCGCAAATTTCAGTGCATATATCGGCCGATTCGCGAGCAAGCCCGCTCCCATAAGTTTGTTGTCTGCAAAAAGACAACGGATGTGCGTATATTCGTTTTGGTGCTAACCAAATGAATAAATATGATTTTAGAGAATAACTATCCCCTGTTATGGTCTCTCCGTCCTGGCGAGATCGCCGGCCATGAATCCCTTTCTGCCTTACTGGTCCGTCATCGGACAAGCAGGTGCCACCTCTTAGCTACACACCAAAGGAGCGTGCCATGGGCACCGTTATTTTGCGTCGAGGCCTGGTCGCTCTGTTTGCTGCGGCGGTTTCCTTCGGCGCCCTTACTCAGGCCCAGGCCGATACCTTGCGCATCGGTTACCAGAAATACGGCACGCTGGTGCTGCTCAAGGCAAAAGGCTCGCTCGAGAAGAAGCTCGCCGATCAAGGCGTCCAGGTCCAGTGGACCGAATTTCCCGGTGGCCCGCAGTTGCTTGAAGGCCTGAACGTGGGCTCGATCGACTTCGGTGTGACGGGCGAAACCCCACCCGTGTTCGCCCAGGCCGCCGGCGCTGATCTCGTGTACGTCGCCTCCGAGCCGCCTGCGCCCACCAGCGAAGCGATTCTGGTGCCCAAGGATTCGCCGATTAGTTCGGTCAAAGACCTCAAAGGCAAGAAAGTCGTCCTTAACAAAGGCTCCAACGTGCACTACCTGTTGGTGCGGGCACTGGAAGATGCTGGCCTGAAGTACACCGATATCCAGACCGTGTTCCTGCCACCGGCCGATGCCCGTGCAGCCTTCGAGCGCGGCAGCGTCGATGCCTGGGTGATCTGGGATCCGTACCAGGCCGCCGCCGAGCAGCAGCTGCAGGCCAAAACCCTGCGCGACGGCACAGGCATCGTCGACAACAATCAGTTCTACCTGGCGACCAAACCCTATGCGCAGCAGCATCCCAAGGTGATCCAGACCCTGGTTGAAGAAGTGCGCGCCGTCGGCGAATGGTCCAAGGCCAACCCGGAGGAGGTCACCAAGCAGGTCGCGCCGCTGCTCGGCCTGCCGGAAGACATCACGCGCACGGCGGTGAAACGTCAGGGCTATGGCGCCTCGTTCATCACGCCCGAAACCGTCGCCGCGCAGCAGAAAATCGCCGACACCTTCTACCAGCTCAAGCTGATCCCTAAACCGTTGCGCATCGCTGATGTGATCTGGACGCCACCTGCTGCTGTCGCGAAAGCCCAGTAAGCCCGGCATTGGAAGGAGACAACTCCATGAGCGTGGAAAGAATTACCCACAGACTGGCGCCCTGGTTGCTACCGGTCCTGCTGCTGGCGATATGGCAACTGGCGGTCAGCGCGGGCTGGCTGTCTACCCGCATTCTGCCAGCCCCGAGCGCAGTGATTGAGGCCGGCGTCACGCTGGTGCGCAGCGGCGAAATCTGGACCCATCTGGCAATCAGTGGCTGGCGTGCCGGGATCGGCTTCGCCATCGGCGGAGGGATCGGTCTGGCGCTCGGCTTCATCACCGGGCTGTCGAAATGGGGCGAACGCCTGCTCGACAGCTCTGTGCAGATGATCCGCAACGTGCCGCATCTGGCGCTGATTCCGCTGGTCATCCTGTGGTTCGGCATCGACGAGACCGCGAAGATATTTCTGGTCGCGCTGGGCACGCTGTTCCCGATTTACCTGAACACGTATCACGGCATTCGCAATATCGATCCGGCGCTGGTGGAAATGTCCCGCAGCTACGGCTTGAGCGGCTTCGGACTGTTCCGCCACGTGATTTTGCCGGGCGCGATGCCTTCGATTCTGGTCGGCGTGCGGTTTGCGCTGGGCTTCATGTGGTTGACGCTGATCGTTGCGGAAACCATCTCGGCCAGCTCCGGCATCGGGTATCTGGCGATGAATGCTCGGGAGTTTCTGCAGACCGACGTCGTGGTACTGGCGATCGTCCTCTACGCCGTACTCGGCAAACTGGCAGACCTCGCGGCGCGTGGTCTGGAACGGGTCTGCCTGCGTTGGCACCCGGCGTATCAAGTGGCTAAAGGTGGCGCGCAATGAGCAATCTCCAACAACCGGCAAACCTCTTGCGCGGGATCCCCTTGCAGGTCCGCAAGCTGAAGAAGACCTTCGGCTCGCGGGAAGTCTTGAAAGATATCGATCTGCACATCCCGGCCGGCCAGTTCGTGGCGGTCGTGGGCCGAAGCGGCTGCGGCAAGAGCACGTTACTGCGCCTGCTGGCGGGCCTTGATCAGCCGTCGAGCGGCCAACTGCTCGCCGGTAACGGCTCGCTGGCGGATGCGCGCGAAGACACGCGACTGATGTTCCAGGAAGCGCGTTTGCTGCCCTGGAAAAAGATCATCGACAACGTCGGCCTTGGCCTCAGCGGCGACTGGCGTGGCAAAGCGCTGGAAGCGTTGGAAGCCGTGGGTCTGGCCGAGCGCGCCAATGAATGGCCGGCGGCATTATCAGGTGGTCAGAAACAACGTGTGGCGCTGGCGCGTGCGCTGATTCATCAGCCGCGCCTGTTGCTGCTCGACGAGCCCCTTGGCGCGTTGGATGCCTTGACCCGAATCGAGATGCAGCAACTGATTGAGAACCTGTGGAAGAAGCACGGCTTCACCGTATTGCTGGTAACCCACGACGTCAGCGAGGCAGTCGCTATAGCCGACCGGGTCTTGCTGATCGAAGAGGGCCGCATCGGGCTTGATTTACAGGTGGATCTGGCCCGTCCGAGGGCGCGCGGCTCCTACCGACTCGCCGCGCTGGAAACCGAAGTGCTCAACCGCGTGTTGTCGCTACCAGGCAATCCGCCCGACCCCGAACCGACTTCACCGCTGCCCACGCAACTGCGTTGGGCCAACTAACTCCAGAGGCAATCTTGCCCCGGAGCTGATCTCACTAAGGAAGCCTTACCATGACTATCAAAGCCATCAACGTGCGTAACCAGTTCAAAGGCACTATCAAGGAAATCGTCACCGGCGACGTGCTGTCCGAGATCGACGTGCAGACCGCGTCGGGCGTCGTCACTTCCGTTATCACCACTCGCTCCGTCAAAGAGCTGGAGCTGGTGGTCGGCAGCGAAGTGATCGCGTTCGTGAAGTCCACCGAGGTCTCGATCGCCAAGTTGTGATCGATGCTGGATCCCAAGCGATCTCCCACAACTCCAGCGTCTGACTCGGGCCTCGGGCTGATCGAGGACTTGTGGGAGTGAGCTTGCTCACGAATGCGGTGGGTCAGTAATAGTTAGGCTGTCTGACAGAATGCTTTCGCGAGCAAGGTGGAGCGCCACCCCGGTCGCTCCCACAGGTTTAGCGTCTGACTCGGGCTTCGGGCTGGTCGAGGACTTGTGGGAGTGACCGGGGTGGCGCCCCCACAACTGACCTGCATTATTGCTCGATTAACCGCTTCGGCAAATACGGCGGCAGGTACAACCCCAGATACGCATCAAACACACGCAACCCTTCCTCGGCCATGCGCGGGGTAATCGCGTGGTGCAATTGCACCGAGCGCGCGTACACCCGATCCGCAAGTTCCAGCGCCAGGGCAAACACCTCAACATCATCGGGCAGCGTCGGCAGTTGGAAATGCCGGGCGAACAGCGCGTGCATGAGGTTGCCCAGTTCAATGTCGTGTTGACGATCCGCCTGAGTGACTTCGGTCAAACCGTGTTGGGCGAGGATCAACTGCCGCGCGGCAGCGTCGTCGCTGTAGATCGCGAGCATGCGCGATTCCACTACGTGGGACAGGTCACGCCACTGATTTAACTGATCATGATCGATGGGCTGCTGCAGGCTTTCGCGAAAGGCTTCGTGAACATCGGCCGTGAGCGCTTCGAGCAGCGCGGGAACGCTGGCGAAGAAGTGATAGACCGAGGAAGGCGGGATCTCGGCCCGTTCGGCGACGCTGTAGATGGAGAGGCTGGCCACGCCGTCCGAGGCCAGCAGCGCACGGGCGGCATCAAGGATTGAGTCGATCCGCGCCTGGCTGCGTGCACGAGGTTTGCGGGGTGGGGCAAGGCGGGTCATCGGCGCTCTCTCGGTCGGTGGCGCAGGCATTCTACAGGCGCAGCCGAAAGAATGAAAAACGCCACCGATTCTCTCGAAAAGGTGGCGTTTTCTTGACCTTGCAGCCATCAAACCGTGTGCAAATACCAGTTGTATTCAAGGTCGGAGATGGAGTGCTCGAACTCCTCCAGCTCACTTTCCTTGCACGCAACGAAAATATCGATGTACTTCGGATCGATGTACTTGGCCATGACTTCGCTGTCGTCCAGCTCGCGCAGTGCATCACGCAAGTTGTTCGGCAGGCTTTGCTCGTTCTGCTCGTAGGAGTTGCCTTCCACGGGCGGACCGGGCTCGATTTTGTTGGTCAGACCGTGGTGAATACCTGCCAGTACCGATGCCATCAGCAGATACGGGTTCGCATCCGCACCGGCAACTCGGTGCTCGATACGCACCGAATCGGCGGTACCGGTCGGTACGCGTACGGCCACGGTCCGGTTATCCAGACCCCAGCACGGCGAGTTCGGAACGTAGAACTGAGCACCAAACCGGCGGTACGAATTGACGTTCGGGCAAAGGAACGCCATCTGCGCGGGTAGGGTCTCGAGCACACCGCCGATCGCATGACGCAATGCGGCGTTCTGCTCGGGATCCTCACTGGTGAAGATGTTTTTGCCATCACGATCCAGGATCGAAATGTGCACGTGCAGACCGTTACCTGCCTGGCCCGGATAAGGCTTGGCCATGAAGGTGGTGTCCATCTCATGGTCGTAGGCGATGTTCTTGATCAGGCGTTTGAGCAGCACCGCGTAATCACAGGCTTTCAGCGCGTCGGCAGTGTGGTGCAGGTTCACTTCGAACTGCGCCGGGGCACTTTCCTTGACGATCGCGTCGGCGGGAATGCCTTGCTCTTTTGCACCTTCCAGAATGTCCTGCAGGCAGTCGACGTACTCGTCCAGATCGTCGATCAGGTAGACCTGTGTCGAATGTGGACGTTTGCCGGAGATCGGTGAGCGCGGCGGTTGCGGACGACCGTTCACGTTTTCCTGATCGATCAGGTAGAACTCAAGCTCGAATGCAGCGCAGATGGTCAGGCCCATCTCGTCGAACTTGCTGACCACCTGGCGCAGCACTTCACGCGGATCCGCGAAGAAAGGCGTGCCTTCCAGCTCGTGCATGGTCATCAGGAGTTGTGCGGTAGGACGCTTCTGCCAGGGCTCATTGCAGAGAGTGTCGGGGATTGGATAGCAGATTCGGTCAGCGTCACCGATGTCCAGACCCAAACCGGTGCTTTCCACCGTCGAGCCGTTGATATCCAGTGCGAATAGGGAAGCTGGGAGGTTGATGCCTTTCTCGTAAACCTTATGAAGGCTGGTGCGTTCGATGCGCTTGCCGCGCACCACTCCATTCATATCTGCAATCAGAAGGTCAACGTATAGAACCTCAGGATGTTCCTTAAGGAACGCGTTCGCTTCGTTGAGCTGAACGGCACGCGGGGGTACCGACATGATGCAACACCTTTGTTGTTGAAAATATCAATCATCGAGCATTACGGGTTTCAGTCAATCCGAAAGGCCAGACGAAGTCAAGGGAGCCCTGATTTGCCCTAAAAGGGCGCCAAAAAGCCATTTTCGCCGCACTTTAGGGCAAATGTTAGGCACCTAACGTAATGCAAACTGCGGGTTTGAGCAGGGCGTGTTTTATTTTTTACGGGCGTGTTGTGGAAAAAAATGAACAACGCTAAGCTCGATTGCAACCCATAACAGCAATAATACCGGGGGTCTCATGTTTCGCCTTCCGCTGATCGGCCTCACCGCCTGCACTCAGCCATTCGGGCACCTGCTTTTCATACCACACGCGTTCAGTGTAGCGGCCCAGCCAGGGCGCCGTGCACTGCCCATGCCTCTGCGCGGCACCTCGACACCTTACTCTTTATCCACGCAGCGGTTCCAGCGGGCGCGTCTTTTGCTTCGGCTGTCGTACCCGGCCCCGGCTTTCTGCGGCATCTCCCGCCGCGCGTTTCGCACAAGCACGACTATCTTTGAGTCTTCCAGCATTTGGCGATGCCTCGATTCAAAATGCGACACCCTAATGCCAGCGCTTCAAAGAACGCCTGACCGCCATGACGGCGACCAGGAATTAAAACCCTGAGGTATTTATGAGTACCAACCTCGACCAGCTCACCGATTGGTTGAAAGAACACAGGATTACCGAAGTCGAATGCATGATCGCCGACCTCACCGGTATCACGCGGGGCAAGATTTCACCGACCAACAAGTTCATCGCTGAAAAAGGCATGCGCTTGCCGGAAAGCGTACTGCTCCAGACCGTGACGGGCGATTACGTCGAAGACGATATCTACTACGAATTGCTGGACCCTGCAGACATCGACATGTTCTGCCGTCCTGACCAGAGCGCGGTGTTTCTGGTGCCCTGGGCCATCGAGCCGACTGCGCAGGTGATTCACGACACCTACGACAAGCAAGGCAACCCCATCGAGCTGTCCCCGCGCAACGTCCTCAAGAAAGTCCTCAAGCTCTATGCCGATCAAGGCTGGCAACCGATTGTTGCGCCGGAGATGGAGTTCTATCTGACCAAGCGCAGCGACGACCCCGATTACCCGCTGCAGCCCCCGGTGGGGCGCTCAGGTCGTCCGGAAACCGGTCGTCAGTCGTTCTCCATCGAAGCCGCCAACGAATTCGACCCGCTGTTCGAAGACGTCTACGACTGGTGCGAACTGCAGAACCTCGACCTGGACACGCTGATTCACGAAGACGGCACCGCGCAGATGGAGATCAACTTCCGTCACGGCGATGCGCTTTCGCTGGCGGATCAGATTCTGGTGTTCAAGCGCACCATGCGCGAAGCGGCCCTCAAGCACGATGTGGCCGCGACCTTCATGGCCAAGCCCATGACCGGCGAGCCCGGCAGCGCCATGCACCTGCACCAGAGCATCATCGACATCGAGACCGGCAAGAACATCTTCTCCAATGAAGACGGCACGATGAGCCAGCTGTTCCTGCAACACATTGGTGGCCTGCAAAAGCTGATCCCCGAGCTGTTGCCGCTGTTCGCGCCCAACGTCAACTCGTTCCGCCGCTTCCTTCCGGACACCTCCGCGCCGGTGAACGTGGAGTGGGGCGAAGAAAACCGCACCGTTGGCCTGCGCGTACCGGATGCCGGTCCGCAGAACCGCCGCGTGGAAAACCGTCTGCCCGGCGCCGATGCCAATCCGTATCTGGCCATCGCCGCCAGCCTGTTGTGCGGTTTCATTGGCATGGTCGAGGGCCTCAACCCCAGCGCCCCTGTGGTCGGCCGTGGTTACGAGCGCCGCAACCTGCGCCTGCCGTTGACCATTGAAGACGCGCTGGAACGCATGGAAAACAGCAAGACGGTCGAAAAATACCTCGGCAAGAAATTCATCACCGGCTACGTCGCGGTCAAGCGCGCCGAGCACGAAAACTTCAAGCGTGTGATCAGTTCCTGGGAGCGGGAATTCCTGCTCTTTGCCGTCTGACGTCACGGGGCGTCGCCGGATCCGAGCCAGATCCGAGTGGATCACGAGCGGATCGACGGCGCCCCACACGCGATACCACAATGGAGTGATTCATGAGTTCCAACAACCCGCAAACCCGCGAATGGCAAGCCCTCAGCAGTGATCATCACCTGGCGCCGTTCAGCGATTTCAAGCAGTTGAAAGAGAAAGGCCCGCGCATCATCACCAACGCCAAGGGCGTGTACCTCTGGGACAGCGAAGGCAACAAAATCCTCGACGGCATGGCCGGGCTCTGGTGCGTCGCCATCGGTTATGGTCGTGAAGAGCTGGCCGACGCTGCCAGCAAGCAGATGCGCGAGCTGCCTTACTACAACCTGTTCTTCCAGACCGCTCACCCGCCGGCACTTCAATTGGCCAAAGCCATTTCCGACATTGCCCCCGAGGGCATGAACCACGTGTTCTTCACCGGTTCAGGCTCCGAAGGCAACGACACGGTGCTGCGCCTGGTTCGCCATTACTGGGCGATCAAAGGCCAGCCAAGCAAGAAAGTCATCATCAGCCGCGTCAACGGTTACCACGGTTCGACCGTCGCTGGCGCGAGCCTGGGCGGCATGACCTACATGCACGAGCAGGGCGATTTGCCGATTCCGGGCATCGTGCACATTCCGCAGCCGTACTGGTTCGGTGAAGGCGGCGACATGACGCCCGACGAGTTCGGCGTCTGGGCGGCCGAACAGCTGGAGAAGAAGATTCTAGAACTGGGCGTGGACAACGTCGGTGCGTTCATCGCCGAGCCGATTCAGGGCGCTGGCGGCGTGATCGTGCCGCCGGACACCTACTGGCCAAAGATCAAAGAGATCCTCGCCAAGTACGACATCCTCTTTGTGGCCGATGAAGTGATCTGTGGCTTTGGCCGTACCGGCGAATGGTTTGGCAGCGACTTCTACGACCTCAAGCCTGACCTCATGACCATTGCCAAGGGCCTGACTTCGGGCTACATCCCCATGGGTGGCGTCATCGTGCGCGACGAGGTGGTCAGGGTGCTGAACGAGGGCGGCGACTTCAACCACGGCTTTACCTACTCCGGGCACCCGGTGGCGGCAGCAGTGGGCCTGGAGAACATTCGCATTCTGAGCGAAGAAAAAATCGTCGAACGGGTGAAGTCCGAAACGGCACCCTATTTGCAAAAGCGTCTGCGCGAGCTGAGCGATCACCCGCTGGTGGGTGAAGTGCGGGGCGTCGGCATGCTGGGCGCAATCGAACTGGTGAAAGACAAGGCCACTCGCGAGCGTTATGTCGGCAAAGGCGCAGGCATGATTTGCCGCACTTTTTGCTTTAACAATGGCCTGATCATGCGGGCCGTGGGCGACACCATGATCATCTCGCCGCCGCTGGTGATTACCTTTGCCGAGATCGACGAGTTGATTGAAAAGGCGCGCAAGTGCCTGGACCTGACGCTTGAGTCATTGCAGGGCTGAATTTTTACCGGGAAATTGCCAGACTGTCCGCCGTCTAGACGCCGCTTACATAAAAACACTGGAGCCGTACGAATGAAGAAATTTGGCAAAACCCTCCTGGCCTTGTCCCTCATGGGCGCAGTGGCCGCCGCTGCACAGGCCGATGACAAAGTCCTGCACGTCTATAACTGGTCCGATTACATCGCACCAAACACCATCGCCGACTTCGAGAAAGAGTCGGGCATCAAAGTGGTCTACGACGTGTTCGACAGCAACGAGACCCTGGAAGCCAAGCTGCTGGCGGGGAAATCGGGTTACGACATCGTCGTTCCGTCGAACAACTTTTTGGCCAAGCAAATCAAAGCCGGCGTCTACCAGGAGCTGGACAAGTCCAAGCTGCCAAATTACAAAAACCTCGACCCTGCGCTGTTGAAAGCCGTGTCGATCAGCGACCCGGACAACAAGCACGCATTCCCGTACATGTGGGGCTCGATCGGCATCGGCTACAACGCTGAAAAAGTCAAAGCCGCTTTGGGCGCTGATGCACCGGTCAACTCGTGGGACCTGCTGTTCAAGCCGGAAAACGCTGCCAAGCTGAAGGGCTGCGGAATCAGCTTCCTCGACTCGCCAACCGAAATGCTGCCAGTGGCGCTGCATTACCTGGGCCTGCCGACCGACACTCAGAAGAAAGAGGACATCCAGAAGGCCGAGGATCTGTTCAAGAAGATTCGTCCTTCGATCACCTACTTCCACTCGTCCAAGTACATCTCGGACCTGGCCAACGGCAACATCTGCGTAGCCGTCGGTTACTCGGGTGACATCTATCAGGCCAAGGCGCGCGCTGAGGAAGCGGGCGGCAAGGTCAAAGTCAGCTACAACATTCCGAAAGAAGGTGCAGGCAGCTTCTACGACATGGTCGCCATCCCTAAAGATGCCGAAAACGTCGAAGGCGCTTACAAGTTCATGAACTTCCTCCTGCAACCGAAGGTGATGGCTGAAATTACCAACTCCGTTCACTTCCCGAACGGCAACAAGGCGGCAACCGAGTTCGTCGACAAGGACATTACCTCTGACCCGGGCGTATATCCGCCAGCAGACGTTCTGGCCAAGTTGTACGCGATCGCCGACTTGCCGGCGGCGACTCAACGCTTGATGACCCGCAGCTGGACCAACATCAAATCGGGTAAATAAGCCTGACCGGGTGGGGCGCTTGCCCCACCCACATCACCCGTCATGACACCCGCGTCACAAAAAGTTTTTTTGCGAGAAGGGTTTATCGAAGGTAAGTTGCGCGCCGGATGGGTCACAGGCAGTCGTTACTGTCATCGGTACGGGCAACAGCCCACCTACTAAAAAGGACGGCACACGTGTCTATTTCTTTATTTTCAAAAGGCTTGCTGCTCGGCGCCGGGCTCACCCTCGCTGCCGGTGCCTACGCGGATTCCACCGTTCGCATTTATAACTGGTCCGATTACATCGGCACCACGACGCTGGAGGACTTCACGTCCAGCACCGGGATCAAGACCAAGTACGACGTCTTCGACTCCAACGAAACCCTGGAAGGCAAGCTGCTGGCTGGCCACACCGGGTATGACGTGGTCGTGCCGTCCAACCACTTCCTGGGCAAACAGATCAAGGCCGGGGCGTTTCAGAAGCTCGATAAATCCCAGCTGCCCAATTACTCCAATCTCGACCCCGAACTGCTCAAGCGCCTGGAAAAGAACGACCCGGGCAACCAGTACGCCGTGCCGTATCTGTGGGGCACCAACGGCATCGGCTACAACGTCGACAAGATCAAGGAAGTGCTGGGCGTCGACACCATCGACTCCTGGGCCACGCTGTTCGAGCCTGAAAACATCAAGAAGCTGCAGAAGTGCGGCGTCGCGTTCCTTGACTCGGCTGACGAGATGCTGCCCGCGGTCCTCAACTACATGGGCAAAAACCCGAACAGCACCGACGAGAAAGACTACAAAGCCGCTGAAGCCAAGCTGCTCAAAGTCCGTCCGTACGTGACCTATTTCAACTCGTCCAAGTACATCACGGACCTGGCCAATGGCGACATCTGCATCGCGGCCGGTTTCTCCGGTGACGTTTTCCAGGCCAAGGCCCGTGCCGCAGAAGCCGGGAAGGGCGTCAAGATTGCCTACTCGATCCCGAAAGAGGGCGGCAACCTGTGGTTCGACATGCTCGCGATCCCTTCGGATGCGCCGGACGTGAAGGCCGCTCACGCGTTCATCAACTACGTCCTCAAGCCCGACGTCATCGCCAAGGTCAGTGACCAGGTCGGTTACGCCAACCCGAACCCGGCTTCGGGTGAGCTGATGGATCAGGAGATTCGCAACGATGAGGCGGTTTACCCCTCGAAGGAAATACAGGAGCGCCTGTACGTCAACTCCGAGCTGCCGCCGAAGATCCAGCGTGTGATGACGCGCAGCTGGACGAAGATCAAAACCGGTAAATAAAGACCTTGGCGCCCGGCCACATTGGCCGGGCGCAAAAACAGTTGGGAGTTTCACCCATGGCAGTTGCCTCCGGCGCCTACAAGAAATCCCTTGAGGGTGGTCAGCAACCGAAACAGGTGCTGGTCAAAATCGATCGGGTCACGAAGAAGTTCGATGAGACGATTGCTGTGGACGACGTGTCTCTGCAGATCAACAAGGGTGAAATCTTTGCCCTGCTCGGCGGCTCCGGCTCGGGGAAATCCACCCTGCTGCGCATGCTCGCCGGCTTTGAACGACCGACCGAAGGCCGCATTTACCTCGACGGCGTCGACATCACCGACATGCCGCCGTATGAACGTCCGATCAACATGATGTTCCAGTCCTACGCGCTGTTTCCGCACATGACCGTGGCGGACAACATCGCCTTCGGCCTCAAGCAGGACAAGTTGCCAAAGGCCGAAGTCGAAGCCCGCGTGGCCGAGATGCTCAAACTGGTGCAGATGACCCAGTACGCCAAGCGCAAGCCCCATCAGTTGTCCGGCGGTCAGCGTCAGCGTGTGGCCCTGGCGCGTTCGCTGGCGAAGAAGCCGAAGCTGCTGCTGCTCGACGAACCCATGGGCGCACTGGACAAAAAACTGCGCTCGCAGATGCAGCTGGAGCTGGTGGAGATCATCGAGCGCGTCGGCGTGACCTGCGTGATGGTGACCCACGACCAGGAAGAGGCCATGACCATGGCCGAGCGCATCGCGATCATGCACCTGGGCTGGATCGCGCAGATCGGCAGCCCGATCGATATCTACGAAACGCCCACCAGCCGTCTGGTCTGTGAATTCATCGGCAACGTCAACCTGTTCGACGGTGAGGTCATCGAAGACATGGAAGGCCACGCGCTGATCAGCAGCCCTGAGCTCGAACGCAAAATCTACGTCGGCCACGGCGTCACCACGTCGGTGGAAGACAAGCGGATTACCTATGCGCTGCGTCCTGAAAAGCTGCTGGTGACCACTGAGCAGCCTTCGTTCGAACACAACTGGTCCCGGGGCAAGGTTCACGACATCGCCTATCTGGGCGGTCACTCGGTGTTCTACGTGAAGCTGCCGTCGGGCAAGCTGGTGCAGTCGTTTGTCGCCAACGCCGAACGCCAGGGCACGCGACCGACCTGGGACGACGAAGTGTTCGTCTGGTGGGAAGACGACAGCGGCGTGGTATTGCGCTCATGAAAATCCGAAAAATTAAACGGGCTTTCAATCGAATAAAACCCACCGGGCGTCAGGCCGTTATCGGCGTACCGTTCCTGTGGCTGTTCCTGTTTTTCGCGCTGCCGTTTCTGATCGTCATCAAGATCAGCTTCGCTGAAGCCGATGTAGCGATTCCGCCGTACACCGAGATCTTCACCTACGTCGAGCAGAAGCTCGACATCGTGCTCAACTTCGCCAACTACGCGCTGCTGACCAGTGACGATCTGTACATCTCGGCGTATCTCGGCTCGTTGAAGATGGCGTTCATCAGCACTGTGCTGTGCCTGTTGATCGGCTATCCGATGGCGTATGGCATCTCCATCGCCCGCAAAGAGATGCAGACGGTGCTGTTGCTGCTGATCATGATGCCGACCTGGACCGCGATCCTGATCCGCGTCTACGCGTGGATGGGCATCCTCAGCAACAACGGCCTGCTCAACGCTTTCCTCATGTGGCTGGGCGTGATCAGCGAGCCGTTGCAGATCCTCAACACCAACCTCGCGGTGTACATCGGCGTGGTCTATTCGTATCTGCCGTTCATGATCCTGCCGCTGTACGCGAACCTGGTGAAGCACGATCAAAGTCTGCTGGAAGCCGCATCGGACCTGGGTTCGAGCACCTTCAACAGCTTCTGGAAGATCACCGTGCCGCTGTCCAAGAACGGCATCATCGCCGGCTGCATGCTGGTATTCATTCCGGTGGTGGGCGAGTTCGTCATCCCGGAACTGCTCGGCGGCCCCGAGACGCTGATGATCGGTAAAGTGCTGTGGCAGGAATTCTTCAACAACCGTGATTGGCCAGTAGCGTCGTCGCTGGCGGTGGTGATGCTGTTGATCCTCATTGTGCCGATCATTCTGTTCAACCGCAGTCAGGCCAAAGAGCTGGAGGGCAAGGCATGAGAGGCTTCCGATTCTCGAACCTGATGTTGGTACTGGGCCTGATCTTCATCTACGCGCCCATGGTCATTCTGGTGATCTACTCGTTCAACGCCTCCAAGCTGGTGACGGTCTGGGGCGGCTGGTCGGTGAAGTGGTACGTCGGGCTGCTCGACAATACCCAACTGATGAGCGCAGTCATGCGCTCGCTGGAAATCGCGCTTTATACGTCGATTGCGGCGGTGGCGCTGGGCACCATGGCGGCGTTCGTGCTGACGCGCATCACCCGGTTCAAGGGCAAGACCTTCTTCGGCGGTCTGGTCACCGCGCCGCTGGTGATGCCGGAAGTGATCACCGGTCTATCGCTGTTGCTGCTGTTCGTGGCGATGGCGCAGTTGCTTGGCTGGCCCGAGGAGCGCGGCATTGTCACCATCTGGATCGCTCACACGACGTTCTGTGCGGCGTATGTGGCGGTGGTGGTGTCGGCGCGTCTGCGTGAGCTGGACATGTCCATCGAAGAAGCAGCAATGGACCTCGGTGCGCGGCCGTGGAAGGTGTTCTTCCTGATCACTATTCCGATGATCGCGCCCTCGCTGGCGGCGGGGGCGATGATGTCCTTCGCACTGTCGCTGGACGACCTGGTGCTGGCGAGCTTCGTCTCCGGCCCGGGCTCGACGACCCTGCCGATGGAAGTGTTCTCGGCGGTGCGCCTGGGCGTGAAGCCTGAGATCAATGCGATAGCCAGTTTGATTTTGCTGGCGGTGTCGATTGCGACGTTCCTGGTCTGGTTCTTCAGCCGCCGCGCGGAAAACAACCGCAAACGCGCGATCCAGCAAGCCATCGAAGAAGCCGCTGCAGACGGCTGGAAACAGCCGGACCTGCGCCGTGCGAAGGTGGTCGGATCGGTTTGATCTCGTAGGACCGGTTTCAGCCGGGAAGAGGCCGGTGTGAGCGCTGCAGTTCTGCGGTGCAGCGCTCAACGCCTTCCCGGCTAAAGCCGGTCCCACAATCTGAAGATGGGTTCAACGCCCTGGTACAAGCCTCAACACTTCCTTGCTGTTCCCCGCCACATCTCTTTCGCTGAACCGCTCCGGCGCGTACTCGCCGTTGACGTAGCGCTGCGCCTGATCGGCGTAGTGCTCGTCGAACAGCACGCCGCTCTGGCCCACCGGGTTGATCCCCAGCGCATGGGCCGGGTCGGCGAAGTCGATGAGGCGGCGCGTCGATGGCCCGTAAGTGACCAGCCACGGGGCCGGGCCTATATTGGCTGACAGGTTGTTCGGAACCTCATGGGTACCCGGCGCAGCGAACGGTCCGACATTGAACAGCATGTCCAGCGGCGGTTGTTTGCCCAGCGGATGTTCGTGGGTCAGCGTGTGCGCTTTGCCCCACGTCCATTCATCCGGGTTCTGCCCGTACAGCGATTTCAAATGCGAGACCGCTGCATGCCACGCGACCTTCACCGTGTTGTCGCGGCTCTCGGGCTCTCTTGAATGGCGATTGTTCCACCACGGCGAATCCGCGTCGGCAGCCAGTCGCGGCAGCGCCAAGTCAATGAGTCGTGTCGACAGCAGCGTCGTGAACATCCCGTCGCTCAGCTCGTCATGGAACACCTGATCGGTCAGATTGAACAGGAACTGATTGAACAGCGTCGCCCCCACCGAATCGACGGAGTACTCACCGTTCCACGCCGCCAACCGCTCCAGTAAATCGTGCTCCTCCGGTTCGCTCACCACCCGGCGCAGCACCGGAATCAGCGGCGTCAGAATCTGCGCGGCGTAGTCCGTCCGCGTGCCGAGCTGCAGCGCCTTGCTGTTCTCCAGACTCCATTTCACCTTGTCGTCGCTCAACTGGTTATTCAACTGGCGACCGCGTTCGGGGAGGTTGTAGTAGCCCGGAATCTCCATCCCCGTCGGCGACACCGGCTGGAAGTTCGCCGAGACGATATAACCCCGCGCCGGGTTTTCTTCCTGCGGGTTGTCGCTGAAAGGGTAGAAACCGTGCTTGTCAGCCTGCTCGGAGCTGCCGTCGAGAATGAACGTCGGATTGACCCCCGCAGGCCGCTTCGGCAACTGCGCCGCCGCCCACCAGCCTATATCGCCCTTGGCGTTGGCGTAGACGATGTTCAGGCCCGGCGACTGAATCTTCTCGGCGGCGCTGCGCATCTTCTCCAGCGTGTCGGCGCGGTTGGCTTCGTAGAAGCCCTGCAGGATCGGGTTGTCCGACTCCAGGAACGACCACCACATCGCAATCGGCGTATCGCTCGGCTGTTGCGGCCCATTGGCGCCCAGCGCGTCGTTCACGATCGGGCCGTGGGGTGACTGCCGCAGGGTGAGCGTGACGGGAGATTCGCCCTTGACGTTGATCTGCTCGGTCCGAGACGTCATGTCTACCCAGGCGCCGTGGTACCAGACTTGATCGGGATTATCGGGGTTGGTCTTTTCAGCGATCAGGTCCAGATCATCGTTCTGGAACATGGTCAGGCTCCAGCCGAAATCCAGATTATGGCCGAGCAGCGCGAAGGGATTGAGCGCCTGAAAATGCCCGTACAGCTCGAAACCCGGCGCGGTCAGCTGGGCTTCGTACCAGACCGCTGGCACCGAGAAACGAATGTGCGGATCACCCGCCAGCAGCGGTTTACCACTCTGGGTGCGGCTGCCGGACACCGCCCAGGCATTGCTACCCTCGAACTGCGGCAGACCGGCCTTCTCCAGCGCTTGTTGGCTGAGCAGCGCCAGATCATTGAGGCCCTTCCAGTCGCTGCTCGTCAATGCAGGGGACTGGTCAACGGCGCCTCTTGGCTGCCAGTCCACATCGAACACTTTCAGGTATTCCGGGCCCAATTGATCTCGCACGTAGGTCATCAGCGGCTCAGTGCGAAACGCCGCGGCGAAGCTGTACGCCAGGTAACCGCCGACGCTGAGGGTGTCTTGCGCCGTGAACGGTCGCTCGCGGATGCCCAGCACGTCGAACTCGATCGGTTTGGGATGCGTCGCCTGGTATTGATTGATGCCGTCCAGATACGCCTGAAGCGCCTTCCACGCCGGCGAGTTTTTGTCCTGGCGGGCGACATAGGCATCGGCATGCTCGCGGATGCGCAAGCTGCGGAACAGCTTGTCGGTGCTGACCAGCTTGGGACCCAGCACTTCAGCCAGCTCGCCGCGCGCCAGCCTGCGCAGGATTTCCATCTGGAACAGGCGGTCCTGGGCGTGGACGTAGCCCAGTGCGCGGTATAAGTCGTCCTGGTTGTCGGCACTAATATGCGGCACGCCGCGCTCGTCGTAGCGCACGGTGACCGGGGCCTGCAAACCTGCGAGGCTTGGCTCGCCATCGCGGACCGGCTGTTTGCTGTGGATGTACCACGCGCCTGCGCCCCCGATGAGCACCAACAATGCGACGACGACGTAAAGGCTGCGTTTCATCCAGGGGCTCAAATGAGAATCGGGAAGGTTTTGCAGGCTACAGATTTGTCTCGCGACTGGGTAGACGGCGCGCCGATGGATTTAAGTGGCGTAACTTGCCACGCCGCAGCGGACAGATGACACTTCCGTGCGGTCGCTTCCTACACACCTTCATCTGGAATTCCGATGTCCGACACGTTCGACCCCGACCATCTGCGTGCTGAGCTGTTGCCGCTGAACGCGTCACAGGCGCCATCTGCAGAGGCCCAGGCTTATCAGCGTTTCTACGGTTTGAATGCGCTCGGCCCGAGTGGCGCGACCAGTAGCCGGATAGGACGCGTTGAAGTGGGCGGCTATGAGATCGTCACGCAGCTGTGGATGCCCGATCAACCCGTTGGCACGCTGGTGCTGATGCATGGGTTTTACGATCACGTCGGGCTGTATCGTCACGTTATCGACTGGGCGCTGGGGCTTGGACTGGCGGTGATTGCCTGCGACTTGCCGGGCCATGGATTGTCCAGCGGGGCGCGGGCGAGCATTACCGACTTTTCGGAGTACCAGGTGGTGCTGGACCGGCTTTTTGTTGAGGTCGAAAGCCTCAACCTGCCGCAGCCATGGCACCTTTGCGGGCAAAGCACTGGCGGCGCGATTGTCATCGACCACTTGCTGCACCACGGCGATGCCAGCCCGGCGCAGGGTCAGACGATCCTGCTCGCGCCGCTGGTGCGGCCGCGTGGCTGGGCCTTGTCGAAACTCAGCTATTACCTGCTGCGCGGCTTCGTCAAAGCCATCGACAGACGCTTTAGCGAAAACTCAAACGCTCCGACCTTTCTGCCTTTTCTGCTGGCGGACCCGTTGCAGCCGCGACGCCTGCCGACCGTCTGGGTGGGCGCGCTGGCCAAATGGATCGAACGCATCGAGCGCGCGCCCCGCAGCCGCCGCAGCCCGCTGATCGTTCAGGGCGAGTCGGACATGACCGTGGACTGGAAACATAACCTGCCGGTGCTCAAGGATAAGTTCGCCGAGCCGCAGATCTTCATGCTGCACGAAGCGCGGCACCATCTCGTCAATGAGTCACCCGAGCTGCGCGCGCGGTTTTTTGAGTTTCTGACGCAGCGTATGGGGTAGGGCTTGAAGGGCAGGTTTCCCGGCAGACATAGCGAGTGTGGGACCGGCTTTAGCCGGGAAGGCTTCAGCGGTCACACCGAAAGATGGGGGGTGTTCACTCAGTCCTCTTCCCGGCTGAAGCCGGTCCCACTGACGTCATTTGACAGTCTGGCCGACCGCCAATCCCGCGCGAACAGCTGCCAGCGCTGCCTTGTAATAGGCCTTGCCATCGTTGGACTCGGCGAAGCTGGCGAACTCGTCCAGCTCGCCATCCGACAGGTCGCGATACACGTAGAGCAGCGTGTTGTTCACGTCCTTGCCGATCTGCCCCATGAGCCGCTGGCGCTGACTGTCGAGCATGGCCTGGGTCGTTCCGCCGCCCATCAGGCCTGGAATCATCGAACTCAGGCTGTCGGCGGCGACGCCAGCAATCGCCATGCTGACCTCGGCGCCGGCTTCTTTGGCGGGGAGGGCGTTGGCCAGGTGGCCGATGATCAGCAGTCGGTTGTCGTCGGCCTGGATGTGCGGCAGGCCTTGAGCGTTTTTGGCCAGCTGGTCCGGGCGCGTGGCGGTGAGCTCGGCGTTGACGATCTTGCGGCCCAGCGGCGACTGGAAAAACTGCAGCGCAGGGTTCGGGTCCTGCAGCGTCTGGCGCAACATTTGCTCCCCGCGCTGGTCCATCGCCTGCGGCGCGAACCGCTGATTGCTGTTACTCACCAGAGCGTCGAATACGGCGGGCGGAAGGCTGTTGCGGTAACGCTGCTGAGCGGCTTTCAAGGCATCGACAAAATGAGCGCGTTGTTCCGGCCAGCCGGCGAGCTTGTAGAGCTGGTCGTGGCCGTCTGCCCAAGCGGGCAAAGTGCAGAACATCAACAGCAGGAAAAACAGACGGCGCATTAGAGACTCCTGTCGGCAGGCCGCCATTCTCGGTGGGGCAGCGGGGATTTGTCGAGTTAACACTTGCCAGACCCCGCTAAAAACCGTGGGTTCGATCAGTGATCGGGCAAAACCGCCGGGCGTATTCAAACCCGCGAAAATATTCCTCATTCGCCGGACTGCAGGCCCTGTCGGATTAATCGGCGTATGGATACTATGCGCGCCATGCGCATATCCCCTGATCACCCGCTGCTGTTGCGAATCGTCGACGACCTGGCCGAGCGTGGCTGGTCGCAGCAGAACATCTTCCTGCCCGATACCCTGACCCGCGAGCTGGCCCTTGAATGCCGCACGCGTGCCGTTCAGGGTGAGCTCGCGCCTGCCGCAGTGGGGCGCGGGCCGGCGCAGGAGGTGCGCGAGGGTATTCGCGGCGACCACATCCAATGGCTGGAAGCGGGGCAGGCCGAACCGTGCGATCGTTACCTCGACCTGATGGAGAGCCTGCGTCAGGCGCTGAACCGGGGGCTGTTTCTGGGCCTTGAGGATTACGAAAGCCACTTCGCGCTGTATCCGCCGGGAGCCTTCTACCTCAAGCATGTGGATCGGTTTCGCGATGACGATAAACGCATGGTCTCAGCGGTCGTCTACCTCAACGACGGCTGGTTGCCAGAGCACGGCGGCCAGTTGCGGATGTACCTCAAAGGCGGCGTTGAGTATGACGTGCAGCCAACGGGCGGCTGCCTCGTGGTGTTTCTTTCGGGCGACATGCCCCACGAAGTCATGCCCTCGACCCGCGAGCGTCTGTCGCTGACCGGCTGGTTCAGGCGACGCGGGAACGAGCCGTTCGAGCTGTAGCAAACTCACCCCCACAAGTCCCGCAGCAGCCGGAGATTGCAAGCCGACCCGCGATCCCGTGGGAGCGAGCTTGCTCGCGAAGAGGCCCAGACATCCGCTACATCTTTTGCGCCTGAAATGCCGCCTTCGTGAGCAAGCTCACTCCCACATGGACGGTGTTTGCTGCGCGACAGAGGCGTGACGGCTCCCGCAGGGGATGTGGCAGCTGTGTAACTCTGCATCGGTCCAACATGAAATCTTCTACATCAAGCCACTCAGCGAAACACTTCGCGGCCAACGCAGCTAAGGTGAAGGTCGTTTCTGGGCGGTTGTCTGTCGGATAAAGAAGCTTCGACCCCCGAGCCCGCCAATCGCACATCGATAAAAACGGAGAGATCATGAAGACGTTATTCGCGAGAACTGCCCTGACCGGACTGCTGTTGGGGGCGAGCTTGCTGGCCCAGGCCGCTGACATGCCGCGCACTGCATCGCCTGCAGGCGCCGAGGTTTACATCATCTCGCCCAAAGACGGCGCGACCGTCAACGGCGCATTCAAGGTGCAGTTCGGCCTCAAAGGCATGGGCGTCGCCCCGGCCGGCGTTGATGTACCGGACACCGGCCATCATCACCTGCTGATCGACGTCAAGGATCAGCCCGACATGACCGCGCCGCTGCCGACCACCGACAACATCCGCCACTTCGGCAAGGGCCAGACGGAAACCGAGCTGAACCTGACGCCGGGCCAGCACACCCTGCAACTGCTGGTTGGCGACAAGAACCATGTCCCGCTGAACCCGCCGGTTGAGTCGCAGAAGATCACCATCACGGTGAAATAACCTGCTGTAGGCTGGGCATTTGGCGCACAGCCGGTGCCGGCGTGTTACGTGATTCGCGCACAAAAAAAGGAGACCCGAGGGTCTCCTTTTTTATCACCCCGAAACCACCGTTTTAGAACAAAACGCGGCTACGGATGGTGCCTTTGATGTGCTGCAGTTTCTCTTGCGCCAGATCGGAATACTCGGCGTCGACGTCGATCACCACGTAACCGACTTTCTCGTTGGTCTGTAGGAACTGACCGGAGATGTTGATGCCGTTTTCAGCGAAGACTTTGTTGATCTCCATCAGCACGCCCGGGATGTTCTCGTGGATGTGCAGCAGACGGTGCTTGCCAGGGTGGGCCGGCAAGGCCACTTCCGGGAAGTTGACGGAAGAAACTGACGTGCCGTTATCGCTGTACTTGACCAGCTTCTCGGCCACTTCCAGACCAATGTTGGCCTGGGCTTCAGCGGTCGAGCCGCCGATGTGCGGGGTCAGGATCACGTTGTCCAGGCCGCGCAGCGGGCTTTCGAACACGTCATCGTTGGAACGTGGCTCGACCGGGAACACGTCGATGGCCGCGCCGATCAGGTGCTGATCCTTGATCGCGTCAGCCAGGGCGTCGAGCTTGACCACCGTGCCGCGCGCCGCGTTGATCAGGATGGCGCCCTTCTTCATCGTGCGAATTTCTTTCTCGCCGATCATCCACTGGGTTTCGTTGGTTTCCGGAACATGCAGGGTGACGATGTCAGCCATGCCCAGCAGCTCGTTCAGGCTGGACACCTGAGTGGCGTTGCCCAACGGCAACTTGGTCAGGGTGTCGTAAAAGTACACTTGCATGCCCAGGCCTTCAGCCAGGACCGACAACTGCGTGCCGATCGAGCCGTAGCCGATGATGCCGAGCTTCTTGCCACGAATTTCGAACGAGTTGGCCGCGCTCTTGATCCAGCCACCGCGATGGCAGGAAGCGTTCTTCTCCGGGATACCGCGCAGCAGCAGGATGGCTTCCGCCAGCACCAGCTCCGCCACCGAACGGGTGTTGGAGTAAGGGGCGTTGAACACTGCGATGCCGCGTTCGCGGGCTGCGTTCAGGTCAACCTGGTTGGTACCGATGCAGAAGCAGCCGACCGCGACCAGTTTCTTGGCGCTATCGAACAGTTCTTCAGTCAGTTGAGTGCGGGAACGAATACCGATGAAATGAGCGTCGGCAATCTTTTCCTTCAGTTCGGCTTCCGGCAGAGACTTGGTGTGGTACTCAATGCTGGTGTAACCGGCGGCCTTGAGGACGTCGACCGCGGACTGGTGGACGCCTTCGAGAAGAAGGAACTTGATCTTGCTCTTGTCGAGGGAAGTCTTGCTCATCTGCGTAAACCTGTGTCCCGGAGAGAAATGGCAGTAAGTGAAGCGCGCGCCAATGGGTCGAAAGCTCGATTGGCGGGGGGCGTATGCTAGCATATGCCCCCCGCGAAACACCCCATTCCTGGACGTGAGCCGTTCTCAGGATGACCATGAATTGTTCGAGAGTTCTGTTGATGACCCATCCTGCGCTGATAGATGAGCTGAAGAACCTGGTTGAGCCTGGCAAGGTCCTGACCGACGCCGATTCCCTCGAAGCCTATGGCAAGGACTGGACCAAACATTTCGCCCCGGCGCCCACCGCCATCGTGTTCCCCAAGACCACCGAACAGGTGCAGGCCATCGTCCGTTGGGCCAACGAGCGCAAGGTCGCACTGGTCCCTTCGGGCGGCCGCACTGGGTTGTCCGCCGCCGCCGTTGCCGCCAATGGTGAGGTGGTCGTCTCCTTCGATTACATGAATCAGGTGCTCGAACTTAACCTGACAGACCGCACAGCCATCTGTCAGCCAGGCGTGGTCACCAAACAGCTGCAGAATCTCGCCGAAGAAAACGGTTTGTATTACCCGGTGGACTTCGCGTCGTCAGGCTCCAGCAATATCGGCGGCAACATCGGCACCAACGCCGGCGGGATCAAAGTGATTCGCTATGGCATGACCCGCAACTGGGTCGCCGGCCTCAAGGTTGTCACCGGTAAGGGCGACCTTCTCGAACTGAACAAAGACCTCATCAAAAACGCCACCGGCTACGACATGCGTCAGCTGTTCATTGGCGCCGAAGGCACGTTGGGGTTTGTGGTTGAGGCGACCATGCGCCTGGACCGCGTGCCGAAAAACCTCACCGCGATGGTGCTCGGGACCACTGATTTCAACGCCATCATGCCGGTGCTGCATGCGTTCCAGAGCAAGCTGGACCTGACCGCCTTCGAGTTTTTCTCGGACAAGGCATTGGCCAAGGTCATGGCGCGCGGCGACGTGCCGTCCCCGTTCGAAACCGAGTGCCCGTTCTACGCGCTGCTGGAATTCGAAGCGACCACCGAAGAGGTGGCCAACCACGCGCTGGAAACCTTCGAGCACTGTGTCGAGCAAGGCTGGGTGCTGGATGGCGTGATGAGCCAGAGCGAACAGCAACTGCAGAATTTGTGGAAACTGCGCGAATACATATCGGAAACCATCTCCCACTTCACGCCGTACAAGAACGACATCTCGGTCACCGTTTCGAAAGTCCCGGCGTTTCTCGCTGAAGTGGATGCGATCGTTGGTGAGCATTACCCGGATTTCGAAATCGTCTGGTTCGGGCATATCGGCGACGGCAACCTGCACCTGAACATCCTCAAGCCGGAAAACCTGAGCAAAGACGAGTTCTTTGCCAAGTGCGCAACGGTGAACAAGTGGGTATTCGAGATCGTCCAGAAGTACAACGGCTCGATCTCTGCCGAGCACGGCGTCGGCATGACCAAGCGTGACTACCTGCATTACAGCCGCTCGCCGGTGGAAATCGAATACATGAAGGCCGTCAAAGCGGTGTTCGACCCGAACGGCATCATGAACCCTGGCAAAATCTTCGCTGTGTAAGCGGTTCCCCATTACAACAAGCTTCTCAGGAGCGCTCATGAGCTATCAGCACAAATACGTCGACGGCACCAAGGTTCACTTTCCGCTCGGTAAAGTCGTCTGCATCGGCCGCAACTACGCCGAGCACGCCAAGGAGCTGGATAACCCGGTACCGACCGAGCCCTTGCTGTTCATCAAGCCGGGCAGCTGCGTGGTCGGGATCGAGGGGGGCTTCAGCATTCCTCAGGACCGGGGTTCGGTGCATTACGAAGCCGAGATCGTCGTGCTGATCGGCAAACCGCTGAGCAAGAACCCCAGCCGCGAAGAAGTCCTCGACGCGATTTCCGGCTTCGCCCCGGGCCTGGACCTGACGCTGCGTGACGTGCAGTCGAAGCTGAAAGAGAAAGGCCTGCCGTGGGAAATCGCCAAATCGTTCGACGGCGCGGCGGTCATCGCGCCGTTCGTATCCGCTGACGCTTATCCCGACCTGACCGACATCGCCATCCGCCTGACCATCAACGGCGAAGTCCGCCAGGACGGTAAGAGCAGTCACATGCTCAACCCGATCGTGCCGATGATCCAGCACATGGCCTCGCAGTTCTCGCTGCAGGCCGGTGACCTGATCATGACCGGCACGCCTGCCGGCGTAGGGCCGTTCACTGTTGGCGATGAGATCGTGCTGGAGCTGACCGGCCACAGCCGTTTTGAAAGCGACGTTCGCGGATGACACAGCGTAGAAGCCGTCTGCGTTTCCGTTGGTGGTGGTTGCTCGCTGCAGCACTGGTGATTTTGGCCGGTCTGTCTTACGCCTGGCACTGGGACGATCGCGGTCTGTTGTGGCTGCGCGAGCGCAACGTCACGCCAGCCGAGCGCGCGGCGGGCATCTGGCTGCCGGATTACAAGGTAGACATCGACGCCAAGCCGCTGACTGGCATGGAAAAGGATGAGGCCTCGGACTTGTCCTACGACCCGGCGACTAAAACCCTGTATTCGGTGATGGGCAAAAACCCTTTCCTTTCCGAGATCACGCTGACCGGCGACTTCATTCGCAAAATTCCGCTTGAGGGCTGGGGCAATCCCGAGGGTGTAGCCGTTCTGGGCGACGGCCTGATTGCTATCGTCGATGAGCGCCAGCACCTGATGACCATCGTCCACGTCACGCCTGACACCAGAACCCTCAACATCGCCGACTTCCCCAAGTACGATCTCGGTCCGTCGAAGGACCAGAACAAAGCCTTCGAAGGCATCGCCTGGGACCCACGGGATCAGCAGTTTCTATTCGGTGAAGAGCGCCCGCCAGCGCTGTACAGCTGGAAGGCCGATGGCAGCAGCGAGGTAAAGGGCGAGAAGCGCAAGCTGATTAACGACAACCTCATCGTGCGCAATCTGTCGTCTCTGTACGCGGACCAGAAAACCGGGCATTTGCTGGTGTTGTCTGCCGAGTCGCACATGCTGCTGGAATTGGACGGCAAGGGGAATCAGGTCAGCTTCATGACGCTGCTGAGCGGTTTCAATGGGCTGAGCCAGACCATTCCACGCGCCGAAGGGGTGGCGATGGACGAGAACGGCACCATTTACATGGTCAGCGAGCCCAATCTGTTTTATACCTTCAAGCGCCGGTAAGCCTCGGCTGGCTTCGCCTGGAACGTCGGTCGGGGCTCGTCATGGCCCCGAAAAGTCCAAACGAGATGTCACATCGCTTTCAGTTTGGCTTCAGAATACGGTGCTATTAAAGTCGCCCCACTGAAGTCGAGCCCCCTGCATGCGTCGTGTGTCCCCGTTCCAGAGCGTCGTGCTCACGTTACTTGTCCTGTTGATTTTGACCGCGTCATTTTTCGTGGCGCGCGAGTACCGGGTCATCGAGCGGCTCTGGTTCAACTGGTACGTGTTCTGGCAATCCAGCGATGCGCAAGCGCTGGGGCTCGATGCCTATGAGGTCGAGATTGAGGCGCGGGCCATCGACGGCCTGGAGGCTAATGTCTCGGCGCTCAGCTTCGATCCGCAGCGCAAAACCCTCTTTACCGTGACCAACAAAAACCCCGAGCTGGTCGAGTTGAGCCTGGAAGGGCGGATTCTCAGACGAATTCCCCTGACCGGGTTTGGTGACGCCGAGGCGGTCGAGTACATCAGCCCCGGGATTTACGTGATCAGCGACGAGCACAGTCAGCGGCTGATCAAGGTTCATGTGGATGACGACACGACATTTCTCGACGCGGCCGATGCCGAGCAGCTGACCCTGGGCATCGACGCCGGCGGCAACAACGGCTTCGAAGGCCTGGCCTACGATAATCAGGGCCGTCGGCTGTTCGTCGCCAAAGAGCGGCGGCCCGTGCAGATCATCGAAGTGCGCGGCTTTCCTGACGCCGGCACCCATTCCCCGAATATTCTGGAAGTGACGTCCAGCAAGCAGCGGGATGCAGGCCTGTTTGTGCGCGACCTTTCCAGCCTGCAATTCGATGAACGCAGCGGGCATCTGCTGGCGCTGTCGGATGAGTCGCGGCAGATTCTCGAACTGGACACTGAAGGCAAACCCGTCGCCAACGTGTCTCTGACCAAGGGCAGCATGGGCCTGAGCAAAAGCGTGCCCCAGGCCGAAGGCATTGCCATGGGGGACGACGGCACGTTGTACGTCGTGAGCGAGCCGAACCTGTTCTATGTGTTCAAGAAGCGCTGAGGGCAAGGCATCTCCGCTAGGATTTGCTTTGCCCCGCAACCATTAGCGCTTGAGGGTTTTTACGCCTTCTTGGGTGCCCAGCAGCAACAGATCCGCCGGGCGCGCGGCGAACAGGCCGTTGGTGACGACGCCGACGATGTTGTTGATCTGCGCTTCCACTTCCACCGGGTTGGTGATGTTCATGTTGTGCACATCGAGGATGATGTTGCCGTTGTCCGTCAGCACACCGTCGCGGTAAACCGGGTCGCCGCCCAGCTTCACCAGTTCGCGGGCCACGTGGCTGCGGGCCATCGGGATCACTTCGACCGGCAGAGGAAACGCTCCCAGTACCGGCACCAGTTTGCTGGCATCAGCGATACAGATGAAGGTTTTGGCCACGGCGGCCACGATCTTCTCGCGGGTCAGGGCTGCACCGCCGCCCTTGATCAGGTTCAGGTGCTCGTCGCTTTCGTCCGCGCCGTCGACGTAAAACTCCAGATCGCTGACGGTGTTCAGCTCATACACCGGAATGCCGTGCCCTTTAAGGCGTGCGGCCGTCGCGTCAGAGCTTGCGACTGCGCCATCGAACGCGCCTTTGTGCAGGGCCAGTGCGTCGATAAAGCAATTGGCGGTAGAGCCGGTGCCCACGCCCACAACGCTTTTGTCGTCGAGTTTCGGAAGAATGAAATCGACGGCGGCCTGGGCAACGGCCTGTTTGAGTTGATCCTGGGTCATGCGAGGTGGGCTCCGGTTACAGGGAATAGCGATAGGTCCGAGGGCCGGCAGTATAACGACATGCCGTGGCCAAAGCCTGAGTCTTGATATGGTCGTGCGCCGGGACGAGGGGTAGACTTCCGGGTCCTGCCCCTTCGCCAGCGATTCTTCTCCGATGCTCGAGCACTACGTCAAAAAGATCCTCACTTCCCGCGTCTACGACGTTGCCGTGGAAACCCCGCTGCACGCCGCGCGCCAACTGTCCCAGCGCCTGGGCAATAACGTCCTGCTCAAGCGCGAAGACTTGCAGCCGGTCTATTCCTTCAAGATCCGCGGCGCGTACAACAAGCTGGCGCAGCTGAGTCCGGAAGAGCTGGCGCGGGGCGTGGTGACGGCTTCGGCGGGTAATCACGCCCAGGGCCTGGCGCTGGCGGCGAAGACCCTGGGCGTGTCGGCGACCATCGTCATGCCGAAGACCACGCCGGAGATCAAGGTCGAAGGCGTGCGCTCCCGGGGCGGAAAAGTCGTACTGCACGGCGACTCGTTTCCCGAGGCGCTGGCGTATTCGCTGAAACTGGTTGAGGAACACGGCTACGTCTACGTTCATCCGTACGACGATCCCGACACCATCGCCGGGCAAGGCACGGTGGCGATGGAAATCCTGCGTCAGCATCAGGGGCCGCTGGACGCGATCTTCGTCCCGGTGGGTGGCGGCGGGTTGATTGCCGGTATCGCGGCGTACGTGAAATACCTGCGCCCGGAGATCAAGGTGATTGGCGTCGAGCCCGATGACTCCAATTGCCTGCAACAGGCCATGGCCTACGGCGAGCGCGTGGTGCTTCAGCAAGTCGGGCTGTTCGCCGATGGCGTCGCGGTGGCGCAGATCGGGCAGTACACCTTCGAGATCTGCAAGGATTACGTCGACGAGGTGATCACCGTCAGCACCGATGAAATCTGCGCGGCGATCAAGGACATCTATGACGATACCCGCTCCATCACCGAACCCGCCGGCGCGCTGGCCGTGGCCGGGATCAAGAAGTACACCGAACAGTACGAAGTCACCGGGCAGACGTTTGTGGCCATCGACTCCGGCGCCAACGTCAACTTCGACCGCCTGCGCCATGTGGCCGAGCGCGCTGAGCTGGGCGAAGGCCGCGAAGCAATCATTGCCGTGACCATTCCGGAACAGCCGGGCAGCTTCAAGGCGTTCTGCGAAGCGATCGGCAAGCGGCAGATCACTGAATTCAATTACCGCTATCACACCGACCGCGAGGCGCACATCTTCGTCGGCGTGCAGACCCACCCCGACACCGACCCGCGCAAAGCCCTGATTGCGAGCCTGACGGAACAGGGTTTTCCGGTACTCGACCTGACCGACAACGAACTGGCCAAGCTGCACCTGCGGCACATGGTGGGTGGGCATTCGGAGCGGGTCAGCGATGAGGTAGTGCTGAGGTTTGAATTCCCGGAGCGGCCGGGAGCGCTGTTCAACTTCCTGAACAAGCTGGGCGGGAAGTGGAATATTTCGATGTTTCATTACCGCAATCACGGCGCGGCGGATGGCCGAGTGGTGGCGGGGTTGGTGGTGCCGGAAGATGAGCGGCATCTTGTGCCGCAGGCGTTGGCGGAGATCGGTTATCCGTATTGGGACGAGACCAGAAACCCGGCGTACAAGCTGTTTTTGGGATAACGGCAGCGGCATGCGACCGGCTGCTACGCTTCAAACACCGCCAGACACAGGGACACGAACACAATGGAACACTTCGCTGCACTGAAAATTCTGCACGTCGTCAGCACGGTGCTGCTGTTCATTTGCGCGATGGGGCTGGTTGTGTGGATCGTCCGTGGCCGTCGGGCCGGCGATGTGACCGTGCAGAACCGCGCCATGCAACGGCCGTGGGCATTCGTCTGGGTGCTGATGGGCGTATGCCTGCTAACCCTGCCGATCAGCGGCTGGTGGCTGGTGCACTACGCCGGCTGGCCGCTGGGACAGACCTGGCTGCTGGCGGCGAGTGTCCTGTATCTACTCGGCGCTCTGAGCTGGGCCTGGCTGGCGGTACGGGTCAATCGCCTGCGCCGGCCGGTCATCGTGGGTAACTCCCGCTTCACTCTGGCGCTGGCCATCTTCAGCGTCGTCTGCTTCGTGGCGATTGCCGGTCTTATGGGTGCCAAACCGGTTTAAACCTCAGTCATCCAAACTGACGCCAGCGCAGATGTTCCTGCCGATAAAGAACGGTGGGAGCGAGCTTGCTCGCGAAGGCTTTCAGCCGCGCAGTGAAATCACCGGCCAGCCGCGACGGGTGGCTTCGGCGCGCAGCTTTTCATCAGGATCGACCGCCACCGGGTTCGCCACCTGCTCCAGCAATGGCAAATCGTTCATCGAATCACTGTAAAACCAACTGTCGTCCAGATTGAAACCGTTCTCTTCGATCCAGCGGTTCAGGCGGGTCACTTTGCCCTCGCGGAAGCACGGTACGTCAGTGGTCCGCCCGGTGTAGCGGCCATCGACGATTTCGCACTCGGTCGCCAGCAGCGTGTCGATGCCCAGTCGGGCCACGATCGGCGCGGTGACGAAACGGTTGGTCGCCGTGATCACTACCAGTTTGTCGCCAGCGTCGCGGTGCTTGGCGATGAGGGCCATGGCCTTTGGCAGGATCAGGGGCTCGACGCAATCGCGCATGAATTCCCGGTGCCATTCGTCGAGCTGCGCCATGTCGGTGCGCCCCAGAATCTCCAGGCTGAAATTCAGGTAGTCGGTCAGGTTCAGCGTGCCGGCCAGGTAGTCCTGATAAAAAGCATCGTTGCGTGCCTTGTAGGCCGCGCCGTCCAGGATGCCGCGTTCGCACAGGTAATCGCCCCAGGCGTGATCGCTGTCGCCGCCGAGAAGGGTGTTGTCGAGGTCGAAGAGGGCCAGGCGCATGAGCTTTACTCGCTGAAATATCAGAAAAAAGAGCACAAGAATACGAGGTTTGCCCGAGAGACCGCATCTATTAATGCCGTTGTCACGATAAGCTGTCGCAGCCTCGTTGCTGCCTTCACGATCTTTGTGGAACAATGCGGCGACATGCGTTTGCGAGGTTGTAGCCGTGATCGACCCCGATGGTTTTCGCCCTAATGTCGGGATAATTCTGACAAATGATGCTGGTCAGGTCTTATGGGCTCGGCGCATCAATCAAGACGCCTGGCAGTTTCCGCAGGGGGGTATCAACCCTCAAGAGACGCCGGAAGACGCGCTTTACCGTGAATTGAATGAAGAAGTCGGGCTGGAACGGCATGATGTTGAAATTCTTGCCTGCACCCGGGGTTGGTTGCGCTATCGTCTGCCGCAACGATTGGTCCGTACCCACAGCCAGCCGCTGTGCATCGGCCAGAAGCAAAAATGGTTTCTCCTGCGCCTGATCTCCAACGAGCAGCGGGTGCGGATGGATTTGACCGGCAAACCGGAGTTCGATGGCTGGCGTTGGGTCAGTTATTGGTACCCGTTGGGCCAGGTGGTGACATTCAAGCGCGAGGTATATCGCCGCGCACTCAAAGAGCTTGCCCCGCGCCTGTTGGCGCGCGACTGACACGGAGTTCGACCCCGAGCCATGCTCAATACGCTGCGCAAGATCGTCCAGGAAGTTAACTCCGCCAAGGATCTCAAGGCGGCGTTGGGCATTATTGTGTTACGCGTCAAAGAGGCCATGAGCAGCCAGGTCTGCTCGGTCTATCTGCTCGACCCTGAAGCCAACCGCTTTGTACTGATGGCGACCGAAGGCCTGAACAAGCGCTCGATCGGCAAGGTGAGCATGGCCCCGAACGAAGGCCTCGTCGGTCTCGTCGGCACACGTGAAGAACCACTGAACCTCGAAAACGCCGCCGACCACCCTCGCTATCGCTACTTTGCTGAAACCGGTGAAGAGCGTTACGCGTCGTTCCTCGGCGCGCCGATCATCCACCACCGCAGGGTAGTGGGCGTATTGGTGATCCAGCAAAAGGAGCGCCGTCAGTTCGACGAGGGCGAAGAAGCCTTCCTCGTGACGATGAGCGCGCAACTCGCAGGCGTTATCGCCCATGCGGAAGCCACCGGCTCCATTCGCGGGCTGGGTCGGCAGGGCAAGGGCATTCAGGAAGCCCGATTCGTCGGTGTGCCGGGTTCGCCGGGCGCTGCGGTGGGTACTGCGCTGGTCATGCTGCCGCCGGCTGACCTCGAAGTTGTGCCGGACAAAACCGTCTCTGATATCACCGCTGAACTCAAGTTGTTCCAGACTGCCCTTGAAGGCGTTCGCAATGACATGCGCACCCTTTCGGCGAAGTTGGCGACACAGTTGCGCCCAGAAGAACGCGCGCTCTTCGATGTATACCTGATGATGCTCGACGATGCGTCGCTGGGCAGTGAAGTCACCAACGTCATCAAAACCGGCCAGTGGGCCCAGGGCGCTTTGCGCTCGGTGGTCAACGAGCACGTCAAACGCTTCGAGCTGATGGACGACGCCTACCTGCGCGAACGTGCATCGGACGTCAAAGACCTCGGTCGCCGCCTGCTTGCCTACCTTCAGGAAGCGCGCCAGCAAACACTGGTTTATCCCGACAACACCATTCTGGTCAGCGAAGAGCTGTCCCCCGCCATGCTCGGCGAGGTGCCGGAAGGGAAGTTGGTGGGCCTGATTTCGGTGCTCGGCTCGGGTAACTCCCACGTCGCCATTCTCGCCCGGGCCATGGGCATTCCCACGGTCATGGGCGTGGTGGACCTGCCGTACTCGAAAGTCGACGGCATCCAGCTGATCGTCGACGGCTATCACGGCGAGGTCTTCACCAACCCGTCCGAGATTCTGATCAAACAGTATTCCGTCGTTGTCGAAGAGGAGCGTCAGCTTTCTCAAGGCCTCGACGCGCTGCGTGAATTGCCCTGCGTGACCCTCGACGGACACCGCATGCCGCTGTGGGTCAACACGGGTCTGCTGGCGGACGTGGCCCGCGCGCAACAGCGGGGCGCGGAAGGCGTTGGCCTGTACCGCACCGAAGTGCCGTTCATGATTCAGCAGCGTTTCCCGAGCGAGAAGGAACAGCTCGCCATCTACCGTGAGCAATTGGCGGCGTTCCACCCATTGCCGGTGACGATGCGAACCCTGGACATCGGCGGCGACAAGTCGCTGTCGTACTTCCCGATCAAGGAAGACAACCCGTTCCTCGGCTGGCGCGGCATCCGCGTGACGCTGGATCATCCTGAAATCTTCCTCGTGCAGACCCGCGCCATGCTCAAGGCCAGCGAAGGCCTGAACAACCTGCGGATTCTGCTGCCGATGATCTCCGGCACCCACGAGACCGAAGAGGCGCTGCACCTCATCCACCGGGCGTGGGGCGAAGTGCGCGATGAAGGCACCGACGTGCCGATGCCGCCGGTGGGCGTGATGATTGAAGTGCCGGCGGCGGTCTACCAGACCCGTGAGTTGGCGCGTCAGGTGGATTTCCTGTCTGTTGGTTCGAACGATCTGACTCAATATCTGCTGGCGGTCGACCGTAACAACCCGCGCGTGGCGGATTTGTACGATTACCTCCATCCGGCGGTGCTCCAGGCCTTGCAGAGCGTGGTGCGTGATGCCCACGCCGAAGGCAAGCCGGTGAGCATTTGCGGCGAGATGGCCGGTGATCCTGCGGCGGCGGTGCTGCTGATGGCGATGGGCTTTGACAGCCTGTCGATGAACGCCACCAACTTGCCGAAAGTGAAATGGATGCTGCGTCAGATCAACCTGAGCATGGCCAAGGACCTGTTGGCCCAACTGATGAAGAACGATAACCCGCAAGTCATCAGCAGCTCGTTGCAACTGGCGCTGAGGAATCTGGGCCTGTCGCGGATGATCAATCCGGGGTCTGTGAAAGGGCATTGACGGCTGGCGCTGCGCTGCTCCTGGTGGGACCGGCTTCAGCCGGAAAGAGGCCGGATCAGTCACCCTCAAATGTGCGGTGTGACACAGGACGCTTTCCCGGCTAAAGCCGGCTTAGCTCAGACACCACTGCAGATGTATCTGTCGACCGAGAAATTGTGGGAGTGAGCTTGCTCGCGAATAGGCTGGTACATCCGCTAGAGTTTCAGCGGCTGGGATGCAGTCTTCGCGAGCAAGCTCACTCCCTCAGATCATGTGTAAGCAGATACACCGCAGCGCCAGTTAAACCTGCAGGTCCACCTCCCCCAATCTCCCGCCATACGGCCCAAAGCTGCGCTCGATAAGTCGCCGGCTGCCATCCGCATTAACCAGCAACACCGTGCTCGCTCGCGTGCCGTAATTGGGGCTGGCGATGAACACGCTCGACAGCAGCTTCTCCGTCGCAAGCCCAACGCCGGTGCTTGGCAGTTCAGCGTCTGGCGCAGGCGCGTGATCGCTGAGAAAGCCAAACAGCGCCTCGGGATCAGGATTGTCCAAATGATCAGACAGGGCAGCCTTGGCCTTCACCAGCTTGGGCCACGGCGTGTCGAACCCGGCGTTGGACACTCCGTAGATGCCTGCTTCCAGTCGGCGGGGTGTTGGATCGTTCCCATTGAGGAAGTGCAACTGCTCACGATCACCTACCAGAACGTTAAACCCGCCGTACTCCGCCGAACGCGCGGCGACACCACGCAAATACTCGTCAATTGCAAGTTCATTGTTTAAAAAACCGGCGACCAATTCCCCCCGCGAACGACGGCCTGGCGGCTTGCCTGGCTCGCGGATGTTGGTGAGCGCTGCGAATCGTCCGTCAGCATTGATCCCCAGCCACGTTCCACCCGCTTCAAGATCGCGTCCGGCGTAGATCTGTGGCGCTTCTTCCCACTGCGCGAGCGGCAGAGTAGGGCGAGCGTAGAACTCGTCGCGATTGGCCGCCAGAATCAGCGGCTGCGCGTGCGTCGGCCGCCAGGCGAAGACGATAAGGCACATGGATGACTCCTTTTTTCGCCACTTTACCCACCCCGCACACCGACATCCATCGCACGCTGCTAGAGCGGATCGGCGCGGTCCGGTAACATGCCGCACTCTGTTTTTGAGAGATGCCCCACCAAGCTGTGGTGACATCATCGGCTCGCGGGTTTCCCTTCGCAGTCGCCTTACACCAGATTTCATGATTATTGGGTGGCATGACCTGCTGCCGCCGCCGCATAGTTCTGCTTCGTCGCTCAATGAGCGCTTCTATTTCAAGGAGTCGCAATGCTGCCTTACCCGCAGATTGACCCGGTAGCTGTGGCCATCGGTCCGCTGCAAATTCACTGGTACGGCCTGATGTATCTGGTCGGTATCGGCAGTGCCTGGTACCTGGCATCCCGTCGGCTTAATCGCTTCGACCCGACGTGGACCAAGGAAAAACTCTCGGACATGATTTTCTGGGTCGCCATGGGCGTCATTGTCGGTGGGCGTCTCGGCTACGTGCTGTTCTACGATCTGCCCAATTACATCGCCAACCCGCTGCTGATCTTCGAAGTGTGGAAGGGCGGCATGGCCTTCCACGGCGGTTTCATCGGCGTGATGATCGCGACGTACTGGTTCGGCAAGCGCAACGGCAAGTCGTTCTTCCAGCTCATGGACTTCATCGCGCCACTGGTGCCGATTGGTCTGGGCGCCGGGCGCATCGGCAACTTCATCAACGCCGAACTGTGGGGCAAACCGACTGATCTGCCCTGGGCCATGGTGTTCCCGCCCTACAGCGATCCTGCGCAGCTGGCGCGCCACCCGTCCCAGCTCTACCAGTTCGCGCTGGAAGGCGTGGCCTTGTTCGCCATTCTCTATTTTTATTCCCGCAAGCCGCGTCCGACCATGGCCGTGTCCGGCATGTTCGCCCTGTTCTACGGCATCTTCCGCTTTGTTGTGGAGTTCGTTCGGGTACCGGACGCGCAGCTGGGTTATCTGGCCTGGGGCTGGGTCACCATGGGGCAGATCCTCAGCCTGCCGATGATCATCGGCGGTCTGGTGCTGATCTGGCTTGCCTACCACCGCGCGCCCGCTGCCAACAACGCTGCGGCGTGACGCGCCGGTTACATCTGCTGAACGCCGGGCCTGAAGGGTTCGGCGGATTCACCGAATCAGAGGACCTCTGGTCATGAAGCAATACCTTGAGCTGCTGCAGGACGTCATCAATAACGGAACCCGCAAGGGCGACCGCACCGGGACCGGCACCACTGCCGTGTTCGGTCGGCAGATTCGCCACAACCTGGCCGATGGCTTCCCGCTGCTGACCACCAAAAAACTGCACTTCAAGAGCATCGCCAACGAACTGATCTGGATGCTCAGCGGCAACACCAACACCAAGTGGCTCAATGAAAACGGAGTGACCATCTGGGACGAGTGGGCCACCGAAGACGGCGACCTGGGCCCGGTGTACGGCGCGCAGTGGACCGGCTGGCCGACCAAGGACGGCGGCAAGATCAACCAGATCGACTACATGGTCGACTGCCTGAAAAACAACCCGAACAGCCGCCGCATCCTGTTCCACGGCTGGAATACCGAATACCTTCCGGACGAGAAGCTGTCGCCCCAGGAGAACGTCAAGGCCGGGCGTCAGGCCCTTGCGGTGTGCCATTTGCTGTATCAGGCCTTCGTGGCCGATGGCAAGCTGTCGATGCAGTTGTACATTCGCAGTTCCGACGTCTTCCTCGGCCTGCCGTACAACATCGCCGCGCTGGCGCTGCTGACCCACATGCTCGCTCAACAATGCGACCTGATCCCCCACGAGATCATCGTCAGCCTGGGCGACACCCACGCTTACTCCAACCACGAAGAGCAAATCGCGACGCAGCTGACCCGCACGCCTCGACAGCTGCCGCAGCTGAACATCAAGCGTCGTCCGGAGAGCATCTACGATTATCGATTCGAAGATTTCGAGATCGTGGGTTATGACGCGGATCCGAGCATCAAGGCGCCCGTAGCGGTGTGATCCGGCTGCGCTCATGAGCGGAGGCTATTGATCAATCGGCAATCGATTGAAATCCTCTATCCGCTCAGTGCGCAGTGACAATGAGCTTAAACGCGTCGATTTCCCTATCGTTCTCCCCATCGGACAGACACAGGGCGGCCTCAACAGAGGTCGCCCGCCAGTATCCTTGGTGGAGAAACACGCATGAGCAACAAACTGACGACCGCTTTTGGCGCCCCTGTAGTCGATAACCAGAATATCCAGACCGCTGGCCCCCACGGCCCCGCGCTGCTGCAGGATGTCTGGTTCCTCGAGAAGCTCGCCCATTTCGATCGTGAGGTCATCCCTGAGCGTCGCATGCACGCCAAGGGTTCTGGCGCGTTTGGCACCTTCACCGTCACCCACGACATCACCCGCTACACCCGCGCAAAAATCTTTTCTGAAATCGGCAAGAGCACAGAAATGTTCGCCCGCTTCTCCACCGTTGCCGGCGAGCGCGGTGCGGCTGACGCCGAGCGGGATATTCGCGGTTTTGCGATGAAGTTCTACACCGAGGAAGGCAACTGGGACATGGTCGGCAATAACACGCCCGTGTTTTTCCTGCGTGACCCAATGAAGTTTCCTGACCTGAACCACGCCGTCAAACGCGACCCACGCACCGGCATGCGCAGTGCTGAAAACAACTGGGACTTCTGGACTCAACTGCCGGAAGCGCTGCACCAGGTGACTGTCGTGATGAGCGAGCGCGGCATCCCCCGCAGCTACCGCGAAATGCACGGTTTCGGCAGCCATACTTACAGCTTCCTCAACGCGCAGCACGAGCGGTTCTGGGTCAAATTCCACTTCGTCTCTCAACAAGGCATCGCCAACCTGAGCGACGCCGAAGCGCAGGAACTGGTCGGACGTGACCGTGAGTCCCATCACCGCGATCTGTACGAAAACATCGAGCAGGGCAACTTCCCGCGCTGGAAGCTGTTCGTGCAGATCATGCCGGAGAAAGAGGCGGGCTCGTATCCGATCAACCCGTTCGACCTGACCAAGGTCTGGCCGAAGGGCGATTATCCGCTGATCGAAGTGGGCGTGGTCGAGCTAAACCGCAATCCGGAGAACAACTTTGCGGACGTCGAGCAGGCGGCATTTGCGCCTTCCAACGTGGTGCCCGGCATCAGCTTCTCGCCGGACAAAATGCTGCAGGGTCGGCTGTTTTCCTACGGCGATGCGCAGCGCTACCGTTTGAGCGTCAATCACCACCAGATCCCGGTGAACTCGCCACGGGCGGCGCTGCACGTGAACAGCTACCACCGCGACGGCCTGATGCGCGTCGACGGCAATCGTGGGGGCATGACCTCTTACGAGCCGAACACCAAGGGCGCGTTTCAGGAACAGCCGGATTTCAGAGAGCCGCCGCTGTCCATCGAAGGCGCGGCCGCTCACTGGAACCACCGCGTGGATGGCGACTACTACTCACAGCCAGGCAACCTGTTCCGCCTGATGAACGCCCGGGAGAAACAGTCGCTGTTCGACAACACCGCCCGCTCGCTGCGCGGCGTGTCGGCGCCGATTATCCAGCTGCACATCGAACACTGCTCGATGGCCGATCCTGAGTACGGGATTGGTGTGGCGGCTGCGGTTGAGCGTATTCACAACGCCTGATCCCTGTGGGACCGGCTTAAGCCGGGAGAGCGTCGGATGCCACACCGCGAAAGTGATGTTGCCCCCAATGGCCCCTTCCCGGCTAAAGCCGGTCCCACTAACCAGTCAATGCCCGTGGCTGCGGCCTACGTGGGAGTGTTCGATATCCGCGGCCACGACGCTGCCGCTGATTTCCAGTCGATCAAGTATTCCGCAGTGATCCGGTGCGCCTTCGCTGCAGCGTTGGCGCAGGTCCACCAATTGCTCCTGCAGCGCTTGCAGGCTCGCAACGCGGGCGTTCACGTGCTGGATGTGTTCGTCGATCAGCGCGTTGACGTTCTCGCACTGATCCCGCGGACTGTCGCGCAGGGCCAGCAAGCTGCGGATTTCGTCCAGCGTCATGTCCAGGCTGCGGCAGTTGCGGATGAAGGTCAGGCGCTCAACGTGGTCCTGCGTGTACAAACGATAGTTGCCTTCGCTGCGCGCGGGTTCGCTGAGCAGACCCTCTCGCTCGTAGTACCGAATCGTTTCCACCGGGCAGTCCGTCAGTTTTGCCAGTTCGCCGATTTTAAATGAAGGGTTCATGAGCAAGATCTCGATAGGACGCTTGACCCTATAGTGGCTACAGGGTGTTCACTTGGCAACACGCACATTTAGAGACTCAATCCATGAGTGACTCTGTACCCACATCTTCATCGCTCAAACCTGCCCACGACTCGCACAACCATGCCGAGCACGATCACGCAGGGCATGACCATTCAGCCCATGACCACGCCGATCACGATCACGCCGGTCACGACCACGGGCGCGCCAAACTCACGCCCGTGCACAAACACGACCACGCTGCCCACGCCTGCTGCTCCCACGACAGCGCGCCGGCCGTCGTGACCATCGATGGCGCGTCAGACGCCGAAGGTCAGCTCAGCAGCTTCCGTATCGAAGCCATGGACTGCCCTACTGAGCAGACGCTGATCCAGAATAAGCTCGGCAAAATGAAGGGCATTCAGAAGCTTGAATTCAACCTGATCAACCGCGTGCTGGGTGTGTGGCACGAGTTGCCGTCCACCGATCCCATCCGCGACGCTATTGGCTCGCTGGGTATGCAGGCGGACCTGATCGAGGAGGGCGCCGACAAGGAAACCGCGTCGCTGCCGCCTGCCAACAAACCGTGGTGGCCGCTGGCGCTGTCGGGCGTCGCTGCGTTGGCTGCGGAAGTTATCCATTTCACCAACGCCGCGCCCACCTGGGTGGTCGCCATCGTTGCGCTGATCGCCATTTTCAGCGGCGGCCTGACCACGTACAAAAAGGGCTGGATCGCCCTGAAAAACTTCAATCTGAATATCAACGCGCTGATGAGCATTGCCGTCACCGGCGCGGTGCTGATCGGGCAGTGGCCAGAAGCGGCGATGGTGATGTTTCTGTTCACTGTTGCCGAGCTGATTGAAGCCAAGTCCCTGGACCGTGCCCGCAACGCCATCGGCGGTCTGATGCAGCTGACGCCGGAAACCGCGACGGTGCAGCAGAATGGCGAGTGGCGTGAGATTGAGGTCAAGAGCATTGAGTTAGGCAGCATCGTTCGGGTCAAACCGGGCGAGCGCATCGGGCTGGACGGTGAAGTGGTTGCCGGCCAGTCGAGCATCGATCAGGCGCCGATTACCGGTGAAAGCCTGCCGGTCGAGAAAACCGTCGGTGACAAGGTTTTTGCCGGCACGATTAACCAGGCCGGTTCGCTGGAATACAAGGTGACCGCCGCTGCCAACAACTCGACGCTGGCGCGGATCATCCATGCCGTCGAGGCGGCCCAGGGTGCGCGCGCGCCGACCCAGCGATTCGTTGACAGCTTTTCAAAAATCTACACACCTGCGGTGTTCGCGTTGGCGCTGGCGATCGCGATCATCCCGCCGCTGTTCATGGGCGCGGCGTGGTTCGACTGGATCTATCGCGCGCTGGTGCTGCTGGTGGTTGCGTGCCCGTGTGCACTGGTGATTTCCACGCCGGTGACGATCGTCAGCGGCCTGGCGGCGGCGGCGCGCAAAGGCATCCTGATCAAGGGTGGCGTGTACCTGGAGATGGGGCACAAGCACGATTACCTGGCCCTCGACAAGACTGGCACCATCACCCACGGCAAGCCGGTGCAGACCGATTACGTATTGCTTGACGCGTCATTGGGCGAGCAGGCGCTGGCGATCTCGGCGAGCCTGGCCGGTCGCTCGGATCACCCGGTGTCTCAGGCTATCGCCAGGGCCGCGCAGGACGGTACCCGACTGCCGGTTGAAGCGTTCGAAGCCCTTGCGGGGCTTGGCGTGAAGGGCGAGGTGCAAGGGCGTTTGTACCACTTGGGCAACCACCGTCTGGTGCATGACGCCGGTTATTGCTCGGCGGAACTGGAAGCGCAACTTGAAGCGCTGGAGAGCCAGGGCAAAACCGTGGTGCTGTTGTTCGACGCCTCAGGCCCGCTGGCCTTGTTTGCGGTCGCCGACACGGTCAAGGACAGCAGCCGCGAGGCCATTGAGCAGCTGCATGCGCTGGGCGTGAAGACGATGATGCTGACGGGCGACAACCCGCACACGGCCAAGGCCATTGCCGCTCAGGTGGGCATCGATCAGGCTCAGGGCAATCTGATGCCGACCGACAAGCTGCAAGCCATTGAAGCCCTGTACGCGCAGAACCACCGAGTGGGCATGGTCGGCGACGGCATCAACGATGCGCCGGCGCTGGCCCGGGCAGAGATCGGTTTTGCCATGGCGGCAGCGGGTACGGACACCGCCATCGAAACCGCCGACGTGGCGCTGATGGACGATGATCTGCGCAAGATCCCGACCTTCATTCGGCTGTCGCGGGACACCGCAGCGGTGCTCAAGCAGAACATCGCGCTGGCGTTGGTGATCAAGCTGATCTTTCTGGCGGTGACCTTCGCCGGTATGGCGACCATGTGGATGGCGGTGTTCGCCGACATGGGCGTGAGTCTGTTGGTGGTGTTCAACGGGTTGCGGTTGTTGAAGAAGTGACGCTCACCATCAGGAGACTGATGGTGCTTAGACAGGCCTCTTCCCGGCTACAGCCGGTCCTACAAAAGGCACCTGCGCATTGATGATCGTGCCCACGCTCTGCGTGGGCACGCGGGTGGCGGACGCTCCGCGTCCTTTGACGCGGAGCGTCCGGGGATTGATTCCCACGCAGAGCGTGGGAACCATCATCCGGTGGTTACTTCCCGTACTTCTCCCGCCCCCAGGCGATCATTTCTTCCAGCAAACCTTTCAACACCACTTGCGTCGGCTCGGCCAGATCACGGCGGTAGTGGAAGGGCACGAACTCGTCCATGTACGTGCTCTGCGCCAGTTCCAGTTGCACGGCGTGGATATGGTTGGCCGGGTCGCCGTAGTGGCGGGTGATGTGGCCGCCCTTGAAACGACCGTTGAGCACATGGCTGTAGTTCTTCGCCGCGGCGCAGGTTGAATCCAGACGCCGGGCCAGCGCTTCATCGCAGCTCGCACCATTAAAGGTCCCGAGGTTGAAGTCCGGCAGCCGACCGTCAAACAGATGCGGGATGTGCCCACGGATGGAATGCGCATCGAACAGCAGCGCGTAACCGAACTCCGCGCGCAGGCGCTCAAGCTCGCTGCGCAGCGTATCGTGGTACGGCGTCCAGATCTTCTCCAGATAAGTCGCGCGTTCTTCCTTGCTTGGCGCCAAACCCTCTTTAAACAACGGATCGCCTTCGAACAGCGTCGACGGAAACAACCCGGTGGTCGCACCCGCGTACAGCGGCGTGTCGTCGGACGGGCGATTGAGGTCGATGACGAAGCGCGAATATTCCGCCGAGAGCACGCTTGCCCCCAGATCAGACGCAAAGTCATACAGACGCGGAATGTGCCAGTCGGTGTCCGGCAGGCTCACGGCCTCGTCCACCAGACCGTCACGCACGACGGGCGTCAGGTGCAGTCCCGGGTGCGGCATGCTGATCAGCAGCGGTACGCGACCGCGAGTGAAACTCAGAACCTTGTCCACAGTATTCCCCTGATTAGAGAGTGCGTTCCACGCCATGACGCACGACGCGTTTGTCCAGATCGCCGCCCAGCCAGTAGGCCAGGTCGGCAGGCCGTTCGATGTGCCAGGCGACGAAATCCGCCGTTTTGCCGACTTCCAGCGAGCCATGGGTTTCGGTCATGCCCAGCGCTTGAGCCGCATGAACTGTGGCGCCAGCCAGGGCTTCTTCCGGCGTCATGCGGAATAGCGTGCAGGCCATGTTCAGCATCAGCCGCAGCGACAGGCCCGGCGACGTGCCCGGATTGAGGTCGGTGGAAATGGCGATCTTCACCCCGTGTTTGCGCAGGGCATCCATCGGCGGCAATTGAGTTTCGCGCAGGAAGTAGAACGCCCCCGGCAGCAAGACGGCGACCGTGCCTGAGGCCGCCATCGCGATGGCGTCTTCTTCGGTCATGAACTCCAGATGATCAGCCGACAGTGCCTGATAACGCGCCGCCAGACTCGAGCCGTGCAGCGAAGACAATTGCTCGGCGTGCAGCTTCACTGGCAGCCCCAACTGGCCGGCGGTGATGAACACCTGCTCGACCTGCGCCGGCGAAAACGCCAGGTATTCGCAGAACGCATCGACCGCATCCACCAGATTCTCCGCCGCCAGCGCGGGCAACATTTCGCTGCAGATATGGGCGATGTAATCGTCGGCGCGGTCTTTGTATTCCGGCGGCAGGGCGTGGGCGGCCAGGCAAGTGCTGCGCACGGTGACCGGCAGGTTTTCACCCAGTTGGCGAATCACCCGCAGGATCTTGCGCTCGCTGGCGAGGTCCAGGCCGTAGCCGGATTTCATCTCGATCGTGGTCACGCCGTCCCTGAGCAGGTGCAACAAGCGACGCTCGGCGCTGGCGTAGAGTTCTTCTTCACTGGCGGCGCGGGTGGCTCGCACGGTGCTGGCGATGCCGCCGCCGGCTGCGGCGATTTCCGCGTAACTGACGCCCTGCAAACGCTGCTCGAACTCGCCGCTGCGGTTACCACCGAACACGGTGTGCGTGTGGCAGTCGATCAGGCCCGGCGTCACCCATGCGCCGTTCAGGTCTACGCGCTTGATGTCGCCCTGATCCGGCAGCTCGTGGAGAGGACCGATCCAGACGATCTGTGCTGCATCGGTCACGATGGCGGCGTCCTCGATGATCGAGTACGTGCCGTTCGCCATGGTTGCTGCGTGACAGTGGTGCCAGAGCGTTTTCATCGATGCCTCCAAGAGTCCGGTTTTACAACCTGTTTCGGGTATAGCAAGCGTTAAGTGCGGGCGTGAGCTTGCTCACGAAGAGGCGAGTGTGTCCGCCAAATCTCCAACGCCTGAACTTCAGTCTTCGCGAGCAAGCTCGCTCCCACACGGACCATTCATGACAGCCCATTTATCAGCGGTTTGATGTTGCCTTCCTCAGGTTCTGCTTCGGCTTGACCCATACCCAGTACGCAACCACCAGCAACCCGATCCACACCGCCCCCACCACCAGCGCGGCTTGGCTGTCCGGGAAATAACCCAGCACGCCAAATACGAACACCATGAACAACGTGGCAACGATCGGCGCGACGGGCCAGAACGGCACCGGGAATTTCAGCTGGGTGACTTCTTCTGCGCTCATGGAGCGGCGCATGGCGATCTGCGTGACCAGAATCATCAGCCACACCCAGACGGTCGCGAAGGTTGCGATCGAAGCGATCAGCAGGAACACGTTTTCAGGAATCAGGTAATTCAGCACAACGCCGCAGAGCAGCGCGACGCCCATCACCAGCACGGTCATCCACGGCACGCCCTGGGCGGACAACTGAGCAAAACCCTTGGGCGCCTGACCCTGTTTTGCCAGGCCGTACATCATGCGTCCGGCACCGAAAATGTCGCTGTTGATCGCCGAAACGGCTGCTGTGATCACCACGATGTTGAGGACGGTGGCCGCGGACGAAATCCCCAGGTGATCGAAGATCTGGACGAACGGGCTGCCCTGGCTGCCGATCTGCTGCCACGGGTAAAGCGACATCAGGACGAACAACGTGAGCACGTAAAACAGCAGAATCCGCAGCGGCACCGCATTGATCGCGCGAGGAATCACGCGCTCCGGGTTGCGCGCTTCGCCGGCGGTGATGCCGATGATTTCGATGCCGCCGAAAGCAAACATGACGACCGCCAGCGAGGCCACAAGACCACCGATGCCGTTGGGCATGAAGCCGCCGTAGGCCCACAGATTGCTCACGCTGCTGACGCCGCCGCCTGAGACCGAGCCGAGGCCGAACAGCATGATGCCGAAGCCGGCGAGGATCATCGCGATGATTGCGCCGACCTTGAGCAGCGACAGCCAGAACTCCGTTTCACCGAACACCTTGACGCTGCACAGGTTGAGCGCGCCGATCAGAAACACGATGCCGAGCACCCAGATCCAGCGCGGCACCTCGGGAAACCAGAAGCCCATGTAGATGCCGAACGCGGTGACGTCGGCTAAACAGACGATGACCATCTCGAACGCGTAGGTCCAGCCGAGGACAAAGCCTGCGAGCGGGCCCAAATAAGTGGTGGCATACTCGCCGAACGAGCCGGACACCGGGTTGCGCACGGCCATCTCGCCAAGGGCGCGCATGACCATGTAAACCGCAGCGCCGGCGATGATGTACACCAGCAGAACGGCGGGACCGGCCAGTTGGATGGCTGACGCGGAACCGTAGAACAACCCGGTGCCAATGGCCGAGCCCAGCGCCATGAAGCGAATGTGACGCGCGCTGAGCCCGCGTTTCAGATCTGTAGCGTTTTGCGATGTCATTTCACACGTTCCTAGTCTTACTTTTTGCTGCGAAACGAGAGGCTTTTGTAGGAGTGAGCTTGCTCGCGATTGCGGTGTGTCAGACGGCAAAGCGTTTCTGACCTATTGCATCGCGAGCAAGCTCACTCCTACAGGGGGCGATACCCCCACACTCATTTCAACGACAGGCCATCCTGGCCTGTCCCGATCAGAAGCTCGGCAGCAGGTCAGCAGAAACCAGGTCGCTCAGGCAGTTGGAAGCCAGCAGCTCGATGGCGGCCTCGATATCAGGGGCGAAGAAGCGGTCTTTCTCATAGAACGGGACTTTGCCGCGCAGCGTGGTGCGGGCGATTTCCAGCTTTTCCGAGGTCTTCAGACCGTTGCGCAAGTCCAGACCCTGACACGCAGCCAGCCATTCTACAGCCAGCACGCCGCGAGTGTTCTCCGCCATTTCCCACAAGCGCTTGCCGGCGGCAGGCGCCATCGACACGTGGTCTTCCTGGTTGGCGGAGGTTGGCAGGCTGTCGACGCTGTGCGGGTGGGACAGCGCCTTGTTTTCACTGGCCAGCGCAGCGGCCGTGACCTGGGCAATCATGAAGCCGGAGTTCACGCCGCCGTTGGCCACCAGGAACGGCGGCAGCTGCGACATGTGCTTGTCCATCATCAACGAGATGCGGCGTTCGCTGAGGGAGCCGATTTCAGCGATGGCCAAGGCGATGTTGTCGGCCGCCATGGCAACGGGTTCGGCGTGGAAGTTGCCGCCGGAAATCACTTCGCCTTCGGCCGCGAACACCAGCGGGTTGTCCGACACCGCGTTGGATTCGATCGCCAGCACTTCGGCGGCCTGACGCAGTTGGGTCAGGCAAGCGCCCATGACTTGGGGCTGGCAGCGCAGGGAGTAGGGATCCTGAACCTTGTCGCAGTCGCGGTGGGAGTCGGAGACCTGACTGCCGTCGCCGAGCAGATCGCGATAGGCCGCAGCCGAATCGATCTGGCCGCGCTGACCGCGCGCCGCATGGATGCGCGCGTCAAACGGCGCGCGGGAGCCGAGCACGGCTTCAACGGTCAGCGCGCCGCAGCTCAGGGCGCCGGCGAACAGGTCTTCGGCTTCGAACAGGCCGCGCAACGCGTACGCCGTCGACACTTGCGTGCCGTTGAGCAGCGCCAGGCCTTCTTTGGCCGCCAGCGTCAGCGGCGTGAGCCCGGCGATGGCCAGTGCTTCCACAGCATTCAGCCATTCGCCCTTGTAGCGCGCCTTGCCTTCGCCCAGCAGCACCAGCGACATGTGCGCCAATGGCGCGAGGTCTCCGGAGGCGCCGACCGAACCCTTGAGCGGGATGTGCGGGTAAACCTCGGCGTTGATCAGGGCGATCAGCGCGTCGATGACCTGGCGGCGAATCCCGGAGAAACCCCGGCTCAGGCTGTTGACCTTGAGCACCATGATCAGGCGCACCAGCTCATCGCTGATCGGCCCGCCAACGCCCGCAGCGTGAGACAGCACCAGCGAACGCTGCAGGTTCTCGAGGTCGGCGCTGGCAATGCGCGTCGACGCCAGCAGGCCGAAACCGGTGTTGATGCCGTAGGCGGTGCGGTTCTCCGCGAGGATCTGCTCGACGCAGGCCACGCTGTCTTCGATCTGCCGATTGGCGCCGGCGTCGAGGGTCAGCGTAACCGGCCGCTGATAAATCGCGCGCAACTGGGCGAGGCTCAATTGGCCGGGGATCAGATTCAGCGGGGTCGCCTGTTGGGTGTCGGTCACGATGCTGCTACTCCTGAATGGATATCGGTCGTCTGCGCTGAACCGGCTCCTGCCTGTCCTGCGCGGGGGGCGCTTGCGCTGCGACCGTTGTTGTCGGTGTCGGGGTGAGCCTGCGCCGCGTAATCGCGGCAGCGCTGGAATACGGTTTCCAATGATTCTTCGTTCTTCAGCAGGGTCACGCTGCTGGCGATGTCCGGGGCCAGCCAGCGGTCTTCGTCGTAGGCCGGCACGCGCTCGCGCAGCAGACGCCACGCCGCTTCGGTGCCGACGCCAAAGCGCGGGCCCTTGAAAAACTCGAACGCCTGGGCGGCCAGCAAATACTCGATCGCGAGGATCTGCGTCACGTTCTCCAGCACCTTGTGCAGCTTCAAGGCGGCGCTGGTGCCCATGCTCAGATGATCCTCCTGCAGGCCGGACGTCACGTAGTTATCAATGACCGCCGGTTGTGCCAGCTGGCGGTTTTCCGCGCACAGCGAGGCGGCGACGTATTGGGTGATCATCATCCCGGAATTGACCCCCGGCTGGCTGACCAGAAACGCCGGAAGTCCGCTGACTGTCGGGTTGATCAAGCGGTCCAGCCGTCGCTCGGCAATCGAGCCCAGTTCGGCCATGGCAATCGCCAGCAGATCAGCCGCCATCGCTACGGACTGGCCGTGGGGGTTGGCTTGGGAAACCACGCGATACGCTTCGGGCGTGCCGAGCAGCAGCGGGTTGTCGGTGGCGGAATTCAACTCGATCTCGATCTGCCGCGTTGCGTGGTCCAGCTGGTCGCGGGTGGCGCCGTGGACCTGGGGGATCGAGCGGATGCTCAAGGCGTCCTGGGTGCGGATACCCTGACTGTTGGCGAGCACTTCACTGCCGGCGAGCAGGCCGCGCAGGTTTTTGCCGACCTGCTGCATGCCGGGGTGCGGCTTGAGCGCAATGATGGTTTCGTCGAAAGCGTCGAGCTGGCCGCGCAGGCCCTCGAAGGTCATGGCGCTGATCACGTCAGCCCACTGCATCAGGCGATTCACGTCGGCAACGGCCAGGCAACTGAGGCCGGTCATGCACGGCGTGCCGTTGACCAGACACAACCCGTCTTTTGCGCCCAGCTCTACCGGCGACAGGCCTTCTTCGCTGAGCGCCTGCAACGCCGACATCACCTGCCCGCGATAGCTGACCTGACCCACGCCGAGCAGCGCGACGCCGATGTGCGCCATGTGGGTGAGATAACCCACCGAACCCTGGGACGGCACTTGCGGGGTGATGCGTCGATTGAGCAGGGCGAGCAAGGCCTCGACCACCTGACGATGAATCCCGGACTTGCCCTGGCTGTAGTTGATGATCGCGGCGCAGGTGATCGCGCGGGTCTGCTCGTCCGGTAACGCCGGGCCAACGCCGCAGGCATGGCTGAGCAGGGTATTGCGTGACAGTCGACCCAGTTGCTCGCCCGCCAGCGACACATTGCACAGGGCGCCGAGGCCGGTGTTCACGCCATAGGCGCGTTCGCCGCTGGCAACGATGCGCTGCACGATCGCCTGAGCATTGTCGATCCGCGCCCAGGCGGCTTCCGACAACGACAGCGTCGCGCCATGACGGGCAACCGCGGTCACATCCCGCCAGCTGAGCGGGCCTTCGCCGATGATGATCTGTTCTGCTCGCGACATGACCACAGCGTCCTTAAAGAGTCGCCACGCGCCGCTGCACGAAACGATCAACGTAATCGTCGGCGGGCGAGTAGAGGATTTCCTTCGGCGTGCCAACCTGAATCAGCCGACCGTCCTTGAGAATCGCAATGCGGTTACCGATGCGCACGGCTTCGTCGAGGTCGTGGGTGATGAACACGATGGTTTTCTTCAGGCTCGATTGCAGCTCCAGCAACTGGTCCTGCATCTCTGCGCGGATCAGCGGGTCGAGGGCGCTGAACGCTTCATCCATCAGGATGATGTCAGTGTCAGCCGCCAATGCCCGGGCCAGACCGACGCGCTGACGCATGCCGCCGGAAAGCTGATGCGGGTACTTTGTCTCGTAGCCCTTCAGCCCCACCGTGGTGATCCAGTGCTGCGCGCGCTCGGCGCATTGCGTTTTGCTCTCGCCGCGAATGGTCAGCCCGTAGGCGACGTTGTCGATCACGGTCTTGTGCGGCAGCAGACCGAAGCTCTGGAACACCATGCTGATCTTGTGCCGACGGAAGTTGCGCAGCGCTTCCATGTCGTAGGTCAGGATGTTCTCGCCATCGACCAGAATCTCGCCGCTGGTGGGGTCGATCAGACGATTGAAATGGCGCACCAGGGTCGATTTGCCGGAGCCGGACAGGCCCATGATCACGAAAATCTCGCCGCTGGAAATGGACAGCGACAGGTCGTTCACGCCGACCACGCAACCGGTTTGCGCCAGGACCTGATCCTTGCTCTGGTTGTTCTGAACCATCGCCAGCGCATCCTTGGCGCGGTTGCCGAAGATCTTGTACACGTTCTTGACGACGATTTTGCCGTCCGTGCTATCTGGACTGCCCGCGCCAAGCGGATTGCCCGAGCTCGCTGGATTAATAGTCTCGACGCTCATTTGTTCGCCTCATGCCGTGGGCGGCCGTAGGCCTGCGTGATGCGGTCGATCACGACCGCCAGAATGACGATGGCCAGGCCCGCTTCCAGGCCGCGTCCGACGTTGAGGGTCTGGATGCCGACCAGCACGTCTTCGCCCAGGCCGCGCGCACCGATCATCGAGGCGATCACCACCATCGACAGCGCCATCATCGTGGTCTGGTTGATCCCGGCCATGATGCTCGGCAGGGCCAGCGGCAGTTGCACGCCGAACAGTTGTTGCCAGCGGTTGGCGCCGAATGCGTTGATCGCTTCCATGACCTCGCCATCCACCTGACGAATGCCCAGGTCGGTCAGGCGAATCAGCGGCGGCGCGGCGTAGATGACCGTGGCGAAGATCGCCGGGACCTTGCCCAGGCCAAACAGCATCAGCACCGGAATCAGGTACACGAAGCTGGGCATGGTCTGCATGATGTCCAGCAAGGGCATCAACACCGAACGCAGGCGATTGCTGCGCGCCGACAGAATGCCGAGCGGTATGCCGATGATCACCGAGATCAGCGTGGCGACCAGCATCAGCGCCAGGGTCTGCATCAGCTTGTCCCACAGGCCTACGGCACCGACCAGAAACAGCAGCCCGACGATGACCACAGTGGTCGTGATTTTGCGTGTCGCGTGCCAGGCGATCAGACCGACGACGGCCAGCAGCAGCCACCACGGCGCAACGCGCAGTAGGCCTTCGAGTTTGACGATGGCCCACAGCAGCGTGTCGGAGATGTGCCGGAACACGTCGCCGTAGTTGGTGACCAGCTTATCGACCCAGTCATTGACCCAGTCGGCGATGGAGAACGTGAAGCTTTCGGGGAACATATCGTTATCTCATTCAAATACGGGGTGCAGGTAATGCTTGGGGGTCGGTGGTTGGCGGCGAATCTTTGGGGGCGAGCTTGCTCGCGAAGTGCTTACATTCACCGCATCTCGACGCCTGATTATCCGCATTCGCGAGCAAGCGATGGCCTACAGGTTCGGATGCCGCCAATCCCACGGCACCCGGATCAAGACCTTACAGCGAAGCATCCACCTTCTTCGCCGCATCCTCGCTCACCCACTGATGCCACACTTCCGGGTGTTCCTTGAGGAAGATCTTCGCCAGCTTCGGCGACTCGATGCGCTCCTTGGTCATGCGCGCCAGGTTCTGGTTGAGCAGGTCGATCGGGATATTGACCTTTTCCATCACTGCCACCAGTTCAGGCGCCTGCTCGTGGAACGCCTTGGACAGGCCGACCTTGATCTCGATGGTCTTGTTCACGCCGTCTTTCTCTTCCAGACGCACCATGTCCACCTGGCCCATCAGCGGTGTTGGCGACCAGTAGTAGGCCAGGATCGGCTCGCCACGCTTGTAGCTGGACAGAATCGCCGCATCCAGCGCCGGGCCGGTGCCTGGGCGGAAGTTGGTGTACTTGCTTTCCAGGCCATAGCTTTTCAGCATTTCGCTGTTTTCCAGTTCGCAGGTCCAACCAGCCGGGCAGTTATAGAAGCGGCCTTTCTCCGGTTCTTCGGCGTCCTTGAACAGTGCCGAGTATTTGCCCAGATCGGCGATGGACTTCAGGTCCGGTGCCTTGGCTTCCAGCTTGCGCTTGGCGTCGCCTTCGATCACGTAACGCGGCACGTACCAGCCTTCCACCGCGCCCTTCACTGGCGCGCCGACACCGACCACTTTGCCGGCGGCTTCAGCCTTGTTCCAGACTTCGCTGCGGCCTACCCACTCTTCGGCAAACACCTGAATGTCATTGGTGCTCAGGGCGTTTTCCATGGTGATGGAGTTGCCCGGCAGGCTGTCCGTTTCGCAGCCATTGCCCTTGTTCAGCACAACTTGCAGCACATCGGTCAGCAGCATTGCGCTTTCCCAGTTCAGACCGGCGAATTTCACCGGCTTGCCGGACTCGCACCATCCCGCAGCCTGACTGGCGCCACTGGCGAGCACGCCGGCGGTGAGCAACGTGGATAGCAGGGCCTTTTTCGTGTTCATTGAGTGACGCTCCGGTCTTGTAGTGGATGACGGCAGTAACGAAAACAGACGGCTTCCAGCCAAGGGGAGAGGCACTTGTCGGCCTCTTCCCGCTTCTCTCTCCAGCATGCCCCCTGCAACAGACGTGCATGACGAACGGTCAGTTCACCTCGACGTGCGCAGGAGCAACGCTGCCGCTTGCAGGAGACGCGTTTTGCTCCGTTGGCAGGATCAAACGATCGGCCACGTTACCCGGCCACGTCTTCGCCGCCACGTAGTACAGCACAGCCGGCACGATGAGACCGATGATCCATGAGATGTCAGTGTCATCGAGGCTCGCCACCAGTGGGCCGGTGTAGAAATGCGTGGAGATGAACGGCATTTGAATCAGCACGCCCAACACGTATATCCCGATGCCCATCCCGTTCCAGCGGCCGTAGCGACCGTTCGGGTCCGACAGCGCCGGGATGTCGTAGCGCTCTTTGGTGATGCAGTAGAAATCCACCAGATTGATCGCGCTCCACGGTGTGAAGAACGCCAGCAGAAACAGGATGAACGCCGAGAAGTCCTTGAGGAACGAGTCCTTGCCCAGCAGCGCCAAGGCCGTGGCGATGCCGACCATGGCGAAGATGTACGTCAGTCGCAGTGCGCTGGAGATGTGCCGGTTGCCGCGAAAGCCGCTGACGATGGTGGCAATGGACATGAAGCTGCCGTAGGCGTTGAGCGTAGTGATGGTCACCTTGCCGAATGCGATGCTGAAATACAGCGCTGCCGCCACCGCGCCGGTCCCGCCGAGGCCGACGATGAACGAGACCTCATGATGGGCAAAGTTCTTGCCGGCCAGTGCCGCGGCGAACACGCCGAAGACCATGGACGCCTGCGCGCCGATCACCGAACCCAGACCCACTGCCCAGAACGTTTTGCCGGCGGATGTGCTGCGCGGCAGGTAGCGGGAGTAGTCCGCGACATAAGGGCCAAAGGCAATCTGCCAGGATGCCGACAACGAGATCGCCAGCAGGAAGCTGCTTAGCGAGAAATGCTTGTTGCCCAGCAGGGCGCCGACGTCGTTGCCTGCCAGCAGCGCAGCGAACAGGTAAACGAAGGCGATCACACCGATGACGCTGGCAACCCGGCCAATCATGTGGATGACCCGGTAGCCGAGAATGGTCAGTACCACGATGGCCGCCGCGAAGATCACCACGCCTTGCCAGTCCGGCACGTTGATCAGTTGCGCCACCGCTTGCCCTGCGAGCAGCGAGCCGCTGGCGGAAAATCCGATGTACATCAGGCACACCAGCACCAGCGGAATCACCGCGCCATAGACGCCAAATTGCACCCGGCTTGAAATCATCTGCGGCAGACCGAGCTTAGGGCCCTGCGCCGCGTGCAGCGCCATGACGCCACCGCCGATGAGCTGACCGATGAACAACCCGATCAGCGACCAGAACACATCGCCGCCCAGCACCACGGCCAGCGCCCCGGTGACAATCGCGGTGATCTGCAGGTTGGCGCCCAGCCAGAGGGTGAACTGGCTGAACAGACGCCCGTGTCGTTCGGCATCAGGGATGTAATCGATCGAACGCCGTTCGATCACGGAAGCAGGTGCAGCACGATCATCTGGAACAGCCATCTCAAACATCCCCCTTAAAGCGAGTGTTGACGCGCCTGCGTGTGCTGCCGCTGACCTGTGGGAGCGAGCTTGCTCGCGAAGGGGCCGGTACGGACGACGCATCACCTGCGTCTGGGCCTCAGCATTCGCGAGCAAGCTCGCTCCCACAGGTGCCACGTGCACCAATGGCATTGATCAGTTATTGATCATCGGCAGGTTCAGGCCCTGCTCTTTGGCGCAGTCGATCGCGATCTGATACCCGGCATCGGCATGACGCATCACGCCAGTGGCCGGGTCGTTGTGCAGGACGCGGGCAATGCGCTCGGCAGCTTCATTGGTGCCGTCGCAGACGATGACCATGCCCGAGTGCTGCGAGAAGCCCATGCCGACGCCGCCGCCGTGGTGCAACGAGACCCAGGTCGCGCCGCTGGCGGTGTTGAGCAGGGCGTTGAGCAGTGGCCAGTCGGATACAGCGTCGGAGCCGTCCTGCATCGATTCGGTCTCGCGGTTCGGGCTGGCGACGGAGCCGGAGTCCAGGTGATCACGACCGATCACCACCGGCGCCGACAGCTCGCCGCTGCGGACCATTTCGTTGAAGGCCAGGCCCAGCTTGGCGCGCTGACCCAGGCCGACCCAGCAGATGCGTGCCGGCAGACCCTGGAAGCTGATGCGCTCACGGGCCATGTCCAGCCAGTTGTGCAGGTGTGCGTCGTCCGGGATCAGCTCTTTGACTTTGGCGTCGGTCTTGTAGATGTCTTCAGGGTCGCCCGACAGCGCGGCCCAGCGGAATGGCCCTACGCCACGGCAGAACAGCGGACGAATGTAGGCCGGCACGAAACCGGGGAAGTCGAAGGCATGGGTCACGCCGACTTCCTTGGCCATCTGGCGGATGTTGTTGCCGTAATCGAACGTCGGCACGCCCATCTTCTGAAACGCCAGCATGGCTTCGACGTGCTCGGCCATGGACTGCTTGGCGGCCTTGACCACTGCGGCAGGCTCGGTGGCGGCGCGCTCGCGGTACTGCTCCCAGGTCCAGCCTTTGGGCAGGTAGCCGTTGAGCGGGTCGTGGGCGCTGGTCTGGTCGGTGACCATGTCCGGGCGTACGCCACGGCGGACCATTTCCGGAAGGATCTCGGCGGCGTTGCCGCATAAGGCGATTGAGATCGCTTTGCCTTCGGCGGTGTATTTGGCGATGCGGGCGAGGGCATCGTCGAGGTCCGTGGCTTGCTCATCGACATAGCGGGTTTTCAGGCGGAAATCGATGCGGCTTTGCTGGCATTCAATGTTCAGCGAGCAGGCGCCCGCCATGCCGGCAGCCAGTGGCTGCGCGCCGCCCATGCCGCCCAGTCCTGCGGTCAGCACCCAGCGGCCTTTAAGATTGCCGTCGTAATGCTGGCGACCGGCTTCGACGAAGGTTTCGTAGGTGCCTTGAACGATGCCCTGGCTGCCGATGTAGATCCAGCTGCCGGCGGTCATCTGGCCGTACATCGCCAAGCCTTTTGCATCCAGTTCGTTGAAGTGTTCCCAGCTGGCCCAGTGCGGCACCAGGTTGGAGTTGGCGATCAGCACGCGGGGCGCGTTGCTGTGAGTCTTGAACACGCCGACCGGCTTGCCGGATTGCACCAGCAGGGTTTCGTCGTCGTTCAGGTTCGTAAGGCTCTCGACGATCTTGTCGTAGCACTCCCAGTTACGCGCTGCACGACCGATACCGCCGTAGACCACCAGTTCGTTCGGGTTCTCGGCGACTTCCGGGTCGAGGTTGTTCATCAACATCCGCAATGGCGCCTCGGTCATCCAGCTCTTGGCGGTCAGTTGCGTGCCACGGGCTGCGCGGATTTCGACATCGCGGCGTTTGGTCCATTGCTGAGCAGGGGGGGTGTGGTCAGTAGTCACTTAACAATCCTCGATGATCAATCCGGCCTGGACGCGGGGTCCGTGACGAACGTGGAATAAGGTTCTGCGTGAGTGCTGCCGTTGTGATCCGGACCGGGCTCGATGGCCTCGTGCTGACTCATGCTTACTTGTACATACAAGCATATGCAACCAAGGGGCCAATGTTGGTTTTGCGGGCGCAGAAAAGCCGTTGGCCCGCGCTGGCCCGGTCGTTCCGAAGGTGAGTGAGTCGGGATATCGAAAAGCGCAGAAGCGGCCACAGGAAGGAAATTGTTACTTTTCGGTGCGCGCGCCCCAGTGCGGTGCGTGGCTAGGGGTAACAGAACCTTGTGCGCTGAAACGCGACGTGTGGGAGCGAGCTTGCTCGCGAAGAGGCCATTTCAGCCGCGGAGATGTAGCGGATGTACTGCCATCTTCGTGAGCAAGCTCACTCCCACATGATCGGTAGCGCTGGATATATCAGGGTAGTCTCAGTGCTAATCAGCGCTGAGCCAGCTTGCTGCGCAACAGCCACACCCCGGCAAGCGCCGACGCGATCGAGCCCAGCAACACGCCTACTTTCACTTCATCGATCAGATGCGCGACGCCCGGGAATGCCAGGTTGCCGATGAACAGGCTCATGGTGAACCCGATCCCGCAGAGCAGGGCCACGCCATACAGCTGCGTCCAGTTGCTGCCTTCCGGCAGTGTCGCCAGACCGGACCGGATGGCCAGCACCGCCGCGAGAAACACACCGATCTGCTTGCCGACAAACAACCCCAGTGCCACGCCCAGCGGCACCGGGTCTACCAGGTTGCCCAACGTGATGCCCGACAAGGACACCCCAGCGTTGGCGAAGCCGAAAACGGGCACCACCGCGAACGCCACCCAGTAGTGCATTTTCTCTTCAAGAAACAGCAGCGGCGAGCGGGCTTCTTCCTTGCGCGTGCCCAACGGAATGCACAGCGCCAGGGCTACACCGGCCAGCGTTGCATGCACGCCTGATTGCAGCACGAAGAACCACAACAACAGACCGAGCAGCAGGTACGGCAGCAATCGCTGCACGCCCATTCGGTTCATGATCACCAGCACGGCCAGCGTCGCGAACGAGGCGCCGAGCATCGGCATGTTCAGGCCGGTGCTGTAAAACAGCGCAATGATGGTAACGGCGCCCAGGTCGTCGAGAATCGCCAGCGCGGCAAGAAAAACCTTCAACGACGTCGGCACCCGCTTGCCCAGCAACGACAGCACGCCGAGGGCGAAAGCGATGTCGGTGGCCGCCGGGATCGCCCAACCGCTCAGGGTCTCGGCGTTGCCCATATTGACGATGATGTAGATCAGCGCCGGCACCAGCATGCCGCCCGCTGCTGCAAAACCGGGCAGTGCCCGCTGACCCCAACTGGCGAGACCGCCGGCCAATACTTCGCGTTTGATTTCCAGACCGACCATCAGAAAGAAGATCGCCATCAGCCCGTCGTTGATCCACAGCTCGATCGACAACCCGCCCCAGACACTTTGCAGTGCGTCGAAATACGTGGGGGCGAGGGGGGAGTTGGCAACGATGATTGCTGCAAGGGCGGCGCCCATCAGCACAAGGCCGCCTGCTGATTCCGACGTAAGGAAACTGGCAAGAATGGCGAGGGCTCGTGGGCTTTCTCTGTTGTTGAGCGTCGTCATGGTCGTCCCTGTGTGCTGGCGAAAAAAAACGCAATCTACCACAGTGACGGCGGGACTCAGACGCGTGACAGCTCGATCACGCAGACGCGGCTGGCGCGTGGAGCGTAGAGCACCGCTTCCACTAGCGCACCGGGGGCATTGTCCAATTGTAAGCAGTCATGTTGTTCGAGCAATTGCGGCGGATGCTCGCCGATGTTGGCGGCCATCTGCTCAGCGGTGCTGAACACCAGAAAGACGTCAGCCGAACTGAAAAATCGCTGCGGCTGCATCACGTCGATCCACTGCAGGCGCGCCCTATAGCGGGCCGGCGAGTAGATCAGGTTGAAATCGCGTATCGGGCCGTCGAGCAGCCTGCATGACACCGCGCTGTCGCCGCTGAACGCGAACGGATCGGAGGGCAGCAGTGGCTCGCTGTCTCTGCCATCGATATTCAGCGTCATGCCCGCACCTTGCAGCACCGTGATGATGCGCTGATAACCGGCGAACACCGAAAAGCCACCTGACTGGGCGATGTCGGCGATGGACAGCCGCCAGCCGAAACCTTCCAGTCCTTTTCCAGCATCGCGGGTAATTTCTTCAGTGCTGCCGCCACCGTTTTTCCACGGCATACGCGGGTAGTCAGCGGCGCGCAGAACAGTCAGTTGAGTCATTTGCTGAAGCGTCCTTCCAGGCGGTGGCGTGAGCCGGGGTGGATCAGGCGGGCAGCGGTCACTGGTTGGCGGCCGGACCAAGTGCGGCGACGCACCAGCAGGCACGGCTCGCCCTTCTCGATCTGCAGCAACTTGCACTCGTCGGGCTCGGCGAGAATCGCCTCGACCACGTGCTCGCCCTCGGTCAGCGGCGCGACCTGGGACAGATAAGCGTAGGGCGTTTGTTGAGTGAAGTCCTGCTGCAGGTAATCCGGCGCGACGAGGGCGTTGACGAAGCGGTCTTCGATTTGCACGGGAATATCGTTTTCGAAATGCACAATCAGCGAGTGAAACACCCGCTGGCCTTCACGCATGTCCAGCGCCAGCGCGCGTTCGGAGCCGGCAGCTTCTTCGGTCAGAATAATCACCTTGCAGGTGTGGGCATGTCCGCGGGCGGCAATCTCATCGGCGATGTTATGCACTTCGAACAGCGCGGATTGAGTCTTGGGCTCGGCGACGAAAGTGCCGACGCCCTGCATGCGCACCAACAGCCCTTCGGCGGTCATCTCGCGCAGGGCGCGGTTAATGGTCATGCGGCTGAAGCCCAGCTGCGTCACCAGTTCGCTCTCGGACGGCACGCGGTGATGCGGCGGCCAGGTGCCGTTCTGAATCTGCTGGGTGATCATGTGCTTCACCCTGGCGTAGAGCGGCGCCGGACTGTCACCCATCTGGGAGGCCAGCGGCAAATGGGCAGGTGGAGTCGGCACAGAGAAATCCTTGTTATGGCGTTATTCAGGCGAGAGAGGTTACAGCGTTCACGCTAACCATTAACACGTGGGCCGACAAGCGCCTCGCAGTTTACCGGCCGTATAAACGTCTGTATATGTATAGACAATTTCAAGCAAGGGGGTGCCGATTCATGTCCGTTTTCTTTGCCGAACGCGCGTTACTGCCCACCGGCTGGGCCACTGACGTACGTTTCGAGGTCAGCGCCGACGGCTTGCTGAGCCAGGTTCAGGCCAACGCCGAGCGCGGTGATGCCGAGTTGCTCAACGGGCCGGTCGTGCCGGGCATGCCCAATCTGCATTCCCACGCTTTTCAGCGCGCCATGGCCGGTCTTGCGGAAGTGGCCGGCAATCCCAATGACAGTTTCTGGACCTGGCGGGACCTGATGTATCGCCTCGTCGGGCAGATCAGTCCGCAGCAGCTTGGCGTCATCGCGCGGCAGCTGTACATCGAAATGCTCAAGGGCGGCTTCACCTCGGTCGCCGAATTTCACTACGTCCATCAGGACACCACCGGCAAGCCTTACGCCGACCCTGCCGAACTCGCGCTGCAGGTCAGTCAGGCGGCAAGTTCGGTTGGCATCGGCATGACTCTGCTGCCGGTGCTCTACAGCCACTCCGGCTTTGGCGGTCTGACCCCGAACGAAGGGCAGCGCCGGTTTATCAACAGCACCGACAGTTACCTGGATTTGCAGTCCCGTCTGAAGCCGATCATCGGTAAGCAGCCGGCTCAGGCCCTGGGGCTTTGCTTTCACTCGTTGCGCGCCGTGACCCCACAACAGATCAGCGACGTGACAGCCGCCAGCGACCCCCAATGCCCGATCCACATTCATATCGCCGAGCAGCAGAAGGAAGTCGATGACTGCCTGAGCTGGAGCGGTCGCAGGCCGTTGCAGTGGCTGTATGAAAACGTCGAGGTCGATGGGCGCTGGTGCCTGGTGCATGCGACCCATGCCGAGCCGGACGAAGTGGCGTTGATGGCGAGCAGTCGTGCGATCGCCGGGCTGTGCCTGACCACCGAAGCCAACCTGGGCGACGGGATCTTCCCGGCGGTGGATTACATCGCCCAGGGCGGGCGCTGGGGGATCGGCTCTGACAGCCATGTGTCACTGAGTGTGGTCGAAGAGTTGCGCTGGCTCGAGTATGGCCAGCGTCTGCGCGATCAGCGGCGCAATCGCCTGTACCGGCCTGATCAACCGATGGTCGGCCGCACGCTGTATGACGCGGCGCTGGTGGGCGGTGCTCAAGCGATGGGGCAACCGGTGGGTGCGCTGGAAGTGGGCAAACGGGCGGACTGGCTGGTGCTGGACGGCAACGATCCGTATCTGGCAACGGCGTCCGGTGATGCCATTCTCAATCGCTGGCTGTTCGCCGGGAGTGATCGCCAGATCAAGGACGTGATGGTCAATGGCCGCTGGGTGATCCGCGACGGCCACCATAACGACGAAGCGCAGACCAGCCGCGCGTTTGCTCAGGTGCTGAGGGAATTGCTGGGCTGATGCGTCTGCAGTGAATGGATATTAGTTTCGCGAGCAAGGTGAAGCATCACCTTGCTCGCGAAGGGTCAATCCGCCTTACCCACCTTCGAATCCGCCACCCGCCAGATCAGCTTGGTGGTGTCGTAACCCTGTTGCTGCGCTTTCATCAGCATGTCGTTACGCACTGAGTCCGGCACTTGAGGGGTGCGCGACAGCAGCCACAGGAACTTGCGGTTCGGGCTGCCAACCAGCGCCACTTTGTAGTCGGGGCTCACGTACAGCACCCAGTAGTCGCCCTTCGCCACACCCGGGAAGAGGTTCGAGAACCAGTTATCGAACACGACCCACAACTTGTCGGTCTTGCCCTTGATTTGCGGCGAAGCCGTCCCGGTTGCTTCCTCCCACTTGCCCTCAATGGTGCGGCAGCGGTTGGTGACGGCAATATTCCCGTCATCCTTCAGCGTGTAGTGCGCTTCGGACTGCGCGCAGTTGCGCTGGAAGAACATCGGCAGCCGCGCCACCTCGTACCACGTGCCCTGGTAGCGCTTGAGGTCGACATGATCGACCGTCTTCGGCGCCATGGATTCAGTTTCAGGGTTCGTCGCACAGGCGCTGATCCACAATGCTGCCAGCGCCACAGCGCCGATCTTCAATGCCTGACGAATGCTCATTCAAGACCCTGCCCGGAAAACAGCACAACCTTGTCGGCGGCGTACTGGACGCTGATGAACGTCTTCGCATCGCCCCACGTGCAGCTGGACATGCCCAAGGCGCCGGAGCATTCGGTCGGGCTGCCGAGCAGCTGCTCGACCTGCGCCTTCGACATGCCAGCGGAGATTTTCGAGTAGTTTTCTTGGGTGACCTTGCTGCAGGCCGCCAGCAAGACGCAGAACGACAACACCGCGAGAGTGCGCAAAGACATGAGATGAAGCTCCTGAATCCAATGGGGGAGGCAGCGACGCAGCGCCCGGCGATAGCCGCACAGCGCCGACCTGATGCCGCAAGTTTAGAAGAGAAAAGGCGAGGACTGGTTCCGAGGGGCATAGATTTATCCATCGGGCGTGCCGCTCCACCAGACAAACAGCCTCACGGTATGAACCAAATTCAGACTAAAATCGGTTTTTTGGCAGGGGAGTCGGACAGATGAAATTCTCATCGCAAGTCAAACCGATCAGTTATTTGAAAAGTCACACTGCGGAAATCGTAAAAAACATCTCAGAAAGCAGGGAGCCTATGCTGATCACCCAAAATGGTGAGGCAAAGCTTGTGGTGATGGACGTCAAGTCCTACGAAGAGCAAATGGAAACTTTCGCACTGCTGAAAATATTGGCGTTAGGAAGCAGGGAAATCGAGAAGGGCGAGTATGAAAGCGTTGAAGATGTTTTTGATGAGCTAGAAAGGATTGGCAAGGAATGAGTTTGAAGGTCGTCATTCTCAACTCCGCAAAGCAGGATTTGAAAGAGCTCCGCAGTTATGTATTGGCCAGATTCTCTGACTCAGTATGGTCAGATACCTCGATGCAGCTAAAGAAAGCGATGCAGCTGCTGGCCGTTGCCCCATACGCAGGGGCCGTCCCTGAAGAAATCGAGATGCTGAACCTGAATGAATATCGCCAGGTTGTGTCCGGTAAAAACCGCATTATTTATGAGATCAGGCAGGAGCTTGTATTTATTCACGCAATAATTGATGTGCGCCGAGATATGGTCTCGCAGCTGACGAAGCGCCTGCTACACATCAGTCATTAACGTTTTATCGCGGTTCTTTGGTCATGGCTGTTGCGAGATCTGGAATTCAGACTGCGAAATGACATAAATCCGCCAACAAGGGTGATGGCCGCCAAAGGCGGCCATTCAGAACCTTATTCCTTGTGATACGCCGTTGCGCGTTCCACTTCTTCTTTCGAACCCAGGAAGACAGCGACACGCTGGTGCAGGCCTTCGGGCTGGATGTCGAGGATGCGCTGATGGCCGTCGGTCGACGCGCCGCCGGCTTGCTCAACCAGGAACGACATCGGGTTGGCTTCGTACATCAGGCGCAGCTTGCCCGGCTTGGAAGGTTCGCGGGAATCGCGCGGGTACATGAACAGGCCGCCACGGGTCAGGATGCGGTGGACGTCGGCGACCATCGCCGCGACCCAGCGCATGTTGTAGTTCTTCTTCAGCGGGCCGTCTTCGCCGGCCAGCAGCTCTTCGACGTAGCGCTTGACCGGGGCTTCCCAGTGACGCTGATTGGACATGTTGACGGCGAATTCCTGAGTGGACTCCGGGATCTGGATGTCTTCGTGGCTGAGGACGAAGCTGCCCATTTCGCGGTCCAGGGTGAAGCCTTTGACGCCGTCACCCAGGGTCAGCACCAACATGGTCTGCGGGCCGTAGATGGCGTAACCGGCGGCGACTTGCTGGGTGCCTGGCTGCAGAAATGCCTTCTCGTTCAGTGCTTCGTTCTGGCTCAGGTACTCGTTCGGGCAACGCAGCACCGAGAAGATCGTGCCGACCGGGGCGTTGATGTCGATGTTGGACGAACCGTCCAGTGGGTCGAACACAAGCAGGTAAGCGCCTTTCGGGTATTTGCCGGGGATCTGGTAGGCGTTGTCCATTTCTTCGGACGCCATGCCGGCCAGGTGACCGCCCCATTCGTTGGCTTCGAGCAGAATCTCGTTGGACATCACGTCCAGTTTCTTCTGCACTTCACCCTGCACGTTTTCGGTGCCCATGCTGCCGAGTACGCCGCCCAGGGCGCCTTTGGATACCGCGTGGCTGATCTCCTTGCACGCACGCGCCACCACTTCAATCAGAAAGCGCAGATCGGCAGGGGTGTTGTTGGTGCGGGTCTGCTCGATCAGATAACGACTCAAGGTAACGCGGGACATGGAGAGCTCCGAAATGGGGGATAAAAACGCGCACAGTCTAGCGTGAGCGGAGATTTAATACTGCCTGTCAGACCGGTTAGGTAGTGATTCAGTTCACGGGCTACATCCTAGTGGGACCGGCTTTAGCCGGGAAGAGGCCAGTGTGAACACCACAAATCTTGCAGCGTGACGACCGACGCCTTCCCGGCTGAAGCCGGTCCCACAAGGGATCGCCATACCCAGTCGCATCGGTTGTACGTTAAGCGTAACGCGATCGGGGTGACGAATTGGCTTGCATCGTCTGCAATTTTTTCGATCCCGGATCGATTCAGCGTCATCACCCCGACACCTATTCTTTGGCGCCTGAGCAGGCGCGTTGTTTTGCGCGTTATTTGCTACGAGACCCGCGCAGCGTGCCAAGCGCCATCCATGCCAGAAAAACCACCCCGATTATCAGCACGGCCCACAGACCGATGCGCTTCAGGTCAGGCATGGCCTCCACGGGCGCAGCCGCAGCAACTGGCGCGACCGGTGTGGAGGCCATGGACGCGCTGCCAAGTGCTGCCAGCTTCTCGGGGCTGACGCCGGGAATCAGCGTCGCCAGCGGCAGCGCCGCGCTTTTCACCTTGGCATTGCCAACTGCCAGGCTGTAAGGCGGCGCGCCCCGTCCGAGAAACACCAGTTGTGTGGCGCGCACGGCAAAACTCAGCGCTGGCGCGTCCTTGCCCAGGCCGCCGCCACGGTCATCGACCTCAAGTTTCAGCTGCTGCACGACATTGCCGGGCAGCTCCATTTCGTCCTGCACAACGTCCTGACCGTTCTGGCTGAGCCGATAAAGCAGGCCGTTGTCGATCATCTGCCATGGCGCGTTGCTGTCACTACGCCCATACAGCGTGGCGGGCGCGAGGCTGTTGGGCTGCGCAATGTTGATCCGCATGCGTTCCAGTGGCAGAGCCACCGGCAGTTGCCACACATACACGCCAGGTTTTTCGACGCGACCATTGATGGCCGGTGACCAGCTCAACGGCAGCACGCCGGGTTGCGTGCTGATCAGTTGCACGGCGTTCAGCGTCGGCGCGGACAGTGGCGATTTCCACAGCAGACGCAGATAGCGAGCGCTGCGTCCCGGCAGATTGACGACGCGCTGCTCAACCAGCTCTTCAGCAAATGACAGCCTCGCCACCTGACCCTCGCCCCAGCGCTGCCAATGCTGGAGGTCGTCGCTGGCCTCGATGCTGAACCGCTGAAAACCGTCGCGCTCGCTGCTCCAGTCCAGAATCAGTTGATCCAGCGGCGCGTCGATCGCGCTGGTGTCGAGCAGCCAGCCGCGCAGAATCTCTTCGCCCGCCTCAATCTCGCCCTGGGGCTGAACCTCCACCAGCGTGCCGTTGGGCGTGCGTTCGACGCGGATTTTCGGCTCGGCGTCTTTGGCGCCATCGCTGTTGTAGAGCGGGAACCACTTCACCGACACCGGACTGGCGTCGGCCGCACGCTGGGGCGGGCTTTGGGTGATTGCGTAGGGTTGGGCCTGGCCGTCTGCATTGAAAACACGCACGTCGTTGAGAGTGCTTTGGCGCGCGTTCAACTGCACGCCGAGGGGCAATTCCAGCCGATACCAAGGCCCTTCACCGGTGACGGTCAGCGGCGCATGGGTGGTGAAATCATCCGGCAGATCCTCGGCCTGACTGAGCGTTGCCGCGCACAGTAGCGAGCCCAGCAACGGGGTGAGCAGGGCGGCCTTGACGATGAACTGACGACTCAACTGAACACTCCTTACGCGCTTCATTTCGATGCCCTGTCCGCAACATCCGCATCGGTCAAACCCTTGTCTCGGGCCGGATGCCGGGGCGGCAGGGGGGCGAAATATCCCACCACCAGCAACAGAACGCCAACGCCGATAAAGGAAATGATTCGCTCCAGACCGCCACGATTGCTCAGCTCGACGAAGAACAGTTTGGCGACGACGACCCCGATCAACGCGGCGCCGGCAATCCACAGGTCCCGGCGGGCGCGCAGGTGGCCGCCGATCATCAGTGCCAGGGCCATCAGCGTCCAGACGATGGAAAGCCCGGCCTGCACACGCATCGATTCGAACAGCGCGTCGGGGTACCAGGCCACGCCGAGCCAGTGATGGGCCGTGCGCAGGACCATGGCAGTGATCAGTGCAAACAGCGATGCGCCGGCAATGACCAGCGCCGTTTTCTGAGCACGCCCCTCGCTGACGCCCAATTGCGGGAGGTGCTGGCGGGTCCAGCTGACGATGCCGGTCAGCGTGATCAGCAAGCCCAGTTCCAGCGGGTTCAGCAGCGGAAGATAGGGCAGGGGATCGGCAGCGCCTTCGCTGAACCCGTTTGCCAGCCAGAACCAGCCGAGCATCAATGCCGCCAGCGGCGCGGCAGCCCAGACACGGTACTCGCGCGGGTACGCGTTGACCGGCCAGCGCCATGTGCGAGATGCGGTCATCGCCAGTAAGTACAGGCTCGGCAGCAACGCCCAGCCTAGCCAGCGCCAGGCGTTATAAGACTCCGACAGCACCAGCAATCCATAACGAAGCTGCAACGAAAGCACGCCGATGATCAGCCAGCAGCCGATGACGTGGGCCGTACTACGCAAGCGCGGAAGCAGCGTGTTGTCGAGCCGCTTCAAGGACCACAGGTGAGTCGCAAACACCGCGATCCAGCCCAGCCAGCCCCAATCGGCGGCAGGGTTGTAGTAGGAACTGAAACTCATCAGCGCCAGCAACACCCCGCTCATCGGCGTCAGCAGCGTGGACAGCTGAGCAATTCCGGTCCAGGTCAGGCGCAGTGCTGCCATGGTCCATAGCCCAGCGCTAACGGCGCCCAGCACCAGCAACGTCGAGAACACGTTCGGGCCTGCTACGTAGTCAGTCATGATGAACAGCGCTACGGACCACCAAAGCGTTCCCCACATCAGCAACGCAGGTTGCAATACACGCTTGCTTAGCGACAGACGTAAAGTCCCGATGCGCTCCACGGAGAACGCGCTGACCAGACCAGCGAGTGCGATGATCAAGGGGGTCCAGAAATCCCCCTGATTGAACGTCGGCACATACCAGCGACCGACCACGCCCAGGAACGCGACCCCGGCGCCCAGTTGCAGCAGCAAGCCAAAACCCCGCGCCAGCAAGCGGTTCTGGCGCATGCCGAGCCAGAACACGGCCGCGCCTTCGACGGCCCAGGCCACCGTCGTCCATTGCGCGCTCAGGCCAAGGGGAATCGCCAGGGTGCCGAACACAACGCCCAGTGACAGGCACGTTTCGACCAGCAGCAATGCCCGACCCGGTGCGCGCCCGGTCAGAAGCCGAGCGATGCCCATGTACAGCAAGCCAAGCGCCAGTGCGCTCAACGCAGCGCCGAATTCAATGTGTCGAACGAGGGCGTATTGCAGGCCGAAACCGACGATAGGCGTGCCGAACAACAGGCTGCCATCGACGTAGTGGGTCTGGCGTGCGGACCAGCGCAGGGTGGCTTCCCGGCTGTCGTCGTCGGGCCCGGCGGCGTGTTCTTGCAGCTTGCGTCGGGCGAACAACAGGCCGATGGCCAGGTACATCAGGAAGAACAGAATCAGGAACGGCTCGGTACTCCAGAACAGCTCGGGCGTGTAAGCGTCCATGCCCCAGGCGAAACCGATCCCGAACGTGCCGATGAAGCCGATCAGGTTAAGCGGACGCCAGGCCTTGAACCACGCGATGGCGAAGATGCCTGCGTTGAGCAGGGCGAAATAACTGAACAGCGCGACGTGGCTGCCCTCGCCGGAGGACGTCAGCAGCGGTGCGGCAAATCCACCCAGCGCCGCGACGCAGGCGAGGGCCAGGGAATTTTGCGTGACGGCAAGGATGGCCGAAAACACGGTGACCGCGACCAGCAGACTGAACGCCATCCCCGGCGCCAGCAGGGTGTGGACTTTCATGGCGGCGAACACGGTCAGGTACAGCACCGCGACGCCGGTCCCCTGCAGCATTAGCGCGAAGGATTCATTGCGTTGCCGTAGCCACCAACCCAGACCCAGCAGCGCCAACGCTGCCAAAGCGACGCCGGCATAGCGGGCCTCGATCGGAACGACCATGCCCTCGGTGGCGTAGCGCAGCAGAAACGCCAGACCGAGAAACAGCAACACCACGCCGACCCGGAGCACGGTGTTGCCACCCAGCAGCCAGTTCTGGGCGCGGAGCAAGGCGCTGTCGAACAGATTGGGCTGGGCGGAAGCGGGCGCAGAAGCGGGCTCATAACTCGGGGCTGCAGGGGCTGGCGGCTGCTGAGGCCGACGCCATTCCGAATCGCTGACATCCGAGGCCGCGGGCTCGAGGTCCGGAAGGTCCCACAGCAGTTCCGGGCCGTCGTCTGCGATGGGCTGAACATTCAACGGCGCCGACACGGGCGCATCCGGCAATTGTGCGGCGGCGGAGTCCAACTGGCTGAGGCGTTGCTGGACGGCGTTGAGATCCAGCCGGGTCTTGGCAAGTTCGGCTTTCTGCGCGGCCGTTTCGCGTGACAACGCAGTCAGCCGGAGGCTCAAGCCCGCGGCCAGGCCGACAACCGCACCGACAGCACCGCCCAACAGCGACTCATCGAGAAGCGCCCCGATTACCAGACCGGCCAGCAGAAGAATCCATTGCACGCGACGACCTCCCTTTTCGGCCGATTAACGGCGATGGCGAAAAGTATATCGGGCGTCAGGAAAGGGGAAACATTTTGTGTCGGGGAGGGGGGCAGTGGACAACATGCAAATGAGAACTGTGGAGTGAGATCTGGATGGACTCGGGATCTCGGCCACGCTGGTGAACTTGTGGGAGTGAGCTTGCTCACGAAAAGGTCGGTACATCCGCCAGATCATCAGCGGCTGAACTGCCTTATTCGCGAGCAAGCTCGCTCCCACAGGATTTGTACTTGCTGCGAGAGCGAGCGGTCACATGAAGGTGATCGTCTCCGCTGAGGCGATCACCCTACGCGTCCTTAATCCAGCGCGTTCCAGATTTCGGTCGCGTACTCGCGGATGGTCCGGTCCGAGGAGAACCAGCCCATGCGTGCGGTGTTGAGCACCGCAGAGCGCCACCACTCTTTCGAATCGTGCCAGCGCGCTTCGACCTTCGCCTGGGCGTGCCAGTACGACTCGAAGTCAGCGCAGACGAAGAAGCGGTCGTAGTTGATCAACTGATCGATCAACCCGGCATAGCGATACGGATCATCCGGTGAGAACACCCCGCCCCGAATCGCTTGCAGCACGTCATTCAAACGCCCGGACGCGGCGATGTCCTGATGCGCGTTGAACTCACCGGCATGTTTGCGCGCTTCGACTTCCTGCGCGGTCATGCCGAAGATGAACATGTGCTCCAGGCCGACCTGCTCGCTCATCTCCACGTTGGCGCCGTCGAGTGTGCCGATGGTCAGTGCGCCGTTGAGGCCGAACTTCATGTTGCTGGTGCCGGACGCTTCCAGACCCGCCGTGGAAATCTGCTCCGAGAGATCCGCCGCCGGAATGATGCTTTCCGCCAGGCTGACGTTGTAGTTGGGCATGAACACCACTTTCAAACGGCCGCGCAACGTCGGGTCGTTGTTGACCGTGCGTGCGATGTCGTTGGTCAGCTTGATGATCAGCTTGGCGGAGTGATAACTGGCCGCCGCCTTGCCGCCGAAGATCTTCACGCGCGGCACCCAATCAGTGCTCGGGTCGGCACGCATGGCCTGATACAGCGCCACGGTGTGGAACAGGTTCAGCAGCTGACGCTTGTATTCGTGGATGCGTTTGACCTGTACGTCGAACATCGCCTCAGGATTGATCACGATGCCCATGCGGTCCTGAATGATCGTGGCCAGGGCCTGTTTGCTCTGCAGGCGTTGAGCAGCGAATTCCTGCTGGAATCGTGCGTCGTCGGCCAGCGGCTCCAGTTTCAGCAGCGCGGTCTCGTGGTTGTCGAGCACTTGCTCGCCCAACTCGTTGACCAGCATAGACGTCAGTTGCGGGTTGGACTGGAACAGCCAGCGGCGGAAGGTGATGCCGTTGGTTTTGTTGTTGATGCGGTCCGGGTGCAGCTTGTGCAGATGGGCGAAAACGGTTTTGCGCATCAGTTGCGTGTGCAGCGCGGACACGCCGTTCACGCTGTGGGAACCGAGAAACGCAAGGTTGCCCATGCGCACGCGACGGCCGTTGTCTTCCTCGATCAGCGAGACGGCGCGCAGCAGGTCGAACAGTGCAGGGTCGTCTTTGAAGTCCTGGCGAACCTTGTCGATGTGCTGGGCGTTGATCATGTAAATGATCTGCATGTGGCGCGGCAACATGCGCTCCATCAGGCCGACGGACCAGGTTTCCAGCGCTTCAGGCAGCAGCGTGTGGTTGGTGTACGCCAGGGTGCCGACGGTGATGCGCCAGGCCTCGTCCCATTCCACGTCATGCAGGTCGATCAGAACGCGCATCAGCTCCGCCACGGCGATCGACGGGTGCGTGTCGTTCATCTGGATGGCCACGTGTTCCGGCAGGCTGCTGATGCTGTAGCCCATGTTCTTGTGGCGGCGCAGCAAATCCTGCAGCGACGCCGAAACGAAGAAGAATTCCTGGCGCAGGCGCAGTTCCTGGCCGGCTTCGGTACTGTCGTTCGGGTAAAGCACGCGAGAGATACTTTCTGCCCGCACCACTTCCGCCACCGCACCCACGTGGTCACCGGCGTTGAAGCGTTCCAGGTGCAGGTCTTCCACCGCACGGGCACGCCACAGGCGCAGCGTGTTGACCGCTTTGCCACGCCAGCCTACGACCGGGGTGTCGTAAGCAATCGCGCGGACGGTTTCACCTGCGGTCCAGACCTGGCGGGTTTCGCCCGAGGCATCCAGAACCGGCGCGCCGGCTGCATCCAGCAGAGGCTGCACGCTGCCGCCGAAACCGATCTGGTAAATCACTTCCGGACGTTCGAATTCCCACGGGTTACCGAAGTCTAGCCAGTTTTCGGTCTGCTCCTGCTGCCAGCCATCGACGATGGCCTGACGGAAGAGACCGTGTTCGTAACGAATGCCATAGCCGTGACCGGCAATCCCAAGGGTCGACATACTTTCCATGAAGCACGCGGCCAGACGACCGAGGCCGCCGTTGCCCAATGCAGCATCAGGCTCCAGCGAGCGAATCTGCTCCAGGTCGACGTTCAGGCCCTTCAACGCTTCCCGCGCGGTTTCGAGAATGCCCAGGTTGCTCAGGCTGTCGAACATCAGGCGGCCGATCAAGAACTCGAGTGAGAGGTAATAGACGCGCTTCTTTTCCTGCCGGTAGACGTAGCGCGTGTGGTTCATCCAGCGCTCGGCCATTTTGTCGCGCGTCGCCAGGGCGATTGCCATGAACCAGTCATGATCGAAGGCATGGTCGGGGTCTTTACCGACGGCATACTCGAGTTTGTTCAGCACAGCTTCTCGGAAGGCTGCCACTTCAGCGTCACGAACGTTGGGTTCCGGAGACATCGGGTACGACCTCAAGTTGGTTTGACGATTAAATGGGTGGGTTGACTGTAGGGCGTGTCATTGGTTATTTCCTCCCGATCGGATGAAAAATACGCAGTTGCACGACCCTCGGTTCGACTCGAACAAGCTACCTTCGGTTCGCCGTCATTGCACATCGGCGACGAATCTCTGGCGCTTTCCCCAGATGTGAAGACGGCTTGCATTGATCGTTCCACTCTTGCTGATGCGCCAGCTGGTGCAGGGCAAAGTTGGGCCCATGCGCACGAAACAGGCGACAACAGTTGGCCCGAATCAGGCAAGCATGTTCATTCGCCGATTCGGGTTTATGATGCCCCACGGCAGATAGATCGCAGCCCCTGAACCGGACTTTTGGAGCACCTATGCAGACTTTGTACCCGCAGATCAAACCTTACGCCCGGCACGATCTGGCGGTGGAAGAGCCGCATGTGCTGTATGTCGATGAAAGCGGCTCGCCAGACGGCCTGCCCGTCATCTTCATCCACGGCGGGCCGGGTTCGGGATGCGATGCACAGAGCCGCCGCTATTTCGATCCGAATCTCTATCGCATCATCACCTTCGATCAGCGCGGTTGCGGCCGCTCCATCCCCCACGCCAGTCTGGAAAACAACACCACCTGGCATCTGGTCGATGACTTGGAACGCATCCGCACCCACCTGGGCATCGATAAATGGGTCGTGTTCGGTGGCTCGTGGGGTTCGACACTTTCCCTGGCCTACGCGCAGAAGCACCCTGATCGAGTTCATGCACTGATTTTGCGCGGCATCTTTCTCAGCCGGCCCCAGGACATCAAGTGGTTTTATCAGGAAGGCGCCAGCCGCCTGTTCCCGGATTACTGGCAGGACTACATGGCGCCGATTCCGCCGGACGAGCGCCACGACGTGCTCGGCGCGTTCCACAAGCGCCTCACCGGCAGCGACCAGATCGCCCAAATGCACGCCGCCAAGGCATGGTCGACGTGGGAAGGGCGCACCGCCACATTGCGTCCGAATCCGCAGGTGGTCGACCGTTTCACCGAGCCCCATCGCGCCCTGTCCATTGCGCGCATCGAATGCCACTACTTCACCAACGGCGCGTTCCTTGAAGAAAACCAGCTGATTCGAGACATGCCGAAAATCGCCCATCTGCCGGGCATCATCGTGCACGGCCGCTACGACATGATCTGCACCCTGGACAATGCCTGGGAGCTGCATCAGGCGTGGCCGAACAGTGAGCTGCAGGTTATCCGCGACGCGGGTCACTCGGCGTCCGAGCCGGGTATCACCGACGCATTGGTGCGCGCAGCATCAGAAGTGGCGCGCCGTTTGCTGGATCTGCCACCGGAAGAGGCATAAATGAAAGCGTTGCTTCAGCGCGTTTCCCAGGCGCGCGTTGACGTTGCCGGCGAAACCATTGGCGCGATCGATCAAGGATTAATGGTCCTGATTGGCATCGAGCCTCAAGACACGCCGGCCAGCGCCGACAAGATGTTGCACAAGCTGCTTAACTACCGGGTGTTCAGTGACGCCGACGGCAAGATGAATCTTTCGTTAACCGACGTTAATGGCGGGTTACTGCTGGTCTCACAGTTCACACTGGCGGCAGACACTAAAAGCGGGATGCGGCCAAGCTTTTCAAAAGCAGCACCCCCGGCTCTCGGCGCCGAGCTGTTTGGCTATCTGGTAACAAAGGCCAAGACGTCTCACGCGACAGTGGAAACGGGCCAGTTTGGTGCGGATATGCAGGTGCACCTGATCAATGATGGCCCCGTGACATTTTTACTTGAGACCTGAATAGCCTGGTCCGATTGATGGCCCCGGATTTACGCGCTCCAAACGCAATAAATAGTTTGCGTCCCCTGATGCGTTGTAACGCGAGCTACTGGATAATCGCGCGCTACAAGGACGGGCCAAAGCCCGTCAAATCGGTAAAACGCAGACTGCTCCGGCACCGCTTGGGGAATCATTGGCCCTTTTTGGAGTCGGAACAGTGCTCGCCAACCCGGCATTTGAAAGCTGGCCGTTGGTTTCTTCATCTGTTTTCGGCGAGGGTTGCTCGTGATTGTTAGTCCATGTAATGCACCAAAGAACCCGGGCGGACGCTTGCGCAGCGCGCTGCTGGCAGGGTCGGCTTTGTTTTGTCTGTTCGGCGCCAGTCAGCTGTGGGCGTTCGATCTCGACGACGTGGCGACAAAGGCCAAAGATCTGGCCGGACAGAAATTCACCGCGCCGAAGAGCAATCTTCCGGCCGAATTCCGCGACATGAAGTTCGCGGATTATCAAAAGATCCGCTTCCTGCAAGACAAAGCCGAATGGGCCAATGACAAGACCCCGTTCAAGGTGTCGTTCTACCACCAGGGCATGCACTTCGACACCCCGGTCAAAATCAACGAAGTCACCGCCAACTCCGTCAACGAGATCAAGTACGACCCGAGTCGTTTCGATTTCGGCGACGTGAAGTTCGATCCCAAGTCGACCGAGAACCTGGGCTACGCCGGTTTCCGCGTCACTTACCCGATCAACAAAGATGACAAACAAGACGAAATCATGACCATGCTGGGCGCGAGCTACTTCCGCGTCATCGGTAAAGGTCAGGTTTATGGTCTGTCTGCGCGCGGGATGGCGATCGACACGGCCATGCCCTCGGGTGAGGAATTCCCTCGCTTCACCGAATTCTGGATCGAGAAGCCAAGCGCGGATGACAATCATCTGGTCATCTTCGCTTTGCTTGACTCACCTCGTGCCACCGGCGCGTACAAGCTGACCCTGCGTCCGGGCACCAACACACTGGTCGATGTCCAGTCGCGCATGTACCTGCGTGACAAGGTCGGCAAGCTCGGCGTAGCGCCGCTGACCAGCATGTTCCTGTTCGGTGCCAATCAGCCGTCTAAAGTCCTCAACTACCGTCGCGAGCTGCACGACTCCAGCGGTCTGTCTATCCAGGCAGCCAATGGCGAGTGGATCTGGCGTCCGCTGAACAACCCTAAACACCTTGCCGTGAGCAGCTTCTCGGTCGAGAACCCGCGCGGTTTCGGTCTTCTGCAGCGTGGCCGCAACTTCAGCCATTACGAAGACCTGGATGACCGCTACGACAAGCGTCCAAGCGCCTGGATCGAGCCGAAGGGCGATTGGGGCAAGGGCACTGTTGATCTGGTAGAGATCCCGACGGCTGACGAAACCAACGACAACATCGTTGCGTTCTGGAAGCCGGAAACCCAGCCAGAGCCGGGTCAGCCGATCGACTTCAACTATCGTCTGCACTGGACCATGGATGAAGACGCTATTCACTCGCCTGATCTGGGTTGGGTCAAGCAGACACTGCGCTCCACCGGTGACGTGAAGCAATCCAACCTGATTCGTCAGCCGGACGGCAGCGTTGCCTACCTCGTCGACTTCGTTGGTCCGAATCTGGCCAAGCTGGGCGAAGATCCTTCGATCCGCAGTCAGGTCATCACCGATGACAATACCGATCTGGTCGAAAACAACCTGCGTTACAACCCGGTGACCAAAGGCTGGCGTCTGACGCTGCGTCTGAAGGTCAAGGATCCGGGCAAGTCGGTTGAAATGCGTGCCTACCTGCTGCGCGAAACCCCTGCCGAACCGGGCAAGGAGCCAGCGGTGATCACCGCTGACAAGTCGGACAAGAAGCCGGCTGCCAAGGCTGACGCCAAAGCTGTTGTTGCCGCGGCACCAGTCGTTGCTGCACCGAAGGACGAGAAAGCCGAAATCGTCAAAACCGACGCCTTGAAGGCCGGTGATGCGAAAGACATGAAGGACGCCAAAGGTCCTAAAGCCGACAGTAAGGACGCTGCCAAGCCTGCTGACGCCGCCAAGGTAGCCGAAGCCAAGTCGGACGAGGCCTACAAGCCTGAAGCCGCGCTGGGCGACGCCGCCAAGGCCAACAAAGGCGCCAAAGACACCCCGCAGCCAGCGGTCCAGGCTGCACCCACCCAACAGGGGCCGGACATGATTCAACAAATCCTGACCGAAACCTGGAGCTACCAGTTGCCAGCCGATGAGTAATTCACACGCGGTGCCAGAGCCTTTGAATGAGTCTCTCAGCGAGTACCTCGCGCATCTGCCCATGACCGACGCGCAGCGGGCAGAACTTGCCAGCTGCACGTCGTTCGCTGAGCTGCATGAGCGCCTTTCCGCGCAAACCGTCGCTGATTCCGCCGAGGCCTCCCAGGCCTCGGTGGGTCGTCGCCTGACCCTGACGACCGCCGATGAACTGCACGAAGCCGAGATGCTGAGTGTGGACGCCAGTGGCCGCGTTGTCCTGAAAGCGACGCCGCCGATTCGTCGTACCAAAGTCGTGCCGGAACCGTGGCGGACCAACATCCTGCACCGCGGCTGGCGCCGACTGACCGGCAAGACCAATCCGCCGCCGCCCAAGGATGATCTGCCACGTGATCTGCCGAAGGCGCGCTGGCGCACTGTGGGTTCGATCCGTCGCTACATCTTGCTGGTCCTCATGCTCGGCCAGACCATCGTTGCCGGCTTCTACATGAAGGGCATCCTGCCGTATCAAGGCTGGTCGCTGGTTTCATTCGACGAAATCAGTCATCAGACCCTGTGGCAGACCGCTGTTCAGGTCATGCCGTATGCGCTGCAGACCAGCATCCTTCTGTTGTTCGGGATTCTCTTCTGCTGGGTATCGGCCGGTTTCTGGACCGCGCTGATGGGCTTCCTCGAACTGCTCACTGGCCGCGACAAGTACCGTATTTCCGGTGCCAGTGCGGGCAATGAGCCAATCGAGGCCGGTGCGCGCACTGCATTGGTCATGCCGATCTGCAACGAAGACGTGCCTCGCGTATTCGCGGGTTTGCGAGCGACGTTCGAATCGGTTAAAGCCACGGGCGATCTGGATCGTTTCGACTTTTTCATCCTCAGTGACTCCAACGAAACCGACATCTGCGTGGCCGAGCAGCAAGCTTGGCTGGACGTGTGCCGTGAAACCGGCGGTTTCGGCAAGATCTTCTATCGTCGTCGCCGCCGTCGCGTTAAGCGCAAGAGCGGTAACCTCGATGACTTCTGCCGTCGCTGGGGCGGTGAATACCGCTACATGGTCGTCCTGGACGCTGACTCGGTGATGAGCGGCGAATGTTTGACCAGCCTCGTGCGTCTGATGGAAGCGACGCCGGACGCCGGCATCATCCAGACCGCGCCACGTGCGTCGGGCATGGACACGTTGTACGCGCGCATGCAGCAGTTCGCGACTCGCGTGTACGGCCCGCTGTTCACGGCCGGCCTGCACTTCTGGCAGTTGGGTGAATCCCATTACTGGGGTCACAACGCGATCATCCGCATGAAGCCATTCATTGAGCACTGCGCCCTGGCGCCGCTGCCCGGGAAGGGTGCGTTTGCCGGTGCGATTCTGTCCCACGACTTCGTTGAAGCTGCGCTCATGCGCCGTGCCGGCTGGGGCGTGTGGATTGCCTACGATCTGCCGGGCAGCTACGAAGAGCTGCCGCCGAACCTGCTGGATGAACTCAAGCGTGACCGTCGCTGGTGCCACGGTAACCTGATGAACTTCCGTCTGTTCCTGGTAAAAGGCATGCACCCGGTGCACCGTGCGGTGTTCCTGACCGGCGTGATGTCGTACCTGTCGGCGCCGTTGTGGTTCTTCTTCCTCGTGTTGTCCACAGCGCTACTGGCAGTGAACACGCTGATGGAGCCGACCTACTTCATGGAACCGCGTCAGCTGTATCCGTTGTGGCCACAGTGGCACCCGGAAAAAGCCGTTGCGCTGTTCTCCACGACGGTCGTGCTGTTGTTCCTGCCGAAGTTGCTCAGCGTGATTCTGATCTGGGCCAAGGGCGCGACCGGCTTTGGTGGTCGTATCAAGGTCACCCTGTCCATGCTGCTGGAAATGCTGTTTTCCATGCTGCTGGCGCCAGTGCGCATGATCTTCCACACCCGCTTTGTACTGGCTGCGTTCCTGGGCTGGGCAGCGACGTGGAACTCGCCGCAGCGTGATGATGACTCGACGCCGTGGAGCGAAGCGGTCAAGCGCCACGGGCCGCAGACGCTGCTGGGCTTTTGCTGGGCGTTGCTGGTGGCTTGGCTGAACCCAAGCTTCCTGTGGTGGCTGGTGCCGATCGTGGGTTCGTTGATGCTGTCGATCCCGGTCTCGGTGATTTCCAGCCGCACGAATCTGGGTCTGAAGGCGCGCGACAACAAACTGTTCCTGATTCCGGAAGAGCACACGCCGCCGCAAGAGCTGGTGTCGACTGATCAGTACACCCACGAAAACCGCTGGCACGCCCTGAACGACGGCTTTGTTCGCGCCGTGGTTGATCCACAGCAGAACGCCTTGGCCTGCGCGCTGGCGACCTCTCGCCATCGCGACGCCGAGCCGATCGAGTGGATGCGTGTCGAGCGTGTGCGTCATGCGATCAAGGGAGGCCCTGAGCTTCTGAACAACCACGAGCGCCTGCAGTTGCTGAGCGATCCGGTTGCGCTGGCTCGGTTGCACGAGCTGGTCTGGAGCGAAGGCAACTCCGCCTGGCTGAATGCCTGGCGCGCTTCGGTGGAAGCCGACCCCCATGCGCCGCTGCTGCCACTGCAGCCAGCGACCCATGTGAACGACGCGACCCTCGTCAACGCCTGATCCGCCCGCTAAACAAAACGCCGCCGAAGAGTGATCTCCGGCGGCATTTTTGTTTGGGCAATCTGTGTTGGCGCTTCCCCTGTAGGACTGGCTTTAGCCGGGAAGGGGCCAGTGCGTGCGCTATTAATTCTGCGGTGTGAGTTCAGACACATTCACGGCTAAAGCCAGTCCTACAACTCGACGTCGCAGTGCGTTTCGGATCAACTCACCCGAAACTTCCCGACCATCTCCTGCAGCTGCACCCCAAGCCGCGCCAGTTCGATGCTTGAGGCGGCGGTCTCTTCACTGGATGCCGCGGTTTGCTCGGACACATCCCGCACGTTCAGCACGCTGCGGTTGATCTGCTCGGCCACGCTGCTCTGTTCCTCACCCGCTGCAGCAATCTGCTGGTTCATCGTCTGAATCGTCGACACCGTGCTTGTGATGTGTCCCAGCGCATTGCCAGCCTGGCGACTCAACTCGACGCTGCTGTCCGTCAGGGTTCGGCTGGCATCGAGCGTCATCACCACTTGCTGCGTGCCGCTCTGCAGTGCTGCGATGAGCACCTCGATTTCTTCGGTGGATTCCTGGGTGCGCTGAGCCAGGCCGCGAACCTCGTCGGCGACGACCGCAAACCCGCGTCCCGCTTCGCCTGCGCGGGCGGCTTCGATCGCGGCGTTCAAGGCGAGCAGATTGGTCTGCTGCGACACCGACTTGATGACGTCGAGCACCCCGCCGATCTTGTCGCTCTCCAGCTTCAGTTTGCCCATGGCTTCGGTTGAGTTATTGACCTCCACCGCGAGGCGCTCGATCTGCGCGATGGCGTCGTTGACCACCTTGTCGCCGTCCCGCGCCTGCTGATCGGCGTGGCGCGCTGCCTCACTGGCTTCTTCGGCATTTCGGGCCACTTCCATGACGGTCGAGGTCATCTGGTTCATCGCCGTGGCGACGCAGTCGGTTTCGTCTTTCTGGCTGTTAACGCCCACGCTGGTCTGCTCGGTAACGGCCGACAACTGTTCTGCCGCACTGGCAATCTGGGTGACGCCGTCGCTGATGCCGCTGATGAGCTGGCGCAGGCTCAGGGTCATCTCCTGCATGCTGCGCTGGAGCATGCCCATTTCGTCGCGACGGCCGATTTCCAGGTCCTGACTCAGATCACCTTTGGCGATGCGCGCAGCGGCACTCAAGGTCAACCGCAGGGGCGCGATGATCTGCTGGGTGATCAACCAGGCCGCGAGCAGGCCGAGCAGCATTGCCAGCCCGGCCACGCCGCTGAGTGTCTGCCGCGATTGGGTGGCTTCGGCATCACGCCGCTGGCCTTGCAGCGCAGTGATCTCGCCGGTCGAAGTGAGCAAGCTCTCGCCCAGCGCCTCCATGGACTCCTGAGCGGCTTCAACCTTGACCTGGAGGTCCTTGAATTGCCCCATGTGCTCGCGGTACTTGAGCAGCGTCTTACGGGCATTGAGCAATTCACTGACATTGCCATCGGCCTGATCGCTGGCAATCTGCTCGACCTCTTTCAATGCTTCGTCGATGGCAGTAATGGCCGCGACTTCGTAGGACTCTTTACCGCTGAACACGTACGCCTGGACTTCGTAACGGGCATTTTGCACCTGCCCGCGCAATTGCTGGATGTTGGTGAACTCCCCGAGGCGTTCGCTGCTGTCCTGCTCCTGACTAACGGCTTTCAGGACCTCGCTTTCCACCAGGCCAATGGACTTGATCGCCTCTTCAGAAAGAAGGGCAAGTTGCGCGCGGGAATCTGCCCGTGCGCTCAACAGCTTCGCCAGATCGGCGAACGTGGCTTCGAGCGCTCTGACAGTGTCGCTCTGCCCATTGAGCAACTTGAGGATGTCGGCAGGAGGCGCGTCGGCGCGCAGCACCACCAGATGCGCTTCGATCTCGTTGATGCGGTCGACGACACGCGAGGCGCTGTCCGCGGTGTTTTCGACCCGAAAGACGATGCGCTCGGCGCGCAGGTCCTTGGTCATCGCATTAAGCTGAGCGATGGAGGTCAATGACTCCGAGCGTTCGATCATGGTGTCGAGCCCATGCCATCCGGTCAGCGTAATGGCCAGGGTCAGAAGCAGAACCAGGCCGAAGCCCAGCGAGAGTTTGAGTTTGACGCTGGTATTGGCCAGCGCCCGATTGATGCCTTGCAGCATGATGCGTCTCCTGCGGATGAGCGATAAACGCGCATCGGCAGGGGAAGCGGAGGCGTGACCTGATCAGGTCGTAGGAGATTTCCGAGGGGCGGAAAGGGGTGACGCGTGTCACAGATTCCGCCCCTGATTGGAGGTTTTGCCGGCAAGTCCGTTACTGAAGCGGACGCGGATCAGGCCACTGGATCAGACCCGGAAGCGACCCACCAGCGCTTGGAGATGGCTGCCCAGACGCGCCAGCTCGACGCTCGACGCGGCGGTTTGCTCGCTGGCGGCCGAGGTCTGTTCCGACACATCGCGCACGTTGAGCACGCTGCGGTTGATCTCTTCGGCGGTAGCGCTTTGCTCCTCGGCCGCAGCGGCGATCTGCTGGTTCATGGATTGAATCGCAGACACGGTGCGGGTGATGCTTTCCAGGGAGGTGCCGGCGCGGCGGGTCAGCTCGACGCTGCTGACGGTAAGCTCGCGGCTGTTGTCCATGATCGTCGCCACTTGCCGGGTGCCGTTCTGCAGGCCTGAAATCAGCTCTTCGATCTCTTCGGTGGATTTCTGCGTGCGCTGCGCCAGGCTGCGCACTTCGTCCGCGACTACGGCAAAACCGCGCCCGGCCTCACCAGCCCGTGCGGCTTCAATAGCCGCGTTCAGGGCGAGGAGGTTGGTTTGCTGTGCGACGGATTTGATCACGTCGAGGACGCTGCCGATCTTGTCGCTCTCGCGCTTGAGTTCGGCCATCGCCTCGGTGGAGTGACCCACTTCGGTCGCGAGCCGCTCAATCTGCGCGATGGCCTCGTTGACCACTTTGTCGCCTTCGCGGGCCTGCAGGTCGGCGGCTACGGCGGCCTCGGACGCTTCTTCGGCGTTACGCGCCACCTCCTGCACCGTAGCGGTCATCTCGTGCATGGCCGTCGCCACCTGATCGGTCTCGACCTTCTGGCTGTTGACGCCGGCGCTGGTCTGTTCGGTGACCGCCGACAGCTCTTCGGCGGCGCTGGCGATCTGGGTCACGCCTTCGCCGATGCCGCTGATCAACTGGCGAAGCTCCACAGTCATGCGCTGGATGCTGCCCTGCAACTGACCCAGCTCATCGCGGCGGTCGACGCTCAAGTTGTGGGTCAGATCACCGGACGCCACGCGCTCGACCGCCACAAGCGTCTGGCCCAGCGGCACCGTGATTTGTCGTGTAATGATCCAGGCGGCGAGAACACCGAGGATCAGGGCAACTACCGTAGCGATGCCAAGAGTCGATTGGGCCTGACGGGTGTCTGCATCGCGCTTGGCGTTTTGCGAACTGTTCAATTGTTCGCTGTTGTCCAGCAACTGCTGCCCCAGCTCGGTCATTTTGGCCAGGGCCTGGACGCTGACCAGTTGTGCGTCACGGTACTGGCCGACAGCGTCGCGGTAGCCTTTGAGCGCCAGGTTGGCCTTTTGCAACTGCGGGATGTATTGGGAGGAAACGTCCCCGGCCAGCGTGTTCACTCCGACGATGGCTTCGTCGATGGCGGCGGTGGCGTTCTTCTCGAAATCCGGTTTGCCGCTGAAGGTGTAACCGCGCACCTGGAAGCGTGCCTGCTGAATCTGTTTGCTGACATCCACCGCGCTGTTGAATTGCAGGATGTTGTCGTGCTGGATCAACGCTTCTTCGATCTTTTTGACGACATCCACGGCGGCATCGGCCGTATTTCCCAGATTGGCTCGGCTGGCTTCGCGGGTCTGGATGGCTTTGGTCATGTCACCAAAGGCGCGGCGGTATTCGCCCGCGGCCTGAGCCTGAGCGTCCATCAGTTTGAGATCGCCGACGCCTTTGACCATGCTCTGCGCGGTTTTCAGGTCGGCGTCGAGCTTGTCCAGCGCGGTCATGACGGCCGTCGCGGCTTCAGCGGTGTATTGAGTTTCATACACCATGCGTGCCGTGCGCAGATCCATCGTCCGCTCACTGATCTGCGAGATCATCCCCAGCTTGTCGCCGCGCTCGATCACCGCCTTCACGCTAGACCACCCCGTCGCCGTGATGAGCAGCGTCAGCAACAGCACCAGGCCGAAACCGATACCCAGTTTGAGGCTGACGCTCATATTTCCAAGGCGTTGGGTAAACCAGCGAGACATGATGATTCCTGCGAATTGTGGTTATGGACGCCTGTGCATCGGCCGATGCGCGCCGAACTGAAGTGTGGAGTGGGGAGGGAGATGGCTTGGGGCAAGGACATTGCCCGTCGTTCTGACTCCACGCAGTTCAGACCGCCAACAATGCCCATTTGGGGCTGAGCCTGCTCAGGAAGAGGCCGGGACAGTCAGCAACGTTCTCAGGTGAATGAAAGTGAGCCTTCGCGAGCAAGCTCTCTCCCGCGGGTCCTTCGTCCGCAGGGAAAGCGGTGTCGGAATGTTTGATAAGCGCAGGCTTGCGATCTAACAGGTACCAAGCGCCAGCCGTCAGAACAACCGGGCGAGCAGTGCGGTGACGGCGGTTTCGACGCGCAGGATCCGCGCGCCCAACTGGACGGGGTTCAGGCCGGAGGCGTGCAGCAAATCAACTTCGTAGGGAATCCAGCCGCCTTCAGGACCAATGGCCAGGGTGACAGGCTGTTCAACGGCGCGCGGGCAGGCCGGGAAATCACCCGGATGACCGACCAATCCCAACGTTCCTTCAACCACAGCGGGAAGGCGGTCTTCAACGAAGGGCTTGAAGCGTTTTTCGATGACGATCTCCGGCAGCACGCTGTCTCGGGCCTGCTCCAGCCCGAGAATTAACTGCTCGCGTATCGCCGCAGCCTCCAGAAAGGGTGTCTGCCAGAAGCTTTTCTCGACGCGGTAACTGTTGACCAGAATGACCCGGGGCACGCCCATCGTCGCCACCGTCTGAAACACCCGGCGCAGCATTTTCGGGCGAGGCAGGGCGAGGATCAGCGTCAAGGGGAGTTTGGCGGGCGGCGCGTGCTCGAAGCTCACCGAAAGCTCGGCTTCCCGAGCCTCCAGTCGCAGCAATCGGGCGCTCCCCAGCAGGCCGTTCACCCGGCCGACCCGCAGGCTGTCGCCCACTTCGCTGCGATGCACTTCCTGCATGTGCTTGAGGCGCCGGTCACGCAGCACCACCCGGTCAGCCGCGATGAAGTCGGCTTCCTCAAGCAACAGCAGGTTCACGGCTGGGTCGCTGGCGGTTGGCTCTGTTCGTCTTCGGCTTTTTCGTCGTCTTCATGATCGCCACGCTTGGTGATCATCGAACTGCACAGCACGCCGATTTCAAACAGCAGCCACATCGGCACTGCCAGCAGGGTCTGCGAAAAGATGTCCGGCGGGGTGAGGATCATGCCGACCACGAAGCAGCCGATCACCACGTATGGACGAATCTTCTTCAGGTATTTGACGTCGACGATGCCGATCCACACCAGCAGCACAACCGCCACCGGAATCTCGAACGCGACGCCAAACGCCAGGAATAACGTCATGACAAAGTCCAGATAGCTGGCGATGTCCGTCATCATCGACACGCCTTCCGGGGTGACGCTGGCGAAGAAGTGGAAGATCAACGGGAAGACCAGAAAGTAGGCAAACGCCATCCCGGCGTAGAACAGGATGATGCTGGAGATCAACAGCGGCACTGCCACGCGCTTTTCATGCTTGTACAGGCCCGGCGCAATGAAGCCCCAGATCTGATAAAGAATCACCGGCATTGCCAGGAAAAGCGCCACCATCATCGTCAGCTTGAACGGCGTGATGAACGGCGAGGCCACATCGGTCGCGATCATCGTGGCGCCGTCAGGCAGAAACTTGCGCAGCGGGGCTGAAACGAAGGTGTAGATCTTCTGGGTGAAGTAGAACAGCGCGCCGAAGATCACGAAGATCGCCAGCACGCAGCGCAGCAGGCGTGAGCGCAGTTCTGTCAGGTGCGAGACCAGCGGCATTTGCTGGGCGTTTTCCGGGATTTCGCTCATGGGGCTCGTGGTGGCAGTGACGAATCGTTGGCAGAAGGCGCACTTTGCACCGCGGTCGCAGGGGTGGTGACCGGCGCAGGTGCGGGTGCAGATCCCGGCCCGACAGGCGAAGGTGCAGCAGGCTCGACATGAACGGGCGGCGGCGTGACCGACGCGCTTTCAGCCGGGGCGGCCGGGCCAATGTCGGCGCTCTGGGCCGGTGAGGCCGCACCCATGACCGGCGCCGAGGGTGGCGTTGTCGATGCAGGTGCCGGCGAAACAGGCGTTTCGGCGGCGGGCTCAGTCGGCGCCGGTGTCGCAGGGGCTACCGGCGCCGCTGGCGGCTGCTGCGGCTGCATGATTTTTCGAGCCTCTTCTTCCAGCGAAAGAATGTGCTCGTTGTGCAACTGACGCCGAATCTCGTCAGCGCCGATTTCGCGCTCAACTTCCTGTTTGATCGCATTGAAGCTGCGTTTCAGGCGGCCGATCCAGAGACCGGCCGTCCGTGCTGCGCCTGGCAAACGCTCGGGGCCCAATACCAGCAGGGCAACGAGGCCGACCAGCAGCAGTTCAGAAAAGCTGATACCAAACATGCGTCACGACCTAGTCTTTGCGGAGGGGGTCTTCGACTCGTTGCGCTTGAGCGTCGATGGTGTGCGGCTGGTGCAGCGGCTGAGTCGGAGGGACAGGCTGCGCGGTCGGCTGTGGCTGAACCGGCGGCGTCACGGTTGGCTCTTCAGGGTGCTTGTCGTCATCATTCATGGCTTTGCGAAAGCCCTTGATCGACTCACCCACGTCGGTCCCCAGGTTCTTGAGTTTCTTGGTGCCGAAGACCAGCACGACAACCACAAGAATGACGATCCAGTGTTTCCAGTCAAAAATGCCCATGACGCGTTCCTCACAAGAAATTTCGGGCCGCAGCCCAGGTGTTTATTCCGCCGAGCGCGACGCTTTCTCGGCGTGGCCGGACAGGCCGAAGCGGCGGTCCAGCTCATCCAGCACGGCTTGCGGGTGTTGACCCAGTTGGGCAAGCATCACCATGCTGTGGAACCATAAATCGGCGGTTTCGTAGACGACATCACTGCAGTCACCGCTGATGGCAGCGTCCTTGGCAGCGATTATGGTTTCGACCGACTCTTCGCCGACCTTCTCCAGAATCTTGTTCAGTCCCTTGTGGTAGAGGCTGGCGACGTAAGACGAGTCGGCAGCCGCGCCTTTGCGTGATTCAAGCACCTCGGCAAGGCGTGACAAGGTATCAGTCATGTTCAGTGTCCTGCTTGGTAAATGGCATCCGGGTCTTTGAGCACCGGGTCCACGGTCTTCCAGGCTGCGTCGTCGTAGACGCGGTAGAAGCAGCTCTCGCGGCCGGTATGGCAAGCGATGCCGCCGATTTGCTCGACCATCAGGATAATGACGTCGGCATCACAGTCCAGGCGCAGTTCATGAAGCTTCTGCACGTGGCCCGATTCTTCGCCCTTTCGCCACAACTTGCCACGCGAACGTGACCAATAGATAGCGCGCTGTTCGCTGGCAGTCAGGCTCAAGGCTTCGCGGTTCATCCAGGCCATCATCAGCACGCGACCGGTCTTGTGGTCCTGCGCGATGGCGGGTACCAGACCGTCCTTGTCCCACTTAATCTCGTCCAGCCAGTCTTTCATCATCGGCTCCGGCCGTTCCAGGGGAGGGTTAGTGTGCCAGCGGCTTGCGCCGATGGCTATCGGCGAACGACCAGATAGACGCCTGCCGCCAGCATCAACAAGGCAGGCCAGGCGCTCAGGCTGTTCAGCGCTGCGCCGGTCTGGGTATGGGTGATCGCCAACAGTACGCCGCCAGCCAGCAGGCCTGCGCCGAGCAGGCGAAGGGCCCAGTGATCGCCATCGCGCCGATAGGGCGGGGGCGGATCATGACGATGGGGCTGCGACAGACGCTCGAGCAAATCCCGGGTCATGTTGGCCAGATGCGGAATCTGTTCGACCTGGGACTGCAGATTGCCGAGCAGGGTTTTCGGGCTGACGCGCTCGCGCATCCAGCGTTCAAGGAACGGCTGCGCGGTCGCCCAGAGATCCAGCTCCGGGTACAGCTGACGGCCGAGGCCTTCGATGTTAAGCAGCGTTTTTTGCAGCAGCACCAGTTGCGGCTGCACTTCCATGTTGAAGCGGCGGGCGGTCTGGAACAGGCGCATCAGCACCTGCCCGAAGGAAATGTCCTTCAGGGGCTTCTCGAAGATCGGCTCGCACACCGTGCGGATGGCCGCTTCGAATTCATTCAGCTTGGTTTCGGCCGGCACCCAGCCCGAGTCGATGTGCAGCTGAGCCACACGGCGGTAGTCGCGCTTGAAGAAGGCAAACAGGTTGCGTGCCAGATAGTCCTGATCCTCAGGCGTCAGGCTGCCGACAATGCCGCAGTCGATGGCGATGTACTGCGGATCCCACGGTGTGACCGTGCTGACGAAAATATTGCCGGGGTGCATGTCGGCGTGGAAAAAACTGTCGCGGAAGACTTGAGTGAAGAACAGCTCGACACCGCGCTCGGCCAGCTTCTTCATGTCGGTGCGCTGATCGGCGAGGGTCGCCAGATCGGTCACTTGCACACCGTAAATGCGCTCCATGACCAACACCTTCGGCCGGCACCAGTCCCAATAGACCTGCGGCACGTACAGCATGGTCGAGCCTTCGAAGTTGCGGCGCAGCTGGCTGGAGTTGGCCGCTTCGCGCAACAGGTCGAGTTCGTCGTAAATGGTTTTTTCGTAATCGGCGACCACGTCCACCGGGTGCAGCAGTCGCGCGTCAGCGGATACCCGCTCGGCGATCTTCGCCAGAATGAACAGCCACGCAAGGTCAGAACCGATGATCGGCTTCAAGCCCGGCCGCACCACTTTGACTACGACTTCTTCGCCTGTTTTCAGACGCGCGGCGTGGACTTGAGCGACAGACGCCGAAGCCAGCGGGGCGACGTCGAAGCGGCTGAAGACTTCGCTGATCTTCGCGCCCAGCTGCGATTCGATCAGCGCGACGGCTTTGGCGGAGTCGAACGGCGGCACTCGGTCCTGCAGCATCATCAGCTCGTCGGCGACGTCTTCAGGCAGCAGATCGCGTCGGGTGGACAGCAACTGCCCGAATTTGATGAAAATCGGCCCCAGGTCCTGCAACGCCAGTCGCAGACGGGCGCCACGGCTCAGTTCGTTTTTGCGCCGCGGCAGCCAGCGCCATGGCAGCACGAAGCGCACGGCCAGCAGCCACCAAGGCAGGGGCAGGGCGAACAACAGGTCATCGAGGCGGTAACGGATTACGACACGCTGGATGCGAAACAGGCGGCGGACGGCAAGCAGGCTCATGCGTTATCGCTGGATTTGAGGGAGTGGGCCAGACGCTCGAAGCGGGCTTCGAGGCGTTCCAGGTCTTGTTTGGTCTGATCCAGTTCGGCGAAGCGGGCTTCGGCCTCGCGTTTGCCGACCAGCGTGCGGGATTCTTCGGCCAGGTATTCGGCCAGGTTGTGGCTGAGGCTGGCTGCGCCGTCGCGGGTCCAGCGTGCACTATTGCGCAACTGCCCGCCGATCAGGGGCGCGGCGACAGGGCCGAGCCAGCGTTGCAGCTCGTACTCCCAGTCGAGGTCGAGATCCTGCAGCACGCCCACCAGCTCAAGCAACACGGCGCTTTCGCCATCCAGCTCGACTTCCGGGCTGTGCAGCACGGCATTTTTGTCTTTGCTCATCGCCAGGCGCATCAGGCTCGCAGCGGGGGCGCGCAGCGTTACATCAGCACCGCCTTCCCAATTCGCCGCCAGCATCAGGCCGTCGTCACTGGGCAGCACGTGCAGATGAAACGCAGGGCTGGTGCATTCGATCGCGATGACCTTGCCGCTGAGCCGGTCAAGGCGCGGCAGGGCGGTGCTGTCCATGCGCAGCACGCGATTGATGCCGTGCTCGGCACTGGCGAGCAAGCCGTTGATCAGCATCAGGGCTTGATGCCCCGGTGCAGCGCGACGATCCCGGAGGTCATGTTGTGGTAGGTCACGCGGTCAAAACCGGCCTGGACCATCATTGACTTCAGGGTTTCCTGATCGGGGTGCATGCGGATCGACTCTGCCAGATAGCGGTAGCTTTCGGAGTCATTGGTGATCAGCTTGCCGGCCAGCGGCATGAAGGCGAACGAGTAGGCGTCGTAGATCTTGGACATGACTTTGCTGGTGGGCTTGGAGAATTCCAGCACCAGCAAACGACCACCCGGCTTGAGCACGCGCAGCATGGAGCGGATGGCGTCTTCCTTGTGCGTCACGTTGCGCAGGCCGAAGGCGATGGTCACGCAGTCGAAGTAGTTGTCAGGGAACGGCAGCTTTTCAGCGTCGGCCTGGACGAACTTGATGTTGCCGGCCACGCCACGATCCAGCAGGCGGTCACGACCGACCTTGAGCATCGAAGCGTTAATGTCGGCCAGTACGACTTCGCCGGTCGGGCCGACGAGATGGGAAAACTTCTTCGCCAGGTCGCCAGTGCCGCCCGCGATGTCGAGCACGCGGTTGCCGCTGCGAACGCCGGACAGTTCGATGGTGAAGCGCTTCCAGAGGCGATGCATGCCGCCGGACAGGACGTCGTTCATCAGGTCATATTTGGCCGCTACGGAGTGAAATACCTCGGCGACTTTCTCGGCCTTTTGGCTTTCCGGTACGTTTTTGTAACCGAAGTGGGTGATGGGTTCGGCATCGCTGCCTTTGCGCGGATCATTCATATCGCTGTCACCGGAATAAAGTGGCGCCATTCTAATCGTCGAGGCTGGCTTTGTCTTGACAAGGCTCACGGCCAACAGTTTCTTCGGTTCTGGCCGCTGGTATAGTGCGCCGACGATTTAAGCCGAAGCAGGAGCCCGTCAGTGGCCAGAATTACCGTGGAACGTCAGCACACGCTGGGAAAGGAAAAAGCCCGCGAGAAGGCTGAGATCATGCTGCAGAAGCTGTCCGACAAGTACGGCATCGAGCACGAGTGGACAGGTGACACCGTGGCCCTGGAAGGCAAAGGCGCCAAGGGCACTGTCGCGGTCGAAGATGAGTGGGTACGGGTGAATATCGATCTCAACTTCTTCCTCTCCGCCATGAGCGGTTCGATTCAGTCGGAAGTTGAACGGCAACTGGACAAGGTGCTGACCGCCTGACGTCTGGAGCGACGGCTAGAGCATCAGTTTGATGACTTGCTCGGAGGGGTCGCGGGATTTGCCGGCGGCTTTGAGCTCGGCCAGGTACTCCTCCCACAGTTGCGCCTGGCGTTGCGCCAGTTGCTCCAGGTATTCCCAGGTAAACAGCCCGCTGTCATGACCGTCGTCGAAGGTCAGCTTCAGCGCGTACTGCCCGGCGGGCTCGACCTTGGTGAGCCCGACCCCCAGCTTGCCGAACTGCAGAATCGGATTGCCATGGCCCTGCACCTCCGCCGACGGCGAGTGCACACGCAGAAATTCCGCTGGCAAGCGGTATTCCTCATCCGGCCCGTATTTCAGGCTGAGGACTTTCGAGGCTTTGTGCAGCTGGATAGCGGTGGGGATGCGGGTCATAGAGGTAATCTCAGCTACAAGCTACAAGCTACAAGCTACAAGCTCCAAGCTCCAAGCGAAGCAGATTCGTGCAGCCAGTGAAATCTGCTTGCCGCTTGAAGCTAACCGCTTGCAGCTGCTTTAAAGGATATAGCGCGACAGATCTTCGTCTTCCGCCAGTTCACCCAAATGGCTGTTCACGTATTCAGCGTCGATCTGAATCGTCCCGCCGTCCTGAGCGCCCGCCAGGTCGCCGGCACTGAAAGAAACCTCCTCCAGCAACCGCTCAAGCAGCGTGTGCAAGCGACGCGCACCGATGTTCTCGGTCTTTTCGTTGACCTGCCAGGCGATCTCCGCCAGACGCTTGATGCCATCCGGCAGGAACGCGATGTTCAGGCCTTCGGTCTTCAGCAGCTCGCGGTATTGCTCGGTCAGCGACGCATGGGGCTCGGTCAGGATGCGTTCGAAATCCTGCGGGCTCAGCGCTTTGAGCTCGACGCGGATCGGCAGACGACCCTGCAGCTCAGGCACCAGATCGCTCGGCTTGCTCAGGTGGAACGCGCCAGACGCGATGAACAGGATGTGATCGGTTTTGACCATGCCCAGCTTGGTGTTAACGGTGCAGCCTTCGATCAGCGGCAGCAGGTCGCGCTGAACGCCTTCGCGGGATACATCGGCGCCGCCGACATTGCCACGCTTGGCCACTTTGTCGATCTCGTCGATGAACACGATGCCATGCTGCTCAACCGCTTCCAGCGCTTTGGCTTTCAGCTCTTCGTCGTTGACCAGACGGCCCGCTTCTTCGTCGCGAACCATCTTCAGCGCGTCTTTGACTTTCAGCTTGCGGCTCTTCTTCTTGCCCTTGCCCATATTGGCAAACAGGCTTTGCAGCTGGTTGGTCATCTCTTCCATGCCCGGCGGCGCGGAAATGTCGACGCCGCCCATTTCAGCGACCTCGATCTCGATTTCCTTATCGTCCAGCTGGCCTTCGCGCAGGCGCTTGCGGAACAGCTGGCGGGTGTTGGAATCGCTGCCCGACGTCGCGTCTTCGTTGAAGCCCGCGCGTGCCGGTGGCAGCAGGGCGTCGAGAATGCGGTCTTCGGCGGCGTCTTCGGCGCGGTGGCGAACCTTGGTGATTTCCTGCTCGCGCAGCAGCTTCATGGCAGCGTCGGCCAGATCACGGATGATCGACTCGACGTCGCGACCGACGTAGCCGACTTCGGTGAACTTGGTTGCTTCAACCTTGATGAACGGCGCGTTGGCGAGCTTGGCCAGACGACGGGCGATTTCGGTTTTACCGACGCCGGTCGGGCCGATCATCAGGATGTTCTTGGGAGTGACTTCAACGCGCAGCTCTTCAGGGAGCTGCATCCGGCGCCAGCGATTACGCAGCGCGATGGCGACGGCGCGTTTGGCATCGTCCTGGCCGATGATATGGCGATTGAGTTCGTGGACGATTTCACGGGGAGTCATGGACATGGTTTTCAACGGTCCTCGGCAGATGGCAAGTCGGGCAGGCCGCGATGAATGGCGGCCAGCACCTCAGGCTTACTCGGCGAGGTCCTGCTCCTCAATGGTGATGTTGTGGTTGGTGAAGACGCAGATGTCGCCGGCAATGTGCAGAGCGGTTTCGGCGATTTCACGGGCGGAGAGTTCGGTCTTCAGCAGCAGTGCGCGGGCCGCAGCCTGGGCAAAGGCGCCGCCGGAACCCATGGCGATCAGGCCATCTTCGGGCTCAACGACGTCGCCGTTACCGGTAATGATCAGCGAAGCGTCTTTGTTGGCAACGGCCAGCATAGCTTCAAGGCGGCTCAGAGAGCGGTCGGTACGCCATTCTTTCGCCAGCTCTACGGCGGCGCGAATGAGGTGACCCTGGTGTTTTTCCAGCTGGGCTTCGAAGCGTTCGAACAGGGTGAAGGCGTCAGCGGTGGCGCCTGCGAAGCCGGCAATGACCTGGCCGTGGTAAAGGCGCCGGACTTTCTTGGCGTTGCCTTTCATGACGGTATTGCCCAGAGAAACCTGGCCGTCACCGGCCATGACGACTTTGCCTTGGCGGCGCACTGAAACGATGGTGGTCAAGGGGAGAGTCTCCACGCTGCGGGGCGAAAATGCCCTGATGGAAACTCATATGGGGGTGGGGGCGGGTATTTCAACCGTTGAGTGGGTTGAGGGATGAAAGGCGGTGGGTAAGGTTGCTTCAACTTTGTGTAGGAGTGAGCTTGCTCGCGATTGCGGTGAATCAGGCAACCATTATGTTGGATGTGCCAATGTCATCGCGAGCAAGCTCACTCCTACAGCTGATCGTCCCCGCCTGTAGCGCGACCGATCGTTGGTCCTGCGGTGGGTGGCAGTGCCCTAGCGAGCCTGACGCTGTTGCAGCAGCAGGTTGCTGAAGCCGCCGCCCGCCAGTTGCTTCTGCGCGATGGTCAGCTGTTCGCGGTTGCTGAACGGGCCGACCAGCACGCGGTACCAGGTTTCATCCTTCACCGTGCCCGATTCCACGGTCGACGTTTGGCCCAGCAGAATGATCTGCGCGCGCACTTTCTCGGCGTCGGCCTGTTTGCGGAACGAGCCGGCTTGCAGGAAGAACGTCGTCACCGCCGCCGGCTTGGTCACCGGAGGTGCTGGTGGTGGGGTCAAACCACTGAGTGCCGCCTGGGCGCGAGCGGTGTCGATCTTCGCGGCCACCTCAGGCGTAACCGGCGTGCTTGGCGCAACGACCGGAGGTGTCTTCTCCGGCACCGCTTCGTTCGGCACGATAACTTCCGACTCAGGCAACAGCGTGTAGAAGTCGTATTTCGGCTTCACCGGCGCGGTCGGGCTGGGTGGCGTCTTGTTTGCTTCGGCAATCTTCGCGGCCTTGGCTTCAGCCTTGACGCGCTTGATGTCGTCGCCGCTGCCGGGTTCGAGCTTCATCAGGAAAACAACGAACGCGCCGACGGTCAGGCCGATCGCCATCCACACCCAGCCCGGAATCGGCTTCTTGGCGGGTGCCTGATACCGGCTGGCGCCGCGCTTGGGAGCAGGTTTCTTTTTAACGGCCAACTTACATACGCTCCAGAGTGTCCAGACCCAGCAACTGCAGGCCTTGCTTGAGGGTGCGACCGGTCAGGGCGGCGAGGCGCAGACGGCTTTGCTGTTGTTCAGGGTTTTCCGCCGCCAGGATCGGGCAGTTCTCGTAGAAACTGGAGAACAGGCCGGCGAGGTCATACAGATACGCGCAGAGCACGTGAGGTGTGCCCTTGTCGGCAACGGTGTTCACGGTCTCGCCGAACTGCGCCAGGCGCGCGGCCAGGTCTTGCTCCTGGGCGGCGTCCAGGATGATTCGGCCCTCGCTCGCGTTGAAGCTTTCGCCCTTTTCTTCGAGCTTGCGGAATACGCCGGCCACACGGGTGTAGGCGTACAGCAGATAAGGCGCAGTGTTGCCTTCGAAGCTGAGCATCTGGTCGAAGTTGAAGCTGTAGTCGCTGGCGCGATGCTTGGACAGGTCCGCGTATTTCACCGCGCTGATGCCCACGGCCTTGGCGATCGAGCGCAACTCGTCTTCGGCGACGTCCGGGTTTTTCTCTTTGACCAGCGTGTAGGCGCGTTCTTCAGCTTCGTCGAGCAGATCGACCAGCTTGACCGTGCCGCCATCGCGGGTCTTGAACGGACGGCCATCGGCGCCGTTCATGGTGCCGAAGCCCATGTGCTCCATCTGCATGCCGTTGGTAACGAAGCCTGCGCGGCGCGCCACTTCGAAGACCTGCTGGAAGTGCAGCGCCTGACGCTGATCGACGAAATACAGCGCGCGATCGGCTTTCAGTACGTTGCTGCGGTAGCGAATGGCGGCGAGGTCGGTGGTGGCATAGAGATAACCGCCGCCGGCCTTTTGTACGATCACCGGCAGCGGCGTGCCTTCAGCGGTTTTGAATTCTTCAAGAAACACACACTGCGCGCCGTTGCTCTCGACCAGCAGACCGGCTTTTTTCAAATCAGCGACCACATTGGCGAGGTCGTCGTTGTAGGCACTTTCGCCCATGACGTCCTTCGGCGTGAGCTTGACGTTCAGGCGCTCGTACACTTCCTGACAGTGGGACAGGGAGATGTCTTTGAAGCGCGTCCACAGGCTCAGGCATTCGGCGTCGCCCGCTTGCAGCTTGACCACCAGGCCACGAGCGCGCTCGGCGAATTCTTCCGACTCGTCGAAACGGCCCTTGGCGGCGCGGTAGAAGTTTTCGAGGTCAGCCAGCGCGTCGCTGGTCGCCGGGGTTTCCTGCAGGTAGGCCAGCAGCATGCCGAACTGAGTGCCCCAGTCGCCGACGTGGTTCTGACGGATCACGGTGTCGCCAAGGAACTCAAGAACGCTGGCCACGCCGTCGCCAATGATGGTCGAACGCAAATGGCCAACGTGCATCTCTTTCGCCAGGTTCGGCGCGGACAGGTCAACCACAACGCGTTGAGCAGCGCCGTTCTTGCGCACGGACAGGGTCGCGTCGGCGAGGGCTTCGTCGAGGCGCGAAGCCAGGGCCTGGGTGTTCTGGAAAAAATTCAGGAAACCGGGGCCGGCGATGTCGACCCGGGTAATCTGCTCGTCGGCGGGCAATGCGGCGACGATTTTCTCGGCCAGATCGCGTGGTTTCAAGCCGGCAGGCTTGGCCAGCATCATGGCGATATTGCTGGCGAAGTCGCCGTTTTTCTTGTCCTTGGCGTTCTCCACCTGAATCGCCGGCGTCAGCCCTTCCGGCAAGACGCCATCGGTGACGAGTTGGCTCAGAGCTTGTTGAATCAGCTGGCGAATGGTGTCTTTCATGGTGCTCTCTTTCGACCGCAAGCGCGGCCGCGCCTGGATGCGCGGGTGGAAAAACTGGGCATTATCCGTGGCCGGGGCCACCTTGCCAACCGCGCTGGATGCGCGGTCAACCGATGCGAATCAATAAAGGTCCACCGGATCCACGTCCAGCGACCATCTGACCTGGCGCCCGCTGGGCATGTTTTCCAGTGTCAGCAGCCAGGTCGCGAGCAGCTTGTGCAGCGGCGCGCGGGCGTTGGCCTGGACCAGCAACTGAGCGCGATAGCGTCCGGCGCGTCGCTCCATCGGCGCCGGAACCGGGCCCAACAGCTCGATGCCGCCCAGGGCCAGGTCCTTCAACAGGCGCTCGGCTTCGGTGCAGGCTTCGTCGAGAAATCCCTCGGCCTGACCCGGCTTGTGCGCTTCGGCGCGCAGCAGTGCCAAGTGCGAGAACGGCGGCAGCCCGGCGGCGCGACGCTCACTCAGCGCCTGCTCGGCAAAGGCGAAATAACCCTGTTCGGTCAGTTGAATCAATAAAGGATGGTCGGCCAGGTGGGTTTGGATGATCACCTTGCCCGGCTCTTCGGCGCGCCCGGCTCTGCCTGCGACCTGCACAATCAATTGCGCCATGCGCTCGCTGGCGCGGAAGTCACCGGAAAACAACCCGCCATCGGCATCGAGAATCGACACCAGCGTCACGCGCGGGAAGTGATGCCCTTTGGCGAGCATCTGTGTGCCCACCAGAATGCACGGCTGCCCTTTCTGTATGGTTGCGAACAGCTGATTCATCGCGTCCTTGCGCGAGGTACTGTCGCGATCGACGCGCAGCACCGGGTAGTCGGGAAACAGAATCGCCAGCCGCTCCTCGGCTCGTTCGGTCCCTGCACCCACCGGGCGCAGATCGACCTTGCCACACGCCGGGCAATTGCGCGGCACCCGCTCGACATGGCCGCAGTGGTGACAGCGCAGCTCGCCCGAGCGCTGGTGAACGGTCATGCGCGCGTCGCAGCGGGGGCATTCCGACAACCAGCCACAGTCGTGACACAGCAGCGTAGGGGCAAAGCCGCGTCGATTGAGGAACACCAGCACTTGCTGGCCCGCCGCCAGGGTCTGGCCGATGGCTTGCTGCATGGGGCCTGAAATGCCGCTGTCGAGGGGGCGACTTTTCACATCCAGCCGCAGGAAGCGCGGTTGCTGAGCGCCACCCGCGCGCTGATTCAGACGCAGGAGCGCATACCGACCGGTGTGGGCGTTGTGCAGGCTTTCCAGCGAAGGCGTCGCTGAGCCGAGCACGATCGGGATGTCCTCCTGATGCGCCCTCACCAGCGCCAGGTCCCGGGCGTGATAGCGCAGACCCTCCTGCTGTTTATAGGAGCCGTCGTGCTCCTCGTCGATGATGATCAGCCCCGGGTTTTTCATCGGGGTGAACAGCGCCGAACGGGTACCGATGATGATGTCGGCTTCGCCATCGCGTGCTGCCAGCCAGGCGTCCAGCCGGTCGCGGTCGTTGACCGCCGAATGCAGCAGCGCAATGCGCGCGTTGAAACGCTGCTCGAAGCGCGCGAGGGTCTGCGGCCCCAAATTGATTTCCGGAATCAACACCAGCGCCTGCTTGCCCGCTTCCAGCGTTTCGCGGATGAGCTGCAGATACACTTCGGTCTTGCCGCTGCCGGTGACCCCCGCCAGCAGTGAAGCGTGGAAACTGCCGAAACCCGACCGAATGGCTTCATAGGCAGCCCGTTGCTCGATGTTGAGCGGCAATTCCGGCTGCGCCAGCCAGTGCTCGTGTCGCTCAACCGGCCCATGACCGCGCACCTCGACGGTCACCAGTCCTTTGGCGAGCAACAGATTCAGGCTGTCCCGGTTGAGCATCAGCTTGCTCAGCAACTGGTGAGCCACGCCATGGGGGTGCTGGGCCAGCGTGCGCAGCGCTTCCTTTTGTTTAGGCGCCCGGGCGATGCGCGGGTCATCGACGCTCGCGTCCGGGGCTGCGTGCCAGAACCGCTCCTGCCGCGCTTCCGCCGGTTCGCCCTGACGCAGCAACACCGGCAACGCCCAACTCAGGGTGTCGCCCAGGCTGTGCTGGTAATACTGGGCCGTCCACAGGCACAGCTTGAACAGTGCGGGCGGCAGCGGCGGTTCGGCATCCAGCACGGCAATGGCCGGCTTGAGCTTGTCGGCCGGCACGTCACTGTGATCGACGACTTCCACCAGCACGCCAATCATTTCCCGACGACCGAACGGCACGCGCAGGCGCATCCCCGGTTGCAACGCACTGCGCGCCACACCTGCGGGGGCAAGGTAGTCGAACAGGCGACGCAGCGGCGAGGGCAGGGCGAGGCGCAAGATGGCGTCGGGCACGCGGGGGATTTCCTGTTACGGAGTATGACGAAGGGCGCGATCTTAGCAGACGACCGGCGTGAACGTTCCCTTGCGTGATTGGCGTTGTCTGTTAATATGCGCGGCCTAATTCCGTGCGGTATTCAACAATAGTGTTGGGTGGCGGCACGATAGCCTGAGGAAATACCCATGAAAGCTGATATCCATCCAGTTTACGAAGCCATTGACGCAACCTGCAGCTGCGGCAATGTCATCAAAACCCGTTCCACACTGGCCAAGCCTCTGAGCCTGGACGTGTGCAACGAGTGCCACCCGTTCTACACCGGCAAGCAAAAAACTCTGGACGTCGGCGGTCGTGTCGACAAGTTCAAGTCGCGTTTCGGTGCATTCGGTCCTACCAAAGCTCCTGCTGCAGAGTAAGGTTGGCCGTTCTGGAGTCGCCGATGGGTTTCTCCAGGCTGCTTAAGAAGGCGTCCCTCGCGGGCGCCTTTTTTATGTCCGCGATTTGGCTTTCGACGGCTCAGGCCTTGTGCCCTGCGCCGCCGTCTCTGCCTCTGGTTCAGGTACAGCGAGTGGTGGATGGCGACACGGTGCGCCTGAGCGATGGTCGCAGCGTTCGCATGATTGGCCTGAATACGCCAGAAACCGGCAAAAAGGGTCAGTCCGCCCAGCCGTTTGCCGAAGCGGCCAAGCGTCGATTGCAGGCGTTGGTGGATGCCAGTGGCGGGCAGGTCAGGCTGCGCGTCGGTGAAGAGCCGACCGATCACTACGGTCGCACCCTCGCCAACGTCTATGGCCACGATGGCGCCAACCTTGAAGCGCAACTGCTGGCGGAAGGCCTTGGCTATCTGGTTGCGGTCGCACCAAACGTTGCGCTGGTGAGCTGTCAGCAGGCTGCCGAGAAGTCGGCTCGTCAGGCGGGCCTTGGCTTGTGGCGCAATTCGCCGGTTCAGCCGGCGGCGCAGATCAACGCCGGCGGGTTCGCGTTGGTCAGTGGGCGCGTGACCAGCGTGCAGCGCAATGGCGGTGGTCTGTGGATCGAAATCGGCGACGCGCTGGTGTTGCGCATTGCGCCCAAGCTGCTCGGCCAGTTCGACACTGCCGCGCTGCAGCGCTTGAAGGGTCAGCGAATCGAAGCCCGTGGCTGGGTGGTTGATCGTTCGCGTCGGGGCGGTCTGAAATCAGGCCAACCGCGCTGGATGATGTCGATTACTCACCCTGCAATGTTGGATACATTAAATAAATAAATTGTAGACATATTTGGCGTGGATTGTCGCCGCTGGAGGCCTTGTTTCTTGCAGCTCTACGCTGAAAGTCGTAGATGCGGCCTCTTGACACAGGTGACCCGCCAGTCTTGTTAGGACTTTATGACTTGCGTATGCTCGGCGGTCCGTCTGTCCAACAGCAAAAAAGCGGAATGCCCCCATGTCAGATTTGAAAACTGCCGCTCTCGAATATCACGCTCATCCCCGTCCAGGGAAACTCAGCGTCGAGCTCACCAAAGCCACTGCAACCGCTCGCGATCTGTCGCTGGCCTACAGCCCGGGTGTGGCTGAGCCGGTCCGCGAAATCGGTCGCGATCCGGAGCTTGCCTACAAGTACACCGGCAAAGGCAACCTGGTAGCGGTCATCTCTGATGGCACCGCGATTCTGGGTCTGGGTAACCTCGGGCCTCTCGCGTCCAAGCCGGTCATGGAAGGCAAGGGCGTGCTGTTCAAACGCTTTGCCGGTATCGACGTGTTCGATATCGAAGTCGATTCGGAAAGCCCGCAGGCCTTCATCGACACCGTGCGACGCATCTCCATCACCTTCGGCGGCATCAACCTGGAAGACATCAAGGCACCTGAGTGCTTCGAGATCGAAAAGGCGCTGATCGAGCAGTGCGACATTCCGGTTTTCCACGATGACCAGCACGGCACCGCGATCGTTACCGCAGCCGGCATGATCAACGCGCTGGAAATCGCAGGCAAAACCCTGGAAGCGGCGAAGATCGTCTGCCTGGGCGCTGGCGCTGCAGCCATCTCCTGCATGAAGTTGCTGGTGAGCATGGGCGCGAAGATCGAAAACATCTTCATGATCGACCGCAACGGCGTGGTTCACGACGGGCGTACCGATCTGAACCAGTACAAGGCACAGTTCGCTCACTCCACCGACAAGCGCACGCTGGCCGATGCTCTGGAAGGTGCTGATGTGTTCGTCGGTCTGTCCGGTCCGAACCTGCTGAGCGCTGAAGGCCTGAAGTCGATGGCGGCCAATCCGATCGTGTTCGCTTGCTCGAATCCGGATCCGGAAATCTCGCCGGAACTGGCTCACGCCACCCGCAGCGACGTAATCATGGCGACCGGCCGTTCGGACTACCCGAACCAGGTCAACAACGTGCTGGGCTTCCCGTTCATCTTCCGTGGCGCACTGGACGTTCGCGCCAAGCGCATCAACGAAGAGATGAAGATCGCCGCGGCCAACGCTCTGCGCGAACTGGCCAAGCTGCCGGTGCCTCAGGAAGTCTGCGATGCCTACGGCGGCATCGCCCTGGAATTCGGGCGTGAGTACATCATTCCGAAACCACTGGACGTGCGCCTGCTGACTATCGTTTCCGATGCCGTTGCAAAGGCAGCCATCGAAAGCGGTGTTGCGACCCTGCCGTATCCAAAGCACTACCCGCTCAAGAGCGTGGATGACGTGTTCAACGGCTGATAACCGCAGCCACAAAAAACCCAGCCAAGTGCTGGGTTTTTTTTGAGCTGCAAGCTACAAGCTACAAGCTACAAGCAGTGCAAAGATCGCCGCTGCTCTTGCCTTTACTTGTAGCTTGCCGCTTCAAGCTCGGCGCTGCCTCACTAGAACAAATCGATCGGCGCTGATTCGTCCGCCGGCAGCGGGCTGCCTGGGGGAGGGCTGCCGCCGAGTTCGTTCACGCTAGGCGGCGTGTCTTCGCTCTTGAACAGCTCGAAGAACGCACCCGGCGTGCTCGGCGTGGCGGAGCGGCCGCTGACGGGGTCGATGCGCAGGCTGAGGATGCCGTCCGGTTCGGCTTGAACATGGGGCGGCTTGTCCTTCAGGGCGGCGCTCATGTACTTCATCCAGATTGGCAGCGCAACCGTGCCGCCGAACTCATGGCGACCCAGGCTTTCCGGTTGATCGAACCCGGTCCAGACCGTGGTCACATAATCCGCGTTGTAGCCCGTGAACCATGCGTCCTTCGATTCGTTGGTGGTACCGGTTTTGCCTGCGATATCCGGACGGTTCATCGCCAGAGCGCGGCGACCTGTGCCGCGTTTGATCACGTCCTGCAGCATGCTGTTGAGGATGTAGACCGTGCGACCGTCAACAATCCGTTCCGCAACGACAGGTGCTGGCGCTGCGCCCGAAGCATCCAGCGCGTTCGGCACGACGTTGGCGGTCAACGGCGGGGTTTCTGGCGCAGCGTACGTCGATGCGCTACTGATGGCCGCTTCGCTGACCGCTTTCGGGTTAGGGTCGTTGGCGGGCACTGTCGGCGGATTGGCGACGAACAGGGTTTTGCCTTCACGGTCCTCAATCTTCTGGATGAGGTACGGGCTGATCTTGTAACCGCCGTTGGCAAACGCACTCCAGCCGCCGACGATTTCCATCGGTGTCAGGGTTGCGGTGCCCAGTGCTAGAGACAGGTTGGGCGGCAAATCCTGCTTGTTGAAGCCAAAGCGGGTGATGTAGTTGATCGCGGTGCTCACGCCCAGGCTTTGCAGCAGGCGGATCGACACGAGGTTGCGTGACTTGTACAGCGCCTCGCGCAGCCGAATCGGACCCAGGAAGGTGCCCGTGTCGTTCTTTGGCCGCCAGACTTTGTCGATGGCCTCGTCGACGAACACGATCGGCGCATCGTTGACCAGGCTGGCGGCGGTGTAGCCGTTGTCCAGCGCTGCCGAATAGAGGAACGGCTTGAAGCTGGAGCCCGGCTGACGTTTGGCCTGCATCGCGCGGTTGTAGTTGCTTTGCTCAAACGCGAAGCCGCCGACCAGCGCACGAATCGCGCCGTTCTGCGGATCCAGCGAAACCAGCGCGCTCTGCGCCACGGGAAGCTGGCTGAACTTGAGCGAGTTGTCCGGCTGACGCTGCAGGCGCACCAGATCACCGACATGGGCGACATCGCCGGGCTGCTTGGGATTGGCGCCGACGCTGTTGGTGTTCAGGAACGCCTTGGCCCACTTCATGCTGTCCCAGGCGACGGTTTCTTCGTTCTCGCCGTTGCGGGTCAGGACGCGGATGCCGGTCTTGTCGACCTGAGTGACGATGGCTGGCTCCAGACCGCTGATCGGACGCTGTTTGCTCAGCTCCTGCACCCAGCCCTCGCGGGTCAGGCCGGGGAACCGGCTCTCAGGTCCACGATAGCCATGGCGCTGGTCGTATTCGATCAGGCCGTCCTGCACCGCCTTGTTGGCGTCTTCCTGCAAGCCGCTCGGCACGGTAGTGGTGACGCGGAAGCCTTCTGTGTAGGCTGCGCTGCCATAACGACCCACCATTTCGGCGCGCGCCATTTCAGCGATATACGGCGCATTCACTTCAGGACTTTGAACGTGATAGCTGGCGTTGATCGGCTCGACAAGCGCGGTCTGGTAGGTGTTCTGGTCGATTTTCCCCAGTTTGAACATGCGGCCCAGAATCCAGTCGCGGCGCTCTTTGGCACGCACCGGGTTGGCCAGTGGGTTGAATCGTGACGGCGCCTTGGGCAGGCCGGCGATCATTGCCATCTGCGCAACGCTCAGGTCGCGTATCGATTTGCCGTAGTAGACCTGCGCCGCGGCCTCGATGCCGTAAGCGCGGTTACCCAGATAGATCTTGTTGACGTACAGCTCGAGAATCTCGTCCTTGGTAAGTTGGCGCTCGATTTGCAAGGCCAAAAGAATCTCGGTGGTTTTGCGCGAAAAACTGCGCTCGCTGGTCAGGAAGTAATTTTTTGCGACCTGCATGGTGATGGTCGAGCCGCCGGACTGAATGTGACCGCTCTTGACCAGTTGGCTGGCCGCGCGCATCAGGCTGCTCGGGTCCACGCCATAGTGGTTCTCGAAGTTATCGTCTTCGGCCGACAGCAGGGCGTGGATGAAGTTGGGGGGAATGTCGGCGAAACGGATGGGGGAGCGGCGCATTTCGCCAAACTCTGCAATCAGTTTGCCGTCGCTGCTGAACACGCGCAGCGGGATCTGCAGCTGAATATTGCGCAGGGCATCGACCGAGGGCAGGTTCGGGGCCAGATAGAGAAAGGCGCCGCTCAGGCCGAGCAGCAGCCCGCAGACGACCGCGACGATGGACCACCAGACGAACTTCAGCAGGCGTATCAAGGCTTTTGGATTTCCAGAAAAAAGAATGAGTTAGACGCAGGCATTTACAAATGAACACGCCTTGAAGCTTTGGTACACGAAAAAAACGCTGGGCATTATAAGCATTTTTCGTCGTCGAGCGTTATTTGCGCTACTGTCAAGTCAGCCGACAGTGGCACTGGACTAGAAATCATCCGTAAGTGACGGAAACGCATAGGGAATCGGTTGTGTTCGAACTCTTCAGTAAGAAGGCCAACACCCTTCTGGGGATCGATATTAGCTCCACCTCGGTCAAGCTCCTGGAGCTAAGTCGTTCCGGCAACCGTTACAAGGTCGAGTCTTATGCGGTCGAGCCACTGCCCGCCAACGCAGTGGTCGAAAAGAACATCGCGGAGCTCGAAGGTGTCGGCAGTGCTTTGACGCGTTTGCTGGTAAAAGCCAAGAGTAACGTCAAAATCGCGGCGGTTGCCGTCGCCGGTTCGGCTGTTATTACCAAGACCATCGAGATGGACGCAGGTCTTTCCGACGACGAGATGGAAAACCAGCTTAAGATCGAGGCCGATCAGTACATTCCCTATCCGCTCGAAGAAGTCGCCATCGACTTCGAAGTCCAAGGCTATTCGGCGCGCAATCCCGAACGCGTTGAGGTATTGCTCGCCGCCTGCCGCAAGGAAAACGTAGAAGTGCGCGAAGCCGCGCTGGCACTGGCCGGGCTCACCGCTCGCGTGGTCGACGTCGAAGCCTATGCCTTGGAGCGCTCGTTCGGTCTGCTGTCGGCGCAATTGGGCCAGGACCACGAACAGTTGACCGTCGCCGTCATCGACATCGGCGCGACCATGACCACCCTCAGCGTGCTGCACAACGGCCGCATCATCTATACGCGTGAACAATTATTTGGCGGTCGCCAGTTAACCGAAGAAATCCAGCGCCGTTATGGCTTGTCGGTCAGCGAGGCCGGGCTTGCGAAAAAGCAGGGCGGACTCCCCGACGACTACGTTATGGAAGTCCTGCAGCCGTTCAAGGACGCCGTGGTGCAACAGGTGTCCCGTTCGCTGCAGTTTTTCTTCGCTGCCGGCCAGTACAACCGCGTCGACTACATCATGCTGGCCGGCGGCACCGCCTCTATTTCCGGTCTTGATCGGCTGATCCAGGAACGCCTGGGCACGCCGACGCTGGTGGCCAACCCCTTTGCTGACATGGCGCTGAGCGTCAAGGTCAACGCCGGCGCCCTCGCCAGCGATGCTCCCGCACTGATGATCGCTTGCGGTCTGGCCCTGAGGAGCTTCGACTAATGGCACGGATCAACTTACTTCCCTGGCGCGAGCAGCAACGCGAGGAGCGCAAGAAGCGCTTCATTCTGGCACTGGTTGGTGTGCTGGTGCTTGGCGTAGGCGCCATTCTTTTGGCTGATCAATATTTGAGCAGTGCCATCGCCCACCAAAACGCTCGCAATCAATTTGTCAGGACCGAAATCGTCCAGCTCGATGCGCGCATCAAGGAGATCAGCGAGCTGAAGGCGCGTCGCAAGCAATTACTGGAACGGATGAAGATCATTCAGGACCTGCAGGGTAACCGGCCAATCATCGGACGCATCTTCGATCAGATGGCTCGTACCCTCCCCGATGGCGTCTATTTCAACGACGTGAAGATGACCGGACAGATGATCAGCATTTCCGGCGCTGCGGAATCCAATAACCGGGTGTCGGACCTGCTGCGGAATCTGGATGCGTCTGACTGGCTGGAGTCGCCGAGTCTGACCGAGGTCAAGGCAAACACTGCGGCGGGTGGCGTGGATCAGACCAATACCTTCCAGTTGACGGTGCGCCAGACGCAGCCAGCCGTTGAGGGGGTCAAGCCATGAGCATGAATGATTGGCTCGATAGCCTGAAAAAGATCGACATCAACGACCTGGACGTCAATAACCTGGGTTCATGGCCTGCTGCGGTGAAGACCATTGCCGGCGCGCTGTTGCTGGCGCTGGTACTGGCCGGTGGGTACTTCTTCTATATCCAGGACATGCAGACTCAGCTCGATCAGGCCCGTGGCGAAGAGACAGCGCTGAAAGAGCAGTTCGCGACCAAGGCTTATCAGGCTGCCAACCTCGCGGCCTACAAGAGCCAGATGGTGGAGATGGAAAACACCTTCGGCGCCTTGCTGCGGCAGTTGCCAAGCGACACCGAAGTCCCCGGCTTGCTGGAGGACATCACCCGCACCGGTCTGGGCAGCGGCCTGGAGTTCGAGGAGATCAAGTTGCTCCCCGAAGAGGCCCAGCAGTTTTATATCGAATTGCCGATCCAGATTACCGTGACAGGCAGTTACCACGACCTCGCGACCTTCGCCAGCGGCGTCGCCAGCCTGCCGCGAATCGTGACCCTGCATGACTTCGAGATCAAACCGCTGGACGCCAAGTCCCCCGGCAAGCTGCGCATGAGCATCCTTGCCAAGACCTATCGCTATAACGACAAAGGTCTTCAGAACGTCGACACGAAAGGGCCAACGAAATGAGGGCGATGCGTTGGTTGTGCGTCGGCGTCACGCTGATGGGGCTCGCGGGTTGCGACAGCTCAAACGAATTTGACGATCTCAAGCAGTTCATGGCCGAGGTGCGCGCGCGGCCTGTTGGTACCATCGAGCCGATGCCCAAGTTCCGGCCGTATGAAGCCTTTACGTATGCGGCGGCCAGTTTGCGCAGTCCGTTTCAGCCGCCGATCAAGATCGATCTGGTCAACCGTCCAAAGGGCTCGCACTTGGTGCAGCCTGATCCGACGCGGGTCAAGCAGTTCCTCGAAGGCTTCAACATCGATTCCTTCGAAATGGTTGGCACGTTGAGCAATGAAACCGGCACGTTCGCGCTGCTTCGCGGGGCGGGTGGGGTGCATCGAGTGAAAGTGGGCGATTACCTGGGGCGTAACGATGGCCGGATCACGGCGATCACCGACTCGGCGGTGCAAGTGATGGAAATCGTTCCGGACGGAGAGGGGGCGTGGCTGGAGCGCCCGCTCAGCATCTCTCTCAAGGAGCGCTCATGAAGACGGCAAGCAAGCGAAGCACCTTCGGATCGGCACAGTGGTGGAATGTGAACATGAACAGGATTCTTTCGATTATCGGCCTGTCGCTAGGGATGGCGATGCTTTCACCGGTTGTCCAGGCGGCTAACCTCAAGACGCTGGATGTCGCCGCATTGCCGGGGGATCGAGTCGAATTGAAACTGTCCTTCGACGGTCCGGTGGCGGCGCCTCGCGGCTACACCACCGAGCAGCCGGCGCGCATCGCGCTGGACTTGCCGGGCGTGACCAGCCAGTTGGCGATCAAGAGCCGTGACCTGGGTTCAGGCAATGCCCACAGCGTAGTGGTCGTCGAAGCCAAGGACCGCACGCGCGTGATCATCAACCTCACCACACTCGCGCCGTACAGCTCGCGTGTCGACGGCAACAACCTGTTCGTGGTCGTGGGGCAGGGCGCTGCCGCGGCCCAGGGCTCGCAGCCGAGCACTGCCACAGGCGCAGCGCGAGTGAGTGTGCCGAGCGGACCTGCCGCGCAATCGAAACCCGTTGCCCGCTCGTATGCGCCGGGCCCACGGTCGGTAAAAAACGTCGACTTCCAGCGTGGAGAGTTGGGTGAAGGCAACGTCATCATTGAATTGAGCGACACCGGCATTGCGCCCGATATTCAGGAGCAGGGGGGCAAGATCCGCGTTGATTTCGCCAAAACGCAACTGCCTGAACCGCTGCGCGTGCGTCTGGATGTGAAGGATTTCGCGACCCCGGTGCAGTTCGTCAATTCCAGCGCCACAGGTGACAAGGCCAGCATCTCCATCGAGCCGTCCGGCGCGTTTGATTACTCCGCCTACCAGACCGACAACAAGCTGACCATTAGCGTGCGTCCCCTGACCAACGAAGATCAGGAGCGCCGCAACTCGGAGAAACTGGTCTACACCGGCGAGAAACTGTCGCTGAATTTCCAGGACATCGACGTGCGTTCGGTGCTTCAACTGATCGCCGACTTCACCAACCTCAATCTCGTGGCGAGCGACACCGTTCAAGGCGGCATCACCCTGCGCCTGCAGAACGTGCCGTGGGATCAGGCGCTGGATCTGGTGCTCAAGACCAAAGGCCTGGATAAGCGCAAGATCGGTAACGTTTTGCTGGTCGGTCCTGCTGATGAGATCGCCGCTCGCGAGCGCCAGGAGCTGGAATCCCTGAAGCAGATTTCCGAGCTTGCCCCCCTGCGTCGCGAGTTGCTGCAAGTGAACTACGCCAAGGCCGCCGACATCGCCAAGCTGTTCCAGTCGGTGACCAGCGCTGAATCGAAGACCGACGAGCGCGGTTCGATCACCGTCGATGAGCGCACCAACAACATCATTGCCTACCAGACTCAGGATCGTCTCGACGAGTTGCGCCGCATCGTGTCGCAGCTGGACATCCCGGTGCGCCAGGTGATGATCGAGGCCCGTATCGTCGAAGCCAACGTCGATTACGACAAGGCCCTTGGCGTGCGCTGGGGCGGGTCGAGCAACAGAGGCAATTTCACCACCGGCGGCAGCGGCACCGTGACGGGCGCAGCAGCGACCAACGGTCCCTATGTCGACATGGGCGTGACCGATGCCACCTCGTCTATCGGTCTGGGCTTTCTGACCAACAACACGATTCTTGATCTTGAGCTGACGGCCATGGAGAAGAGCGGCAACGGCGAAGTGGTCTCGCAGCCGAAGGTCGTTACGTCGGACAAGGAAACCGCGAAAATTCTGAAAGGTACGGAAGTGCCTTATCAGGAAGCGAGCTCCAGCGGCGCGACGTCGGTGTCATTCAAAGAGGCCTCGCTGTCGCTGGAAGTGACCCCGCAGATCACCCCTGACAACCGCATCATCATGGAGGTCAAGGTCACGAAGGATGAGCCGGACTACGTGAATACCGTGCTGGGCGTGCCGCCGATCAAGAAAAACGAAGTCAACGCCAAGGTGCTGGTGGCCGATGGCGAGACCATCGTAATTGGTGGCGTGTTCTCGAATACGCAGAGTAAAGTCGTCGACAAGGTGCCATTTTTGGGCGATGTGCCGTATGTTGGCCGCCTTTTCCGGCGCGATGTGGTTTCGGAGTCAAAATCCGAGCTGTTGGTGTTTCTCACTCCGCGTATCATGAATAACCAGGCGATTGCTGTGAGTCGTTGATTCTGTGCGAAATTTAATTCTTGTGGGGCCGATGGGGGCGGGCAAAAGCACCATCGGTCGCTTGCTGGCCAAAGAGCTTCGACTGCCGTTCAAGGATTCCGACAAGGAAATCGAGCTGCGAACGGGCGCCAATATTCCCTGGATCTTCGACAAGGAAGGCGAAGCGGGTTTTCGTGATCGCGAACAGGCGATGATCGCCGAGCTCTCCGCACTGGACGGCGTAGTCGTGGCCACCGGCGGTGGTGCAGTCATGCGCGAAGAAAACCGCCGCGCGCTCCACGCCGGTGGTCGGGTGGTGTATTTGCATGCATCGGTTGAGCAGCAGGTGGGCCGCACCTCGCGTGATCGCAATCGCCCCTTGCTGCGCACCGCTGATCCGGCGCGGGTGCTGCGCGAACTGTTGGCCATCCGCGATCCGCTGTACCGCGAGATCGCCGATGTCATCATCGAAACCGATGAGCGGCCGCCGCGAATGGTGGTTATCGACATCCTCGCCCTGCTGGCCGAGCTTCCTCCCCGTTAAAGCGCAGACGGAAATGCGCTATCCTCGGCGACCATAAAAAGTGGGGTCGCTACATGGCCTTGCGCCATAGCCGGTATCGGCGTTTTTTCAGACGCCCGCAGGCAACCAATTGTTAACAGCGTGGGGACACATGCAGACACTCAAGGTCGAGCTTGGCGAACGCAGCTACCCGATCCATATCGGCGAAGGCTTGCTGGATCAGCCCGAGTTGCTCAAGCCGTACATTGCCGGAAAACAGGTGGCGATCATTTCCAATGCCACCGTCGCGCCGCTGTACATGGACCGCCTCACCCGATCCCTTGCCGGTTACAGCGTCTTGCCGATCGTGCTTCCCGACGGTGAAGCCTTCAAGAACTGGGAAACCCTGCAAACCATCTTCGACGCGCTGCTCACCGCGCGCCATGACCGCCGCACCACTGTGATTGCGCTGGGCGGCGGCGTTATCGGTGACATGGCCGGCTTTGCGGCGGCCTGTTACCAGCGCGGCGTTGAATTCATTCAAGTGCCGACCACGCTGCTGTCCCAGGTCGATTCGTCGGTCGGTGGCAAAACTGGCATCAATCACCCGCTGGGCAAAAACATGGTCGGCGCGTTCTATCAGCCCAATGCGGTGCTGATCGATACGTTGTCGCTGAACACCCTGCCTGAGCGCGAGCTGTCCGCCGGTCTTGCCGAGGTCATCAAATACGGTTTGATCTGTGACGAACCGTTCCTGACGTGGCTCGAAGAGAACGTGGACAAGCTGCGCGGGCTGGATCAGGCCGCGCTGACCACGGCGATCGAGCGTTCGTGCGCTGCCAAGGCTGCAGTCGTTGGCGCCGATGAGCGCGAGTCCGGCGTGCGTGCCACACTGAACCTCGGCCACACTTTCGGCCACGCCATCGAAACCCACATGGGCTACGGCGTGTGGCTGCACGGCGAGGCGGTGGCCGCAGGCACGGTGATGGCGCTGGAGATGTCGGCGCGTCTGGGCTGGATCAGCGAGCAGGAACGTGACCGCGGCATTCGTATTTTCCAGCGCGCCGGCTTGCCGGTGGTTCCGCCGGAAGACATGACGCCCGAGCACTTCCTCGAGCACATGGCGGTGGACAAGAAGGTCATTGACGGTCGTCTGCGTCTGGTGCTGTTGCGTCGCATCGGTGAAGCAGTAATAACTGACGAATATCCACAAGAAGTACTACAGGCCACACTGGTCGCGGACTACCGCGCCTTGGTGCATCAGCTTAGAGGTTAATGAGAAATCCATGACTAGTTTGCACGCCGATGAGGCCTTCCTCGGTCATTACCAGTTGAGTCATGACCCCTTTGCAACGCGGGTTCCCGGCTTCAAATTCTTCCCGGCACAGCGCAAGCCTGTGCTGGGTCAGTTGCATCATCTCGCGCGATACAGCCAGCTGTTGTTGGTCGTCACGGGGCCTCAGGGCAGTGGCAAAACACTGTTGCGTCAGGCACTGGTGGCGAGCACCAACAAGCAGTCGGTGCAGAGCGTTGTGGTGTCCGCGCGTGGCGCAGGTGATGCGACGGGCGTGTTGCGTCAGGTTGCCCAGGCGCTGAACGTCGCTCAAGCGGAAATGCGCCCGATCCTGGCGCAAGTCGTGCAGTTGGCGCTGACCGGTCAGGAAGTCTACATCCTGGTGGACGATGCCGAACAACTGGGCGAATCCGCACTCGAAGCGTTGTTGGGATTGGCAGCAGGCACCCCGGAAGGGCGTCCGCATGTCTTCCTGTTCGGCGAGGCTTCGATCATTGATCGCCTGGATCAGCTGTGCGCCGAGAGCGGTACCGAGGAAGAGCGCTTCCACGTTATCGAGCTCGCGCCGTATACCGAAGAAGAAACCCGTGAGTATCTGGCTCAGCGTCTCGACGGCGCAGGGCAGGGCGTGGAGTTGTTCAGCGCCGCACAGATCACTGATATCCACGAGCAGTCCGGTGGGTGGCCAGGCGCGATCAACCAGGTCGCGCGCGATTCGATGATCGAAGCCATGATTGCCAGCCGCTCTGCGGTCAAGCGTCCAAGTATGGGGTTCAAAATGCCTAAGAAACACGTGTTGGCTTTGGGTGGGGTTGTTGTTGCAGCCGTTCTCGCGGCGTGGCTGATTCCAGGCCGCAGCAACGCACCTTCCACTGCACCTGCCAACTCTCAGGCGCAACTGCCTCTGGGTCAGGGCCAGGCGCCTGCGCAACAATCGAACAACGGTGGCCCGGCCATCGAATTCGCCGGTAACTCGCAGCCTATGCCTTTGCCGATGAACGGCTCGCAACCGGCGACCCGCGCGCCGCTGGCTGAAGCCGCAGGCTCGGGCGAAGGTGATGGCGAAGATGGAGGCCCTGCGGCTAATCAGTCGCTGCAGCCACCGACCGTGACCACCACTGCGCCACCGGCGGGTGCGACGGCGAGTCCTGCTCCGACCATGGCTCAGCAGCCGGTTCCGGCAACGCGCCCTGCACCGGCGGCCAAGCCAACGCCTGCTCCGGCGCCTGCCGCGAAGCCTGCGCCAGCGCCGACTCAGGTGGCCACCGCCAAACCTACCCCGGCCCCTGCGGCCAAACCAGCTGCGGCAGCTGCAGCGTCCGGCGCTGCGGGCAGTGGCTGGTACGCAGGTCAGGCACCGACGCATTATGTGGTGCAGATCCTCGGCACCAGCTCCGAAGCCACCGCGCAGAGCTACGTGAAAGAGCAAGGCGGTGAATACCGATACTTCAAGAAAACCCTGCAGGGCAAGCCCCTGTTTGTGGTCACTTACGGCAGCTTCGCCGACCGCAACGCGGCACTGACCGCTATCAAGGCCTTGCCAGAGAAGGTTCAGGCTGGTAAACCTTGGCCTCGTACTGTCGGCAGTATCCAACAGGAACTCGCCGCCGCTCGCTGATGACGCAGGGACCTTATCCAGGTCCCTCGCTTGGCCCTCCCGATATCACGCATGAGCGTGCTGCCAATGAGCAGCGCGCCTTGCGGTGTCTGCGTCTCAGGCACGCATTGATCTTTGGGCTCTCGTTGGTCAGACTCGCAACAGAGCTCTGGCTAGCACGAGAATCGATATAAAACCTTTCACGAATGCGACATAAATTTGCGACACTTCGTCGTCAAATTTGTGAGGACTTGTGTCGCTGTGTACAATGACCTCCCTTTTGCTCCCGCAAAGCCGGCATACGTTCGGCGTGGATGGTAAATGGTTGAATTGAAAAGAAATTTGCCTCGTTAAGGGGCAGCCTGGTGAGAATGTGTCTATGAAAGCAGGTCTGTACCATCCAGAAGAATTCAAGGATAACTGTGGTTTCGGCCTGATCGCCCATATGCAAGGCGAGCCCAGTCATCACCTGTTGCAGACGGCTATCGAAGCCCTGACCTGCATGACCCACCGTGGTGGTATCAACGCCGACGGCAAGACCGGTGACGGTTGCGGGCTGTTGATGCAAAAACCTGACACCTTCCTGCGCGCGGTCGCCACCGAAGCTTTCGGCGTCGAGCTTCCGCGCCAGTATTGCGCAGGCATGGTCTTCCTCAATCAGGACGACGCGAAGGCTGAAGCCGCCCGCGAAAACATGAACCGTGAAATCCTCGCCGCCGGCCTGACCTTGATTGGCTGGCGCCAGGTGCCGATCGACACCAGCGTACTGGGCCGTTTGGCCCTTGAGCGCTTGCCGAAGATCGAACAGGTGTTCATCGGAGGCGAAGGCCTGAGCGATCAGGAATTCGCGATCAAGCTGTTCTGCGCACGTCGTCGCTCCTCGGTGGCCAACGCTGCCGACACCGACCACTACATCTGCAGCTTTTCCCACAAGACCATCATCTACAAAGGCCTGATGATGCCGCGTGACCTCACGGCATTCTTCCCGGACCTCAACGACGAGCGCCTGCAAACCGCGATTTGCGTGTTCCACCAGCGCTTCTCGACCAATACCCTGCCGAAATGGCCGCTGGCTCAGCCATTCCGCTTCCTCGCCCACAACGGCGAGATCAACACCATCACCGGTAACCGCAACTGGGCTCAGGCCCGTCGCACCAAGTTCGCCAACGACCTGATGGACCTCGACGAACTGGGGCCGCTGGTCAATCGCGTGGGTTCCGACTCTTCCAGCATGGACAACATGCTCGAGCTGATGGTGACCGGCGGCATCGACCTGTTCCGTGGCGTACGGATGCTCGTGCCGCCGGCGTGGCAGAACGTCGAAACCATGGACCCGGATCTGCGCGCGTTCTACGAATTCAACTCCATGCACATGGAGCCGTGGGACGGCCCGGCCGGCATCGTCATGACCGAAGGCCGCCACGCCGTCTGCCTGCTGGACCGCAATGGCCTGCGCCCTGCGCGCTGGGTGACCACCAAGAACGGCTACATCACCCTTGCTTCGGAAATCGGCGTGTGGAACTACAAGCCCGAAGACGTCATCGCCAAGGGCCGTGTTGGTCCGGGCCAGATCTTCGCTGTGGACACCGAAACCGGGCAGATCCTCGACACCGACGCCATCGACAGCCGTTTGAAGTCGCGCCACCCGTACAAGCAGTGGCTGCGCAAGAACGCCCTGCGTATTCAGGCGACGCTGGAAGACCACGACCACGGTTCGGCGTTCTACAACCCGGATCAGCTCAAGCAGTACATGAAGATGTTCCAGGTCACGTTCGAAGAGCGTGATCAGATCCTGCGCCCGCTGGGTGAGCAGGGTCAGGAAGCGGTCGGCTCCATGGGCGATGACACGCCGATGGCGGTGCTGTCCCGTCGTGTCCGCACGCCGTACGATTATTTCCGTCAGCAGTTCGCGCAGGTCACCAACCCGCCGATCGACCCGCTGCGTGAAGCCATCGTCATGTCGCTGGAAGTCTGCCTCGGTGCCGAGCGCAACATTTTCCAGGAGTCGCCAGAGCATGCGTCTCGCGTGATCCTCAGCTCGCCGGTCATTTCCCCGGCCAAGTGGCGCTCGCTGATGACCCTGGATCGTCCGGGCTTTGATCGTCAGATCATCGACCTGAATTACGACGAAGCCATGGGCCTGGAAGCGGCCGTGCGCAACATCGCCGATCAGGCTGAAGAGGCCGTGCGTTCGGGCAAGACCCAGATCGTCTTGAGCGACCGCCATATAGCGCCAGGCAAACTGCCGATTCACGCGTCGCTGGCCACCGGTGCGGTGCATCACCGTTTGACCGAAAAAGGGCTGCGCTGCGACAGCAACATTCTTGTCGAGACAGCAACGGCTCGCGACCCGCACCATTTCGCCGTGTTGATCGGCTTCGGTGCGTCGGCGGTGTACCCGTTCCTGGCCTACGAAGTGCTGGGCGACTTGATCCGTACCGGTGAAGTGCTGGGCGATCTGTACGAAGTCTTCAAGAACTACCGCAAGGGCATCACCAAAGGCCTGCTCAAGATCCTGTCGAAGATGGGCATCTCGACCGTCGCGTCCTACCGTGGCGCGCAGCTTTTCGAGGCCATCGGCCTGTCGGAGGAAGTCTGCGACCTGAGCTTCCGTGGCGTGCCGAGCCGCATCAAGGGCGCGCGTTTCGTCGATATCGAAGCCGAGCAGAAAGCCTTGGCCTTTGAGGCCTGGAGCGCGCGCAAGCCGATCCAGCAGGGCGGTTTGCTGAAGTTTGTCTACGGCGGCGAATACCACGCGTACAACCCCGATGTGGTGGCGATGCTGCAAGCTGCCGTGCAACAGGGCGATTACAGCAAATTCAAGGAATACACGGCGCTGGTGGACAATCGTCCGGTGTCTATGATCCGTGACCTGCTCAAGGTTAAAGAGCTCGATACGCCGCTGGCCATCGATGAAATCGAGCCGCTGGAGGGCATTCTCAAGCGCTTCGACTCGGCGGGTATTTCACTCGGCGCGTTGTCGCCGGAGGCCCACGAAGCACTGGCCGAGGCGATGAACCGCTTGGGCGCGCGCTCCAACTCCGGTGAGGGCGGCGAAGATCCGGCGCGCTACGGCACCATCCGCAGCTCCAAGATCAAACAGATCGCGACCGGCCGTTTTGGCGTGACGCCTGAGTACTTGGTCAACGCCGACGTGCTGCAGATCAAGGTCGCCCAGGGCGCCAAACCGGGCGAGGGCGGGCAACTGCCAGGCGGCAAGGTCAACGGCCTGATCGCCAAGCTGCGCTACGCAGTGCCGGGCGTGACGCTGATTTCGCCGCCGCCGCACCACGACATCTACTCCATCGAAGACTTGTCGCAGCTGATCTTTGACCTCAAGCAGGTCAACCCGGCCGCGTTGGTCTCGGTCAAGCTGGTGGCCGAAGCGGGCGTGGGCACGATCGCAGCCGGTGTAGCCAAGGCCTATGCCGACCTGATTACGATTTCCGGCTATGACGGCGGCACCGGTGCATCCCCGCTGTCATCGATCAAATACGCGGGCTCGCCATGGGAAATTGGCCTGGCCGAAACCCACCAGACCCTGCGCGGCAACGACCTGCGCGGCAAGGTTCGGGTGCAGACCGACGGCGGTCTGAAAACCGGCCTGGACGTTATCAAGGCGGCCATCCTCGGCGCCGAAAGCTTCGGCTTCGGCACCGCGCCGATGATCGCGCTGGGCTGCAAATACCTGCGCATCTGCCACCTGAACAACTGCGCCACCGGCGTGGCGACTCAGAACGACAAGCTGCGCAAGGACCACTACATCGGCACCGTCGACATGGTGATCAACTTCTTCACCTACGTGGCTGAAGAAACCCGCGAGTGGCTGGCCAGGCTGGGCGTGCGTTCGCTGGAAGAACTGATCGGGCGTACCGATCTGCTGGACATCCTGCCGGGTGAAACCGCCAAGCAGCAGCATCTCGACCTGACGCCGCTGCTGGGCAGCGACCACATTCCGGCCGACAAACCGCAGTTCAGCCAGGTCGAGCGCAACCCGCCGTTCGACAAAGGCCTGCTGGCCGAGAAAATGGTTGAACTGGCGATCACCGCCATTCAGGCCAAGAGCGGCGGCGACTACGAGCTGGACATCTGCAACTGCGACCGCTCCATCGGCGCGCGGATTTCCGGCGAGATCGCCAAGCTCCACGGCAACCAGGGCATGAACGACGCGCCGGTGACCTTCCGCTTCAAGGGCACGGCCGGGCAGAGCTTTGGCGTGTGGAACGCCGGCGGCCTGAACATGTACCTGGAAGGCGACGCCAACGACTACGTCGGCAAAGGCATGACCGCCGGCAAGCTGGTGATCGTGCCGCCTAAAGGCAGCCCGTTCAAAACCCAGGACAGCGCCATCATCGGCAACACCTGCCTGTACGGCGCGACTGGCGGCAAGCTGTTCGCGGCGGGCACGGCGGGCGAGCGTTTCGCAGTGCGTAACTCTGGCGCCCACACCGTTGTGGAAGGCACGGGCGACCACTGCTGCGAATACATGACCGGCGGTTTCGTCTGCGTGCTGGGCAAGACCGGCTACAACTTTGGCTCAGGCATGACGGGCGGCTTCGCATACGTGCTCGATCAGGACAACACCTTCGTTGACCGGGTCAACCACGAGCTGGTCGAGATTCAGCGCATCAGCGGGGAAGCGATGGAAGCCTATCGCAGCCACCTGGAGCGTGTGCTGGCCGAATACGTGACCGAAACCGACAGCGAGTGGGGCCGCAATCTCTGGGAAAACCTGGACGACTACCTGCGCCGCTTCTGGCTGGTCAAGCCGAAAGCCGCGAGCTTGAAGTCGCTGTTGTCCAGCACCCGCGCGAATCCGCAATAACAGCAGCTGCGAGCGGCAAGCTTCAAGCCGCAAGCTAACGGCAGCGCGCGAGTGCCTGCGAACATGATTTTCTTGCAGCCTCAAGCTTGGCGCTTGAGGCTGTAGTCAGGAGTTTTACCACCATGGCTGAACGTCTCAGTAACGACTTCCAGTTCATCGAAGTCGGGCGTAAAGACCCGAAAAAGAAACTGCTGCGTCAACGCAAGAAAGAGTTCGTTGAAATCTACGAACCCTTCAAGCCTCAGCAGTCGGCCGATCAGGCGCACCGCTGCCTGGGTTGCGGCAACCCGTACTGTGAATGGAAATGCCCTGTGCATAACTTCATTCCCAACTGGCTGAAGCTGGTGGCCGAGGGCAACATCCTCGCGGCCGCCGAGCTGTCGCACCAGACCAACACCCTGCCGGAAGTCTGTGGCCGTGTGTGCCCGCAGGATCGTCTGTGTGAGGGCGCGTGTACCCTCAACGACGGCTTTGGCGCCGTCACCATCGGCTCGGTCGAGAAGTACATCACCGACACGGCCTTCGCCATGGGCTGGCGCCCGGACATGTCCCGCGTGGTGCCAAACGGCAAGCGCGTGGCCATCATCGGCGCAGGCCCGGCAGGTCTGGGCTGCGCTGACATTCTGGTGCGCGGCGGCGTGAAGCCTGTGGTGTTCGACAAGAACCCGGAAATCGGCGGTCTGCTGACCTTCGGCATTCCCGAGTTCAAGCTTGAGAAGAGCGTGCTGAGCAATCGCCGCGAAGTGTTCACCGGCATGGGCATCGAGTTCCGCCTCAACACCGAGATCGGCAAGGACATCACCGTCGAGCAGTTGCTGGAAGAGTACGACGCGGTGTTCATGGGCATGGGCACGTACACCTACATGAAGGGCGGCTTCCCCGGTGAAGACCTGCCTGGCGTGCACGATGCGCTGGATTTCCTGATCGCCAACGTCAACCGCAACCTGGGCTTTGAAAAGTCGCCGGAAGATTTCGTCGACATGAAGGGCAAGAAGGTCGTGGTCCTGGGCGGTGGTGACACGGCGATGGACTGCAACCGCACGTCGATCCGTCAGGGCGCCAAGTCAGTGACCTGCGCCTATCGCCGGGACGAAGAAAACATGCCGGGTTCGCGCAAGGAAGTGAAGAACGCCAAGGAAGAAGGCGTAAGGTTTCTGTACAACCGCCAGCCCATCGCCATCGTTGGTGAGGATCGTGTCGAGGGCGTGAAAGTCGTCGAAACACGTCTGGGCGAGCCTGATGCGCGCGGCCGTCGCAGCCCCGAGCCGATTCCGGGTTCCGAAGAGATCATCCCGGCGGACGCCGTGGTCATCGCGTTCGGTTTCCGTCCAAGCCCGGCGTCGTGGTTCGATCCGCAAGGTATCCAGACCGACAGTCAGGGCCGGGTCGTGGCGCCGGAGCAGGGCCAGTTCAAGCACCAGACCAGCAACCCGAAGATCTTCGCCGGCGGCGACATGGTGCGCGGGTCCGATCTGGTGGTGACAGCCATCTTCGAAGGCCGCAATGCGGGTGAAGGGATTCTGGATTATCTGGGCGTCTAGTTGACGCTGCCGTCTGTAGGAGCCGGCTTACTGGCGAATAAGGCCGACGCGGTTCGCCAGATGCACTGCGTTAGTTGGGTTCGCCAGCAACCCGGCTGCTACAGAACCTACGTCGCGCATTGATGCGACAAATCGCCCCGATAAATAAAAGGCACGGCACCGACCGTGCCTTTTAAGTTGGTGTCTGAGAAAATGCCCGCACTTTTTTTCCGGATGCCGACATGACTGCCCTGAAGAACGACCGTTTCCTTCGCGCCCTGCTCAAGCAGCCTGTTGACGTCACGCCTGTATGGATGATGCGCCAGGCAGGCCGCTATCTCCCGGAGTACCGCGCCAGTCGCGCCAAGGCCGGAGACTTCATGAGCTTGTGCATGAACCCGGCGTTCGCCTGTGAAGTTACCCTGCAGCCCCTTGAGCGCTATCCGCTCGACGCCGCCATTCTGTTCTCCGACATCCTCACCGTTCCCGACGCAATGGGCCTTGGCCTGTACTTCGAAACCGGCGAAGGCCCGCGCTTCCGCAAAACTGTCACCACCCTGGCTGACATCGAAGCGCTGCCGATCCCTGACGCCCAGAAAGACCTCGGCTATGTCATGGACGCGGTCAGTACCATTCGCCGCGAACTCAACGGCCGCGTACCGCTGATCGGTTTCGCCGGGAGCCCGTGGACCCTCGCGACCTATATGGTTGAAGGCGGCTCGTCCAAGGACTTCCGCAAATCCAAGGCCATGCTCTACGACAACCCGCAGGCCATGCACTTGTTGCTCGATAAGCTCGCGCAGTCGGTGACGGCGTACCTGAACGGCCAGATTCTCGCAGGCGCGCAAGCGGTGCAGATCTTCGACAGCTGGGGCGGGAGCCTTTCGGCCGCGGCGTATCAGGAATTCTCACTGGCTTACATGCGCAAGATCGTCAACGGCCTGATCCGTGAGCGCGACGGCCGCAAAGTGCCGGTCATCCTGTTTACCAAAGGCGGCGGCATGTGGCTTGAAAGCATCGCCGACGCCGGCGCCGATGCGCTGGGCCTGGACTGGACCTGCGACATCGGCGAAGCCCGCCGACGCGTTGGCAACAAAGTGGCGCTGCAGGGCAACATGGACCCCACCGTGCTCTACGCCAACCCAAACGCCATCCGCCAGGAAGTCTCGAACATCCTCGCCAGCTACGGCAGCGGCACCGGCCACGTCTTCAACCTCGGCCACGGCATCACCCCCGAAGTCGACCCGGCCAACGCCGGCGCCTTCATCGAAGCGGTGCATGAAATGTCGGCCAAGTACCACCAGTAAGCAGTTCGCAGATACGAAAACGCCCGGCACATGCCGGGCGTTTTTGTGTGGGGTTCAGGCTGCGGTGGGCTTCGATCGCGAACACACAGCGCGTGCAGTCAGTGAGAGTGGCTGTGAACGCAACCGTAGGACTGGCTTTAGCCGGGAAGACGTCACGCGTCACACCGCAAAAATTGACGTCGCACATAAGGGCGGCTCCCCGGCTGAAGCCGGTCCCACTAAAACAGCGGCGAATGCCAAAAGCGACCCTTGGCTCAAACCTGCACATTCACCGCGAGCGGCTTCACTTTCGCCAGTTTCAGCGCCACGGCGAGGGCGATCAGCAGGAGGGTGCCGATGAAGGCGCCGATGCCGTTCCAGCCGGCGTAGTGCCAGAACACACCGCCGCCGGTGCCGGCGACGCTGGAGCCTACGTAGTAGCTGAACAGGTACAACGACGATGCCTGACCTTTGGCTTTGATGGCGCGGCGGCCGATCCAGCTGCTGGCGACGGAGTGGGCGCCGAAGAAGCCGAAGGTGAACATCAATACGCCGATGATCACCACCACCAGTGGGGTGAACATGGTCAGCGTCACGCCGACAAGCATCAGCACGATCACGGCCCACAACACGTTGCGTCGGCCCAGTTGGTCGGCCAGTGCCCCGATCTTCGCCGAGCTGTAGATGCCGGACAGGTACACCACCGAGAACAAGCCGACCACGGCCTGGCTCAAGTTGTACGGATCGGCCAACAGGCGGTAGCCGATGTAGTTGAACAGCGTCACGAACGCACCCATCAGCAGGAAGCCTTCGAGGAACAGCCATGGCAGCCCGGCATCACGGAACTGCAGGACAAAACCTTCCAGCAGGCTGCGGCCATTGAGCGGACGGGCGCGGAAATTGCGCGACGGCGGCAGGATTTTCCAGAACACGCCGGCCGCGCCGAGGGCGATGATGCCCATGATCAACAGTGCCGTGTGCCAACTGACGTAATCGCTCAGGACCCCGGTGATCACCCGGCCGCTCATGCCGCCGATAGCGTTGCCACCGATGTACAGGCCCATCGCCAGGCCGATGTGCTGCGGGTGGATCTCCTCGCTGAGGTAGGTCATGGCGACGGCGGCGAGTCCGCTCAACGACAAGCCCACGCACGCCCGAGTGATCAGCACGCCTTCCCAAGTGGGCATCAGTGCGCTGGCGATGGTGAAAAGGGCTGCCGAGAACAATGAGAACACCATGACCGACTTGCGCCCGAGGCGGTCTGAGATGGGGCCGGTAATAAGCAGTCCTATTGCCAGCATCGCGGTGGACACCGACAGGATCATGCTGCTCTGGGCGGCGTTGATGGAGAAGTCCCGCGACAGCACCGGCATCATCGGTTGCACGCAGTACAGCAGCGCAAACGTCGCGAAGCCACCGGAGAACAGCGCTAATACGGTACGAATGAAAGCAGGCGTGTCCTTCTCGATGTAGCTATCGCCCAAAGGGATGGCTGCTGTGGCGAACTCGGCAGGCGCGGCGGCGGCGGGTGCAGCAGTATTCACGATTGACCTCAGACGGGAGCGCGGACGCAGTGACGAAAGAATATAGCCGGCTAACGATTGCTTCCAATATATTGTTCGACCTGTTTGATAGGTTTAACGACCCAATGGAATCGCTATGGAATTGCGTCACCTGCGTTACTTCATCGCCGTTGCTGAAGAGCTGCACTTTGGCCGTGCCGCGCAGGCGCTCGGTATCTCGCAACCGCCGTTGAGTCAGCAGATCCAGGCGCTGGAGCAAGAGCTCGGCGCGCGTCTGTTTGAACGCACCAATCGACGGGTGGAGCTGAGTGAAGCGGGCCGGTTGTTCCTTGACGAAGCACGGCTGGTGCTGGCACAGGTCGAGAAGGCTTCGGACGTGGCCCGGCGCGCGCAGCTGGGGGAGCTGGGCGAATTGAAGATCGGCTTCACGGCGTCCGCACCGTTCACCTCAAGCATCCCGCAGGCCATCTTCGCGTTTCGTCAGCGTTACCCCGCGGTGCATCTGGCGCTTCAGGAAATGAGCAGCCGGGAAGTTGCCGAGCGGCTTGAGAACGAGTCGATGCAAGTGGGCATCATGCGGCCCCTGCCGTTGCCGGATTCACTGGTCGCCGTGGAGCTGCTCCACGAACCGTTGGTGGCGATATTGCGCTCGGACCATCCACTGGCCGAAGGCTCGGAACGCGGCATTCATTTGCATGAACTGGCCAGTGAGCCGTTTGTGTTCTTCCCGCGCAGCTACGGCAGCGGGCTTTACGCACAGTTGCTGGATCTGGCGCGGGAAGCGGGCTTCAGCCCGTTGTTTACTCAGGAGGCGGGTGAGGCGATGACCATCATTGGTCTGGTGGCAGCTGGGCTGGGCGTGACGGTGCTACCGGCGTCGTATCAACGCATGCGCATCGACGGGGTGGTGTACCGAACCCTTCTGGATGCGCAGGCGACGTCAGCGGTATGGTTGGTGCAGCGCAAGGATCAGAAATCCCCGATGGCCAAGGCGTTTGTCGAACTGGTGACGCGCAAGGCGGGGTAACTGATCCGGAGCAAAGCAGATGGGTTGTGGGATTGTGCTTGCTGACGAACGTAGCCTTACAACTACTGAGGGATGGGGTGAATGTACTGACCTCTTCGCGAGCAAGCTCGCTCCCACAGGGACTGCGTCGCCCAGTGATCCGTGACGAATGCAAATCTGATGACTCCCCATTGTTCTGACACCGCGCTGGCCTGCGGCAAACGGCGCTCATGTGGGAGTGAGCTTGCTCACGAAGACTCAGTTGGGTTCGCCGATGATTTGTCGGTTGAACGACCTCTTCGCAAGCAACCTCCGTTTCACAGCGCAGCCGTCCCTGCCAGTGAGCGAGGCAAGACGCCTCAACTCACTGGCAAAAAGTTACTGCACCTTCGCCAGATCACCCTTCAACGCAACGCCTGCCATGATGGCGCCGGCGTGGCACTCATAGGTGGCCGGGTCTTTGCGTTCGATCTTTTTGTAGTAGCTGGCGATGTTGACCACTGCGTTGGCGCCTGCGCCTTTTGCGGCCTCATTCAGTTGCAGGATCGCGGACTGCAAGACCCATTCGCAGGCGTCGTTGTCACTCTTGTTGAAAGCGTTGGTTTTCTTGTTGGTCACCACATTCGGCGACAGCACGGACACCTTGCCTTTTGGCTGTACGCCAGCGAGATAGAACTTCACGCTGCCGTCGAGTTTTTTCTCCTGGGTCATCTGCGCGACCACCTTGTCGAACGGTAGATACAGCGCCGTGTCCCGAGCCTGGCTGATGCCCGGCAGTGTGCACAAAACGACGGCGGCCGCTGCTGCCCAGACTTTCAATTTCATGGTTTCGCTCCTTGAGGTGTTTAACGGGTGTAGAAGATCAGTGAAGTGCCCCGCCGGGAGGGTCTTCCATTGCGCCGGCGGGTCGAATGGATCAAGCGGTTAAGACCAACGCCGGAAGATCAACGACGTGTTGACCCCGCCGAACGCGAAATTGTTGTTCATCACGAACTCGTGATTCATGTGACGCGGCTCGCCGCGCAGGTAGTCCAGCTCGCCGCAGCGACTGTCGACCTCGTCGAGGTTGAGCGTGTGGATGTAGCGGTCGCGGTTCATCATTTCGATGCTGAACCAGGACTCCAGCGCACCGCAGGCGCCGAGGGTGTGACCCAGGAAACTCTTCTGCGAACTGATCGGCATGCGCGAGCCGAACAGGCTCTGGGTGGCGAGGGTCTCGGCGATGTCGCCCTGTTCCGTTGCCGTGCCGTGGCCATTGACGTAACCGATGGCCTCAGGCGGCAGGCCTGCGTCTTCCAGCGCCAGTTCCATGGCCCGGCGCATGGTGACCTGCTCGGGGCGGGTGGTGTGCACGCCATCGGCGTTGCTGCCAAAGCCGACGACCTCGGCGTGAATCTTCGCCCCCCGCGCCAGCGCATGTTCCAGCTCCTCAAGCACCAGCATGCCGCCGCCTTCGCCGATCACCAGACCATCGCGCCCGCTGTCGTAAGGGCGAGGGCTGGTGTGCGGCGCATCGTTTTTCAGGCTGGTCGCGTACAGCGCGTCGAACACCATGGCCTCGGTGGGACAAAGCTCTTCGGCACCACCAGCCAGCATCAACGGCAGACGCCCGAACTTGATCGCTTCATAGGCATAGCCCACGCCCTGGCTGCCGCTGGTGCAGGCACTGGAAGTAGGGATCAGGCGGCCGGTGAGGTTGAAGAAGATGCTGATATTCGCCGCCGTGGTGTGCGGCATCATGCGCACATACGAATTGGCATTGAGGCCTTCGGCCACGGAATTCAGCAGCATGTTGCCGAAGGCCTTGATCTCGTCGGTGCTGCCGGTGGACGAGCCGCAGGCCACGCCCATGCGCCCGTCACGAATGATCGGATCGCCCAGCAAGCCCGCGTCACGCAGCGCCTGTTCGGCGGCGCCGACCGCCAGTCGCGACACCCGGCCCATGCTGCGCAGTTGCTTGCGCGTCCAGTACGAGGGCACCGCGAAATCATCGATGGGCCCGGCCAGACGGGTATTGAGTTCGGTGAAGCGATCCCATTCGTCCATGCGCCGGATGCCGCTGCGATTGCCACTGAAATTGGCCTCGATGCTGGCCCAGTCGCTGCCCAGTGACGTAATGCCGGCCATGCCGGTGACGACAACGCGTTTCATCAGCACAGGCCTCCATTGACGGCCAGCACTTGGCGGGTGATGTAGGACGCTTCCGCCGACATCAGGAAATTCACGGCGCCAGCGACTTCTTCCGGTGTGCCCATGCGCTGCGCGGGAATCATCTTCATCAGTTCATCGACCGGCACGTTTTCGTCGAGCATGGCCGTGTCGATAAGCCCCGGCGCGACGCAGTTAACGGTGATTTTGCGTTTGCCCAGCTCGATCGCCAGCGCTTTTGCCGCGCCGATGACGCCAGCCTTCGAGGCGCTGTAGTTGACCTGGCCGCGATTGCCGATCAGCCCGGACACGGACGTGATACAGACGATGCGTCCGGCAGCGCGGCGACGGATCATCGGCATCATCACCGGGTGCAGCACGTTGTAGAAGCCGTCGAGGTTGGTGCGGATGACCATGTCCCAGTCGTCATCGGTGAGCGCCGGAAACGCGCCGTCCCGGGTCAGGCCTGCGTTGCAGACCACGCCGTAATAGGCGCCGTGGGTTTCGACGTCGGCTTCAAGGATGACCTTGCACGCAGCACGGTCGGCGACGTCGAATTGCAGAACGCGCGCCTGACGCCCGAGCGCCTCGACTTCACGCTGCACGGCGTCAGCTTCGGCCCGGCCACTGCGGCAGTGCAGGACGATGTCGTAGCCGGCCTGGGCCAGGCGCAGCGCGATGGCGCGACCGATACCGCGGCTTGAGCCTGTGACCAGAATTGAGTCAGTCATGTGCGGCTCCTTCGGCCAGATAGCTCGCCGATTGCGGCGGGCAATAAACATTGAGTCGGGCGCTGACCTGAATGCCGGCGCCGCTCAGAGAACACTCGAACACGCCCATGCCGCTGTCGTCCTGCAAGGACCGCCGCGCATGAATGGTCAGCTCGCTGCTAACCGGAAAGTGCTCGACGTTGCATTCGAATTTGCGTGTGCCCAGCAGAAACCCCAGCTCAACCGGGTCACCCTTCACCCGTGCCTGACAGCCGGCAAACGCCGCGACGCTTTGCGCCATGAGTTCGATGCCGACCCAGGCCGGCATGCTCCCGTCAGGGCGATTGAACAGCCCGCCGGGCCGAACGATGACGCGGGTGTGAATCTGCTCTTCGTCGAACGACAGTACCTGGTCGATGAGTACCATGTCGCCGGCGTGGGGCAGTAAATCAGCCGGAGGCCACGGGCATGAAGGTGCAGCGGTCATGGCTGCTCCCCGATGATCAGGCTGACGTTGTTGCCGCCGAAGGCAAAGGAGTTGCTCATCATCCGGCGCGGTGAATCAGGCTGAAGGGCTTCGTTTGCCTTGACCCAGTTCAGCCCGGGCAGGCTTGTATCGGCCTCGCCATCCCACACATGAGGCGGCAGTTGCCCCTCGGTATTTTCAGGGGCGAGTGCCAGCCAGCAGAACGCGGCTTCCAAGGCCCCGGCGGCGCCAAGGGTGTGCCCGCTCATGGGTTTGGTGGACGAGCACGCCACGCCATCGGGGAAGACGGCGTTGACCGCGAGACTTTCCATCGCATCGTTGTGCTGGGTCGCGGTGCCGTGCAGGTTGAGATACGCGATGTCCGTGGGCGCCAGGCTGGCGCTGGTCAGCGCCTTGGTCATGGCGTCTCGCGCACCGCGGCCGCTGGGCTCGGGGGCGGAAATATGGTGCGCATCCGAACTGGCCCCGGCGCCCAGCAAGGCAATGCGGTGGTCGTTCGCTGGCTCGCGGGTCATCAGAAACAGCACGGCCGCTTCGCCGATATTGATGCCGTTGCGATTGCGCGAGAACGGGTTGCAGCGCTCGTTCGCCACCGCTTCAAGGGACGAGAAGCCATTGATGGTCAGCTTGCACAGGCTGTCGACGCCCCCGCACAGAACCGCGTCGCACAGGTTCATGTCGAGCAGCCGACGCGCACTGAGCAGGGCGCGGGCGCTGGAGGTGCAGGCGGTGGAAATCACGTAGGTCGGGCCGCTGAGGTCCAGCCACGACGCGAGGAAGTTGGCCGGAGCGCTGAGCTCCTGCTGGCGATAGTCGTAGCTGTCCGGAAAGGTCTGATCGGCCAGGTAGCTGGCGATCCCGCGGCTCGCTTCGTCGATGCCCGAGGTGCTGGTGCCCAGAATCACGCCGATGCGGCCACGACCATAGCGGGTGATCGCCTGCTGAATGTCAGGCTCGATCTGGAGGGCGGCGGCGAGCAGCAGCTGGTTGTTGCGGCTGCTTTGTTGACCGAGCGTCGCAGGGATCGTCGGCAGCAGGCTCTTCACGCCGGCCACGGGCAACGAGCGTTCGGGTATCCAGCCGCTTTCCGAGCGCATGCATGAGGTGTCCCCGGCGAACAGCGTCCGGGCCACGCTCTGGCGGTCGTCCCCTAGCGCGCAGATCAACCCCAGGGCATTGAGGTATGCCGTCATTGACTCGCCTTGCCTTCGAGCGGACTGACGACGTATTTCAGTTCGCCGCTTTCCATGCTGATCTTGAAGACGCCCTCGGAGGCGTAATCGACGAACCAGCGATCATCCAGGCTGCGCCCATACGGACGCAGATCGACGCCGGGGTATTCAAAGCGCACTTCTTTCAGTGACGTCAGGGCAAACAGCACGGCCGCGAACAACTCGCGCGCTTCAGGATTCGGCGGCAGCAGACCGTCGGCCTTCCAGCGATCCTCGCGAAGCTGCTGGCGCGCAACGGGAATACCGAGAGGGTCCATCAACGAGAAGCGCAGGCCGTGGCGTTCCTTCTGGATCACCATCAGCCAGTCCTGGCGCTGGCCGGCCTGTTCGCGCTGCACATGCAGCTGCACCGGGAATTTGATGTGGGGCGTTTGCGCAGGGAGCGGCGCATGGCTGGCGCAGCCACTCACCAACAGGACGCAGAGCAGCAGAAAGGCGCGAATCATGAGGCTTTACCTTCTATGAGGGCCGAGAGAGGTTTGCGTGCGACGACATTGATCAGCGTCTCTTCACGTTCCCCAAAGGGCTTGGGTTTGACCAGTTTCAAACGTTCCAGCAGACCGAAATCTTTGGCCCGGCTCCACCAGAGGTAGGGGTACGAAACGTTGTGCGCAGTGAAATGAAAACCTTCATTGCCCAGCATGTCCAGGTATTGCGCGGCGCTTTTCTGCACATGCATCGGATGGCGGAAGAGCCAGCGAATCACCCATGTGTCGATGTAGGCCTCGGTGGACTCGGCGAACAGCAGATAGCCGCCGGGCTTGAGCACCCGATAGAATTCGGCGAGGGACATTTCCTGCTCGACCAGATGATGGAACGTCTGGTGGCAGAAGACCATGTCGACGCTCGCGTCCGCCAGTGGCAAGTCTGCGCAATCGCTGCCGATCAGCTCGACGTTCAACCCGCGACGCCTGGCCTCTTCAGCGCTGAGTTGCAGGCTGAGCGGGTCGGCGTCGATGCCTAAAATTTTCGCCGGGGTGAAAGCAGTGTGCAGGTACTGAAACGACTTGCCCTGCCCGCAACCGGCGTCCAGCACCACCGGGCTCTCCGGCAGCGGTTCACTGAACAGGCTGCGCAGGTCGTCGATGGCCACCCGCAAAACGCGGTGCTGCCACGTGTGACTGCGCAGAAAAAGAAAGCCCAGGCGCGTCTCTTCGACGTAGCTATCGCTGAAATACTGGCCGCTCATGGCCGTGGGCTCGCGCAGATTTCGGCGAGCATGCGCAGGCGACGCTTGGGCTCGGCGACGAACGGGTTGCGCTCATCCCACGCGTACCCGGCCAGGATCGAACTGATCATGCGGCGTATGTCGGGTCGGCTGTCCGGATAGAAAATCACGTCCTGAAAACTGCCCTCGTACCAGCCTTCGACGTAGGCACGGAACGTGTCGACGCCGCGTTTCAGCGGCGTGGCGAACTCGCTTTCCCAGTCAACGGGCTCGCCTTGCAGCTGGCGATGAAGCACTCCGGCCGCCATGCTCGCCGAGCGCATGGCGATGGTGACGCCAGACGAAAATACCGGATCAAGGAATTCAGCCGCATTGCCGAGCAGGGCGAAGCCTTTGCCGTGCAGGGTTTTGACGTTCGCCGAATACCCGCCGATGCTACGCGCCGGGGTGTCCCAGACAGCGTTTTGCAACACGCGGCTCAGGCTTGGGGTCTCGTCGATGACCGCGCGCAGACAGGCGTCGAGGTCATCGGGCTTGTCCACGAAGCGCTCGGCGGACGCCACGACACCCACCGAGCAACGACCGTTGCTGAACGGAATAGACCAGAACCACACGTCCTTCAGGGTCGGGTGAACGGTCACCAGAATCTTTTCGCGATCAAAGCGTGGGTCGTCGATGCGGTCTTCAACGTGGGTAAACACCGCCTGACGCAGGGGAAAGTTCGACGGCGCCTCCAGGTCCAGCAGGCGCGGCAGCACGCGGCCATAACCGCTGGCGTCGAGCACGAACGTCGCTTGCACGCGGTAGCCTGTGCCGTCTTCGCGCTGCACGTCGAGGGTCGGCTGCTCGCCGGAGAAGTCGGCGGCGGTGATGGTTTCCCGGTAGCGAACTTCAACGCCCTGGCGCTCGGCCTCGTCGGCGAGCAGTTTGTCGAAGTCGGCGCGTTGCACCTGAAAGGTCGTGGGCTTGCCGTTGCTGAAGGTGTCGCCGAAGTCGAAGGCGCTGTATTGCTCACCGCAGGCGAACGCCGCACCGTTTTTCATCTGGAAACCGGCGGCGTTGACCGCTTCCAGCATGCCCGCTTCTTCGACGAAATCCAGGCAATGGGACAGCAGGCTCTCGCCGATGGAGAAGCGCGGAAACTGCTGGCGCTCGATGATCAGCACATCGTGGCCCTGACGTTTGAGTAACGCAGCGGCGATGGCTCCGGCTGGACCGGCACCAATCACGACGATCTGGCGACATTCCATTTCAGCTATTGGCACAAGGTTTCCTTTTCGAGTGTTCGACGACATCGACGTTATGCAAATCAAGAGGGCGATTCATGCCCAGGAGGGCAGGCAACAGGGTGGCGATCAGGCTCATGAGCATCAGCGCGAAATACAGCGACGGGCTGATCAGCCCTTGTTGCAACAGCAGATTGAGAAAGACGATTTCGCTGAGGCCACGGATGTTCAGCAGCAGGGCTTCCTTCCAGCGCACGGCACCCGCAAACGACGGCGCCGCCCAGCGCACGCCGATCCAGTTGCCCAGCAGTTTGCTGGCGATTGGCAGCACGATCAGCGCCAGCAGATTCAATCCGCCCAGTTCGCCGATGGCGCTGTGAATATTGATCTGGACGATGCCGAGCGTGAGGATCAGCGGGATCGCCACGTAGTGCTGCAGCGCCTTGAACCAGGCGGCTTTCAGCGGCAGCGCAAAGGGTTGCTTGAGCGCGTTCATGCACAGCAGATAGCCGATGCCGACGATGAGCGCGTTGAGGCGGTAGTGCTCGGCGACCATCAGCAGCAGAAAGAAAACAGCCCCATAAAGCTGTGGCTGGCGAACCCGCAGCAGCCGTAACAGCAGCGGCACGCCGGCGAGCAGCAACGGGATAATCAGACTGGTCAGGTGCAGGCTGCCCTGGGCCAGCCCGAACAGCCCCCAGCAGGCCAGATCGATCAGGATCGCCGTCTGCACCAGACGTCGCGTGGCGTGCAGCGGGTAGCCGATGTGATTGAGATACAGATACAGCACCGGAATGGCGGTGATGGCGAACACCAACCCCAGCGCCAGGCTGCTTAGCCAGCTCGATGCCGGCAAAAGCCACACCGCGCAGGCCATGCCGCAGAGAAAGGGTACACAGAAGCTGGGCAGCGCGACTTTCAGGCTCTGCGGGTCGAGTCGCACATCGATCACGTCGCTGAGGATGTGACCGAGCACGACCGCGAAGCTCACGCCGTACAGGGTTTTCAGCCAGACCGGCGCGACCAGTTGCGCGCCGGTGAGCTGCCACTGCGGTTCGACGAGGAACAGCATCAGCAGCGGGATGGCAAACGTCGCCAGCAGCAACTGGCTGACGATGGGGATCAGGTTCAGTCGAGCGCCGAGCCGGCCGGCCAGCGCGAACAGCCCGAGCACCATCGCCCAGAACGCGACAATCATCACGAGCGTGCCCCGTGCTGCCGACCGGCCCAAGGCGCCAGAATGAAGCTGAAGGCCAGACCGAGGCTCACCGACAGCCCGAAATTGCTCACCGCCGGGGTGCTGGAGATCGCCAGCAGACCGAACGACAGCCACGTGGTTGCCGCCGCGAGCAATGTGCCCAGCAGGCTCACGGCCGCGCCGCCAATCTGCTCGCGCATGAGGATCGCGTAATCGACGCTGATCGCAGTGACCAGCAGCAGACCGAACAGGCTGAACAGCGTCAGCGGCTGACCCAGCCAGCCGAGGCTCGCCAGACTGCACACGGCCGCGAGCAGTGGCAGGGCGATCACCCTCAGTGCCCCGCGCAGACCGAATGGCAAAATCAACAGCAGAACGATCAGCACGCACGACGCCAGCTTCAGTTCGGCGGCGCTGATCTGGGTGGCGGCGAACACCTTGTTCAGGTCGCCAAGGCGGTCCACCAACTGGACGCCCGGAAGGTCCTGCGCCTGCGCGCGGAGCAGCGCCGCATCGTTCAGGCCCTGCAGGCTGACGATTCCGGCCACGCCTTGATTGTTGCTGCCCAGCCACAGCAGGCGCCAGGGTTCGCCCAACGGTCCGGCCAGTACATCGTCAATGCCTTGGACAGGAAGGGTACGCAGGTTTGCCAATTCGTTATCAAGCACCTCCGGTGGCACACCCAGCGCTAGCAGCGGCTGCCAATGGGCAGGCAGCGTGTCGAGGGCGGCGCGCGCAGCCTGTTGTTCAGCGGGCGTCGCCACCAATTGGTTGAGTGACAGATAACCCTGCAGCTTGCCTTGAGTGACCAGTTGATCAAGTCGCTGACTCAGCGCGGTCTGACGCTCCAAAAGCTGCTGCTGATCGGCGCCGCGCACCAGGAAGAACTGGCTGGTGGGTTGGTAGCCGGTGATGCGCGCCACGGAGCGCGCTTCGTCGGTCAGACTTTGCGGCGCGGCGATCCATTGGCGGATGTCATTCTTGGTGGTCAGTTGCAGGAGGCCGGCTGCGCAAAAAATGAGCAACAGGCCCAGCAGCACTGGCGTGCCCACGCGGGTGAGCAATCGGGCGCGCGCATTCATCAGGGCTTCGGCGATCTTCAACGGCCATTGCGCAGGCCGCAACTCGACACCGTTGAGCAGCGCCGGCAGCAGGCACACCGCCGTCAGATAAGCGCCAACCAGACCGGCCGCCGAGAACACGGCGATCTGGGTCAGGGCCGGGAAGGGCGTCCACGCGAGGGCCAGATAGCCAATGCAACTGGTGGCCAGACTCAGGCTCAGGCCCGACAGCGTCAGGCGCAACGCCGGCCAGCTGCGCCAGGGTTTTAGGCTCCAGCTTTTCGAGAGGTAGTGCAGCGGATAGTCCACCGCCACGCCGATCAGGCTTGAGCCCAGCACCAGCGTCATGACGTGCATCTTGCCAAACAGCGCAACGCAGGCCGTGGCGCCGAACAGCATGCCGACCATCACCGGAACGAACGCCAGCAACACGCGCCAGCGTTTGAACGCGAGCAATAGCAACAGCAGGATGCCCAGCGTGGCACCGCCGCCGACCCAGGTGATTTCCCGGGTAGCTTGTTGCTGGCCGTGGGCGGCGTACAAGAGTCCGCTGGCCGCCAGTAATTGTGCGTCTCTGGCGCTCGCCTGTTGGCGCGCCTCGTCCAACAGCGCTGAGACGTGCAGCGGCAGGCGCATGTCGAACGCGTCAGCGCGGGTGCGTGCCCGCAGCAGCACCCAGCTTTTGCCGTCGGCCTTGGCGATCAGCGCGCCGCTGCCAATGTCCAGTTGCACCGAGCCGTGCATGGGCTGGCCGTTCTGGATGCGCCCCGTCAGCCCGAGCCAGTCTTCCTGGCTGGGCACCAGACTGAAACCGCCAAACGGATCGAACAGGCTCTGTACGCGCTGCTGAATAAACGCTTCCGGGTGCTCGATAAGTTCGATGCGGTCCCTGGGCGGCAGCATCGCCAGACGACCGCGCAGCAGCTGTTCACGCAGCGCCGGAAGATCGGCCTGCACGTTCCACTGGACCTTTTCGAAGAGCCCGCTGGCCTGCCATTTCTCGCTCAACTGCCGCGCCAGCTCGACGGCCTGGGCCGGATCGGCGTGACCGACCAGCACCAGCATCTCGCGGTTCATCGGTTCCTGAATGCGCTGTTCGGCACGCAGCTCCAGAGCGTCGGGCGTGCTGCCGGGCACCAGTTCCATGAGGTTGGCCGACAGCGGCGCGCCATGACGCCATTGCCAGCCGGCGAGTGCGAGCACGGCCAGCAAGGCAATCAGGAACAGGCGCGGCAGCAGGCGTTCAATCGGCAAAATCAGCGCGCTCCGAGTCGCTCAGCGGCTTGTCGCTTGAGCTGTCGATCATCTTTAGCTGCGTGCTGTCGCCTTGGGTTTCAAGCAGCTCGATACGCTGCACAAGCGCGCCGCCATTGATGTTGATTTGGTTGAACACCTGTTTCAGCAACATCGAGCGCGGCACCAGAGTTAGTTGCCACGCCTGGGCGTCGCCACTCAACTGCACGTCGAAATCACGCTGCAGGCCGCTGCTGTCGCCTTGTAAAACGGCGAGAAACAGCCGGTTCTGCTCGGCGCCTGCGCTTTTGCCCGGCAGCATCTGCCAGCCGCCATCGGCGTCGCGACGGGCGATGCCGGCGGCGGTGATGCGGTAATCCTGTTTGAGGGGCGTATCGAGCAGCCAGAGCAGGCCTGAATCCCTGGCCAGTACGAAGTTGCCCTTGCTGGTCAGCGGCTGGGGGAGCGAACGCAGGTGTTTTTCCTGTACAAAGGCGCCATGGATGACGGCAGGTTTGGCCAGTTGATCACTCAGTTGCTGGAGGTCGAAGGCGTGGGCCAGTGGGGTAAGCACCAACAGCGTCAGCGCAACAAGGGTCTTGAAAGGATTCATGAAAGAGCCCTCTCGACCGCTTCCACAAATACCTTGGGGCAGGCCAGTTGCATCTCGCGTGTGTTCACGTCGACGGCCACTTGCACGGTGCTGGCGCGTGTAAGGCGCTCGCCGGTCGCGATGTCGGTGATCAGGTAGTCGATCTTCAAGCGGTTCTCCCACTCGACGAGACTGGCGCGCACGTTGATGCGCTGGCCGAACACCGCGCCGCGCACATAGCGCAGTTGCAGATCGATCACCGGCCAGGCGTAACCCGAATCGAGCATGTGCGTGTAGTTGTGGCCGAGTTTGTCGAGCAGCGCGCAGCGCGCCACTTCCAGGTACTTCACGTAGTGCCCGTGCCAGACGACGTGCATGGTGTCGACGTCGAAAAACGGCACCAGGATTTCGGTGTCTTCGTGGATCACGCCTTTGCTACGCATGCAGCCTCCAGTGTTGTTCGGCGATGCGCTTCAGGCACAGCCGCAGCTCGCCTTCCAGTGCGCGGTCTTCGATCACCGGCGGGAAGTCCCCGCGCAGTTGTTCATGCATGGCCGCAAGCTGAGGTGGAAGCGGGCGCGCGTCGGCATCGCGGCTGCGCAACCAGACGCCCTGATTGGCGGCGATCAGCGTGGCGGCAGCGACCTGCTCGGTCAGCTCCAGCACGCGAATGGCGTCGCGGGCGGCGATGGTGCCCATGCTCACCTTGTCCTGGTTATGGCATTCGGTGGAGCGCGAAAACACGCTGGCCGGCATGGTGTTTTTCAGCGCTTCGGCGGTCCAGGCGCTGGTGCCGATCTGCACGGCCTTGAAGCCGTGGTTGATCATCGCGCGGTCCGCCGGGGCGCCGGACAGGTTGCTCGGCAGGCCATGGTTGTAACGCTCGTCCACCAGCAACGCGAGCTGGCGGTCCAGCAGGTCGGCGACGTTGGCGACCAGATTCTTCAGGCTGTCCATGGCGAAGGCGATGTGGCCGCCATAGAAGTGACCGCCATGCAGCACGCGCTCGGCTTCGGCGTCGATGATCGGGTTGTCATTGGCGCTGTTCAGCTCGATTTCGATGAAGCTGCGGAGCGAGTTCAGGCTGTCTGCCAGCACGCCGAGCACGTGGGGGGCACAGCGCAGGGAATAACGGTCTTGCAGGCGATGCAGCGGAGCGGTCGGCGCGTCGATGGCCAGATCCTTGCGCAGCCAGGCGGCCACTTGCATCTGCCCCGGGTGCGGCTTGGCAGCAAACAGGCGCTCGTCGAAATGCTCAGGGTTGCCTTGCAGCGCCACGACGTTCATCGCGGTGATGCGGGTGGCCAGTTGCAGCAGATAATCGGCACGGGCGAAGGCCAGGCACGCCAGACCGGTCATGACCGCCGTACCGTTCATCAAGGCCAGCGCTTCTTTCGGCCGCAGAACCAGCGGATCCCAACCCAGTTGACGATGCACATCGGCGGACTGGCGGCGCTCGCCGTTGAACAGCACCTCGCGCTCGCCGGACAGGGTCGCCGCGACATAAGAAAGCGGCGTCAGATCACCACTGGCGCCCACCGAGCCCTCTTCCGGAATCAGCGGCAGGATGTCGTGGTCAAGAAACGCCTGAAGACGCTCAAGCAATTCGACGCGTACGCCGGACACGCCGTGGCACAGCGAGCGCAAACGTGCGGCCAGCACTGCGCGGGTGGCCTGGGCATCGAGCAACTTGCCAAGCCCGCAACCATGAAAGGTGTACAGATGGCGAGGCAGCGCTTCGACGTGTTGCAGCGGCACCGCGACCACGCACGAATCGCCATAGCCGGTGGTTACGCCGTAAATCACGCCTTCCTTGTCCAGCAACGAATCAAGAAACTGCGCGCCCTTGGCGATGCGCTGGCGGTAGGCGCTGTCGTCCTGCAACGCCGTCGGCCGCTGGCGGTTGGCCAGGGCCAGTACGTCTTCGATGCGCAGGTGGCACTCGCCGAAAATGATGGGCTCAGGTGCGGGGTTCGTCATCGGATTTCCAGAACGGGTAGAAGTTGAACCACTGCTGCGGCGCTTGCACGCAGTAGTGCGCCAGACGGTCGGCGTAGCGTTGGGTCCATTGGGTGATCACTTGCTGGCGATCGCTGCGCCGCCATTCGATGGCAGCGGCGAACGGCTCCAGAATCACCCGGTAACCGCTCGCGCCCTTGAGGCAGAAAATCAGGTTGATCGGGCATTTCAGCAAACCGGCCAGCAGCCACGGGCCCTGGGGGAACGCAGCCTGATGGCCGAGGAAATCGACCCGCGCGTTGCGTCCGCCGTGCAGCGGAACCCGGTCGCCGGCGATCGCGAGCCATTCGCCGCGATCCAGACGCTGGCTCAGTTGCAGCATGATCGCCGGGTCCAGTTCGCTGACCTGGATGAGCCGCAGATTGGTCGCGCCAGCCTCACCCAGCAGACGGTTGAAACGCTCGGCATGCTTGGTGTGCACCAGCACGTTCATGGTGACTTTTTCACCCAGCTCGGCCAGCGCCCGACAGACTTCAAGATTGCCCAGGTGTGCGCCGACCAGCATCTGCCCGCGCTCGCCGCGCAGCTGATCACGCAAGTGCGCGTCGTCGATGATTTCGATCTGCTCCAGACCGAGCTTGCCGTTCCAAACGTCCAGCTTGTCGAGCAGGGCGTCGGCGAAGGCCATGAACTGCCCGAACACGCGCCAGTGCGTGGGCCGCAGCTCTGGCTGCTGGGTCCAGTCCGCCAGGTGCTCTTGGTACTGCCAGGCGCTGCGGCGAGCGCGGCGGCCGAACAGGAAAAAGTACAGGACGATGCCGTGCAGGATCGGGCTGAGCACCCGACGACCAAGCACCTTCACGCCCCAGGCCGTAAGCTTCATCAGCAGGAAACTGCCGCGTTCTTCGTGGGCCGCCCAGTGCTGCTTTTGATCGGCGTCACTCATGGCAACCACCGCCGCCAGAGGATCAGCGGGAAGCGGCCGAGCATGCCGAAGAACAGCTTGGCGTGCATCTTCGAGATGAGGGCGTTGTCGTGAAACAGCCGAAAATGCGAGAGGCCATCCTGGGGATAGTGAACCCTGGTCGGCAGCCAGCGCATCGGCTGATTGCGCCACGACAGGCGCACAAGGATTTCCGGGTCAAAGTCCATGCGCTTGCCCAGATTCACGGTGTCGATCAGGTGCAGCACCGGCTTGAGCGGGTAGACCCGAAAGCCGCACATGGAATCGGGAATCTGCAACGACAGGCTGTTGATCCAGACCCAGACGTGGGTCAGGTAGCGCGCGTACAAGCGACCTTTGGGCACGCTGGCGTCGTACTGCGGATAGCCGCAGATCAGCGCCGCCGGGTGTTCGCGGGAATGATCCAGAAACACCGCGATGTCGTTCAGATCGTGCTGGCCGTCGGCGTCGACTTGCAGGGCGTGGCTGAAACCCGATTTCGACGCTTCACGCAGGCCGGCCATGACGGCGCCGCCCTTGCCCTGATTGATCGCCAGCTTCACCAGGAAGACATTGGCCTGTTGGGCGAGGGATTCAAGCACGGCGGCGCAGGCCGGGCTGCTGGCGTCGTCGACCAGCACGCAGGGCAAACCGGCGTGCAGCAACTCCAGAACCACGGCTGGTACGGCGAGTTCATGGTTGTAGACCGGGATCACGGCGCAGGGGTTATGCATAAGCGACCTCTTCCTTGAATGTGCAGAGCTCATGCATCCGCGTTCACCAGTAAAATCCGGCCGCTGGAGCAGGCCGCTTCACCGTTGCGATAGGCAAAATGCAGCTTGCTGCGCTCGGGGTCGAAGCGCAGGGTCAGGCTGATGCGATCGCCGGGGCGCACCAGTTGTTGAAACTTCAGCACTTCCATGCCGGCAAAGCGCGGCGGCAGGTCCATCAGACGCTGTGACAGGTTCATCGCCCAGTCGACCTGCACCACGCCGGGCAGAATCGGCGTGCCCGGGAAGTGGCCGGGGAAATGCGCGAGGTCCAGCGGGACGATCAATTCCAGTCGCCACTCGTCGTCGTGTTGCTCCTGGGCGACTAGATCAGGGGCTTGAGTGCGCGGCGACACCAGCAATGTCTCGATCAGCGCTTGCGGCAACTTGCCCTGGGCATTGAGGGGCAGATGGCTCAGCAGTCGCCAGCGACGCGGCAACGCCAGCGCTTCGCAATGCGGCACCAGATGCTGGCGCAGCGCCTGGGTCAGCGCGCGCCGACCCTGATTGCGCAGTGCGTGGACGCCGCTGGCACTCAACACCACCAATGCGCCCAGCGACGCGCGGTTTTCCCGGACCACGCCCATGCGTGCTTCGCTGACCCATTCATGGGTCGCGAGTGCTTGCTCCAGAAGCGGCAGGGATATGCGCTTTTCTTCCAGTTTAACGATGCGGTCCAGCCGGCCCAGCAGCTCGAAACGACCGTCTCCCAGAAAGCGCACTGCGTCGGCTGTCTGTTCGACATGGCCGATCGGCAGGTACGGCGACTCGATCCGCAGGGCGCCGTCGTCGTCCTGACCCAGCGTGACATCATCGAAAGCGCGCCACAGCGGGTCGCCCTGGCGCCAGGCGATGCCGCCGGTTTCGGAGCTGCCGAGTATTTCGCTTGGCCACTGCCCGAGCCGCTGATGCAAGCACTCTGCCGCGTCGGTCGGAAGCGCGCCGCCGGACGAAAACACACGGCGCACGGCGCTCAGGTGATTCCAGTCGAGATTGTCGCCCATGCGTTTGAGCAGCGCGGGGCTCGCCACCCAAGCGAAGGATTCATGCTCACGGCTGACGCGTTGCAAGTCTTCGGGAAACGGCAGTTGCTGACGCACGAAGCTGCGTCCGGCGCACAGCGGCCACAACACTCGGAACAGCAGGCCATAAATGTGCTGCGCCGCCACGCTGCCGATAATGCAGGCATCACCCAGGTCGGCGCCCCACAGGCGTTCGAGTGCACTGACTTCGTTGGCCAGCTGTCGCAGGCGCTTTTCGATCAGCTTGGGTTCGCCACTGGAGCCGGACGTGCACAGGCTCAAGCTGCACTCATCCAGATCGAGCGCGGCGGGAGGAAGCGGATCGGCGTTTAGTTGATCGAGCCGAGTGTCGTCCGGCAGATCCGTCAGCCACAGGTCGACATGGCCGGCCCAGCGTAGTCTCGTTTGCGCCTGCAAATCGGCCGGCAGCAACACCGCCACGCCGGCGCGCCATGCCGCGAACAATGCGATGGCCAGTTCAGCGGCGTCTTCCAGATGGACTGCCAAACGTGTCACGCCACGTTGCTGCAGCGCGGCGGCGACACGCAGCGCGCGTTCCTGCAACGCGGCATGGCTCAGCGCGGGAGTATGGGCAACGGCGCGCTGTGGATGAGCGTCAAGCAACAGGTGTTCGAGATCGATCCAGCTCATGCCCGACCCCGGACGCGCTGACGAACGATCCATTCACCGGCGAACAGCAGGCCCATCAAACCGTAGGCGATGAGCCCTGTGTATAACGTCCACCAGCTCAGCGGCGCCCAGAGGGTCAGGGCGGCGGCGACGAAGCCGTTGAACAGAAAAAACAGGCACCAGACCCGGGTGACCTGACGGGTGTAGCGAACCGCAACGATCGGCAAATCGGGTTCTGTCAGGCGTGCCAGTCGCTCGATCAGCGGCATGCCGCGCATCAGGCTCAGTCCGAACAGGGTCAGCATGAAACAGCTGATCAGCACCGGGTACCAGCGCAGCAATTGCGGGCTGTTGAACAACCCGAGCAGCAGGCAAAAGCCCATCGCCGTCAGCGCCATCGACACGCCGCCCGGACGTCCCTCGCTGGTCAGCGCACGCACCCCCCACAGCGCGCCGAGCAGCAGCGCGAATTGCCATGGGGCGAAATGGCCCATGCCGAAGTAGACGGCAAACGGGTACAGGACGCCTGCAAGCACCAGGACCAGGCCAATCAGTCGACTCATGCGGGGCTGTGGACCAGGCGATAGACCGCGTCGACGACATCGCCCACGGTGCGTACCGATTTGAATTCCTCGGCGGCGATCTTCTTGCCGGTCTTGCGCTTGATGTGGTCGATCAGGTCCACGGCATCGATGCTGTCGATTTCCAGGTCCTGATACAGGTTGGCTTCGAGGGTAACGCGCTCGGGTTCGAGCTCGAACAGCTCAACCATCGACGAGCGCAGGGTGTCGAAGATGTCTTCACGGGATTGCATGTTCTGTCCTCAGGCCACTTGGCGCGCGCTGACGAATGCCGCGAGGCTGTCGACGCTGGTGAAGTGATTGCGAGTGTCTTTGGCGTCGGCGTCGATCTTGATGCCGTAGCGTTTCTGGATGGCCAGGCCCAACTCCAGGGCGTCGACCGAATCCAGCCCCAGGCCTTCGCCGAACAGCGTCTGGTCGTTGCCGATGTCCTGGGTGCTGATGTCTTCGAGGCCCAGGGCGTCGATGATCAGCTGTTTAATGTCCTGGTGCAGATCGCTCATCTGTGGCGAGCTCCTTGGTGAAGTGTTGATGCAGATAGTCGTTGAGCTTGCGCGACGCCACAGGGGCCGGGCCAAGCGCGGCGAATGCCGCTGGATCTATATCGTTGCCCACGCGCAGGTGAAAATGCGGGCGGCGCAGGGGAATGCGGTACCACGGCTCGGCTTTGGTCAGCGTGGTCGGCGACACATGGATGGTCACCGGCGTAATGACGTGGGCGCCACGCAGGGCAATGGCCGCAGCGCCGCGATGAAAGGCGGGCGCATGGCCAGGCTGGGTTCGCGTGCCTTCGGGAAAGATGATCAGGGTTTGCCCGGTCCGCAGCAGATGCGCGGCTTGCTCCAGCATGTCGGCGCTGCCGTCGTTGCTGACATACCCGGTGGCCCGGACCGGGCCTCGGGTGAATACGTTCTGCCACAAGCTCTGCTTGACCACGCAATTGGCGTCGCGCACCAGCCCGATGAGAAACACCACGTCGATCAGCGACGGATGGTTGGCGATGATCATTTGCCCGGGGCGGCCCAGACGCTCGGCGCCCTGGATTTCGTAAGTCAGCACGCCAGCGTTGCTCATGATGCGGATAAATGCCCAGAACAGGCGGCTGATGGTCCGGCGGGCGCGGCGTTGGTGGCTGCAGGCATCGCCGGGCAGCAGCGCCAGCAGGGGAAAGACGAACACGCGCAGGCACAACCCGCCCACACCGAACAGGGCAAAGCTCAGGGCCGTGGCCAGCAGGCGCCAGTGATAGGCGTCGCGGCTTTTGCTCAGCGGTTGTGTTGCCAATTCCATAGCCGATTCTTCCAGGGATGTTGCAGAGCGCTCTGTTGTGTCGACAGCGCACGTAAAAGGTTGAGCGCGTGGGGCCATTGGCTGCGCCCGGAATCCGTCTCGGTCGGTTCGCGGGTCATCAACGAAAGCTGCCACTCATCCCCCGGCGTCAGCAGCAGGCCGAGCGCATAGGGAAACGGCACATCGTCGATCCACGGCGCGTAGGCGGCAGGCGGCTGCTCCTCGGTGATCACCAGCAGCACTGCCGGCGCACCGTCTTCAAGGAGGGACGCGGCCTCGACGACGCCATGTTCGAGCCCGTCACCCGCACAGGCCAGGGCCGTCATCTCGCTGGTCTCGCCGCGCAGGATCGACCACAGGCCGATAACGGCGTTGTGCACGGACAGGCTGAACTGAGTGGGCGACAGCGGCTCGTCGTTGGCCAGATCGCTAAGGATGTCGAAGGTTCGGGGCGTTTCGCCGTGCCGCGAGACGAACACCAGCGGCAATCGCTCCAGGCCCTCTGCCAGCGGCCAGCCTACGCTGAAGGCCATGCGGGCCAGACGACTCAACCGGCGGCGTTGCATGGCCGGCAAAAATGAAACGTCTGGCGCTGCATCCGTCGGGGCGGGGATCACGGGTTCGTGGCTCCATTGACGCCACTCTTCGACCGATATCAGCCCCGGCGCCCACGCGCGCCACTGTGCAATGTTGAACTTGATCACAAAATCATCCTGCCCTGATACGGGCATACTTCCGGACTTCGAGTCTCCGAAGTGGCACCAACCATGGCGCGGCGCTATCGCCGAGTGGCGGGCATTATCCGGATGCCACAGCGCCGAGGCAAACGTTGAGACAAAAGGTCTGTTTACTGACGATTATTCTTACTGGTATGGCAGCGGCATCTGACACGGTTTTGTAGGAGCAATGGTCCTCTAGGTGTTGCGGGCTTCGCCTTCACAGTCAGATTTTTCCGAGGGACTCGCCCTAATCATCGCGATTGCCTAGACTCGGGACCATTCATCGGGTCTCAGGCGATCCTTCACGGCTGGACAGCAACAGGGAGTCTTACATGCGGCGTGTGGTGTTCAATCAGAAGGGCGGCGTTGGCAAGTCCAGCATCGCCTGCAATCTGGCGGCTGTCAGTGCTCATGAAGGTTATCGGACGCTGTTGATCGATCTTGATGCCCAGGCCAACTCGACGCAGTACCTCACCGGTCTGACCGGCGACGAGATTCCCATGGGGATCGCGGATTTCTTCAAGCAGACCCTGTCATCCGGGCCTGGCGCCAAAAAGAATCAGGTCGACATTTACGAAACGCCCTTTGACAACCTCCATGTCGTGACCGCCACGGCCGAGTTGGCGGATCTGCAGCCCAAGCTGGAAGCCAAGCACAAGATCAACAAGCTCCGCAAACTGCTGGATGAGCTGAGCGAAGACTACGATCGCATCTACCTGGACACGCCCCCGGCGCTGAATTTCTACGCGGTGTCGGCGTTGATCGCGGCGGATCGCGTGCTGATTCCGTTCGACTGTGACAGCTTCTCCCGTCAGGCGCTTTACGGCCTGCTCAAGGAAATCGAAGAGCTCAAGGAAGATCACAACGAGGATCTGGAAGTGGAAGGCATTATCGTCAACCAGTTCCAGGCGCGGGCGAGCCTGCCCCAGCAGATCCTCGACGAACTCATCGCTGAAGGGTTGCCGGTGCTGCCGGTCTACCTCACCAGTTCGATCAAGATGCGTGAATCCCACCAGGCCAATATGCCGCTGATCCATCTGGAGCCGCGGCATAAACTGACTCAGCAATTTGTCGAGCTGCATCACTTGCTGGAAACGGGTGCGGGTAATCGCTGACTGCTAGGCGAGCGGTTCGTGGCTTTTCCGACGGGCTCGGGTCATGTGTTTGGCTCGCTTGCGCGCCTTTTCGGCCATGTCCTTGGGAATGTCGATGGTCGCTTCCATGTCGGCCTGAAGCTGATCCTGGCTGGCGATCAGATGGTGGGTGCCGTCCGCACAGCCGCAGCGCACGGCCTGTCCGTGGGTCGCCACGGCCACGAGCTCATCGATGAAGGTCGGATTGCCTTGGGCAATGAAGCCAACCTGTGCACACAACTCGCACCAGACCGGATCGCCCATGCGGGCCAGACGCCGGTCCTCCCACATGTGCGAGCCTGAGGCGCTCAACACCACGCCGCCGGTTGTCGTTGAATCGCCCTCTCTGACCACGTATGTCATAGCTAACCACTCCAGTGTACGGATAGGAGTGGCGAAGCCTAGACGCAGAATTCGACGGATTCGGGGCCAAAAGGGGCTTTCAGAACCTGCCTACAGCGCTGGCTGTCATGCACTTCGATCGCTGAAGAAGCGTCTCTCATATTCCCTGACTGGCCAGCCATGCCATCAGCTGTTGCAACGGCATTGCGCCGCTCTGCCGGGCAACTTCACGACCGTCCTTAAACAGGATCAAACTCGGGATCGAGCGAATGCCCAGCTGCGCGGAAAGCTGCTGATTGGCCTCGCTGTCCAGCTTCGCCAGCCGAACACGCCCGATCAGTTGAGTGGCCGCTTGCTCGAACGTCGGCGCGAAGGATTTGCACGGCCCGCACCACTCCGCCCATACGTCCACTAGTAGCGGCAGATCGCCCTTGATCTGACTGGCGTAATCGCCCTGCGTCAGGTTGAACGGCTTGCTCAGCAAAACAGGCTGCTTGCAGCGCCCGCATTTCGGCTGGTCGGACAGCCGCCCGGCAGGGATGCGATTGAGCCCGTTGCAATGTGGGCAGGGGATCAGCAGGGAATCGGACATGGCAGAGGCCTGGGTAGGGTTGATGACTACTAGGTGGAGTCGGCGGGGTGAGTTATCAAGCTTTACAGGTTCATCTGACGCGCCGAGCGGTAGAGAGTGGCGGTGACTTCATCGATTACCTCAAATAGGCGATGTGACTTGGTTCAGGTTTCACTATTCGTTTAAGCACACCACGCCTAAAAACTCTCTAACCTGAAGACGCAACGCATTCCTCCTTCACCGTTTGTCCCAGCCCCTGACTACGGGCGTTAAGCCCAATCCTCGGTCGCTGATTCCCCGAAAGCATCCCCCGTTCGCCCAACTGTTCGCCCTGCCTGGCCGTCGCTAGTGTCGACGCGAGGGGCTGACTGACGAACATGCGCGTCGGCCCCTGTCATCTCATAGCCAGGGAGTCGCCCATGATCAGCCAGATCCAGGCCGCGGTTGCAGCGGTTGTCGCGAACAAAAAGCCAGTCGTTGATGCCGCTACAAACAGCGATCCCAAAACCGTCGATAAACCTGCAGCGACCGCGACCGACAAGGCGACGTTTTCGACACTGGCGGCTCAGTTGAACGAGAGCGCAGCGCGAGCCGAGAAGAGGGACGCAGGGATGACTCACGCCGAGCTGGGGCAGTACGGGCGAAATCGCATCAATGAGTTTTTGATCGAAGGCCGCACAGTCAACAGCGGCACCCGGGCCATGGAAGTGCCCAAGACTAACGACCCTGAATTGCTGGACCGCGCGCGCGAGGCCAGTGCGTTCGTGACCCGGACACTGGCCGGTGACAAGAACGCCAAAAGCCCTTTCGAGAACCTGTCCCGTGAACAACTGAACCTGATTACCTTTGACGACAGCGGAGCCTTCACGCTCAACGAGCGGCGCGCGGCCTGGCAGGGCGTGCAGAAGATGGACGAGGACTGGCGCAAGGTGGCGATAAACGAGGGGGTGATCGAGCAAGCCCGGACGGGCAAGGCCTCCCGGTTCTACAACGACGCTCTGAGCTACCTCAAGTCGCTGCCGGCGATCGAAAAGGCGGTGAGCTATCCCAAGGGAGCAGAAGCCATTCTGGAGGCGCGAATCAAGAGCGACCTCACGCTGCCCAGCCTGCCGGGCGCTTTCGGACGTCAGGCGGCAGACCGCAAACTGACCCTTTACGACATCCTCGCCGGCATCGTCGACACCACCAAAGACAAGAAAGCTGACCCAAACAACATCGCCTACACGAAGAAGTACGCGCCCCGTACCTCACCGGTGTCGACTACGGCGGCTGCGCAGGAGGTTGAAAAGCCAGCGGCTGCGAATGCGGATGCGCGAGTTGAGCAAGCGGGTGCTACGTCCAGGGATGAGAAGACAGCGGGATAAAAGAATGCTTCGGCCATCGCAGTGTGTGATGGCCGTATGGGTGGCCAAGCTGGATATTGCACGCACAACGGTAGGGAAATGCACGTCATCACTGAAAAGCGAATCTGGGAGGCAAAGAAGAAATGGCCACAATCGGCAACGGCTCTTGACGCTTGGTACCGCTTAATCAAAGCATCCAGGCTGAACGACTTTAGTGCGATGAGAGCGATGCTGCCTTCGACAGATAAAGTGGGAAAATTTCATATTTTGGTATCGGCGGGAACAAGATCCGGTTGATTGCGTCGGTTAACTACTCAGCACAGAGGCTGTACATAAAGCATGTGTTCGACCATCGTGAATACGACAAAGGTAAATGGAGGGATGAGCAATGAGCGCGCTCATTAAGCAGGCTGCGGAGCACTGGCATCATTTGGCGCCATTACTGACTCGGCCTGAAACGGAAGCTGAATATGATCTGCTTGTCAGCGGGCTCGACGAACTTTTGGAGATCATCGGGGAGGATGAGCAGCACCCTCTGAATCGTCTCGCCATTTTGGTCAGCGAAATGATTGAAACCTATGACCATGAGCATCGGCCCATGCCTATGGCCTCAGGCGCGGAGACACTGCGTTACCTGATGCACGAGCACGACCTTGGCCAAGGCGACTTGCCTGAAGTGGGGACGCAGTCCGTCATTTCCGAAATACTCTCAGGCGAGCGTCAGTTGAGCCTCAAGCAGATCCGCAAGATTTCGGAACGTTTCGGCGTGCCGGTAGAGGTCTTTATCTGACCTTGACTCATTCGCACTCACGACGAACAACTGATCTCCAGATGCTTGCCCCAATCCGGCGGACGCTGGGCATAACCCTCCATTCCAGGCTGCTCCTCGAACGGTGTGCACAGCACCTGATGCAGGCGGCGAACCTCGCTGTCGTCGCCTTGTTCGGCCGCTTCGATGGCGCGTTGGGCCAAGTAGTTGCGCAGGATGTACAGCGGATTGACCGCATGCATGCGCGCACGGCGATCTTGTTGGCTGGACTCGGGTTCGCGCGCGATGCGGGCTTTGTAGGCGTCGGCCCAGGCGTCGAAGCCGAGCATGTCGACGAAGTCGTCGCGCAACTTTCCTGCCGCGACTTCGGCTGATTCTTCCCCCAGATGGCGGAAAAACAGCGTGTAGTCGACGCCGCTGTTCTGCATCAGTTGGAGCAAGCGCGCGATCAGGTCAGCGTCATCCTCTTCGGCCGTTGTCAGGCCCAGACGTCGACGCATCAGGTCCAGGTAATGCGCCTGATACAGCGGCAGAAACAGGTCCAGCGCCTCACGCAATGCCTCGACGCTGATGAAGGGTGTCAGCGCCTGGGCCAGCGCGCTGAGGTTCCACTGGCCAATCGGCACCTGATTGCTGAAAGAGTAGCGGCCTTCGTGATCGGAATGGTTGCAGACGAAATGCTGGTCAAAGTCATCGAGGAACGCGAAGGGGCCGAAGTCGAAGGTAATGCCGAGAATCGACATGTTGTCGGTGTTCATCACGCCATGACAGAAACCATAGGCCTGCCATTTGGCAATCAGCTCGGCCTGACGCTCGACGATCACGCGAAACATCGCCAGGTACGGCTCGGTCTCTTCGAGACATTCGGGGTAGTGCAGGGACAGCACGTGATCGGCCAGTTGCTTCAGCTGTTCCGGCTGTTTGGTGTAGAAGAAATATTCGAGGCTGCCGAAGCGCACGTGGCTTTGCGCCAAGCGTAGAACCATCGCTGCGCGTTCCTGGGTTTCGCGCCACACCGGGGTGCTGGAGCCGATCACGCAGGCCGCGCGACTGGTCGGGATGCCCAAGGCATGCAGGGCTTCCGAAGCCAGAAACTCACGGATCGACGAGCGCAATACAGCACGACCATCGCCCATGCGTGAATACGGTGTCTGCCCGGCGCCCTTGAGGTGCAGGTCCCAGTGTTCGCCGGCGTCGTTGTACACCTCGCCGAGCAGCAAACCGCGGCCATCACCCAGGCGCGGGTTGTACGAACCGAATTGATGACCGGAGTAAACCATCGCACGCGGATCGGCTTCGGCCCACAGTTTGTGACCGCTGAAGATTTCAGCAAAAAGAGGTTGTTCTGCCTGAGCAGGGTCCAGATCGAGCAACGCGAGGGCCGCTTCGCTGGCAACCACCAGCCGCGGGTCGGCGATGGGCTCGGGCAGCACGGTGGTGGAAAACGCATCGCCCAGGCGGGCAAAACGATTATCAAAGGTCAGCTCGTCGAGGGCTTTCAAAAGATGCCTCCAGCAGAATTTCCGACCATTCTGCTGGGTTTTTCCCGGTCAGTCGAGCCTGACTTCGGGCGGCTCAGGCGCATCTTTTGGGGCTGGAGGCACAGCAGCGGGCGGCGTGATGGTTTTCTGCTCCGGCTCGATCGGCACCATTTTGTACTCCTGTCCCTGCATGTTCTTGAGGTAAACCTCCATCTGCCGGAACGAAATATTGATGTGCTGTTTCTTGAATTCTTTGTTGATGAACCGGTTGATCTCATCCAGCACCGGGTTGCGGTCGCCTAGATCACGCACATGCATGCGCAGTTCGTGATCGAGGGTACTTTCACCAAAATTGAGGAAGTAAACAATCGGCTCGGGGTCTTTCAACACCCTGGGATTGTCACGCGCGGCCTTGAGCAGCAGGCTGCGCACCAGGTCCAGATCCGACCCGTAATCCACCCCCAGTTTCAACGTCACGCGGGTGATCGTGTCGGTTAACGACCAGTTGATCAGTTGCCCGGTGATGAATGTCTTGTTCGGGACGATGATGTCCTTGCGGTCGAAATCGGTGATGGTGGTCGCGCGAATGCGGATCTTGCTCACCGTACCCGACAAGGCGCCGATGGTGATGGTGTCGCCGATCCGCACCGGGCGTTCGAACAGGATCATGATCCCGGAGATGAAGTTGGCGAAGATCTCCTGCATACCGAAGCCCAGGCCAACCGACAGCGCCGCCACCAGCCATTGCAGCTTGTCCCAACTCACGCCGAGCGCCGAGAGCGTCGAGACAAAACCGACGCCGGCGATGGTGTACGAAAGCAACGTCGTGGTTGCGTACGAACTGCCCTGTTTGAGGTTGAGTTTCGACAGCACAAGCACTTCCAGCAGGCCCGGCAAGTTGCCCGCCAGCACGAAGGTGATGCCGATGATGACCAAGGCGCCGATCAAGTCGCCCAGGCTAATCGGCACCATGCTGATGTTGGCGCCGGTGCCGCTGGTGTACTCGTACAGCGTGATGTTATCGAGGTACGAGAACACCGAAATCAGGTCGGCCCAGACGAAGTAGAGCGCGCCGATGAAGCCTGCAATCAGCGCCAGACGAATCAATCGCAGCGACTGCTGGTTGACCTGTTCGATGTCCAGCGTCGGCTCCTCGATCAGCGTCTCGCCTTCGCCGGCTTCTTTTGCGGCCTGACGTTTGCTCAGCGCGCGCTGGTACGCCAGACGGCGCGCGGCCACGCTCAGCCCGCGCACGAAAGCGGCTTCGATCACCAGCCACAGCATCAGCAGATATAGAGTGTCGATCAGCCGATCGCTGAGTTTCAGCGCCGTGTAGTAATAGCCAAAGCACACGGCGACGAACAGCGCGACGGGCAGAGCGGTGAAGGCCAGGCCCACCGCACGACGAAACAGCGACGCGCTGTGGTGGGTCGGGCTGGTGAGCAACAGCCGCGCGAGCAGCCAGGCCATCAGGGCGTAGCACGTCAGCACCACGGCGATGCCGATGACGTCGTCGGCCAATGCCGAGGGCTCGTGCTCGGCCACGGCGACCACCGTCACCAGCGCCAGCACGACAAGACCCAGACGACGGATCCAGCCGCGCAGGAATTCCACCTGTGGTTTTTCCCAGCGGAAGTGCAATTGCGCCACGCCGCCCGGCGCCAGAATGCGGTAAGCGGTGTAGAACACCAACCAGGCCAGCGCTACCTGCAGCAGCGCAGAACCGAGATTGACGTTCTGGCCGCGGGCGTCGATCTGCAGCGCGAACGCACACACCGTGAGGGTCAGCGACAACGGCATTGCCAGCAGCACGTTGATGAAGATCGCCAGCGGTGTCTGCCACTGCCGGTCCCGCTTGAAGTGGCCGATGTCGGCGTGCAACCGATTGAGCTTGTCGTACAGCGCCTTGCGCTTCCACATCAGCGCGCCGATCACCAGAAACAGCGGCAGGAAGATCAGCGGCCGCTGGGTCAGTCCGTCGTAGAGTTCGCTGACGCTGGACGTCCAGGGAAGGGTGGTCACCTGTTTGACGAGTCGTGGCTGTATGCGCTCGAACCACTCCAGGTCCAGCGGCTTGTTGCTCGGAATCCAGAACATCTGCTCATCAAGGGTGGCCCGCAGGCTGTTGGCGGTGCTGACGAGCTGTTTCTGATTGAGCTGGAGGGTGATGGATTCGTTGAGCAGCGCACTCAGCTCGCGGTTCAGTCGCTCCAGCAGATCGCTGCGAGTGGTCGCCAGATCGAGCAGTGTCTTGCGCAGCGCGGGTGTGACGTCTTCCGGCTTCTGCGTCGCCAGTAACGTGTCGACGTATGCGCTCGGGCTGCTCATCTGCTCGCGCTGCTGATTGACCTCGAATTGGTACAAGCGAATATCGGCAATTTCGTCGGCCAGACCGCTGTCGAGCTTGAGTTTGGGGAGCGACTGCTTTTGTTTGTAGAGGATTTTCGACAGCAGCAAACTCCCGCTCAACACGTTGATCTGCTCGTCGAGCGCCTGATCGGTTTGCGTGATGGCATCCAGCTGGGTCTTGGTCTTGAGGTTCTGCTGGGTCAGCTCATTGAGGCGGTCGGTGCCACGCAGCAGGTAGTCGGACAGCTTGAGGTTGGCGGCGCTTTCGGTAGCCAGCAGGCTGCTGCCCCCGGCTTTCTGCGCTTCAAGGGACAACTGCGTCACGGTTTGCTGGGACTGGGCGCGACGCTTCTCGTTGATCAGCGTCTGCAGGTCCTGGATTTCCTGATCCTGACGATTGACCTTTTCCGTGAGCAGGTCGCGCTGGCTGCCGCCCAGGTCCTGCAACTGGCTGTTGCCGGCAAGCTCCTGACGACGCAGGGCAATCAGCGCGTTGAGCGAGGTCTGCTCGGCGTTCAATGCGTTGCGCTGGTCGGCGTTGATGGCCTTGCCGCCATCCTTACCGGACTTGAGCGTGCCGCTGATGGCCTGAATGCGCGTCTGGCTGCTGCTGATCTCGGCCTGAGCGCGCTCGGGCCGGGTCTGCGCGGTGATGGTCAGGCTGTTGGCGTCGTTGAGGGCTTTTTGCAGATCAGCCTGCTGAGCACTGCGCTGACTCAGTATTTGCTCAAGCTGCGGCACGTCCAGATTGGCGTATCGCTGAGCGACCGGAATGACCTTGCTGGCCTTGAGCTTGGTCAGCTCGTGCTGGTTTTCGGTGGTCAGCCGGGGCGCGTCGGCGAGCTGCTTTTTCAGGTCATCCAGCTTCTGCTGGTTGTCCTTCTGGCTGGACAGAAATGTCAGCGTCTGTTCCAGGACCTGCTGCAGAGCTTTCTGGTCGTCAGCGGTCAGTTTGCGGTCGGCGATCTTGTCCAGACTGCGCTGGACGGCCTCGCTGGACAGGGGTGGCGTATCGGCGGCGTGCGCCGGTACGGACGACAGGCAAAGCCCAAGCAGGGCCGAGGCAAAAAGGTTACGCAGCGTGAACATAGACACCGGGTCGAGCGAACAGAATGGGGGGCAGTTTAAAGGAACAGCGCGGGCCCCGGGCTGCTTCCTTCGGGGAATCTGACGCCCACTTTGAGGATCTTGTTCCCGTCCATAACTGCGACGGTCCAAATAGTTCCGTTCCATTCGACCTGGTCGCCCACAATCGGCGCGCCTCGATTCTTCTGAATGATGAACTGACTCAGCGGCATGCCCGGATCCAGCCCATCGAGTTTCAACCCGTAAAGTGCCGCGACAGCCCCCAGCTCAGCGTCTCCTTCGAGAACGAAGTCACCGAAGAAGCGCAGATCCAGCCCGCGTTGAGGCGCCTGACTGAACAGCTTGCCGAGGGCGGGAAGGTCGTGTTCGTGGCCGATGACGCAGAGCAGATCGCCCACTTCCAGCACCGTACTACCCGACGGATGGAGCAGTTGTTGACCCCTGAACAAGGCGGCAATACGTGTGCCCTCTGGCATTTTCAGCTCGCGCAGTGCGGCACCGATGCACCACTTTTCGGCGCCAAGGCGATATACGAACAGTTCCCACTCGCTGGTGACATGCACTTCCAGCGCGGCGCGGGAAATCGGCGCCGGATCAGGCGGTACCGTCACTTTCAGCCATTTCGCCACCCACGGCAGGCTCGTGCCCTGAACCAGCAGCGACACCAGCACGATGAAGAACGCGAGATTGAAATACAGCTGCGCATGGGGCAGACCGGCCATCAGCGGGAACACCGCCAGAATGATCGGTACCGCGCCGCGCAAACCGACCCAGGCAATAAAGGCTTTTTCACGGCGGTGGAACACCCGGAAAGGCAGCAGGCCGGCCAGCACCGACAGAGGGCGTGCCACCAGAATCATCCACAGCGCCAGGCCCAGAGCCGGCAGCGCAATCGGCAACAGGTCATGGGGTGTGACCAGCAGACCGAGTACCAGGAACATGCCGATCTGTGCCAGCCAAGCCATGCCGTCAAGCATGTGCAGGATGCCGTGGCGACTGCGAATCGGCTTGTTGCCCAGTACCAGACCGCACAGATAAACCGCCAGGAAGCCGCTGCCGTGAATGGCATTGGTCAGTGCGAAGACCACCAGACCACCAGCGACCACCAGAATGGGGTACAGGCCGTTGGCCAGATTTATCCGGTTGACCAGCTGCAGCATGATCCAGCCACCGCCCAGCCCGATGATCCCGCCGATGCCGAATTCCTGAACCAGATGGCCCAGCAGGCTCCAGTGCAGGCCGGTCTGGCCGCTGGACAGCATGTCGATCAGCGTAACCGTTAGAAACACCGCCATCGGGTCGTTGCTGCCGGATTCGATCTCCAGGCTTGCGGTCACCCGCTCGTTCAGGCCTTTGCCGCCCAGCAGCGAGAACACAGCGGCGGCGTCTGTGGAACCGACGATGGCGCCGATCAGCAGGCCCTGAATGATGTTCAGATCAAACAACCAGGCGGCAACCATGCCGGTCAGCCCCGTGGTGATCAGCACCCCGACCGTCGCCAGCGACAAGGCGGGCCAGAGTGCGACCCGGAAACTCGCCACCCGCGTACGCAGGCCGCCGTCAAGAAGAATGACCGCCAGCGCCAGGTTACCGACCAGATAGGCCGTCGGGTAGTTATCGAAGATGATGCCGCCGCCATCGACGCCGGCGACCATGCCCACGGCAAGGATGATCACCAGAATCGGAATGCCGAGGCGGGAGGACAGCGAGCTGACCAGGATACTTGCACCCACCAGCAACGCGCCGATCAGGAACAGGCTGTTGATGGTCGTGGCATCCAAGGGCGGTACTCCAGAAAACGAATTCAAACAGACGAGGGCGCGAACTGACCATGCAGTCCGCGTGCCAAGGGATTTAACCTGTTGAATTGCTTGGCTGTCAAAGCGTAATTCCAGATGGGCAGGCTAATGGCCGTGCCAACGGGCCTGTACTCACAGGCCGCTGATGACATCCGTTCCCGGATGACAGCAGCAATACATATTTATGCCAGCCAGCGCTGCGAACTCTGGTCACTTCTGAATTCTATTTCAGGAGAAGTGATCACTATGAACGCACAAGCCCACCCATCACCCGAATCGGACGAACGTCAGCTCAAAAAAATGGCGAGCCGTTACGTCACCGATTACCCCGATCTCAATGCGCTGGCGAGGTCCGCCGCCCAGAGCATCATTTTCAGGCACACGGGTAAACACCTGGACCCCGATCATGTGTATTGGCATCGGTTCTCCAGCGCCAGCAGCAGTTCTCGGTCCTTTACCGGATGGCAGCACGCGGGCGCTACGGTGACGTCCATGACAATGACCGAACTGGTGATTCGTCGTTTCAATGCAAGCGAGCAGCAAGCCCCCGACGAGCTCGCGGTGTATGGCGGTTTCTACACCGACGGCCCGCAGCATGGCTTTTATGACGAGCGCAATGAAGTGCGCATGCTTCCGGCAGAGGTGCTCAACGATTTCTGGACCCTCGATTTCAGCGCGGGCTACCGGCGTCAGATGGACAGGTTCTGGGCGCAGCACAGCGACAACTTCTGCGTGCTGGCCAAAGTTCGATACCTGGCCTCTGCTGGAGAAGCCCTGAGCGGAAACCAGCTGTCGGCAACGGATTTCGGGATGCTCCGCAACGTGCTGGCGAGCGGACCGGGACCTGTCACGCTCGCCCAACTGCGCGGGCCAATGCCTGCGACCTCGGCCGTGTCAGTGTTTCATCTGGAACTGGGCGGCTTCAAGGCTCGGGACATTCTGCGTATCGTCGATCAGAGCGGGCGTCAGATCCTTTATGTCTGCGGTGCGCAATCGCCGTTCTACTGCTTTGATACCCACCACCAACTGTACGAATGGTTGAAGGCGCAGTTTCTTTCCATCAGGACTCGGGCGGCCTTCTGCGCCCGTTTTCTGCATTCGGCCAGTGACTGGGAAACGCACCGAGCTGCATTCCAGCGCGATGTGGCTCGGCTGCTGAGCAATGATCACGACGACCATGGCGCCAATCGCCTCGTCAATCGCGGGGCTGAGCCGATTTCGGGCGATGCGTTCGTCTATCTTCGTGATGTCGCCCGCCATGACATGACTTCCGACGCCACTACCTTGCTGACCGATAACAGCGATCTTCGCAAGCAGATCTGGCTCGGCTATCTGAATGCCTTTCTGTCGGTATTCGGCAATCTGGCGCCGCTGGGTTGGCCGCTGGCATTGGCTGTGGTGGGCGCGAGCCTGATCAGCACGGGATTGAATATCGATCAGGCGGTCAACGGTAAAAGCGCCGAACAACGCAGGCGGGGTATTCTGGATGCCATCGCCAGCGCTATTTATCTGTTCGTGAACCTGCCCCTGCTGTCGCGCATGGGGGCTGATGTCAGGGAGCCCATGACGGCCCGAACCTCGGAAGGTCTGAGCGCAGGTGCCGATGCAATGCCGACTCCCGTGGCCACCGATCCTTTGTCGGGCATGAGCAACAACGTTGTCCTTGAATCGCTGACGCCGGTCTCGGAGCAAGGGCGCTACCAGGGGACATATGGGCTGAGCAATGGCGAGACATGGGCGGTCGTCGAAGGGCAGCCGCGTCGTTTGACCTTCGATGAAGGCCTGGGCAGCTGGGTCATGGTCGATCCGCAGAACCCGTTTGCGTTCAATGGTAGATGCCCGGTTCGATTCAATGGGCAAGACCGGTGGGAACGGCTTCCGATCCCGGGCCTTGCTGGCGGTGCACCCATGGAGGCCGACGCTCTGACGATCACGCCGCCGCCCGTGGCGCCCGTTGCCAGTGTGCAATCGGCATTCTGGGATCGCTTCATGCAACTCAACCTCTTCGATGAGCACCTTTATTCCGAGGCGGCTCTGGCCCGGCAAAAGGCAGTGGTCGAGGTGTTCTGCATGGAGCCGCAAGAAGTGGTCGCCACCGACTCCGAAGGTGAAGACGTACATTTTGATCAGTGGGGCGCCAAACATCGCGTGTTCAAGACCGCAGACGGTGAATACGTCGGCTCTACCATCAGGCATTACACCCACGAAGACGATGCGTATAACCAGTTTTTGCGAACCGGCGTGGCGATCTATTCCGATCAAGTCGCGCTGGTGCAAAAGCTCGTCGAGGACGTCAGCACGCTGGGGTACAACAATGACGTCGCGCTCTATCGCGGCGGCAGTGGGGCGCGTGGTACCTCGGGCGCTTTCTTCCGTACCGGTGACGTGACCGTAGGCGATGTGCTGGTCAACACCGACATCACCTCGTTCAGTGAAAATCCCTATCAGGCGCGCACTTTCGCCAGCACTCAGGCAGGCGCCCATGCCAGTGCCACGAATGCGCCGATCCGCTTTGACGACACCAGCGTGGTGTTCGTGCTGCCGGAAAAACAGTACTTGAGCGGAGCACCCATCGCGCCGTTTTCCGCGAGTCCGGACGAGGCCGAGGTTATTTTTCTACCCGGTCACTATTTTCAGATCGACAGCATCGAGCAAGTGGTCGGGACCTTCTACCAGTTCATGAAAGTACAACTGCGCGAAGTGAGCGGGCCGGTCTCGGGTCGGAAATTGCTCGAGATGCGCACCGCAGAGCCTTTCACTCGCCAAGGTTATGCGGCGCGACTGGGAGGCGCCGGGCGGGTGCTGGTCGATCGTTTTTTCCCTTCTCAACAACCATGAACTGCCTGCTCATTTTGTAAACAATAATTATCTATTGCCACCCCGCGTGCCTGTTGGTGAACGCTACGGCTTCACTCACTGACAGGATGTCGGGTTATGAAAGACAGAAAGGATACGACCGCTCTGGAGCGCAGAGCTGACGAGCTTCGGCGCAGTCGCGACATTTCGCGAGTCTCGGGCTGGCATGGCCAGAGAGGCGAGGACTGGGATAACGATGGATGGACAAAGCCGTGGGAACTGCGGGATGAAAGCGGATGGCTGATTGAGCCGGCGCCCGGGAACGAAGTCGACGCTGACGCCACGCTGCTGAGCGACTGGCTCGGTCAGCAGCACGTGCGCTATGAATCGCCGCGAGAATACGCGCGCGCTCAGGCACAGGGCTTCCTGTTCCAGCATTTGCTGGAAGACACCGATCCGGACGAATTGCTGATCACCACGTTGTACATCAACGGCCAGGACGCTGCGCCCCAAAGGGCCAATATCGCGTATTCCATGACGCTGACTGACGCGCTCATGTGCAATTGGCAGCAGAGCGGTAACGGGCAATTCCTCGATCACCTTTCGGCGCTGCGCCATTACCGTAAGGGCGGCTATCCGGTGCAGATTTCCTCCGCGCCGCTGGAGTTGTGGGATTGCTTCGCTTATGAAGCCATCTACCGCAAAACCAGCCCCCAGCGTTTCGACGCATCCACTCAGGTGGAGCTGGACCCTGTGGCGTTCAAGGCTTATGTCTGGGACGCAGATCTGCAGGCGCATTATCAGGCCACACTCACGCATTTCTGGACCGAGCACGGGGCTGACTACAATCTCTTGATCAAGGCAGCCTTGCTGAAGTCTGCGTATGTGCAGCAGGCCGAAGGGTCACTGAGCATTGAAGACAGGTCGCTGGTGTTGCGCGGACTCGGCCTCGATCCTGCCCAGGCCTGGGAAGCGTTGACGTTCAAGCACTTCGCGGATGCGCCGCTTGCGCACGACGTCACGATCCGTGAACTGGTTCTGTACCGATACGTCGCCACTGACATCATCGTACTGCGAGATGAGCGGACGGATCGGCTCGTGATGTACATCCCCGGCAATTCCTCGCCCCTGCACGGATTTGCAGACCTCCCGGCGCTCGCCGACTGGATCGCGCGGCAATGCAAAGATGCGCGTCGGCGAAAAGCACTGCAGCGCCACTTCAGGCTTGAGGACGACCCGGACGGGCTGTTTTACAGCGGCATTCAGAAAACCCTCGCGGGCCTGGCGGCCTACCCGCACTTCCTTGACCAAGCCACCGGTTACTGGAACCCATCCAGCGAGGTGCTCCTTGGTGCAGCTCTTTCTCCCTGGCCGTTTTCGCACTTCAAACACAATTTGCAGACGCGTCTTGAGGCAGATGGCCGCCAATTGATTCGCAACCGTGCCGAGCACAACAAGGAGGTGGCAGCGCAAGCCCTGAGCAATGCCATTGCCGCCACGGGCGCAGTCGCGATGGTGGAGCCTTACTTGTGGGTGCCTTTGGCGGCGATGTCGCTGGCGTTGATGGGGCTGGGGGCAGATGAGGTCATTGAGGGGCGGACACTTGAGGAGAAGAAAAACGGCACGGGCCGCATTGTCTTCGGCGTTTTGAATGCGGTACCGGCGCTTGCCGAGGGGGCTGGGACAGCAAGCCGTTTGCTGGGCGCAGCTGCGCGTATCGGGGATCAGGCAATACCGGGAGCCGCAGATGAGCTGGCAAGCGTGGTCGGAGCCCGCACCGAGGCCGAGCGAACTGTGGCGCTCGCCGGGCAGCAACAGGCCCATGCCCAGCGGATTCAGGACGTTCTTGAGCACGCCAGCCAGTCGCCTGAGGAAAGGGATGCGCGCCTGATCGTGGAAGAGCGCCAGAGGCTAGCCATCAAAAGCCAGCATGCCGCAGGCTACGACAGCGCGATTGCCTTTGGGGTTGAGCCGCAAGGGCTGCGAGCACTGAGCCCGGAACTTCGCACGTCGCTCGCCCGGTTCGAATACAACGCGCCACTGGATCCGTCGGGCATCTGGACGACCGATGAACGTGGAGCGGTTTATAAGGTGAGCAACCCGGGAACCGGTAAACCCCGTTATTACGCTCGCGTGCATTCAAAGCTCTATCCCGTAGAGCCCGTCCAGGCAGCCGGCCAGTACCGCATTTACGCGCCTGACGATGCGCGGCTCAAGGGGCCATACGTCAAGCGGGTTAAAGGTTTTTACTCCGACATTGACCTGAGCCCCGGTCTGCGAGGCGGCGACAGCTTCATCGAAGAGTTGCCCGAGGTCGTATTGCCCGTCGAGAAGGATGAAATCTTGCTGACGCGCGCCCAGCCACCCGTCACGGTCGAGATTCCCATGGACGGCATCGAAACGAGGTGGGTAGAGGACGAGGGAGGAAAACAGAGCCCCCGGTACTTTGCCAACACCGCTCCTGGAGGGACGAAGGTCATTTACAACGCTGAGGTGGCCTGCTGGGAGTCAGGCAACGACACTTTTCTCTGGCTGGACAACAAGGGCCGCTGGCGTACAGGGACCGAGAAAGCCTATCTCAAGGTAAGGGACAGCTTGAGGCTGGACGTGCGTAACGTGTTTTACACGTTTCGGCGCTTGCCGGGCTTGCCTGCCAATCCGCAGCCCATCGAACAAATGGTCCATCAAGTCTGGCTAGGTCGGCGTCTGCCGGGCGAAAAGATCATTGAAACGATCAAATCCAATATGCGCATGAGCCCCGAGCTCAGGTTCACGCTGCATGTTGATATCGACGACACGGCAGCCGTGGAAGGCCTGTCCCCCCACGCGCAACTGCACAATGCGTTCGCCGACTTTCCCAACATGACGATTTCCAGGCTGCAGGACGAGCCTTTCTTCGAGGGGTTCATGGGCGATCCGCACACATCGACAGCGTTTTCCTGCTTTCGCCGGGGGGAGTTTGAAAACTTCGCAGCGGCCTCGGATGTCTTGAGGTACCGATTGATCAGGGAGTACGGCGGTATCTACATGGACTGCGACGACGTCATCGGTCGCTCTTTCTCGGGCGCCGAGCTGCTGGCGGGGCCGCATGACGTACTGGTGGGCAGCACACTGGAAAGCCCGACGCTGTCGTTCAAAGGCCCCGGTAACAGTCATTTCGCGAGCCGGCCCGGCAATCCAGTGTTCAGGCAAATGGAGCAGGAAATTCATACCCGCTTCGCCACACAGCAGGCCAACCTGGAGGCGCTGGCGTCGGCACGGCATCAATCCAGCGCGGCGATGGCTGCCTACATGACGCAGATCTCGGAGGTCACCGGTCCCACGCTGTTTCTGGATGTGCTCAAGGAAACCCGCCCCGACTATGCAGACATTCTCGACGACGGATTCGAGATTGATACCAATGTGTACTCGTCCGAATACTACGAACGCCTGAATCAGGTGAAGGCGTTTTATCGCCCGTTCGCTTCACGGTTCAGGATTTTCCCGGGCACCGAAAACTCCTGGAAGGCACCGGGGGCGTGACCCGAACGTGATCGCAGGTGGGTGGTTTACGGTTTCGGCCCGGCCTGCGGCGAGCTTAAAACCATTCGCTCCGCATCGACAGGCACGCATCATCCCGGCGCTCGAGGATCGCCAGTTCATGATGGCAACCCGGTACTTCCCATGTCAGGAAGTACCGGGCGGCCTGCAACTTGCCCTTGTAGAAGTCGGCATCGGCTTCGTTGCCCTTCCCCAACCCCTCTTGGGCGCGGATCGCTTGCTCCAGCCAGCGCCAGCCAATCACCGCATGCCCGAACGCCTTCATATACAACGCGGAGTTTGCCAATGTCGCATTGACCTTGCCCTGGCTCAGATCGGTTAGCAGGCCGAGGGTCACCGCTTGCAGGCGGGCGACCAGTTGCTCCAATGGTTGTCGCAATGCCGTTAGCAGTTCATGGGCCTGGGCCCGCTCGCAGGTGTCAGCGATCAGGCGAATCAGTTGCTTGAGTCCGGCGCCACCGTTCTGCGCCAGCTTTCGGCCCAGCAGGTCCAGCGACTGAATGCCGTGGGTGCCTTCATGAATCGGGTTCAGGCGGTTGTCGCGGTAGTACTGCTCCACCGGGTACTCACGGGTGTAGCCATGGCCGCCGAGAATCTGGATCGCCATTTCATTGGCCTTCAGGCAAAACTCCGAGGGCCAGGACTTGACGATGGGGGTCAGCAGGTCAAGCAGTTCGTGGGCGTGTTTTCGTACGTCCTCGCTCTCGCCCGTCTGCGTGTCGTCGAACAGCCGAGCGGCGTACAGGCCGAGGTCGAACGAGCCCTCGACGTAGGCTTTTTGCGTCAGCAGCATGCGTTTGACGTCGGCGTGCTGAATGATGGACACCGGCGCGCCATCCGGGGATTTGCTGTCGGGAAGTCGACCTTGCGGGCGTTCACGGGCGTATTCCAGTGAGTACAGGTAACCGGCATAACCCAGCATCACCGCGCCCATGCCGACGCCGATGCGTGCCTCGTTCATCATCTGAAACATGCAGCTCAGGCCCTGATGCGGCTTCCCCACGAGGTAGCCGACGCAATTGCCGTTATCCCCGAAGTTCAGTGCCGTGGACGTAGTGCCGCGCCAGCCCATCTTGTGAAACAGGCCGGCGAGGATGACGTCGTTGCGCTCGCCGAGGCTGCCGTCGTCGTTAACCAGAAACTTCGGGACGATGAACAGGGAAATGCCTTTCACGCCCGCCGGCGCGTCGGGCAGTTTGGCGAGGACCAGATGAACGATGTTTTCAGAGAGCGGGTGATCGCCGCCTGAGATAAAGATCTTGTTGCCGCGCAGACGGTAGCTGCCGTCTGCGGCGGGCTCGGCGCGGGTGCGGATGTCCGACAGCGACGAGCCGGCGTGGGGCTCGGTCAACGCCATGGTGCCGAAGAAGCGGCCCTCGATCATTGGCTGCAGAAAGCGCTGCTTTTGCTCCTCGGTGCCGAAGTTTTCAATGAGATTCGCCGCGCCCATGGTCAGGAACGGGTACGAAGCCGTCGCGGCATTGGCGGACTGGAAATGGGCAAAGCAGGCCTGAGACAGCAGGGTCGGCAGCTGCATGCCCCCCGCGTCGAAATCGCGGGCTGCGTTTAAAAATCCTGCCTCCAGAAAAGCGTCCACGGCTGGTTTCACTTCCGGAATCAGCACCGCTGCGCCGTTCTCGTAACGAGGTTCGTTCTCGTCGTTTTTGCGGTTGTGGGGCGCGAAGTATTTCTCCGCGATGTTGCGCGCCGTGCTGATCGCTGCATCGAAGGTTTCCCGGCTGTGCTCGGCAAAACGCTCGCGTTGGGTCAGCGCCTCGGCGTCCAGCACTTCATACAGCTCGAAAGCCAGATTGCGGGAACTGAGCAGCGTCTCGGACATGGCGGCGTACCTTTCTTGAGAATGCCGTCGAGTCTAGGTGGGCGGGGAGGGGGTGAACAGGATGATTGATGCGGGTGATGGGGCGATCAAACAGGGGGGACGCAGGTCGAATGACCTGCGCCTCCCCTGCGCTTATCCGATTGTCATGAGGCTCGCGTTACCGCCCGCTGCTGCGGTATTCACGCTCAGCGCACGCTCAATCACCAGGCGCTCCAACGCAATGTTGGTTTCGCCTTTGGACAGACCGTGAACGCCGATGATAGCGCCGCTGCGTTGAGCGACCTGTTCGCAGATGGCGCGCAGCTGATCGGAATCACCGTGGTGCAATACCGCGTCGATGGCAACCTCGTCCTTGCTCCAGTCGGCGATCAGCTTGATGCGCGACTGAACGTCCTTCGGCAGGCGGTTACGCAGTGACTTGCCCGGCTCACCGTCCGGCACGATCGCTGTACTGCCTACCGCCATCACGGCGGCCAGTTGCGCCAACAGATCCGTCTCGTCCTCGGCCAGGCACAACACGTGTTCACGCGGCAGGATGCTGTAGCTGTTGCGCTCCCCGGTTGGGCCCATGAGCGTGCGGGTCACCCCGCTTTGGGATTGCTCGGCGAACTGGCTGCACAGCGCTTCCAAGTCGTTGAGTTGCTGGCTGCTTGCCCAGGCTTTGAGCGCATTCAGCGGCTTGAGCATCGCCTCTTGCATCCGGGTGTCCGGCGCCTGTTGCGCATCGCGGGTGGCAAAGGATTTCTGCACGGCATCGGCGGGACGCGTCGACAGCAAACGGTACAGGTACAGCGGGCCACCGGCTTTCGGACCAGTGCCCGACAAGCCTTCGCCACCGAATGGCTGCACACCCACCACGGCGCCAACGATGTTGCGGTTGACGTACATGTTGCCGGCGTTGACGTTGTCGATCACCTTGGCGATGGTCTCGTCGATGCGTGTGTGCACGCCCAGCGTCAGGCCATAACCGGAGGCATTGATCTGGTTGATCAGTTGATCCAGCTCTCGGCGCTTGTAGCGCACGACGTGCAGCACCGGGCCGAATATTTCCCGTTGCAGTTCGTCGAAGCTGTCCAGCTCGATCAGGGTCGGCATCACGTAGGTGCCGCGCTTGATCTCGTCGCTGTCTGCGATGGCGACCTGATACACAGTGCGGCCTTTGTCGCGCATGGCCTGAATGTGTTTCTCGATACCGGCCTTGGCTTCTTGATCGATCACCGGGCCGATGTCTACCGACAGGCGCTCCGGGTTACCGAGGCGACTTTCGGCCATTGCACCTTTAAGCATCTCGATGACGCGGTCTGCAGAGTCTTCCTGCAAGCACAGCACGCGTAGCGCGGAGCAGCGTTGACCGGCGCTGTCGAACGCCGAGGACACCACGTCGATGACCACTTGTTCTGTGAGCGCCGAGGAGTCGACGATCATCGCGTTCTGGCCACCGGTTTCAGCGATAAGCGGAATCGGCCGGCCCTGGGCGTCGAGACGGCCGGCGACGTTGCGTTGCAGCAAGCGAGCGACTTCGGTAGAGCCGGTGAACATGACGCCCTTGACGCGATCATCGCCCACCAGCCGCGCGCCGACGGTTTCACCGCGGCCTGGCAGCAGTTGCACCACGCCTTCGGGAATACCCGCTTCGAGCAGAATGCGGACGGCCTGCGCGGCGATCAGCGGTGTCTGTTCGGCGGGTTTGGCGAGCACCGGGTTGCCGGCCGCCAGGGCTGCAGCCACCTGACCGCTGAAAATCGCCAGCGGGAAGTTCCACGGGCTGATGCACACCACAGGGCCCAGCGGGCGGTGAGCGTCGTTGCTGAAATCGTTGCGTGCCTGCACCGCGTAGTAGCGCAGGAAATCCACAGCCTCGCGCACTTCGGCGATGGCGTTGGCGAACGTCTTGCCGGCTTCGCGAGCCAGCAAGCCCATCAACGGTTGTATTTCGGCTTCCATCAGGTCCGCGGCGCGCTCAAGGATTGCGGCACGCTCGGCCGGCGGCGTCGCCTGCCAGATCGGTCCAGCGCTGAGGGCGCTGAGCAGGGCGTTATCGACGTCTTCCAGGCTGGCTTCCTGTACGTGGCCAACGACGTCACGCAGATCGGACGGGTTCAGGACCGGCGCTTCAGTGCCAGCGCTGACCGGGCTGCCCAGCATCGGGCCAGCCTTCCAGTCGTTGTGCGCCGAGGCGAGCAGGGCCGAAGACAGCGATGCCAGACGATGTTCGTTGGCCAGATCGATGCCGGCGGAGTTGGCGCGCTCGCTGCCGTACAGGTCGCGCGGCAATGGAATGCGCGGATGCGGCAGGCCGAAACCGCCTTCCTGGGTCGCCATGCGCTCGATGCTGGACACTGGATCGGCGACCAGTTCCTGTATCGAAATCGATTGATCGGCAATACGGTTGACGAAGGAGGTATTGGCGCCGTTTTCCAGCAGTCGACGCACCAGATACGCCAGCAGCGTTTCATGGGTGCCGACCGGGGCGTACACGCGGCACGGTCGATTCAGCTTGCCGTCGGCGACTTTGCCTACGACCTGTTCATACAAGGGCTCGCCCATGCCGTGCAGGCACTGGAATTCGTACTGACCTGGGTAATAGTTCTGACCGGCGATGTGGTAAATGGCCGACAAGGTGTGGGCGTTATGGGTCGCGAACTGCGGGTAGATGACTTCCGGCACCGACAGCAGTTTGCGGGCGCAAGCGACGTAGGAGACGTCGGTGTACACCTTGCGCGTGTAGACCGGATAGCCTTCCAGGCCCTCGACCTGAGCGCGCTTGATTTCGCTGTCCCAATACGCGCCCTTGACCAGACGGATCATCAGGCGATGGCGACTGCGGCGGGCCAGGTCGATCACGTAGTCGATCACGTACGGGCAGCGCTTCTGATACGCCTGAATGACAAAACCGATGCCGTTCCAGCCGGTCAGTTGCGGCTCGAAGCACAGGCGTTCAAGCAAATCCAGGGACAGCTCCAGGCGGTCGGCTTCTTCTGCGTCGATGTTCAGGCCGATGTCGTATTGCTTGGCCAGTAAGGTCAGCGACAGCAAACGCGGGTACAACTCGTCCATCACGCGCTCGTATTGCGCCCGGCTGTAACGCGGGTGCAGGGCGGACAACTTGATGGAAATGCCCGGGCCTTCGTAGATGCCACGGCCGTGGGAAGCTTTGCCAATCGAGTGGATGGCCTGCTCGTAGGACGCCAGGTATTTCTGCGCGTCATGCTCAGTCAATGCCGCTTCACCGAGCATGTCGTAGGAATAACGGAAACCTTTCGCCTCGAACTTGCTGGCGTTGGCCAGTGCTTCGGCGATGGTTTCACCGGTGACGAACTGCTCGCCCATCAGGCGCATGGCCATGTCCACGCCTTTGCGGATCATCGGCTCGCCGGACTTGCCGATGATGCGGCTCAGCGAGGAGGTCAGGCCGGCCTCGTTGTGAGTGCTGACCAGCTTGCCGGTCAGCAGCAGGCCCCAGGTGGCCGCGTTGACGAACAGCGACGGGCTGTTGCCCAGATGCGGGTGCCAGTTGCCAGTGCTGATCTTGTCGCGGATCAAGGCGTCGCGGGTGCCTTTATCGGGGATGCGCAGCAGGGCTTCGGCCAGGCACATCAGCGCCACGCCTTCCTGGGATGACAGCGAGAATTCCTGGAGCAGGCCCTGGACGATACCGGCGCGGCCTCCGGCGCTCTTCTGATTACGCAGTTTCTCGGCAATCGACGCCGCGAGCTTATGGGTTGCATCGGCCATCGGGGCTGGCAGGCGCGCCTGCTCGATGAGCATGGGCACCACTTCAGGCTCGGGACGGCGGTAGGCGGAGGTGATCGCGGCGCGCAAGACCGACTGGGGAAGGATGCTTTCGGCGAATTCAAGGAACGCCTGATGGCCATTGTCGGCGGGCAGGTCACCCTGGTCATCGGCGTCTTTGCCACCCTGACCACTGAGTTCATTCAGGGTCGCACCGCCTTCAAGCTTCTCCAGATAATTGAAGATCGCCTGCTTGATCAGCCAGTGGGGCGTCCGGTCAATGGACTGCGCAGCTGTTTTCAAACGCTCGCGGGTGGGATCGTCGAGTTTGACGCCGAGGGTGGTGGTGGCCATTTTTTATCCTCATGACAGCCACGGTCATGTGGCTAAGCTGCGGCAAGATTAGCTGCGGGATCGAAAGGGTGCAACCGGGTGCAACCGCTTTTTTCGAAGTGTTTCCAAAGTGCACTGTGTTGAGTCGTAGTGGATTCTTTTTGCTCGGTTCGAGTGCCTGCCCGGCCGAGCCTCTAACTCGTGGCTACCCTGCAAATACGGGGCGTATGGCACTTTGATCTAAATTGTAAAAAAGCCTCGGAATGACTCTTTTCAGGTTGCACCTGCGCCGGAGTGTCCTCTAGGATGCGCCGCTTTGGTGCATTCAAGCGGTGTGCAGCGGCAAGTCTTTTGCCAGCCCGCGACACACGCGAGCGTTTGACCGCGAACCTGATACCTCAGGAGACCTTCGCTCTGCTCGCGCCTATAAAAACAACGCCGGAACCTAACCGATGAGTGTCAGCAACCCTACCTTGATCACCTTCGTGATCTACATCGCCGCGATGGTCCTCATAGGACTCATGGCCTACCGTTCCACCAATAATCTCTCGGACTACATCCTCGGCGGGCGCAGCCTCGGCAGTGTGGTCACGGCGCTTTCGGCCGGTGCATCGGACATGAGCGGCTGGCTGCTCATGGGCTTGCCGGGCGCGATCTACATGTCAGGTCTATCGGAAAGCTGGATCGCCATCGGGCTGATCATCGGCGCCTACCTGAACTGGCTGTTCGTTGCCGGCCGCCTGCGGGTTCAAACCGAGCACAACGGCGATGCGCTTACCCTCCCTGACTACTTCTCCAGCCGCTTTGAAGACCACAGCGGCTTGCTGCGGGTGATTTCGGCCATCGTGATTCTGGTGTTCTTTACGATCTACTGCGCATCCGGCATCGTCGCCGGCGCGCGCCTGTTCGAGAGCACCTTCGGCATGTCCTACGAAACCGCCTTGTGGGCAGGCGCTGCGGCGACGATTGCCTACACCTTCATCGGCGGCTTCCTGGCCGTCAGCTGGACAGACACGGTGCAAGCCACCCTGATGATCTTCGCGCTGATCCTCACGCCAATCATCGTGCTATTGGCGACGGGCGGCATCGACACCACGTTCATGGCGATCGAAGCGCAGGACCCAAGCAACTTCGACATGCTCAAGAACACCACCTTCATCGGCGTGGTTTCGCTGATGGGTTGGGGCCTGGGCTACTTTGGTCAGCCGCACATCCTGGCGCGCTTCATGGCCGCGGACTCGGTCAGGTCAATCGCCAAGGCGCGCCGCATTTCAATGACCTGGATGATTCTCTGTCTGGGCGGCACTGTCGCCGTGGGCTTCTTCGGCATCGCCTACTTTTCGGCGCACCCGGAGGTGGCGGGCCCAGTGACTGAAAACCATGAGCGCGTCTTCATCGAACTGGCCAAGATCCTGTTCAATCCATGGATCGCCGGCGTGCTGCTGTCGGCCATTCTTGCTGCGGTCATGAGCACGCTGAGCTGTCAGTTGCTGGTGTGTTCAAGTGCGCTGACCGAAGACTTCTACAAAGCCTTTCTGCGCAAAAGCGCGTCCCAGACAGAGTTGGTGTGGGTCGGCCGGGCCATGGTGCTGTTAGTGGCGCTGATTGCGATCGCCCTGGCCGCGAATCCTGAAAACCGCGTGCTGGGTCTGGTCAGCTATGCGTGGGCCGGATTTGGCGCTGCGTTCGGGCCCGTGGTGCTGATTTCGGTGATCTGGAAAGGCATGACCCGCAACGGCGCATTGGCAGGGATTCTGGTGGGTGCGATTACAGTCGTGGTGTGGAAGCATTTCGAACTGCTGGGCCTGTACGAAATCATCCCCGGCTTCATCTTTGCCAGTCTCGCCATCGTGGTCTTCAGCGCTATGGGCAAAGGCCCGACGCCGGGCATGCTGACGCGCTTCGCAGCGGCAGAAAAAGAGTACAGGGCGGCATAAGGGCTGCCTGCTCAAGAGCCCGGGCGAGGTAAGCGCTCGGGCCCTTGCGACCGCGTCCGCCTTAGTTGTGGTCGGCGTCCAGGTTGAAGAACATGGTCTTGCCGCCTTCGCTGGTATAGCCAGTGTGGTCCTGGGTGTAGACCCCGGCCTTGAAGTAAAGCTGCTGTTTGCTCCAGTTGGCGCTGATCCGGTCGTTCCAGCCCATGCCATGGGCGGTCACACTGAGCAGCCCGGCCTTATTCAGGTGGATGACGTAGTTAAACGTCTCATTCAGGCTGACGTTTTCCGCAACAGTGATCACACGCGCTTTTTTATCGCTAGGGCGATAGCGGACCTTGGCGACGATGTTGCCCATGTGCGTCGCTTCCAGGTACTGATATTCGAGCTTCAGGAGCGGCTGAGTGCTGTCGTAAACGTGGATCTGCCCGATGACGACCCTGCCAGAGGATGGCACCTGCAGGACTTTAAGCTTTGCGTTGAGGTAATTGTCGGCGTCCTGGTAGTACCAGTTGTGCAGCGTGCCGTTGGACCAGGTCTCACGTAATTCGCTGCGCGGATAGATCGCATTGGCGGTCTTGGTGCCGGTGACCGGTGCCCAGAACGTGACGTTCGATGAGCCGGACTTGAAATACTTGCTGTCGTAACCTTTAAGCAGTTGCTGCGTTTCGATCGTGGCGGGGGGCGAGCCCACTGGAATGCTCAGATTCCACGTTCCCAAATCAATCATGTCTAGTCGTCCGGTATGTCTCATTGCCAGCAAAGTCGCGGGCGCAAGGGGTTAAGGGGCGCTTTTTATACGGTTCACCGCTGCGTTTGTTAATGCGATTCCGTCGAACGGTTGACGTCAAAGTGCCGCTACTTTTGCTCCAGCGCAGGGTGGGGCTGACGTCAAGGGGGGTTACCGTTAGTCGGTTGGATGGCACTTTTTGGAGGGCGCTACTTATGCCTGCCTTCTCTTTTCCCCAATCGAAGCTAGAGTAATGGCCAATCAGTCCATCGGCGGGGCCGTCCCCCGGGCAGTAAAGTGAATGATGAGTAGCAGCATGGAATGCGTGCAGTCCCCGCCATTAAGTGGCAAATCCGTTTTGTTGGTTGTTGATGATTACCCCGAAAACCTGGTGACCATGTGCGCTGTCCTGCAGCGACAGGACCGGGAAATCATCACCGCCGCCTCGGGCATGGAAGCGTTGAGTATTTTGCTGGACCGAGATGTCGATCTGGTGCTGCTTGATGTGCAGATGCCGGACATGGATGGCTTTGAAGTCGCCCGCCTTATGCGTGGCAGTCTGCGAACGCGATTGACGCCGATCATATTCCTCACCGCCAACGAACAATCTCGCGACTCTGTCCACAGGGGCTATGCCAGCGGCGCAGTCGATTACCTGTTCAAGCCCTTCGACCCGAATATTCTCAGGCCCAAGGTTCAGGCGCTGCTGGAGCAACAGCACAATCGGCGTGCTCTGCAAAAGCTGAGCCGCGAACTGGAGTCGGCGCGGGCATTCAACGCCTCGGTGCTGGCAAATGTGGCCGAAGGCATTCTTGTCGTCACCGAAGATGGGGTCATCAGCTTCGCCAATCCGGCGATCTGCCGCTTGCTGGGCATGACCGATGGCGAGCTGCGTGGCACCGGGTTGTGCGCCTACCTGCACGAACCCAGTGTCGGCGAATGGGCCGATTCCGGTTTTTATCACCACTATCGCCGTGCCGACACCTACCGCGTCCACGACGCCGTGCTGCGAACGCCCGAGGGCCGACAGGTGCCGGTCGCGTTGTCTTGCGCGCCGCTGCCTGCCGAACAGCGCGCCATGGTGCTCAGCGTGCTCGACATGTCGGTGGTGCGTGACCTCTATCGTCAGTTGGAACATCAGGCCGTGACTGACTCCCTCACCGGTCTGCTCAACCGCCGCGGCTTCTATCAGACGGTCGAAGGCATGCTGCTGCGCAACGAACACGCGGGCAAGTATCTGGTGGTGTTGTACCTGGACCTCGACGGCTTCAAGGATGTGAATGACTCCCTGGGCCACGACGCCGGCGATCAGGTGTTGCAGTGGGTCGGTGCGCAACTGAAAGACTGCCTGCGCCCTTACGATGTGCTCGCGCGCATGGGTGGCGATGAGTTCGTAGTGGTCATCGACGGGCTGGACTTCCCCGAACACGCCGCGAAGGTCGCCGAAAAGCTGATCGAGAGGGTGTCTGCCCGCCGCATGATTGACGGGGTCGAAGCCACGTTGGGGGCGAGTATCGGCATCGCGGTCTACCCGGACTGCGGCACCAATCTGGATGGCCTGCTGCGCGCGGCAGACATCGCGATGTACGAAGCCAAGCGCGCAGGGCGTCAGCAGTACCGTTTCTTCGATCAGTACATGAATGGCCGCGCACGCTCCCGTCTGATGCTCGAAGAGAGCGTGCGCACGGCGATCGATGGCAAAGACTTTTCCATGGTCTACCAGCCACAGGTCAACGTGGTCACCGGCAAGACACGGGGCTTCGAGGCGCTGCTGCGGTGGCATCATCCGGACGCGGGCGATGTGCCGTCAGGGGTGTTTATTCCGCTGCTGGAAGAAACGCGCCTGATCAACAAACTCGGCAGCTGGATTTTCGAACAGGGTGCGGCCCAGCGCCAGCGCTGGAGCGACGTATTCCCGGACGATCTGGTGATGAGCGTCAGCGTGAGTCCTGCGCAATTCAGCCTGCCGAATCTGGCGGCCGAGCTGCAGCGCGCCATGCAGCTGCATGGCCTGAAACCCCGGCAACTGGAAGTCGAGATCACCGAGCCTTCGCTGGTTCACAACCTGGTGCACAGCCGCAAGCAGCTGCAGGATTTGCATAACATTGGCGTGCGCGTGTCGCTGGACGATTTCGGTGCAGGCGACAGCTCCCTTGCCCACCTGCGCAATCTTGATCTGGACACCCTGAAACTTGATCGCCACTTCATTGGCGGCATGCTGGGATCGTCCCGGGATCTTGCTGTCGCGCGCAGCATTATTGACCTGTGTCGCATGCTCGATATCGAGGTGATTGCCGAGGGCGTCGAGACCTACGAGCAATATGAGTGGCTGGTCGACAACGGCTGTCAGATCATTCAGGGCTTCCTGATTGCCCATCCGATGCCGCCATTGGAGGCCGAGCGTTTTGTCGAGCCGGTCGATCTGCCGGTCGCGTTACAGCTGCTCGGGCAGGACTGACGCGGTAGACTCGCGTTTTTCCCGCGACCCGATCCGACCATGACTGCCACCACGCCCATGCCGCTCAAATACCTGCAGGCCTACCCCGAGGGTCTACAGGATCATGTTCGGCAGCTCATCTCGCAGGACCGGCTGACGGATTATCTGCAGCAGCGCTATCCGGATCGCCACGAAATCCAGAGCGACAAAGCGCTGTACGCCTACGCGCTGGCGCTCAAACAGGAATACCTGCGCAACGCGCCGAACATCGACAAAGTGCTGTTCGACAACCGCCTGGACCTGACCCATCGCGCACTGGGCCTGCACACTACGGTGTCGCGGGTGCAGGGCGGCAAGCTCAAATCCAAGAAGGAAATCCGCGTGGCGGCGTTGTTCAAGGACGCCGCGCCGCAGTTTCTGAAGATGATCGTGGTCCACGAACTGGCGCATTTCAAAGAGTCAGACCACAACAAGGCGTTCTATCAGTTGTGCGAGCACATGCAGCCCGGCTATCACCAGCTGGAATTCGACCTGCGCATCTACCTGACCTGGCGGGACATGCAGACAGCCGGGCGCTGATCAGGCGTTAACGCATTTCAAGGAAGTTTCGATGGAAGTCAGCAAGACCAAGAGCAGTTTCTATCGCCGCCTGTATGTGGCGTATCTGATCGACAGTGGCGTCGCCAGCAGCGTACCGGCCCTGACTGATGTCACCGGCATGCCCCGTCGCACCGCTCAGGACACCATCGCGGCGCTGGCCGATCTGGATATTGTCTGTGAGTTCGAACAGCTCGATGGCGCGCGCAATCATGCCGGCGGTTACCGGATCCGTGACTGGGGCGCGATTGACCGCCGCTGGATCGACGGCAATCTGCAAACCATCAAGACGGTGCTGGGGTATCCGTGACGTCGTGTCAGGGGCGTTGATTCAAGAGCTTCCCGGCTAAAGCCGGTCCTGCGAGGGACATCGGCGTCCCTGAGATGGAGTCAGTCCAGGTCGCGACGCATGCTGATGTGCGGAATACCGTCCTCGACATACACCTCGCCCACCGGATTGAAGCCGTAACGGCTGTAATAACCCTGCAAGTGCGCCTGGGCCGAGAGAAATATCGGCTGGTCCGGCCACTGGAGTTCTGCGTGTTTCAGCGCCTGGACCATCAATTCATGGCCCATGCCCTTGTTGCGCATGGAGGGTGCAGTCACCACCCGGCCAATGGTCACGTCACCGTTCTGCTGAATCGGGTCCAGCAGGCGCAGGTAGGCAACCAGCTGGTCATTTTGCCAGGCCATGAGATGGCAGGTATCGCCCAGCAAATCCTGGCCATCGACGTCCAGATACCAGCATTTCTGCTCCACCACGAACACCTGCGCCCTCAGTTGCAGAATGGCGTACAACTGCTCTTTTCCAAGGTCGGTATGGTGTTTGCAAATCCAGTTGATAGACATGACGCCGGCCTGCGAGAAGAAGTGGATGCCGGATACTAAACGCATATCGGCGCAAGCCCAAATTCGCGGCGAGCAGGGCTCGGCACTGATTCAATCAACGGCGCGTCATTTTGTTGAACTGCAGCACAACATCGCAGTGTTATGAGTTGTGCAATGCGCAAAATGCGTCTTCACTGAAGGCCAGTTGCCACAAGGAAGCTGAGCATGTCGCGTTTGCTGTGCGCCGCAGGGCTGTTGGGAATGATGCTGATAGCCCAAGGCGCGGTCGCGCAGACATTGCGTCTCGCCGGCGATGCGTGGGCACCTTATTCCGACGTGTCATTGCTGCACGACGGGCTTTCCACTGACGTGATTCGCACGGCCCTGGGCCGCGCCGGTTATGACACCGAATACGAGCAGGTCCCCTGGGCGCGGGCGATTCACGGGCTGAGCGAAGGGCGGTATGACATCGTCATCAACGCCTGGTACAGCGAAGACCGCACGCGCATTGGGGTTTTCTCTGCGCCATACCTGATTAACCGCCTGCGTTTCCTGAAACGCAAAGAAGCCGCCATCGACTTTCAGAGCCTGTCGCAGCTGCACGGCTATTCCATTGCCGTCGTGCGCGGCTACGCCTATTCGCCCGAATTCGACGCCGATGCCGAGCTGAAGAAGGTGCCGGTTGCGAATTTCTCGACCGCTGCCAGGATGCTCGCGGCGGGCAGGGTCGACTTGACGGTGGAAGACGAGTACGCGGCGCGCTTCGCCCTCAATCGCGAGCCGGCTGACGTACAGGCCAGCGTTGAATTTCTGCCCAAGTCACTGAGCGAAAACAGTCTGCACATGCTGGTCAGCGTCAAGCGGGCGGATCATCAGCAGATCGTTCTGGATTTCGACAAGGCCATCGCTGACATGAAAGCCGACGGTACCTACGACAAGCTCATCAAACTACACGGTCTGTGATCTGGGGCTCCTTGACCGGCTCTTTGATCAAGTGCGCTGCCAGCGTGCGCAACGGGCCCAGTTGACGGCAGATCAGCGCCAGTTGGGTTTGCACCAACCGTTGGCCTTCATCGATTTCTTCCGGCATCTGTTCCAGGCTGGTTGCCAGCGCTTCCTCGGTATCGCTTTGCACGGCCACCGGTTCACGCATCGCCAGGCTCCGGGCGATTTCGTCGATGCTCGCGGCAAGGCTGGCACCGGCGCCTTCGATCAGTTGCTCTCGCACTTCGGGCGGCAGCGGGGTCTCCCGGTGCGCGCCCAGGCCCGACAGGTAACTGAGCAGCGTGTGTGACAGCACCAGAAAACGGAAGCCCACGTCGGCCTCTTTGCGGAAATGTCCGGGCTCCATGAGCATGTTGGCCAGTGTGGTGGACAGCGCAGCGTCAGCGTTGTGGGCGTTGCGGCGGGCCAGTCGATAGGCCAGATCGTCGCTCTTGCCGTTCGCGTATTGCTGCATGATCTGGCGCAGGTAAATGCTGTTGCACGACAGCGTGTTGGCCAGGACCTTGTTCAGCCGGCGACCTTGCCAGTCCGGCAGGAACAGGAACACCGCCAGGCCGGCGATCAGGCTGCCCAGCAGCGTGTCCAGCAGGCGCGGCAGGAACACGCCGTAACCGTCTCCGACCTGATTGAAGCAGAACAGAATCATCACCGTGATCGCCGCCGTCGACAGCGTGTAGCGCGTGGTGCGGTTGACGAAGAACACCACGCCGGCCAGCACCGCGCACATCGATTGCAGGACGGGCGTGGTGATCAGGTCAAACAGAATCCAGCCCGCCGTCAGGCCAATGGCCGTGCCGATGATGCGCTGCCCGAGTTTGCGCCGGGTGGCTCCGTAGCTTGGCTGGCAGACGAACACCGTGGTGAGGATGATCCAGTACCCCTGGGACGGGTGGATTAGATGAACCATGATGTAGCCGATGACCAGCGCCAACGGCAGGCGCAGGGCGTGACGGAACAACAGCGAGGTCGGCGTCAGTTGCAGACGCAGGCGCGTCCAGACGTCTTTGAGGTTGCGCGGCGAGCGGTCGAGCAGGCTGCTGTCGGTGGCGTCGGCCAGGGCGTCGGGGTTGCTCGCATCGCTGAGCAGCCGGTCGAGGGTGCCGAGGTTATTGGCCAGTGCCCGCAGCGAACGCAGCAGCCCGCGCCACGCCGGGTTGCTCTGGATGCGCAGGTGCTCGAGGGACGCACGCAGATCGTTCAGCGCGTGGGCGAAGCTGTCGTCATAGATGAACGGCTGGCGCAGCTGGATCGACGCCGACAGGTCACGGCAGGCGCGACCTTGCTGGCGCAGCAGGCGCTGGCAGCGAAACAGCACATCGCTGTGGAAGAACGCCTCGGCCAGGGAGTTGTAGGGATAGTGCGATGAACTGGCGCGCTCGTGGATGTCCTGAGCCAGGAAGTACAGTTTCAGGTAACGACTGACCTTCGAGCCGGGACGACCGCTGCCGACGCGGTTGAGGATGATTTCCTTGGTGACGTTGAGCGCGCCGACGACCTTGCCGTTCTGCTTGGCAAGCTCCAGGCGCTTGGCTTCGATGTCCAGAGTGCGGATCGGCTCGAACAGCTCTGATTTGAGCTTCAGGTACAGGCCCAGCTCGCGAAACAGTCGGGCCAGCGCCTGCTGCACCGGCTGGTTGGAAAACAGCATCTGCCACAGCACCGACAGCAGGCCGTACCACGCCGCGCCGGCGACCAGCAGCATGGGTTCGTGCCAGAAATCGGTGACTTCACCGCCGCGCTGATCGACCCCAATCATGGTATAGACCGACAGAATCAGCGTTGCGTAGGCAATGGCGCCATAGCGCTCGCCCAGGGCGCCGAGCATCGTCAGGCAGAACGCCGCAAAGGCAAACGCGCAGATGAACACCACGGGGTAGGGGAAGAGCAACTCCACGGACAACGCCGCGATGCTGAAACACACCAGCGTCACGGCCAGCGCATTGAGGCGGCCTTGCCAGCTGTCATCGGTTTCCGACAGGGCACTGGCGATAATCCCGAGGAACAGCGGGATCAACTGGGACATCTCGTTCTGGTACCAGCACAGCGCCATGCTGCCGGTCAGCGCGATGAAAACCCGCACGCTGTAGGAAAACTTGTCCAGCGCCCAAAGACGGCGGAATGTGTTGCGCAACGATGTCGATGCCATGAACGCTGACGGCCTTGTTCGCGATTGATTTTGCTGAGGGATATGTACAGCGCCGGATGCGCCCTGTACATCCGGTTAGCAAAATTTATTCCGGGGCGGATGCCAATACCTCAAGACGCACCTTGACCTCAAGGGTGCCTCTCTCATTTGCGACACGCCATTGTAGGAGCAATCGGAGGTAACGACGGTCGCGAAGGCGCAAGGTCAGGCACTGAATGTGTATTGCCTGACCCGGCCTCTTCGCGACCGTCGTAAACTCCGATTGCTCCTACAGAGATCGCGTGCGTCTGTGACGTTGTGGGCTTGCTCGCAACGACTGCTCAGACGAACTGCGCCGCCGCATATGCCGATGCCCAGGCCCACTGGAAGTTGAAGCCGCCTAGATGCCCGCTGACATCCAGCACCTCACCGACAAAATACAGCCCCGGTGATTTCAGGGATTCCATGGTCTTCGACGACACCTCGCGGGTGTCGATGCCGCCCAGTGTCACTTCCGCGGTGCGATACCCTTCGGTGCCCGCCGGTACCACTTGCCAGCTCGCCAGTCTGGTGGCGATGTCGGCCAGTTCAGCGTGGGTGTACTGCTTCATTGGCTTGGACACAAACCATTGCTCGGCAATCAGGTTGGCCATTTTCTTGGTGAAAATCTCGCCGAGCAGCGTCTTCAGCTCGCTGTTCGGGCGTTCAGACTGTTGCTCGGTCAGCCAGTTGTGGGCGTCGTGGTCGGGCATCAGGTTGATTTCGACCGTGTCGCCCGGCTGCCAGAATGACGAAATCTGCAGAATGGCCGGCCCGCTCAAACCGCGGTGGGTGAACAGGATGTTCTCGCGAAAGCTGACGTCGTTGCAGCTCACCAGGCAATCGACCGACGTGCCGGTCAGCTCGGTGCACAGCTCTTTCAATTGATCGGTGATGGTGAACGGCACCAGGCCCGCCCGGGTGGGCAAAAGGGTGTGGCCGAACTGCTTGCCGACCTGATAACCGAATCCGGTAGCGCCCAGCGTCGGAATCGACAGCCCGCCTGTGGCGATCACCAGCGACTCGCAGCGCAGTTCACCCAGGGTGGTTTTCAGCAGGTAACCAGTTTCGGTTTTCTCGATGCTCTGCACCGAGGTGTCCATGTGCAGGCTCACGCCGGCGGCGTCGCATTCGGCAAGCAGCAGGTCGAGGATGTCGCTGGACTTGTTGTCGCAGAACAGTTGGCCGAGCTTCTTCTCGTGGTATGGCACGCCGTGCTTGCCCACCAGCTCGATGAAATCCCACTGGGTGTAGCGGGCCAGCGCTGACTTGCAGAAGTGCGGGTTCTGCGAGAGGAAGTTGGCAGGCTCGGTGTACATGTTGGTGAAGTTGCAGCGACCGCCCCCCGACATGAGGATTTTCTTGCCCGGCTTGTTGGCGTGATCGATCAGCATGACCTTGCGCCCGCGCTGGGCCGCCGTGAATGCACACATCAAACCTGCGGCGCCGGCGCCGATGATCACAACGTCAGTAACGGGCAAAGCGGTGTCCTCGGAATATCGGGAAGAAGATCGTGCCAACGCTCTGCGTTGGTATGTATACCGTGACGCTCGGCGTCACCCTAGGGCACAGAGCGCCTGGCCCGGCGTTACTACGCAGAGCGTGGGAACGATCAGCTCACTCTTACAGGGGTTGCGCGGCCTTGTAGGAGTGAGCTTGCTCGCGATCAGGGGGCGACGCGCTACTGGGTGGATTAAAGAATCCGCACGCGCAACGACTTGCCCTTGATCTTGCCGTTGTTCAAACGCTCCAGCGCCTGTTTGGCCATGCTGCGTTCAACGGCGACGTAGGCTTGGAAATCAAAGATCGCGATCTTGCCGACCTGAGTGCCGGGAATGCCTGCTTCGCCCGTCAGCGCGCCCAGAATGTCGCCAGGGCGCAGCTTGTCTTTGCGGCCGGAACCGATGCACAGCGTCGTCATCGGTGGCAGCAGCTTGCCGCCTTCCTTGCGCTCGAGCTGGTCGTATTGCTGCCAGTTGAGCGGCGCTTTCTGCAGTTCTTCAACGGCGCGGGCGCGCTGGCTTTCGCCGGGAGCAACGAGGCTGACGGCGATGCCGGTCTCACCCGCACGACCGGTACGGCCGACACGGTGAATGTGGATTTCCGAATCCCGCGCCAGCTCGACGTTGAGCACCATGTCCAGACCATCGATGTCCAGACCGCGCGCAGCGACGTCAGTGGCCACCAGCACCGAGGTGCTGCGGTTGGCGAACATCGCCAGGACCTGATCGCGGTCGCGCTGCTCCAGATCGCCATGCAGGCCGACGGCAGACATGCCCTTGGCGGTCAGGTGATCGACCACTTCCTGGACCTGCTGCTTGGTGAAACAGAACGCCACGCAGGACTGCGGACGGAAATGATCGAGCACGCGGACCACCGCTTCGAGGCGTTGCTCGGGGGCGATTTCGTAGAAGATCTGCTCGATCTGGCTGTCGGCGTGGAGCGCTTCAACCTTGACGGTCTGCGGGTCACGCATGAATTTCGAGGCCAGCTGCTTGATGCCGACCGGATAGGTAGCGGAAAACAACAGGGTTTGGCGACGCTTGGGCGTCTGCTCGATGATGTCGGCGATGGCGTCGTAGAAACCCATGTCGAGCATGCGGTCGGCTTCGTCCAGCACCAGCGTGTTCAGGCCGTCCAGCACCAGCGAACCCTTGCGCAGATGCTGCTGAATGCGCCCTGGCGTGCCGACGATGATGTGTGCCCCGTGCTCCAGCGAGCCGATTTGCGGGCCGAAAGACACGCCGCCGCAGAGGGTCAGCACCTTGATGTTGTCTTCGGAACGCGCCAGACGACGGATTTCCTTGGCCACCTGATCGGCCAGCTCACGGGTGGGGCAGAGCACCAGCGCCTGGCAGCCGAAGTAACGCGGATTGATCGGATTGAGCAGGCCGATGCCGAATGCAGCGGTCTTGCCAGAGCCCGTCTTGGCCTGGGCGATCAGGTCCATCCCTTTGACGATCACCGGCAGGCTCTGCGCCTGAATCGGCGTCATCTCGGCATAACCAAGGGACTCCAGGTTAGCCAGCATGGCGGCGGAAAGGGGCAGTGAGTTAAAAGCGGTGTTAGTCACGGGACGGGCCTGCAAAACAAAATGTCGCGCAGTGTATCAGGTCGCAGCCCCTGCCTTGGGGCTGCGCGCGATAAATGGTGAGTGCATCACGCCTCGATCTCGGGCTCCGGTTGTGGTTTGCGCGCCGGTGCCTCGGGGGCCATGCGTGGCGACAGTTGCAGGAAGATCGACGCTGCCAGCATCGCCAGCACGCCGACACACAGGAAGGTCAGCTGGAACGCACCGAGCACGTCGCTGACTTCCCCCGTTGCCACATCGTCGCTGAATCCGCCCAGCAACGCGGCCGCGCAGGCGACGCCGAGACTCAACGACAACTGCGCGACCACCGACAGCAAGCTGTTGCCGCTGGCGGCACTGGCGTCATCGAGATCGATCAGCGTCACTGCGTTCATCGCCGAGAACTGCAGCGAGTTGACCCCTCCCAGAAACGCCAGATGAACCAGCAGCAGCCAGTACGGCGTGTCGGCAGTGACCAGCGCCATGCTCGCCAGCAAAATGCCCAGCAGCATCGTGTTGCCGGTCAGCACGATGCGATACCCCAGTCGCTCAATGGCTTTGGTCGCCAGCGGCTTGGCGAACATCGCCGCGAGCGCCAGGGGAATCATGCTCATGCCCGCATGTGAAGGCGAGTAACCCAGGGCGACTTGCAACATCAGCGGTAGCAGGAAGGGCAGGGCGCCGCTGCCCAGTCGGGCAAACAGATTGCCCATGATGCCCACCGCAAAGCTACGAGTTTTGAACAGCTGAGCGGAGAACAACGGCGCTTCTACGTGACTGGCGCGTAACCAGTACGCGGCGAGACAGGCCATGCCGCCGAACAGCAACATCACCACCCGCAAGTGCGGCAGGTCCAGTTCACCGAGACCTTCCATTGCAATGGTGATCAGCACCATCGACGCGCCGAACAAGCCGAACCCCACCAGATCAAAACGCGTACGTCCGCCACCCTGAAGATCGGGGATGAACTTGCGCACTGCGAAGCACCCGAGAATCCCCACCGGCAGGTTGATCAGGAAGATCCAGTGCCAGCTCAGGTATTCCACCAGCCAGCCGCCGACTGTCGGGCCCATCAGCGGGCCAAGCAGGGCGGGCATGGTGATGAAACTCAGAGTGCGAACCAGCTCGGTCCGGGGGTAGGCGCGCAACACGATGAGCCGGCCGACCGGCATCATCAACGCACCGCCGAGGCCCTGAATCACCCGTGCGCCGACTAGCATGCCGAGGGAGTTGGACACCGCGCACAGCAACGAGCCAAAGCTGAACAGCAGGATGGCGCTGAAAAAGATGCGCTTGATGCCGAAGCGGTCGGAAATCCAGCCCGACGCCGGAATCAGCAGGGCGATGGTCAGCATGTAAGCGATGATCACCGACTGCATACGCAGCGGGTTTTCCGCCAGCGAGCCGGCCATGGATGGCAGCGCGGTGTTAAGGATCGTGCCGTCCAGGCTTTGCATGAAGAAGGCGATGGCGATGACCCATGGCATCCAGCGCAGGGTGCGGGCGTCCAGCTGCGGGGTAGAGGTCGGCATGTGGATCGAGGGTCCTTATGGTTGCGGGAAACAGGCCAATTAATTGTCAGATGTAACTGCTGGGAGCACGGCCCCGGTAGACGCTCTCACTGCTGAAGCGCGGTCCTTGTGGGAGTGAGCTTGCTCACGAAGAGGCCCTGACAACCGCCCCATCTCGGCGGCCTGATTGCCAACATTCGCGAGCAAGCTCGCTCCCACACACAGAACTCAGTGGCTGCCCGCCAGCAGCCAGACAGCCCGATGCATTACAGCGTCAGCGTCAACCCGCTCAGCAGCGCGCCGGGCAGCAGACTCGAGGCGGTCTGGCGCTGACTGTAGGTGCTCGTCGACAGCAGGAGTTCCCTTTCTGTGGTCAGTTGTTCCAGTGCCGTGCCCAGCAGGCTGAAGATACTGTCGTCGAAGCGCATGGTGTTGACCGGCGCCTTGATCTGCCCGTCTTCGACCCAGAACGTGGCGAAGCGGGTCATCCCGGTGATGCGCCCGGCGGTGCGGTCCGAGAAATTCAGGTACCACAGGTTGCTGATGTACAGGCCCGTGCCCAGCGCTTTCAACACTTCATCCAGCGCCAGTGAACCGCCGTCCATGCTCAGCGCGCTCGGTGACTCGCCCCAGCCTGCGCCGTTGGCGACAAGGCCGTATTCGGCGGCGCTGCGCGAGTCGATCATGCGATCCCGGGCCACGCCCCCGGCCACCAGTGACAGGTCCATGCGCGGATAACCTTCACCGGAAAACGCAGGGGACAACGAGCCGCTGACCTGCTCGCTCAAACTCACCAACGGATTCAGCGTGGCGTGGCCGTCGTACAGCCGCTGCAAGGGACTGGTCTTGTCGGCCAGCGACTGTGCAGAGAAACCTCCCCAGCACAGCATACCGATGACTTCTTCCAGCGCGGCAGGCGCCAGGTAAGCGCGGTATTGCCCGGGGGCGAGGGCGTGCGCCGGGCGGCCAAGAAACGCCAGTTGCTCACGGGCCAGGGCGAAGCGCCGCGCAAAACCGTCGTCGGTCCACGTGTGCCCGGCGTAGTTGGCTTTCACCGCCTGCCCGTTCTCGTGGAACAGGCTCCAGTCGAAATTGAAGCTGTTGGCCTGGTGCCAGCCCAGCGCACCGCTTGAACTGGCGAAGCCGCGATAAATCGGACCGGCCGCGTAGATGCCGACCAGATCCAGCCCTTCGCCCAGTTGCGCGATCTGCTCGACCACATGTGCACTGTCTGGCAACGGCGTCTCTTGCACGTTGCTGCTCTGCCAGGCCTCTTCGTTCAGTTGCAGATAAGGGTCTTCCGGCAGCAGCGTCAGGGTCTCGCGCAGTTGAAGCAGGGCGTCGCTCAGGCGTTGTTGATCCACCTCGCCATCGCCCGACAGCGTAAGGCTCAGGTTGGCGTGGCGGCCTGCGGCGATCAGCTTGAAGGTCACGCTGGCTTGCTGCACGTGGCCGGCCTGACGCACCTTGGCGTGGTTGAAACGGATGAAGTCCGACGCTTCGGCGTCGTAGCTCAAGGTGTAACGCTCGTCGGCGATGACCGCGCCGTGCAGCCATTGTGCCAGGGCCTTGAATTGCGCTTGATGGGACATCATGCGTCACCTCCGAAAACATCAACGCCCGCGAACACGCAAGCGGGCGAGGCGTGCCCCACGCGGATCACTTGATTGGGTTCGCCTTTGCCGCAGTTGGGCGTGCCGAGGACCTTGAAGGTGCTGGCGTCGCCGACCGCGCTGAGGTTGCGCCAGAACTGGGCGGAGATCGCGCGGTAGTTCGGGTTTTTCACCACGCCCTTGAGCTCGCCGTTCTCGATCAACTGGCCCCACTCGCAGCCGAACTGGAATTTGTTGCGCGCATCGTCGATCGACCACGAGCGGTTGGTGCTCATCAAAATACCGTGCTCGATGCCGCCAATGAGCTGCGCCATCGACTTGTCGCCTGGCTCGATATTGAGGTTGGCCATGCGGTCGATGGGCGCGCGGTTCCAGCTGGACGCGCGGCTGTTGGCGACGCCTTCCATGCCGCTGCGGTATTGCGACAGCGCGCCGCCCAGAGGCCTTACCAGTAAGCCATCCTTGATCAGGAATTGCTTGCTCGCCGGCGTGCCGTCGTCATCAAAGCTGTAGCTCGCCAGTTGCTCGGGGATTTCAGGATCAAAGGTCACGTTGAGCAGGCTTGAGCCGTATTGCAGGCTGCCGAAGTCGCTGGCTTTGACGAAGCTGGTCCCTGCGTAGTTGCGCTCATCGCCGAGGATGCGGTCCAGCTCCAGCGGGTGGCCGATGGATTCGTGGATTTGCAGGGTCATCTGGTCGGGCGTCAGCAGCAGATCACGCGGGCCGAAGGGCGTGTTCGGCGCCATGACCAGTTGCAGCGCCTGATCGGCGACGTTGACCGCCGCACCGATGATCCCGCACGACGCGATGACTTCCGCGCCGCCTTGCTGGCCGAAATTCTCGCGGCCGAGGCTGCGGGTCTGGCTATCCTGCCCGTCGTAGGCCGTGACGGTCAGACCAGGGAAGACGAAGCGCTGGGCCTGACGGATTTCGGCACCGAAGTTGTTCAGGTAAATCTGCTCGACGTTCTCAAGCCCCAGGCTCACCTGCCAGTTGACCAGACGTTCGTCCCTCGGCACCGACGCCGATTCGGCATTGAGCAGGGCGTAGCAATCACTGAGCGATGGAAACGCATGTTGCAGATTGGGCGAAAGGTAATCGGCGTGGGCGGTGGCGACAGCATGGTCGCGCAGGTCAAGGAGCGAATGCGGGGCCAGTTGCCGCGCTTGAGTTTCCGCCTGTTCCAGCGCCGTTTGAAGTCCGCGCTGGGAGAGGTCGTTGGTGGCCGCGTAGGCTTCGACACCATTGACACGCACGGTCAGCATCGCGCCCTCGTCGATGCTGAGCTGTGGCGGCTCGGCGACGTTCTTGCGCACCGACAGATGCTGGCTGGTCTGTTTGACATAACGCAGGGAAAAAAACGGGGCGCTGCTCTGCAGGGCGGCGAACCGCTGCTTGAGCTGAGCGGAAAAGTCGAACATGCAGGAAGGCTCCTTGACGATTCGGACAGGCAACGGCCCGAATCATAGCGCGGATGATCACTGCAGCGGGGGAGGGAAGGACAACGCGCCATTGTGGGACCGGCTTTAGCCGGGAATGCGCCAGGTGTCACACCGCAAAATCTAGGGTGTAGCCACTGGCCTCTTCCCGGCTGAAGCCGGTCCCACTGACACATCGGCGCGGCAGATGTATCTGCTGGCAAATGGACTGTGGGAGTGAGCTTGCTCGCGAAGAGGTCGGCACATCCACTGAATCTTCAGCGGCTGAGATGCCTTCTTCGCGAGCAAGCTCGCTCCCACATGGACCGGGTGTGCTGGACGATTGCACAGCACCCCCGGGGAGCCTCCTGCAGTAACGGCGGTGATTACTGCGCCAACGGGCCCACTTCACGCATCGGCTTGCCACGCACTGGCGCGTCGCCTGCGACGTAGTAATCGGCGGTGCTACGCGGCAGCGGGGCGCGGCCGCGGATCTTGTCGGCAATCTTCTCGGCCATCATGATCGTTGGCGCGTTGAGGTTGCCGGTGGTGATCAGCGGCATGATCGACGCATCCACCACACGCAGCCCTTCCATCCCGTGCACACGGCCCTGACCGTCAACGACCGCCATTTCATCGGTGCCCATTTTGCACGAGCAGGACGGGTGATACGCCGTCTCGGCGTGCTCACGGATGAACGTGTCCAGCTGCTCGTCGCTTTGCACGTCGATTCCCGGGCTGATTTCGCGGCCACGGTATTGGTCCAGCGCCGGCTGCTGCATGATTTCGCGGGTCAGACGAATGCCATCGCGGAATTCTTGCCAGTCCTGCTCGGACGCCATGTAGTTGAAAAGAATGCTCGGGTACTCGCGCGGGTTCTTCGACTTCACCTGCACGCGACCACGGCTTGGCGAACGCATCGAACCCACGTGCGCCTGGAAACCGTGCTCCTGCACGCCCTTGCTGCCGTTGTAGTTAATCGCGACCGGCAGGAAGTGGTACTGAATATTCGGCCACTCGAATTCCTCGCGCGAACGAATGAAACCGCCTGCTTCGAACTGATTGCTGGCGCCGATCCCTTTGCCGAGGAACATCCACTCGGCGCCGATGGCCGGCTGGTTCCACCACAGCAGCGACGGGTACAGCGAGACCGGCTCCTTGCAGGCGTACTGCAAATACATTTCCAGGTGGTCTTGCAGGTTCTCGCCAACGCCCGGCAGATCATGAACGACCGGAATGTCGAGCTTCTTCAGCAGCGCGGCGGGGCCGACGCCGGAACGCTGCAGGATCTGCGGCGAAGCAATGGCGCCGCCACACAGCAGGACTTCCTTGCGAGCGCGCGCTTCAATGCGGGTGTCGCTGTCGCCAACCAGGTAGGCCACGCCGACGGCGCGCTTCTTGTCGAACAGAATCCGGTCTGTCAGCGCGTGAGTGACGATGGTCAGGGTCGAGCGCTTCTTCGCTTCGTCCAGATAGCCACGGGCGGTGCTGGCGCGACGGCCGAACGGCGTGACGGTACGGTCCATCGGGCCGAAACCTTCCTGCTGATAACCGTTGAGGTCGTCGGTGCGCGGATAACCGGCTTGCACGCCTGCTTCAACCATCGCGGCGAACAGCGGATTGTTGCCGGCCTTGGGCGTGGTGACGCTGACCGGGCCTTCGCCGCCGTGGTAGTCGTTCGGGCCGATATCGCGGGTTTCTGCCTTGCGGAAGTACGGCAGGCAATCAAGGTAGGACCAGTCTTCCAGGCCCGGGTTTTTCGCCCAGCCATCGTAGTCCATGGCGTTGCCGCGGATGTAGCACATGCCGTTGATCAGCGAAGAGCCACCCAGGCCCTTGCCGCGACCGCATTCCATACGGCGGTTGTTCATGTGCGGCTCTGGCTCGGTCTCGTAGGCCCAGTTGTAGCGACGGCCCTGCAGCGGGAACGCAAGCGCGGCCGGCATCTGCGTGCGGAAGTCGGCGCGATAGTCCGGGCCGCCTGCCTCAAGCAACAGCACAGTGACGCCTGCGTCTTCGGTGAGACGGGCTGCCAGGGTGTTACCGGCCGAGCCGGCGCCGATGATGATGTAGTCGTATTCCAAGATAAATCTCCTTGGGAGTTGCAAGCGTCAAGCCTCAAGCTGCAAGAACAAGCAGCGAGACGGCGCCTGCGGGATTGGTGGGGTGAGCGGCAAACCAGGACTGCAGTTGCTTTGTCTTGAGGCTTGCCGCTTGCCGCTTAAAGCTGCTTTAGAACACCGACGCGTAATCGCCCAGCTCGACCTGCACAGACTTGATGCGGGTGTACTGCGCCAGCGAGCTGATGCCGTTCTCGCGGCCCACGCCTGACTGCTTGTAGCCACCGACCGGCATCTTCGCGTCGGACTCGCCCCAAGCGTTGATCCAGCAGATACCGGCTTCCAGTTGATGGATCACGCGGTGTGCGCGGTTCAGGTCCCTGGTCACGATACCGGCGGCCAGACCCATCTCGGTGTCGTTGGCGCGGCGGATCACTTCTTCTTCGCTGTCGTAGCTGAGGATGCTCATGACCGGGCCGAAGATTTCCTCTTTGACGATGGTCATCTCATCGGTGCAATCGGTGAACACGGTCGGGGCAACGAACGCTCCATTGGCCAGCTCGCCCTCGGTCAGACGGTCGCCGCCGATTAGCAGGCGCGCGCCTTCTTCCTTGCCCTTGTTGATGTAGCCGAGCACGTTTTCCATGTGCGCGAAGCTCACCAGCGGGCCGAAGTTGATGTTGTTGTCCTGGGGGTTGCCGACGCGGATGCGTTTGACGCGCTCAAGGATTTTCGCTTCGAAGGCAGATTTCAGGGCGCTCGGCACGAACACGCGAGTACCGTTGGTGCAGACCTGACCCGAGCTGTAGAAGTTGGCCATCATCGCGATGTCGGCGGCGCGATCCAGATCGGCGTCGTCGAAAATGATCAGCGGGGACTTGCCGCCCAGCTCCATGGTCACTTCCTTGAGCGACGAGCTCGACGCGCTGGCCATGACTTTCTTGCCGGTCTGCACGCCGCCAGTGAACGAGATCTTCTCAATGCGCGGGTGCTCGGTCAGCCAGCTGCCGACGTCGCTGCCGGCGCCCGTCAACACGTTGAACACGCCGTCCGGCACACCTGCTTCGGTGTAGATTTCGGCCAGTTTCAGCGTGGTCAGCGAGGTGACTTCGCTTGGCTTGAAGATCATCGCGTTGCCGGCTGCCAGCGCAGGGGCGGACTTCCACAGGGCGATCTGGATCGGGTAGTTCCACGCGCCGATGCCGACGGTGACGCCCAACGGCTCGCGGCGGGTGTAGACGAATGAGGTGTCACGCAGCGGAATCTGCTCGCCTTCGATGGCAGGCACCAGGCCGGCGTAGTACTCCAGCACGTCGGCGCCGGTGACGATGTCGACGTATTTGGTTTCGGAGATCGCCTTGCCGGTGTCGAGGGTTTCAAGCTCGGCCAGCTCATCGTTGCGCTCACGCAGGATGTCGACAGCACGACGCAGAATGCGCGAGCGCTCCATGGCGGTCATGGCGGCCCAGATTTTCTGGCCCTTTTCAGCGCTGACAACGGCGCGTTCGACGTCTTCTTTGGTCGCGCGCTGCACCTGGGCCAGGACTTCGCCATTGGCCGGGTTGATGGCGTCGAAAGTCGCGTTGCTGCTGGCGTCTACGTAGCCGCCATCGATGTAGAGTTTTTGCAGTTCGAAACGGGCCATAAAATCCTCGCAGTAGTCTGGGTGGGTGACGACCGAGTGCGCCGTGCGCTGCCTTGGTCGTGGTGCCGGCTGCTTCAGCTCGGCGCTTTTGCCAGTTGAAAGTCCATGTACTCGTAGGCGATCCGTTGCGCTTGTTCGGTGTCGAAGGCGTCGCCGGAAAGCGCGCCGCGCAGCCATAAGCCGTCGATCAAGGCCGCGAGCCCGCGGGCTGCGCTGCGTGCTTCATCCAACGGCAATGCGCGACGGAACTGGCAGCAGAGGTTGGAATACAGACGGTGATCGTTGATCCGCTGCAGCCTGTGCAGCGAGGGCGAATGCATGCTGGTTGCCCAGAAGGCGAGCCAGGTTTTCATCGCCGGACCGTTGACCTGACTGGAATCGAAGTTGCCCTCGATGATCACTTTCAGGTGAGCCCGCGGGCTGTCGTCGTTCAATGCCCGGCGCCGCTCGGCGACGCTGGCGATCAGCGCGTTCATCAAGTGGCGCATCGTCGCTGCGATCAGGCCGTTCTTGTCCTGAAAGTAGTGACTGATGATGCCGTTGGAGACCCCTGCCAGTTTGGCGATCAGCGCAATGCTGGCATCGCCCATCCCGACCTGATCGACCGCCGTCAGGGTGGCCTGGATCAACTGCTGACGCCGAATGGGTTGCATACCGACCTTGGGCATCTGTGGGGCTCCTTGATGTGCAGGGTGAACGTGAGTGGCTGGAAACGGCGTCCACTGTAAAGCTTTTTAATTGAACGTTCAATCAACAAAAAAGCGGGGTCGCAAAAAGGCAGCCACAAGCTTTAAGCTCCAAGCCGCAAGAGTCGAGGCTTGGCGGCCTTTTTCTTGCAGCTTGAGACTTGAAGCTTGCAGCTGCTATCAGCCGTGATTCTTGCCCAGCAATGCGTGGTACAGCTCGCTGTCGCCGAGGATGCCGACCAGTTGGTTGTTCTCCTGCAGCACCAGCTTGTTGCCGGTGTGGTAGCGAATCTGCAGGGCATCGCGCATGCCGATGTCGGAGTGGACAACGGTGGGTTTGCGGTCGAGGGTTTCCACCGACTGGCCCGGTGCCCAGCTTTGCAGATCAAGGCTCGCACCATGCTGATGGGCGCCGGTGATGGCGTTGCCATCGGTAAGATCAATCCATGTGTCGTCGCTCGGGTCCAGACAGACCTGAGAACCGTTGATGCGCGTGCACTGGGTGATCGGGCGCATCAGGCTGCGACCGCACAGCACGTTGAGCGGGTTGGTGTGGGCGACAAACGTACGGACGTATTCGTCGGCGGGATTGAGCACGATCTCTTCCGGCACGCTGTACTGAATGATCCGGCCGTCCTTCATGATCGCGATGCGGGTGCCGAGCTTGAGCGCTTCGTCCAGGTCGTGGCTCACGAAGACGATGGTCTTGTTCAGCTTCTTCTGCAGCGCCAGCAGTTCATCCTGCAAGCCCTGACGAATCAGCGGATCGAGCGCCGAGAAGGGCTCGTCCATCAGCAGAATGTCGGCGTCCATCGCCAGGGCGCGAGCCAGGCCGACACGCTGCTGCATGCCGCCCGACAGCTCGTCCGGCTTCTTGTTGCGCCATTGGGTCAGGCCGACCAGTTCCAGCTTTTCGTCCACCAGCGCGCGCCGCTCTTTCTCGGGGCGGCCCTGCATTTCCAGACCAAAACTGATGTTCTCGCGCACCGTCAGCCAAGGCATCAGGGCGAACTTTTGAAACACCATCGCGATGCGCTTGGTGCGCATCATTTTCAGCTCGGCAGGGGTGCAGGCTGCGATGTTGATCTGATTGCCTTCGTGCTCGACGAACAGCGAGCCGCGGCTGACGGTGTTCAGGCCGTTGATGCAACGCAGCAGGCTGGATTTGCCCGACCCGGACAGGCCCATCAGCACGCAGATCTCGCCTTTGTTGATCTCCAGCGTAGCTTTTTCAACGCCGACGATCTGGCCGGTTTTCTTGAGGATTTCTGCCCGCGTAAGGCCCTGGTCCAACAGCTTGAGTGCCTCACGCGGGTCTTTGGAGAAGACGACGTCAACCTGATCGAATTTGATGATGCTCATGCGTCGGCCCTCACTTTGGCGTCCGGTTGTTTGCAGATCCGGTCGAGCATGATCGCCAGCAATACGATCGCCAGGCCCGCTTCGAAGCCCAGAGCGATATCAGCAGTGTTCAGTGCGTTGACCACAGGTTTGCCCAAGCCGTCAGCGCCCACCAGCGCGGCGATGACCACCATCGACAGCGACAGCATGATGCACTGGGTGATGCCGGCCGCGATGCTCGGCATGGCGTGGGGCAGTTCGATACGGGAGAGCAGTTGACGGCGCGAGCAGCCGAAGGCTTTGCCGGCGTCGAGGAGTTCTTGCGGGACATCACAGATGCCCAGATAGGTCAGGCGGATGGGCGCGGCGATCGCGAACACCACCGTCGAAATCAGGCCCGGCACCACGCCGAGGCCGAACAGGGTCAGGGTCGGGATCAGGTAAACGAACGTGGGCACCGTCTGCATCAGGTCGAGCACAGGGCGCATGCAGGTGTAAAACATCGGCTTGTGCGCGGCAATGATGCCCAGCGGCACGCCGATCACCACACAGACCGCCGTGGCGAACAGCACCTGCGCCAGGGTCTCCATGGTTTCCTGCCAGTACCCCAGGTTAAGGATCAACAGAAAGGAAATGATCACAAAGGCGGTCAGGCCCCATTTGCGCTGAATGAAGTGAGCGAGCAGGGCAACCAGGCCGATCAGCACGAAGGGGTTGAACCAGGTCAGGCCGCCGGTCAGGCCGTGAATCATGGTTTCGAGTGACGAAGCAATGGCATCGAAGGTGCTGGCGCCGTGTTGCGTCAGCCATTCGACAAAGCCGGCGATGTACTCGCCCAGAGGGATTTTATGATCAGTCAGCATGATGTCGGTTGTCCGCGTGCGGGATGAAAAGAGGACAACAGGCGGGCGTTACACGCCTGCCTGTCGAGTTACTTCGTCAGCTCGGCTTTTGCGGCTTCCAGGCCAGGTTTTCCGTCCACGGTGGTGACGCCCGCCAGCCAGGTGTCGAGTACTTGAGGGTTGGCTTTCAGCCATGCCTTGGCGGCTACCTCAGGCTTTTTCTTGTCGTCGAGGATATTGCCCATCAGCGTGCTTTCCATCGGCAAGGTGAACGACAGGTTCTTCAGCAACTGACCGACGTTGCTGCACTCGGTGGTGTAGCCCTTGCGAACGTTGGTGTAGACCGTGGCTTTACCGAAGTCGGGGCCGAAGAAGTCATCGCCGCCGGTGAGGTATTTGATTTTGAAACGGGTGTTCATCGGGTGCGGTTCCCAGCCCAGGAACACCACGTCGGTGTTGCGTCGCGAGGCGCGGTCGACCTGGGACAGCATCCCCGCTTCGCTCGATTCGACGACCTTGAAGCCTGCGTCTTTGAGGCCAAAGGCGTTTTTGTCGATCATGCTCTGGATCAGGCGGTTGCCGTCGTTGCCCGGCTCGATGCCATAGATTTTGCCGTCGAGCTCTTTCTTGAATTTGACGATGTCGGCGAAATCGTGAAGCCCCTTGTCATACAGGGCCTGGGGAACGGCGAGGGTGTACTTGGCGTTTTCGAGGTTGGCGCGGACGGTCTCGACGGTGCCGGCGTCGCGGTAGGCCTTGATGTCGTTTTCCATGGTCGGCATCCAGTTGCCGAGGAAGATGTCCATGTTCTTGCCATCGGCCAGCGACTTGTAGGTCACAGGTACGGAAATCATCGTGGTTTTGGTTTTGTAGCCCAACGACTGCAGCACGACGCTGGTGACGGCGGTGGTCGCCGTGATGTCGGTCCAGCCCACATCGGAAAAATTGACCGTCTGGCAAGCGGCAGGCTCTGCAGCCTGGGCCAGGAGGGGAAGACTCAGCGCAACGCCCAGTAACAGCCTGTGTGAACCTTTCATGTCGGACTCCTTTGGTGTTTTCTTCTCGGCATCAACCGCAGCTGATGCGTTTTCTGGTGTCGGCGAGTCAAGTTGGGAAAACAGCTCCATCACTGCGTCTGGCGATTGAGTCGACAACGATCATGTAACAGGGAAAAACAAACGCCTACAGGGGGCGTCGTATCCAGTACACAGGGAGTCGTATCCAGCATCAGTGACGTCGCTTACAGGTTTTTTCCCTGCTCGCCGAATGATTCCCGGGACAAAAGCAGAGTGACGATACGGCAAAAAGTGCCGAAATCGGCAGCCGATCGTGCTCAGGCACCGGTAAAAGCAGAGGCGACGTTGGTGGGCATGGGTGAGTCGGTGTGAGACGCCGCCCCGCAAAACAAAAGGCTGATGATGCCGCCATCTCGGTGGATTGCTGCTTGAGCGTAGCAGCTCCATCGCCGGCCGCGCGGCGCGCCGGGAGCCCTGTTTTCGGAGGTTTGCGGTTAATGGCTATCAGCGTGTTCGACCTGTTCAAAATCGGTATCGGCCCCTCCAGCTCACACACCGTCGGCCCCATGCGCGCGGCGGCGCTGTTCGTTCAGGGTCTGCGCGAACGCGAACAACTGGGGCAAGTGAACCGCGTTGAAGTGCGGCTTTACGGCTCGCTGTCGGCAACCGGCGTCGGCCATGGCAGTGACAGCGCGGTGGTCATGGGCCTGATGGGCGAATGGCCCGACGCAATCGATCCTGCGCTGATCGGCCAGCGCATCGCCGAACTGCGTGAAACCGACACCTTGAAACTCAATGGCGATCACCCTATCCCTTTTATCTGGCAGCGCGACATGTTGCTCGTCGATGAAAACCTGCCGTTCCACCCCAATGCTATGACGCTGATCGTATCTGACGAGCACGGCGAGTTTCATCGCGACACTTACTACTCGGTGGGCGGCGGTTTTGTCGTCGACGAAGCCCAGGCCGCCAGTGGCGTGCTGGATCGCGACGAAACCGTGCTGCCCTATGATTTCTCCAGCGCCGACGAATTGTTGATGCTCTGCGAAACCCACGGCTTGCGGGTATCGCAACTGATGATGGAAAACGAGAAAGTCTGGCGTAGCGAGGACGAAATCCGCGCCGGGCTCATGCACCTCTGGCGGGCCATGCAGGCGTGTGTGGAACTGGGTTTGAAGCACGAAGGCATCCTGCCGGGCGGCCTGAACGTGCGTCGTCGTGCGGCGCGTCTGCATCGCAGCCTGCTGGAGCTGAACAAGCCGAACGTGATCGGCTCGACGCTAAGCGCGATGGAGTGGGTCAACCTGTTTGCGCTGGCGGTCAACGAAGAAAATGCCGCCGGGGGGCGCATGGTCACGGCGCCCACAAACGGCGCTGCGGGGATCATTCCGGCGGTGCTGCATTACTTCGTCAAATTCAGCGACGAAGTCAGCGAAGCCAACGTGGTCGATTACCTTTTGGGCGCGGCGGCTATCGGCATTCTGTGCAAAAAGAACGCGTCGATCTCCGGCGCCGAAGTGGGCTGCCAGGGCGAGGTCGGTTCCGCGTGCGCCATGGCCGCGGCCGGTCTGGCGGACATCCTGGGTGCCACCCCGGCGCAGCTGTGCAACGCGGCTGAAATCGGTCTGGAACACAACCTGGGCCTGACCTGCGATCCGGTGGGCGGACTGGTTCAGGTGCCGTGCATCGAGCGCAACGCCATCGCTGCGGTGAAAGCCATCAACGCCGCGCAAATGGCCCTGCGCGGCGACGGCCAGCACTTCATTTCGCTGGACCGGGTCATTCGCACCATGCGCGACACCGGCGCCGATATGCACGACAAATACAAAGAGACTTCGCGAGGCGGGCTGGCGGTCAGCGCCGTCGAATGTTGAGTCGGTAACGCCCGGTCTCGGGATAAACGCAGGTGCGCCTGTCGCCGCCTGCTCGCTTTTCGCACACGTCCCACTGAGCCCGCTACCTTTTGGCGCGCGCTCACTCTTGAGCTGGCGCGATGCCATCTGTATCCAAGGCCCATCACCGACGCTCGATCACTCTGTGCATCGGGTGACACTCCCTGACCGCCTGCCGATTCGATGGTTCACACAAGTGCTACGGAAGTGCTCATCCCTCCCGCAGCGCTTATGGCTCAGCCGTCACGAGGTCGCGATTTGAATCGTTGTGTCGCTCCCGAATAGACGCTTCGCGACGTCGCTATCGGGAGTTGTTGAATGCTCATTCAAATTTAGGCATGGCAATTGCGTTGCAATGACCAAGCTCTCCGCAGATGAGGGCGAGACAACGAGAGCCTCTGCTGAGGCCTTCAACCGTTTTACGCGTGAGGAGAAGTGTGATGACTACGTTCAACTCCGGGGCCCAACCCCAGAACCGTGCGCCCCAATCCATCGGCTTCCTGCTGCTGGACAACTTCACATTGATCTCCCTCGCGTCAGCGGTCGAGCCACTGCGTATGGCGAATCAGTTATCGGGTCGCGAGCTGTATCGCTGGACTACGCTGACCGCTGACGGCGGCCAGGTCTGGGCCAGCGACGGTCTGCAGATCACCCCGGACGCCGCGATGCACAAGGCGCCGGTGCTCGACACCGTGATTGTCTGCGGCGGCGTCGGCATTCAACGCAGCGTTACCCGCGAACACGTCAGCTGGCTGCAGAGCCAGGCGCGTCAGTCCCGTCGTCTTGGCGCGGTGTGCACCGGCAGCTGGGCACTGGCCTGCGCGGGCTTGCTGGACGGTTTTGATTGCAGCGTGCACTGGGAATGTCTGGCCGCGATGCAGGAAGCTTTCCCCCGCGTCGCCATGAGTACGCGCCTGTTCACCCTTGACCGCAACCGCTTCACCAGTTCCGGCGGCACCGCGCCGCTGGACATGATGCTGCACCTGATCAGCCGCGATCATGGCCGTGAGCTGTCCGCCGCGATCTCGGAAATGTTCGTCTACGAACGCATCCGCAACGAACAGGATCACCAACGTGTGCCGCTCAAACACATGCTTGGCACCAACCAGCCGAAGCTGCAGGAAATCGTCGCGCTGATGGAAGCCAACCTGGAGGAGCCGATCGATCTGGACGAACTCGCGGTGTATGTCGCCGTGTCCCGACGTCAGCTGGAGAGGCTGTTCCAGAAATACCTGCACTGCTCGCCGTCACGCTATTACCTCAAGCTGCGCCTGATCCGCGCGCGGCAATTACTCAAGCAGACACCGATGTCGATTATCGAAGTGGCTTCGGTGTGCGGGTTCGTGTCCACGCCGCACTTCTCCAAGTGCTATCGCGAATACTTCGGCATCCCGCCACGCGACGAACGCGTGGGCTCCAATACTACCCAGCAAGTAGCAATGCTGCCGATTCCGCAGTCGCTCGTCCTGGCGCCGTTGTCCGGCCCACTGTCAGCGCTGAGTCAGGCGCGTAATGAGTCGACGTTTGCGAGTGTGCGGTTGTAAGAGCGCAACGGTCTCCTGTAGGAGTGAGCTTGCTCGCGATCAGTCGTATGGACGATAGATCTGTATCGGCTGTACCGGCCTCTCGCGAGCAAGCTCACTCCTACAAAATGCGTCACGCCTCTAGGCACTCTGCTTGTAAGCCGCCAGCGCCGGCAACAACTGCTGATCAATCGCCTGGCGCACGGCTGGCAAAATCGTCGCGCTGCCGCTCAGCAGTTTCTCTACCAGTTGCCGCAAGGCCCGAGCGCGGTCGTCATTGAGGCCGCGCACCGCTTGGGCACAGGCCTGTTCTGCGCTGAGGCCGGAGGGCACGTCGAGACCGATCGCTCTGAGTTGGCTGATCAAGTCGTCCTGGTCGATGAGGTCTGCGTGCATCATGACGTGCGCTCCGTCTGTTGAGGTTGACCTGATTCTGGTGGTGCGCGCGTGAGCTCGGCAAGCGCTGGCGTCACAGATGTCTGGCATACGCATCAGCGTGTCGTTTTCGGCTATGTAACCGTTTAGTTCATTTGGCATAATCGCCCCACTTACGTTGCGCGGACTACGGTTTGGTCACCCTCTGGCTCGCGCAACTGCCTCACCCCGGTTTTGTAACGGCTTAACCGGGGATTTTTTTGCCTGTCGTTTAGGCTCCCTCGAGCGGCAGGGTATGAGTGGTCTGCGCAACGTCGGATGGTTTGATAAACTCCGCAGCCTTCCAGGAGCCGCCATGAACTACCGTCACGCCTTCCACGCCGGCAACCACGCCGACGTTTTCAAACACATCGTTCTGACTCGCTTGATCGCGCTGATGTCGCGCAAGGAGCAGCCACTCGCTTACCTCGACACCCACGCGGGCATCGGCCTGTATGACTTGCAGGGCGATCAGGCAACGCGCACCGGCGAATGGATCGAAGGCATTGGCCGTCTCTGGGATGCCGATGACGTGCCTGAAATGGCGGCCGGTTACATCGACGCGATTCGCCAGATGAACCGCAAGACCGGCGAACTGCGTTACTACCCGGGCTCTCCCGAACTGGCCCGCCGCCTGACCCGCGAACAGGACCGCGTGCTGCTCAACGAAAAGCACCCGGAAGACGGCGCGCTGCTTAAAGACAACATGAAATACGACCGCCGCGTCGCCGTGCACCTGGGCGAAGGCTGGCACGTGCCACGGGCCTTGCTGCCGGTTCACGAGAAGCGCGCAGTCATGCTGATTGACCCGCCGTTCGAGCAGCTCGATGAGATGAAGCGCTGCTCCGTCGCCCTCAAGGAAACCATCGCGCGGATGCGCCAGACCGTTGCGGCCATCTGGTACCCGATCAAGGACCAGCGCGCCCTCAAGCGTTTCTATCAGGAACTGGCCGAGACTGGCGCACCGAAGCTGCTGCGAGTCGAGTTGTTCGTGCACCCGCTGGACACACCCAACAGCCTCAACGGCTCCGGCCTGGCGATCGCCAATCCGCCGTGGGGTTTGGAAGAAGAGCTGCGCGAGTTGATGCCATGGCTGGCGAAGAAGCTCGGCCAGACCCAGGGCGACTGGAAGATGGATTGGTTGATTGCGGAGTAGCCGCTCTTGGTTTCTGCGGTGTGACGGCTTACGTCTTCCCGGCTAAAGCCGGTCCCACTGAGAGCACGCGTAGTGTCAGTGGGTTCAGCTTTAGACGGGAAGGGGCCAGGAAGTGATGCAGCGGACACCGTTCATTTAGAGTGAGCTTGCTCGCGAGGGCGGCATCTCAACCGCTGACTATTTAGCGAATGTAATGGCCCATTCGCGAGCAAGCTCGCTCCCACAATTCGTTCATCTGCCGGAGGATCGGCGATGTCTGCCTCCCCCGGCCAAGGCAGCCTTTGCCGATACCAGGGATGCCAACGGGTCCAACGCGGCCGATCCCTCTATGGGGTAACTCAGTTCCCCGCCAGACTCGGCGGCATGCAGACGCCGGTGCCGCCGATACCGCAGTAGCCCTGGGGATTCTTCGCCAGGTATTGCTGGTGATAGGCCTCGGCGAAGTACACGGTCGGCGCCTGGTCGATGTCGGTTGTGATTTCCCCGAGACCGGCCTTGCCCAGTTCGGCTTGATACACCTCGGCGCTGGCCTTGGCCGCCTGCAGTTGCTCAGGGGTTGTCGCGTAGATCACCGAGCGGTATTGGGTGCCGATGTCGTTGCCCTGACGCATGCCCTGGGTCGGGTTGTGCAATTCCCAGAACATGGCCAGCAGTTGCTCATAGCTGACCTTCGCAGGCTCATACACCACGAGCACCACCTCGGCATGGCCCGTCAGACCCGAGCAGACTTCTTCGTACGTCGGGTTCGGTGTGAATCCGCCTGCGTAACCCACGACGGTGCTGACGACGCCATCACGTTGCCAGAAGCGACGTTCTGCCCCCCAGAAACATCCCAGACCAAAGATGGCGAATTCGACGTCGTTGAAGAACGGCCCAAGGAGGGGAGTGCCGTTGACGAAATGAGTTTCAGGCAGGGTCATGGGTGTTTCACGCCCGGGCAGTGCCTGCTGGGCTGTAGGGAGAGCGTTTTTATTCACAAGAATTTCCGAGCGCAAGACCATGAGGCACATCCTCTCTGGGGCAGGACAACCAACATGCGTTGTCAGTGAAAACCGTATATGGGGTCAGAATCGGCTGATGCAAATGCAGGGCGGCAAGTGTGCCGCACTGATGTGATGCGGGGAAGGGGGGCTCAGGCCAGCGGGCCGCGCGGGTAGCGACGCAAGGTTTCGATCAGCGCTTCGCCCGGGATCGGCTTGTCGAACAGATAGCCTTGACCGACATCACAGCGATGACGACGCAGGAAGGCCAGTTGTGCCGCCGTCTCGATGCCTTCGGCGACCACGGTCAGCTTGAGGTTGTGAGCCATGGCGATGACCGCCGAGGTGATTTCCATGTCGTCCTGATCGTCCGGAATGTCCCGAATGAAGCTGCGGTCGATCTTGATCACGTCGATGGGGAATTTCTTCAGATAGCTGAATGACGAATAGCCTGTACCGAAGTCATCCATCGCCAGGGTCAGGCCCAAGGTCTTCAACGACTCCAGCTGCAGGCGCGTGTCTTCAGTTGCCTCCAGCAGCAGACCTTCAGTCAATTCCAGTTCCAGTAGCGACGGGTCGAGCTGTTCGTCACGCAGAATACCGGCCAGCGAAGAAACCAGCTCCGGATCGGAAAACTGTTTGGGCGACACGTTGATGGCCACATGCAGCTTGCCGTAGCCAGCCGCAGTCAATTGCTTGCTCATGCGGCAGGACTGGCGCGCGACCCATTTGCCGATCGGGATGATCAGGCCGGTCTCTTCGGCGACGCTGATGAACTGATCCGGGCGAATCATGCCTTTTTCCGGATGGTTCCAGCGCAACAACGCTTCCATGCCCAGCAAACGGCCACTGCGCAGGCACAGTTTCGGCTGGTAGAAGACCTCAAGTTCATTCTGAGTCAGGGCGCGGCGCAGATTGTTCTCGACGAAAAGCTTGTAGCTCGCCTCGGCGTTCAGCGCCTCGGTGAACACTTGCACCTGATGCTTGCCGTTGGCCTTGGCTTTGTGCAGCGCCAGGCCTGCGTTCTTCATCAGCGTCTGCGGGTCGCGGCCGTGGATCGGCGCGCACGCCAGCCCTACCGAGCCGGTCACGCTGATCAACTGATTGTCGACGAACATCGGCTTGTCCAGCGTGCTTAGCACCTGACTGGCCACGCGTTGGCCTTCTTCAGGACTGGTGTCGTCGAGCAGCACGGCGAATTCGTTACTGGCGAATCGCGCCAGTATGCCGGTCGGGCTTAGGCTGTTGCGCAGCCGACGGGCGAGGCTGATCAGCAGTTTGTCCCCGGTGTGGTGGCCGAGGCTGTCGTTGATGCGCTTGAAGTTGTCGATGTCCACCAGCAACAGGCTGATCGGGGTTTCGACGTCGCGAGCGAAGTGCTCGTCCAGGGTTCGGATGAAGGCCGGACGGTTGCCCAGATTGGTCAGATTATCCGTGTACGCCAGGCGCTCGATCCGCTGCTGGGAGAGCTTGGCCTGGGTGATGTCTTCGTAGATGCCGATGTAATGGGTCAGCTCGCGGTTGTCCCCGTACACCTTGGAAATCGACAGCTGGCCCCAGTAGGGCTCTAGGTTTTTGCGCCGGCTCTTGAACTCGCCCTGCCAGCTGTTTCCGTTGACCAGACTGGAGTTCGCGTCGAGCAGCAGCGCGCTGAGGTTTTCGAGCGCAGGCAGCTCCGAGAGTTGCTGCCCGTGGACTTCGTCGGCGGGGTATTGAGTGATCTCGGTGAAACTCGGGTTGACGTACTCCACCACGCCGTCGCGGTTGACCAGCAAAAACGCGTTGGCGCTCTGCTCTACGGCACGCTGAAACAGGTGCAGGGCGCTGGTGGCGGTGCGGCGGTTGTGGTTGTTGATGGCGTGGGCAAACTGGTCGGCCAGCTCGCCGGCGAAGGCGATCTCATCAGACTGCCATTCCCGGGGGGCGCCCGTCTGCTCAAGGCACAGCACGCCCACCACCTGGCCGTCGATGCGCACGGCGGCGTCGAGTATGGCGGTGATGTCCTGGGTGCGCAGTCGCTGAACCAGCTCTTTGGTGCGCGGATCCTGCTCGACGTCGTTGACGTCGATGGCGCGGCTGGTATGCAACACATCCAGGTAGCTGGGGAATTCGCTGATATCGATCGCGTTGGTTTTGGGGAACGTGCTGGTATCGCGGCGATACTCTGCAATCGGCTCCAGGGTCTTGCCGTTCAGGTTCCACAGGCTGGCGCAGGAGATGTTGTAGATCTCGCAGGCGCTTTTGGTGATCAGCTCTGCCGCTTCCTGCAGCGAATTGTTCGAGCTGTAGCGATGGCGTGCGAGGCGCAGAATCAGGCTTTGCTGGCCGCGGACCCGTTCCAGATGGTGCAACTGTTCGTGCTGGGCGCGCTGATTGAGCTCCAGCGCGATCTGCAGACGGGAGTTCTGCACTTCCAGATCCGGGCTGATCACCAGTTCTCCGGGCTCGACCTGCTCATTGACGACCATCAGATAGCCGCGCAGCAAGTGCCGATTGTGTTGCTTGTAAGACTCGCCAATCTCCACCAGACCCAACGGGCCGCGCGTCGTGTGCAGGGTGTAGCGAATCAGGTAATGGGCGCCGCCCGCCAGTTGCAGCTGCACGGCGTCGTGCAGTTGATAGCGCGCTTCGGGCTCCATGAGGCTGGCATACGGCGTGCCCACCAGCGCGCAGAGTTCCACGGCGGGCATGCTGAATTGCTTTTCGCAGTTCGGATCCAGATAGAGCATGGCCCAGCTGGGTTCATTCAGCCGCTCGAAACGCAGCATGCCGAGCCGCGAAGGCACCGGTAATTGCGTCACGACCTCGGCCGCCGGTCTACCGGCAGCATCAGGTTGGCTTTTCATGAAGGAACTCGCTTTCAGGGTGCTGTCGCGCACGGGCAAGGAGCCCGTCTTAAAGTCGCGTGCCGCAAGGTTGCATCATGGCGAACGGGCTGACAAGTGAGCGCGATGGCTTAGTGCTATAAATCTGTCGGCAGACGGTTGATTTACTGGAGGTAATTGATCGGATTGTCAGGGTGAGGGTCGAGCGGTTGGTATGTGTGCATGATCAGCTATCGGCCGCGGGATTAAATACTGTAGGCGCTTGAGGCCGCGCGGCGTCCTCTTTTTAAAGGCAAAAAAAGCCCCGCCAGTCAGCGGGGTTGAGGTACGAGCGTGGCAGCTCGAGAAAGCGAAGGCCCGTTTCTCGAAAAACGGGCCTTGTACGGCTTACAGCAGAATCGTGCGGATGTCCGCCAGCAATTCGCTCAAACGCTTGGTGAAGCGCGCTGCGGCGGCGCCGTTGATCACACGGTGATCGTAGGACAGCGACAGCGGCAGCATCAGGCGAGGCTGGAAAGCCTTGCCGTCCCAGACCGGTTGCATGGTGGCCTTGGACACGCCAAGGATTGCCACTTCCGGCGCGTTCACGATCGGCGTGAAGCCGGTGCCGCCAATGTGGCCCAGGCTTGAGATGGTGAAGCAGGCGCCTTGCATGTCGTTGGCCGACAGCTTTTTGGAGCGTGCCTTTTCCGCCAGCTCGGCCGCTTCGGCCGCCAGTTGCAGCAGGCTCTTCTGGTCGACGTTCTTGATCACCGGGACCAGCAGGCCTTCCGGCGTATCCACCGCGAAGCCGATGTTGAAGTACTTCTTGCGAATGATCGCTTTGCCACTTGGCGCCAGCGAACTGTTGAAGTCCGGCAGCTCCTTGAGCATGTGCGCGCTGGCCTTGAGTAGCAGTGGCAGCACGGTCAGCTTGACGCCGGCCTTTTCAGCCACAGCTTTCTGCGCGATACGGAAAGCTTCCAGGTCGGTGATGTCGGCTTGGTCGAATTGCGTGACGTGCGGAATGTTCAGCCAGCTGCGATGCAGACCGGTTGCGCCCAGCTGCATCAGACGCGTCATCGGCACTTCTTCGGTTTCGCCGAAACGGCTGAAATCGACTTCCGGAATCGGCGGGATGCCCATGCCGCCGGCAGCGCCGCCAGCAGAAGGCGCGTCCTTGGACTTGGTCATGATCGATTTGACGTACGCCTGCACGTCTTCTTTCAACACGCGACCGTGGGGGCCGGTTGCCGAAACAGCGTTCAGCTCAACGCCGAACTCGCGCGCCAGTTGACGAACAGCCGGGCCAGCGTGAACCTTGGCGCCGTTGTTGACAGGTGCGGCGGCGGGTGCGGCAGCAGGCGCGCTTTCAGCTTTCGCAGCCGGAGCAGCAGGGGCGGCCGCCGGAGCAGTCGCTTCAGCCTTGGCTGGAGCCGGGGCTGCAGCTTGTGCAGGTGCGGCGGCCGGTGCAGCACCGGCCACTTTCAATTTCAGGATCAGATCGCCGGTGCCGACTTCGTCTTCGACCTTGACGCTGATGCTTTCGACGACGCCAGCGGCTGGAGACGGGATCTCCATCGAGGCTTTGTCGGATTCCAGGGTGATCAAGGATTGATCAGCTTCGATGCTGTCGCCCACTTTGACCATCAGCTCGATGATGCGAGCCTTGCCCGACGAACCGATGTCCGGAACGTGAATGTCCTGGACGGTATCAGACGCCGCAGGTGCAGCCGTTGCGGCAGGCGCAGGTTCGGCTTCGGCTGGCTTCTCGGCAGGTTTTTCAGCGGCAGGGGCAGGCGCGGCAGCAGCAGGTGCAGCAGCAGGCTCGGCCGCCGCTTCGCCTTCCACTTCCAGCTCAAACAGCTCGTCGCCTTCTTTCAGGCGGTCGCCCAGCTTCACTTTCATCGCCTTGATGACACCGGCTTTAGGCGCAGGGATTTCCATGCTTGCCTTGTCCGACTCCAGCGTCAGCACGCTCTGGTCAGCTTCGATGCGATCACCGACCTTGACCATCAACTCAATGACTTCACCTTCACCGTTGCCGATGTCGGGTACACGAATTAACTCACTCACAATGTCTCTCCTTAGGAGAACCTGTTCCTCGACTGCGCTGATTCATCTGCGACGAAACAGCCTGAATGCTCATTTACCGAAGTAAATTCCGCATTGGCGGCTGTTTCGCGCATATGTCAGCGCTCTATTCGATCGTTACGCAGACCTTAGCAGTCCAGCGGGTTGCGCTTTTCAGGATCGATGCCGAACTTGGCAATGGCTTCCGCCACGACTTTAGGTTCGATATCGCCGCGATCGGCCAAGGCTTCCAGGGCGGCAAGCACCACGAAGTGACGGTCAACTTCGAAGAAGTTGCGCAGCTTCTTGCGGCTGTCGCTACGGCCGAAACCGTCGGTGCCCAGAACCTTGTATTCCTTGGTCGGAACCCACTGACGGATCTGGTCAGCGAACAGTTTCATGTAGTCGGTCGAAGCAATCACCGGACCTTTACGGCCGTTCAGGCATTCTTCAACGTAGCTCAACTGTGGCTTCTGACCCGGCTTCAGGCGGTTGCTGCGCTCTACGGCCAGGCCGTCGCGACGCAATTCGTTGAAGCTGGTGACGCTCCAGACGTCCGCGCCAATGTTGAACTGCTCGCGCAGGATCTTCGCCGCCTCGCGTACTTCACGCAGGATGGTGCCCGAACCGAGCAGCTGCACGTGATGCGCGGCTTCCTTGGTGTCCTCTTCCAGCAGGTACATGCCCTTGATGATGCCTTCCTCGGAACCGGCCGGCATGGCAGGTTGCGTGTAGGACTCGTTCATCACGGTCAGGTAATAGAAGACGTCCTGCTGTTCTTCGAACATCTTCTTCATGCCGTCCTGAATGATCACCGCCAGCTCGTAGCCGTAGGTTGGATCGAAGGTGCGGCAGTTCGGGATGGTCGACGCCAGGATGTGGCTGTGGCCGTCTTCGTGCTGCAGACCTTCACCGTTCAGGGTGGTACGACCGGCGGTGCCGCCGATCAGGAAGCCACGGGTGCGGCTGTCGCCTGCAGCCCATGCCAGGTCGCCGATACGCTGGAAACCGAACATCGAGTAGAAGATGTAGAACGGAATCATCGGCTGGTTGTGGCTGCTGTACGAAGTACCTGCCGCGATGAACGAAGACATTGCACCGGCTTCGTTGATGCCTTCCTCGAGGATCTGACCTTTCTTGTCCTCGCGGTAGAACATCACTTGTTCTTTGTCGACCGGCTCGTACAGCTGGCCTACAGAAGAGTAGATGCCGAGCTGGCGGAACATGCCTTCCATGCCGAAAGTGCGTGCTTCGTCCGGAATGATCGGGACGATGCGCTGACCCACTTCCTTGTCCTTGACCAGTTGGGTCAGGATGCGCACAAACGCCATGGTGGTAGAAATTTCGCGGTCGCCGGAGCCGTCAAGGATGGCCTTGAGGGTTTCCAGTGGCGGAGTCGGCAGGCTGAAGCTCTGCGCGCGACGCTGTGGCACGAAGCCGCCCAGTGCAGCGCGACGCTCGGCCAGGTAGCGCGCTTCGGCGCTGCCTTCTTCCGGCTTGAAGAACGGCAGGGCTTCGAGTTGGTCGTCCTTGATCGGGATGTCGAAGCGGTCACGGAAGTGACGCAGGCTGTCGACGTCGACCTTCTTGGTGTTGTGCGCGGTGTTCTTCGCTTCACCGGCGCCGGTGCCATAACCCTTGATGGTCTTGGCCAGAACCACGGTCGGCTGACCTTTGTGGTTCACCGCGTTGTGGTAAGCCGCATAGACCTTGTACGGGTCGTGGCCGCCACGGTTGAGCTTCCAGATTTCGTCGTCGGACATGTCCGCAACCATCGCCTTGAGTTCCGGCGAGTTGAAGAAATGTTCGCGCACGAAAGCGCCGTCTTTGGCTTTGTAGTTCTGGTATTCGCCGTCGATGACTTCGTCCATGCGACGTTGCAGGATACCGTCGACGTCTTTGGCCAGCAGCGGGTCCCAGAAACGACCCCAGATGACTTTGGTCACGTTCCACTGAGCACCGCGGAACACGCCTTCCAGTTCCTGGATGATCTTGGCGTTGCCGCGAACCGGACCGTCCAGACGCTGCAGGTTGCAGTTCACGACGAAGATCAGGTTGTCGAGCTTCTCGCGACCGGCCAGGGCGATGGCGCCCAGGGATTCCGGCTCGTCGGTCTCGCCGTCGCCCAGGAAGCACCAGACTTTCTGCTTGCCTTCAGGGATGTAACCGCGGTGCTCCAGGTACTTCATGAAGCGCGCCTGGTAGATCGCCTGAATCGGACCCAGACCCATGGAAACGGTCGGGAACTGCCAGAAGTCTTTCATCAGCCACGGGTGTGGATAGGACGACAGACCGTTGCCATCGACTTCCTGACGGAAGTTGTTCATCTGGTCTTCGGTGATGCGGCCTTCCATGAACGCACGGGCGTAGACGCCTGGCGATGCGTGACCCTGGAAGTAGATCAGGTCGCCGCCGTGTTCGTCGGTCGGGGCCTGGAAGAAGTAGTTGAAGCCGATGTCGTACAGGGTTGCACTGGAAGCGAAGCTGGAGATGTGGCCGCCCAGATCCGGGTCGCCGATGTTGGTCTTGACCACCATCGCCAAAGCGTTCCAACGTACCAGCGAGCGAATGCGGCGTTCCATGAACAGGTCGCCGGGCATGCGTGCTTCGTGGGTAACGGGGATGGTGTTGCGATAAGGCGTGGTGATGGCGTAAGGCAGCTGCGAACCACTTCGTGTGGCCAGCTCACCCATACGGGTCATCAGATAATGAGCACGGTCTTCGCCTTCTTTGTCGAGAACCGATTCCAGGGCGTCCAGCCATTCCTGGGTTTCGACGGGATCGAGGTCTTGCATGGCTTGCTCCAGGGCGGAAAGGCTTCCAGAATCGGTTGCCTGAGTTTGTTGCGACTGGCCTTGTGGGCAGACGATATAAATTCTTGGATGACCGGATGGGTCCCCGGTGTTGTGTAGTTTTACTACAAATCTCGGGCTAATTCAGCTTTTTGACTTGTATATACAGTAGTAAAACTACAGCTGAGCGACGTTTTCGCTCGTGGTGCAGTGTCCATTAAAGCGATGTTCTCGGTGTAAAAATCTGACGAATCACTTGGCGGAACATGCTGGCAATCAAGATTGGCCAGCCATCAGCAATTTTTAACCTTTGTTCGACAGTCTGTCCGTGCAGTGTAAGCACCGCCAGGGCAGCCTGACATTTGAACGCCGATCAAGGATAGACCATGAGCCTTCCCCTGCTGGCCGAGCTGCCGGCTGTCCTCCTGCCGTTGGTCACTCGCGCGGGCCAGTCCTGGCGTACCGCTCTCGATTCCCTGGCAGATAAAGCCAGGCATCAATTTCAGGCCTGGCCGGAGGCGCGGCTGTCGGCGTTTGATCGTGTGTGTGCGGCCAGCGATTTCGTTGCTGATCAGGTTTCACGCGATCCGCTGATGCTGCTCGATCTCGCTGAATCCGGTGAGCTGGAGCGTAGTTTTGCGCCCGGCGAGCTGCTTGGGCACATTGCCAATGCAGTCATTCAGGCTGCCAGCGACGATGAGCTGGGGCGTAATCTACGTCGTCAACGCACGCGCCAGCAAGTGCGAATTATCTGGCGGGATCTGACCCGACAGGCCGATCTGGTGGAAACCTGCCGTGATCTCTCGGACATGGCAGATGGCTGCATCGATCTGGCTTACAAGTGGCTGTACGAGCGGCATTGCCAGCAGTTCGGCACGCCGACCGGCCGTCGGACTGGCGAACCGCAACAGATGGTTATCCTCGGCATGGGCAAGCTGGGCGCCGTCGAGCTGAACCTATCGTCCGACATCGACCTCATCTTTGCCTACCCCGAAGGTGGCGAAACCCAAGGCGTCAAACGCCCGCTCGACAATCAGGAGTTTTTCATCCGCCTGGGTCAGCGATTGATCAAGGCGCTGGACCCGGTCACCGTCGACGGCTTCGTTTTCCGCGTCGACATGCGTCTGCGCCCGTATGGGTCTTCCGGTGCATTGGTGCTCAGCTTTAACGCGCTGGAGCAGTACTACCAGGATCAGGGCCGCGACTGGGAGCGCTACGCCATGATCAAGGCGCGGGTGGTGGGCGGTGATCAGGAGAAGGGCAGCGAGTTGCTCGACATGCTGCGGCCGTTCGTCTATCGCCGCTATCTGGACTTCTCGGCCATTGAAGCGCTGCGCACCATGAAGCAGTTGATCCAGCAGGAAGTCCGGCGCAAGGGCATGGCCGATAACATCAAGCTGGGGGCGGGCGGCATTCGCGAAGTGGAGTTCATCGCCCAGGCGTTTCAACTGATCCACGGCGGGCGCGATTTGAGTCTGCAGCAACGGCCGTTGCTCAAGGTGCTGAAAACCCTCGAGGGCCAAGGCTATTTGCCCGCTGCGGTCATTGATGAGCTGCGCGAGGGCTATCAGTTCCTGCGCTATACCGAGCACGCCATTCAGGCGATCGCCGATCGGCAAACGCAAATGCTCCCCGACGACCCGCAGGATAAAGCCCGCATCGCCTTCATGATGGGCTTTGCCGATTGGGCGAGCTTTCATGAGCAGTTGATGCATTGGCGCGAGCGGGTCGGGTGGCACTTCCGGCAGGTCATCGCCGACCCCGACGAGGAAGAAGGCCAGGAGGACCATGGCGAAGAAATCGTCGGCGGCGAGTGGCTGCCGCTGTGGGAAGAGTCGCAAAACGAAGAAAGCGCCTGCCTCCAGCTCCAGGAGGGCGGATTCGCCGACGCGCAAAAGGCCCTGAAAAATCTGAGCAACCTGCGCAACAGTTCGCAGCTGCGTTCGATGCAGCGTCTGGGCCGCGAACGGCTTGATGCCTTTATTCCGCGCCTGCTCGCCCAGGCGGTCGAGCACGACAATCCCGACCTGGTGCTGGAACGCGTGCTGCCCCTGGTGGAAGCGGTGGCGCGTCGCTCGGCGTATCTGGTGTTGCTCACCGAGAACCCGGGCGCGCTGCGTCGATTGCTGACCCTGTGCGCGGCCAGCCCTTGGATTGCCGAGCAGATCGCCCGCTTCCCGTTGTTGCTCGATGAGCTGCTGAACGAAGGTCGGCTGTTCAGCCCGCCCCAGGCGCCCGAACTCGCTGCCGAGCTGCGCGAGCGTCTGACGCGCATTCCCGAGGACGATCTCGAACAGCAAATGGAAGCGCTGCGACATTTCAAACTGGCACACCGTCTGCGGGTTGCCGCTTCTGAAATCACCGGCAGCCTGCCGCTCATGAAAGTCAGTGATTACCTGACCTGGCTGGCCGAGGCGATTCTGGAGCAAGTGCTGGCGCTCGCCTGGCGCCACACCGTTGCCCGTCATGGTGCACCGCGTCGACCGGATGGCACATTGTGTGATCCCGGTTTTGTCATCGTCGGCTACGGCAAGGTCGGCGGCATCGAGCTGGGGCACGGCTCGGATCTGGACCTGGTGTTCATCCACGATGGCGATCCCCAGGCTGAAACCGACGGCGCCAAGCCGATCGATGGCGCGCAGTTCTTCACCCGGCTCGGTCAGCGAATCATTCATTTGATCACCACCCAGACCAACTCGGGCCAGTTGTACGAGGTCGACATGCGGTTGCGTCCTTCTGGCGCGGCGGGGTTACTGGTGAGTTCGCTCGGTGCGTTTTCCCGCTATCAGGAGAACGAGGCCTGGACGTGGGAGCATCAGGCGTTGGTGCGCGCGCGGGTGCTGGTAGGCAGCACCGATGTCGGCCGGCAGTTTCAGGCCGTACGCGCTTCGGTACTGGGCCGCGAGCGTGATCTGCAGAAACTGCGTCAGGAAGTCAGCGAGATGCGCGCCAAGATGCGCGACAACCTCGGCACCCGCACAACGGCGGCAGGCAAGGGGGCGAATGCCTTCGAACCGACGGCGCGGTTCGATCTCAAGCAGGACGCCGGAGGTATCGTCGATATTGAATTTATGGTGCAATACGCGGCCCTGGCGTGGTCCAGAGAGCATCCCGCGCTGCTTCGTTACACCGATAACATCCGTATTCTCGAAGGCCTTGAAGAGGCGGGTCTGATGGCCGCCGCCGATGCCGGTCTGCTGCGTGAGGCTTACAAGGCCTACCGCTCGGCCGCTCATCGACAGGCGTTGCAGAACGATCCGGGTGTTGTGGCTGGCGACCAGTTCGCCACCGAACGGCGCGAAGTGATGCGGATCTGGGGGCAGTTGGGGCTTAGTTGATTGCTGGCAGGGTTCGGATCTAACGGATCTATATAAAGCTATGACAGGGAGGCGTCAGGCGGCGTGTGCATGCATCACGCTGTTTGGTGGGCCTCCCTGCTCGTTTCTGGTCGTTTTTGGAAGAGCATGAGAATTCTGATCGTAGGGCCCAGCTGGGTCGGTGACATGGTGATGGCGCAGACGCTGTTCCAGTGCATGAAGCAGCGTCACCCGCAGTGCGAGATCGATGTGCTGGCGCCCGAGTGGAGCCGGCCGATCCTCGAACGCATGCCTGAAGTGCGCACGGCCTTGAGCTTCCCGCTCGGCCATGGCGCGCTGGAGCTGGCCACGCGTCGGCGCATCGGCAAATCCCTCAAGGGTCAGTACGATCAGGCGATTCTGCTGCCCAACTCGCTGAAGTCGGCGCTGGTGCCGTTCTTCGCCGGTATTCCCAAACGCACCGGCTGGCGTGGCGAATTTCGCTATGGCCTGCTCAACGACGTGCGCACCCTCGACAAACAGCGTTATCCGCTGATGATCGAGCGCTTCATGGCGCTGGCTTACGACAAAGGCGCCGAGCTGCCGCGCCCGTATCCCAAGCCCAGCCTGCAAATCGAAACCGCCAGCCGCGACGCGGCGTTGGGCAAGTTCGGTCTGAGCCTTGATCGGCCGGTGCTCGCGCTGTGCCCGGGCGCCGAGTTCGGTGAATCCAAGCGCTGGCCGTCCGAGCATTACGCCATGGTCGCCGAAGCGAAGATCCGTGAAGGCTGGCAAGTCTGGCTGTTCGGCTCGAAGAACGACCATGCAGTGGGTGAAAGCATCCGCGAGCGGCTGATTCCAGGCCTGCGCGAAGAGTCCATGAACCTCAGCGGCGGCACCTCACTGGCTGAGGCCATTGATCTGCTGTCCTGCGCGGACGCCGTGGTCTCCAACGATTCCGGGCTGATGCACGTGGCCGCTGCGCTGAATCGCCCGCTGGTGGCGGTGTACGGCTCGACCTCGCCGGGGTTCACGCCGCCGCTGGCCGATGAAGTCGAGATCGTCCGCCTCGGCATCGAGTGCAGCCCGTGCTTCGACCGCACCTGCCGCTTCGGCCATTACAACTGCCTGCGATTGCTGGAGCCGGATTCGGTGATCCAGGCCCTCGGCCGTATTGGCGCCGCCCCGGTCGAGGTCGCCTGACTTGCGGGTACTGCTGATCAAAACCTCGTCACTGGGCGACGTGATCCACACCCTGCCCGCGCTGACCGACGCCATGGGCGCGCTGCCGGGCATCCAGTTCGACTGGGTGGTGGAAGAGGGCTTCGCCGAGATTCCGACCTGGCATCCGGCGGTCGCCAACGTGATCCCGGTGGCCATCCGTCGCTGGCGCAAGAACCTCTGGCAGACCCTCAAAAATGGCGAATGGCGCCAGTTCAAGCGGCGCCTGCGCGACACCCGCTACGATCTGGTGATCGACGCCCAGGGCCTGCTGAAAAGCGCCTGGCTGACCCGCTACGTCAAGGCGCCCATTGCCGGGCTGGACAAGACTTCCGCGCGCGAGCCCATGGCCGCTCGTTTCTATGATCGCCCCCATGCCGTTGCCCGCGGCCAGCATGCGGTCGAGCGTTTGCGTCAGCTGTTCGCCCAGGCGCTGGGGTATCAGGTGCCTGCGGGGCTGGGTAATTACGGCCTTGATCGCAGCCACCTGCTCACCGCCACAAACGACGCGCCCTTTGTGCTGTTTCTCCATGGCACCACGTGGGACACCAAGCACTGGCCCGAGCTGTATTGGCGGCAATTGGCCGAACGCATGATAGGCCAGGGGTTTGAAGTGCGGCTGCCGTGGGGCAATCCGGCCGAGAAGGCACGGGCCGAGCGCATTGCCGATGGCCTTGATAATGCCGTCGTGTTGCCCAAACTCAATCTGGCAGGCGTTGCACGCGTATTGGCGAGCGCTCAAGGCTGCGTCGCGGTGGACACCGGTCTCGGTCATCTCGCCGCCGCGCTGGACGTGCCGACGCTGTCGCTGTTCGGCCCGACCAATCCGGGCCTGACCGGCGCGTACGGCCGGTCGCAGGTTCATCTGGCGGCCGATTACCCCGCCTGCGCGCCGTGCCTGCAAAAGAAATGCACCTACCGACCGACGCCTGAAGATCAGCGTCAGGTCGATACCGAGCGCGAGTGGCCCATGTGCTTTACTCGCTTGAATCCCGAGCGGGTAGCGAACCAGTTAGGCGCGCTATTGCTGGCAAAGGAACATCCCTGATGCAACTGGCATTCGTGCTTTATAAATACTTCCCGTTCGGCGGCCTGCAGCGTGACTTCATGCGCATCGCCCTGGAGTGTCAGCAGCGCGGCCATAAAATCCGCGTCTACACGCTGATCTGGGAGGGTGACGTACCGCCTGGCTTCGAAGTGCTGGTGGCGCCGGTCAAGGCGATCTTCAATCACCGCCGCAACGAAAAGCTCACCGACTGGATGAACGCCGACCTGGCCAAGCGTCCCGTGGACCGGCTGATCGGCTTCAACAAGATGCCCGGCCTGGACGTGTATTACGCCGCCGACGGCTGCTACGAAGACAAAGCGCAGAACCTGCGCCACGGCCTGTACAAATATTGGGGCCGCTATCGTCACTTCGCCGACTACGAGCGCGCAGTGTTCGCTAAAGACGCGAAGACCGAAGTCCTGATGATTTCCGAAGTGCAGCAGCCGCTGTTCGTCAAGCATTACGACACGCCGCTTGAGCGCTTTCACCTGCTGCCGCCGGGGATCTCCCTGGATCGCCGCGCGCCGGCCAATGCGGCCGAGATTCGCACCGAGTTCCGTCGCGAATTCAAGCTCGCCGACGATGACTTGCTGCTTGTGCAGATCGGCTCCGGCTTCAAGACCAAGGGTGTGGATCGAACCCTCAAGGCACTCGCGGCGCTGCCTGCTGAATTGAAAAAACGCACACGCCTGTTTGTAATCGGCCAGGACGACCCCAAGGTATTCCAGCTGCAGAGCACGGCGCTGGGCCTCGATGATCACGTCACCTTCATGAAGGGACGCAGCGACATCCCGCGTTTTCTGTTGGGCGCCGACCTGTTGATACATCCGGCGTACAACGAAAACACCGGCACCGTGCTGCTTGAAGCGCTGGTGGCAGGACTCCCGGTGCTGGTCAGTGCGGTGTGCGGCTACGCCCATTACATCGCCGAAGCCGACAGCGGTCTGGTGCTTGATGAGCCGTTCAACCAGAACCAGCTCAACCAGTACCTGGCCCGCATGCTCAGGGACGACGCCGCGCGCAGCACCTGGAGCCGCAACGGGCTGACATTCGCCGACACGGCTGATCTTTACAGCATGCCGCAGCACGCTGCGGATGTGATTCTGGCGGAGCACCACAGATGAAACTGATCCTTGCTGAACCCTTCAAGCGCCTCTGGGCGGGGCGCGATGCGTTCGAGGCCGTTGAGGCGCTGCAAGGCCAGGTCTATCGCGAACTCGAGAACCGGCGGACGCTGCGCACCGAAGTCGACGGGCGCGGTTATTTCGTCAAGATCCATCGCGGCATTGGCTGGGGTGAAGTGGCGAAAAACCTGCTGACCGCCAAATTGCCGGTGCTCGGCGCGGGGCAGGAGTGGGACGCGGTCAACCGTCTGCATGAAGTCGGCGTCCCGACCATGACTGCCGTGGCCTACGGCGAGCGCGGCAATAATCCGGCCATGCAGCACTCGTTCATCATCACCGAAGAGCTGGCGCCGACCGAGAGCCTGGAAGACGTCAGCCTGAACTGGCGCAACGAGCCGCCCGAACCCCGCATGAAGCGCGCGTACATCGCTGAAGTGGCGCGGCTGGTCGGGATGATGCACCGCGCCGGGGTCAACCACCGCGACTGCTACATCTGCCATTTTCTGCTGCACACCGACAAGCCGGTCACACCTGAAGATTTCAAGCTTTCGGTGATCGACCTGCACCGCGCCCAGACGCGCCCGGCGATTACCCAACGCTGGCGCAACAAGGACCTGGCCGCGCTGTATTTCTCGGCGATGGACATCGGCCTGACCCGGCGCGACAAACTGCGGTTTCTCAAGGGCTATTTCCAGCAGCCGCTGCGGCAGATCCTGGCGCAGGAATCGGCGCTGTTGAGCTGGCTCGAAGGCAAGGCCGAGAAGCTCTATCAGCGCAAATTGCGCTACGGGGACGCGCTCTGATGGCGGGCTGGAAGCTGGAGTCTGGCTACGCCGCGCTGACGGAAGACTTCGGTACCCTCGACGCGGTGTTCGCCCTCAAAGGCGAGCGCCTGACCCGGGACCCACTGTCCGAAGTCATCCGCGTCGAACGCGGTGGCGTGAACTACTACGTCAAGCGCTACGTAGCGGCCGGCAAGGGTTTGCGTCGTTATTTGGGGCGCCCACGGGTCAAGTCCGAATGGCAGAATCTCAAGCGTTTCGCCAAGTGGGGCATACCGACGGCAGAAGTCGTCGCCTGGGGGCTGGAGCGTAACGGCGCTGCGTATGATCGCGGCGCGTTGATCACCCGCGAACTGCCGCGCACCGAAGACCTGTCGGAACTGGCACGGGCCAACGACACGCGCCTGGACAGCCGCGCGTGGGTCAACGGCGTCAGCCAGCAGGTCGCGCGCTACACCCGGACCATGCACGATCATCACTTCACCCATAACGATCTGAAGTGGCGCAACTTGCTGGTGGACGATCAGGCGACGGTGTTCCTGATCGACTGCCCCAACGGCGCGTTCTGGGTCAGCTTCATGCTGCGCTACCGGATCACCAAGGACCTCGCCTGCCTGGACAAGGTCGCCAAATATCACCTGTCGGCCACCCAGCGCCTGCGGTTCTACCTGCAATACCGTGGTCGTGAACGCTTGAATGATTCTGACAAGAAGCGCATCCGCCACATCGTCAGTTTTTTTGAGGGTCGCGAATGAGTGTTTTCATTGCTGACGCCGACCGGGGCCTGCTGGAGCGGCACGGTCTGGCGGACTTCGATGCGTTGTGGAACGTCGAGCTCGACGCGGTGGATGAGCCAAATACCGGTCGCGGCGGCTGGAGCAGTGTGTTTCGCCTGGAGCTGGAAGGCTCCGGTTATTACCTCAAGCGCCAGAGCAATTACCTGACGTACACCCTGCATCACCCGTTTGGCGAGCCGTCGTTTTCCCGGGAGTTTCGCAACATCAGCCTGTATCAGAAGCTGGGCATTCCCGCGCTGCATGCGGTGTTTTACGCGGACCGAAAAGTCGACGGCGAGCGCCGCGCGATTCTGATGACCCGCGCGCTGGATGGCTGGACCGATCTGGACACGCTGTTGCAGGACTGGCACGAGCGGCCGGCGACCGAGCGTCTGGCGATTCTGCAGGCGTGCGGGCAACTGGCGCGCACGCTGCACAAGGCCGGGCAGGTGCATGGCTGTTTCTACCCCAAGCATATTTTCATGCGGGCGCGCGGCGGAAAGTATCTGGCCCAGCTGATCGACCTTGAGAAGACGCGCAAGTCGATCTTCGGCCAACGCGACCGGGTCAAGGACATCGAGCCCTTGCTGCGCCGCGCACCGGTCTGGAACGAAACGGAAATCCGTGAGCTGCTTGCAACGTATCTGTACGCCCCGACCGACAGCGGGCTGGTCGACGCCTGGTGGCAGCGTGTCGCCAAACGGGGCAGTCACAAGCGCCGGGATCGGTGATTTCTGGTTTTTGATGCACACGAGATTTACTGCCTGTCAGATCTGCGATCTGGATTTGGGCTTGATCAAAGAGGGCGCCGATGCGTTTGTCTGAACTGAAAAACGCCGGTCGCACCCCGGCGCTGCCGATGAACATTGCGCTGGAGGATGCGGCCGGCCCTGCCGAGCTGCAATTGCTCAGCCTGCTGCGCGTCCTGCCCGGTCAGCGGTACGTCGGCGCCGGCATCTGGCGTGGGCGGACGGTGCTGGCGAAGCTTCTGGTCGGTCCGAAAGCCCCTCGACATTTCCAGCGAGAACGCGACGGCGTACAGGCGCTGGCGAAGCAAGGCCTGCCAACGCCGTTGCTGTTGGCCGACGGGCTGCAGGAAGGCGAGGGCGGCTGGTTGCTGTTCGAGTTTCTGGATCAGGCCGAAAGCCTGGGCGATGCCTGGAAGTCGGTGGAGGAGCTACCGCCGCTGGCCGATGAACAGCAGTCAGTGCTCGGCGATGCGCTGTCCGCTGTGGGCCAGATGCACGCCAAAGGCCTGTGGCAGGAAGACCTGCATCTGGACAACCTCCTGCGTCAGGGCTCCACGTTGTATCTGATCGATGGCGCGGGCATTCGCGTCGAAGAAGCGGGCAAGCCGCTGTCCCGTCAGAAAGTGCTGGAAAACCTCGGCGTGTTCTTCGCCCAGTTGCCCAAGTCGCTGGAGCCGTTCACCGAAGAATTACTCGTCTATTACCTGCTGAGCAACGGCGAGCACGGCTTGCCGGTCGAAGCGCTGCAAAAGCAGATCGACAAGGTGCGCAGTTGGCGCTTGCGGGATTACCTGATCAAGATCGGCCGCGAATGCAGCCTGTTCAGCGTCCAAGACGGGCCGTTTGCCCTGCGTGCGATTCGTCGCGAGGAAGTCGCCGGAATGCTGCCGGTACTGGAACAGGCCGACGCGCTGGTCGATGGCGGTCATCTGTACAAGACCGGTGGTGCGGCCAGCGTCGCCAAGGTAGACGTCGCCGGCCGCGAACTGGTGATCAAGCGCTACAACATCAAGAACCTGGCCCACTGGCTCAAGCGCTTTTGGCGTCCGTCCCGTGCCTGGCACTCGTGGCGCGAAGGCAATCGGTTGCGGTTCCTCGGCATCGCAACGCCCACACCGCTGGCGCTGCTGGAAAAACGCTTCATGTGGCTGCGCCTTGAAGCGTATCTGGTCACCGAGTTCCTGCCGGGGCCCGACATCATTGAGCGCTTCGCGCCCTATGTAGCGTCTGGCGATGCGCCGGAAGCTGAGTTGCAGGCGCTGGACAATCTGTTTGCGCAGATGATCGGCGAGCGCATCAGCCACGGCGATCTCAAAGGCCACAACGTGTTCTGGCACAACGAACGCTGGTCGCTCATCGATCTGGACGCCATGTGTCAGCACAGTTCCCAGAGCTCGTTCGCGGCGGCGTTCGCTAGAGATCGCGCACGCTTCATGCGCAACTGGCCAGCCGACAGCGCGCTGCACCAGTTGCTGGAACAGCGCATCCCGACTGTTTCAAAAACGCTGGAGTGACCCGTTAGTCCGCGTGCTTAAGGTTCATCTCCACCAGTGCGTCGATCAGCGCCTGCACGTTGTCGAACGGCTGACGATGAACCTGCGGCCATGACTCGCGTTCGACGTAGGCTTTGCCCGCGGTGTTGAACCGCACAGGCGTGTGCTTGAGGGTGCGGTCCCTTGAGCGATGCACAATCGTTGGCCGCAAGGGTGCTGACTCGTCGAGCATGAACATGCCCGGGCTGTGCAGCCTACCGCCGACGGGCGCGGCCAACTGAGGGCGTGGCGCCAGCTCGATCTCCACGCGGAAGTCATTCTTCACCTGCACGGCCTCGTGACCCAGCCCCGCCGGCACCTGCTCGCCCGGGTCAATCATGATGCCGTGGCCTTTGCCCGGCGCCACGTCCATCACGCGCACGCCGATCCCCTGTTCCAGCTCGGCAAGGCCCGGCACGCTGTTCTTGAAGGTATTGGCATGGGTTTCACCCACAAGCGCCATCCACTTGTGTGACCCCATCACCTCCTGATGCTTGCGTATTGTGCGAGACGCAAAATAGCTGAGCACCTGCTGGCGCGTGGTGCCGGAGTGAGTTGGCAGATGACGGATGAAGTAACTGGCGGCGCAGTCGATCGCGCGGATTTCAATGCCGTACCGCCTGGCCTGGACCACCAGCCTTTCAAACGAGTAGAGGCCTGTCGGGTCGGTTCGGAACGTATGGTCCATGCGCTTGAGGTCGTGCAGCAGACGCTTGCTCATCAGCCCCGTCTCGGCGAAGCGGTCAAGATCGGCCTGATGGACATCCGTCAGCAAATGCTCCATGTACAGCGTCTTTACGTCCTGGCGCGCCAGATGCTCCATGTTGTCGAGGATGAAGCGCTTGCTGGCGCGTGCCGAATGGGATTCGCCGATGACCACACCGGATGTGTTTTCGTATAGCTCCTCGATGAACATGCTCAACGGCGTGTCGGCCTTTACCTCGGGCAGAATCACGCGTTCAGGGAGGGCGAGGTTGAGCACCGAACGCGCATCTTTTTGCAGCATGTTCGCCAGCTCGAAGAACTTTTCACGCACGTCCACTAGATGACTTTCGAGGAAAAAGTAATCAGGGTTGAGGCCTCTGTGACGGAAGTTGGCCAGGTCATGAAAGATGCTCTGCATGTCGGCAGGCATCTGGTAGCGGTTGTCGATCAGCGACTGCTGAATGGCGCCCAGTGGGTAGTCGTTGCTCCAGGTGGCCGCATCGGCGCGAGTCCAATAGCCGGCCGGATTCCATTCAAAACCGTGATCGCCGACATAGGGGTTCCCTTCGCTTCTGCGGTGGGAAACGATGGCGCGGCGGTTGGGGTCCAGGCCCCACTCCATGGGCGAACGTCGTTCGAAGAAGCCATACAGCGCATCGTCCATTGACGTGCCGGATGGACTGACGGGTGAGGATGCCCCCGCACCATTGTCGATGTTCGGGTTGCCGATCTGTGCCTTGAAGTCCGCGCGCGACGCAGCGCTGCTGATGACGGCATCGCTGTCCACGGATATCTGAATCGGCGCGCCCGATGGCACGTCTTCGACGCGCAGGCTGAGTACGCCTTGCAGTTCGCTGATGCCTGGCTGCTGCTGCCAGGTGTTGGCGGTGCGGTGGTCGAGCAGCGCGATCCAGCGTCTGCCGGGGTGCATCTGCACATCGCCGCTGATGACTTTGTTACCGAAGAAAACCGCCATCTTTTGCGGCGCGAGTGCGTCACCTGCAGCGGATGCCACTTCGTTGCCAGCGTAGTCATAGCTGACCGAGGAGCTGAACGGCCGAACGTCGATGCCGTGTCGGTGGGCCGCCTTGATCAGGTGGTAGTAATCGTATTTGTCGCTGCCGTTCTTGAGCGCGCCCTCGTTCACGGTATCCAGGTAGTGCTTGATCATGTGCGAGCCGCTGCGCGTCTTGCTGCCGAGTGCCCTGTATTTCTGCAGCTTGTGCGTGTGCTGGTCGGTTTGCAGATGCTCGATGTACAGCACCTCGACCTTGCGCTGCGCCAGCAACGGCATGTTGTCGATGAGCAGCTGCTTGCTGGCGATGGACGTGGGTGCTTCGCCAATCACCAACCCGTTGGATTTCTCAAGTACTGCATCGAAGAAGCCTTGGGCTGTCGCGCCCTCTTCCAGCACCGGCAACTCAGGTTTGCTCGGGAGAGACGGCTGATCGAAGAATGCCTTCGCATCGCGGTAAAGGTTCTGACGCAACGTCCTGTAAGTCGACCGCCCGCCCTGGAAAATGTCGTCGAAAAACTCATGCAGACCAAACGGGCCTTCTTCAAAGTGTTCAGCCTGCTTTGGGCTGACGATGCCGAAGACGTAGGGTTGCAGCGATTCCGGCATTTCGTAATCGCTCAAGTCGCCCACCGCCGTGGAGGGGCCGGCAGGGGTTTCGTCCAGCCGGCTGAACGAAGGCAGAACGCCGCCCTGCAACCGCGCTGGCTCAAGCAGTTGCCACTGGCCCTGGCTGTTGAGATGTACCGTTTGCCGGCCAAAGAAGGCGAACGGGTTATGCGGATCGACGATCTGCCATACGGCCAACCGGACGTCGTACTGGACCTGGTAGGTCCGGCCCTGCATGGCAACGTAACAATTGCCACGAACCACGCTGATCCCTTGCCCATGCGGGCGATTCAACGGGAGGGCGTCCGCCAAAGACACATCCACGGCGTGCAACGGATGGACAGGGGTATTCCCGACCGGCACTGGCGCGGTGTCCTGCTGCAGTGCCCTCCATACGCCGGTGACATCGGTTTGCGCATAGCGCCCGGTGGGCTGAAGGGTTTCCGGGATCAGCGCGCGGGTCCGGTACAGCGGAACATGTCGGTTGGCGGCTTGAGGCGCGGCCCAGAAGAGTTCGTTCTCTACCACGACGGGCTGCAGCGTCTCGTCGGTGGCATGGGCAACCGAGCGGGCGTACCGGCCGGCCGCTTTTCGGCCCGTCAGGTCCTTCAGCACACCGCCCAGTCCCTTCATTCCCGAGTGCAGATCGCCCGCAGCCCCCGCCGTGTTCAGCCAGGCGCTGAGCACGTAGAAGCTGGCGGTTGCGTGATCCCGCTCGTCGAGGGCCTCTAGCGCGCGATAACCCTCAGCGCTCGCGATGATCATGCCGACGGCAAAGCTCGCGGGCGGGAAGGGCAAGGTGACGGCGGTGGCGATCAGCTCGAGGCTGCTCCAGACCTGTCGGCGGAGCATGTCTGCGCGACCGGTCTGGGTGTCTGCGACATCCTGGATCTTGCGCTCGATCACCTGGTCGAAGCACACGTCGTACAGATTGCTGAACGGCTCCCTTGGCAGCGCAGGTTTGCGACCCCCGCCTTTCTTCAATTCAGCCAGGGCAAACGCCAGCGGCATGCCCGCCTTGACCCGGGCGCGGCTCAGGTAGTAATCGCCCATGCCGGCACTCAGCAGCGTGTTACTTAACGCGCCGAGTGATCGGAAAGCGCGGCCGTCCGGTGCCTGCGGCGTATACAGCAGAACCTGCTCCAGGGTACTCGCGTCAGGCGGTGCAAGCAGGAAGCAGCCGTGAATCACCTCTGCACGGGAGGCGATGGCCATTACGTCCACGTTCAATTGCAGTGGGTAGATCGGATAGCGCAGGCGGTCCGCCGGGCTGCTCTGGTGCATATTGACGATGGAGAGGGTGAGCCAGTGCAATTGCGAGGCATCGATGTGGCCTTCGAGGAAGCTGCGCAAGGCGTCGGCGCGCATTTGCAATTGCGTCAGTAGCAGGCTCTGTTGACGGCGCCAATTGTAGTCCTCGCTTCCGGGCGCCAGCAGTTGCCCGCGAATCATCGCGATGTACTGATCGGCGACCCATTGACCGCGGACCGAGCCGGCGACGTTCTCCGGGGTCAGTAGTGTGAGATCGACGCCCTCGGGGCCGCTGAAGGTGGCGGTGGTATCGGCCGCCGCGTTGAGCAGGCCAAGTGTGTCGTCGTAACCGTCGCGCAGCATGTGCGTGTAGGACAGGGTTTCGCGGGGTGTGTGAACGATGATCCGGTCAGGGTCCACCGTTCCCGGAGGCAGGCTGAGCAGCGCGTTGATCTTGCGGCTGGCGGTCTGGTGGACGTAAGCATCGAAGTCGATGACCTGCGTGTGCGGAGCGGCTTGGTAGATTTTACCCGCCGCCACGAGTGCATCTTCCAGTGCCACCATTTGCTGACGCTGCTCGGCCGATGCCCGCAGGAACCAATCTGGTGTGTGCAGCCGTTGCTCGGAGAGCATGACTTCAACGCGCGCCGACACCAGCGTACGCAAGCCGCTGTTGTAATCGGGGAGGGTTGCGTAGCTGAGCCAGCCCTGAGCAGGCGCCGGCTTTTCGCTCAAATCATGCAGTTGGTCTTTCAGGGCGTCCCTTCTGTTCGCGGTGATCTGTCCCAGCAGGAAGTGGCTCATCTCGGCGGAGCGGCTCCAGCTCACAAGCTCGCCGAGCAACTGACGTTCGTTGTCGAAGCGCTGAAAATGCTGATGCCGAGGGCTGTCCGGGGTGAACATCAGCAGTCCGTCCGGCAGACCCGATGCATCGAGCTTGCGCAACAGCAGCACGCTGCTCAAGGTGTCATGGCCATTCAGTTTGATCTGCTGCACGGCAACGGCGGGATTTCGCGGGGCGACGGTATCTGGGTTCAGCGACTCGATGAGCGCCAGGTCCGGGGCTTGGATATGGCCTTGCAGCTCGGCCCCACGGGCCTGCGCGATGAGCTGATGGTGCATCGTTTCGCTCATAAGGCGCTGAGTGATTGGCGAGCCGAGGGCCTGGCGTTGCGCAGGGGCGAAACGGCTTCGCAAGTCCAGCTCGTTGATGACATGGGCGAGGTAGGCCGGTGTCAGCCCGCTGTGTTCGGGCTCAAGCGGCTGGTCGGCGTAGGTGATATGGCTTTGGGTCTGGAACGCCGAATGCTGCGCCGTGTCGCCCGGATGCAGGCCGTACAGTGCCAGTTGAATCAGTGATCGGCTGACGGTGTAGGTTTCAGCCGTCATTGGCAGAGCGCGTTCGGTGCTGATCACGACGTGATCGGGATTGATATCAATGCCCAGCTCATTGGCCAGCCGCGCACGGAGATGGCTTCGCGCGAACTGTTCCGGCGACGCGGCGCTGTCCATTACGCTCAGCAAGGCACTGCGTGCGCGCTCGTAATCCATCATCCCGGCCGCGTATCGCTTGCGCTGTTCGGCGCTGGCCATTTCCAGCCATTCGGGGCGTGCGCGGCGCTCGTCGCGGCGGGCGCGACGATCCTGCGCAGCGGCAATAGCGCCGTCGGGGCCCCAGGATTTCGGCTGGTGGAGCAGGTCTTCGAGTCGCGTCTGAAGGGTTTGATTCGATAGGCTGGGCGCCGCCTCGAACAGCTCGTCGATGTCCACACGCTGCTTTGCCAGCAAGCGATCAAAGACGTGATCGTAGGGCGAGCCTTTGATGGGGATGAGCTGGAAGTCCGAAGGGGTCGACGGCTCCAGAAACACGTCGCCGCCCGAGGCAATCTCGAGCCAGGCGTCGCGCGTGCTGTCTTGCATCAAGCGCAGCAAAGGCAGGCGCAGGAGTGGGTGATTGACTCGACGAGCGAGTTCTTGCTGCAAGGCCGCGTTTGACACAAAGCCTTCTACGGCCTGTCCGGGCAACCAGAGCAAGGTCTGCCCCGGTTGAGCGGTTGCGATAAGCGCCCCGGCCAGTTCGACACCACGCTGTGCATCGAGTCGAAGTTCAAGCGCGCTGAACACGACATGCTCCTGGGCATCCATGCCCGGCAGACAGCGCGCATAGTCGCGGTGCAGTTCGCCTTCGTCGATGTTCAGCAGCAGGTCATCGCGCAGCGTCAATTCGAGGCAGGTCACGAAGAGCTCGCGCCGCGAAATCTCACGCGCGCTCGCCTCGGCCCAGAAGCGGGTGATTGCCGAGTGCAACAGCGCTTTCTGCTCCGGGCTCACTGGCTGAGGCGGGGTATTGAGATACGCCTCTGCATCCGGAAGATGCTGGAGCTCGGCGTCGAGTACGGTCGTCAGCGTTGTCAGCCGATCAAGCGCAGGCGGGTTGGGCGAAAATGTTTCCATGGCGTGTAACATTCCTGAGTGATCTCCGCGCAATGAGGTTGCGCGAGAGCGGGCAAGCAGCCCGATGATTCGTCGAGCGATCAATCAATCAGAACGCCGGGGCGCGTGGTGCTAAATAGTTAACGCACTGCAGGGGCATCGAACGTGTAGAACCGGCTTCAGCGGGGAAGGCGCCAGGTGCCATGCCACAACAACGATGGCGCTCACGCTGGCCTGTTCCCGGCTGAAGGCAGTCCTGCAGAAGCATCGCGCGGCACTTTATTCCCTGCGACCACTTCCAGAGCCATTACGCTATAATCCCGCCCTTTAGCTGTCTGCCGCCTTTGCGCCAGACACACCTTATTTGTCAGGCGCGTGATGCCTGCATGCAGACTTAAGAGGCTAGACCCTAGTGGCATTGACGATCCTTGGCCTGTCCGGCGCCCTTAGCCATGATCCTTCCGCAGCCCTTTACATCGACGGCAAGCTGGTTGCTGCGGCCGAAGAAGAGCGTTTCGTTCGCGACAAGCATGCCAAGAACCGCATGCCCTATGAATCAGCGAAGTTCTGCCTCGAACAAGCAGGCATCAAGCCTTCGGATGTCGATGTCGTCGCCATTCCTTTCGCACCCATCAGCCTGTTCGGCGAAGCGCGCTGGCACTACGCCAAACGCTATTGGTATGCACCGGACCGCGCCCTCGACGCGATTCTGATGGGCAACCGCCGCTACAAGCGCTATCGCAACAAAATCGTCTGGTGCCTGGAGCAGCTGGGTTTTGATCCGAAAAAGATCAAAATCGAGCCTGTCGAGCACCACCTGGCCCACGCCTCCAGCGCTTACCATTGCTCCGGTTTTCAGGAGAAAACCGCGATCCTCGGGATCGACGGCAAGGGTGAGTACGCCACTACCTTCTTCGGCTATGGCGAAAACGGCAAGATCCACAAGATCAAGGAATTCTTCGATCCGGATTCCCTCGGTGGCCTGTATGGCGCGATCACCGAATTCCTCGGCTTCGAGATGCTCGACGGCGAATTCAAAGTCATGGGCATGGCGCCTTACGGCGACGCGACCAAATACGATTTCTCGCGCCTGGCCACCTTTGAAAACGGCGAACTGGTGATCAACACCGAATACGCCAACGTCATCGGCCTGCGTCGTTACAAAGAAAAGGGCAAAGGCTTCTATTTCTCGCCGAAACTGATCGAGTGGCTGGGTCCCAAGCGCGAAGGCGATATCGCCGACGAGCCGTACATCCATTACGCCGCCAGCATGCAGGCGCTGTTCGAGAAGCTGTCGCTGCAGATGATCGACCACTATCTGGGTGACATCCTCAAGGAAACCGGCAAGCTAGCCTTCGCTGGCGGCTGTGCGCTGAACGTCAAACTGAACCAGAAGATCATCGCGCGCCCTGACGTCAAAGAGCTGTTCGTTCAACCGGCGTCGGGTGATGCCGGCACTGCTGTCGGCGCCGCCGCCTACGTTTCCCACGCGCGTGGCGTGCCGGTCGAGAAGATGGAGCACGTCTACCTCGGCCCTTCCTACAGCAACGAGGACGTTATCGCTGCCTGCGCCCGCCACCCGAGCAAGCCGGCCTGGCGCCAGATCGACAACACCCCTGAGCGCATCGCTAAAATCATGGTCGAGGGCAACCCGGTCGCCTGGTTCCAGGGCCGCATGGAATTTGGTCCTCGCGCCCTCGGTGGTCGTTCGATCATCGGCTGTCCGAGCATTGCCGGCGTTGCCGATCGCATCAACCATCAGATCAAGTTCCGCGAGCGCTGGAGGCCTTTCTGCCCGTCGATGCTCGACACCGTCGCCCCGCAGATGATCAAGATCGATCACCCGGCGCCGTTCATGACCTTCACCTTCGAAGTGGCTGAAGAGTGGAAAACCCGTGTGCCGGAAGTCGTCCATGAAGACGGTACCTCCCGCGCCCAGGTGCTCAAGCGCGAATACAATCCGCGTTACTACGACATGATGAAGGCGCTCGAAAACCTGACGGGCAACGGCGTTTCGCTCAATACTTCGCTCAACCGCCGCGGCGAGCCGATGATTTGCTCGCCGACCGATGCGTTGAACATGTTCTTCGGCTCTGACCTCGAGTACCTGATCATGGAAGACATCCTGGTAGTCAAAGACGGCGTGGAAGGGTCTGGACTTGACTGAAACACTGATCAGCGTCGTCATTCCCGCATACAACTATGCCCACTCCCTGCGTCGCGCAGTGGATTCGGTATTGGCGCAAATCGACGACGCTGCTGCTGATCTATTGGTGATAGATGATGGTTCAACCGACGATACATTAGAGGTGCTCGCGAGGCTTTCGGCTGAGAACCCCGGCCGCTTTCGGGTACTGCACAAGCTCAATGGTGGCTTGTCATCAGTGCGCAATCTCGGGATAGAAGAAGCCACGGGTCGATACCTCGTGTTTCTTGACGCAGACGATGAAATGGCGCCCGGCGCATTGGCGGGGATTACCCGTCATATCGCACGCCACCCCGACACTCATTTAGTGATCGGCGCGCACTGGTCGGTATTCGTCGATGGCCGACGCAGTTTGCAGGTTGCCAGGCCACTACCGGCGACTGCGCGACAGAGAGTCAAAGGCTACTTGCTGGACAAGACTATCTCCATTTCAAACGGTGCCTGTGCCATGCATCGTGACGTCTTTGCGCCGGGTAACTATCCTGAGCATCTGCGTAATGTCGAAGATCTTCCCGTCTTCGCTCAGGTCTTGGCCCGCTTTCCTTGCACGGTGCTGGATCAGCCGCTGGCGTTCATTCACAAACACCCCGACAGCATGCGTCATGATTTGCGCCAGAGCCTTGCCGCCGGCGCCGTGCAAGTGGTGTGCGAGGTGTTCTCGGCCCAGCGGATGCCCGTTGAGTTTCACGACCTGCGTCAGGCATTCATGGCGCAGCGTTGCCTTTCATTGTTTCGCGACTGTTATTCCCACGGCGAGTACACGCTGGCCAGGAAGTTTTATTTCATGGCGTTGAAGGCGCACTGGCGTACGTTCGCGCGCTGGTCATATACACGCAAAGCCTTGCGTTCGTTGTTTCGATAACCGGTTTCAGTTTTGCGCATGTAGCTGAGGAAAGGTAATGAAAGCGGCAGTTGTTAAAACCGGCGCCCATGTCTCTGGGTGGGTCCGCGAGCATCCGGTTCGGCTGGCATTCCTGGGCAGCATCCTCCTTTCGTTGATTGCAGTCCTGGGCACCGCAACAGTCGGCCGTGACGCAGCTCTGTACATCGATACCGCGCAACGAGTCGCCGAGCACGGCACTCAAGCTGCCTGGCAATCCTTTGACTGGCCGTGGTTCTCCCTCCTGCTGGCCGGTACCCACATCGTGCTGCACCTGCCTCTGGAACTGAGCGCCTACCTCTGGTGTGGCCTTTTCTTCGCCGGCGTCAGCGCTTTGATGGTGGATTGTGTTCGTCAGCGTTCGGCAGCGCTCGCCCCTTGGGCTTGCCTGGTGATGCTGGCGATGCCAGCCGTTAACTCGTTTCGCAACGACATCATTCGTGAATGCGGATTCTGGTTCTTCTGCATGCTTGCGATCTGGCTCGCACTGCGTTGGGATGCCCGTGGCGGCTGGCTGCGCGCAGCTTTCATCCACGTGGCTATCCTCTGCGCCATGCTGTTCCGGCTTGAGGCGCTGTTGCTGATTCCGGCATTGGCGCTCTGGCAATTGCCGAGATTAAGGGATACCGCCAGCCGCAAGCAGGTGTTTCAGTTTGCACTGCTGCCAGCGCTTGGCTTTATCGCGGTCGCGGTCTCAGGCGCGTTCCTGTCCGGACGTCTGATGATCTATCTGGATATGCTCAATCCCCACACTGTCCTGGCGTCCTTTGATCTGCTGTCGAACCAGTTTGCCAACTCCCTGATCAACAAGTATTCGCAGGACGAAGCGGGACGCATCATTTTCTTCGGCATCCTGGCCTCCATGCTGATCACTTTCGTGAAACTGATGGGCCCCTTCGCGTTGCCGTTCGTGCTGCGCAGGAACTGGGGCGTGCTGGGTGCATACTGGCGCGATTATCGGCCGTTCGCCTGGGCGGCGCTGCTGTACCTGATCGTGCTGGTGCTGTTTTATGTCAAAGAGCAGTTCATGAACAGCCGCTACATGAGCTTTCTGAGTCTGCTTTTTGTGCCGTTGATGGCAATGGGATTGGCATCGTTTGTTGGGCAGTTCCCGCGCCTCGGCAAGGCGCTTGTTGTTGTAGCGCTGCTCGTGATGCTCTCAAACGTGATAACGACCGGTGCCGGGAAGACCCATTACGTGGAGGCAGGCCGCTGGATGTCGACCCACGTCGAGGCGGGCGCTCCGGCCTTCTTTGACGACGGGCGCATCAGCTATTACGCCGGCCGAGGTTATGTGATTCCCGGATTGACTCGGGAGCAAGCGATGTCCCCGCAGCACGCGGACGAGTATCAATACTTCCTTATCGACGCCAAAGGGAACGAGCCATGGCTCGTCGAGTGGCTAGAAGCACGCCATCTCAGGGTGTTGGCGCACTTTGCCAATCGCAAGGGCGCAACCGTTCTGGCTATCGGTCGATAGGGGCCGTCAGTAGCAGTTGCAGGCGCTCGGTCATCGTCGACTGTCTGTCAGTCGGCATACCTTGGGTATAACCCTGCAAAAACGCCGCGCCCTGATCACTGCCAAGCAGCCACTGCTTGTCCTGTTCGTAACGTAATAGGTGGGCGAAGTTGCGCAGGCGCTTGCTGTCACTCAACGCGAGTTTCTGGCAGCGCAGGTCCGCGATGTCGATCAAGCCGAGTTCATTGGCCGGCGTAAGCACAACGTTCCCCAAGTGCAGCGAGCGAAAGTAAACGCCGCGATCGTGCAAGTGGGCGATGAATGTGCCCAGCTCAGCCCGCAGCGGCGCGCTTTCACCGTGCTCTTTCAGTACCTGGCGGATGGTCAGGCCGGGCAACGGCGTGTAGCGCACGGCATCGCGGCTGATGCTGGCAATTCGGTAAGTGGCGATAACGTCGGGGCAGGGGATGCCGCGCTTTTTGAGGGCATCGATGTTGTCGGCGAAGCGTTGCGCATAGGGGAACAGCAAGGCCGAGCTGATCAGGCGCTTGCGGCGGAACAGTTTGAGAATGGTGCCGTCCTCAAGCAACAGAACCTTGTCCCCGGATCCGTCCGCTTCGAGCACGGTGGCGTTTTCTCGCAAGGCCAGATAGGCGCTGTGTTCCATTGGGTGCATCGGCATACTTACCTGAACAAATGCGGCATGTTACCCGAGTCGGCCCCGCTTGGGTCGCGGCAGGGGTCGACAAATATGGGTTGTGCTACCATGCCCGCCTAATTTTTTCGTGCGGATTCCCATGAGCAGTCCTGATCCTCAAGCTAAAACGACCCTGGCGATTTACTTTCGTCTATTGACGTATGTGCGGCCGTACATCGGCCTTTTCTGCTTGAGCATTGTCGGCTTTCTTATCTTTGCATCCACCCAGCCGATGCTCGCCTACATCCTCAAATACTTCGTCGATGGCCTGGCCAATCCCGAAGCCAGTCTGTTCCCCGGCAACCCTTACATTGGCCACCTGCAATTGTTGCAGGCGGTACCGCTGATGATCGTGCTGATCGCGGCGTGGCAAGGTGCAGGCTCGTATCTGGGCAACTTCTTCCTGGCCCGTGTCTCCCTCGGGCTGGTGCATGACCTGCGTGTCGTGCTGTTCAATAAATTGCTCACGCTGCCCAACCGCTTCTTCGATAACAGCAACTCCGGGCACCTGATCTCGCGCATCACTTTTAACGTGACCATGGTCACCGGCGCTGCCACTGACGCGATCAAGGTCGTGATTCGCGAAGGCATGACGGTCATCTTCCTGTTTGGCGCGCTGCTGTGGATGAACTGGAAACTGACCCTGGTGATGCTGGCGATACTGCCGCTCATCGCGGTCATGGTGAACAGCACCAGCAAGAAGTTTCGCAAACAGAGCAAGAAGATTCAGGTGGCCATGGGCGACGTCACCCACGTGGCGTCCGAGACCATTCACGGCTACCGGGTAGTCCGCAGCTTTGGCGGCGAAGACTACGAAAAGGCCCGCTTCGAAAAGGCCAGCCGTAGCAACACCAAAAAGCAGTTGGCGATGACCAAGACCGGCGCGGTTTACACGCCGATGCTGCAGTTGGTGACCTACAGCGGCATGGCTATTGTGATGTTCCTCGTCCTTTATCTGCGCGGCGATTCCTCGGCCGGTGATCTGGTGGCCTACATCACCATGGCCGGCCTGCTGCCAAAGCCGATCCGTCAGTTGTCTGAAGTCAGTTCCACTATCCAGAAAGGCGTCGCCGGTGCGGAGAGCATCTTCGAGCAGCTGGATGAGCAGACCGAACAGGACCTGGGCACCGTAGAGCGCGACAAGGTTTCCGGCCGTCTGGAGGTCAAAAACCTTACATTCACCTACCCGGGGACGGAAAAGCGGGTGCTGAACGACGTCAGTTTTGTCGCCGAAGCCGGCCAGATGGTCGCGCTGGTGGGCCGCTCCGGCAGCGGTAAATCCACTTTGGCGAGCCTGATTCCGCGTTTCTATGATCACGTGCAGGGCCAGATCCTCCTTGATGGCGTCGAAACCCAGGACTACACCCTGCGCAGCCTGCGTCGGCAGATCGCGCTGGTGAATCAGAACGTCACCCTGTTCAACGACACCATTGCCAACAACATCGCCTATGGCGATCTGGCGGGCGTGCCGCTTGAAGAGATCAAGAAAGCCTCGGCCGATGCTTATTCCGACGAGTTCATCGACAAGTTGCCTCAGCAGTACCAGACCCTCGTCGGCGAGAACGGCGTGCTGCTGTCCGGCGGCCAGCGCCAGCGTCTGGCGATTGCTCGCGCGCTGCTGAAAAATGCGCCGCTGCTGATTCTCGACGAAGCCACCTCGGCGCTGGACACTGAATCCGAGCGCCATATCCAGAAAGCGCTGGAGAAAGTCATGCAGGGCCGTACCACGCTGGTGATCGCCCACCGCTTGAGCACCATCGAAAAAGCCGACGTCATTCTGGTGATGGACGAAGGCCGCATCGTCGAGCGCGGCTCCCATGAGGAGCTGCTGGCGCAGAACGGTTACTACACACGCCTGCACGCCAAACAGTTCGAAGAAGACGAGCCTGCCGAAATCGACCGGGCAGTCGATGCATGCTGAGTCACTTGCGCGCATGGCGTGAGCGAGGCTGGACCCCGATCGATGCAACGACCTACGCCACCGCGTGGCAGCAGTTCGGCGGCAGCGTTGCCACGCATCCGCACGTGATCGAGCGTCTTGCCGGGCTGGCTGACATTCCGGTTCGGTATCTGGGGTGGCTGCAAGACGGTAACGTAGTCGCTGCGGTTGCCTGCTGGGGCCGGGATCTGGCGCTGGCCAAGAAAGTGCTCAAACAGCGTGATCGGCGGGTGTTCGATCTGGGCAACGCGGAAATCATTTTGCCGATCGCCCCGGGCGTGACAGTGCCGGTGCGCCAGCGCATGGGCTATGTGTCGGAGTTGAACGCCAATCAGATCGACACCCTCAAGCCGCAAGCCGAGAGCCTGGCGATCGCCCGCGCGCCCGAGGACTATTCCAAGAAATTCCGCTACAACCAGCGCCGCGAGCAGCGTTTGCTTGAGGAGGCGGGCGGGGTCGTGCAGCCGATGCTGGATTTCACGTCCGAGGAACAAGCGCGCATTTACTCAGGCCTGTTCCATGCGCGCTGGGGCTTCGACGTGCCGGGCAAGGATCACCTGGTCGACGTGTTCGAGCTGATGCGCGAGTTCATGACCGGCTCGATGATCCTGCTGGAGGGAAAGCCCATTGCCGCTCAGGTCCTGTACAGGGTCGAGTCGCCGCACTGGGTGTCCGTCGAATACATCAACGGCGGTGTCGATCCGGCCCACCAGGCGTTGAGCGCCGGCAGCGTGCTGAGCTTCGTCAACACCCAGAATGCCTGGACCGATGCGAGGGCGGTGAACAAGCCGTTGCGCTATTCCTTCGGCCGCTCTGATCGCGAATACAAAGACCGCTGGTGCCAGACGGTGCCTGTCTACAAGGTTGGATGACATGTCCGGGCGCAAGCAGCAGCTTCTGAAAAGACATCGGCGCAACAAGCGTCTGGCACTGATCATCGGTCTGGTGCTGCTGATCGGCATTGGCATCTGGGTCGCGTGGTGGCTGGTGCCGTTGCTGATCGTCGCCGCCTGGATCGCCCACGAAGCCTGGTTCTCCGATCATCTGTTTTATTCGCCCAAGAGCGATTATTACTACCAATTTCCCGACGCGGCCCAGGCGCAGCCAGTCTCTGTCGTCAACGGCATGCTGCAACTGAGCGAGCCGTTGGGCGAGGGCGAAACCTTGCTGCTGGAGCTCGATTTGCGCAGCACCTGGCTGGGTCGCTGGTTGGACCCGTATGTGTTGGCAGGTGACGATCGCCAGGATTTCGAGCGGGGTTTTGCCGGGCGTCGCTACGTGAACCTCACCGGTCAGCGCGACGTGGTCGCAGACAGCACGCTGCGCCTGAAAGGCGGGTTCTGCCGCATCGCCAACGCCGGGCGGTTGTTCGTGCTGAGCAACCCGGATTACCGCCAGCAACGGTTGATGATCCTTGCGCCCCACGCCGACGACGCCGAGCTGGCAGCGTTTGGCCTGTACAGCCAGGCCGCCGATTGCAGCATCGTCACCCTGACTCAGGGCGAAATCGAGGCTGAGCGCTACGAACAACTGGGGCTCAACCGCGCCGACGCCGCGCGGCTCAAGGGTCGACTGCGTACGTGGGACAGTCTGGCGATTCCGTTGTGGGGCGGTGTGCCTCAGAGCCAGTGCGTGCAGCTGGGCTACTACTGCCTGCAATTGCCGGTCATGGCGCAGTCCCCGGATCAGCCGTTTGGCTCTCGCGATTCGGCAGAGACCGACATCCGCAGCGCGCGGCAGCACAATCCGTTGCCGTTGCCAGGGGATCAGGACGGCGCGCCGACCTGGAACAATCTCGTGGCCGACCTCGCTGCGCTGCTGGACGCCTATCGGCCGGACGTCATTGTCATGCCGCATCCGCAACTCGACCCCCACGCCGACCATATCGCCACGACTCAAGCCCTGTATGAGGCGGTGAGCAGAAGCGCGCATACGCCCGAGGTGGCGCTGTTCTACGCCAATCACCTGCACGACAATGACCGCTGGCCCATGGGGCTGGCCGGTAAAGGTGTCGCCCTGCCGCCATTCGTTGAAGCGCCGTCGGTTGATCAGCTCTGGAGTACGTCGCTCAGTTCGGACGTGCAGCTTGATAAGGCCATGGCCCTGGGGATGCAGCATGACCTACAGGGCCTGCCTCCCCTGAAGAAGCGCCTGCGTCGGCAGATTCAACGCTGGCTGGCCGGTCGCGAATGGCCGCTGACGGGGGACGACGAATTCTTCCGCAAGGCCGTGCGCCGGCATGAGGTATTCTGGGTCCGCCGCTTTCCGCGCCCCTGATGGCTCCAGTCGACACGCCGTTTGTTGCACCCTTTGAAGCGCCATTTGAAGCGCTGTTTTAAGCACGAAGGGATTCGAGGCCAACCGGCCAGCCAGCGCTGATCGCTGTGCTAAGATTCCGTCCTTGTCCATTTCTGCCACGGGTTGTTCGATGAAGTTGTCCATGCCGCGTTTTGATCAGGCTCAAGTGTTAGTTGTCGGCGACGTCATGCTCGACCGCTACTGGCACGGTGGCACTTCCAGAATCTCCCCTGAAGCGCCGGTTCCGGTGGTCAAAGTCGACCAGATCGAAGACCGCCCGGGCGGTGCTGCCAACGTGGCGTTGAACATTGCAGCGCTGGGCGCCAAGGCGTCCCTGGTCGGTGTCACCGGCACCGACGAAGCCGCTGACAGCCTGAGCAACAGCCTCAAGGCCGCTGGTGTCATCGCTTGCTTCCAACGCATCGCCCACCAGCCCACCATCGTCAAATTGCGCGTCATGAGCCGGCACCAGCAGCTCCTGCGTATCGACTTCGAAGAACCCTTCGCCACCGACCCCGAGGCCCTGAGTCGGGAGGTCGATGCTTTGCTCGACGGCATCAAAGTGCTGGTCCTGTCCGATTACGGCAAAGGTGCACTGAAGAACCATCAAGTCCTGATCAAGGCAGCCCGGGACCGTGGTATCCCAGTGCTGGCCGACCCCAAGGGCAAAGACTTTGCGATCTACCGTGGCGCGAGCCTTATCACCCCCAACCTCAGTGAATTCGAAGCGATCGTTGGCCACTGCGTCGACGAGGCAGAGCTGGTCGCCAAAGGCGCCGCGCTGATGAAGGACCTTGATCTCGGTGCGCTGCTGGTCACCCGTGGCGAACACGGCATGACGCTGCTGCGCCCGGACCAGCCGACGCTGCACCTTCCGGCCCGCGCCCGGGAAGTCTTCGACGTGACCGGCGCTGGCGACACGGTTATTTCCACCCTGGCCGCGGCCATAGCCGCGGGTGAGGAATTGCCTCACGCCGTCGCCCTGGCGAACCTTGCCGCGGGCATCGTCGTGGGCAAGCTTGGTACTGCCGCGATCAGCGCGCCCGAATTGCGTCGCGCCATCCAGCGTGCCGAGGGTTCCGAGCGCGGCGTGTTGACCCTCGATCAGTTGCTGCTGGCCATCGACGACGCCCGCGCGCACAAAGAAACCATCGTCTTCACCAACGGCTGCTTCGACATCCTCCACGCCGGCCATGTCACCTACCTGGAGCAGGCCCGCGCGCAGGGCGATCGTCTGATCGTGGCGGTCAATGACGATGCTTCGGTGAGTCGCCTGAAAGGTCCGGGCCGCCCGATCAACAGCGTTGATCGGCGCATGGCCGTGCTGGCCGGTCTGGGCGCGGTGGATTGGGTCATCAGCTTCCCGGAAGGCACCCCGGAAAACCTTCTGGCCCATGTGCGTCCGGACGTACTGGTGAAAGGCGGGGACTACTCGGTTGATCAGGTCGTCGGCGCTGACATCGTCGCCTCCTACGGTGGCACCGTGAAAGTGCTGGGACTGGTTGCCAACAGCTCGACGACAGCCATCGTCGACAAGATCCGCAGCCAAGACTGATCCGACGCCCGCAGCGCAAAGTGGCACCCCTTGCCGCTGCCATTTTTGTATTCGCAGTTCGGTATATGAACGTATGAAAGTCATGTTACTGGTGATGGATGAACAGCGCGTCATACTGGACGGTTTGTACGAAACCGTGCGGCAGCATTGTGACGACTGCGTCATCTTTCGCCTGAGCAAGCAACAGCAGCTGAATCTCGGGCCATTTCTCGCCTCGGTCGATTATCAGCGCTACGACCGGGTGGTGATCTTCTCCCGGGTCAAGCGGCTTGCTCGCCAGCGCGCGGTGCTCAAGTGCATTCCGGGGCTGATCTTTCTTGAGCACGATGCTTATCAGAACTACATGAGCGCCAGCAAATACCACGGCATGTACTCACGCTTGTACCGGCAGCTGCCGTGGAGTCGCGCGCTGGTTTCCGGTGCGGTTGTCGCGCGGCGCATGCGCGGCGAAGGCCTTGATGCGGTGTTCGTGTCCAAGGGCTACGACCAGGAAATGCTGCGCAACCTCGGCCAGCCCCGGGACATTCCGGTGGGCTTTCTGGGCAGCCTGAAAAGCCGCGAATATTCACAGCGTAAACAGCTGGTGGAAAACCTTGCGCAGCGCGCCGGCATGCTGGTGACGCGCACGGCCTCTGGCGCCGAATACCTCGAAACCCTTAATCGCATCAGGATTTTCGTCAGTGCCGACATCGGCATGGGCGAGTTCATGATCAAGAATTTCGAAGCCATGGCCTGCGGCTGCGTGCTGCTCGCATGGAGCCAGGGTGAAGAGGACGAGCTGCTGGGTTTCGAAGAGGGGCGCAACGTCATGTTCTACCGCTCCGAAGACGAAGCCGTCGAGAAGATCCGCCTGCTGCAGAGCGACCCTGATCTCGCTGCGCGCATCGCGGGCGAAGGCCAAAAATTCGCCGAAGAACGCTATGCCTTTGCCCGCGTGGGTCGCGATCTGGCCGATGAGATTCAGCGGCCTATGCGCCCGTGGCAACGTCCATCCGCGCTGATCCGAGCCTGGGTCAAGTTACGCCATGGCATGCAGGTGCCGGCCTGATGACGTTACCGTCGGACCACGACCTTATCGCGCCGAATGAACCCTTTGTATTGCCGGGCGCCGATCAGGACGTGTTCGGCGCGCTTCCGGCCGCACTGCGCCAGTGCCTGGCGAACGCTTCACGGGTCATCCTGATCGCCAACAACCCCGCCATTACTCAGGCCGATTTCGATGCGTTGGGCGTAGGCGCTGACGATGTGGTGGTCAGTTTCAATCTGTGCACCAAGGCCGCTCTGCTGAAGCCAGAAAGCGTCAACCTGTTCGTCCACGGCTTCAATGCGCCGGACCGTTACTTCTTCGGCCTGCCCGCAACCGCTGAGGTGCAAAGATTCGCTGCCCAGCCCGGCTCGCGCTGTTTCACGCTGTTGGTGGGCTGTGCCGTGCCGCTGTGCCCGCTGCCTGACGTTGCGCTGTATTGGGACCGCATTCCGCTGCCCGCGCTGGCCGAGCATTACCCGGTCGACCGCCCCAACGGCAAACGTTTCGTGGGGCCCTCCACGGGTTTCAACGTGCTGGTGCTGCTCGACTGGCTGCGGACCCATGCCGGTTACCGCTACAGACTCATGACCCTGGGTTTCTCAAACGAAGCCGGAAAGCTCTGGGGCGGCCACGCCTGGGACTATGAGCGCAACTGGCTGCTGGGCGCAGACGTTGAAGTGATCGCCCTCAAGCCCCGCAGCTGGTGGCGCAAGCTGCTATTTAGTAAATGAACGAGGCCGTCCGCCGCTAGCGCGCGCGTGTCCAGGCGCATCGCCATTGATCCCGGAGAGTTTGTCAGTGCTGAACATTGCGGTCGCGTTTTTTGGTATCCCGCGAAACTCGGAGATATGTTTTCCTTCCATCGAGGAAAATGTCCTTGGCCGGTTGCCGAAGGGCAGCAACGTCAAATGCTTTTACCACCTCTACAAGATCGACGAAGTGCACAACCAGCGTTCGGCGGAGAAGGGCGAGCTGAAGGCGCAGAATTACGACGTTTTCCAGGCGATGACAGGGGTTCTCGAATCCACTGACGGCGTGCTGGATCGCTGGGATTTCGAGCGGGTCAAGGCGATGGGCGACACATGGGGGGACGAGCACGTTTCCCTACGCAACCTGATCTATCAGCTCAATTCCCTGCACACCGTGACGGGCATGATGGAGTCGTTCGATCCAGACTTCGTGGTGTTTGTGCGCCCGGACAATTTCTTCCATTCGCCGCTGCCGGGTTATGTCTTTCATTCGCCGCAAGCCCGGCGGCTGAATGCCTATATCCCGGACTGGCAGTGGTGGGGCGGGTTGAATGACCGCTTCGCCATTTGTGGCCGCGACGTCTATCGGGCCTATGGCAAGCGGATTGAGCGCATCTTCGAATTCTGCGAGGCGACAGGCCGCAAGCTGCACTCGGAGCGTTTGCTCAAATACGCGCTGCTCAAGGCAGATGCCCGGGTATGCACGCTGCCGACCACTGCCTCGCGGGTGCGCATCACCGGTGCCTTCGCCGAGGAGTCGTTCTCACCGAAGCGCGGGATGGGCAAACGCGAAAACCGCTATTTCCACTTCTTCGCCCGGCTGCGCACCTGGCGTGACAAACGCCTCACCGAGAAGGGCTAGGCAGCGGCCTATTTGTGCAGGCCGCTGCGAACCAGTCTGACCAGCCGCCGTGCCTTGATTCGCAGCTTGGTCAGACCTGACTTGGGCTTCTTCTTCGGTGTCAGGCCCTGCTGCACCAGCCAGTCCTTCCAGCGAATTCGCTCCTCGCGCACCACCCAACCTTCTTGCGGAGCGAAGCTCTCGGCCAGATAAAGCCCTCGCGTCCCGGCAGGCGAAAGCTTGTCGTTCTTCAGGGTGTACAGCTCGGGCAGGGGCGAGCCGTTTTCCAGCGGCATCAGGTACAGATCCGGTTTGCTGCGATTGAGGCGCGCCACCAGCTCGTTGTTCTCCAGGCTCTCATCGACGTGAAACAGGCTCAGCGGCCGAGCCTCTTTCGGCACCTCCAGGCGCATGTCGTAGATCAACTGCAATGACGCGGTCGGTAAGTGCACGTAAGCGCGAGGACTTTCAATCAGGGTCAGGCTGCCGCAGCGTACCGGGAGCGCCGCGCCGGAAAGCGGCGTGAGGCGAAAGGGCATCGCTTCGCGGTAATGCAGTGCTGCCGCGTAGGGGGCTGGCAGCCAGGTTTCATTGAAGCGCCCGCCGAGCCAGCCTTGGGGCGTCTCGATCAGGCACTCCTCGGCGACTTCCTGCACCGCCGTGTGCAACGGCAGGTTGAGTTCGTGGGCGGGCACGTAGCCGGAAATCAGCTTGAGCACTACGTCGCCACGGTCCTGACGGCGCTGGCGAACCAGTACCCAGTAATCGCGGTTCTGCCAGCGCAGGGTCAGCCGCACCGAGACGCCGAGGTTGGCCAGTTCGGTGGAGAACCGCTCGCTGTCCTCCACGTCGATCTTGCGACGCCGGGCCAGTGTCTGGGTGAAATTCAGCGGCATCCCGATGCTCTGGTAGGTCAGGCTTTCGGGGGTGGCTTCGACGAATAACGGCAGGGTCTTGAAGTTGCTGGGGTTTTTCCGAATCAGGGTTCGCGGCATATCGGCTCCTTCTTGCGTTGGGGTCGGCCGTACGTCTCAGGGCTGACGACGGATCACGGCAGCGGCGGTTGCCACGTTGTGGGCCAGATGCAGCGGATTGATGGTGCCGACGATAGCACCGGTGACGCCGGGATGGTCAAACAGCAACTCGAAACTGGCACGCACAGGGTCGACACCGGGGCTCAGGCAAACGTGCCCGCTGGCCAGCGCTTTTTTGACCAGTACCCCTTTGCCGTGTGCAGCAGCGTAGTCGAGGACCGGTTTTTCGCCCTGTTCGTTGAGGTTGTACGTGACCATCGCACAATCGCCGTCCTGCAGCGCCAGTAGCCCGCCCTCGACCGTCTTGCCGGAGAAGCCAAACCCGCGAATTTTGCCCTCGCGCTTAAGCGCTGCCAGCGTCTGGTAGACGCCGCAGTTATTGAGCACGTTCAGGTCGTTGCCGTCGGAATGCACCAGCACCAGATCGATGAAGTCGGTTTCCAGGCGCTGAAGGCTGCGCTCCACCGACAGGCGCGTGTGGGCGGCGCTGAAGTCGTGTCGTGACTGGCCCGCTTCAAATTCTTCGCCGACTTTGCTGACGATCACCCAGTCCTTGCGCTGCCCGCGCAGCAGCGGGCCGAGGCGCTCTTCGCTGCGACCGTACGCCGGGGCGGTGTCGATCAGGTTGATGCCCAGATCCCGCGCCAACTTCAGCAGCATCTGCGCCTCGACGTCGTCGGGAATGGTGAAGCCATTGGGATACTTCACGCCCTGATCGCGGCCCAGCTTCACCGTACCCAGGCCCAAGGGGGAAACGTTGATGCCCAAGGCGCCAAGCGGCCGATGCAGATCGTGCAGGGTCTTCATGGCAGCAGTTGATCCCAGACAGGAATGGCCAGTGGCGGCTTGGGGAAGTCGGTGTGCGGCGGTTGCGGCGTGGGGTGGATGTCATCCCGGGACAACGACGCCAGCACGCGATCGGCAAAGTCAGGGGCCAGCGCCAGCTTGGTGGGCCAGCCGACCAGTAACCGCCCCTGCTCGTCGACAAAGGCGTTGTCCGGGCGAACCAGGCCGCTTTGCTGCGGCTCGGCGCGGTCCACGCGCAAGGTGGCGAACTGCGCCTCGCTGAGATCGACCCAAGGCAACAGATTCGCGAGCTCTTTTTTCGCAGCGGCGATCTGCTCGGCGTGGTTGCGGGCGACGCCTTCGGCTTCGGCAACGTCGCCGCCCAGGTACCAGACCCACTGGCCGTCGGCCGCCGGATGCGTCGTGACAGTGATTCGCGGCTTCGGCCCGCCACCCAGGCAATGGGCGTACAGCGGTTTGAGCGTCGGGCCCTTCACCAGCACCATATGCAGCGGACGGCGCTGCATGGCTGGCTGACTCACGTTCAGCGCCTTGAGCAGATCAGCCATGCCCTCACCGGCGCTGAGCACCACTCGCTGGGCGTGGATGTCGCGGCCGTCGACGCGCAGCCCGACCAGTTCGCCGTCGTGGCGCAGCGGCTGGATGTCCTGGCCAGCCAGCAAGCTGTCGCCCGCCAACTCCGCCAGTTTTTTCACCAGGCTGGGGATGTCGATGACCAGCTCGGCCAGACGGTACACCTTGCCTTTGAAGCGCGGATCCTGGAGTGCAGGTGGCAGGTCGCTGCCCTTGACCTGATCAACGCGACCGCGCACGGCTTTGCTGGCGAAGAAGCTGGTGAGATTGCCGGCGATAGTGCCGGGCGACCACAGGTAGTGAGCTTCGGACAGCAGACGTACGCCCGACAGGTTCAGCTCGCCTTTGCCGGCCAGGGCCTCACGCCAGCGACGGGGCATGTCGGCGATGGCTTCGGACGCACCGGACAGCGCGCCGTGCAACGCGTACTTGGCGCCGCCGTGAATGATCCCCTGGGATTTGAATGTCTGGCCGCCACCGAGGCTGGCCTTTTCCACCACCACCGTTGAAAAGCCCTGATGCCGCAGCCGCGCGTTGAGCCAGAGACCGGCAACGCCCGCGCCGACAATCAGGACGTCAGTGGAAATAGCAGATGACATGGGCACCTCAAATGGCGAAACGAATGCCGGCATTATAGGGGAAGGCACTTTTCCGTAACCCCCTTAATGACCGGCCGTCTTCGAGAACAGCTGGATGACCACGACACCTGCGACGATCAGACCCATGCCGGCGATGGCAGGCAGATCCAGTTTCTGGCCGTAGATAAACAGCGCAGCGATGCTGACCATGACGATGCCCATGCCCGCCCACACCGCGTAGGCCACACCGACCGGGATGGTGCGCACCACCAGCGTGAGCATCCAGAACGCAATGCCGTAACCGACAATCACCAGCAGCAGCGGGATCGGCGTGCTCAGGCCTTTGACGGCTTTCATGGACACGGTGCCGATGACCTCGGCACAGATGGCGATGGCCAGCAAGTAGTACGCAGACATGGTGTCGCTCCTTTTCAATGGCCGTCATTAAAGCGGCTTACCCGGCGTGTAACAACCGAACCCTCAAGTGGGGAGCGGTGGTGGCTAGCGGAAATCGTCGGCCAAGATATGTGCGAAGCTCGATGGAAATCTGACAGCAATTGGCTGATAAACTCCGCGCCCATGAATAGAAACCTCTATAGCATCCTGTTTCATCTCGGCCTCCCTTTGATCGCCCTGCGCCTGTGGCTGCGTTCGCGCAAGGCGCCGGCCTACGCGCAACGGGCCGGCGAGCGCTTCGCCATGGGCTTGCCTGCCATGCAGCGCGGCGGAATCTGGGTACATGCGGTGTCGGTGGGCGAGAGCATCGCCGCCGCGCCGATGATTCGCGCGTTGCTGGCCCGCTATCCGCAACTGCCGGTCACCATTACCTGCATGACGCCGACCGGCTCGGAGCGCATTCAGTCGCTGTTCGCCAACGAGCCGCGCGTCCAGCACTGCTATCTGCCCTACGACTTTCCGTGGGCAGCCGGGCGGTTTCTCGATCACATCCAGCCGAAGATCGGCGTGATCATGGAAACCGAGCTGTGGCCCAATCACATTCACCAGTGTGCGAAACGCAGCATTCCGACGGTGCTGGCGAACGCACGGCTGTCGGAGCGTTCGGCTCGCGGCTACGGACGCTTCGCCGGATTGACTCGGCCGATGCTGGCGGAGATGAACCTGATTGCCGTGCAGACCGAAACCGAGGCCCAGCGCTTCCGTGATCTGGGCGCTCGGCCCGAGTGCGTCACTGTGACGGGCTCGATCAAGTTTGACCTGACCATTGATCCGCAATTGCTGGAGCGTGCCGCTCAGCAGCGTGAGCACTGGCAGACCTTGCAGCGTCCGGTCTGGATTGCCGCCAGTACCCATGCGGGCGAAGACGAAGTGGTGTTGGCCGCCCATCGCACGCTAATGCAAGCCCATCCCGATGCGCTGTTGATCCTCGTGCCCCGCCACCCCGAGCGGTTCAATAGCGTGTTTGAGCTGAGCCAGCAGCAAGGATTCGCCAGCGTTCGTCGTTCGACGGCCGAGCCGGTGACGCCGGAAACCTCGGTTCTGGTCGGGGACACCATGGGGGAGTTGCTGTTTCTGTATGCGCTGGCGGACATCGCGTTCGTCGGCGGCAGCCTGGTCCCCAACGGTGGCCATAACCTGCTGGAGCCAGCGGCGCTGGATAAGCCCGTTCTCAGCGGCCCGCACCTGTTCAACTTCCTCGAAATCGCCGCGATGCTGCGCAATGCCGGCGCGTTGGAGGAGGTCAGTGACGCGGCTGCACTGGCTGCCACAGTGCGTGGTTTGATCGACCATCCCGAGAAAGCAAAGGCGATGGCCGATGCCGGATTGGCCGTGATGAAGGCCAATCAGGGGGCGTTGCAGAGGTTGCTGGATGGGATCGGGCGGTTGTTGGGCTGATTGATGCACCGCCGTCCGCGTTCAATGGATAGGCACGACATTTATAAAAACCGCCAATCCGGCTTTCATCAACTGTGCCGGCACCGCCGTGGTGTCTGCCGACAGACCAACTGTGGGACCGAGCTTGCTCGGGAAGAGGCAGGTACATCCGCTAAATCTTCATCGGCTGAAATGCCGTCTTCGTGAGCAAGGTGGAGCGCCACCCCGGTCACTCCCACATGGACCGTGTTTGCTGCCGGACAGCGCGGCATCTAAACAGCGCGGGATCTCCCCCTGGGTCTGAGTTTCCTTTCACCGCTCCGTCGGCCGCTCAAAGTTCTTCGCCGCTTCCTTCGCCAGATCCGGCGGCAGGAAGTCTTTGTCCGGGTTGTAGTCGGCTTTCAGGAAGCGCGACAGATCCTGTAAATCCCCCGGGCTCAACGTTCCAGCAGCCTGCTTCAGGCGCAGGTTGTCGAGGATGTAGTCGTAACGGGTGTTGTTGTAGTCGCGGACCGACGCGTACAGCTGGCGCTGTGCATCGAGCACGTCGACGATGTTGCGGGTCCCCACCTGATAACCGATCTCTGTGGCTTCCAGCGCGCTCTGGTTGGAGATGATCGACTGTTTGCGCGCCTGCACCTGCTCGACATCAGTGTTCACCGCGCGGTGCAGGTTGCGGGTGTTTTCCACCACCTGGCGGCGCAGGCCTTCACGTTGCTGCTCGCTTTGACCAAGACGGGCATAAGCCTCGCGGACTTGAGAACTGGTCAGCCCGCCGCTGTAGATCGGGATGTTCACTTGCAGGCCGATGGTGCGTTGCTCGACGCTGCCGTGGAAACTCTGACCGGTGTAGTTGGGGTTGGTGAAGCCCAGCGAGTCATTGTCGCCTTTCTCGTACTGCGCCACCGCATCGACCGTGGGTGCGTGGCCTGCCTTGCGCTGACGCAGGGTTTCTTCAGCGGCGCTGACGGCGTAGTTGCTGGCCAGCAAATTCAGGTTCTGCTGGGTTGCGGTGTCAACCCAGGCTTTCGCGTCGTTAGGTGTGGGCGCGAGCACCGGCAGGGTGTGCACGATGCCTTCGATGGAGTTGTAATCGCGGTTGGTCAGGGTGATCAGCGCCTGAAAGGCGTCATCGACCTGGCGCTTGGCGACAATTCGTGAAGCACGGGCGGTGTCGTAGCTGGCTTGCGCCTGAAGCACATCGGTCTTGTCCGACAGGCCGACATCGAAGCGTTCATTGGCCTGATCAAGCTGGCGCTTGAAGGCCGCTTCCTCTGCCTTGGTCGAGGCCAGATTGTCCTGTGCGCGGAGCACGGCGAAGTAGTCTTCGGCACTTTGCAGAATCAGATTCTGCTCGGTGGCCGAGAGCTGCAGGATGGCCTGCTCGTTGACATCCTTCGCGGCTTTGAGCTGGAACCAGCGGTCAGCGCGGAAGATCGGCTGACTCAACGTCGCGCGATAGACCGTGCCGCTGCGGCTGATAACGGCCGAGGGCTGATCAATGGATGTGCGGGTGTCATTGATGTCGGCGCCACCGGAGATGTTTGGCAGCAGGCCAGCGCGTGCCTGAGGCACGATTTCCTTCTGGGCGTCATAGCTGGCGCGGGCTGCCGCCAGGTCGGCGTTATTGTTGACCGCTTCCTGATACACACTGACCAAACCGGTCCTGGTGGGCAGCGGCATGTCTGCTGCCCCGGCCATCGCACTCGAAGCACACGACACGGCAATGGCCAGTGAAAGTTTGCGCAGCATAGACATTCCCTAGTAATTCAAACGGTATGAAGACGGTGACGTTGCGTCCGATCCAGATGGCTTTGGCGACGCGTAGCGAGTGTAGTTCCAGCGGGTAGGGACAACAATCGGGCAAATCAGCCATTTAACGCGCGTTTGAATTTGACGCTTGGCGTTGGGCCTGCGCCGCGACTAGACTGACGCCGTTCTTGTCGGGGTGCCTTGATATGAGGCTGAGATCGGATAATCCGGATCCCGTTGAACCTGATCAGGTTAACGCCTGCGTAGGGAACAAGATTTCTCGTCTCCCGGCGAGTCCTCTTGAGTGTCGTCCGGGGTCGTCTTTGTTCAAAATCTGAACAGTCCGTGCCTCTTCGATTCTCAGCATCCATGCCGTCTCAGGGTGCATCCGTCCGTATTCATCAGGCTCAAGCTCCGACAATTCATTCCGCTGCTGGATGATGTCTGGAGAGCCCGTGATGACTACAACACTAAAAAACGCCAATCTGAGTGAATCCGCCCAAGTCGACTCGGGGTCGGTTCAACCGTTTACCCGCTCGCAGAAAATCTATGTTCAGGGCTCGCGTCCGGGCATCCGTGTGCCCATGCGTGAGATCAGCCTGGACGTTACGCCTACAGGGTTCTCTGGAACAAACAGCGGCGGCGAGATCAACGCGCCGGTTTGCGTGTACGACACCTCCGGCCCGTACACCGACCCGAACGTCATCATCGACGTGCGCAAAGGCCTGGCCGACGTGCGTTCGGCATGGATCGAGTCCCGCGCCGACACCGAACGCTTGCCGGGACTGAGCTCGAACTTCGGCCAGCAGCGCTTGGCCGATGCCGAGTTGACCAAGCTGCGTTTTGCCCACGTGCGCAATCCGCGTCGGGCAAAGGCAGGCGCCAATGTCAGCCAGATGCACTACGCGCGTCAGGGCATCATCACTGCCGAGATGGAATTCGTCGCCATCCGCGAGAACATGAAGCTGCAGGAGGCCCGTGCCGCAGGCCTGCTCACCCAGCAGCATCCCGGCCAGAGCTTCGGTGCGAGCATTCCGAAAGAGATCACCCCCGAGTTCGTGCGCGAAGAAATCGCCCGTGGTCGCGCAATCATTCCCGCCAACATCAACCACGTTGAGCTTGAACCGATGATCATCGGGCGCAACTTTCTGGTGAAGATCAACGGCAACATCGGCAACAGCGCGCTGGGCTCGTCCATCGAAGAAGAAGTGGCGAAGCTGACGTGGGGCATTCGCTGGGGCTCGGACACGGTCATGGACCTGTCCACCGGCAAACACATTCATGAAACCCGCGAGTGGATCATCCGCAATTCGCCCGTGCCCATCGGCACCGTGCCGATTTATCAAGCGCTGGAAAAAGTCGGCGGCGCCGCCGAAGACCTGACCTGGGAGCTGTTCCGCGACACGCTGATCGAACAGGCGGAGCAGGGCGTCGACTATTTCACCATTCACGCCGGCGTGCTGTTGCGTTACGTGCCGCTGACCGCCAAGCGCGTGACCGGGATCGTCAGCCGCGGCGGTTCGATCATGGCCAAGTGGTGCCTGGCCCATCACCAGGAAAACTTCCTCTACACCCACTTCGACGATATTTGCGAAATCATGAAGGCCTACGACGTCAGCTTCTCCCTGGGCGACGGCTTGCGTCCGGGCTCGATTGCCGACGCCAACGACGAAGCGCAGTTCGGTGAGCTTGAAACCCTCGGCGAGCTGACCAAGATCGCCTGGAAACACGACGTGCAATGCATGATCGAAGGCCCGGGCCATGTGCCGATGCAGCTGATCAAAGAGAACATGGACAAGCAGCTGGAGTGCTGCGACGAGGCGCCGTTCTACACCCTAGGCCCACTGACCACCGACATCGCACCGGGTTACGACCACATCACGTCGGGCATTGGCGCGGCCATGATCGGTTGGTTCGGCTGCGCAATGCTCTGCTACGTCACGCCCAAGGAACACTTGGGGTTGCCGAACAAGGACGACGTCAAGACCGGGATCATTACCTACAAGATCGCCGCCCATGCAGCGGACCTCGCGAAAGGGCATCCCGGTGCCCAGATCCGTGACAACGCCCTGAGCAAGGCGCGGTTTGAATTTCGCTGGGAGGACCAGTTCAACCTCGGGCTGGACCCGGACACCGCGCGCGCCTATCACGACGAGACGCTGCCGAAAGACTCGGCCAAGGTCGCGCATTTCTGCTCCATGTGCGGGCCGAAATTCTGCTCGATGAAAATCACCCAGGAAGTGCGCGAATACGCCGCCAACCAGAAGATCAGCGCGGTAGACATGTCGGTGGACCAAGGCATGCGCGAGCAGGCCGAGCGGTTCAGGCAGGAAGGCAGCCAGCTTTATAAAAAGGTCTGAGCGATAAGCGGCAAGCGGCAAGGAAAAGCAGGCGGCGATTGTTCCCACGCTCTGCGTGGTAATGCCGCCCCTGGCGCTCTGCGTCACTTAGGACGCAGAGCGCCCAGGTATGCGTGCCCACGCAGAGCGTGGGTACGATCAACCCTAAGTTTCAGCGAGACAACAAAAGTGAACACTCCCGGCACCTATTCACCCGACGCCCCCGTACCCGCCGCCAAGCGGGTGTTTGGCGGGCGCGATCTGTTCTCTCTGTGGTTTTCCCTCGGCATTGGCCTCATGGTCCTGCAGACCGGCGCGTTACTGGCGCCGGGGCTGGGCATGTCCGGCTCCATGCTGGCGATTCTTCTCGGCACGCTGGTCGGCGTCTTGCTGCTCGCTGCTGTTGGCGTCATTGGCAGCGACACGGGTCTGTCGTCGATGGCGGCGCTCAAGCTCAGCCTCGGCAGCAAGGGCGCAGGCGTTCCGGCGATCCTCAATCTGCTGCAACTGGTGGGCTGGGGCTCGTTCGAAATCATCGTCATGCGCGACGCCGCCAGCCTGTTGGGCGCCGGCGCTTTTTCCGAAGGCAGCCTCTGGGCCAGTCCGATGCTCTGGACAATCGTGTTCGGCGTTCTTGCGACCTTGCTGGCCGTGAGTGGTCCGTTGGCCTTCGTCCGACAAATCCTGCGCAAATGGGGCATCTGGTTGCTTCTGGCCGCGTGCGCCTGGCTGACGTTCAATCTGTTCAGCAAGGCCGATCTGACGGCCCTGTGGTCGCGTGCGGGAGACGGTTCGATGCCATTTGCCGTCGGCTTCGACATTGCCATCGCCATGCCGTTGTCATGGCTGCCGCTGATTGCGGACTATTCCCGATTCGGCAAGCGCGCCGCCGGTGTCTTCGGCGGCACCGCGCTGGGCTTCTTGATCGGCAATGTCTGGCTGATGTCCCTTGGCGTGGCGTACACCCTGGCCTTCGCGCCGAGCGGTGAAGCCAATGCGCTGCTGCTGGCGCTGGCTGGAGCGGGGATAGGGATTCCGTTGCTGCTCATCCTGCTGGATGAGTCGGAAAACGCGTTCGCCGATATCCACTCCGCTGCAGTGTCGAGCGGGATCCTGCTGAAGGCCAAAGTCGAACACCTGGCGCTGGCCATCGGCATCATCTGCACACTGATCGCCTGCTTCGCGCCGCTGGCGCAGTACCAGAACTTCCTGCTGATGATCGCTTCCGTGTTCGCGCCGCTGTTCGGCGTGGTGCTGGTGGATCACTTCATCCTGCGCCACCGCCGTCACGGCATTGCAACAGCGGGCTTGCGCTGGATGACGCTACTGGCGTGGATCGGCGGGATTTTCACCTACCACCTGCTGGCGAACCTGTATCCGGACATCGGCGCAACACTGCCAGCGCTGGTTGTCGCTGGCGTGTTACAGCTGATATTCAATAAGGCGATCAGCTCCGGCCAGGAAACAGCTCAGGCTTGATGATGCCGTTCAGCTGCGGATACGGGATCTTCAGCTCGATATGGCCCATCGCGTAAGGGGCGATGGTTGTCACCGGGTACTTGAGAATCACCGCACCGTACGTCAGAGCGATGTTGGAAGTTTGCTTGAAAGCCCACATGTTCTGGAACTCGGTGTCCTTGTCCAGCTTGCTGCTGATCAGCCAGGCCTGATGTGCCAGACGGGCCTTGTCCCAGAAGGCAGCTTCCTGACCCGGGACCAGCATGTCGGCCAGTGTCAGCACGCGCTGCTGCTGGCGGGAGTAGTTGATGAATGCGCGACCCGGATTACCCTGGCCGCTGCCGGAATCAACGTAGCTGGACAGCTCGACGACCACGATTCCGTCATGCTGCTCACGTACCTTGGCCTGCAGGTAGCTGCTGTTGCGCGCCGGCGCTCGGCTCAGGTATTGCTCCTGATACGCCTTCAGCGTTGGCGGCACCGGACCATCGCTGTCGCTGCGGGTCAGTTGCAGCAGCGTGCGCTGGACGATCTCGTCAAGCTTCGGCTCGTCGGGGAAATGCACGGTGTCGATGTTCACCAGCGGGCAATCATCGGTGGTGCAGCCGGGCTTGATCAGCTCGGAGGCGTCACGCTGAACGGTCAGCGGACTGCGCAGATTGGGTTGGAACAGGCTTTGGCAGGCGCCCAAAATCAGGGCCACGCAGGCCAGTGAAATGATCTTCAGAAAAGACATGTTGATCCTTGGCATCGGCATAAGTAGGCGTCACGTGGGAGGTAACGGCAACGTCCTTCGACTGTGGGTGGCGCAATCAGTTCGCCATCGGGCGGATTAGAGTGCTTTCCCCGGCAGTCGTCTACCCCGGTGACCGGTTTTGCGAATTCAAAGGGCTGCATCCCGCACCACAGCGCGTTAGGATGGGCCCGGACACAGTGCTCAAGCAGTGAGAAATCTATGACGGATAGCAACAGATCGACACCGACGAAGCACGAAATTACACACCGTGAGACCTGCTTCAAGGGGTTTTACCAGCTCGACCGTCTTCAGTTGCGCCATGAGTTGTTCGCGGGCGGCATGGGCCCGGAAATCAAGCGTGAGCTGTTCGTTCGCCATGATGCGGTGTGCGTGCTGCCCTACGACGCCAAACGCGATGAAGTGGTGCTCATCGAGCAGTTCCGCGTCGGCGTTATCGGCAAGCACGACAACCCGTGGCTGATTGAAATGGTCGCCGGCCTGATCGATAAAAAAGAGGAGCCCGAAGAGGTTGCTCACCGCGAGGCACAAGAGGAAGCTGGGCTGACGTTCAACGCCCTTTGGCCGATCACCAAATACTTTCCATCGCCGGGCGGCAGCAACGAGTTCGTGCATCTGTACCTGGGCAAATGCGACAGCGAGGGGGCAGGTGGGCTGCACGGTCTGGTAGAAGAGGCCGAGGACATCCGGGTCTCGGTCTGGTCATTCGACGACGCGATGCAAGCCGTCAAGGACGGGCGCATCGTCAACGCCGCAACTATTATTGCAATGCAGTGGCTGGCGCTCAATCGCGCCGAAGTAAGGGGGCTATGGTCGTGAATCTTCTGCGCGAGCGCTATCGTGTCGACCTCGCCGGGCTGCAAGCCGCCTGCGAGGCGAACTACGCGCGCTTGATGCGTTTGCTGCCCGATATGCGCAATCAACAACGCTCACGCCGTGTCGCCGTCACCCAAGGCGACCAGATGCTGGGCGTGCTGGCGGTCGAAGTCATCCTCGATTGCCCGTACACCACCACGCTGCAAGTCCGTCAGGAACACAGCCTGCCCTGGCTGCCGGTGCCCGTGCTGGAAGTGCAGGTCTACCACGACGCGCGTATGGCCGAAGTCATCGGCGCCGAACATGCGCGTCGTTTTCAGGGTATCTATCCCTATCCCAACGCCGACATGCACCAGCCCGATGAGAAGGCCCAGCTCAACGTGTTTCTCGGTGAGTGGCTGAGCCATTGCCTGGCCTGCGGGCATGAGTTTGAGGCGGTGCGCTGAGACGGCGCGCCGCTGCGACTGGACCTTCTGCACGCAGATGAGAACCAGACCCTCTTTCCAGGTTTGCCGCCGCACCGATCTCACACCATAATCCGGCCACATCCGCCCAAGGAGATGGCCATTGTCGAGCGCATCCTCTCATCCCTCATCCGTGTTGGTCGTACAACTGACCGACAGCCATCTGTTCGCCGAAGCGGACGGCGCGCTGCTGGGCATGCCCACGCGCGCCAGTCTCGATGCGGTTGTTGAACGTGTGCTCGGCGAGCAGCCGGCGATCGATCTGGTGCTGGCGACCGGAGATTTGTCTCAGGACGGCACGGTTGAGTCGTATCAGGCGTTCCGCGATGCGAGTAATCGCCTGAGTGCCCCCACGCGCTGGATTCCTGGGAATCACGATGAGCTGAGGGAAATGGCGATTGCCGCGCAGAACAGCGACTTTCTGGAGCCTGTCGTCGACATCGGGCACTGGCGGATAACTATGCTGGATTCCGCTGTTTCCGGGTCTGTTCCCGGTTATCTGCAAGACGGCCAGCTTCAACTGCTCGCCCAGGCCTTGAGCGAAGCGCCGGAGCGGCATCATCTGGTGTGTCTGCACCACCACCCGGTGCCCATCGGTGCGGCGTGGATGGAGCCCATCGGTTTGCGCAATCCCGAGGCGCTGTTCGCTGTGCTGGAGCGGTTTCCCCAGGTGCGTGCGGTGCTGTGGGGGCACGTGCATCAGGAATTCGATCAGCTTCGCGACGGCGTGCGGCTAATGGCGTCGCCTTCAACCTGCATTCAGTTCGCGCCGAACAGCGTGGATTTCGGCCTGGATGACCTCGCGCCGGGCTACCGCTGGTTGCGTCTTCACGACGACGGCCGGATCGACACCGGTGTTTCGCGCATCGCCCCTGACCTGTTTGACGTCGACATCAATGGCGCGGGCTATTGAACGACATTTCCTTAATGTGCAGCGATTCATCAACAGGCGAGTCTTCGCGCAGTTGACCCTGTAAACTGCGTGGCTTTGCCCTGATGAGCGCCGACAGGCCAGCCCGTCCGGGATGTATCGATTGCCGTTTGGGAGGCAACTGCGTGAACCAGGATCAATCGACGCTTCTTTATATTCACGGCCTGAACAGCTCGGCCCAGTCGCAGAAAGCCACGCAGCTGACGACGCTGATGGCGCGTCTGGGTCTGAGCCAATACTTGCGCGTGCCCGAGCTTCATCACCATCCGCGTCAGGCGCTGGTTCAACTGGAGGCCGCGATCGAGGAGCTCGGTCGGCCGCTGCTGGTCGGCAGCTCGCTCGGCGGCTACTATGCGACTCACCTGGCTGAGCGCTACGGCCTCAAGGCTGTGCTGATCAACCCGGCGGTCAATCCGCATCAGCTCTTCGATGGTTTTCTCGGCACCCAACAAAACCTTTATACCGGCGAGAGCTGGGAGCTCACGCACGACCACGTGACGGCGCTGGCCGAGCTGGAAGTGCCTGCTCCACTGGATCCGCAGCGTATTCAGGTGTGGCTGCAAACGGGCGACGAGACGCTGGATTACCGCCGTGCCCAGAGCTTCTATCGCGCCTGTGCATTGCGCATCGAGGCGGGTGGCGATCACGGGTTTCAGGGTTTCGCTGCAAAGATTCCAGCGCTGTTGAGCTTCGCCGGGTTCGCTCCCGCATTGCTCCAGGGCGTCGACCTGACCGGGCTCTGACCCGAGCCATTGCTGCAATAGATCTGTAGAACATTCTCGTAGAACACCCTTTTAGAACAGTGACACTCCGAAATTTAATGAACGACTTGATGACGAGACCCCATGGCCAATCCCAGCGCTAGCTCTTATAACGCAGACGCCATCGAAGTCCTCTCGGGCCTCGACCCGGTCCGCAAACGGCCGGGCATGTACACCGACACCTCACGGCCCAACCACCTGGCGCAGGAAGTCATCGACAACAGCGTCGACGAAGCGCTGGCAGGCCACGCCCGCTCCGTGCAGGTCATTCTGCATGCCGACAATTCGCTGGAAGTCTCCGACGACGGCCGCGGCATGCCCGTGGACATCCACCCGGAAGAGGGCGTATCGGGCGTCGAGCTGATCCTCACCAAGCTCCACGCCGGCGGCAAGTTCTCCAACAAGAACTACCAGTTCTCCGGCGGCCTTCACGGCGTCGGGATTTCCGTGGTCAACGCGCTCTCGACCCAGGTACGGGTACGGGTCAAACGCGATGGCAACGAATATGAGATGACTTTTGCCGACGGCTACAAGGCCAGCGAACTGGCGGTGATTGGCACCGTCGGCAAGCGCAATACCGGCACCAGCGTGTACTTCGCGCCGGACCCCAAATACTTCGACACCCCGAAATTCTCGGTCAGCCGCCTCAAGCACGTGCTCAAGGCCAAGGCCGTTCTGTGCCCGGGCCTGCTAGTCAGTTTCGAGGACAAGGGCACCGGCGAGAAAGTCGAGTGGCATTACGAAGACGGCCTGCGCTCGTACCTGCAGGATTCGGTGTCTGACTTTCTGCGCCTGCCCGATGAGCCGTTCTGTGGCGTATTCGCAGGCAACAAAGAGGCCGTCGACTGGGCGCTGCTGTGGTTGCCCGAGGGCGGCGACAGCGTTCAGGAAAGCTACGTCAACCTGATCCCGACCGCTCAGGGCGGCACCCACGTCAATGGGCTGCGTCAGGGCCTGCTGGACGCGATGAGAGACTTCTGCGAGTTTCGTAACTTGCTGCCGCGCGGCGTGAAGCTGGCGCCCGAAGACGTCTGGGAGCGCATCGCTTTCGTGCTGTCGATGAAGATGCAAGAGCCACAGTTCTCCGGCCAGACCAAAGAGCGGCTGTCGTCCCGTGAGGCGGCAGCGTTCGTCTCCGGTGTGGTCAAGGATGCCTTCAGCCTGTGGCTCAACGCGCACCCGGAAATGGGCATGCAGCTGGCCGAACTGGCGATCAGCAACGCCGGCCGTCGTCTCAAGGCCAGCAAGAAGGTTGAGCGCAAACGCATCACGTCAGGTCCGGCCCTGCCGGGCAAACTGGCGGATTGCGCGGGTCAGGACCCGATGCGCTCCGAGCTGTTCCTGGTCGAAGGTGACTCTGCGGGCGGCTCCGCCAAACAGGCCCGGGACAAGGAATTTCAAGCGATCCTGCCGTTGCGCGGGAAGATCCTGAACACTTGGGAAGTCGACGGCGGCGAAGTACTCGCCAGCCAGGAAGTGCACAACATCGCCGTGGCGATCGGGGTTGATCCGGGCGCCGCGGACATGAGCCAGCTGCGCTACGGCAAAATCTGCATCCTCGCCGACGCTGACTCCGACGGCCTGCACATCGCGACGCTGCTGTGCGCCTTGTTCGTCCAGCATTTCCGCCCGCTGGTGGATGCGGGTCACGTCTATGTCGCCATGCCGCCGCTGTACCGCATCGACCTGGGCAAAGACATTTATTACGCCTTGGACGAAGCCGAGCGCGACGGCATCCTCGACCGGCTCGTGGCCGAGAAGAAACGCGGCAAGCCCCAGGTCACCCGATTCAAAGGTCTGGGTGAGATGAACCCGCCGCAGTTGCGCGAAACCACCATGGACCCGAATACCCGTCGCCTGGTGCAGCTGACCTTGGATGACTTCGCAGCCACGTCGGAAATGATGGACATGCTGCTGGCCAAAAAACGCGCGGGCGACCGCAAGAGCTGGCTCGAATCCAAGGGCAATCTGGCCGAGGTGCTGGTCTGATGCGGGGTTGGTTTGCAGCGCTGTTGTTGATCGCCACGCCTGTTTTCGCTGCGCCGTTGCCCGAGCTCAAGCTGCTTTCGGAGCACCCGGTTGACGACATGATCGGCGGCAACCTGTCCGGGCTCGCGTCCTGCAATGGCGTGCTGTGGACCGTTTCGGATCGTGACGACACGCTGCTCTATAGCCTCGACACCTCGGCAACGGTCTGGAAAGCCAAGGCGCAGACGCTGCAAATCCCGCCGATTCCGGACAGCGGGCTGTCGGCGACCCTGCGCGGCATGGCCAAGGCTTCGGCGCTGATTCGCGGCGGCGACCTGGACTTCGAAGGTGTGAGTTGCGACGCGGCGGGCAACCGTTACATCGTCAGCGAAGCCTATGCCGCCGTCCTGAAAGTGCCGGTTGAAGGCGCGCCGGTCTGGCTGGAACTGCCCAGAAAAGTCATCGAGGAAGCGCAGTCGGCCGGGATGCTGCAGCATTTCAACGCCATCTTCGAAGGCATTGCAGTCAACCAGGCAGGCGATCAGCTATGGCTCGCCGCCGAGCGTGACAAGCGTGGTCTGTTGACCGCCAGGCTCGGCAAGGACGGCTGGGCCTGTGACGCCAGTTGCATTCTGCGAGTCGAGTCCGGCAATGATATTTTGCCGCCCGAGTTGGGTGGCAAACCGGTTTCCAAGGACTTTGCCGACATCTCGCTGTACAAGGGCAAGCTGTTCACCCTGGAGCGCGCGGCTTACCGAATCTGCCGCCGCACGCTGGCGACCGGTCAGCTGGAAGCCTGCTGGTCGTTTGCCAAAGAGGCACTTGAGCCGAACCGGCTGTATGACCAGAAATACGGCCTGACCGAAGCGCTGATCGTCGACGAAAAAGGCGCATGGGTCGGCACGGACAACAACTTCGGTGTCCGCGCCGATGGCGAAAAACGTCCCGTCGTCTGGCGCTTTGCCGCGCCCGAGGGTGGCTGGAGCCGCAAGCCTTGACCCAGGCACTTCCCGGCAAACGCGCCGGGCGGCTGATGATGATCATCGCCTGGGCGGCGGCGCTGTTTCTGGCAACGCGGTTTTTTGGCGAGTGGGAGCAGCGTCAGGAAAATCCGAATACCATCGTCGCCTCCGAACACGGAGACGGTTACGTCGAGGTGAAACTGGCGAGCAATCGTGACGGACATTTCGTCATGACCGGGCAGATCAATACCCGCCCCGTGCAGTTCATGCTTGACACCGGTGCAACCAATGTCGCCGTGCCGGAGAGCGTCGCGCAGACGCTGCGCCTTGAGCGGGGCGAGCGCGTTCAGGTGAGCACGGCCAACGGACGCACCGATGCATTCCGGACCACCCTGCAGCGGTTGCAGATTGGCGACATCGTTCTGAAGAACGTGCGCGCCCTGGTGGTGCCCGGTCTGGACGGTGAACAGGTGCTGCTGGGCATGAGCGCCGTGAAACAACTCGAATTCACACAGCGCGGCGGCACATTGCTGCTGCGCCAGACGACAAAATGATGAGGCCCGCATGAGCGACTCCCTTGACCTCAGCCTGGATGGCGTAGAACGCCGATCGCTGGCTGACTTCACCGAACAGGCCTATCTCAACTATTCCATGTACGTGATCATGGACCGGGCATTGCCGCATATCGGTGATGGCCTGAAGCCCGTGCAGCGACGCATTGTCTACGCGATGAGCGAGCTGGGCCTGGACGCCGACGCCAAGCACAAGAAGTCGGCACGTACCGTCGGTGACGTGCTCGGCAAGTTTCACCCCCACGGCGACTCGGCCTGCTACGAAGCCATGGTGCTGATGGCGCAACCCTTCAGCTATCGCTACACACTGGTCGACGGCCAGGGCAACTGGGGTGCGCCGGACGATCCCAAGTCATTCGCGGCCATGCGCTACACCGAGGCGCGACTGTCGCGTTACTCCGAAGTGCTGCTTTCCGAGCTGGGACAGGGCACGGCGGACTGGGTGCCGAACTTCGACGGCACCCTGGACGAGCCTGCTGTTTTGCCGGCGCGCCTGCCGAACATCCTGCTCAACGGCACTACCGGCATCGCTGTCGGCATGGCCACCGACGTACCTCCGCACAACCTGCGGGAGGTCGCTACAGCCTGCGTGCGTTTGCTCGATGAGCCCAAAGCAACGGTCGAACAGCTCTGTGAGCACATTCAGGGCCCGGACTACCCGACCGAAGCGGAAATCATCACGCCCCGCGCCGACCTGCTGAAAATGTACGAAACCGGCAAGGGCTCGGTGCGTATGCGCGCCGTGTACCACATCGAAGACGGCGACATCATCGTCACCGCGCTGCCGCATCAGGTGTCCGGTGCCAAGGTGCTGGAGCAGATCGCGGCGATGATGCAGGCCAAGCCATCCAAAGCTCCGCAGATCGCTGACCTGCGTGACGAATCCGACCACGAAAACCCGTGCCGGATCGTGATCATTCCGGGGGCCCGCAAGCATTTTGACCACGATGCGCTGATGCAGCACCTGTTCGCCAGCACTGAGCTGGAGTCGAGCTACAGGGTCAACATCAACATCATTGGCCTGGACGGCAAGCCGCAGCTGAAAAACCTGCGCGCATTGCTGGTCGAGTGGTTGGCGTTCCGGGTACAGACCGTGCGTCGTCGCCTGCAATTCCGCCTCGACAAGGTTGAGCGTCGCTTGCACCTGTTGGACGGTTTGTTGATCGCTTACCTCAACCTGGATGAAGTGATTCACATCATCCGCACCGAGGAGCACCCGAAAGCCGCGCTGATCGCTCGTTTCGCCCTGAGCGAAATCCAGGCGGACTACATTCTCGACACCCGTTTGCGTCAGTTGGCGCGACTGGAAGAAATGAAGCTGCGTGCCGAGCAGGATGAATTGCTCAAGGAACAAGCCAAGCTGCAAGCCCTGCTGGGCAGCGAGGCCAAGCTGAAGAAACTGGTACGCACAGAGCTGATCAAGGATGCCGAAACCTATGGCGACGACCGCCGTTCGCCTATCGTCGAGCGCGCCGAAGCCAAAGCCCTGACCGAACACGATCTGCTGCCGAACGAGAAAGTGACGGTCGTGCTGTCGGAAAAAGGCTGGGTCCGTTCCGCCAAAGGTCATGAAATCGATGCCACCGGGCTCTCTTATAAAGCCGGAGATGGCTTCAAGGCCCTGGCGCCGGGTCGTTCCAACCAGTTTGCGGTGTTTATCGACTCCACCGGTCGCAGTTATTCGGTGCCGTCGCACACCTTGCCATCGGCCCGTGGCCAAGGCGAACCGCTGACCGGTCGTCTGACGCCGCCGCCCGGTGCGACATTCGAATGCGTGCTGTTGCCCGAGGATGACGCGCTGTACGTGGTTGCGTCCGATGCCGGCTACGGTTTCGTGGTCAAGGGTGAAGACCTGCAGGCCAAGAACAAAGCAGGCAAGGCGCTGTTGAGCCTGCCGGCCGGGGCCAAGGTGATCCTGCCGCGTCCGGTGCCGGATCGTGAACACAACTGGCTCGCCGCCGTGACCACCGAAGGCCGTTTGCTGGTGTTCAAAATCAGCGATCTCCCGCAGCTGGGCAAGGGCAAAGGCAACAAGATCATTGGCATTCCGGGCGAGCGCGTTGCCAGTCGAGAAGAGTACGTGACCGATCTGGCCGTTGTTCCTGACGGCGCCACGCTGGTGCTGCAGGCCGGCAAACGCAACCTGTCGCTCAAACCCGACGATCTGGAGCACTACAAAGGCGAACGCGGACGACGGGGCAACAAACTCCCGCGTGGATTCCAGCGCGTCGATGCACTGTTGGTGGAAACCGCAGGCTAAAGCGGTTGGTTTGGCGGTCGCTCTTCGTTTCGTCACGAGAGCGACGCAGAATCGCTGGAGTCAACGCGCATATTCACGGATGATATGACGTCCTCCGGCGCCGCTATGGCGGAATGCCTTCATGTTTTCAAAGTATTTAACAGCGTGGACGCGTTACACGGCGTCCACTTGGACGGGATGATGAATTTTCTACGTGTTCCTTGTGTTCTGTTGTTGACCGGCGTTCTGGGTTTGGCCGGGTGCAGCGTTCATCAGCCCACGTCGCTCTATCAACTGGACAGCGGCGATCCTGGGCAACCGAAACACAGCGGCGGGCTCGCCGTTTTGCTGGGCCCTGTGACAATTGCCGACTATCTGCAACGTGAAACATTATTGCAGCGCCAACCCGATGGCAGCCTCAAGGCATCCACCGATGGTCGCTGGGCCGGCAGCCTGTCTGCTGACATCGATCAACTGCTTCTGCGCCAACTGGCCTGGAAACTCGACAGTCAACGTGTGGTTATGGCCCCCGCAGCGGCCAGCTTCACGCCGGATGCCCAGGTGGTGCTATCTATCACACGGCTGGATTCGGGCGAGAAACAGCCAGCGGTACTGGATGCACAGTGGCGTTTGCTCGACCGGCGCGGAAACGTTCGCGACAGCAAGCTGATCCATCTGGAGGAACCGCACGCAGGCTCTTCAGCTGCACAGGTCAGGGCGCAAGGGATTTTGCTGCAGCGCCTGGCGGACAAGCTGAGCGTGGCCGTCAAGCCAATCGCCAATCAACCCTGGGTGGCGGATGTGCCTAAAAAGGCCACAGCGCCGGCGAAAACCCGCACCGATCAGGACAAGCCCAAGATCCCGATGGCATCACCGATCCGCACCGATCTGGAAGTGTTCCGCTTCTAAGATTGGCGCCCACAAAAAAGCCCGCAGCAATGCGGGCTTTTTTGTGGGTGACGTTTAGGCCTTGCGCGCCTCGTGCATGCGCGCCAGCTGGCGTTCCAGCATCGACGGGTACGGCTCCATCAGACGCTCCACACAGCTTGCACCTTCCGGGCTTGCAATCGGACGGATGCGCGCGCGCTGGCGGATGGTCGGGTCTTCGCTGATCTTACGCTCCACCAGCAGCAGATTGCGGCTGTGCTGCGACAGGGCCAGGGCGTCCTGCGCGGTTTCAGTCAGCAGCAGATCGATCTGGTTCATGCCGTGCAAGCCTTCGCCCAGCGTCAGGCCCAGCTGCAATTGCAGGGTAATGCCACTGTCGGCGACTTCGATCTGCAACGCGTGGCTCAATGCACGCAGCAACTCGCCACAGCAGATCGCATTGGTCAGATAGTCGTCGCCGCTGTCCTGGGTGCTGAACACCATTAGCGAACTGCCGTCGTTCAGGGTGTGCAGCTCGCTGTCGTAGAGCGAAGCGGCCTGATCAATACAGTCACGGTAGCGCTCGAGCAGCTCGGTCAGGCGTGTACGCGGCAGACGGCGCAGTTGCTCCTGCGAACCCAGCTGCACGGCCAGCACGGCGCTGTACTGCGGCTGCGATGGAACGACCGGAAGGATCGGACGCGGTGCGGGTTTTGGTACGGCAGGGGAGTGGTCGCGAAGGTCCGCAAACGGATCCTCTTCGTCTTCTTCATCTTCCTCGGCAGAGATGCGTCGTGCCGGGATCACCGTTGCGCGCGGCTTTGGCACGTCATCGAAGTCAGGGTCGCTCAGGTCACTGCTGTCGAACTCCGGCGAAGTGTCTTCCTCGTCCTCGACCTGTGCAGGCTCGGGAATGGGCGCCGGTTCCGGTTCTGGCGGCGCGTAGGAAGTCTTCAACTGACGCGCCAGATCGCCGATCTCGTCCTGACGATCGGTGGCCGGCGTGTACGGATCGATGTAGCGCAGCCACATGCGCAGTTGCAGCATCGGCGTGGAAATATGTCGCCCAAGGCGCAGACTCAAGGCCAGTGCCAGTGCCAGCAGGATGCCGGCCAAAATCGCCATGCTCTGCAAGCTGATGGTCAGCGGCTGTTGGAACTGGGCCATGTCGAGGCTGATACGCAGCGTGCCGGCGACCACATCCTGGAAGGTGATCTTGATCTCGTAGAGACCTTCCGCCTCACCCAGCAAGCCGTTCTTCGGACGCTGACCGGCTTCGGCAAGAATGCGGTTGTCGGGGCTATAAATAGCCGCGTGGGCCACCAGCGGATTCTTCACCAGATTGCCCAGCAGCACATTGAGGCTGAGGATGTCGTTGGACACCAGCAATTCGGTGGCGGACGTGGCGGTCTGCGTGGTCAGGGCTTGCCCCAATGCGTCGGCCTGTTCGTGCATGGCTTGCTTGAATTGCAAACCCATGACGCAGGCGTAGATCACCAGAGCCAGCGCGACGAGGATCACGTTATGGCTGGCGATGCGCAAAGCAATCGGTACACGTCGATGACGCAATGCCCGGAAGATCAGCAAGAAGAAATTATCGGTTTTTACTGGCGTGGGCCGGTTCACTGAGCACGGCTCTCGTGGTGAAGTTGGGGCGCAGTATAGCGAGCGACCCTGTGGCGGCAAAGCGCTGGCTGTGCCCGGCGGTCACTGAAAGTGCGTAGAATGCGGTTTTTTTCCACTGCGGGGGTGCGCCTTGCGCGAAATCGTCCTGATAAACATCACCGGTGAAGACCGTCCGGGTCTCACTGCGGCCATCACCGGTGTGCTGGCCCAAGGCGGCGTGAACATTCTCGACATCGGTCAGGCGGTGATTCACGACGCGCTGTCATTCGGCCTTTTGGTCAATATCCCCGACACCGAAGCAGGCGCGGCAGTGCGCCAGAACGTGCAAGCGACGGTCGACCAACTGGGTCAGCAAGTGCGCTTTACCCGCGTGTCAGAAGCTGATTATCAGCACTGGGTCGACGGCCAGGGCAAGGCGCGGCATATCGTGACGCTGCTGACCCGCAGGGTCACCGCCGAGCAACTGCAGACGGTCAGCGCGATCACTGCCAAGTATGGTTTGAACATCGACCGCATCGACCGTCTCTCCGGGCGTATGCCGCTGGACGTGCCCACCGAGAAGAGCAAGGGTTGCATCGAGTTTTCCGTGCGCGGCGAGCCGGTCGATCCTCAGCAGATGCAGGCCGAATTCCTCCATGTTGCCCAGGAGCTGAACGTCGATATCGCGTTCCAGCAGGACTCTCTGTTCCGTCGCAACCGTCGTCTGGCGGTGTTCGACATGGATTCAACGCTGATCGAAGCCGAGGTAATCGACGAACTGGCCAAAGCCCACGGCGTCGGCGAGCGCGTGTCGGAGATCACCGAGCGCGCCATGCGCGGCGAACTGGACTTCCGCGCCAGTTTCAAAGAGCGACTGGCGCTGCTCAAAGGCCTGGATGTGAAGGTGCTGGACGAGATCGGCGCTTCGCTGCGTTTGACGGAAGGCGCTGAAACGCTGTTCGCCGAGCTCAAACGACTGGGCTATAAAACCGCGATCCTGTCGGGCGGTTTTACGTACTTCGCTCGCCAGCTGCAGGCCAAACTGGGCATCGACTACATCTTCGCCAACGAGCTGGAAGTGGTGGATGGGAAATGCACGGGCAACGCGATCGAACCGATTGTCGACGCCCAGCGCAAGGCCGATCTGCTGCGCGAACTCGCCGGCAAGGAAGGGTTGAGTCTGGAGCAGACTATCGCAGTGGGCGATGGCGCCAATGACCTGCCGATGCTCGCGATAGCCGGGCTGGGTGTGGCGTTCCGTGCCAAGCCGTTGGTCAAGCAGTCGGCGAAGCAGGCCATCTCGACGCTGGGTCTGGATGGCGTGCTGTATTTGCTGGGATTCCGCGACCGGGAAGGGCGCAGCGCTTAAAGGCGTGGACGTTGAGGCATCTGCAAGGGATGCCTCGATGGCTTACAGCACCGTCCACAGCGAGTCGAATTCCTGCTCAGGGCCCCCGCCGTCTGGCGCGGCGGCCTTTTTCGGCCCTTCAATAATCTGATACTCAAACTGGTTGTAGCTCCCCGTCGTCGCACGGCGATTGCTCAGGCTCGCGCGTCGCTGTTCGCCGCTGGTATTGATCAGCACCTTGGAGCCATCCTCGAACGGCAACCTGGGTGCGATCACCGTCGCGGGCACATCGATGGCGCGAACTTCCGGCAGCAGCAGCGCGCGCAAAAACTGGCTGCTCTGCTCGGCGCGTGTCAGCTGCATGCCGCAGGCCTGGGCGAAGGGCGCGATCAATTCGACGCCCATCTGCATGCCACCGCCACGGACCTGCCGCACCCAGCGCACCACCGCGATGCTCCAGCCGTGGCCATGGTCCTGAATGCCGATCATCTCTCCGGCCTGAAGTTGGTCAGGTACTTCTTTCGGCCAGGCGAGACAGTAGCCGCCAGGGCTGTGATTGACGATATGCAGGGCGTACGTCGGGAAACTCTTTTGCCCGTCGGACGCCCCGCTGCCGTCGGCATCGTCACGTTTGTATTCGATTTCCTCGAACGGCAACATGCTGTCGGACGTGCCATGGCGTTGCGCGTCTGCCGTCTGCGCCCATGGATCATGCTTAACCGGCTTCAAGGGCTGCAGGGTGTAATCGACGACTCGGGACAGGGTCGACATTTGCAGCAGGTCGCTGAAGGACTGCTGACCACCGACGTAATAGTGCAAAGCGCTCATGCCCACGCAAACGGTCAGGGTCCCTTGCCCTGGCGTGCGCTGAAACGCACGTTCCGACACATCGCCCCAAGCGGCCGCGAGGTGTTGCAGGACGTCGATGGACAACCCTGGCGGCACTTTCAGCGCGGATTTCGAGCGCTCTTCGACGGCCGTTTCGGTGTAGCGCTCCAGTGCAGCCGACAAAGGGCGGGGGTCGATACCGAGCAAATTCGGGCGCTGATTGTCGTCGTACAGTGCGGCGTAGCGTGGCGCCGTGTCCGTGCCGGGCGACACCGCGTACAGGCTGTCGCTGGTCAGCGGCTGCTGCAGCGTGACCATCGCGCTCCACGCATCCAGCGCCTCGGCCAGCTTGCCGATGTTGTGCTGGCGCATCTGATTGCAGCGCGAACAGCCCATTAACAGCGCAACGGTGTACGTCTGTTCAACGCTCATCGCCTGGGTGTTGTGGGCGAGGCTGTCGGCAACCGGCACGTTCTGCAATTGATGCTGGCGGGCGATCTGGTAGATCTGATGCATCTCCAGCCAAAGGCCGTCCTGCACCGGGCAGTAAAGCTGGTTGGCGCGGATAAGCGGGCCGTTCAGGCAGCTGAGTGCGCGCTGAAGGGCGGTGGTCAGCAAGCTGATGCGGTCCTTGGTGAGCTTTACGGCAACCCGCGCGATGATCTGTTTGTAGCCAATGGCAAGGTGGTTCTGCAGGGCCTGACACAGGTTGGCGACTTTGCGAGGACGCTCTTCGAGAACGACCGACTGGTTCAGGAAGTGACGCTCCAGGTGCCTGCACACGAAAAAGACTTCCGGGCGAAGCAGTTCAAGGAGCTGCATGCGGTTGTCGCTGGGGGTGAGCAACTGGTTCAGCTCGCCGAGCCCTTGATAGAGCTGGCGTGCCATTTCACCGAGATTGGCCTTGGGCAGCGTGGCGATCCAACGCTTCATGTCTTTTGGCGTCGCGTCACAGAACGACAGGCTCGACTGCGTCGGCACAGGTGCGCGCAACAACAGTGGGAGGCTTAAATAACTCATGTGACAGGCAAACTCCAACAAACACAGGCCTGAACGGCGGCGTCGAACTCTGGGTCAAGGACCTTCGCCGAGCGAAAAAAGCACGTTTACGTCCACTGAAAGCGAAGTTTCCTACAGCACTGACAGGGGACTCTAGCAGCATCCTGCAACTGTCGCAGTCTGGGGCGGTGTACCCGGCCAGACGCAGCATCCTGAGTGAGGCGTGATAACGCGACTGTCGATGACAGTTCGCGCCAGAAAAACAGCATCACGCCCTTCAGGTATGAGTTAAGGCAAGAATCAGGCCTGCAATGGCAGCGCGAGGCCCTGACCCATCTGAACGGGCGAACCGGCGGCCAGCAGTTCGGACCATTTCACCTGATTGGGCCCGAACAGCACGATGGCCGTAGAGCCCAGTTTGAAGCGACCCAGCTCGGCGCCTTTTTCCAGATGAATGGGCGCGCGCGCTGCTTCGTCGTAGCGGAAAGTCTTGAGCTCGCGCTTGTACGGCGTGACCAGGCCCGCCCACACGGTTTCGATCGAGGCAACGATCATGGCGCCGACCAGCACGACGGCCATCGGACCGCGCTCGGTGTCGAACAGGCACACGACGCGCTCGTTACGGGCGAACAGCTCCGGCACGTTTTCCGCCGTGGTCTGGTTCACCGAGAACAAGCGGCCTGGGACGTAGACCATTTCGCGCAGGGTGCCGGCGAGCGGCATGTGAACGCGGTGATAATCCTTTGGCGACAGGTAAACCGTCGCGAACTCGCCACCCATGAACGGCGCGGAAAGACGCGCATCGCCGCCCAGCAGCTCCAGCACGCTGTAGCTGTGGCCTTTGGCCTGGAAAATTCGGCCGTGTTCGATCGGGCCCAGCTGGCTGACCGCACCGTCCGCAGGGCAGAGGATCGCCCCCGGTGTCGGGTCCAAGGGGCGAGCGCCCGGCTTGAGGGCACGGGTGAAGAAGTCATTGAAGTGCTGATACCCGGTGATGTCCTCGACCTGAGCCTGGGACATGTCGACCTGATAGCGGCGCGCAAACCATTGGGTAAACGCGTTTTTGAACCAGCGAACGCGGCATTCGGCCACGCAGCCCGCCAGTTGCGACAGCAAATGATGGGGAAGCAGATACTGGAAAAGGATAAATAGACGCTGTTTCATCAAAATTCCTAAAACGTTTGAAAAAGGGAATACGAATCGACGCAACGTGGGCGCCGATTTTATTTTTCGACCGGGGTGTCCGGATGGTTGCCCCACTCGCCCCACGAGCCTGCATAGCCCTTGACCCTCGGGTAACCCAGCGCCTTGACCACCAGATAGGTGAAGCCCGAGCGATGATGGGTCTGGCAGTGAGTGATGATTTCTTTCTCCGGGGTAATGCCCAGGTTCTCGAGGATCTGCGGCATGTCCTTGCGGATGCGCAGGTTGCGCGCCTGATCCATGCCGGCGGTCCATTCGAAGTTCACGGCACCGGGAATGTGGCCTCCCTTCGCAGCGACGACTTTTTCGCCTGAGTACTCCGTCGGCGCTCGCGCGTCCCAGATCGCCAGGTCAGCGGCGCCCAGGCGGCTTTGCAGGTATTCGCGAGAGGCGGTGGGCTCGTCGTGCAAGGTCAGCGAAACCGGACCGCCGACGGCTTTTGGCACCTCTTTCGACAGTGGCAGGCCCTCGGCTTGCCAGGCGAGCAGGCCGCCGTCGATATAGTGATACTTTTTGTGTCCGATGACGTCCAGCAGCCAGATGAACCGGCCGGCCCAGCCACCGCCTTCGTCGTCGTAGACCACGTACACAGCGTCGGGATTGTGACCCAGTTCGCCGAACAGCGCTTCGAGCTGGGTGTGCGAGGGCAGCAGCCCCGGCGCAGGCGGCAGGCCCAGTTGCGTACGTTTCGGATCGACGAATCGCGCGCCGGGAATGTGGCCGGCCTCATAGCGGGCCGGGCTGGTCAGGTCGACCAGGATAAGCTCTGGCGCGCTGAGGCGTGCTTGCAGGTCTGCGGGCTCGATGACCAGCGGCAAGCTTGAAAAGGCAGACATCTAGCGTCTCCGGATCGCGAAAAGGTTGCGAATTGTAGCTCAGCCGTCAGCCATTGCGATGGCTAAAGGTGGTGAGGGCTTTCTCGATGCACTGACCGGTTTTGCCGAAAGCCTGGACGGAAACTTCGGAAAACGGTCCGCCGCCCTGATCGGCCATCACCATCATCACCACGCGGCCATTGCTGGCGAGTGAGCGAATCAGCAGGTTTTCGCCGCTGAACAAATTGCGCAGTTGCGCCGGGAGTAACGCAGAAAACTGGGCGTTGTTGGCCGGCGTCAGACGCAACTGCGTTGGCTGGGCTAACAGACGTTGCAACACAGTGCTGTCCTTGTAGGGGACCAGCAGCGCAGCAGCCGACTTGTCTACACCCGCGATCTGATGCACGCGCAGGCTGTCGGTCTTGCGATCGGTCATCAACAGCACCACCCGCTGCATGCCTGCCGCCACCAGCGCATCCCGGGCGCAGGTGGTCAGGTGCATCGCATTGATAAAAATGCCGGGTTCTTTCAGCAGATCGGCGCAGTGTTTGCGCCACAGCTGCAAGGCATCGGGCGATGGCGGCGGGGCGGGCAGCAGGCCTTTATGAACCCGACGGCTATTCCAGGGCCAGAGCAACGCCTGGGCCGGGTGCCAGATATCCGGGCCGGAATGCTGGCGAGCGCTGGCCGCCGCGTTCTGATGAACCTGCTGCTGAAGCTCGTCGAGTGGCTGCTGCAGGTACAGGCTGGTCAATAGCTGCCAGCGCAGACTGTGCGGCGTGTCCCACGCCTGGTGCGCCGACAGCGCGAGCCCGTTGGCCAGCAGAATTGTATTGGCGGGCTGGTTCAGCCAGCGGCGCAGCGGGAGGTCGGCGTCGAGTTGCTGTTGCTGTCTGAGCGGGTCGGCGTTGCTGTGGGCAATGCGCAGCACGCTTACCAGATTGCGTTGCTGTGAGGTCAGCAGTTCGTAACCCTGGGTCACCCAGACCTGCAGGCGCCAATGCTGTGCCAGCCCCTGACACAAACGCACCAGCCGCACGCCAAACAGTGCCTGCTCCACGGTCTTGGCAGATTCGCCCTTGTGGATAACCCGCAATTCCCATTCTTCCAGCAGTTTGGGGTGGGCCAGCGCCAACGGCCAGAGGGGCGAGAGAAACAGCAGGCTGCCCAGATGGATGTCCTGCCACAGCCGGGCCAGTTGATTGGCGAACAGGCCGTAAGCCTGTTGCATGGCGTGCTGACTGATCAGCTGTATCTGGCGCAGCGCCATGGGGATATCCCGTGCATCGACACTCGGCAACCGCGCCAGCAGCGCCTCGGTACGCGCCAGACCCAGGCGGTTGATGGCGACTTCCAGACTCTCCGCAGGCTGAGCGGTGGCGGGGCTGTTCAAGTTGGCTTCGCGCAATACATTGAGCACCAGCGCCGGGCTGTCCTGCATGAGGTCGGCGATATCGCGCAGCGAGCGGCGGCTATCGGTCAAGGCCGCCTGCACGCGTTTATATGCCACGGCGGGCACCGGCAAGGCGATGCCGTCGAGCTGCTTTATCCAGGTATCGAGGGTGCGCGGAACAGGGAGCGAAGAAGCTTTATCTGATTGCATTCACAACACCCGTACGGCTGGGAGGTTTTGGTCAATGTCGGGTACTGGCATCATGCTGGCCCTCATGGACGCCACGTCCTGCGCCATGCATCGATCAGCATTTTCCTATGATCTGACTATAGTCTGGCGCATTCATGCCGATAAGCAGGACAAGAGTTTCAAGCGCTTCTCGCACAATGACCATGAACCCGACTCAGTAAGTATTTTCTACCTATGGCAAAAATTATCGGCATCATCGTCGTTTTCGCGAGCGTTCTCGGCGGATACGTACTGTCCCACGGTCAGATCGCTGCGTTGATCCAGCCTTTCGAGGTCATGATCATCGGCGGTGCGGCGCTGGGTGCATTCCTGCAAGCCAACCCGGGCTATATGACCATGCTGGTCATCAAGAAGTCTTTGAAGATGTTCAGCACCCGGTTCACCCATGGCTACTACCTCGAAGTGCTGGGCCTGGTCTACGAGATCCTCAACAAAAGCCGTCGCGAAGGCATGATGGCCATCGAAGGCGACATCGAAGAGCCCGAGAACAGCCCGATCTTCGCTAAATACCCTGGCGTGCTCAAAGATACCCGCATGATCGCCTTTATCTGCGATTACCTGCGCATCATGTCCTCCGGCAACATGGCGCCCCACGAGCTGGAAGGTTTGTTCGACATGGAATTGCTGAGCATGAAAGAAGAGCTCGAGCATCCTTCCCACGCAGTGACCGGTGTCGCCGATGCCATGCCAGGCTTCGGTATCGTTGCTGCAGTATTGGGTATCGTCGTGACCATGGCGTCTCTGGGGTCCGGCGACAAGGCAGCGATCGGCATGCACGTTGGTGCGGCGCTGGTAGGTACGTTCTTCGGTATTCTCGCGGCGTACGGTTTCTTTGGCCCGTTGGCCACTTCCCTGGCCCACGATGCCAAGGAAGAAATGAACGTCTATGAATCGATCAAGGCGTCGCTCGTAGCGTCGGCGTCCGGTGTGCCGCCTTCGCTGGCCGTGGAGTTTGGTCGCAAGGTGCTCTATCCGGCCCATCGCCCCAGCTTCAGCGAGCTGGAACAAGCTGTTCGCGGTCGTTGATCCATGGAAAATAATCAGCCGATCATCATCAAGCGCGTAAAGCGCTACGGCGGGGGGCATCACGGCGGCGCCTGGAAAATCGCATTTGCCGACTTCGCGACGGCGATGATGGCGTTCTTCCTGGTGCTGTGGCTGATGTCGTCGGCCACGCCGGAACAATTGATCGCCATCGCCGGTTACTTCAAAGACCCTGTAGGGTTTTCCGACAGTGGCTCGCCCTATGTGATTGATCTGGGGGGGTCGCCGGAAATGTCCCCTGACCAGACGCTGAACCCGGAGGTGAAATCCACGCCTGCGCCGGATCGCGTGCCGGTCGACGCTGATCAACAGGACGCCGCCGCCGAGCAGGTCGAGCAGGACCGTCTGGAGATGCTGTTGCAAGAGTTGCAGACCAAGATCAACGAGAATCCGCAACTGGCGAAGTTCAAGGACCAGATTCTGTTAGAGATCACTCAGGACGGCTTGCGTATTCAGATCACGGACGCCGAAAACCGCCCGATGTTCGACATCGGCAGTGCGAAGCTCAAACCGTATTTTGAAGACATCTTGCTGGCCATGGCCGACACCATCAAAGCGGTGCCGAACAAAGTCAGCGTCAGTGGCCACACCGACGCGACGCCTTTTGTCGGCAACAACGGCTTCGGCAACTGGGAGCTGTCGTCGGGTCGAGCGAACGCCGCTCGCCGGGCGTTGCTCGCGGGAGGGTATCCGGATCAGCAGGTGGCGCGCGTAGTGGGTTATGCGTCTTCGGCACTGTATGACAAGGAGCACCCGCAAAATCCGATCAATCGTCGCATCGACATTGTGGTGATGACCAAGAAAGCGCAGCAGCGTATCGAGGGTGCGCAGAATTCAGGTGAAGCACCGCAAACGCCTGATGCACCGGGAGCCGCTTCGCCAGCGCCTGTGCCTGGCGCTGCCGGACCGGCCAACCAGCCGGGGGCATCGACCTCCACACCTGCAGTTGATCCGCAGGCTTACGCCCAGCCCCACGAGATTCGGCAGAAGCTCAACATCTTCGATCAGGGCCAGCTGAAGATCGACGAAACCAGGAACTGATACCTGGGTTGCAGACGCAAAAACGCCGCGATGATCGCGGCGTTTTTGTTTGCGCAGTTCAAGCGCTGGGACTGCAGTCAGCCGGGAAGGCCTAAATCGGATTGGCCACTACCGCTGAATCAGTAACTGCTTTCCGGCAAGCTTACGATGATCGAGCGATAGCTGTTCATGCGCTGCTGTTGCACGCGGCCGTCTGCAAGGCCCTGCAACAAGGCACAACCGGGTTCGCGGTCATGTTTGCAGTCGCGGAAGCGGCATCGGCCGAGCAGATCGTTGAATTCGATAAAGCCCGCTTCGACGTCGGCACGGCTGACGTGGCCGAGGCCGAATTCGCGAATGCCCGGTGAGTCGATCAGGTCGCCGCCGCGCGGGAAGTGAAACAGGCGCGCAGTGGTGGTGGTATGCGTGCCTTGGCCCGAATACTCCGACAGCGGTCCTACGCGGGTGCCGACTTCCGGGAGCAGGCTGTTGACCAGTGAGGATTTACCGACGCCAGACTGACCGACGAACACGCTGATGTGGCCATCCAGCTGGTCCTGCAATTGCTGCATGCCGTCGCCGTGGTGGGCCGACACTTCCAGCACCGGATAACCCAGCGTGCGATAAACGGCCAGCAGCGCATTCAGCGCAGGCGCGTTTTGATCGTCGATAAGGTCAAACTTGTTCAGCAGCAGCAACGGCCGAATACCCGCGTGCTCAGCGGCAACCAGATAACGATCAATCAGGTTGGCGTGGGGTTCGGGCATCGGTGCGAAAACGATGACGATCAAATCAACGTTGGCGGCGACCGGCTTCAACTGGCCTCGGCTGTCCGGGCGGCTCAGCTCGGTATCGCGGGGCAACTGCGCAACGATGACGCCGATGCCCTGATTGCCGGCGCGCCAGACGACGCGGTCGCCGGTGACCAGCGCCGGCAGGTTGGCGCGCAGGTGGCAGCGGAAAACCTGACCCTGCAGCTCGCCGTCCTGCGCTTCGACTTCTACCTGCACGCCAAAATGCGCGATGACCAGACCCGTTTGCTCGGGACCGAGATCGCCGCCTTCCAGCGTTTCGAGAGCGGTTGATTCACGTTTGGCGGCACGCGCTGCGCGTTCGCCCTGAATCTTTTCGATGCGCCAGTTCTGGCGGCGATTGAGTTGGCGTTTGGCCATGGGTGTTCAGTGTTCCGTTTGAAGACGCATAAAGGTGCTGATTTGATAAAGCGCGGGCGAGTCTAGCACGCCCGGGTGGGCTAAACTGCGCGCCAACGCTGAGGAGCCGACATATGCAGAACAAACAGAATCTGATCTGGATCGACCTGGAAATGACCGGTCTGGACCCTGATAACGACGTCATCATCGAGATGGCAACGATCATCACCGACAGCGAGCTCAACACCCTGGCCGAAGGCCCGGTCATCGCGGTTCACCAGAGCGACGAGCTTCTGAACGGGATGGACGAGTGGAACACCCGTCAGCACGGTGGCTCCGGCCTGACCCAGCGCGTGCGCGAAAGCAAAATCTCCAATGACGAAGCCGAGGCCATGACGCTTGAGTTCATCAAGCAGTGGGTGCCCGAGCGCAGTTCGCCCATCTGCGGCAACAGCATCTGTCAGGACCGTCGCTTCCTGTACAAGCGCATGCCGACGCTGGAAAACTACTTTCACTACCGCAACCTCGACGTCTCAACCCTCAAGGAACTGGCCGCACGCTGGTCGCCGGATCTCAAGTTCAAGAAGGGCAGCACGCACCTGGCGCTGGACGATATCCGTGAGTCGATCGCCGAACTGCGCTTTTACCGCGAGCATTTCATCAAGTCTTGATGAAAGGGCGTTGGTGGCCGAGCACGGTCGCCTGGAGAGGGCTAAACGCTCTCTTTTGGTGCCCGGGTCAAGTGGTTAGACTGCGCCCCTTTCTCGCAGGGACTGCCGCCATGTTGTTGATGCTCTACTTGATCGCCATTACGGCCGAAGCCATGACCGGCGCGCTGTCCGCAGGCCGTCGCGGCATGGACTGGTTCGGCGTGGTGCTGATCGCGTGCATCACGGCGTTGGGCGGCGGGTCGGTTCGCGACGTGCTGCTGGGGCATTACCCGCTGACGTGGGTCAAGCACCCGGAGTATCTGATCCTCACCAGTGTCGCGGCGCTGGTGACGATTTTCATCGCTCCGCTGATGCGCCATCTGCGCTCACTGTTTCTGGTGCTCGATGCATTGGGCTTGGTCGCTTTTACGCTAATCGGCTGCATGACCGCCCTGGACATGGGCTTGAGCATGACCGTCGCCGCCGTCAGCGGGGTGATTACCGGCGTGTTTGGCGGGATATTGCGGGACATTTTCTGCAACGACATCCCCCTCATCTTCCGCCGTGAGCTTTATGCCAGCGTATCGTTTGCCGCCGCGTGGTGTTTTTTGCTGTGTCAGTACGCCGGCTTGCCGGTGGAGCAGGGCACGCTGATCACGCTGTTTGGTGGGTTGTTGCTGCGGTTGCTGGCGATTCGGTTTCGCTGGGAAATGCCCAAGTTTGTTTACAAGGACGGGCATTGAGTCGGCGCGCTATGACGGCAAACGCGCTGCGGACCTGGCTTCATGTTGCCGCAACGCCCATTCCACATGTTCACGCACCATCTCTGACGGATGCTCCAGCCGTGCCTTCAGCGCTTCGATCACCGGAATAGTAGACGGCGCGTTGCCCAGTCCCACGGCCAGATTTCTCAACCAGCGCTCATACCCGGCACGCCGCAATGGTGAGCCTTCGGTGTTGTTCAGGAATGTCGTTTCATCCCACAAAAACAGCGTGGTCAGTTCGGCGTTATCGAGGCCGTGGCGGGGTTTGAAATCGGTTTGATCGGTCGGACGGGCGAAGCGATTCCACGGACAGACGATCTGACAGTCATCACAGCCGAACACCCGATTGCCGATTAATGCACGCAAGTCTTCGGGTATCGACGTCTTCAACTCGATGGTCAGGTAGGAAATGCATTTGCGCGCATCCAGCACGTAGGGCCCGACGAACGCATTGGTCGGGCATACGTCCAGGCACGCCGTGCAGCGCCCGCAATGCTCGGTGGCGTGTGGCGCGTCTACCGGCAGCGGCAGGTCGACGAACAGCTCGCTGAGGAAGAAATAACTGCCGGCCTTGCGGTTGAGTACCAGGGTGTTCTTGCCGATCCAGCCCAGCCCGGCCTGCTCGGCAATGGCTTTCTCCAGCACCGGTGCGCTGTCGACGAACGCGCGAAACCCGAAGGGCCCGATCGCCTGCTGAATGCGCTCCGCCAGTTGCTGCACGCGCTTGCGAATCAGCTTGTGGTAATCACGGCCAAGCGCGTATCGGGACACGTAGGCTTTCTCAGGCTGCCCCAGTAACTGAGCCATCTGCGTGTCGCCGGGCAGATAGTCCATGCGCAACGACACCACACGCAGCGTTCCTGGCACCAGCTCGTCCGGGTGCGAACGTTTGCTGCCATGCGCTGCCATATAGTCCATCTCACCGTGATACCCGGCGTCGAGCCAGCGCTCCAGGTGCTGCTCGTGCTCGGCCAGGTCCAGTCCCGAGATCCCGACTTGCTGAAAGCCGAGCTCGCGCCCCCATGCCTTGATCGATTGGGCAAGGTCTGTCAGCCCGGCTGCCGTTAAAGGCACTGAGGCTGTGGATGGATCTACAGTTATCGCGGACATGCAAAGAGGACACCGGGGCGCAGGTGCGTATAATTCTGCCAGACATCGGAGCCCAAAGACGCATGTTGCACAGCAAACCCTCATTTCCCGACGCACTGTACAGCGCTGCCCAAGTGCGCGACCTCGACGCGCGCCTCGTTGCCGCCGGCACACCCGGCTTCGAGCTGATGCAGCGCGCCGCCCATGCGGCATGGCGGGCAATACGTCGCCGCTGGCCCGAGGGCAAACAACTGACGGTGATGGCCGGTCGCGGCAACAACGCCGGCGATGGCTATCTCATCGCTGCGCTGGCCCGGCGCGCCGGTTGGCAGGTTAACGTGCTGGCCGTGGGTGATAGCGACGCGCTGGCCGGCGATGCCCGATCCGCCTATGAAGAAGCGGTTGCCGCCGACGTCGATATTCAGCCCTGGCAACAGCAGGCGCTGGCCGGCATTGTCGTCGACGCGCTGCTGGGCACCGGACTGACGGGCGACGTGCGCGCGCCTTATGCTGCGGCCATTGACGCCATCAACGACAGTGGATTGCCGGTCGTGGCCGTCGATCTCCCTTCGGGACTGTGCGCGGATACCGGACGAACCCTCGGTTGCGCAGTCCGCGCCGATCTGACCGTCACCTTCATCGGCCTCAAGATCGGGCTGTTCACCGGCGATGCGCCCGAGCGGGTGGGCGAGTTGGTGTTCGATGACTTGCAGGCGGACGCCGAGATCGTTCGGCACACCCCTATCAGCGTCAAACGGCTGGACACCTTCAATCTGCCCACTTTGGCGCCTCGCTCACCCATCGCCCACAAGGGCCTGTTTGGTCGCGTGCTGGTGATCGGCGGCGATCGGGGTTTCGGCGGCGCTGCATTGCTCGCCACCGAAAGCACGCTGCGCACCGGCGCCGGTATGGTCACGCTTGCCACGCGGCCGGAACATGTCAGCGCCGCGCTGACGCGATTCCCTGAAGTCATGAGCGCCGGCATCAGCTCGGCCAATCAGCTCCGCGCGTTGATCGAGCCCGCGTCGGTACTGGTCGTCGGTCCGGGCCTCGGCCAGCACAGTTGGGGGAAAAGCCTGTTGTCCGCGGCTGCCAACGCACCGTTGCCGCAGGTATGGGATGCCGACGCGTTGAATGAGCTGGCGACCGGCGCGGTGCAATTGCCCGAGGGCTGCGTGATCACCCCGCATCCTGGCGAGGCCGCGCGGCTGCTGGGCTCCGACACCAAGCACATTCAGGCCGATCGTCCGGCCGCAGCGCGGGCGCTGGCTAAGAAATTCAATGCCGTGTGCGTTTTGAAAGGCAGCGGCAGCCTGATCGCCAACCCTGCCGGTGACCTCGCACTGGCCGATCACGGCCATCCGGCGATGGCAACCGGCGGGCTGGGCGATGTGCTGTCGGGTGTCATCGGCGCGTTGATGGCGCAAAAGATGAGCGCCTACGACGCTGCCTGTCTGGGTGTCTGGCTGCACGCCCTCGCCGGTGAGCAATGCGGCGCCAGCGGGCGAGGGCTCGCTGCCGCTGATCTGATTCCTGTTATTCGCCACCTTCTGGAGGAGCATCAACCGTGTCTGAGCTAACCCTGGAGCTCATGGGTGAAGAGGCCATGACCCACTTCGGCGCACGCATTGCCCAAGTGACTGAAAGCAATGGGATTATTTTTCTGGAGGGCGACTTGGGGGCGGGCAAGACTACGCTGTCCCGAGGAATCATCCGCGGCCTGGGCCATACCGGCGCGGTAAAAAGTCCGACGTTTACGCTGGTAGAACCTTACGAAATCGGGAGAAACCGCGCGTATCACTTTGATCTCTACCGACTTGTTGATCCAGAAGAGCTAGAATTCCTCGGCATCCGGGACTATTTCGAAGGCGATGCCCTTTGTCTCATCGAATGGCCCAATCTGGGTGCAGGCTTTTTGCCAAAGCCTGACCTGATCATTACCATAAGGCCGCTCGATGAAGGTCGAGCGTTGACGCTGAGCCCAAAAAGCTCGCGTGGCGAGATGTGGCGTGCAGCGTTGGCGCCTTCGTTTAAATAGACATTCAATAGATATGGGGTTTGGTATGCGCATGCGCGCGCTGGTTACTGTGATTGGACTGCTGCTGGCGACACTGGCTGTCGACGCGTTGGCCGCTTCACAGGTACGAAGTGTCCGCTTATGGCGTGCTCCGGATAACACTCGACTGGTTTTCGACCTGTCTGGCCCCGTTCAGCACAGCGTCTTCACGCTGCAGTCCCCTGATCGTTTGGTCATCGACATCAACGGCGCTACCCTGGGCGGCGCATTGAATGTTCCGACGGCCAACACGCCGATCACCAGCATGCGCTCGGCGCAACGCACGCCTGACGACCTGCGCGTGGTCATCGACCTGAAAAAGGCGGTGACGCCCAAGAGCTTCACCCTCGCGCCGAACCAGCAATACGGCAACCGCCTGGTGGTCGACCTGTACGACAATGCCGCCGATGCCAATCCGCCGCCGTCTGTTGCCGATACCCCGGCCACCGCCGCGCCTGCGACGCCCGCGGTGGTGCCGATCAGCCCGTCCAAGCCTGAGATCAAACTCACCCCTGTGCCAAACGGCAAGCGCGACATCGTCGTCGTTATTGATGCCGGTCACGGCGGTGAAGACCCGGGTGCGTCCGGCGGCCGTGGTGAGAAAGAAAAGAACGTGGTGCTCGCGATTGCCAAAGAGCTGCAGCGCCAGATCAACGGCGAGAAGGGCTATCGCGCTGAATTGACCCGTACCGGCGATTACTTCATCCCGCTGCGTAAGCGCACGGAAATCGCGCGCGCCAAGGGTGCTGACCTGTTCGTGTCCATCCATGCCGACGCCGCGCCTTCATCGGCGGCCTTCGGGGCTTCTGTGTTTGCCTTGTCCGAGCGCGGCGCAACCTCGGAGACTGCACGCTGGCTGGCGGACAGTGAAAACCGTTCCGACTTGATCGGTGGCGCCGGGGCCGTGAGCCTCGATGACAAGGACCGCATGCTCGCTGGCGTACTGCTTGATCTGTCGATGACTGCGTCGCTGACCTCAAGCCTGAACGTCGGCCAGAAGGTGCTGACCAACATCGGCCGCGTGACCTCGCTGCACAAGTCTCGCGTCGAGCAGGCGGGCTTCATGGTGCTGAAGTCGCCGGATATTCCGTCGATTCTGGTTGAGACCGGTTTTATCTCCAACGCGGCGGAAGCGAACAAGCTGGAAGGCGCAAGCCACCAGCAGGCGCTGGCGCGCTCCATCACCGCGGGCGTGAAGCAGTTCTTCCAGCAGAATCCGCCCCAGGGCACCTACATCGCCTGGCTACGGGACAACGGCAAGCTGGCCATGGGTGCCCGCGAGCACACGGTCCGCCCCGGCGAATCGCTCAGCATGATCGCGGCGCGCTATGACATGACCATGCCGATGCTCCGTACAGCCAATCATCTAAGTTCCGACGAATTGAAAGTCGGCCAGCAATTGAGAATCCCCAGCGCAGAACTGGCAGGTGAGCCGTGACTGACCTGTTGCTCGGTGATCAGGAACTGGATGTCAGCGTAATCTCCGATTTACCTGCGGCAGAAGCCGCGCGTATCCAGCTGCTGAGCCCGCGGCTTGCCAACCAGATTGCGGCGGGCGAGGTCGTCGAACGGCCGGCGTCGGTGATCAAGGAGCTGCTCGAGAACAGCCTCGATTCCGGCGCGCGTCGCATTGATGTCGACGTTGAACAGGCCGGCATCAAGCTGCTACGTGTTCGCGACGACGGCGGCGGCATTTCTTCGGATGACCTGCCCCTGGCGCTGGCTCGACATGCCACCAGCAAGATCCGCGATCTGGAAGACCTTGAGCGAGTCATGAGCCTTGGCTTTCGGGGCGAGGCGCTGGCGTCGATCAGCTCGGTGGCCCGTTTGACCCTGACATCGCGCACCCGTGACGCTGATCAGGCGTGGCAGGTCGAGACCGAAGGTCGCGACATGGCTTCTCGTGTTCAGCCCGCTGCGCACCCGGTCGGCACCTCCGTGGAAGTCCGCGACCTGTTCTTCAACACCCCGGCGCGACGCAAGTTTCTCAAAGCCGAGAAAACCGAATTCGATCATCTCCAGGAAGTGATCAAGCGCATGGCGCTGGCGCGTTTCGACGTGGCCTTTCATTTGCGCCACAACGGCAAGACCGTCTTGAGCCTGCACGAAGCGCGCGATGACGTATCGCGTGCGCGACGGGTGTCGGCTATTTGCGGCCCCGGGTTTCTGGAACAGGCGCTGCCGATCGAGGTCGAGCGCAACGGTTTGAGGTTGTGGGGTTGGGTCGGGCTGCCGACGTTCTCCCGCAGTCAGGCCGATCTGCAGTATTTCTTCGTCAATGGCCGTGCAGTGCGCGACAAGCTGGTTGCCCACGCCGTGCGTCAGGCTTACCGCGACGTGCTGTTCAATGGCCGGCATCCGACCTTCGTGCTGTTTTTTGAAGTGGATCCGGCGGTCGTCGACGTCAACGTCCATCCGACCAAGCACGAAGTGCGGTTCCGCGACGGACGCATGGTCCACGATTTCCTCTACGGCACCCTGCATCGGGCCCTCGGTGATGTGCGACCTGAAGATCAGCTCGCTGGCACCACATCGGTCACCGCGCTGGTGCGCCCAACTGGCCCGGATGCCGGCGAGTTCGGGCCGCAGGGCGAGATGCGTCTGGCCAATAACGTGCTGGAAACGCCACAAGGTCAGGCCTGGAGTCCGCCCGCAGGATCTGCGCCCGGCTCTGGCAGTGGTGCGGGTTACCAATATCAATACACGCCGCGGCCGTCGTCGGTGCTTCCGGCTGAAGAAGCGCGTGCCGCTTACACCGAATTCTTTGCCCCGCTGCCCGGCGCGCAGTCTCCGTCGGGCGCAGGTATGGTTTCGTTGCCCGAATCTCAGGGCGACGTTCCGCCTTTGGGTTATGCCCTCGCTCAGCTCAAGGGCATTTATATCCTCGCGGAAAACGCCCACGGCCTGGTGCTGGTGGACATGCACGCGGCCCATGAGCGAATCATGTATGAGCGCTTGAAAATAGCCATGGCCAGCGAAGGCCTAAGCGGTCAGCCGCTGCTGGTGCCGGAGTCCATTGCGGTCAGCCAGCGCGAGGCCGACTGCGCAGAGGAACACATGGTGACCTTCCAGCAACTGGGCTTCGAATTGCAGCGCCTTGGCCCTGAAACGCTCGCGATCCGTCAGATCCCCGCGCTGCTCAAGCAGGCTGAGGCGAATCGACTGGTGCACGATGTGCTGGGCGATCTGATGGAGTACGGCACCAGCGATCGCGTCCAGGCGCACATGAATGAGCTGCTCGGTACCATGGCGTGCCACGGCGCGATTCGCGCCAATCGCCGGCTCGCCATTCCGGAAATGAACGGCCTGCTGCGTGACATGGAAAACACTGAACGCAGCGGTCAATGCAACCACGGACGTCCCACCTGGACCCAGCTGGGTCTGGATGATCTGGACAAACTGTTCCTGCGCGGTCGCTGATGAGTGCGCTTCCTCCGGCCATCTTTCTGATGGGGCCCACCGCCGCCGGGAAAACCGATCTCGCCATCGAGCTGACCAAAGTGCTGCCGTGTGAGCTGATCAGTGTGGATTCCGCGCTGGTTTATCGGGGCATGGACATCGGCACCGCCAAGCCATCAAAGGCGCTGCTGGACGCGTATCCGCACCGTCTCATCGATATCCTCGACCCGAGCCAGAGCTACTCTGCGGCCGATTTTCGAACCGATGCCCTGCAGGCCATGGCGGAAATTACCGCCCGGGGGAAAATTCCCCTGCTGGTGGGCGGCACGATGTTGTATTTCAAGGCTCTACTGGAAGGCCTGGCCGATATGCCTGCGGCGGATGCTGAGGTTCGTGCGCAAATTGAAGCACAAGCGGCCAGTCAGGGTTGGCAGGCACTGCATGATGAGCTGGCGAGCATCGATCCGGTGTCGGCAGCGAGAATTCACCCCAACGATCCTCAGCGGCTGGTTCGTGCGCTGGAAGTCTTTCGGGTGAGCGGAATGAGCATGACCGCGCACCGTGAACAACAAAGTGCGCAAAGTGCTCAAGCGAGCGCTTCGGGGCGTCATCAATTGCCCTATACTGTCGCAAATCTCGCGATCGCACCGACGGATCGCAAGGTGCTCCACGACCGAATTGCTGTGCGTTTCAGGCGAATGCTTGATGAAGGATTCGTTGAAGAAGTCGTAGCGCTACGTTCGAGGGGTGATCTGCACTCGAATTTACCGTCTATAAGAGCTGTAGGGTATCGCCAGGTCTGGGATCATCTGGACGGCAAGCTGACTCGGGATGAAATGCAGGAGCGCGGCATCATTGCCACGCGCCAGTTGGCCAAGAGGCAGTTCACCTGGTTACGCAGCTGGCAGGATTTGCACTGGTTGGACAGCCTGGCTTGCGACAATCTGCCACGCGCCTTGAAATACCTGGGGTCGGTCTCCATATTGAGCTGAGTCCTTGCAATAGCCGTCTATCCTTGGGGGATAGCCTTCGGGAGGTAGCGGCCCAAGCCAATGTTTTCGAATTTATTCTATTGATCCTTAAAGGAGTGCGGCACATGTCAAAAGGGCATTCGCTACAAGACCCTTACCTGAACACTTTGCGTAAAGAAAAGGTTGGGGTTTCGATCTACCTGGTAAACGGTATCAAGCTGCAAGGCACTATCGAATCCTTTGACCAGTTCGTTATTTTGCTGAAGAACACTGTCAGCCAAATGGTCTACAAACACGCCATCTCGACCGTCGTTCCCGTCCGCCCGATTCGTCTGCCTAGCGCTACCGAATCCGAGCAGGCTGACGCCGAGCCAGGTAACGCCTGATAGGAGTCTGCTTTGTTCTTTGAGCGCCACAGTGGTGGTGAGCGGGCGATCCTCGTTCACTTGGATGGTCAGGACCCTGAGGCGCGCGAAGATCCGCAGGAGTTCAGGGAGCTGGCGCTGTCGGCTGGCGCCGACATTGTCTCGTTCGTCAACGTGCCAAGGCATAGGCCAACGGCCAAGTATCTGGTAGGCAGCGGCAAGGTCGAGGAATTACGCGACCTGGTCAAAACCGAAAAGTCAGATATCGTCATCTTCAATCATGTCCTTACACCCAGTCAGGAACGAAACCTCGAACGTGTTTTCGAGTGTCGCGTGCTTGACCGTACGGGCCTGATTCTCGACATCTTCGCCCAACGGGCGCGCACCCACGAAGGCAAGCTGCAGGTCGAACTGGCCCAGCTTGAACACATGAGTACGCGGCTGGTCCGTGGCTGGACTCACCTTGAGCGTCAGGGCGGCGGTATCGGTCTGCGCGGCCCGGGTGAAACCCAGCTTGAAACGGACCGACGTCTGTTGCGTGTGCGCTTGCGTCAGATCAAGGGCCGGCTCGAAAAAGTCCGCAGTCAGCGTGATCAGGCCCGTCGTGGCCGCTCCCGCGCCGACATCCCTACGGTTTCGATCGTTGGCTACACCAACGCCGGCAAGTCAACGCTGTTCAATGCGGTGACCGACTCCGACGTCTACGCGGCCGATCAGCTGTTCGCGACCCTTGACCCGACCTTGCGCCGCCTTGAACTCAAAGACCTTGGGCCGATTGTGCTGGCTGATACGGTGGGTTTCATCCGCCATTTGCCGCACAAGCTGGTCGAGGCCTTTCGGGCTACGCTCGAAGAGTCGAGCAACTCCGATCTGCTCTTGCATGTGATCGACGCTCATGAGCCCGATCGCCTCGAGCAGATCGAGCAGGTCATGGTGGTGCTGGGCGAGATTGGGGCCCAGGACTTGCCGATGCTCGAGGTGTATAACAAACTCGATCTGCTCGAAGGGGTTGAGCCGCAGATTCAACGCGATGCCGATGGCAAGCCGCAGCGGGTCTGGGTCTCTGCCCGTGACGGGCGCGGTCTGGATTTGCTCAAGCAAGCCATCGCCGAAGTGTTGGGCAATGACCTCTTTGTGGGGACGCTGCGCCTCACGCAGGAGTTCGCCCGGTTGCGTGCCCAGTTTTTCAACCTGGGCGCGGTGCAAAGCGAAGAGCATGACGAAGAAGGCCAGAGTCTTCTGGCTGTACGGTTACCCCGAGTTGAATTCAATCGCCTGGTGAGTCGCGAAGGACTGCAGCCGCTGGAATTCATCGAGCAACACACTTTGCAATAAAAGCCTGACAAAGCGGTTGTACTGCTTCGACGGGCATTCTGTAGCATTGGTCGGCGCGCCGTGGGCGCGTCTTTGCTTTATCAGATGGAGAGCGCTATGGCTTGGAATGAGCCGGGTGGCAACTCGAATAATCAGGATCCTTGGGGTGGTAAGCGCAAGGGCGGCGACCGCAAGGGGCCACCGGATCTCGACGAGGCCTTCCGTAAGCTGCAGGAAAGCCTGAATGGGTTGTTCGGTGGTGGTAAAAAACGCAGTGGCGATGGTGGCGGCAGCGGCGGTGGATCGAGCAAGGGCGGTGGCCTCGGCCTGCTCGGCATCGGTCTGGTCGTGCTGCTCGCCATCTGGCTGTACAACGCAATTTATGTGGTCGACGAGCAGGAGCAGGCCGTTGTGCTGCGCTTCGGCAAGTACTACGAAACCGTCGGGCCGGGTCTGAACATCTACTTCCCGCCGTTCGATCGCAAGTACCTCGAAAACGTGACCCGTGAACGTGCGTACAGCAAGCAGGGCCAGATGCTCACCGAAGACGAGAACATCGTCGAGGTGCCACTGACTGTGCAATACAAGATCACCAATCTGCAGGATTTCGTGCTGAACGTCGATCAGCCTGAAGTCAGCCTCCAGCACGCAACCGAAAGTGCCTTGCGCCATGTGGTCGGTTCGACCGCCATGGATCAGGTGCTGACTGAAGGTCGTGAGTTGATGGCCAGCGAAATCAAGGAGCGGTTGCAGCGCTTCCTCGATACCTATCGCACCGGTATCACCGTGACTCAGGTCAACGTGCAGAGTGCTGCGGCGCCGCGCGAAGTCCAGGAAGCGTTCGATGACGTGATCCGCGCCCGTGAAGACGAGCAGCGCTCACGCAACCAGGCTGAAACCTATGCCAATGGTGTGATTCCGGAAGCACGCGGTCAGGCTCAGCGTATCGTCGAAGACGCCAACGGTTATCGTGACGAAGTGGTCTCCCGGGCCAAGGGTGAGGCGGATCGCTTTACCAAGCTGGTTGCCGAGTACCGCAAAGCTCCGGAAGTCACGCGTGAGCGTCTGTATCTGGACACCATGCAGGAAGTCTTCAGCAACACCAGCAAGGTGCTCGTGACTGGCGACAAAGGTCAGAACAACCTTCTTTATCTGCCGTTGGACAAAATGATCGATAGCAGCCGTAACGGTTCCAGCTCGTCTGCCGCTGGCGGCACTGCCGCTGCACCGGCAGATCCGGGCTCGCGGGCAGCGGACATGCAACAACAACGCGACACGCGCACTAGGGAGACTCGCTGATGAGCAATAAATCTCTGGTTGCCCTGATTGTCTGCGTCGTGTTGGCCGTGGTCGCATGGAACAGCTTTTACATCGTCGCCCAGACCGAGCGCGCGGTGCTGCTGCAGTTCGGTCGCGTGGTTCAAGCAGATGTTGCCCCAGGCCTGCACGTGAAGATTCCTTACGTGAATCAGGTGCGCAAGTTCGATGGTCGCTTGATGACCCTGGATGCGCCGACTCAGCGTTTCCTGACGCTGGAAAAGAAAGCGGTGATGGTTGATGCCTATGCCAAGTGGCGCGTGAAGGACGCTGAGCGTTTCTACACCGCGACATCAGGCCTGAAGCAAATCGCCGATGAGCGTCTCTCCCGTCGTCTCGAGTCCGGTCTGCGTGACCAGTTCGGTAAGCGCACGCTGCACGAGGTGGTTTCGGGTGAGCGTGACGCGTTGATGGCTGACATCACTGCGTCGCTGAACACCATGGCCGGTAAAGAGCTGGGCATCGAAGTTGTCGATGTTCGGGTCAAGGCCATCGATCTGCCGAAGGAAGTGAACCGCAGCGTGTTCGAACGCATGAGCACCGAACGTGAGCGTGAAGCCCGTGAGCACCGCGCCAAGGGTAACGAGTTGGCGGAGGGCATCCGTGCCGACGCCGATCGCCAGCGTCGCGTTCTGTTGGCTGAAGCCTATCGCGAGTCTGAAGAGGCGCGCGGTGATGGGGATGCTCAAGCGTCCGCGATCTACTCCAAGGCCTACGGTCAGGATCAGGAGTTCTACGCGTTCTACCGTAGCCTGCGCGCCTACCGTGAAAGCTTCGCAAACAAAAGCGACGTGATGGTGCTGGACCCAGGCAGCGAGTTCTTCCGCTACCTGCAAAAATCCAAGCCGTAATCGCATCGGCACCTGATCACTCCGCCGGGCGGCAAAACAGCCCGTCGGGGTGATCGCGCGACAAAACGTGTGTATGATGCGGCAGCCGGGAAATTCCCGGCTTTTTTGCGTCTGCACGATTGATTGGCCGTGGCGTGTTCCGTGCGCGGCAGTTTTTTCGAGGACGGTGTTCACGATAGTGCGGCGCATTGGGCAGGGGGCACTCCTTGCACTGCGTCCGCAGAATGCTGTCTGCTTCACTCAAGGCTTGCCCAAGGGCCGGCCGCCCGGATTATAGGGGAAAGGCGTAATGGCAACGGTTGACCGCTGGCTGCTGCCGGATGGCATCGAAGAAGTACTGCCGCCGGAAGCTGCGCGCATTGAAGTCGCGCGTCGTCAGGTGCTGGATCTGTTTCAGAGCTGGGGCTACGAGTTTGTCGTGACCCCGCACATCGAATACCTCGAATCACTGCTCACCGGTGCGGGCCAGGATCTGGATCTGCGCACCTTCAAAGTCGTCGACCCGCAATCGGGGCGGCAGATGGGTTTCCGCGCGGACATCACGCCGCAGGTCGCCCGCATCGACGCCCACACCCTGCGTCGCGAAGGCCCAAGCCGTCTCTGCTACGCTGGCAGCGTGCTGCATGCCCAGCCGCGTGCGCTGTCGTCCTCGCGCAGCCCGATCCAGCTGGGCGCCGAGCTGTACGGCGACGCAAGCCCAAGCAGCGACGTCGAAGTCATCAGCCTCATGCTGGCAATGCTGCAACTGGCTGATGTGCCGGACGTCCATATGGACCTTGGCCACGTCGGGATTTACCGCGGTCTTGCCCGCGCTGCCGGGTTGTCCGGTGAAGTCGAGCAACAGCTGTTTGATGCGCTGCAGCGCAAAGCCATCGACGAGGTCATAGCCTTGACTGAAGGTCTGCCGGCCGATCTGGCCAGCATGCTGCGCGCGCTGGTGGATCTGTGTGGCGACCGTACCGTGTTGGCGCAGGCGCGCGACCGCCTAGCGAATGCGCCGGCGCCGGTCATCGAAGCGCTGGACGATCTGCTGGAAATCGCCGAACGTCTGTCGGCCCGGTTTCCTGAGCTACCGTTGTACTTTGACCTTGGCGAGCTGCGCGGCTACCACTACCACACGGGTGTGGTGTTTGCGGTTTTCGTTCCGGGTGTTGGTCAGTCGATTGCCCAGGGCGGTCGGTACGATGACATTGGTGCCGACTTCGGTCGCGCGCGCCCGGCGACGGGGTTTTCCACCGATTTGAAAACCCTGGTGACACGCGGTCAGGCGCAGATCGAGCTACCGTCTGGCGGTATCTGGATGCCGGACAGCACTGATGCAGCGCTGTGGCAAAAGGTCTGTCAGCTGCGCGCAGAAGGTCAGCGTGTGGTTCAGGCCTTGCCAGGCCAACCGGTTTCAGCGGCGCAAGACGCTGACTGCGATCGGCAATTGATTCAGCAGGGCGAGCGTTGGCAGGTAATGCCGCTGGCCTCTTGAGTTTCCCCGCCGGCCGCTGCCGGCACCAAGTTTGCGCGAATGAGGACAAGTGTTATGGGTAAGAATGTCGTAGTCCTGGGCACCCAATGGGGTGATGAGGGCAAAGGCAAGATCGTTGATCTGCTGACCGAACATGCAACCGCGGTAGTGCGCTATCAAGGTGGCCACAACGCTGGCCACACACTGGTGATCGACGGCGAAAAAACCGTCCTGCACCTGATTCCGTCCGGCGTCCTGCGCGAAGGCGTGCAGTGCCTGATCGGTAATGGTGTGGTCGTCGCGCCTGATGCACTGATGCGCGAAATCACCAAGCTGGAAGAGAAGGGCATTCCGGTGCGCGAGCGTCTGCGCATCAGCCCGTCCTGCCCACTGATCCTGTCCTATCACGTGGCCCTTGATCAGGCCCGCGAAAAAGCCCGTGGCGAGCACAAGATCGGCACGACCGGTCGCGGCATCGGCCCGGCTTACGAAGACAAGGTTGCGCGTCGTGGCCTGCGCATTGGTGATCTGTTCCATCGCGAGCGCTTCGCCGCCAAGCTGGGCGAACTGCTGGATTACCACAACTTCGTCCTGGTCAATTACTACAAAGAGCCAGCGATCGACTTCCAGAAGACACTCGACGAGTGCATGGAATACGCCGAGCTGCTCAAGCCGATGATGCTAGACGTGACCGCCACGCTGCACGAAATGCGTCGCGCCGGCAAAGACATCATGTTCGAAGGTGCCCAGGGTTCGCTGCTGGACATCGACCACGGTACCTACCCATACGTCACCAGTTCGAACACCACTGCGGGCGGCATCGCCACGGGTTCGGGCATGGGCCCGATGTACCTGGATTACATCCTCGGCATCACCAAGGCCTACACCACTCGCGTGGGTTCGGGTCCGTTTCCGACTGAGCTGTTCGACGACGTCGGCGCGTTCCTGGCCAAGCGTGGTCACGAGTTCGGTGCAACTACCGGGCGTGCGCGTCGCTGTGGCTGGTTCGACGCCGTTATCCTGCGTCGCGCCATCGACGTCAACAGCATCTCGGGCATCTGCCTGACCAAGCTGGACGTGCTTGACGGTCTCGAGACCATCAACATCTGTGTGGGCTACAAGAACGAAAACGGTGCAGTGATCGACGCACCGACCGACGCCGACAGCTACATCGGCCTGGAGCCGGTGTACGAAGAAGTGCCGGGCTGGTCCGAGTCGACCCTGGGTGCCAAGACCCTGGAAGAGCTGCCTGCCAACGCTCGGGCTTACATCAAGCGCCTTGAAGAGCTGGTCGGTGCACCGATCGACATTATTTCGACGGGCCCTGACCGCAACGAGACGATCGTTCTGCGTCATCCGTTCGATTGATAAGTCGTTGAAACACAAACAAAGGGTCGCCTCGGCGGCCCTTTGTTTTGCCCCCTGAAAACTGCCGAGCACTGCGGCACGACCCTTGCTGTGATTCCACGTATAAAACGATGCCATCATTTTAATGGCGTGTGTTGTGGGGGAATTCCTGTGTCGGCTGTTACTTCTCTTCTACGCAGTCGCTTGCTGCGACCCGTATTCATTGCTCTTGGTATCGCGCTTCTGGTGCAAGTGCTGGTTGCCGTCGCCCTTACACGGAGCACCGTTACTGCGCTTGAGGCTGAGCTGGCGGCGCGGCTGAGTGTAGATTCGCAACACTTGACCGGCGAGCTGGAGCAGGCGAGCCGCGACGTAACGTCCAGTCTGGACAGTCTCTCGCAAAATACACGTCAGCGCCTGAGCGCCGGGCTGTCGACGCGTCTGAAAGATGAACAGAAGCAACTGCGTGCGACGCTGGAGAAGGATCTTCAGGATTCAGCGACGGACATGGCCGAGCTGCTGGCTGCGGTCGCGCCACGGGCGATGTGGGATGGCGATACGCCGACGCTGTCGGAGTTCGCGCGCCGTGCGCAACGCAATCCGAATGTGCTGTTCGTGGTCTACGACGACGCTCAAGGCGAGCACTTGACGCGTTATCTGAATCGCGAGAACGAATCCATCAAAGCTCTGCTGGCGAAGGGTGAGGGTGAGCGCGCCATGGACAAGGTCCTGAACGCGGCGCAGAAAGACCCATCGGTGTATTACGTAGAAGCATCGATCAGCCCCAATGGCGTCGAGATCGGCAAAGTCCGAATGGGTGTGTCGACCACCTCTGTGGAAGAGAATCTGGCAGCGCTGGACAAGCGCTTTATTGCGTTGATCGGCAGCGGTGATCAGCTGGTTTCGGAAAGCCTGGGCGGCGCTGCGGCCGAGAGTTCTGCCGCGTTGCGCTCGCGTCTGCAGACGGCGCAATCGTCGGCCACTGCGATGGCGACCAATACCAGCTCCGCTGTGCAGGAGGCCGCGACCACGCTGCGCTGGAGAATCGGTGTCGGGCTGTCTCTGGTGGGGCTTGGCGTGCTGGTGGCGTTGGCCATCGTGCTGGGGCGCCGCGTTGTACTGCGCTTGCAGTTGCTCAACCGTGCGCTGGACGATTTGGCGGCAGGTGAAGGCGATTTGACCAAGCGCGTCAAACTCAACAGCAACGATGAGATAGGCGACATGGCCGCGGCCGTAAACCGCTTCGTTGACAAGTTGCAGCCGATCGTTCGAGAGGCGGGGGATGTGGCGCAGCAGACTGGCGTCGAGATTGGCGCCATGAGCAAGCGCAACGCGGGCGCCGGCGCTGCGGCCGAATTGCAGCGCGATGAGGTGGCTGCCAGCCTTCAAGCGCTGGCACAGATGGCAGACGAGGCCCAGGCCGAGAGCCAGGCGATGCAGGCAGCATTGCGGCAGGTCGTGGACATTCGCCAGGCAACGGATGAAAACACGCGCACCTCCAATCAGGTTGGCAGTTTGATCGAGGCGCTGGCCGGGCAGGTGGAGACGGGTGCCCAGGTCATCGAGCGGCTGGCGCAGCAAAGCCAGCAGATCGAAGTGGTGCTGGAAGTGATCCATGGCATCGCCGAGCAAACCAACCTGCTTGCCCTCAACGCTGCCATTGAAGCAGCGCGCGCCGGCGAAACCGGTCGGGGTTTCGCGGTTGTCGCCGATGAGGTGCGCGCGTTGGCGAGCAAGACGCAAAGCTCAACGGGGGATATCCAGGAACACATCGCCAAGCTGCAGTCCGGGGCGCGCGAAGCCGTGGCGACGATTGGTCTCGCAGGGCGTCAGGCCAAAGAAGGGCTTGCGGTGCTGAAAGACAGCGCGCGACTGCAGCAGTCTGTGCAGGTGTCTGTCGAGCAGGTTCATGCGGCGATTGGTCTGGCCACTCGGGCCGCAGAGCATCAGGCTCAGGGCGCGCAAGCGGTGCGGGGGCGTGTAGAAGTCATTCACGCTCAAGCCGAGAAGGCTGCCCAGGCCGTGGTCGAGACCACCGCCAGCGGCAAGACGCTGGACAGGCTGGCCGCGCAGCTCAAGGCCAGTCTGGGGCAGTTCCGCGCCTAGTCACCTGCACGGATGGGGGTTATTGCAGCCCCCCAGAAAACAAAAAACCGAGCACTTGGCTCGGTTTTGTTTGTTTGGTGCCCAGAAGAAGACTCGAACTTCCACGACCTTGCGGTCACCAGCACCTGAAGCTGGCGTGTCTACCAATTTCACCATCTGGGCATGGCGCTGATTTAATTAGATTTTTCGTGGGAGTGCAACTGAATTTTTGAATTTGTTGGAGGCACGGCGGGGGGGATGCATTTGCAGCGAGGGGCAGAGCACGAGATGTGATCTACGCTAACTGATATTTTTACTACGCTTGACTTTTCAAACCGCAAAATGCACAAAACCGAGTCTAAGCTCGGTTTCGTTGAATTGGTGCCCAGAAGAAGACTCGAACTTCCACGACCTTGCGGTCACCAGCACCTGAAGCTGGCGTGTCTACCAATTTCACCATCTGGGCAGTTCGTTGATTTCATTCGATATTTCGTTTGATTTCAACTACAACTTGGCAGTGCCGTCGTTGTGGGGCGCATCTTACGGAGGAGATTGAGGGCTGTAAAGCCCCCGTGCGAAAATAATTTGAAATAGCGAAAAGCCCCAGCAAATGCTGTCTTCGCGTTTCAATGTGGTATATGCCAAACTAATTACATACAGATAAGGTGAATTCATTCTAATGGCCGATTGGCAGTCCCTCGATCCCGAGGCCGCTCGTGAAGCGGAAAAATACGAAAACCCCATCCCTAGCCGTGAGCTGATTCTGGCGCACCTCTCCGAGCGCGGTTCGCCTGCTGCCCGGGAGCAGTTGGTGGAAGAGTTTGGCCTGACGACTGAAGATCAGATCGAGGCCTTGCGGCGTCGGCTCCGTGCCATGGAGCGCGATGCCCAATTGATTTACACCCGCCGTGGCACGTACGCACCGGTCGACAAGCTGGACCTCATCCTGGGTCGCATCAGCGGTCACCGTGACGGCTTCGGTTTCCTAGTCCCGGATGATGGCTCCGACGACCTGTTCATGAGCCCTGCGCAGATGCGTCTGGTGTTCGACGGTGACCGCGCACTGGCACGCGTCTCGGGTCTGGACCGTCGCGGTCGACGCGAAGGCGTGATTGTCGAAGTCATTTCCCGCGCGCACGAAACCGTAGTGGGTCGCTATTTCGAAGAAAGCGGCATCGGTTTCGTTCAGCCGGACAACCCAAAAATCCAGCAAGAAGTGCTGATCACCCCTGGCCGTAACAACGGCGCCAAGGTCGGTCAGTTCGTCGAGGTGAAAATCACCCACTGGCCGACCCCGCGTTTCCAGCCGCAGGGCGACGTGGTTGAGGTGGTGGGCAATTACATGGCGCCCGGCATGGAGATCGATGTCGCGCTGCGTACCTACGACATTCCTCACGTTTGGCCCGAGGCGGTGCTCAAAGAAGCCGCGAAGCTGAAGCCGCAAGTGGAGGAGAAGGACAAGGAAAACCGCGTCGATCTGCGTCACCTTCCATTCGTCACCATCGACGGTGAAGACGCCCGCGACTTCGACGATGCTGTTTTCTGCGAAGCCAAGCCCGGCAAGCTGCGCCTGTTCTCTGGCGGCTGGAAGCTCTATGTGGCGATCGCCGATGTATCAAGCTACGTGAAGCTCGGCTCGGCGCTCGACGCTGAGTCTCAGGTGCGCGGCAACTCGGTGTATTTCCCTGAGCGTGTGATCCCGATGCTTCCTGAGCAGCTGTCCAACGGGCTGTGTTCGCTGAATCCGCTGGTTGATCGTCTGGCAATGGTTTGCGAGATGACTATCTCCAAAACCGGCGAGATGACCGACTACGTTTTCTATGAAGCCGTGATCCACTCCCATGCACGCCTGACCTACAACAAGGTCAGCTCGATGCTGGAGCATCCCAAAGCCGCCGAAGCCAAGCAGCTGCGCGAGCAGTATGGCGACGTCGTGCCGCACCTGAAGCAGCTTTATGCGCTGTACAAAGTGCTGTTGGGAGCCCGGCATGTCCGCGGTGCCATCGATTTTGAAACCCAGGAAACCCGGATTATTTTCGGCACTGAGCGCAAAATCGCCGAGATCCGTCCGACCACTCGAAACGATGCGCACAAGCTGATTGAAGAATGCATGCTCGCTGCGAACGTGGCGACTGCTGCGTTTCTCAAGAAGCACGAGATCCCTGCGCTGTATCGCGTGCACGACGGTCCGCCGCCTGAGCGCCTGGAAAAGCTGCGTGCCTTCCTCGGCGAGTTGGGTCTTTCCCTGCACAAGGGCAAAGACGGCCCGACGCCGAAGGACTATCAGGCGCTGCTCGAAACCATTAAGGACCGTCCGGATTACCACCTGATCCAGACCGTCATGCTGCGTTCGTTGAGCCAGGCGGTGTACAGCTCGGATAACCATGGCCACTTTGGTTTGAATTACGAGGCGTACACCCACTTCACCTCGCCGATTCGTCGCTACCCGGACTTGCTGACTCACCGCGCGATCCGCAGTGTGATCCGCTCCAAGCAGGAAACGCCGCACGTTCGCCGTGCCGGTGCTCCGGTCATTCCGAAGGCCCGTATTTACCCGTACGACGAAGCGATGCTCGAGCAACTGGGCGAACAGTGCTCGATGAGCGAGCGCCGTGCCGATGAGGCAACCCGCGACGTGACGAACTGGCTGAAATGCGAGTTCATGAAAGACCGCGTTGGCGAGTCGTTCCCGGGCGTGATCACGGCAGTCACCGGCTTTGGTCTGTTCGTCGAGCTGACCGATATCTACGTCGAAGGCCTGGTGCACGTCACCGCATTGCCGGGTGACTACTACCACTTCGATCCGGTCCATCATCGCCTGGCCGGCGAGCGCACAGGCCGTAGCTTCCGCCTGGGCGACACCGTTGAAGTGCGTGTCATGCGTGTTGATCTGGACGAGCGCAAGATCGATTTCGAAATGTCCGAGAAAACCACCAGCGCGCCGATCGGCCGTAAGCGTCGGACGTCCGAGCCTGCCGCGGCAGAGAAGGGCAAGGATTCCAAGGAATCGTCGTCTGCTTCCAAGTCCGGTCGCCGCACTGCGAAAGAGCCTGTTGCCGAGGCCTATCGGCCAAGTGATGCGGCTGCCAAGAATGCAGAAGTGCGCAAAAGCCGTGAAATGAAAAAAGCCCTGCTGACTGAAGCCAAGGGTGGTAGCAAGGCATCGTCGGGAAAGTCGACGAGTGATTCTGCTGGGGCTTCCGGTAAAACCAGCAAGCATCGCAAAGGCTCGTCCAAGTCGGGTTCGGCCTCTGCTTCAGGCGGTGGCAGCGTGCGCAAACCTAAGGCGAAGTCATGAGTCAGCTGGAAAAAATCTACGGCGTTCATGCCGTAGAGGCGTTGTTGCGTCATCACCCGAAGCGGGTCAAGCAGATCTGGCTGGCTGAAGGGCGCAGCGACCCACGGGTTCAAGTGCTCATCGAACTCGCTGCGCAAAACCGCGTGTCGGTGGGGCAAGCCGAGCGCCGCGAAATGGATGCCTGGGTAGAAGGTGTTCACCAGGGCGTGGTAGCGGATGTCAGCCCGAGCCAGGTCTGGGGCGAGGCGATGCTTGACGAGCTGCTCGACCGCACCGAAGGTCCGCCGCTGATTCTGGTCCTGGATGGCGTCACCGATCCGCATAACCTGGGCGCCTGCCTGCGGACTGCCGATGCGGCCGGTGCGCTGGCGGTGATCGTGCCCAAGGACAAGTCTGCGACGTTGACGCCGACCGTTCGGAAAGTGGCATGCGGTGCAGCGGAGGTCATTCCTCTCGTCGCCGTGACCAACCTGGCTCGCACGCTGGAAAAACTCCAGCAACGCGGGCTATGGGTCGTCGGCACTGCGGGCGAGGCCGAGCAGGAGTTGTATCAGCAGGATCTGACGGGCCCGACCATCCTGATCATGGGCGCCGAAGGCAAAGGCATGCGCCGCCTGACCCGCGAGCATTGCGATTATCTGGTACGTCTGCCGATGGCGGGCAGCGTCAGCAGCCTCAACGTTTCGGTCGCGACAGGCGTCTGCCTGTTCGAAGCCCTGCGCCAGCGCGCGGCTGCCAAGAAGTAGTTGTCAGTAGCGAGCTGCAAGCCTCAAGCCCGAGCCAGTCACGCTCCGGCTTGTAGCTTGTAGCTTAAAGCCATTGCTCAAATATTCACCAATCTCCTTGCGCCCCTCCGACCCCTTCTCTACAATCGCGTCCCTTGCTGTCATGGCAGGCCCTGTGCCTGTTCCTGTGCAAGATAAACCAGTGTTATTCACTCCTTGTCTGACCGCTTTGGCGGCAGGCTACAACCCGTAAGGAGCATTCATGCGTCATTACGAAATCATCTTTCTGGTTCACCCGGACCAGAGCGAGCAAGTCGGCGGCATGGTAGAGCGTTACACCAAGCTGATCGAAGAAGACGGCGGCAAGATCCACCGTCTGGAAGATTGGGGCCGTCGTCAACTGGCCTACGCAATCAACAATGTTCACAAGGCTCACTACGTGATGCTGAACGTTGAGTGCACTGGCAAGGCTCTGGCCGAGCTGGAAGACAACTTCCGTTACAACGATGCCGTGATCCGTAACCTTGTCATCCGTCGCGACGAAGCTGTTACTGGCCAGTCCGAAATGCTCAAGGCTGAAGAAAACCGCAGTGAGCGCCGTGAGCGTCGCGACCGTCCTGAGCACTCCGACGCCGAAGGCGTTGATGGTGATGACAGCGACAACAGCGATAACGCTGACGAGTAATCCACGGACCTTTTGAGGAGCCCATTACATGGCACGTTTCTTCCGTCGTCGTAAATTCTGCCGCTTCACAGCTGAAAATGTGAAGGAGATCGATTACAAAGATCTCAATACCCTGAAAGCCTACGTATCTGAAACCGGCAAGATCGTTCCTAGCCGCATTACTGGTACCAAAGCTCGTTATCAGCGTCAGCTGGCTACCGCTATCAAGCGCGCCCGCTTCCTGGCCCTGTTGGCCTACACCGACAGCCACGGCCGCTGAGACCAGGTAGTCGACAAACGCAGTAAGGGATAGATCGCATGCGCGCCATGGCTGAATTCATCATGCGCGGCCGCATGCAGGCCACTCTCGTAGTGGTTGGATGTGCGGCATTGCCGCTGTTGTTCTGGTTGAGTGCTGCTGCAGGTTGCCTTGTGCTCCTGCGACGCGGGATCAGTGACGCGTTAGGCGTCCTTGCATGGGCTCTGCTGCCGGCTTTGGTCTGGTGGTATTTCGGTGAACCTCGCACTCTGATGGTGTTGCTGGGTTCCTGGGGGCTGGCCGCCGTGTTGCGTGCCAGCGAGTCTTGGGTCCGCGTGCTGCTGGTCAGCGTGGCGGTTGGATTGTTGTATGCAGTGGTTCTGGGCGCGGTGTTTCGCGAGCCCATCGAAGCCATGGCGGGGGAGCTGCAAAAGCTCCTGCCCCACGTCTTCGGTGATGTCTACCAGCAGATGTCGGTAGAAGAGCGAGCGCGTTTGGGGGCACTGATTACGCCAGTCCTCAATGGCCTGATTGCAGCGTTGTTGCAGATCGTCAGCGTGGTATGCCTGCTCCTTGGGCGGTACTGGCAGGCGTTGTTGTATAACCCGGGCGGTTTCGGACGCGAATTTCGCAGCCTGAAACTCCCGCGGGCACCGATGCTGGTGCTGCTGGTGTGCATGTTGGTGGGGCCGAATTTCGGTCCTCAACTGGCGATGCTGACACCGTTGTGCAGCGTGCCGCTCATGTTCGCGGGGCTGGCCCTGATTCACGGTCTGGTGGCTGCAAAGCGCCTGACACGGTTCTGGCTGGTAGGGTTGTACGTCACGCTATTGCTGTTCATGCAGCTGATCTATCCGTTGCTGGTGGTGTTTGCCATTGTCGACAGCCTGATTGATTTTCGCGGCCGTCTGGCGTCGAAAGACGCCGATAACGGTTCTGCGAACGGTGAAGGTTAAAGTTAAGAGGTTTTACCAAATGGAACTCATCCTGCTGGAAAAAGTCGCCAACCTGGGCAACCTGGGCGATAAAGTAAACGTTAAGGCTGGCTACGGTCGTAACTTCCTGCTGCCTTTCGGCAAAGCAACCGCTGCAACCGCTGCCAACCTGGCCGCGTTTGAAGAGCGTCGTGCAGAGCTGGAAAAAGCTGCCGCCGAGAAGAAAGCTTCTGCTGAAACTCGTGCTGCTCAACTGGCAGAGCTGGAAGTGACTATCACTGCCACCGCTGGTGACGAAGGCAAGCTGTTCGGTTCGATCGGTACTCACGACATCGCTGACGCACTGACCGCCTCTGGCGTTGAAGTGGCCAAGTCTGAAGTTCGTCTGCCGAACGGCACCATCCGTAACGTTGGCGAATACGACGTAGCCGTGCACCTGCACAGCGACGTTGAAGCTACCGTTCGCGTTGTTGTTGTAGCTGCTTAAGCAGTATGGTTTCTGCGCTTCGGTGCAGAAGTCTGACCGACTGATGACTCGCTCCTCGGTCGGTTAGCATTGGGCACGTTCCTGTTCGCAGGTCGTGCCCTTTGTCATTTCTGAGTATCCTGATTCAACCCCCTGATTTCCGTGTGGCCATGAACGACATCTCCGCTCCCGAGCAATATGACCTGCAAACCGCTGCCCTGAAGGTGCCGCCGCATTCCATCGAGGCCGAACAGGCCGTGCTCGGTGGTCTGATGCTGGACAACAACGCCTGGGAGCGCGTGCTTGATCAGGTGTCGGATGGCGATTTCTATCGTCATGACCACCGTCTGATATTCCGCGCCATTGCCAAGCTGGCGGATCAGAACCAGCCGATCGACGTCGTGACCCTGGCAGAGCAGCTCGACAAGGAGGGCCAGACCTCGCAAGTCGGTGGCCTGGGGTACCTGTCGGAACTCGCGAAGAACATTCCATCTGTCGCGAACATCAAGGCCTATGCCCAGATCGTTCGTCAGCGCGCGACGCTGCGCCAATTGATCGGCATCAGTACCGAGATCGCTGACAGTGCTTTTAACCCGGAAGGTCGTACCGCCGAAGAGATTCTTGACGAGGCCGAACGGCAGATCTTCCAGATCGCCGAAGCGCGGCCCAAGACAGGCGGGCCGGTTAGCGTCAACGACCTGCTGACCCGGGCGATTGACCGCATCGATACGCTGTTCAACATCGGCGACGGCATCACTGGCCTTTCCACGGGCTACGCCGACCTGGATGAAAAGACCAGCGGTCTGCAGCAGTCTGACCTGATCATCGTTGCAGGTCGTCCGTCGATGGGTAAGACCACCTTCGCGATGAATCTCGTGGAAAACGCGGTGCTGCGCAGCGACAAAGTGGTGCTGGTCTACTCGCTGGAGATGCCAGGCGAATCGCTGATCATGCGTATGCTGTCGTCGCTGGGCCGTATCGACCAGACCAAGGTGCGTTCCGGTCAGCTCGATGACGATGACTGGCCGCGCCTCACATCGGCGGTCAATCTGCTCAACGATCGCAAGCTGTTCATCGACGACACGGCAGGCATCAGCCCCTCCGAGATGCGAGCGCGTACGCGGCGCCTGGTCCGCGAGCACGGCGATATCGGCCTGATCATGATCGACTACCTGCAATTGATGCAGATTCCTGGCTCCAGTGGCGATAACCGGACGAACGAGATTTCTGAAATCTCCCGTTCCCTGAAAGCGCTCGCCAAGGAATTCAATTGCCCGGTGGTTGCGCTTTCTCAGCTCAACCGCTCCCTCGAGCAACGTCCCAACAAGCGCCCGGTGAACTCCGACTTGCGGGAATCTGGAGCGATCGAGCAGGACGCCGACGTCATCATGTTCGTGTACCGGGATGAGGTGTATCACCCCGAGACCGAACACAAGGGCATCGCTGAAATCATCATCGGCAAGCAGCGTAACGGCCCGATCGGGTTTATCCGGCTGGCGTTTATCGGCAAATACACCCGCTTCGAGAACCTCGCGCCGGGCAGTTACAACTTTGATGATGATGAATAAGTAGGGCTCTGGACCGGGACTTTGATGCCGGAAGGGCACCAGAGTCCAGAGTCATGCCGATCACTTATCCGACTACTGTCGTCGGACTTGATCAAAATTTGTGCTATTCTCCGCGCCCGCGAATTTCCAAGCGAAAATCGCCCCCAGACACGAACACTGGTCATCGATATGCAAGCAGCCAAGCCGTTATTTGACTATCCGAAGTACTGGGCCGAATGTTTCGGACCAGCGTCTTTCCTGCCAATGAGCCGGGAAGAAATGGATCAGCTTGGCTGGGATTCCTGCGACATCATTATTGTCACGGGTGATGCCTACGTCGATCACCCTTCTTTTGGCATGGCGATCATCGGCCGGCTGCTGGAGTCCCAGGGCTTCCGCGTCGGGATCATTGCGCAGCCCGACTGGAAATCAAAAGACGACTTCATGAAGCTCGGCGAGCCGAACCTGTTCTTCGGCGTCGCGGCCGGCAACATGGATTCGATGATCAACCGTTACACCGCCGACAAAAAGATCCGCTCCGATGACGCCTACACCCCAGGCGGCATGGCGGGCAAGCGTCCGGACCGTGCAAGTCTGGTCTACAGCCAGCGCTGCAAGGAAGCCTACAAGAACGTGCCGATCGTTCTGGGTGGCATCGAAGCATCGCTGCGCCGCATCGCTCACTACGACTACTGGCAGGACAAGGTTCGCAACTCGATCCTGATCGACGCATGCGCCGATATCCTGCTGTACGGCAACGCCGAGCGGGCTATCGTCGAAGTGGCCACTCGCCTGTCCTATGGGGAGACGATCGAAAGCATCACTGACGTGCGCGGCACGGCGTTCATTCGTCGTGACACGCCAGAGGGCTGGTACGAAGTCGACTCCACGCGCATTGACCGTCCAGGCAAGATCGACAAGATCATCAACCCGTACGTGAACACGCAAGACACCCAGGCCTGTGCCATCGAGCAGGAAAAGGGTGACGTCGAGGATCCGAACGAAGCGAAGGTCGTGCAGATTCTAGCCAGCCCGCGCATGACCCGCGACAAGACGGTCATCCGTCTGCCGTCGATGGAGAAAGTGCGCGGCGACGCGGTGCTCTATGCCCACGCCAACCGCGTATTGCACCTGGAAACCAACCCGGGCAACGCCCGCGCGCTGGTCCAGAAGCATGGCGAGGTGGACGTCTGGTTCAATCCGCCGCCCATTCCGATGACCACCGAAGAAATGGACTACGTGTTCGGCATGCCATACGCGCGCATTCCGCACCCGGTGTACGGCAAGGAGAAGATCCCGGCCTACGACATGATCCGTTTCTCGGTGAACATCATGCGCGGCTGCTTCGGCGGCTGCACGTTCTGCTCTATCACCGAGCATGAAGGCCGGATCATTCAGAACCGTTCCCATGATTCGATCATCCGCGAGATCGAAGAAATCCGTGACAAGGTCCCCGGCTTCACCGGCGTGATCTCCGACCTTGGCGGTCCGACGGCGAACATGTATCGCATCGCCTGCAAGAGCCCGGAAATCGAGTCCGCATGCCGCAAACCGTCCTGCGTGTTCCCGGGTATCTGCCCGAACCTGAACACGGATCACTCGGCATTGATTCAGCTGTACCGCAGCGCCCGTGAACTGCCCGGCGTGAAGAAAATTCTGATCGCGTCCGGTCTGCGTTACGACCTGGCGGTGGAATCGCCCGAGTACGTCAAGGAGCTGGTGACCCACCACGTCGGCGGTTACCTGAAGATTGCGCCTGAGCACACCGAAGAAGGTCCGCTCAACCAGATGATGAAACCGGGCATTGGCAGCTACGACAAGTTCAAGCGCATGTTCGAGAAGTACTCCAAGGAAGCGGGCAAAGAGCAGTACCTGATTCCTTACTTCATCGCGGCTCACCCGGGCACGACCGACGAAGACATGATGAACCTTGCGCTTTGGCTCAAGGGCAACGGCTTTCGCGCGGATCAGGTGCAGGCGTTCTATCCGTCGCCGATGGCCAGTGCGACGGCCATGTACCACTCTGGCAAGAACCCGCTGCGCAAGGTCACGTACAAGAGCGATTCGGTCACCATCGTCAAGAGCGAAGAGCAGCGCCGTCTGCACAAGGCGTTCCTGCGCTATCACGATCCGAAGGGCTGGCCGATGCTGCGTGAGGCACTGGAGCGTATGGGCCGTGCCGATCTGATCGGGCCGGGCAAGCATCAGCTGATCCCGCTGCGCCAGCCGGAAACCGACACCTATCAGAGCGCGCGCCGCAAGAACTCGACGCCGGCTGGTAGCCACAAGGTTGCCAGGACCACCAAGATCCTGACGCAGCACACCGGCTTGCCTCAGCGCGCAAGCGACGGCAGCAAGCCTTGGGACAAGCGCGAAGAGGCCAAGGCTGCGGCGGCTGCTCGTAACAAGCAGGCAGCCAAGGATCGTTCGGATGCGGCCAAACCCGGCAAAGGCAAGAAGCCTTCGCGCCAGCCGGTTTTCCCACGATAAGGTCCCGCGCTAAGCGATACCGAACAACAAAACGCCAGCTTTCGAGCTGGCGTTTTGCATTCCACTGCAAATAACCCCACCCGCCTCATTTCCGTGCGACCCTTGCACCATTCGTTGAAGCGGGCGCGATTTTGGTGCTGTGCTTGGCTGAACATGCTACCTCCAGGCCGGAGGCGCCTGATTTGCCGGGGTGGCATAAGTCTTGCGCAGCTCCGTTACCGTCCAGGCTCGCAGGAGGCACGCCGTGTCGATTCACATTGCCTTGCACCACGTCACGCATTACCGCTACGAACGCGCGGTAGAGCTGGGGCCGCAAATCGTCCGCTTGCGCCCGGCGGCTCACAGCCGTACGCGGGTATTGTCGTATTCGCTGAAAGTCCATCCTGAAAACCACTTCATCAACTGGCAGCAGGACCCGCAGGGTAATTACCTGGCGCGGTTGGTGTTCCCGGAAAAGACCAGCGAGCTGCGCATCGAAGTGGACCTGGTCGCCGAAATGGCAGTGTTCAATCCCTTCGACTTCTTCCTTGAGCCCTACGCCGACAAGATCCCGTTCACCTATGCCCGCGAAGAGCATCACGAGCTGCAGCCCTATCTGGAAAAGCTGCCGCTGACCCCAAGGTTTCAGGCGTACCTGGACAGCATCGACCGCACGCCGATTCCGGCGATCGACTTTTTGGTCGGCCTTAATCAGCGTCTGGCCAACGATATCGGTTACCTGATCCGCATGGAACCGGGCATTCAGACGCCTGAATACACCCTCGAAAACGCTTCTGGTTCCTGCCGTGATTCGGCGTGGCTGCTTGTGCAGTTGCTGCGTCATCTGGGGCTGGCTGCGCGGTTTGTGTCCGGGTATTTGATTCAGCTCAAGGCTGATGTCAAAGCGCTGGATGGACCCTCCGGCACCGACGTCGATTTCACTGACTTGCACGCCTGGTGTGAGGTGTATCTGCCCGGTGCCGGCTGGGTGGGCCTTGACGCGACGTCCGGCCTGTTTGCCGGTGAGGGCCACATTCCGCTGGCCTGCAGTCCCGAGCCTTCTTCGGCGGCGCCCATCAGTGGCATGGTCGAGCCCTGCAAAACCGAGTTTACCCACGAGATGTCGGTGCAGCGCATCTGGGAGGCGCCGCGCGTCACCAAGCCGTATACCGAAGAGCAGTGGCAGGACATTCAGGCGCTGGGCCGGCAAATCGATAACGACCTGATGGCACACGACGTGCGCCTGACCATGGGTGGCGAGCCGACCTTTGTGTCCATCGACGACCGTGATGGCGATGAATGGAACACCGCCGCACTGGGTCCGAAGAAGCGCCTGCTCTCGGCCGAGTTGTATCGGCGCATGCGGGACCATTACGCGCCCCAGGGCATCGTCCATTTCGGTCAGGGCAAGTGGTACCCCGGCGAGCAACTGCCGCGATGGTCACTGAACTGCTTCTGGCGCCGAGATGGGCAGCCCGTGTGGCGCAACAATGCGCTGGTCGCTGACGAAACCCGGGACTACGGCGCCGACAGCGAGATGGCGGGCAGTTTCCTGCGCAGCGTGGCCGAGCGGCTGAAGCTGCCGGCGCGTTACGTTTTCCCGGCCTACGAAGACCGTTTCTATTACCTGTGGCGTGAGGGCGCGCTGCCCAAAAACGTCAGCGCCGACGATTCGCGCCTTGAGGACCCCCTCGAACGTGCGCGCCTGCGCAACGTGTTTTCCCAAGGGCTGGACACCATCATTGGCCACGTTCTGCCACTGGCGCGAACCGCTGCCGACGATCAATGGCAGAGTGGTCGCTGGTACCTGCGCGACGAGCATTGCCGCCTGGTACCCGGAGATTCTGCCCTCGGCTATCGCTTGCCGCTGGCCTCGCAGCCGTGGGTCAAGGCGGCCGAGTATCCCTACATACACCCGACCGACCACAACCAGGCATTTGCCGAGTTGCCCGACCGCGACGAGGTTCAGTCGCGACTGGACAGCCTGGCAGAGCAGGGCGACCCCAGCGTCGACCGCGAACCCGAGATCGGCGAGTCCGCCGATTGGCTGACCCGCACCGCATTGAGCGCCGAAGCGAGGGGCGGACGGTTGTATCTGTTCATGCCGCCGCTGCAATCCCTTGAGGCCTACCTGGAACTGGTCGCCGCCATCGAAGCGACGGCTGAAGACATGCGCTGCCCGGTGTTACTGGAAGGGTACGAACCGCCGAGCGATCCGCGTCTGGCGAACTTCCGCATCACCCCGGATCCGGGCGTGATCGAAGTGAACGTACAGCCCTCGTCCACCTGGGATGAACTGGTGGAACGCACCGAGTTTCTCTACGAGCAAGCGCGCCTGACCCGACTGACCACCGAGAAATTCATGATCGACGGGCGCCACACCGGCACCGGCGGCGGCAACCATTTTGTCCTCGGTGGCGCGACGCCGGGCGATTCGCCCTTCCTGCGTCGGCCGGATCTATTGCGCAGCCTGTTGAGCTACTGGCATAACCACCCGTCGCTGTCCTACCTGTTCTCTGGATTGTTCATCGGGCCGACTTCGCAGGCGCCGCGGGTCGACGAAGCGCGTAACGACTCGTTGTACGAACTGGAAATCGCCTTTTCACAAATGCCCGAGCCGGGCGAAGAATGCGCGCCGTGGCTGGTGGACAGGCTGCTGCGCAACCTGCTGATCGACGTGACCGGCAACACCCACCGCGCAGAATTCTGCATCGACAAGCTGTATTCGCCCGATGGTGCTACTGGCCGGTTGGGCCTGCTGGAGCTGCGCGCGTTCGAGATGCCGCCGCACGCCCGGATGAGCCTGGCGCAACAGCTGTTGCTGCGGGCACTGGTCGCGCGTTTCTGGCGCGAGCCTTATGCACCGGCGAAACTGGCGCGCTGGGGTACCGAGCTGCACGACCGCTTCATGCTGCCGCACTTCATCCAGCAGGATTTCGCAGACGTCATCGCCGAGCTCAACAGCGCCGGTTATCCCGTGCGCGCCGAGTGGTTCGCGGCGCATCTGGAGTTTCGCTTCCCAAAGGTTGGCGACTACGCCGTCAGCGGCATCGAGCTGGAACTGCGTCAGGCGCTGGAACCGTGGCACGTGCTGGGCGAGGAGGGTGCAGCGGGTGGCGCGGTTCGCTACGTGGACTCGTCACTTGAGCGCTTGCAGCTGAAGGTCACGGGTCTGCCGCCGCAGCGTTATATGCTCACCTGCAACGGCGTGCCGGTGCCCCTGCAATCGACGGGGCGCGTCGGCGAGTTCGTCGCAGGGGTGCGTTACCGCGCCTGGCAGCCGACCAATGCCTTGCAGCCGACGATCCCGGTGCATGCGCCGCTGGTCTTCGACATCCTCGACACCTGGATGCAGCGCTCGCTGGGGGGCTGCGAGTACCATGTCGCCCATCCCGGCGGGCGCAATTACGAGACGCTGCCGGTGAACGCCAATGAAGCGGAAAGCCGACGTCTGGCGCGGTTCTTCCGGATCGGCCACAGCCCCGGCAAACTGCAGGTTCCTGCACTGACCCTCAACGATGAACTGCCGATGACCCTGGATTTACGCCTGCATCGGTAGCCGCGCCGGCGACCTGACGTGAGATCAGGTCGCCGTGCCGCACGTATAAAACGTGGAAAGCGGCGCCTGCGTGTCATGTTGTCTGCGCTAGTCTAAGCGCAGTTGATTCGAGTCCCTTTGTTGTCTGCCGAGCCTTCCATGCCTGACCTGCTTGACCACTATCCGCTCACCCCGGGTACCTACCACGAGATGCTGGATGCCAGCGGCGCCGTTCGGCCCCATTGGCAGCGTTTGTACGAGCATCTCCAGCGCAGCACACCTGCGCAGCTGATCCAGCGTCAGGCGCTGCTCGCCCGGCAGATTCAGGAAAACGGCGTCACTTACAACGTCTACGCCGACCCCAAGGGTGCCGATCGGCCCTGGGAACTGGACATGCTGCCCCACGTGATTCCAACGGAAGAATGGCAGCCATTGGCGGCCGGCATCGCCCAGCGCGCGCGTCTGCTCAATGCCGTGCTGGCCGATCTCTACGGCCCGCAGGAACTGATCGCCGAAGGTCTGCTGCCGGCGGAGCTGGTGTTCGGTCACAACAATTTTCTCTGGCCATGCCAGGGCGTAAAGCCGCCTGAAGGCACTTTTCTGCATGTGTACGCGGTTGACCTGGCGCGCACGCCCGATGGCCGCTGGTGGGTCACCGCCGACCGGACTCAGGCGCCGTCGGGTGCCGGTTATGCGCTGGAAAGCCGTCTGATTGTGTCGCGGGCATTCCCCGAGCTGTACCGGGATCTGCAGGTCCAGCACCTCTCGAATTTCTTTCGGTCGCTGCAGGAAACCCTCGCGCGTCAGGCACCGACCAGCCACGAAGCCCCGTTGGTGGTGTTGCTGACGCCCGGGCGTTTCAACGAGAGCTATTTCGAGCATCTTTATCTGGCCGGTCAGTTGGGCTATCCGCTGGTGGAAGGCAGCGACCTCACAGTGCGTGACGCCACGGTGTACCTGAAAACCCTCAGCGGGTTGCGTCGTGTTCACGCGATCATGCGCCGTCTGGACGACGATTTTTGCGATCCGCTGGAATTGCGCACCGATTCGGCGCTGGGCGTGCCGGGCCTGCTGCAAGCGGTGCGACAGGGCCGCGTGCTGGTTGCCAATGCCCTGGGCAGCGGCGTGCTGGAATCACCGGGGCTGCTGGGGTTTCTCCCGAAGATCAACGAACACCTGTTTGGTGAAGAGCTGCTGCTGCCGTCGATCGCCACGTGGTGGTGTGGCGAGCCGCCGGTGCTGGCCCAAGCCCTGGAGAAGATGCCGGAGCTGCTGATCAAGCCTGCGTTCCCGTCCCAGAGTTTCGCCCCGGTATTCGGCCGTGACCTCAGCGACGAAGAGCGCAAGGCCCTGGCCGCGCGCATGCAGGCCCGGCCCTATGCCTACGTCGCGCAGGAACTGGCGCAGTTGTCCCACGCGCCGGTCTGGCACGGCGAGGACCGTCAGCTGCAGCCCCGCGCCATCGGTATGCGCGTGTACGCAGTGGCGACGGCCGATGGCTACCGCGTCCTGCCGGGCGGATTGACCCGTGTGGCCGCCGACGCCGACGCCGACGTGGTGTCGATGCAACGGGGCGGCGCAAGTAAAGACACCTGGATTCTCGGTGAACGCCCACTGGGCAGCGAACCGTGGAAAAACCGCCACTCGCTGGGGGTGCACGACCTGATTCGGCGCGACCCGTATCTGCCGTCGCGTGTGGTGGAAAACCTGTTCTGGTTCGGCCGCTACTGCGAGCGCTGCGACAACAGCGCGCGCCTGCTGCGGATCATGCTCACGCGCTATGTCGACGGCGATGACCCCGTCGCCCTGCAAGCAGCGGTCGAGCTGGCCGAGCGACTTAATCTTCTGCCGCTCCAGGACGAAGAGGAGCCGCGCGAGCTACATGAACGTTTGCTTGAAGCTTTGCTGGGTGACGACTGGCCGTTCAGCCTGCGCTCCAACTTGCAGCGCTTGCAATGGGCGGCGTCCCAGGTGCGCGGCAAGTTGTCCCGCGAGAACTGGCAGGCGCTGGTGGAATTGCAGCACGAAGCCATGAATCTAGAAACCGAGAGCCCTGATTTCGGCGAGCTGCTGGACTTTCTCAACCGCCTGGTGATGTCACTGGCGGCGCTGTCCGGTTTCGCTCTGGACGACATGACCCGCGACGAGGGCTGGCGCTTCCTGATGATCGGGCGGCGCATCGAGCGCTTGCAGTTTTTGTGTACGACGCTGGCGGCCTTTCTGCGCAGCGAGGCAGTGTTTCATCAGGACGCTCTGGACGGGCTGCTCGAACTGGGCAACAGCGGCATCACTTACCGCTCTCGTTATCTGGCCGTACCGCAGCTGATCCCGGTGCTCGATTTACTGGTGCTGGACGATCAGAACCCCCACGCAGTGTTGTTCCAGCTCAAGCTGGTGGCCCGCTCGGTGAAACGCATGAACGAGGATTTCGGTGTGCCTCAGGACAACAGCCTCGCGACGCTGATTCAGCGGCTCTCGGTCTTCGATCTGGGTTGCCTGGAAGAAGGGCTGTTTGGTGAGAGCAGCGTCAAGGCAGCGCTGGACGGCTTGGCGGATCTGCTGCAGACCATCGGTGAAACCAGCGGCCATGTTTCTGACCGGCTTGCGCTGCGTCATTTTGCCCACGTCGACGATGTCAGTCAGCGCACGGTGTCTGTCTGATGAACAGTGCCCATTATCAGATCCTCCACGACACGCACTACAAGTACGACAGCCCGGTTTCCCTGGCCCAGCAGCTTGCGCATCTATGGCCGCGGCGCAGTCCCTGGCAGCGTTGCCTGGAGCAGCACCTGATCATCAGCCCGACGCCCACCACGCGTCGCGATGAGCTGGACGTGTTTGGCAATCCGCTGACGCGCCTGGCATTCGAGCGCCCGCACGATGAGCTGCAGGTCAACGCGCGCCTGCATATTGAAGTGTTGGAACGGCCGCGGCTGGATTTCAATGTTTCCACTTCGTGGGATGAGGCGCAGCACCGGCTGACCTACAGCGCGTCGAGAATGGCGCCGGACATCCTTGAGGCCTGTCGCTATCGCTTTGAATCCCCGTACGTTCACCTGAAGCAGACGTTCGTCGAGTTTTCCGCCAGCTGCTTTCCTGCCGGGCGGCCGATGCTGCTATGCGCGCAGGCGCTGATGGAGAAGATATTCGAAGAGTTCACCTTTGATGGCGAGGCGACTCAAGTGGCCACGCCGCTGGTGGAAGTGCTGGAAACCCGCCGTGGCGTCTGTCAGGACTTCGCTCATCTGATGCTGGCGTGCGTACGCTCGCGCGGTCTGGCGGCGCGGTATGTCAGCGGCTATCTGCTCACCCAGCCGCCGCCAGGGCAGCCGCGGCTGATTGGCGCCGATGCCTCACACGCATGGGTGTCGGTGTTCTGTCCGGTGCTGGGTTGGGTGGATTTCGATCCGACCAACAACGTTCAGCCTGCGCTTGAGCACATCAGTCTGGCGTGGGGGAGGGATTTTTCGGACGTGTCGCCGTTGCGGGGGGTGATTCTGGGAGGCGGGAGCCACGACCCGGAAGTGCGCGTGACGGTGATGCCGATTGCGAGGTAGGCGGACGAAGACGTCGCTGGGGGAGGTAAGCACGCGCGCGATGTCGTGCGAGCAGGATTGTCAGCCAATGGATGGATCACGGTAAAAGCCTCGTCGGGAGCAAGCTCACGCCTGCAGGCTTTCGCGTTCATCCATCCCATTGCGCTGAATCAGACGATCACTCGGCAGGCTTTTCTTCAGCGGAGCCTTTTACTTCGACGGAGCCTTCAGCTTCGGTAGCGCCTTCAGCGTTTTCGCCGTCTACGGCTGCACCTTCTCCAGCCTCTGCTTCAGCCTTCTCGGCCTGCTTGCGCTGTGCTTTTTCCTCTTTCTTTTGCTCTTTTGCCAGATCACGTTGGCGTTTGGCGAAGGAATAATTGGGTTTGGCCATGGGCAGTCCTCGAGGCAGACGATAAGTCAGCACATTCTGCCTGAGAATGGTGCAAAACCGGCGTGGTATTTTTCCTCACCCGGTCATCGATGCCGGTCAGTCCCCCGCCGTTACAGGTCTCAGCCGTTGGAAACAGCGCGTTGATAGACGCCGTAAGCCTGGCTGGCGCGGTCGTAACTACCCGATGCGCCACAGGCGTAAGCGGCAAGCAGGCTGCGGAAAATGCTGGAAAGTTGCATGGGATCGTCCTGAAGGTGGGTGACAGGGCGATCTTATGCAGCCATCTTAGCGCTGACTGTTTGATTGTCTCGATGGCCCTGATAGAGGCCTCGCAGAGATGACCGGCAATAACGGTTGTTGAATTGTTCTAATTCAGGGCTGTCTTTGTATACGAAATCAAAGGCCACCCCACCAGGAGACGCACCATGATTCGCAAGCTTGTCGCTGCATCCGTTCTGACTTTGGCCAGTGGGCACCTGCTGGCGGCCGAATGCTCGGTCGAGGTCGATTCCACCGATCAGATGACGTTCACCACCAAGGCCATTGAAATCGATAAGAGCTGCAAGCAGTTCACCGTCAACCTGAAACACTCCGGCAGCCTGCCGAAGGCCGTCATGGGCCACAACGTGGTCATCAGCAAATACGATGACATGTCGCAGATCGCCACTGACGGCATGAGCGTTGGCATCGATAAGGATTATCTGAAGGACGGTGACTCGCGCGTCATTGCCCACACCAAAGTCATCGGCGGGGGAGAGTCGGATTCGGTCACCTTCGACGTCTCCAAACTGGACCCGGCCGAGAAATACGGCTTCTTCTGCTCCTTCCCCGGCCACATCGGCATGATGAAAGGCACTGTCACGCTGAAGTGATCACTGGGCCTGCTTCGAGTCTGTCATCTTGAAGATGCCCTGGGCGTTGCTGCTGTCGAAATTGAGATCGATCTTGCCGTTGTCAGGGTCGATCTTGCGTTGAATGAATTCAACGAATGAGCCGGGCACCTTGTGCATCACCACGACGCCCTCGGCATTCAACAGCCCTCTGCTCACCGTGCAGGCCTTGTATGCGGTCTGCATGACCCTTCCCGAACCAGACACTTCAATGCTGTCCTTCATCGGCCGCTCGCGCCGATTCTGTTCGGCCACCGTCGCTTCCAGATCCGCCACCCGGTCCGTCAGGTGATTGAAGCTGTTGCCTTCGGTAGCGATCCACGCCATCTCCGCGCTTTCGCTGAGCAACTGGCGATAGTCATCTTCCCGAACAACGCCGTGCTGGCGGTCAAACGCGCGATACAGCGCCGGCAGCAGACGGGTGGCTTCGGCGACGCTGCAATGCCGGGTGGTGCGCAGGCGATTGAGGATGCTCAGGTCTTCAGGACTCAACGGGTCGCGGCTGGCACCGACGACACGGCTGACCGCGTCTTGGAACGACTGACTGAGTCGGCCGGGGTGCAGTTCGGAAACGAAGAACTGCGCGATGTCTTCCGGCAGGTCCATCTGGCGATAGCCCCAGCCGGTCATGTTCAGTTTGGTCAGCGGGTAAGTACGCACATCGGTGAAGCCCAGCGGCTCCAGCAGGCGCGAGAAGGCCTGACGCCCGCGTGGCAATTCGCCGTTGTCCGCCCAATCGACGGTGCGAATGGCGCCATGGTCGAACACCACCTTGCGGCCGCCCTCGAATTGCTCGTCCACATAGCGAAGCCCATCGGGTACGGCCTCTACCAGCTTGTGGAACAGGCAGAGGTTCAACGCTTCGGCCAGCCAGGCCCGATGGACCGCCTCGTCAGACCAGGAGAAACCACCCAAGGCTTGTGGCACTTCGACGCGATGTTCGAGCCACGCCGCAGCGGGCTGGCCAACGGTGGACGCAACGAGGGTGAAGAGGCCTTGGAAAGGAGTCATGGATAGCGGCTCTGGGCGGGGAAGTCAGAGCGCTATGTAAGCCGTGATGACGGGCGCCATCAAGCGAAAAGAAATAACGGGTTCATTCCGTTTTTGAATGCAGCGCGTTTGCTGCCCGATGGATTTTTTATGCAAAACCCATCGGGCGCATTCATTGCTACGCGTTATGGCGCGTACGGCAGATCCCGTTTGTGCTGGGTCTTGCGGTAGGTGCTGACAATAATCTCGGCGGTTTCCTGTTTTACCGGCTCGCCGTGGAGGAAGGCGTCGATCTCGGCGTAGCTGATGCCGTGGGCCGCTTCGTCGGGTTTGCCGGGGACCAGTTCTTCGAGGTCGGCGGTGGGGACTTTCTCGACCAGGTTTTGCGGCGCGCCGAAGCTGCGCGCGATTGCGCGGACCTGGTTCTTCACCAGACCGCTCAACGGCGCCAGGTCGCAAGCGCCGTCGCCGAACTTGGTGTAGAACCCCATGACCGCTTCAGCCGCATGGTCGGTGCCGATGACCAGACCGCCTTTTACGCCGGCAATGGCGTACTGCGCGACCATCCGCGCCCGGGCCTTGATGTTGCCCTTGACGAAATCCACGGCACTGGCGGCCTGGCCTTCGAAGGCTTTGATCTGATCAACCAGCCCTTTCACCGAGGGCGCGATGTCCACCGTGTGGCGCTCGTCCGGGTTGATGAAATCCACCGAGGCCGTAGCTTCATGTTCGTCGTGCTGGATGTGATACGGCAGGCGCACGGCGATGAAGGTGTAAGCATCGTCGCCTGTACTTTCACGCAGCTCGCGGATGGCGCGCTGGGCCATCAAACCCGCTGTCAGCGAATCCACGCCGCCACTGATGCCCAGTACAAGCACTTTCAGGCGGGCGTTATTCAGGCAGTCCTTGATGAATTGCACGCGGCGGCTGACTTCCGCCTGCAGCGCTCCGTCATCGGCGAAAGGCGGCTGGACGTTGAGCTGCCGGGCGATCTCGCGCTGTACGTCTTGCATGATTGACTCCTTGAGCAAAAAAGGAATGGCATGGAAAAGAGGCGGCGGTCGGTGCTCGACTCAGGACGGCACCTTGAATACGTGGAGCAGGTAGGACACGAATTCCGGGTCCTTGCACTGGGTTTTGCCGGGCTCGTCGGAAATCTTGGCGACGGGCTGGCCGGCGCAGGCGGTCATTTTCAGCACGATGCTCATCGGCTGGATCCCCGGGATGTCGGCGGTCAGGTTGGTGCCGATCCCGAAACTGACGTTGATGCGACCACGCAGCGCGCGGAATATTTCCAGCGCCTTCGGCAGGTTCAGGCCATCAGAGAACACCAGCGTCTTGCTCATCGGCTCAATGCCCAGCTTCTGATAGTGCCTGATGCATTTTTCGGCCCACTGCACAGGATCGCCCGAGTCGTGGCGCAGGCCGTCGAAGAGCTTGGCGAAGAACAGGTCGAAGTCGCCGAGGAAGGCATCGGTGGTGATGCAGTCTGTCAGTGCAATACCCAGCAAGCCGCGGTATTCGCGCACCCAGCAATCGAGCGCGGCAATCTGGCTGTCAATCAGGCGCGGGCCAAGTTGCTGATGGGCCATGATCCATTCGTGGGCCATCGTGCCGAGGGGTTTAAGGTCGAATTTGCGCGCCAGGTGCACGTTGCTGGTGCCGACGAACTGGCCGGGGAAATCCTTTTTCAACACCGAAACGACGTCCTCCTGCACCGCGTAGGAGAAGCGCCGGCGCGTGCCGAAGTCAGCCACTTTCAATTCCGCCAGTTCGTCGGCAGTGGCGGTTGCATTCAGCCAGTCGAATTTGCGATACAGCTGGTCCCGGGCCTGGCTGAGCAGGGTTTCGGGGTTGCGATGGCGATTGCGGACTTCGCTGACGATGGCCAGGACAGGCACTTCGAAGAGGATCACGTGCAGCCAGGGGCCTGAAAGGCGGATGCACAGTTCGTCGTTTTCGATGGTGGTCTGGACGTAGCGCAGGTTGAAGCGGAACAGCCCGAGGAAACGCAGGAAGTCGGGCTTCATGAAGTTGATGCGTTCGAGGAAACCGGTCTCCTCGACGCTCAGCGACAGTTCGCAGAGCTGCTCGATCTGATGGCGGATTTCGGTCAGGTACGGCCGGAGATCTTCACCGTTGCGGCAGCGAAACTCCCACTCCACTTCGACGTTTGGGTAGTTGTGCAGCACGGCCTGCATCATGCTCAGCTTATAGAGGTCGGTATCGAGCAGGTTCTGCACGATGCGGTCCGCGAAAGCGCTCTCACTCATTGTGTCGCTCCAGCCAGCAGCGGCCGCCAAGGTGCGGCCCGGGATTCAATTGGGTGTCGCATACAACCTTGCGGTAGCGCTGTGGCGGTACGTCCGGTTTGTTATTGACGATGGCCGACATAATGCCAGTCGTCGTGGAAGAGGGGCAGAAATGTTTCAGCGATTGTGGGACCGGCTTTAGCCGGGAAGGCTTCAGTCGTCACACCGCAGAGTTGATGACGGGCAAACTGGCCTCTTCCCGGCTGAAGCCTGTCCTACGAACATCGCGTGCATCCAAAGGGACTGACTGGGTCCCAACTGGTGGGACCGGCTTTAGCCGGGAAGCTGTCACTGCGGCGTTGGCTCGTTGAGCTGTTCGAGCATCCACTCCACAAACACGCGAATCTTCGGCACTTCGGCCGCGTGCTCCGGGTAGGCGAGGTAATAGGCGTCCTGACTCGGCAGGGCGTGTGGCCATGGGATGATCAGTTTGCCGTCAGCCAGTTCTTCTTCGACCAGAAACCGGGGCAGCAGCGCGACGCCGCATCCCACTTGCGCCGCGCGAATGCACATGTAGATCGTTTCGAAACGCGGGCCGTGGTAGCTGTGTTCCGTCTGGTAGCCCTGACTCTCGAACCAGTCATGCCAGGCCTGGGGACGATGCGCGTTTTGCAGCAGGACCAGATCGGTCAACTGCGTAGGATCTGTGAAGGGCTCAATCGGTAAACTGCCGGGGGCGCAGACCGGGATCAGCTCTTCGCTGAACAGCTTCACGCTCTCGGCACCGGGTCGGGCGCCACCGCCGAAATAGAACGACAGGTCGCAACGGCTCTGGGCGAGGTCATCGCTTTCCTGTTCGTTGACCAGATCCAGATGAATGTGCGGATGACGCATGCGCCAGCCCTTCAGTCGCGGCACCAGCCAGCGGGCACCGAAGGTCGAGGGTGTCGACACCCGCAGGACTTCGGTTTCGCCGCCGTAGGAACGCAGGAAGTGCGTCGACATTTCCATCTGCGTGAGCACTTTGCGCACTTCGCCCAGGTACAGCGCACCGGCTGGCGTCAATTGCAGGCGCCGACGAACCCTTCGAAACAACAGGTGTTGCACCAATTCTTCCAACTGGGCGACCTGCTTGCTGACCGCGCTCTGGGTGAGGTTCAGCTCCTCGGCCGCGCGGGTAAAACTCAGGTGGCGGGTCACCGCTTCAAAACATTGCAGCGCGGTGACCGACGGGAAATGGCGTTTGCTCAGCATATTCGGCTCGTTAAGCGTCAGCATGAAAAAACGGAATGATATCTCGCTTAATCGTCGTTTGTTGCAGTGCCGCCCGCCAGCTATTACTAGAGGCTGACGAAATAACCCATATTTGGCATTCCGCTTCCGCGCTTACGATCAGTTTCAGGAGAAACCATGCTCAACGACCTGCTTACCCGACTCGGTGTCGATGCCGCGCTTTATCAACAGGGCGACAAGCCTGTTCACACGCCTATCGATGGCAGTCAGGTGGCGTCGGTGAACTGGGAAAGCGCCGCCGAAGTCGAGCAGCGCATCACCCGCGCCGACCACGCCTTCGAAGCGTGGCGCAAAGTCCCTGCGCCCCGGCGTGGCGAGCTGATCCGCCTGTTTGGCGAAGCGCTGCGCAAGCACAAGGCCGACCTGGGCGAGCTGGTGTCGTGGGAGGCCGGCAAGATCAAACAGGAAGGGCTGGGTGAAGTGCAGGAAATGATCGACATCTGCGACTTCGCCGTCGGGCTGTCGCGCCAGATGTACGGCCTGACCATCGCTTCCGAGCGCCCGGGCCACCACATGCGTGAAACCTGGCACCCGCTGGGCGTCGTCGGCGTCATCAGCGCGTTCAACTTCCCGGTGGCGGTTTGGTCGTGGAACACCGCGTTGGCGCTGGTCTGCGGTAACTCGGTGATCTGGAAACCGTCGGAAAAGACCCCGCTGACCGCGCTGGCCTGTCAGGCATTGTTTGATAAAGTCGTCGCTGAATTTTCCGACGCCCCGCAGTACCTCACCCAGTGTATCGTCGGCGGCCGCGAAGCCGGTGAGGCGTTGGTCGATGACCTCCGCGTCGCGTTGATCAGCGCCACTGGCAGTACGCGCATGGGTCGCGAAGTGGCGCCGAAGCTCGCTGCACGCTTCGCCCGCAGCATTCTGGAGCTGGGCGGCAACAACGCGATGATTCTGACCCCAAGTGCCGATCTGGACCTGGCCGTGCGCGCGGTGCTGTTCAGTGCCGTCGGGACGGCCGGTCAGCGTTGCACCACCCTGCGGCGTTTGATCGCGCATTCGTCGGTCAAGGCCGAGTTCGTCGAGCGCCTGAAAGCGGCGTACGCCAAGGTGCGCATCGGGCATCCGCTGGAAGGCAATCTGGTCGGTCCGCTGATCGACAAGCAAAGCTATGAAAACATGCAGGAGGCGCTGGAACAGGCGCTAAGCGAAGGCGGCAAGGTGTTTGGTGGCAAGCGCCAGCTGCAGGAGAAATTCCCGAACGCTTATTACGTTTCGCCGGCCATCGTCGAGATGCCGGAGCAGAGCGATGTGGTGCGCAGCGAAACCTTCGCGCCGATTCTGTACGTGGTGGGCTACGAGGAATTCAGCGAGGCGGTGCGCCTGAATAACGATGTGCCCCAGGGTTTGTCGTCCTGCATCTTTACCACCGACGTGCGCGAGGCCGAGCAGTTCATTTCGGCGTTGGGCAGCGATTGCGGCATTGCCAACGTCAATATTGGCCCGAGTGGTGCAGAGATTGGTGGTGCGTTCGGTGGCGAGAAAGAAACCGGCGGCGGCCGCGAGTCCGGCTCGGACTCGTGGAAAGGCTACATGCGTCGCCAGACTGCCACGGTGAACTACTCCCGCGAACTGCCGCTGGCGCAAGGGATTACGTTTGATTGATGCCATCTGGTCGACCGCGTTCTGACAGATGATCGTGCCCACGCTCTGCGTGGGTACGCATCCCCAGGCGCTCTGCGCCCGATTTTTGTGACGCGGAGCGTCGCTGGCTGCATTACCACGCGGAGCGTGGGAACGATCAGGTCCGGCTGTCTCTTTCCGAGGGTTTGCGATGCCGTTACGCGAAGAATGTCTGTGGGAAACGCTGACGCCGCAAAGGCCGGAAGCGCCTGCGTTGAGCGGGGAAGTGACGGTCGATGTGTGTGTCATCGGCGCAGGCATCACGGGTTTGTCGGCGGCCATTCATCTGCTTGAACAGGGCAAGACGGTCGCGGTTGTTGAAGCCCATCGCACCGGGCAGGGCGGGTCGGGACGGAACGTAGGACTGGTCAACGCGGGCCTGTGGATTCCCCCTGACGAAATCGAAGTCGGCTTCGGCGAAAAAGTCGGCAGCCAGCTCAACACCATGCTCGGCAATGCGCCGTCACTGGTGTTCAGCCTGATCGAAAAATACGCCATCGACTGCCAGGCGACGCGCAAAGGCACACTGCACATGGCCCACAACGCCAAAGGCGAGCAGGACCTGCGCAGCCGTGAAGAACAATGGAAACGTCGCGGCGCGCCTGTGGAATTGCTCACCGGCAAAGCCTGCCAGGAAGCGACCGGCACCACCGAGATTACCTCCGCTTTACTCGATCACCGCGCGGGCACCATCAACCCGATGGCCTACACCAGCGGGCTGGCGGCGGCCGTCACGCAATTGGGTGGTCAGCGTTTCGATCACTCGCCGGTCAAACGCCTGGAGCGACAAGGCGCGCGCTGGTGCGTGATCACCGAAAACGGCGCGGTGCTTGCCGAGCAAGTCGTGATCGCGTCCAACGCCTACACCGAGGGCGAGTGGACCGAGCTTCGGCGCAACTTCTTCCCCGGCTACTACTATCAAGTGGCCTCCGCGCCCCTGGTCGAAGACGCGGCGCAGCAGATTTTGCCGGGCGGGCAGGGCTCCTGGGACACGCGTCAGGTGCTCAGCAGCATTCGTCGCGATGCCGATGGCCGTCTGTTGCTGGGCAGTCTGGGCAATGGCAATCAGAAGCCCGGCTGGTTTCTCAAAGCGTGGGCCGATCGGGTGCAGCAGCATTATTTCCCGTACCTCAAACCGGTTGAGTGGGAATGCAAGTGGACCGGCTGCATCGCGTTCACGCCCGATCACCTCCTGCGAATGTTCGAGCCTGCCCCGGGACTGGTCGCGGTTACCGGTTACAACGGACGGGGCAACACCACAGGGACAGTCGTTGGCAAAGCCTTCGCCGATTATCTGTGCAGCGGCAACGCCAGTGTCTTACCCATCCCCTTTGCGCAGATGCAGCCGCTGGCGGCCGTCGGACTGCGCAGCTCTTTGTACGAGGCTGGCTTTTCGCTATACCATGCGGGCCAATGCCTCAGAATCGTGATCTGAGAAGAATTCTCTCTCCAAAACAACGCTTTCTCCCACATCCACTACCCTCAAATGGTGCGGCCCGTAGCGGAACCGCACCGACGGTGTGCAGTTCGGTGACGCAGGCTGTAACAACAGGGTTGTACAGGTGCGGATGGAGCAGTTGCGCGCCTGCGTCGCCAGGGTTGCTCTTTTAAAGTCGTGAGGTTGCACCTTGCGCGGTTTAGACGGTTGCACGCCCTGTAAAAAAGGGCAGAAATCAGTCGGATAGCAACAAAACGACGAGTTTCTCAAGAATAAAAAACCGATGGCACGCCACTTGCTCGCAGCAGCTCTGTGGTCGCAGTGCTAATTAAAAAACCCAGGAGCACCAACTCATGTCGCAGACGTTCTACAGAAAAGGCTTTCTCGCACTCGCAGTGGCTACTGCCATGGGTGCGGCTTCATTTGCGCAGGCAGCCGACATCAAGATCGGCGTTGCAGGCCCGATGACCGGCGCCAACGCCTCATTCGGCGAGCAATACATGAAGGGCGCTCAAGCAGCTGCCGATGCCATCAACGCTGCGGGCGGCGTCAACGGCGATAAAATCGTCCTGACCGCCTACGACGATGCTTGCGAACCGAAACAGGCCGTTGCCGTTGCCAACAAGGCCGCGTCCGACAAAGTTGCCGGCGTTGTCGGTCACTTCTGCTCCTCCTCGACCATCCCTGCGTCGGAAGTCTATGACGAAGCCGGCATCATCGCGATCACCCCTGGCTCCACCAACCCGACCGTGACCGAGCGCGGCCTGAGCGCCATGTTCCGTATGTGCGGCCGTGACGATCAGCAAGGCATCGTGGCCGGCGACTACATCGTCGACGTGCTCAAGGGCAAGAAAATCGCCGTCATCAACGACAAAGACACCTACGGCAAAGGCCTGGCAGACGCCACCGCCAAGCAGCTGACCGCTCGCGGCGTGAAGCCGGTGCTGGAAGAAGGTCTGACCCGTGGCGAAAAAGACTTCAGCGCCCTGGTCACCAAGATTCGTTCGGTTGGCGCTGACGTCGTTTACTTCGGCGGCCTGCACCCGGAAGCCGGTCCACTGGTTCGCCAACTGCGTGAGCAAGGCCTGAAAGACGTCAAGTTCATGTCTGACGACGGCGTCGTGACCGACGAACTGGTGACCACCGCTGGCGGCGCGCAATACGTCGATGGCGTGTACATGACCTTCGGCGCCGACCCGCGCATGCTGCCAGACAGCAAGGCCGTGGTTGAGCAGTTCCGCAAATCCGGCTACGAGCCAGAAGGCTACACCCTCTACGCGTACGCTTCGGTTCAGGCCCTGGCCGCCGGCTTCAACGGTGCCAAGTCGAACAAAGGCGAAGACGCTGCCAAGTTCCTCAAGGCTCACCCGGTCAAAACCGTCATGGGCGAGAAAGCCTGGGACACCAAGGGCGACCTGAAAGTCTCTGACTACGTGGTTTACCAGTGGGACAAGGACGGCAAATACCACCAGCTCGAAAAGCAGAAGTGAGTTAAGCGCTTAGTCGGATCTGCTGTTTCCCGGGGGTGAGCCAGGAAACAGCCTGATCCGGTAATCGGCGCTGTCTGACGGCGGCGCCGGATTTCTTCTGTTGCCACTGTGTGCGCCGCTCTATTCCTCACGAGGGAATGGTCGCGCGCGCCAGGTCGGCCTTTCAAGTTCGTGAGCGTGCGTGATGGACGGTATTTTCCTGCAGCAAATGGTCAACGGCCTGACACTGGGCTCGGTCTATGGCCTGATCGCCATCGGTTACACGATGGTCTACGGCATCATCGGCATGATCAACTTCGCCCACGGCGACGTGTACATGATCTCCGCCTACCTCGCAGCCATCGGCCTTGCCGTGCTGTCTTTCTTCGGCGTTGAGTCATTCCCCTTTCTGATTCTTGGCACACTGATCTTCACCATCGTGGTCACCGGTGTGTACGGTTTCGTCATCGAGCGTGTGGCGTACAAACCGCTGCGTAACTCGACCCGTCTGGCGCCACTGATCAGCGCGATCGGCATCTCCCTGATTCTGCAGAACTACGCGCAGATCGCTCAGGGCCCACGCCAGCAAGGCGTACCGACCCTGCTCGAAGGCGCCATGCGCTTCGATGTCGGCAGCGGTTTCGTACAGATCACCTACACCAAAATCTTCATCCTGATCGCTGCCTTCGTCGGCATGGGCGTACTGACCTACATCATCAAGTACACCAAGCTGGGCCGGATGTGCCGCGCCACGCAGCAGGATCGCAAGATGGCCTCGATTCTCGGCATCAACACCGACCGCGTCATTTCCTACGTGTTCGTCATTGGCGCGGCCATGGCGGCACTGGCTGGCGTGCTGATCACCATGAACTACGGCACCTTCGACTTCTTCGCCGGCTTCGTCATTGGCATCAAGGCGTTTACCGCGGCGGTACTGGGCGGCATTGGTTCGTTGCCGGGCGCCATGCTCGGCGGGCTGATCCTCGGGGTTGCCGAGTCGCAGTTCTCCGGTCTGATCAATTCCGACTACAAAGACGTGTTCAGTTTCGGCCTGCTGGTAGTGATTCTGATCTTCCGTCCCCAAGGCCTGCTGGGTCGCCCACTCGTGGCGAAGGTATAACCATGTCTGCACCTACTAAACCCATTGATATCAAACAAAGCCTGATCGACGCGGTGATCGCCGGCTTGCTGGCGCTGATCGTGTTCGGTCCGATCGTCGGTATCGTACTGGACGGCTACGGCTTCAACCTGCAACCAGGACGCGTGGCCGTGCTCGTTGGCGTGGTCGTCGTCGGTCGTTTCTTCATGAGCCTGTTCCTGCAGACGCCGAAGGGCGTGGCCATCGCGCAGAGCTTTGAAAGTTCGGGCTCCGGCGTGCACGTGCTGCCGCCGGGCTACAAGACGCGGCTGCGCTTCATCATTCCGCTGATGATCCTGATCGCGGTGATCTTTCCGATCTTCGCCGACAAGTACGTGCTGACCGTGGTGATTCTCGGCCTGATCTACGTGCTGCTGGGCCTGGGCCTTAATATCGTGGTCGGCCTCGCCGGTCTGCTCGATCTGGGTTACGTGGCCTTCTATGCCATTGGCGCGTACGGCCTGGCCCTGGGTTATCAGTATCTGGGCCTGGGGTTCTGGTCGGCGCTGCCGCTGGCAGCGATTGCGGCGGCGCTTGCCGGGTGCATCCTCGGTTTTCCAGTGCTGCGCATGCATGGGGATTACCTCGCTATCGTGACCCTGGGCTTCGGCGAGATCATTCGTCTGGTGCTCAACAACTGGCTGTCGTTCACCGGCGGACCGAACGGCGTGCCGGTGCCTGCGCCGACCTTCTTCGGTCTGGAGTTCGGGCGTCGCGCCAAAGACGGCGGCATCCCGATCCACGAGTATTTCGGCTTCGAATACAACCCGGACCTGAAATTCATCTTCATCTACACCGTGCTGTTCCTGGTCGTGTTGGCTGTGCTGTACGTCAAGCACCGCCTGACGCGCATGCCGGTCGGCCGCGCGTGGGAAGCCCTCCGTGAAGACGAAATTGCCTGCCGCTCCATGGGCCTGAATCACGTGCTGGTCAAGCTGTCGGCTTTCACCATCGGCGCGTCAACGGCCGGTCTGGCGGGCGTGTTCTTCGCCAGCTATCAAGGCTTCGTCAACCCGACCTCGTTCACCTTCTTCGAGTCGGCGTTGATTCTCGCCATCGTCGTGCTCGGCGGCATGGGCTCGACAGTCGGCGTGGTCATCGCGGCATTCGTGCTGACCGTCGCACCGGAACTCTTGCGCAGCTTCGCGGAATACCGCGTCTTGCTGTTCGGCATCCTCATGGTGCTGATGATGATCTGGCGTCCCCGTGGCCTGATCCGCATCAGCCGTACCGGCGTGCAGCCACGCAAAGGCGTGCTGGCCAAAGTGGAGGGCGCGTAATGAGCGAAGAAATCGTTCTGTCCGTCGAAAACCTGATGATGCACTTCGGCGGCATCAAGGCCCTCAGCGACGTCAGCCTGCAAGTGCGGCGCAACTCGATCTTCGCCCTGATCGGCCCGAACGGCGCCGGCAAGACCACCGTGTTCAACTGCCTGACCGGCTTCTACAAAGCCACCGGCGGGCGTATCGAGCTCAATGCGCGAGGCAAGAAAACCAACGTCATTCAGTTGCTCGGAGAGCAATTTCGCGCCGCGGACTTCGCGTCGCCGAAGCGCTTCGGCAGCCGGCTGTACTACAAGATGTTTGGCGGCACGCACCTGGTAAACCGTGCAGGGCTGGCGCGTACCTTCCAGAACATTCGCCTGTTCAAGGAAATGTCCGTCGTCGAGAACCTGCTGGTCGCACAGCACATGTGGGTCAACCGCAACATGCTGGCCGGCATCCTCAACACCAAGGCCTATCGCAAGGCCGAAGAGGACGCGATGAACACGGCGTTCTACTGGCTCGAAGTGGTAGATCTGGTGGACTGCGCCAACCGTCTGGCCGGTGAGCTTTCCTACGGCCAGCAACGTCGTCTTGAGATTGCCCGCGCCATGTGCACGCGCCCTCAGGTGATCTGCCTGGATGAACCCGCCGCTGGCCTGAACCCTCAGGAAACCGAGGCGCTGAGCGGCATGATTCGCCACCTGCGCGACGATCACGACATGACTATCGTGCTGATCGAACACGACATGGGCATGGTCATGGGCATTTCCGACGACATCGTCGTGCTCGACCACGGCAACGTGATCGCCAAAGGCAAACCGGAGCAGATCCGCAACGATCCGAAAGTGATCGCGGCGTATCTGGGCGCTGATGAAGAGGAGCTGGTATGAGCAAGCCGATCCTCGAACTGAAAGAGATCGATGTGTATTACGGGCCGATCCAGGCCCTCAAGAAAGTCTCGATGCACATTGATGAGGGCGAGACGGTCAGCCTGATCGGCTCCAACGGTGCGGGCAAGTCCACGCTGCTGATGTCGATCTTCGGCCAGCCGCGCGCGGCCAGTGGCCAGATCATCTATCAGGGCACCGACATCACCCACAAGTCGTCGCACTACATTGCTTCCAATGGCATCGCGCAGTCGCCGGAAGGCCGCCGCGTGTTCCCGGACATGTCAGTGGAAGAAAACCTGATGATGGGCACCATCCCCATTGGCGACAAACATGCCAGCGAAGACATGCAGCGTATGTTCGAGATGTTCCCGCGGCTCAAGGAGCGTCGCAATCAGCGGGCGATGACCATGTCCGGCGGCGAGCAGCAAATGCTCGCCATCGCTCGCGCGCTGATGAGCCGTCCCAAGTTGCTGCTGCTGGACGAGCCGAGCCTGGGTCTGGCGCCGATCATCGTCAAGCAGATCTTCGCGACACTGCGTGAATTGGCGCAGACCGGCATGACGATCTTCCTGGTCGAGCAGAATGCCAACCATGCGTTGAAGCTGTCGGACCGTGCTTACGTGATGGTCAACGGCGAGATTCGGCTGACGGGCACGGGTAAGGAATTGCTCACCAATGAGGAGGTCAGGAACGCCTATCTTGGCGGGCACTGATTCCTGATCACTGCTGTAAAAACAAGCCCCGGGTGGATAACTTCCGGGGCTTTTTTATAGCATACCCGAATTGTGGAAAACAATTTTGAAGAGCAGTGAAAACGCGACATATAGCCGCTGCAAATCGCTGTTTTGTCACGCTTTTGACTTGTTCAGTTTTACTGTGGAAGTGACTGTGAATAAGTTGGGAGCAGCTAGCTGGAGGCCTTTATTTACGGGGCTTACAGCCTGTTGATCAATATTTGACCAGTTGTTTCGGCCGGTATTTTAATGGGGTTTGTCAACGTTCTTGTGGCTGTTTTTTTATACAGTCTTTATTCGGCGCCTGCCTGTGGATAAGTCTGTGCGCAACCGTTGGAAAGACCGCCGCAGGTAGCGCAATCTGTGGCCTCGCCCGCGTATTCCTGTCCATGCGCCCAAGTCCTGGGCGAAGTCGACGGCAGATGGCCCATGGCCGGTCAAGTAAAAACATCGTTCAAGTTACCCACACGCCCCGTATGCCGGGACTCTCGGCGTTTCGAGTTGCCCCCAGAAAATGGTTGCCTGACTGTGGATAAGGTGGGCAAAAGTATCTGTAGGCCATACGGAATAAGGGCTTGGGGAAGTTGGTTGTTTTTTATACACCAGAACGGTCGTATGACGATGTTGCTGATGGTGCTTGATCCCGGCCTGTTAGCGCGGGCATTCTCCAGAACCTTCCTACACGCAGCGCTGCTTGCGTGACATTCCCGCTTGGCTTGATAAGCCCGCATCGTTAGTCAGGAGAAAGAAATGACCTCTACCGTATTCATTACCGGGGCCACTTCCGGGTTTGGCGAAGCCTGCGCCCGTCGTTTTGCCGAGGCGGGCTGGTCGCTGGTGCTGACCGGTCGCCGTGAAGACCGCTTGCAGGCGCTGAGCGCCGAGCTGTCGAAGCAAACCAAGGTGCATACGCTGACGCTGGATGTGCGTGATCGGGCGGGTGTGGAGCGCGCCGTGGAAAGCCTGCCGGCTGAATTCGCGAAGATTCGCGGCCTGATCAACAACGCAGGCCTGGCGTTGGGGATCGATCCTGCACCCAAGTGCGATCTGGATGACTGGGACACCATGATCGACACCAACATCAAAGGGCTGGTTTACACGACGCGCACGCTGCTTTCGCGTCTGATCGCTTACGGCCGCGGTGCCAGCATCGTCAACCTCGGCTCGGTAGCGGGGAATTATCCGTACCCGGGCGGTAACGTGTATGGCGGCACCAAAGCGTTCGTCGGACAGTTCTCGCTGAACCTGCGCAATGACCTGGTCGGCACCGGCGTGCGGGTGACCAACCTTGAGCCTGGCTTGTGTGAAAGCGAGTTCTCGCTGGTGCGTTTCGGTGGCGATCAGGCCAAGTACGACGCGACCTACGCGGGCGCTGAGCCGATCCAGCCTCAGGACATCGCCGAGACCATCTTCTGGATCATGAATACGCCGGCCCACGTCAACGTCAACAGCCTGGAGCTGATGCCCGTTAGCCAGACTTGGGCCGGGTTCGCGATTGATCGCAGTCGTGGGGATAAGTAAGTAGTTCTACCGATCGTGATGATCGTTCCCGCGCTCCGCTGATCGTTCCCACGCTCCGCGTGGGAATGCGCTGACCGACGCTCCGCGTCACCGGCGGCTGGGACGCGGAGCTTCCTAGGCTGCATCCCCACGCAGAGCGTGGGGACGATCAGCAGGGAGTTGATTAGCCGCTGAAGTAATCGGCCAGTCCGATGTAGCAGGTCGCCAGGTGATACGGCGTCGTCGACGGCATGTCGCTGCGGCTGATCTGCCCCTGGCTGTCGAGGCACTCGTTCCAGCCGGTGGAGTGCAGGAATTGTGCTTGCAGCGCCTTCAATTGGCGCGCCAGCAGGTGCTCGCTATCAGGCCGCAAGGTCAACGCGCGCAGGTATTCGGCCTGGGCCCAGATGCGCTGCGTGCCGTCTTTCACCGAACCGTCCACTTCCAGCATGGCCGCAACCGCGCCGGTCGTTTGATCGACGCCCTGTGCCTCGGCGTGGGTGAACGCAGTCTCCAGCGAACGGTACAGCGGCGTGCCCCGCAGCCGCGCGGACGATGCCAGCAGATAAAACCATTCAAACTGATGACCCGGCTCGGACCAGTTATCCACAGCGTCCAGCGGTTTCTCCAGCATTACCCCGTGTTCGACATCCACAAAACGTCGCTGCATGCCTTCCACCAGCGCATCCAGCGCCGCCTGCGTGTCAGCGTCATCACGTACGGCCAGCGTGCCGAGAAATGCTTCGGCCAGGTGCATCAGCGGGTTTTGCAGCGGGCCGGCGTTGAGCGAAGACCAATCCTCGGCCAGCACGGATTCGTACAAGCCATCGCCATCAGCAAAGCGCTCTGCGACCACGTTCAGCGCGGCGTTGAGCACTGATTCCACCAACGGCTCGCGGACCTTGCCCCAGTAATGCGCGCAAGCAAAGACGATGAACGCGTGGGTGTAGAGATCCTTGCGGCGGTCCAGCGGCGCGCCTTGTGGATCGATGCTGTAGAACCAGCCGCCGTGCTCGGCATCGTGAAAGTGCTGCTGCAACGAACGAAACAGCGCGGCCGCGCGGGTGGCGGCGTCGGGCACGTCGGGGTGATCGATCAGGCTTGAAAACAGGAACAGCTGACGCGCACAGGCCATGGCCCGGTAGCGCTGGGGCGGCAACGGCCGATGCTGAGCGTCGACCGCCTCGAACGGCAGCGCCATCTCGGCATTCCATCCCGGGCCCTGCCACAACGGCACGACCACGCGCATGAAGTGCTGCTGCAGCTCAGTGAACAGGGCGGACAGTTCAGACTTGGCGGTGGGAAGGGAAGCGTCAGGCATTGGATGGCGTCACGGCAAGGGCAAATTGCGCGACATGGTAGCAGGAGGTGAGGCGGGCGGGGCAGCGGGGATCGATTGATCCCCGCTCGAGCGCAGCAGACGCTGACTTACCCTGCGAACAACCAGACGCCGGTGGCGGCCGACAGTGCGCCTGCGATCCGAACAACCGGCGCCGCCGCTGTCGGCAGAAACCGCACCACGGCATAACCCGCCGCATGCAGCGCAGCGGTCGCGCCGACGAAACCGAGGGCGTAACCCCACGGGCTCGACATCTCCGGCAGTTCCAGACCGTGGGCCACGCCGTGGAACATCGCAAACAGTGCAGTCGCCGCCACGGCCACGAACAGTGGCGGACGCACCGCCAGTGCCACCGCCAGGCCCAACGCAAACACCGACGCCGCAATGCCGCTCTCCAGCGCCGGCAACGCCAGGCCTTCAAACCCGAGCAAGCCGCCAATCAGCATGGTGCCGACGAATGTGCACGGCAGCGCCCAGCGCGCGGCGCCTTTTTGCTGTGCAGCCCACAGCCCGACAGCGATCATCGCCAGCAGGTGATCGATGCCGCCCAATGGATGGCTGATGCCGGCCACAAGACCGCTTTCATCGTGGCCGGGGTGAGCGAAGGCGATTGCCGGTACGAGGAGCAGCGCCAACGCGCCGAATACTTTTTTGCCGTTCATGAATGAATTCCTTGAGTCCTGTGGATGTACGAATCAGGCAGCAGTCAGCAGGCCCTGACGCTCGATGAACGAAATAATCTGCTCCAGGCCCTGACCGGTTTTCTGGTTGCTGAACACGAACGGCTTGTCGCCGCGCATCTTCTTCGTGTCGCGGTCCATCATCTCCAGCGATGCCCCCACCAGCGGCGCGAGGTCGATCTTGTTGATCACCAGCAGATCGGATTTGCAAATGCCGGGGCCGCCCTTGCGCGGCAGCTTGTCGCCCGCCGACACGTCGATCACATAAATGGTGAGGTCCGACAGCTCCGGACTGAACGTCGCAGACAAATTGTCGCCGCCCGACTCGACGATGATCAGGTCCAGCCCCTCGAAGCGACGATTAAGCTGGTCGACGGCTTCCAGATTGATCGAAGCGTCTTCGCGAATCGCCGTGTGCGGGCAACCGCCGGTTTCCACGCCGATGATGCGCTCTGGAGCCAGGGCTTCGTTGCGCACCAGAAAGTCGGCATCTTCACGGGTGTAGATATCGTTGGTGACCACCGCCAGGTTGTAGCGATCGCGCAGGGCCAGGCACAACGCGAGGGTCAGCGCGGTTTTGCCGGAACCGACCGGACCGCCGATGCCGACGCGTAAAGGTTGGCTGTTCATTCGTTCTCTCCGTTAAGCATGTTGTGCGGTTCGAGGCGCTGCGGCGATGGCGGCCACCTCATGATCGGAACAGGCGGCTGTACTGCCGCTCATGGTTCATGCTCGCCAGCGCCAGACCAAATGGCGCGCTGCCGATGTGGTCAGGGTTCAGCGCGGTCGCGTGTTGCTGGGCGTTTTGCAGCAGCGGCAATAATTCGCTGGTCAGGCGCTGCGCGGCTTGCTGTCCCAGCGGGAGGGTCTTCATCAGCACTGCCAACTGGTTTTCCAGCCAGCTCCAGAGCCAGGCGGCGAGGGCGTCCTGAGGACCGATCTGCCAGGCGCGCGCAGCCAGTGCCCAACCCAGCGCCAGATGCGGCTCGCCCACACGCTGTAGAAAGTCCCGCGCGGGCTGATCCATTTCCGGCAGGCCGTTGAGCAGTTGCTGCAGCGAATAGCCCATCTGTCGGCTTTCCAGGTGCAACTCCCGGGTCTCGCGGCTGGCGCGGTGTGCCTCGCTCAATTGCAGCAACGCCGCCCAGTCGTTTTGGGCAGCCGCCGTGCAGTGCGCCAGTAAAAGCGGCGCTTCAAATCGCGCGAGGTTGAGCAGCAATTGGTCGCCGATCCAGCGGGCGGCACTGGCCGAATCGTGGACAGTCGATTGCTCGACCGCCATTTCCAGGCCTTGGGAATAGCTGTAGCCGCCGATGGGCAGCTGGGGGCTCGCCAGACGCAGCAGCGCCCAGGCCGCGTTCACGTGCGGACGCCGAATTGATGAATGCGTGGCGCGTAATTGAAGTCTTCTTCCCCGGCGCGGGAGTGGTGATGGCCACCACCGTACGCCCCGTGCTCCGGCTGGAAGGGCGCTTCGAGGGATTCGGTGGTAGCGCCCAGTTGATCAAGCATGGCTTTGAGCACGTAGTCGTCGAGCAGGCGCAGCCAGCCATCACCCACTTGCAGCGCCACATGGCGGTTGCCCAGGTGATACGCCGCGCGAGTGAGCTCGAACGGGCTGCTGCATGTCACGTGCATCAACTGCTCAGGGCGTGCGCAGACGCGGACGATTCGGCCGTCTTCAGCCTTGAGAAAGTCGCCGTCACGCAACGGCGGATGACCCCGTTCGAGGAAAAGCCCGACGTCTTCGCCCTCGGCACTGAAACAGCGCAGTCGGCTTTTGCTCCGCGCCTCGAATATCAAATGCAGCTCTGCGGCCCATTCAGCCTGAGGTTCGGTCCGTTGATGAATCACCAGCATCAGAAAGCTTCCAGCAATGTGCGATGCAAGGGCTAGAGCAAGTGGCTTGCCAACAGGCGCGCAGGACAGAAATTGCCAGAATACGGTGCAGTCAGGGGAGGGCTGATCACGAAGGTGCGACCTATCGGTGCGACGGTTGGGGCGATGCACCGCCGTGGTGCGGGGAGGTGTGGTCAGAGACTGACGCAGCACCCTGGAGCTTCGCGATCACTCGGTACTGCCCAAGCCCTGCCAGCGCTTGGCGCCAATGAAGATGAAGCGAAGCTGCTGGGTTATTTTCGCCCGGGGAGTGAGGTGCTTGGCCAGGGCCGGGGGCGGCGGGTCGATCAGCTCCGGGAGCATGGCGAATACGCTCTTTACCACCAGGTCGGCCATGACCGAGAGGTCGTCGGTGTTCAGGTGCTGGAATTTGGGCATCGAGGCCAAGTCGGTCGCGAGGTCGGCGATGATGCCTTCGCGCAGCGCGCCGAGTGCCTGACGGACTTTGAGCGAGCCGCCGTATTGCTCGCGCGCCAGAAACAGAAACTGCGAGCGGTTGGCAGCGACCACATCCAGAAAGATGCGGATGGACGCGTCGATGATGCCGCTGTCGATGTTGTGGTTGTGGCGCACGCGGCGGATGGTTTCGCGGAAGGTTTGGCCAACTTCACTGACCAGCGCCAGGCCGAGGTGGTCCATGTCATCGAAATGCCGATAGAAACCGGTGGGCACGATGCCGGCGGTTTTCGCCACTTCGCGCAGGCTCAGACTGCCGAAACCCCGCCCGCTCTCCATCAGGCCCCGGGCTGCATCAAGCAGGGCGTGGCGGGTCTGCTGTTTCTGTTCGGCACGGGGCAGCATGGGGCGTGTATCTGATGAAGGCATGGGCCGCAACTTTAGCAAATGCGTTTGCGTGACGTCGAACCCGGTTTTGCGTCGGGCAATAAAAAGCCCGGCGATCAGGGCCGGGCTGTTCTCGTGCTTATGCCGGCAGATTGAGGTCGCTCAAACCAGCTCTTCCCGGCTAAGCCGTCCCACTAATCAAGCGCTGCGTTGTTTCCGTAGGACTGGCTTTAGCCGGAAAGCTTTTGATCCCAGCGGGTGTCGCTCAGGAGACCCGCTGATACTGCTGAATCAGCCGATCCGGGCCGTTGTCGGCGACGCGCTGGTATTGATTGATCAAGCGATCCGGGCCGTCCTGCGCAACGGTCGGCAAACCGGAGTGCTGCGTCGCCTTCGCTTCGCCGAGGATCGCTTGTTCGCTGGCAGGCATCGCGAACGCACTCGAGGCAAGTAGGGAAAGGGTCAGGGCAATCAATTGGCGTTTCATGGAAGGATGCTCGGGTGTAAAGGGTTATGTGAACGTGCTGGCGATTTTACCCCTGCCCCCTCGATAAAGAAGTTCAGCGGGCTGATGGTGACCATCGACAGAAATGATGCGAATTACGACCCCTTGCACGGCGGGCCTTTCAACGTGTTTCAGGTCGATCGCCGAGCCCGTCTGGACGTACGGTATGGGCAGGGGGCGGAACTTTTCTGACCCTGAATACAGATTTCATCAAACCGACGCGGGTTTTCTTAGTCGAACCGTTACGACGTACGAGACGCGCCCTGGACGGCGCGTCGGTTTTTGGGGAGACAACGCAATGACGCGAGGCCGTAAAATCTTCGCCTGGACAGCCGCAATCCTGCTGCTGTTGCTGGTGATTCTGATCATTGTGATCGCGACTTTCGACTGGAACCGGCTCAAGCCGACCATCAATGAGAAGGTGTCTGCCGAACTGCATCGCCCCTTTGCCATCAACGGCAATCTGGCCGTGAGCTGGCACCGTGAGCCGGATGAAGGCGGCTGGCGCGCCTGGGTGCCGTGGCCGCACATGTCGGCGGAAGACATCGCACTGGGCAACCCGGAATGGTCGAAGACGCCGCAGATGGTCACGCTCAAACGCGTCGATCTGCGCTTGTCTCCCTTGCCGTTGCTCGCCCAGCGCGTCGTCATTCCGCGCATCAACCTGACCGAGCCCAACGCGAAAATCGAGCGTCTGGCCGATGGCCGCGCCAATTGGGTGTTTGATCTGCCCAAGAGCGACCCGAACGCCGAGCCGTCGAGCTGGGTGATCGACATCGGCACGATCGGATTCGATAAGGGCTTCGTGAGCTACAACGACCAGAAGATCAACACGGCCGTCGATGTCGTCATCGATATGCTGGGCAAGCCGATTCCGTACAGCGACATTGTCGGCAGTAGCGAGGCGAAGAAGGTCCAGGACAAGGGCGCTTCGGCGCAGGATTACGCCTTCGGCTTCACCGCCAAAGGCCAGTACCACGGCCAGAAACTTAACGGCAGCGGCAAGGTAGGCGGGCTGTTGGCGCTGAAAGACGCCGCGCTGCCATTCCCGGTACAGGCAGATGTCAGTGCTGGCGCCTTGCGTGTTGCCGTCGCGGGCACCGTGACCGATCCGCAGAACCTGGGAGAACTGGATCTGCGCCTGAAACTCTCCGGCGACAGCCTCAGCAATCTGTATCCGCTGACGGGCGTCACTTTGCCGGATTCCCCGCCGTACTCCACCGATGGCCGTCTGATCGCCAAACTGCATGACCCGGCGGGTGCGTCGTTCCAGTACAAGGGCTTCAACGGCAAGATCGGCGACAGCGATATCCATGGCGACCTGGGCTTTGTCGCCAGCGAACCCCGTCCCAAGCTCACCGGCGCGCTGGTGTCCAATCAATTGCTGATGGCGGACCTCAAGCCGCTGATCGGCGCCGACTCCAATGCCGAGCAGAAAACCCGGGGCGGCGAGAGCAAGCAACCCACGGACAAAGTGCTGCCGGTCGAGGAGTTCAAGACCGATCGCTGGGCGGCCATGGACGCCGATGTAGAGTTCACTGGCAAACGCATCGTGCAGAGCGCCGACCTGCCATTCACCGACCTTTATACCCATGTGGTGCTTAACGACGGCGTGTTGAGTCTGGAGCCTCTGCGTTTCGGTGTGGCGGGCGGCAAGCTCGACGCGGACATCAAGCTCAATGGTCACACTCAGCCACTGGAAGGACGCGCAAAGCTGTCGGCACGCGGCTTCAAGCTCAAGCAATTGTTCCCGACCTTCGAACCGATGAAGACCAGCTTTGGCGAGCTTAACGGTGACGCGGACCTCAGCGGTCGTGGCAATTCGGTCGCGGCGTTGTTGGGCACCTCAAACGGCGAGTTGAAAATGCTGGTCAATGACGGCGCTGTCAGCCGTGGCCTGATGGAGATCGCCGGGCTTAACGTGGGCAATTACGTGGTCGGCAAGCTGTTTGGCGACAAGGACGTGAAGATCAACTGTGCGGCCACTGATGTGGGCTTCAAGGACGGCTTGGCGAGCACCAAAGTGTTTGTGTTCGATACCGAGAACGCGATCATTTATGTCGATGGTACGGCGAACCTGAAGAGCGAGCAGTTGGACATGAAGATCACGCCCGAATCCAAAGGCTTCCGGGTCTTCTCCCTGCGTTCGCCGCTGTATGTGCGCGGGCCGTTCAGCAAGCCCAATGCGGGTGTCGAGTCAGGTCCGCTGTTGCTGCGTGGCGCAGGCATGGTGCTGTTGGGCGCGGCCGTCGGACCGGCGGCGGGATTGCTGGCACTCGTAGCGCCCAGCAGCGGGGATGCGCCTAACCAGTGCACCGCATTGCTGGAGCAGATGCGCTCGGGCAAGGCGCCGAAGACGGTGAAATAAGTACGGCAGATGATTCAGCGCCATAGTCCGCTCGTGTAGGAGTGAGCTTGCTCGCGAAGACTGCATTCCAGACACATGAGATGTCCGGGATGTACTGGCCTCTTCGCGAGCAAGCTCACTCCCACAGTTCCAGTGGCGCGCCCGAGATATCGAGTCAACCACTGCCCTGTGGGAGCGAGCTTGCTCGCGAAGGAACCCTTGAATCCACACATCCCGCCTGAAAGTTACCCACAAAAAAGCCAGGGCATGTGCCCTGGCTTTTTGCATTGCGTGGTGCGTATCAGAGGCCGTCGAGCAAGTCGGCCATGTCGTCGGCGTGCTCTTCTTCCTGCGCCAGGATCTCTTCGAAGATGCGGCGGGTGGTCGGGTCTTGGTCGCCGATGTACTGAATGATTTCGCGGTAGCTGTCGATTGCGATGCGCTCGGCCACCAGGTCTTCAGTGATCATCTCTTTCAGCGTGTTACCGGCCACATACTGCGCGTGTGAATTCTGGCTCAGCAGGTCCGGGTTGAATTCCGGCTCGCCGCCCAGTTGCACGATGCGCTCGGCTAGCTTGTCTGCGTGTTCGAGCTCTTGATTGGCGTGTTCCAGAAACTCATCCGCCGCAGCGTGGGACTTGATGCCCTTGGCCATGAAGTAGTGACGCTTGTAACGCAGGGTGCAGACCAGTTCAGTCGCGAGCGACGCGTTCAGCAAACGCAGGACCTCTTCACGGTCAGCGTTATAGCTTTCAGTGACGGCGCCGTCTTCAACGTTTTTGCGCGCGCGCTCTCGCAGGGTAGCGACGTCGGTCATTGGGTGCAGATTGATCATCAGATTTCTCCAGGGCTTTTACGGTTTTTTCCGTCGCGCTCTGTTGCGCCATGCGTAAAGCAGGCGCCCGGCAGGATCGGGTCTTAAGGTGTGAGTGGTGGCGACTGGCAAAAGTTTGATTTTTGTTCGGGGACTTTTTGACGCGGAGGCAGTTTGCCGCTGGGGCCGGGGAAGGATCCTTACAGCGGACCGCCCGCGTTCATGGCAATACGGGGCATCCTTGCGATGCCCCTGCGCTCGTGATCGCGGGCGGGATCAACCATTCAAACGAATGGCATCAGATCACATGGCGCGTTCGTTGGTGTCACGCTGCTCGCAGGTCATGAAACCCTTGCTGTTGACGCGGCCATTGTTGTCGAAGGTAACGTAGTAAGCCTGCTGATGGCCTTCGCGGTTCAGCACGTAGTTGTTGCAGGTGCCTGGGTGGGCGCGACGCTGAACAGTCGTCGATGGCGTACCGCCGATGGTCAGAACCTGTTCCTTGGTCATGCCTTCTTCAACTTGCTTGACCAGCGGCTCATTGCGATAGGTCGCGTAATCAACCGGGTTCGGCAGGGTGGTCGATGCACAACCAGCCAATGCGGCCATGGAAATCACTACTGCCAGGGATTGCTTGAACATTCGAATCGCTCCGCGAAAAGGCCATTGTTGGCCCGTTGCTGTTAGGAGCGTTGAAGTGGCAAAAGAGTTCGATCAAATTGATGGCGATGGGGCATTACCGTTGGTTGTCATGTTTCATGAATGTTTCCCGGCTACCGTCACCTGACTGCCTTGATCAACGATGCCCCTCAGGAATCGCCTCTCTTATGCCGCAAGAACAGGCCACGCGCTACCCGATCGTCCTGGTGCCGGGATTAATGGGTTTCGTGAAGTTGGTGATCTATCCCTATTGGTTTGGCATCGTACCGGCCCTGCGTCGGGGCGGCGCGCAGGTGATTCCGGTCATGGTCTCGGCGGTGAATTCCACCGAGATACGCGGAGAGCAACTGCTGGCCCGCGTTGAAGAAATCCTCGCGCAAACCGGCGCGGCCAAGGTCAACCTGATCGGTCACAGTCAGGGTGCGCTGACCATTCGGTATGTCGCGGGCGTTCGTCCGGACCTGGTCGCCTCAGTTACCTCAATCGCCGGGCCCAATCATGGTTCCGAACTGGCCGATTACTTCGAGGAGCATTACCCGCCTCATACCATGAAAGGGCGTGCGGTCAACGCTGCCATTCGTCTCACGACCCTCATCACCAGCCTGCTCGACACCGGTTATCGCGGCTCGCGCCTGCCGGTGGATGTCAACGCCGCGCACCATTCGCTGACCACCAGCGGCGTAGCGCGATTCAACCGGCTGTTCCCGCAAGGACTGCCTGAACACTGGGGCGCGGAGGGTGACGAAGAGGTCAACGGCGTGCGCTATTACTCGTGGTCCGGGACGCTGCAATCAGGACGCACCAATCGGGGTAAAAACCTCTTCGATACGTCAAATCTCACCTGCCGAATATTTGCTCGCACGTTCACGAAAGAGCGAGGTCAATCTGATGGCATGGTCGGGAGATTCAGTTCTCACCTGGGTAAAGTTATCGGTGACGACTACCCCCTCGACCATTTCGACATCGTCAACCAGCACTTCGGTCTGGTGGGCAAGGGAGCCGATCCCGTGGGGTTGTTCCTTGAACATGCCGTGCGCCTCAAAGCCGCCGGTCTTTGACTTATTTGGCCGTAGTTCGTGATCTGTCGACCCGTGAGGTCGCGTAGGAAGTGATGCGATGAGCGATAAAGAGCTTTATGAAATCGAGTACACGCTGGCCGGTGAGCACCATGTCGATCTGATTGAAAACCTCGACGTGCCAATCATCGAGGTCGTGCACGAGCTGGCGCTCAAGCACAACGTGGCCGTTGAAGATGATCCGTTCGATACCGGTGAAGACACCATCGGCCTGCCCCACGTGCTGGGCATTACCGATGTGTCGATTCACGCTGCTGAGGATCACGACAAGGCCTGACGGTCTGGTTCATCCGACGGGCAGGTTTAACGGATTGCGGCCTTGCGCAGCGGTGTGGTCCAGCGTTCTGCCAGGATCACTCCGCCCAGCGTCAGGGCACCGCCGATGAAGTGATACGAGGCCAGCTGCTCGCCCAGCGCGAGTGCGGCAACCAGCGCCGTCAAGATCGGCACCAGGTTGAAAAACAACGTGGTACGACTTGGCCCGAGGATGGAAATCGCTTTCATCCACAGCAACGGCGCGAGCATTGAAGTCGGAATACACGCATAGAGCACCAACGGAATGTTGCTCGCGTTCAAACCGGTTTTCGGTGAAATCAGGAACAGCGGGAACAGCGCAATGATCGCCACCAGAATCTGCAGATAGAGCAACTGCAACGGCGGCATGCGCAATTGCCATTTCTTCAGCAGCGTGCTGTAGGTCGCATACGCCAGCGTCGCGACAAGCATCATGACATCGCCCACGTTGATGCCATGGGCAACCAGCAAACTCCAGCTCCCCTGCGACACCACCCACAACACACCGGCGAATGACACGAATGCACCGACCAGCGCGCCGGCTGTCAGCCGTGTGCCAAGGCTGGCGATCGACATGCCCAGGGTCATCACTGGCACCAGCGACAGAATGATGCCCATGTTCGTGGCCGTGGTGATGTTCGCCGCGTAATACGCCAGGCTTTGATAAATCGCCATGCCCAGCACGCCAAGCACTACGACTTTGCCGATAATCGGCCTGATCTGCGCCCGATTGCGCAGCACGGGGCCGAGCAGAAACGGCGTGAACAGCAGGCCCGCCAGCAGCCAGCGGTAAAAGCCGATCTCGGCCGGGAAAATACGCCCGGCGGCGGCTTTGGTGATGACGTTGTTGCCCGCCCAGATCATGACGGTGAGCAGTGGATAAAGGTATTGCATGACCGGACCGGCGGCTGAATGAGGCGCCATTATCGGCCTGTCAGTCCGCACGTCCAGCGCACGCTTCGCATTTGCAGAAATATGCAGCAACATTCTTTGGCTACACTGGCTTTAAAGCCATGCCGGTGCGTGGCGCTTCCGGAGAGAACCGATGACGATGCTGCGTATTCCTCTGCTGGTGATGGGCTTGCTGTTGAGCGCTCAGGGTTTTGCCGCCACCGCGCAACAAAACAAGATGACCACTTGCAACGCCGATGCCTCGGCCAAATCGCTGAAGGGCGATGAGCGCAAGGCATTCATGAGCACCTGTTTAAAGGCCACGCCTGCGCCTGCCGTGACCCAGCAGGAGAAGATGAAGACCTGCAACGCCACGGCCAGCACTCAGGCGCTCAAGGGCGATGCACGCAAGGCCTTCATGAGCGATTGTCTTAAAAAGAAATAATTTTCCAGGCCAACCGCGGGCGTCGATTTCCGGCGCCAGCCCCTGCACTTTCAGCGATTGCGGCCGATGATCTGGCCTGCAATCGCAGCCTCCCAACGCTTGAGCTCTCAAGGGCTTTCGCGTCGCTGGTTCTCCACTCAGAACGCTGGCAGACTGCCCATCCTTCACGCCGCTCGTTTTGAGGCTGTATGCCAACGTTTACGCCCCGTCAAGTCTATCTGGCCAGTTGCATTCTCGTGTTCGGCGGGCTGCTGCTGGTGCTGCCGCTCAATCTTTTGCCCAGTCTGCTGGCGGGTTTGCTGGTGTACGAACTGGTCGACATGCTCACGCCGCAGCTGCAACGGCTGATTGCCGGCGAACGCGCGCGGTGGCTGGCGGTGGCGTTGCTGGGCACTCTGGTGGTGACCGTATTGGCGTTGCTGTTTGCCGGCGCGATCAGTTTTTTGCTGCACGAAGCGGAAAACCCCGGCGCGTCGCTGGATAAATTCATGATTCTGGTGGACCGCGCCCGCGGTCAGCTGCCGCCCTTTATCGACAACTACCTGCCGGCCAGCGCCACCGAGTTTCAAGTGTCGCTCAGCGCCTGGCTGACCAAGCACCTCGGTGAACTCCAGTTGCTCGGCAAAGGCGCGGCGCACATGTTCGTCACCCTGCTGATCGGCATGGTGCTGGGCGCGATCATCGCCCTGCAGCGCATCCCCGATGTCACCAAGCGCAAGCCATTGGCGGCGGCGCTGTTCGAGCGTCTGCACCTGCTGAGTCAGGCGTTCCGGAATATCGTCTTCGCGCAGATCAAAATCTCGCTCCTGAACACGGCGTTCACCTCGATCTTTCTGGCGGTGATCCTGCCGCTGTGTGGCGTGCACTTGCCGCTGACCAAAACCCTGATTGTGCTGACCTTCCTGCTGGGCCTGCTTCCGGTGGTCGGGAATCTGATGTCCAACACGCTGATCTTTATCGTCGGCATGTCGTTGTCGATCTGGGTGGCGGTGGCGGCGTTGGGGTATCTGATCGTGATCCACAAGGTCGAGTATTTCCTCAACGCACGGATTGTCGGCGGGCAGATCAGCGCCAAATCGTGGGAATTGCTGCTGGCGATGCTGATCTTCGAAGCCGCGTTCGGCCTGCCGGGGGTGGTGGCTGGACCGATTTATTACGCGTACCTGAAGAGCGAACTGCGCCGGGCGGAGTTGGTATAGCGATTGGTGCTCAAAAGATGTGCACCCGTTTCACGGCGGCATGCGGTGTTTTTGTGGGACCGGCGTCAGCCGGAAAGAGGCCAGGTAGGACAGCATAAGATTTGCGGCGTGACGCCCGGCGCCTTCCCGGCTAAAGCCGGTCCCACTAAAAAAGCGGGACAGCCGCGAGTCAGCCGTAGCGCTTCTTCGCTTCGATCGCCAGGCCGCTGCCGATGCTGCCGAAGATGTTGCCTTCAACGTGGCGGGCCTTGGGCAGCATGGCGGCGACGCTGTTGCGCAGGGCCGGGATGCCGCTGGAGCCGCCGGTGAAGAACACGGTGTCGACATCGGTCACGCCCACGCCTGCCTGATTCAACAGGTTCGTCACGCTACCGCGCACGCGTTCGAGCAGCGCATCGATGGACGATTCGAACAACTGCCGCGTCAGGTCGACGCTCAAGCCGGGCTCGACGCGGTCCATCGGCACCGGGCGGCTGTCCGCTTCGGTCAGCTGGATCTTGGTCTCTTCCACTTCCATCGCCAGCCAGTGGCCGGCGCGTTGCTCGATCAGCTTGAACAGCCGGTCGATGCCCTGGGTGTCTTCGATGTCATAGCGCATGCTGCCCAGCGCCAGTTGCGACTTTTGCGAATACACCGAGTTGATCGTGTGCCAGGTCGCCAGGTTCATGTGCGTGCTGGTCGGCATGTACGCGCCGCTTTTCATCCGGCTGCCATAACCAAACAGCGGCATCACGCCCTGCAGGCTCAGTTGCTTGTCAAAGTCGGTACCGCCAATGTGCACGCCACCGGTGGCGAGGATGTCGCTATGACGGTCATCGATCAGACGACGTTCCGGCGACAGACGCACCAGCGAGAAGTCTGACGTACCGCCGCCGATGTCGACGATCAGCACCAGCTCTTCACGGTCCAGCGTCGACTCGTAGTCAAACGCCGCTGCAATCGGCTCGAACTGGAAAGAAACGTCCTTGAAACCGATCTTGCGTGCGACGTCGGCCAGTGTGTCTTCGGCTTCCTGATCGGCGGCAGCGTCGTCATCGACGAAATGCACCGGGCGGCCCAGCACGACTTGCTCGAAGGAGTGGCCGGCAGCGGCTTCGGCGCGCTTTTTCAGTTCACCGATGAATAGCCCGAGCAAGTCCTTGAACGGCATCGCCGTACCCAGCACGCTGGTGTCGTGCTTGATCAGCTTGGAACCCAGCAGGCTCTTGAGCGAGCGCATCAGGCGGCCTTCGTAGCCCTCGAGGTATTCGTGAAGGGCGAGGCGACCGTATACCGGGCGGCGCTCTTCAATGTTGAAAAACACCACCGAAGGCAGCGTGATCTTGTCGTCTTCCAGTGCGATCAGCGTTTCCACTCCAGGGCGTAGCCAGCCGACCGTGGAGTTGGACGTGCCGAAGTCGATGCCAAGGGCACGGGCCGGGGATGGAGTGCTCATCTGCTTTGCATACCAGTCAAAAAACGGCCGCGCAGTGTATGCGAGTGCGCGCCGGATGCGTAGCGCGAAACGTCGGTTTATCGCATGCCCGGTATCTATTTCGCGTGCGTGTCTTGAACTGAGCCGTCTAGCCCCAATCTAGCAGGCAACTCTTCATGTTTTTTGGCCGGTCTGGACAGCGTTTCATTCGCGAGACTGCGTGCCGATAACCTTGCAACGTTCAACGCAGCCAGCATTCACATGTGAAACACGCTGCGGACTGGGCTGGATATTCCAGAATTGGGTGACCGTCAGATGGACTTCAAAGACTATTACAAGATTCTTGGCGTAGAGCCGACAGCGGACGAGAAGACAATCAAGACCGCCTATCGCAAGCTCGCGCGCAAGTATCACCCCGACGTCAGCAAAGAGCCTGGCGCGGAAGACAAATTCAAAGAGGCTTCCGAGGCGTATGAAGCGCTGAGCGATCCGGAAAAACGTGCCGAATACGACGAGATCCGCAAATACGGCAGTCAGGGCCGGTTCCAGCCGCCGCCTGGCTGGCAGGGCCGTGGCGGCGCGGGCGCGGGTCCGGGCTTTGGTGGCGGTGGCTTCGAGGACGGCGATTTCTCCGACTTCTTCAGTTCCATCTTCGGCAATCGCGGGGGGCAGCAAGGCGGTCGGGCGCAGAGCCCGGGGCGTCGAGGGCAGGATGTGGAGATGGAACTGGCGGTGTTTCTGGAGGAGACACTCTCCACCGAGTCCAAGCAGATCAGCTTCAAGGTGCCGCAGCACAGCGCCAACGGCCAGCGCATGGCGGACATCACCAAGACGCTGAACGTGAAGATCCCGGCGGGCGTCACCGATGGCGAGCGCATCCGGTTGAAAGGGCAGGGCGCTCCCGGCGTGGCCGGTGGCGAGAAGGGCGATCTCTATCTGATCATCCGTCTGGCGCCGCACCCGATGTTCGACGTCGAGGGCCACGACCTGATCATCACGGTGCCGATCGCGCCGTGGGAAGCGGCGCTGGGCACCAAGGTCGCCGTACCAACACTGACCGGCAAGATCAACCTGACCATCCGCCCAGACAGTCAGAACGGCCAGCGGCTGCGGGTCAAAGGCAATGGCCTGTTGAACAAGCAAGGCCAGCGCGGCGATCTGTACGCACAACTGAAAATCGTCATGCCCAAATCCACCGATGAGGCTACCAAAGCGCTGTGGGAGAAGCTGGCCGAACAGGCCGCGTTCGATCCGAGGGCTCAATGGAGTAACTGATCATGAGCAACACCCTGGTCATCGACATGCAGGAGTTCTGTCAGGTGGTCGACCTGCCGGCCGCCTTCGTCATCGAGATTGTCGAACATGGCATCCTCGAACCCCAGGGAAGGCAGCCGGACGAATGGCTGTTCGATAGCGCGGCGCTGTCGATCGCCAAACGCGCGGTCAAATTGCATCACGAATTGCAGCTGGAGTGGGACGGCGTCGCCCTGGCGCTGAACCTGCTCGACGAGCTTGAACACGTGAGGGCGGAAAACCGCATGCTCAGGCAGCGGCTGGGGCGGTTTCTCGAGTGAAGGGCCGCCACAGGAAGTTTGCGGAGCCGGGCTGGCGCCTGCTATCAGGAATCGGATCGACTCGCTGATTTTCCTGCTGACCACGAACCTGTGGGAGCGAGCTTGCTCGCGAAGAGGCCTTCTCATTCGTTACATCTTCGGCGGCAGGACTGCCGCCTTCGTGAGCAAGCTCACTCCCACAAGTGCTGCGTTTCTGCCAGATAGCGATCTTCCTGCTGACGACGTCATTGTGGGAGTGAGCTTGCTCACGAATAGGCCCTTCCATCCGCTACATCTTCGGCAGCAGGGATGCAGTCTTCGTGAGCAAGCTCATTCCCACAGTGCTGCGTTTCTGCCAGATAGCGATCTTCCTGCTGACGACGTCATTGTGGGAGCGAGCTTGCTCGCGAAGAGGCCTTCTCATTCGTTACATCTTCGGCGGCAGGACTGCCGCCTTCGTGAGCAAGCTCACTTCCACAGGTATCGAGCGCCCCTGCAACAGCGCGGTGTTTGGCGGATTTCGCGCAGTCGCTTGCTAGCCTTTCTTCGGCAACTCCACGGTAAACGTCGTACCGTCTCCGACGTTGGACACGACCGTGATGCCCCCGCCATGGGCGTTCACCACTTCTTTTACGATGAACAGTCCCAGGCCCAGGCTGGTGGACGGGTTGTGGACGCCGGCCTTTTCATTGGCCGAGCGCACCAGCGGGTCGAAGATGCTGCCGATGGCTTCTTCCGCAATCGGCTCGCCGTCGTTGTGCACCGAGAGGCTCACGTGGTTTTCGCTGCCGGTGAGCGTGACGGTGACCCGACGCGTCGCCGCGCCATGCTGCAAGGCGTTGCCAATCAGGTTCTGCAGCAACTGCGCGATGCGTGCCTGATCCCACTCGCCCCGGGTCTCACCGGTGCTGGTGAACACTGCGTTGCAATCGGGCTGCCCCGCCGTGGCCGCGTCAATGGCTTCACGGCAGGCGAGGGTCATCTCCATCGGCTTGCGTTCGACCGGCAACGTGACGCCGAGACGGCTTCGAACGAACTCCAGCAAATCGCTGATCATCGTTCCCATCAACAGACTGCTGCTCTTGATGCGCTTGATATACGCAAGATCGGCGTCCGTCAGCGCGGTTTTGCGCATCAGCACTTCGGACGACATGCCGATGGCCTGCAAGGGCGCGCGCAGGTCGTGGCCGAGAATGGCGAGAAAGATGTCACGGGAACGCGTCACGCGATCGGCGTAGGCGGCCGTCGACTCGGCCAGGGCTTCGTCGATGGCTTCGTTGAAGCGAATCATGTCAGTGAGGTGACTGGCCTGTGGTTCTTTCTGGCTTTCTGCCCAAAAGCGCACGACCGTGGCCCGAAGGTGACGGAATTCAGACGTCATCTGCACCAGATCAAACCCGACGATATGCCGCAGCTCACCATGACTGGAGGCGGCCTGATCGAGTGTCGGGGTTTTGCCGATGTCTTCGCCCTGAGCCTTGGCGATGCGCTCGGCTTTGGTCTGGGCGGTGTTCATGTCACGGGCCGCCGCGAGAAGGATCGCCTCGGCGTGGTCGCGCAGCTCGACTGAACTCATCTGGGCGGCTGCGGGCGTCAGCGTGGCCGCAAACCGTTCCCACTCATCGACGATGCGATCCACATTCTGAACGATGAAGTCCGAAAGACGCATGGGGGACTACCTTGCTGGCGGGGCGCTGAATGAGAGCGCGCATAGTACCGCCATGTTGTTGCAGGAAGCATCACGCATTTGCGTGCGCTTCCTTTTAGCGTCGGCTTGCCGTCCAGTTGAAGCGCTGTCAGGCAGCCAAAACAAGCCATGTAGGAGACCGGGGTCGCGCTCCGCCGTGCTCACCAAGGCGGCATTTCAGCCACTGAAAGGGTGGGTGGATGCGCCGGCCCCTTCGCGAGCAAGCTCGCTCCCACAAGGAAGTGAGTTCTCCGCTTAGAACAGAAAATACCGCTGCGCCATCGGCAAGACCTCGGCCGGTTCGCACCACAACAGCACGCCGTCCGCCTTGACCTGATAGGTCTGCGGGTCGACGTCGATGTTCGGCAGGTAGTCGTTGTGGATGAGGTCGGCTTTGGTCACGCTGCGGCAGCCCTTCACCACGCCGATCTGTTTCTTCAGCCCCAGCTGCTCCGGAACGCCGGCATCAAAGGCCGCCTGGCTGATGAAGGTCAGGCTGCTGGCGTGCAACGAGCTGCCGTAGCTGGCGAACATCGGGCGGTAGTGAACCGGCTGCGGGGTCGGGATCGAGGCGTTGGCGTCGCCCATCAGACTCGCGGCAATCGACCCGCCTTTGAGGATCAGCGTCGGTTTCACGCCGAAGAAAGCCGGGCGCCAGAGCACCAGGTCAGCCCATTTGCCCACTTCCACCGAGCCCACTTCATGGCTGATGCCGTGGGTGATCGCCGGGTTGATGGTGTATTTGGCGATGTAGCGTTTGGCGCGGAAGTTGTCATTTCCCTCGCCGTCACCAGGCAATGGCCCGCGCTGGCGTTTCATTTTGTCGGCGGTCTGCCAGGTGCGCATGATCACTTCGCCGACGCGGCCCATGGCCTGGCTGTCGGAGCTGAGCATCGAGAATGCGCCCAGATCATGAAGAATGTCCTCGGCGGCAATGGTTTCGCGGCGGATGCGGCTCTCGGCGAACGCGACGTCTTCGGCGATGCTCGGGTCCAAGTGATGGCAGACCATCAGCATGTCCAGGTGCTCGTCGATGGTGTTGCGGGTGAACGGCCGGGTCGGGTTGGTCGAGCTCGGCAGCACGTTAGGGAAGCCGCAGGCCTTGATGATGTCCGGTGCGTGACCGCCGCCGGCGCCTTCGGTGTGGTAGGTGTGAATGGTGCGGTTCTTGAACGCCGCCAGGGTGGTTTCGACGAAGCCGGATTCGTTCAGGGTGTCGGTGTGGATCGCCACCTGCACGTCGTACTGATCAGCAACGCTCAGGCAGTTGTCGATGGCCGCCGGCGTGGTGCCCCAGTCTTCGTGCAGCTTGAGGCCGATGGCGCCGGCCTTGACCTGCTCGATCAGCGGCTCGGGCAGGCTGACGTTGCCTTTGCCGGTGAAGCCGATGTTCATGGGGAACGCTTCGGCGGCCTGCAGCATGCGCATCATGTGCCACTTGCCGGGCGTGACCGTGGTCGCGTTGGTGCCTGTCGCGGGGCCGGTGCCGCCGCCGATCATGGTGGTGACGCCGCTCATCAACGCTTCTTCGATCTGCTGCGGGCAGATGAAGTGGATGTGGGTGTCGACGCCGCCGGCGGTGAGGATCATGCCTTCGCCCGCAATCACTTCGGTCGCAGCGCCGATGGCGATGGTCACGCCGGGCTGGATGTCCGGGTTGCCGGCCTTGCCGATGGCCGCGATGCGCCCGTCCTTGAGGCCGACGTCGGCTTTGACGATGCCCCAGTGATCGACGATCAGTGCGTTGGTGATCAGCGTGTCGACGACTTCGGCAGCCACGCCCTGGCCCTGGCCCATGCCGTCACGAATGACCTTGCCACCGCCGAACTTCACTTCCTCGCCATAGACGGTGAAATCCTGCTCGACCTCGATCCACAGCTCGGTGTCGGCCAGACGCACACGGTCGCCGACAGTGGGGCCGAACATGTCGGCGTAGGCTTGTCGGCTGATCTTCATACTTCGTTCCTCGAATCAAAGCGGCAAGCCTCAAGCGGCAAGCTGCAAGTAAAAGCGAATGTTGTGTACGCCGCGGACTGCTGTGATTGGCGCTTGTGGCTTGGCGCTTGCAGCTTGACCTGGCTGGAAAGTGGACGCGTTTTACAGTTCACCCATAACTCTTCCGGCAAACCCGAAAACCCGCCGCAACCCGGCCAGGTCCACCAGTTCCACTTCCCGCGCCTGCCCTGGCTCGAAGCGCACGGCGGTGCCGGCCGGGATGTTCAGGCGCATGCCCCGGCTGGCGGCGCGGTCGAAGGTCAGGGCGTCGTTGGTCTCGAAAAAATGAAAGTGCGAGCCGACCTGAATCGGCCGGTCGCCGCTGTTGGCGACGCTCAGGGTGATGGTGCGGCGACCGGCGTTGAGCTCGATGTCGCCGGGTTGGATCTGGTACTCACCAGGAATCATGCGCTCTTCCTCGACAGTAACTTGTAGTAAATGGCCGTGGCCTTGTATTCGCCGTCAGGGTTGCAGGCGTAGTCCGGCAGCAGACCCGACAGCTCGTAACCCAGCGCACGATAGAAATCTTCAGCATCGGAACCTGCCAGCGTGTCCAGAAACAACAGCCCGCGCTGATGCTGCTGGGCCGCTTGCTCGACCGCTGTCATCAATTGAGTTGCCAGCCCGCGCCGACGCGCCTGACTGAGCACCAGCAATTTCTGCACCTCCGCGCGGTTCAGGCCGTTGGCCTTCTGGCACAGCGCCAATTGCACCGTCGCCAGCACCTGGTCTTCTTCTGCCACCACCCACAGCAGCACGTTGCCCTGCTTGACCTCGGCTTTGACGCCGTCCCACCAGTCGGCAGCCTCCTCGGCGCCTAGATCCGCCATGAACCCGACCGACGCGCCGTCTTGCACGGCGTCGAGCAATAGCGCCACCAGCCCCGGGCGGTAGTGGGCAAAACTTTCTGGCGTGACACGGCGTAAGTGGGCGGCATTCATGGGCGAAATCCTTTCAGAATGAACATTCAGGCGACAGGCTTGATGCCGGGCGCTTGCGAGGGTGGAGCAGAGGCGCCTGGCGACAGGTCCAGCTGCATGAAGGTCAGGTCCAGCCAGCGGCCGAACTTGGTGCCGACCTGGGGCATCTGCCCGGTGGTGATGAAACCCTCGCGCGCGTGCAGGTGAATCGACGCTGCGTTTCCGCTTTCGATGGCCGCGACCATCATGTGCTTGTCGCAGGCGCGGGCGCGTTCGATCAGCGCTTTCATGAGCAGCGGACCCAGGCCGTTGCCCCGTTGATCGGCACGCACGTAAACCGAGTGCTCAACGGTGTGGCGAAAGCCTTCGAATGGCCGCCAGTCGCCGAACGACGAATAGCCCAGCACCTGATCGTCGGCGTCGACCGCCACCAGAATCGGGTACGCCTGGGCCTGGCGCGCGGCGAACCAGGCTTCGCGGTTGGCGAGGTCCACCGGTTGCTCGTTCCAGATCGCCGTGGTGTTGAGCACGGCGTCGTTGTAGATGGCCAGCACGGCCGGCATGTCCGTCGGCAATGCGTCACGAATCGAATAGGTCATGTTCGTTTCCACGGGTTCCTGTGTGGCTGTTTCAGTGGGCATCTCAGCTTCAATGCGCAGCTCAGGCGATGGGCTGATGCACGGTGACAAGCTTGGTGCCATCCGGAAAGGTGGCCTCGACCTGGATTTCCGGGATCATTTCCGGGATGCCTTCCATCACTTGGTCACGGGTCAGCAGGGTGGTGCCGTAGTGCATCAGGTCAGCAACGGTCTGGCCGTCGCGCGCACCTTCCAGCAGGGCGGCGGAAATGAAGGCCATCGCTTCCGGGTAATTGAGCTTCACACCGCGTGCCAGCCGCCGCTCGGCGACCAGGCCTGCGGTGAAGATCAGCATCTTGTCTTTTTCGCGTGGGGTCAGATCCATGGGTCTTGTCCGTTTCAAATAACTGAATGAGTCAGCGCTGCAATGTATCTGTAGGAGTGAGCTTGCTCGCGATTTGCGGTGTGTCAGAGACATATTCCTATCTGACGGATCGCTATCGCGAGCAAGCTCACTCCTACAGGATGTCTATGCGTGTTCCCGAGGGCGCGGATCGGGGAACGCGGCCCATCATGTACTCCAAATCCTCGGCGCCACCGCTTCCCGGCCCAGCAGGGCAGGGCGCAGAAGTTTCCATAATTCGAGCAGCCAGGCCCGCGCGTGCAGTGCTTCGGCTGCCAGGCAACGGGCGATGATCAGGCCGGGCAACTGGCTCAGGTCGCCGCGCACGGGAGAATGCTCCGCCAGCTCGCGGCAGCGCTCCATCAATTCAGCGTCGATTTCTCCGGTCACGATCAGCGTCGCGAACACTGGCTTGCCGCCCAGGCCGATGGGCGAATCCAGCAAACCGTCATTGCCGACGATGCGCTGGCGCTCGTGCCACAGCAGGCTGCCGTCACGCCGAATGTCCAGATGCGCCTGAAAATGCCCCTGATCGAAACGCTCGCCACTGGCCGGCCTGCCCAGCGCCACCACGTCCCAGTAGAACAGCCGGGCGTCGCCTTCCAGATCGATCCGCGTGGTCAGTTCAGCCTTGGCCTCGCTGAACACGATGCTCTCCTGCGGCAGCCACTCCAGCGTGCCGCCTGCAGCGACCTTGATGTCCAGCTGTTGATAAGCCGGCCCTGCCGCGCGGTACCACTTCGCGGCGCCGGGGCTGGTCAGTTGCGCCCAGGCATTGGCGCCGACGCTGGCGCTGATGTCCAGCCGATCGCCGCCGGCAATGCCGCCCGGCGGGTGAACGATGATGTGCTGGCAGACCTGCGGGCCTTCGGCGTACAGATGCTTTTGCACCCGCAACGGACCTTTGTGGCGTCGCTGGGTCGGGCGCGTACTGTCGCCGAAACGCCCATACGCCAGCTCCAGCTCGGCATGCCAGCTGGGGGTGAACAGGGCGGTGTGGGCAGGAAGATTCATAAGTCGATTATCGTTTTATCGAAGGTCAGTACCTTAGCTGATCGGCGCATTAATTAAATGGTGACCAGACCCCGAACGCCTTCGGCCTCCATGTTTTCGCCGCGGCCCTGCTGGACGATCTCGCCGCGGGACATGACGATGTACTGATCCGCCAGCTCGGCGGCAAAGTCGTAGAACTGCTCGACCAGCAGGATCGCCATGTCACCGCGGGCGGCGAGCTTTTTGATCACCGCGCCGATTTCCTTAATCACCGAGGGCTGAATGCCTTCAGTGGGCTCGTCGAGAATCAGCAGTCGAGGGCGACTGGCCAGAGCGCGACCGATCGCCAGTTGCTGTTGCTGGCCGCCGGACAAGTCACCGCCACGCCGATGCTTCATCTGCAGCAACACCGGGAACAGCTCGTAAATGAACGGCGGGACTTCCTTGGCCTCCGCGCCCGGGAACCGCGACAGGCCCATCAGCAGGTTTTCTTCAACGGTCAGTCGGCCAAAAATCTCCCGGCCCTGGGGCACGTAGGCGATCCCGGAATGCACGCGCTGGTGGGGCTTGAAGCCGGTGATCGGCTTGGCGTCCCACTGCACCACGCCTTCTTTGGCCGGTAGCAGCCCCATCAGCACTTTCAACAGCGTGGTCTTGCCCACGCCGTTACGACCGAGCAGGCAGGTGACCTCGCCGATCTTCACGTCAAACGACAGACCTCGGAGGATGTGGCTGCCGCCGTAGAACTGATGCAGCTGAGTGACGGTTAACAATTTGATTTCCTCGGATTCATCAGCTGCAAGCTGCAAGAAAAAGCGTTCGTTCCTCACAAGCTGTAAGCCCCAAGCTTCAAGCTGCAAGAAAAAGCCGATCGGAGTGCGCGCTTCTAGCTTGTCGCTTGCCGCTAAAAGCTTGCCGCTGGGCGGTTCACCGCCCCAGATACACCTCAATCACCCGTTCATCCGCCTGCACGTCTTCCAGTGACCCCTCCGCCAGCACGCTGCCCTGGTGCAGGACGGTGACGTGGTCGGCGATGGTGCCGACGAAGCCCATGTCGTGCTCGACCACCATCAGCGAGTGCTTGCCGGCCAGGCGCTTGAACAGCTCGGCGGTGAATTCGGTTTCGGCGTCGGTCATGCCGGCGACGGGCTCGTCGAGCAGCAGCAGTTGCGGGTCCTGGACCAGCAACATGCCGATCTCCAGAAACTGCTTCTGACCGTGGGACAACAGCCCGGCGGGGCGCGACATCGATGAAGTCAGGCGAATGGTTTCCAGCACCTCGTCGATGCGGTCGCGCTGTTCGCCGTTGAGCTTCGCCCGCAGGCTGGCCCATACCGACTTGTCGGTCTTCTGCGCCAGCTCCAGGTTCTCGAACACGCTCAGGGCTTCGAACACCGTGGGCTTTTGAAACTTGCGGCCGATCCCGGCCTGAGCGATCTGCACTTCGCTCATCTTGGTCAGGTCGAGGGTTTCGCCGAACCAGGCCTTGCCGTGACTGGGGCGGGTCTTGCCGGTGATCACGTCCATCAGCGTGGTCTTGCCCGCGCCATTGGGGCCGATGATGCAACGCAGCTCGCCGACACGGATGTACAGATTCAGATCGTTGAGGGCCTTGAAGCCATCGAAACTGACGCTGATGTCTTCCAGCGTGAGGATCGTGCCGTGCAGCGTGTTCAGCCCTTTGCCAGCCACCTGACCGAGACCGATGGCGTCGCGGCTGGTGCCGGCATCGCTGTTCGGGTCGAGCACTGGATCGAATGCGGGCGTCGGAGTGCTTTTCATTGGTCGCCCCTTTTCTTGATCAGGCCGATCACGCCTTTGGGCAGGTACAGCGTCACTACGATGAACAGCGCGCCGAGGAAGAACAGCCAGTATTCAGGGAAGGCCACGGTGAACCAGCTCTTCATGCCATTGACCACACCGGCGCCGAGCAGCGGGCCGATCAGCGTGCCGCGACCGCCCAGGGCGACCCAGACGGCCGCTTCAATGGAGTTGGTCGGCGACATTTCGCTGGGGTTGATGATGCCGACCTGCGGCACGTACAACGCCCCGGCCAAGCCGCACAACACCGCGCTCAACACCCACACGAACAGCTTGAAGCCGCGCGGGTCGTAGCCGCAGAACATCAGGCGGTTTTCGGCGTCACGCACGGCGGTCAACACGCGCCCGAACTTGCTGCGCGCCAGACGCCAGCCGACGAACAGGCTGCCCGCGAGCAACGCTACCGTGAGCAGAAACAACACCGCGCGGGTGCCCTGGGAGGTGATGCTGAAACCCAGAATGCTGCGAAAGTTGGTGAAACCGTTATTGCCGCCAAAGCCGGTTTCGTTGCGGAAGAACAGCAGCATCCCGGCGAAGGTCAGGGCTTGGGTCATGATCGAGAAATACACGCCCTTGATCCGCGAACGGAAGGCGAAGAAGCCGAACACCAGCGCCAGCAACCCCGGCGCCAGTACCACCAGGCACATGGCCCAGAGGAAATGCTGCGTGCCAACCCAGTACCACGGCAGTTCGGTCCACGACAGGAACGTCATGAACGCCGGCAGGCTATCGCCCGACGCCTCACGCATCAGGTACATGCCCATCGCGTAGCCGCCCAGGGCGAAGAACAGCCCGTGGCCCAGGGACAGCAGACCGGCGTAACCCCAGACCAGATCCAGTGCCAGCGCAACGATCGCGTAGCAGAGGATTTTGCCTACCAGGGTCAGCGTGTAAGCCGAGACTTGCAGACTGTTGCTTTCAGGCAGCAGGGAGAGCAACGGCAAAGCGATCAGCAGGGCGAGAATCACCACGCCGACCGCGACCGTAACTTGGGTGCCGGCGCGTTGCGCGGCAGTGACCATCAGTGGCTGATTCATCAGTCGATCACCCGTCCTTTGAGTGCGAAGAGGCCTTGCGGACGTTTCTGAATAAACAGAATGATCAGCGCCAGGATCAGGATCTTGCCCAGTACGGCGCCGATCTGCGGTTCGAGAATCTTGTTGGCGATGCCCAGCCCGAAGGCCGCCGTGACGCTGCCGGCCAGTTGACCGACGCCGCCGAGTACGACCACCAGGAAGGAGTCGATGATGTAGCTCTGGCCCAGGTCAGGACCGACGTTACCGATCTGGCTCAGCGCCACGCCACCCAGCCCGGCGATGCCGGAGCCGAGCCCGAAGGCCATCATGTCGATGCGCCCGGTGGGCACGCCGCAGCAGGCGGCCATGTTGCGGTTCTGGGTCACGGCGCGCACGTTCAGGCCCAGGCGGGTTTTGTTCAGCAGCAGCCAGGTCAGCACAACGACGAACAGCGCGAAGGCGATGATGACGATGCGGTTCCAGGGCAGCACGAGATTGGGCAGCACTTGAATGCCGCCCGACAGCCATTCCGGGTTCGCCACTTCGACGTTCTGCGCGCCGAACACGACGCGAATCAGTTGAATCAGCATCAGGCTGATGCCCCACGTCGCCAGCAGGGTTTCCAGCGGGCGACCGTACAAGTGGCGTATGACCGTGCGTTCCAGTGCCATACCGATGCAGGCGGTGACGAAAAACGCGATGGGCAGCGCCACCAGCGGATAAAACTCAAGGGCCCCGGGGGCGTAACGCTGAAACATCATCTGCACGACGTAGGTGGCGTAGGCGCCAAGCATCAGCATCTCGCCGTGGGCCATGTTGATCACGCCGAGCAGGCCGAAGGTGATCGCCAGTCCCAGCGCCGCCAGCAGCAGAATCGACCCGAGCGACAGGCCGGCAAAGGCTTGCCCGAGGATCTCGCCGAACATCAATTTGCGTTTGACCTGAGCCAGACTCGTCTCCGCCGCCAGACGCACGCTGGGGTCAGTTTCGACGTTGGGTTCGAGCAGGGTTTCGAGACGGGTGCGGGCCAGTGGATCGCCGGTTTCACCGAGCAGGCGCACGGCGGCGAGGCGCACGGTGGGGCTGACGTCGACTAACTGCAGGTTGGCCAGTGCCAGGTTCAGCGCAGAGTGAACGCTGTCGTCCTGCTCGCTCGCCACTTGTTGCACCAGCAAGGGCAACTGCGCCGGGCGGGCGCTTTTTTGCAGGATTTGCGCGGCGGCCAGGCGAACCTTGGGGTCGGCAGCGAGCAGCTGATGGCTTGCGAGCGCGGTGTTGATCAGGCCGCGCAGACGGTTGTTCAGGCTGATGGCTTGGGGTGTATCTGGGTTGGGCGCATCGGCCAGCGCGGGGGCGTCAGGGTCGACGGCGATGAAACTGTCGCCGTTCTGGATGAACGGCCGGTTGCTGCTGTCGGCAGCGACGCGGCCATCCTGCAGGGCAACCAGTAATTCAACGCGCGCCGGATCAGGCCTGGCGGCCCAGCTTTCCAGCAGTTGGGCGCGCGCGGAGGAGTCGGCCGCGACAAAGTCGCCGGCATCGCTGGCGTGGGCGGCGAAAGGCAGCCAAAGGCACAGCGCGAGAAGAAGGTGGAAATATCTGGGCATATCGAGTCCTGGAAGCACCCGCGCGACGTAACGTCAGACGGGGAACCTGTAGGAGTGAGCTTGCTCGCGATCGCGGTATACCAGCCGACATCATCGTCACAGGCAGATCGCAATCGCGAGCGAGCTCACTCCTACAGGGATAGGTTCAGCCGGAACATTTCAGCCGACCGTTTACCCTGTGCCGCTTAGTTGCTCTTCACCGCATAGTCAGGCTTTTTGTCGTTGCCCGGAATGAACGGACTCCAAGGCTGGGCACGAATCGGCTCTTTGGTCTGCCAGACCACGTTGAACTGACCGTCGGCCTTGATTTCGCCGATCATCACCGGCTTGTGCAGGTGGTGGTTGGTCTTGTCCATGGTCAGGGTGAAGCCCGACGGCGCGGCGAAGGTCTGGCCGGCCATGGCGTCGCGGACTTTATCCACATCGGTGGACTTGGCTTTCTCGACCGCTTGAGCCCACATGTGGATACCCACGTACGTGGCTTCCATCGGGTCGTTGGTCACGGCCTTGTCGGCGTTCGGCAGGTTGTGCGCCTTGGCGTAGGCCTTCCAGTCGGCGACGAACTTGGTGTTGACTGGGTTCTTCACCGATTCGAAGTAGTTCCACGCCGCCAGGTTGCCTACCAGCGGTTTGGTGTCGACGCCGCGCAGTTCTTCTTCGCCGACCGAGAACGCCACCACCGGTACGTCGGTGGCTTTCAGGCCCTGATTGCCCAGCTCTTTGTAGAACGGCACGTTGGAGTCGCCGTTGACCGTGGAGATCACCGCCGTCTTGCCGCCCGCCGCGAACTTCTTGATGTTCGACACGATGGTCTGGTAATCGCTGTGACCGAACGGGGTGTAGACCTCTTCGATGTCCTTGTCCGCGACACCTTTGGAGTGCAGGAACGAGCGCAGAATCTTGTTGGTGGTGCGTGGGTAGACGTAGTCGGTCCCCAGCAGGAAGAAGCGTTTGGCCGCGCCGCCGTCTTCGCTCATCAGGTATTCAACCGCAGGAATGGCCTGCTGGTTAGGCGCGGCGCCGGTGTAGAACACGTTCGGTGACATCTCTTCGCCTTCGTACTGCACCGGGTAGAACAGCAGGCCGTTCAGCTCTTCAAAGACCGGCAACACCGACTTGCGCGACACCGAGGTCCAGCAGCCGAACACCACGGCGACCTTGTCCTGAGTCAGCAACTGACGCCCTTTCTCCGCAAACAACGGCCAGTTCGACGCCGGGTCGACCACCACCGGCTCAAGCATCTTGCCGTTGACGCCGCCCTTGGCGTTGATCTCATCAATGGTCATCAGCGCCATGTCCTTGAGCGAGGTCTCGGAGATGGCCATGGTGCCGGACAAAGAATGCAGAATGCCGACCTTGATGGTCTCGGCCGCCTGAGCGGTCCAGGTCAAACCCATCGCTGCGATCGATGCAGACAAAGTGAACGCTTTCAGCAAACTACGACGCTTCATTGGCTAGCTCCATTCTTTGATTTTTTTAGATGACGGCTGTTGGCGGTGCAGAGTTGAGTCTGCTTAGGCTTTAGCAAACGCTGGGCCAAGGCTGCTTACGTCGCGAAATGGAATGAAAACGTCGCCTGCAACGGGCGCCGCGCACCAACGTGGATCGGTGTACGGCGGCTGGTGCGTCCTGCGCGCTCAAGTGGTGCGACACCGTTCGGTGCCGCGGGGTGGGGGTTGAGGCACCCGGATAACGCGGCTATCTCACGAACAGCTCGCGCTCCCCGGTAAATAGATCAAAGGTTTCGTACACCATCGTGTCCGGCGCGGTGAAGTAGGCGAATGCCTGTCCGTTCACTTCGTGTAATGCCCTGAGTTGCAGGCGAGTGCCGGGCGGGATAGCGACGTGGTCGGCGAGAAAGCCCGAGAACATGTTCTTCTTCGGTACAGACGGCGCAAAGATCAGAAACCCTGGATGCGTATTGCTCGGTGCCTGGTCCGTCACGAATGCGTCGAGGCTCCATCGCACGGCATTTCCCCGGCTGATGGAAGCCGACTGCACCCCTGCGTCGACAAATACTGCACCCAGCTCGCGGCGCAGCTGCTGCAGACCCTCGTCCGTGATGCGCGCGGCACGGAATGCATCGCCTTTCCAGGACCGCAGGCGGTAGAACTGGTTGAGAAACGCTTTCGTCTTGGGCGTTCGCGCTCCGCTTCTCAGGAGTTGGTTGATCTCTGCAGAACCGCCTTCTATGTAGTCCAACAAGTCGGGGTACAGCTCTGCTCGCGCTCGCTCGGCCAGGGCCAGGAACCGGGGTTCATCAAGGGATGGCTCAACGAGGGTGATGCCTTCAGACGGGAACGGCCATCCGGTGAGCAACAGCCTCAGCTCACGCCGGGCCTGTCGATCGGCCTGCGGGCTCAGGCGAGCGAACGGCTGCGAAAGTTTCCTCCAGCTACCGGCGCTTGATCGCACGACGTACTCGTCTTCATGGATCAGCAGCGCGGGGTCCCGAGGATGGAGGCGATACAGGCGAGACCGTCCGAACAGGTTGAAGCGTCGAGTCACGTAACCCGTTTCGGAACCGAGGGTAATCTCGGTGAATTTATTCGGGTCCAGCCGCGTGATCATGCCGGACTCGGCAAAGTAGGGCGCTCCGGCGGGGGACATCAGATAGCCGATCTGCACCTGTCCTCCGCGTCCGGTGCGGCGAACCAGATGCGGACGTTTTATCATCGTCAGGTGATGGCCCTTCACGGCGGCGCCGCTGGCCTTGCCGATACCCGCCGTCAGCAGATATCCGGCGGCGTCGAGGAATTCCTGTGCGGCACCGTCCCAGTCGTTTTCGTTCACTTTCTGAAAGCCGCTCCAGGCATTAGCCAGTCCCATTCCGAGGGCGAGGGGAATCATGACGGGCGCGGGCAACAGCAACAGCGACACGCTCACGGCCATGTCGAAGTTTTGCCAGCGGGACCCGCCATCGTCGGGCGGGGTCAGCAGCGATTTCGCCTGCTCTTTCAACTGGCGGATCCTGACGGCGAAATACTCGTCCAACAGATCGCCCTTCTGCGGCACAAACACCACGGGGTGCGTCAAGTGGGACGGAACGGGAACCGGCCCCGGCAGCGACGTCAGTACGTCAGGGAGGCGCCAGTGCTTGAGCCACTCCTCATAATCGAGCATCTGCCGAGCCTGGCGCCTGTCCGACAGGGGCAGCAGCCTCGCCATGTAGGATTTGTACGTGTCGTGTTCCAGAAAAGTCTGTGTGAGGTGGAACATGCTGTTGAAGGCGCGGAACACCACGTTATCTGGCGCATTGAGGGTGCAAAGGGCCAGAGGCCCCTTGTCGAATCTGCCGGCCGGGGCAATCAGCATGACGTCCGGGATCTTGACCCCACCGATGTGCAGTAATCGTACTTCGATGCTGACCCCGTCCACCTTCTGACGCTGCTCCGAATCGGGGCCGTCCAGTGCCGCTTTGATCCAGCGCAGACGATTCTCGGGAAATCCGTTGAGCTGACTCTCCCTATACGCCATGCCCAGTCGTGCCAACAGCAACTCGCGGTGCTGTTGCTTCAACTGCACAGCGTACTCGGAGTGATCAAGGTGTTCGGCAAGGTAGTCATCCAGCCGCTTTGGAATCTCGATTCGCGCCAGTAGTTCTTTCACGAACGCCTCTGAGAGTCCCGGTATCGCTACACCGTGTTCGTCTGCAACCCGCAACTCGCTGGCATCCTGAGCTGTCGCCCGCAGTGTGTTGTCGTGGGCCAGTGCGTGCAGCGAGAAGGTCTGCGAGTGAGTCTCGGTTTCCAGCACGGTGACAGGGTAAAAGCGCGCCGGGATGGGCTGGTGGAACATCGCGGTTACCAGAATCTGTCGGGGCGACAGTTGAATGTTTTTCTCTGCCAGTGCGGCGGTGACCGTTGCATCGACGTATGCGGTGATGACGTGGGCGCTGTCAGCTTGCGGCGTGTTGAAGTGGTCCAGGCTGATGCGCCGAATGGACTGGATAGACTGAGCGTAAGCCGTCGCATCGCGGGTCCATTCGACCTGCTGCTCCTCACTCATTTTTCCCCACCAGTCGGGCATCTGTTCGCGGACCACATCACAGTCCAGCTGTTGCTCGATGCGGTGGTTATCGAACAGTTGATCCGATGCCATCAAGTCTAGAATGAGGCGCTGAAAGGACGGTGGATTGAGACTCAGGGACTGAGCGATGTTCACCGCGTGATCGAAGTCTGCCTTCTGTTTGATGACCTGCGAGGTCAGCAGCAGGCTCATGAAATTATTGCCCAGCTTTTGCAAGCCCCAGCGTATGGGGGGCTGCTCACTGTCAGAATTGGGAAGCGCCATTGCGACAACGTCGTCCAGCCTGAGATGGCCCAGCAATTGGCGGCGTTGAGTTGTGTCGGCAAGCCGACGGGTGAGGGTGTCGGTGAGCTGATGCACTGAATCGAAACGTTCCAGACTGCCAGCAGGGGTGTAAAGAACGACCTCGCCGACTGACTCGTCGTCGGTTGCCGGCACCTGATCGGTGCGTTGCTCGGTGATCACAAATGCCCCGGTCAGGGGAAAAAGTGCAGTAGAGCTCGTCCCCAGCCACAGGTTGAACACGTCGTGTTTCTGCAGGGGATCAGCCGAGGTGTCCATGCCGTAATCCAGTGTGGCGTTGAGCATGCTGAACAGATGCGGACGAAACTCGCCTTTTTCGACCCGCATCTGGCCTTCCAGCCTGAGCAGTTTGACCCGGTCCGCGAGGAAGTCCTCACGCCGCGTTTTTCCGGAGGGCTGAACCTCTGCCCAGTGATCCGAGAGTGTTTGTTTATAGCGATCGGGCAGATCTTGCGCGACGGCTGCATAAAGAGCAGCCAGTGCGTCGCGGTCCAGCCCGCCAATGGGGGACGTTTCCGGCGAAGGAAACTCAGTGGTGTAGAGCCCGGCAGACACGACGTTCTGCCACCGAAAGAACCCGGTGAAGTGCGCTGTCAGGCTGGCAAGCAGCGGGCTGTGGGTGGTGACTTCCGTGACGCCGGGTTCGATGCTTCGCTCCTGGCAGACAAGCCATGCACTGGCGTAATCAAACGCGAGCTCGGGGTGGCTCAGGCGAAGGCAGTCAGTGAGCGTCTGCTCCAGGGCCTGGTTGAAATCGGGAAGGGTGTAAATCGTCAAGGCAGAGCTGTCGACGTCGAGCAGGGGTGTAGCGGTAACGTTCGTGGAATTCATGGCGCCTGTTCATATACATGAGGGATGACTCGCAGAACCGACGGGTTCGGCGACTCGTTTCATGTAGTCAAGGCGTGAGGCGTGCGTCTGTAGGTGGGGACAGCTCTGGACGCGAAGGAAACGCAACCAGGCAGGTAGGATTTTTCGCGGAGGAGGAGGGCATTTAATGAACAGAAAAAACAGGTGCGGAACCTGAAACCCGGAATGAGGAGGAATTCATCACTAAACCACCCAAAGAGGGTTCCAGGCCCCGCGAGACGCAATCTAAGCTGTTGTCGCTGTTTTGGCAAAGCGCGAACGCACTATTCGATCGAGCAGCCACACCGCCAGCATTGAAACGCCCACCAGCGGAAACGCGAGGCCCAGCAGGATCATCACTACTGTTGCGGTTTTCCAGCGTGGCAGGTCATGACGCAGGGGCGGAACGCCGAAGCCGTTTTGCGGGCGACGCTTCCACCAGATCACGATCCCGCTCACCGAACTCAGCAGCACCATCAGGCAGATGAACAGAATCAGCAGCTGGTTTACCCAGCCGTACATCTTGCCTTCGTGCAGCATTACGCCCAGTTCGGTGGCTTTGGACACGGTGCTGTAATCGCTGTAACGCACATCCGCCAGCACCTTGCCGGTGTACTGATCCACATGCAGCGTGGCGTCGTTGCGCGGGTCATCGGCGAACACGGAAACGGTGAACACGCCGTCAGCCGTTTTCGGTTGGGTGATGCTGTAGCCCGGCTCGATGTTGCGCGCCCTGGCGATGTCCACCACTTGCTGAAGGGAAATGCCCGGCGCCGCAGGAGCGCTGGACATGTGCGCGTGATTCATGTGCTCGGCGTGATCCCCCGACGACACCGGCATCGGCGTGTTTTCCATGGCCCACGGAACCGTTTGCGCGCTGGCACTGTTCAAGGCGCCAGCCTGTTTGCCCGACTTGGGCACGTCATTCCACATGGCCGGCGGAAAAGTGTTCCAGACATCGGCGTAGACCTTTCCCCACATGCCGGTCCAGGTCATGCCGCTCAGCAGCATGAACAGCAGCGCCACCGACCCCCAGAATCCGGTCACCGCGTGCAGGTCACGCCAGAGAATGCGACCTCGCGCGCTGACGCGAGGCCAGAGCACGCCGGCCGGTGATCGACCTCGCGGCCACCACAGATACACACCTGAAACCACCAACACGATGCCCCAGCCGGCGGCCAGTTCTACCAGCCGATCGCCGACCGTGCCGATCATCAGTTCGCCGTGCAGTTCGCGCGCGATGGCTTGCAGGTTTTGCTTTGCGTCCTGAGTGCCAAGCACCGTGCCGCTGTACGGATCGATGAACACGTTCACCTCGCGGCCGTCATTGTTGACCACGAACTGCGCGCTGCCCTCGGCATTCAGCGGCGGCAGGTATTTGCTCACCTGGGCCTGCGGATAAGTCGTCAGCACGCGCTTTTGCAGGTCGTCGGCACTGAGTGAGTGGTGAGCGGGTTTGACCGTCAGCAGGTCGCCGTACATCAGCGCGTCAAGCTGCGGCTTGAACAAGTAGATGATCCCGGTGACCGCCAGCAGGATCATGAATGGCGCGACGAACAGGCCGGCATAGAAATGCCATCGCCACGCCAGGTTGTAGAAAGACACATTCGGTTTGGACATGGTGCAACGCTCCCGTCAGGGAAAACACGCCGCAACCCGCGGACGGCCATAAAGCCGTCAGCGGGTGCGATTAAATTTGGTATTCAGGCGACTGACGAGAAGGGCGGTGCGCGACTGCGGGCGTTAAGGAAGACGCTGCGCTGGGCGTGGCCGAGTTGGGTGGCCTCGTTGTAGAAGTCGGCGGGTCTCGGCGGGACAGGCGCCAGGACGGCCACGGTTTTGGTCAGCGCCGGGCAGCTGAACAGCAGCGTGCAATACCCGCACTTTGCCCAGATGATGTGATCGACGCCGACGTTCTGCTCGACCTTGGCATGGCCGCTGTGCTCACCCGCGCCCATCTCCAGGTCCATCGACGCCGACATGTCCATTTCGCCGTGCATCGACATCGACATGGATGCCGACGCAGGCATCGCCATGCCGCTGTGATGCTCCATGGGCATGGATTGCGAAATCAGCGGGCCGATGAAGATCATCAGCATGGCGAACAGGCTCAGCCAGGCGCCCTGCGGATGACGAGGGGCGGGGGCGGATCTGGCGCGGGTCGCGGGCAGGCGGTTCAAGGTGGGCGGTGTCGGTCTTCGGCGGGTCAGTGGGCGTGGGCCGGAGCGGCAGCATCGGGTGGCTGTTTCAGTACCACAACGTCGACGGTGAGGTCGCCCGCTTTTTGAAAATGCAGGGTCAGCGGGAAGGTCTGACCGTCGATAAGTCGGCTGCGGTCTTTCAGGTCCAGCAACATGACGTGATAGGCCATGGGCGCGAATGTCACGGTGCCCCCGGCAGGGACATCCACCGTCTCGACGTGCTGCATCTTCATCAGTCCATTCTGATTGATGTGCTCGTGCAACTGGGCGGCACCGGCGATGGGGCTGTCGACCGCTTCCAGCCTATCGGTGTCGGGGCCGCTGTTGGTGATCACAAAATAGGCCGCGACGGTGGGCGCGTTGGGCGGTAATGCCATTGACCATGGTTGCGCAACGCGCAGTTGCCCCTTGGCGTAATCCTGGGCTTCAACGAAAGCGGCTGGCAGCGCAAGGGCGATCAGCACGAGGATTTTGTTCAGCATCTACGCAGGTCTCCGGGTTCATTCAGGTACGCGACGGCACGATCGACACATCAGACCCGGGGTGACGCGTGCGGATTACGGTCAGGCCAGTGCTGACGAGGCGGCGCGCGCAGCACCAATACCGCGACAGGGAAGCGCACCGGTTCGATGAGGGCAAAGAGCCCTAAACCGACGCTGGTCGGTACCGCAACCAATGGCGTGGCGTGGGTGCAGCAGTCGCAATGCCGCATGAACGCGATGTCGGGGTGATAGGGCGATTGTTTATCGATGACTTCAACGGGCGTATTGGCCAGTCGGGACGCAGCGCCAGTGCAGGCGCTTCCCCAGACCAGCCGCTCACCCTCGGGGCGCGGCATGGTGGGCGTCATCGGCATCGCCAGCACGCCGAACAGCAACGTGAAACAGGCCACCCAGGCAAAGGCCCGGCGCCGCTTCTGCGTGATGATTTGATCTTGTTGTTTTTTCATGTCGGCCATTTAGCCTGATCGGCCGCCAGATGTAAAAAGCCCGCCCGCGACGTTATGTCGCGCGGCGGGTTTGGTTCAGGAAGGGTTCAGCAGGGTTTCAGGCGGTGGAAGCGTGGAGTTTCAGGCCCAAGGCTTTGATGACCTTCATGATGGTGGCGAATTCGGGGTTGCCGCCTCTGCCTAATGCCTTGTACAGACTTTCGCGGCCTAAACCCGTGTCGCGTGCAATCTGCGTCATCCCATATGCGCGCGCAATGTCTTTCAGGGCCAGTCGGACTAGCATGCCGTCACCGGTGTCCTCATCGAGACAGGCATCGAGATAGCCCGCCATGTCTTCAACCGTCTCCAAGTATTCCGCTGCGTCGAACGGTTTGAATTCTTCTTTCATCATTGTTCCCTCGCCGTGAGGCGTTCCGCCATTTCCCTGGCACGTCTGATATCCGTTTTCTGAGTCGATTTGTCCCCACCAACTAGAAGCAGATAGATCGCGTTCCCATGGCGGGTCAGATAAATTCGATAACCCGGCCCGTAGTGAACACGCATTTCAAAAACGCTGCTACCTACTGATTCACAATCTCCAAAGTTGCCTCGCTGTGCTGATCGAATCCGCGCAATGATGCGCTGTTGCCCGGTCTTGTCCTTCAAAGACGTCAACCACTTGTTGAATGAGGTGGATCGTTCGAAAAAAATCATACGGGAAAGGTATCCCGGAGGATACATTTCCGATGTCAGGCGAGTCAGACGGTGGAAGTCAGACCGATCCGCAAACCCAGACGATTTTCACGGTATCTTCGACCCGCGTCAGCCCACGTCCCGCAACGTATCCAGCACCTCACCCACACTCCAGAACGCCCGATCCACCTCCGGCAACACCGGCCGCTTCAATACCAACACCGGCATCCCGCGCTGCCGTGCCACTTCCAGCTTCGGCTCGGTCGCCGTGCTGCCGCTGTTCTTGCTGATGAGGACGTCGATGTTGCGAGTCTCGAACAGCTCGCGCTCTTCTTCGAGAAGGAAAGGCCCACGCGCGCCGATGACTTCACAGCGTTCATTGCCGGGGTAAATGTCCAGGGCCCGTAGCGTCCAGAACTGATGGGGTGGAATCTCGTGCAGATGCTGCAAAGGTTCGCGGCCCAAGGTGAACAGGGGGCGCTGAAAGGGAGCGAGGGCGGCGATCAATTCTGCCCAGTCCGCGACTTCGCGCCAGTCATCGTCCGGCCCTGCCTGCCACGCCGGGCGACGCAATGCCCAGCAGGGGACACCGGTCATCTTTGAAGCAGCCACTGCGTTCTGGCTGATCTGCGCAGCGTAAGGGTGAGTCGCATCCAGGATCAGATCGATGCCTGTCTGCTGTACGAAGTTTGCCAAACCTTCAGCGCCGCCGAACCCGCCGACACGGACTTCACAGCGCAAGTCGGTGGGCACGCGGCCCACGCCTGCCAGGCTGTAAATATGCTGAGGGCCAAGCGTGCGGGCGATCACCAGTGCTTCGGTGACGCCGCCGAGCAACAACACGCGTTTTACGGTGTGTGGTTTCAAATGAAGCCTCCCGCGTGGCCGACGATCCCGCCCTGTCGGTCGATGGCAAAGACCTCGACCTGAACCTGTGTAGGCACCACGCTGCGGGCGAAATTCAGCGCGTGCTGACACACCGCATCACCCAGCGCGATGCCGACGGCCGAGGCCATGGCCAGCGCTTGCTGACTGGTATTGGCCCCGCAAATGCGTTGTTGCAGCTCGGCGTCCGCGCCCACGTCGGCGGCCCATCGCGCGAGCTGAACCAGATCGATACTGGAATGGCGGCTGTGCAGGTCCATGTGGCCCGCCGCCAGCTTGCTGATCTTGCCAAAGCCGCCGCAGACGCTCAGCCGCTCGACCGGGGTTTTGCGCAGGTGCTTGAGCACGGCGCCGACAAAATCCCCCATCTCGATCAGTGCGATGTCGGGGATTTGATACACCCGACGCATCGTGTCTTCGCTGGCGTTGCCGGTGCAGGCGGCGATGTGCTGGTAACCGTTGGTGCGAGCGACATCGATGCCTTGGTGGATCGACGCGATGTACGCCGCGCAGGAGAAGGGCCGGACGATGCCGCTGGTGCCCAGAATCGATAGGCCGCCGAGAATTCCCAGCCGCGGGTTCATGGTTTTCAGCGCCAGCGCGCTGCCGTTTTCGACGCAAACCGTCACTTCAAACCCGCCGCTATAGCCGACGTCTTGCGCCAGTTGCGTGAGGTGTTCGGCCATCATCCTGCGCGGCACCGGATTGATCGCCGGCTCGCCGACACCCAGCACCAGACCCGGGCGGGTGACGGTACCGACGCCTTCGCCCGCCACAAATCGCACGCCAGGCTCATGGATCAGCCTGACTTGGGCAGACACCAGCGCGCCGTGGGTCACGTCCGGGTCATCCCCGGCATCCTTGAGCGTGCCGGCCTCGGCGCCGCTTGCAATCAGCCGGCAGAACTCCAGGCGCATCTGCACGGACTTGCCCTTGGGCAATGTGATGTCGATGGCATCGTTGGTTTCGCCGGCCAGCAGCAGGCGCGCGGCGGCGAGGGACGTCGCCGTGGCGCAGCTGCCGGTGGTCAAGCCACTGCGCAGCGGAGCGGGTTGTTCGGCGGTTTCGTCGCGCATCAGGGTTTGATCGCTTCGAGCAGGGTGATCGGCAGCGCCTGACGCCAGGTGTCGAATTCGCCCAGCGGTTTGGCGTGGGCCAGATGGATGCGGGTCAGTTCACCTCCATGCTGCTCGCGCCAGTTCACCAGCATCGCCTCGCTTTGCAGCGTGACCGCATTAGCCACCAACCGCCCGCCCGAACGCAGGTTTTGCCAGCATGCGTGCAGCACACCTTCCCGCGTCACGCCGCCGCCGATGAAGATGGCGTCCGGCTGCTCAAGGCCCTCAAGCGCATCGGGGGCGCGTCCGCGAATCAGTTGAAGACCGGGCACGCCCAGTGCATCGCGATTGAATTCGATCAGGTGTTGCCGTCCCTCATCGGCCTCAACAGCGATGGCACGGCAGGTCGAGTGCGCACGCATCCACTCGATGCCGATGGAGCCGCATCCCGCGCCCACGTCCCACAGCAATTCGCCGGGAACGGGCGCGAGGCGAGCCAGGGTAATCGCGCGCACGTCGCGTTTGGTGAGCTGACCGTCATGCCGAAACGCCTCGTCCGGCAGACCGCCGAGTGGCGACAGACGCAGTGCATCAGGCTGTGCGCGGCACTCGATGGCGACCAGGTTCAGCGCCGCGATGTCGGCGGGGCTCCACTCACCGGCGGTGCCTTCGATCTGTCGCTCGGCGCTACCGCCCAAGTGTTCGAGGACGATCATACGGCTCGGGCCAAAGCCGCGGTCGCGGAGCTGCGCCGCGATAGCCGCCGGGCTAGAGCCGTCGTTGCTCAGCACCAGCAGGCGCAGCCCGTTTTGCAGGTGGGCATTCAACGCGGCGACGGGACGGGCGACGACTGACAGCGTTACCACGTCCTGCAACGCCCAACCCAGACGGGCCGCCGCCAACGAATAGGAAGAGGGCGCGGGAATTACCCGCATCTCAGCGAGGGGGACGTGTTTCGACAGGCTTGCGCCGACGCCGAACAACATGGGATCGCCGCTGGCCAGCACGCAGACCGGGGCGCCGCGCTGTTCCAGCACCGGGCTCAGGGAAAACGGGCTCGGCCACTGGCGCTGCTCGGCCTGGATGCACGGCGGCAGCAAGGCCAGCTGCCGTGCGCCGCCAAACACCTGCCGCGCCTGCAACAGCGCGTGCCGAGCGTTCCGGGCCAGACCTTTATACCCGTCCTCACCGATTCCCACGACTGTCAGCCACGGTGACATGAATTGCCCTCCACCAAATACGTGCGACAGGCCTGTCATATCGGCCCGTGAAAGTGGCCGGCATGATACCGCGCTGGCGGGCCCGGTTCGTATGGCTTTATGAATCCGACAGAGCGTCTTTTCATGGTAACGGCCAAAGCAGGCATAATACGGCCCCTGTAACTTTTCGTTTCTCTACGCGTCCGCCCGTTCGCACCAGGTGACCCATTGACCGAGCCGTTGTCCGCTCGCCTATCCGCTACGCCCCTTCGCCCCTCGGCTTGTCCGGGGTTGCTGCGTATCGTCCCGGCGCTGGATGGCGGGATCTGCCGGATCAAGCTGCCGGGCGGGGTGCTTTCAGCGGATCAGGCGCTGGCCGTGGCAAGTGCCGCCGAGGGGTTCGCAGGTGGCGTGATCGAGGCGACCAATCGGGGCAACCTGCAGATTCGCGGCATCGGCGCCGACCACGACGGGCTGATTGCCCGCCTGCTCGATGCCGGTCTGGGGCCGAGCAATCCGGCCAGCGACGACGTACGCAATCTGATGCTCAGCCCCACCGCAGGCCTCGATCCGCAGCAGCTGCTGGATGTGCGTCCGCTGGCCGGGCAGATCCTGCATTCTCTTGAGCACCACCCGCGTTTCCATGAACTGTCGCCCAAGTTCGCGCTGTCGCTGGACGGCGGCGAGGGCTTGGCGATGCTTGAGCATCCCCATGATCTCTGGCTGTCCGCGTTGCAGGTCGACGGCCAGACGCTGCTGGGATTTGGGCTGGCGGGCTGTTCGGCCACCGAGTCGCCGGTGGCTGCGGTGGCGCCGGATGCAGCGCACGCGTTGGTCGTTGCGGTACTGGAAACATTCCTGGCTCTCGCTCGCCCCGATCAGGCACGCATGCGGGACTTGCTGAAAGAAGTCACCGTTGCGCAATTCATCGAACACGTTGCCGGGCATTTGCCGCAGCGACTGGTGATTGATCGAAAAGTAACCGACTGGCGGCGCGCGCCTGCACGATCTTTTGCGCACATCAGCACGTATCCCCAGGCATCAGCCGGCATCGTGGCGGTGGGCGCGGGCGTGCCGTTGGGGCGTCTGCGGCCGTCCATGTTGCGTGAAGCCGCCCGATTGGCGACTGCGTTCGGCGACGGTCAGTTGTGCATGACACCGTGGCAGAGCCTGATGCTGCGAAATGTCCCGACAGCCAAGTCGGCAGCCGTGATGGATGGCTTGAGCAATGCGGGCTTGCTCGTCGATGCTACTCAGTCGCTGACCAAAATTGTCGCCTGCACCGGCTCCGCTGCCTGCGCTAAAGGGTTGGCCGACACCAAGGCCGACGGGCTGCGCCTGGCGACGTTGCTGCAAGAAAACGCCATCAGCCGCGCGGTACATCTGTCCGGCTGCGCGCGTTCATGCGCTGCTGCGCACGTGATGCCGGTGACCCTGCTGGCAGCGTCGCCCGGTCGTTACGACCTTTATTTTCGTCATGCAGGAATGTCCGGGTTCGGCGATCTGCATGCACGTGACCTCACTATTGAAGCAGTCGGCGCGTTGTTGACCGCCGACTCACGGAGCAACACCCATGATTGATTACATCCGCGACGGCCAGGAGATCTACCGCAACTCCTTCGCGATCATTCGTGCCGAAGCCCGGCTCGATTCCATCCCGGCCGACCTGGAAAAACTCGCCGTACGGGTGATTCACGCCTGCGGCATGGTCGATGCCGTCGAAGGCCTGCGTTTTTCGCCCGGTGCAGGCACGGCAGGTCGCCGCGCGCTGGCCGCCGGTGCGCCGATTCTGTGTGATGCGCACATGGTGGCCGAAGGGGTCACGCGCACGCGGCTGCCCGCTAACAACCAGGTGATCTGCACCCTGAAAAACGAACGCGTGCCCGAGATGGCCCGTGAGCTGGGCAACACCCGCTCGGCGGCGGCGCTGGAGCTCTGGCGCCCGCACCTGGAAGGGGCGGTTGTAGTGATCGGCAACGCACCGACTGCGCTGTTCTACCTGCTGGAAATGCTCGATGCCGGCGCGCCGAAACCTGCGCTGATCCTCGGGTTTCCAGTGGGTTTCGTCGGCGCCGCTGAATCCAAGGACATGCTGGCTGCCGACAGCCGCGGCGTGCCTTACGTGATCATGCAGGGCCGTCGCGGTGGCAGCGCCATGGCTGCCGCGGCGGTCAACTCACTCGCCACGGAGATCGAATGATGGCACCACGCGGTCGTCTGATTGGCCTGGGCGTGGGGCCGGGTGATCCGGAACTCATTACCGTCAAGGCGCTGCGCCTGCTGCGAGAGTCGCCGGTGGTCGCGTACTTCGTCGCCAAGGGCAAGAAGGGCAATGCGTTCGGCATCATCGAAGGCCACTTGCAGCAAGCCCAGACGCTGATGCCGCTGGTGTACCCGGTGACCACCGAGGCGCTGCCCGCGCCGATGTCCTACGAGCGGGTGATCAGCGAGTTCTACGATCGCTGCAGCGCCGATCTGGCCGCGCACCTGGACGCCGGCCGCGACGTGGCGGTGATCTGCGAAGGCGACCCGATGTTCTATGGGTCGTACATGTACCTGCACGATCGTCTCGCCAATCACTACGACGCCGAAGTCATCCCGGGCGTCTGTTCGATGCTCGGCGGCGCGTCGGTGCTGGGCGCGCCGCTGGTGTACCGCAATCAAAGCCTGTCGGTGCTGTCCGGTGTGTTGTCTGCCGAAGAGCTGAAACGCAAGCTTCAGGATGCCGACGCTGCGGTGATCATGAAACTGGGGCGCAACCTGCCGAAAGTACGTCAGGTGCTGATTGAAACCGGCCTGGCGGATCGCGCGCTGTACGTCGAGCGCGCAACCATGGTCAATCAGAAGATCGTGCCGCTGGCCGAGGTTGACCCGATGTCGTCGCCCTATTTTTCTCTGATCATTGTCCCCGGCGAACGGTGGCAAGGCTGATGGGCACGACCAACATCAAGGCCCCGGCGATTGTCATTCTGGGCAAAGGCGCGCTGGCGACGGCGCGACGTATCCAGCAGCTGTACCCCCAAGCGCTGATTTACGGGCTGGCCGAACGCATCGAAGACGCCGACCGCAGCTACTCGGAATTTGGTGCGACGCTGCGCCAGCTTTATCAGCAAGACACGCCGATCATTGCGCTGTGCGCAGCGGGCATCGTCATCCGCACGCTGGCGCCGGTGTTGCTGGAAAAGGGCGTCGAGCCGCCGGTGCTGGCCGTCGCTGAAGATGGCAGCGCAGTCGTGCCGCTGCTGGGAGGACTGGGCGGCGTCAATGTGATGGCCCGGGAAATCGCGGCCGCGCTGAACACCGCAGCGGCTATTACCACCAGCGGCGAGTTGCGCTTCGGCACCTGCCTGCTCAATCCGCCAGCTGGTTATGCATTGGGTGATCTGGAGCTGGGCAAGCGCTTTGTCAGCGATTTGCTGTCGGGCGAAAGCGTGCGCATCGAGGGGGTCGCGCCCTGGCTGGCTCAGGCGCAGTTGCCTGAAGATGATCAGGCGCAGTTGGCGATCCACGTCGGCTATGCCGAGCGAGAACTCAGCGACCACGAATTGTTGATCTACCCACGCAACGTGCTGGTGGCGCTGAGCGGGGATCTGGCCGATTCCGGCGAGGCAGTGGCCGATGCCGTGAAAGCCGCGCTGCATGATTCGCGCATTGCCGTGCAGGCGCTGGGCTGCCTGCTGGCCAGCAAGGCCGAAATGGCCAATCCTTCTCTGCACGCGGCTGCCGAATCACTGGGCGTTGCGCTGCGTTTCACCGCCGGCGGTACTCCTGCGGAAATGACCCAGCAGGTATTGCCGCAGCTGTTGCCACCGCTCACCCCGGCGGCGGGCATCGCCATTGCCGTCGCGCCGCAACCTTTGGACATTTCACACATCGGCTTTGCACGGGGGCGGCTGGCGGTCATCGGCCTCGGCCCCGGCGCGACCGACTTCATGATTCCCGCCGTAAAGGCCGAGCTGGCGCGTGCCAACGATGTGCTCGGCTATGAGACGTACGTACGCATGGCCGGGCCGTTCCGCGCCGACCAAGTGCTGCACTGCACTGACAACCGCGAAGAAATGCTCCGCGCCCGGCATGCCTTCGAGCTGGCCGCTGAAGGCCGTTCGGTGGTGGTGGTTTCATCGGGTGACCCCGGCGTATTCGCCATGGCTGCAGCGGTGCTGGAAGCGCTGCACGAATCGGGTAATCCCGACTGGCACCGGGTGGACTTGCACATACTGCCGGGCGTGTCAGCCTCGCTGGCAACCGCCGCGCTGGCGGGTGCGCCGTTGGGTCATGACTTCTGCGTCATGTCCCTGTCGGACAACCTCAAGCCCTGGGAGGTCATCGAGAAGCGCCTGGATCTGGCCTGTCAGGCCGATCTGGCGCTGGCGTTCTACAACCCGATCTCGCGTTCCCGCCCATGGCAGTTGGGGCGTGCCCTGGAAATCGTGCGCCAGCATCGCGGCCCGGAAACCCCGGTGACCCTGGGACGTGATGTGGGTCGGCCAGCGCAGACGTTGCGGGTCATCACCCTCGGCGAGCTGACGCCGGAGCACGTCGACATGCGCACGATGGTGCTGGTGGGGTCGTCGTTGACCTGCGTGTTCCCGCGCGCCAATGGTGAGTCGTGGGTCTACACGCCGCGTTGGTACGGCGCCAAGCCGACCTGAGCTACGGTTCGGTTTGCGCTGTGGGATTTGTCTCATAGCTGACGCAGGCCAATCAGCCAGTCGATGGCGAAACCGATCCAGCCGCTTGCAGAAGCGTCAGGCGGGAGGCGACTGCGCGCGTCGCCCGCTTCTGCAGCTTCCCATGGCGCCTCTCCCAACCCTTTGCTTTGATTGAATTTTGCTTCTCCCAGGATTAGGGCACGGTGCAGTCGCTCCGTATTAACACTTGTCTGAATGTGCCGAACCGTCTCCCGAACCACGGGTGGCGCGCCGGGAAATGTTCGTTAATCTCGGAGGTGTCCACGACGGACGTACCCACCAGTTAAAGGATTGACGAATGAAACACGACACAAGCATGACCTCCGCTGAACGTAGCGCTTTCATCAACCATTGCGAGTTGGCCAACTGCACCCACTCGTTGATCGAGCACGTCTCGGCAATGGATGCCCCGGTGCCACGCCTGCTGGAAGAACCGAGCCAGGCTGCAGTTGTAGGCAGCAACTTGTTGGCCTTCGCAGAAGGCGTTTCGCGGCAGAACAAAGAAGACGTCATGGACTCCCTTCTGTTCGCGACGCTGGTCGCCAACAAAGCGTTCAACCCGGAGAAGCAAAGCGAGCAGTGGTACAAGCAGTACAACGATGTGTTGACGGCGCTGGGCTGGTTTTCCACCAACTGGAGGTACAGTCGCTATTACTCGACGCACCGTCGATTCAGCATGGAGCAAGCGGGGCTTGAGATCATCTCTTCCGCCATCGCAGCCGCAGCGCTGCCAGGTCCCGCGTCCGTCGCCATGTTGAAAGTCGCGGGTGATGCCGTGGCCGCGCTGAAGGCTCAGGAAAAACCGCTGCGAATTTTCGAGCGTCAGACCAAGACCCACCGTGGCGCGAATTTCCGCATCGGCGCCTGTTCCGAATCCAGCGACGGCACTGTCAATCTGGCAATGGGTGCGGTCAGTTTCTCCACCGATTCGGCCGTCACCAACGTCCTCTTCTGGGAATGGAACAGTGCTGAAGTCACCGCTTTCCGGGGTGAGAACCATCTGGTGCTGGACACACGCCTCTACGCGTCACTGCGTACACAGATCCGGCAGCGTTTGAACAAGAGCGCCTCCGCCGCCATCGAGGAATTCGAGATTTGATCAGTTGGCAGGAGGCGCTCGTCGCCTCCTTCTCAAGGAGATGTGCCATGCATCAGGGAATGATCGAAACGCAGGTCAGCGCAGGGTGCTTGTTGTTCATGCACCGTGCCTGCACTGATCTACAGAAAAGTGACGCAGCTGATTGCGCACTCTATGCACAGCTTGCAGCGACCAAAAGACACCCCCGCTTCGCACCATCCTCCGCGTGGCACGACACCTGGCTGGCTGCCTTGATCCGCTTCGGCTGGGCGCTGAACACCCATGAAACGCTGAGTTGCCCAGCGCTGGACCTCGGGCCGGGCTCGGTGTGGACATGGTTGAAGAGCAACTGGCCGCTTTTCATGCCCAACGACATGTTGGTTGACGGAGAGTCTGTCCTGAAGCGCTCATTCTCAAGCCAGCCCATTCAGCCAGCGGTCGAACTGCTTGCCGGTCATGCGCTTGAACCGATCGTTCCGAAATCCGGCGATGTGCAACGTGGGCAGAAGGTGGTGCTGCAGATCGCTTTCCTGAACGAGAACGCAGCGCTGTCCGTTGCCCTCATCAGTTTTGCTCACCGGACTGCACTGAAGAATGACTTTCTGTTCGAAACACTCCATCCCGCCGACATCGTTGGCAATATCGACCTGCGCTTCTATTCGCTGCGGCTGATGGACCTGGTTTACACGCCCCTGCGCAAAAACGTCAGCCAGGCACTGGAAGATCGTCGCCCCACGTTAGTGTGTGCATTGGCAGGAGATGACACATGAGCGCTACAGGCGCGGTGGTTGGTAACGGTCTGGTATCGTTGTCCGCCGATATCAAGAAGCAGGACCGCGCGGATCTATTTGACTGCCTGCTGCGAGCCGAGCGTGTGGCGGGTAAAGTCAGTCGGGATGAACATTTCACCTACTGGGCATACCGGTATGGCAAGGCACTGGAGCAGCGAAGCTTCAGGAAACTGAGCCCGATCATTCATGAACCGATGGTGATCGGGAGCGCATCGGAACTGGAGGAAATCAGCTTCAGTGTTATCGAATCACGCGGCTCCGCTCGGTTGGCGCGACAGGCGAAGGCGTCGCTTCAGGCCATGCAGATTCACCACCACGCGGAGCACTTTTTTGAAAGCATCAACGGGCACAGCGTCATCGCAGGTTTCCAGGTCATACCGTGCGCAGTGGATTCAACAGGTGCTTTGATGGTGCTGCTGTGCGGCATCCAGATGACAGGTATCGTCGAGACGCGGGATTTCGACTTCTGGTCTGACTCACGCGGTGAGCTGACGTTGCGTATCACGGGAGGGGTCTACCGTTTTGACCGTCTGGATTATGCGAAGCATCGCGATACCGTCGCAAGGGAGCTCGATGCCCAGGGAGCGCTGGCCGTCCAGACCTTTGCGCTCTGAGCGCGCCTCAGGTCAGCAGGTAGCCTTTGATGCCCGTAAAGATGATCTGGGCCGCGAGGGCACAAACGAAAAGCCCCATCAGGCGGCTGACGATCTGTAGCCCCTGATCCCCCAAAATACGCTCGATGCTGTTGGACAGATAAAGAATGACCCCCACCGTCAGGCTGGCCAGCGCAATGCTGACGATGGCGGTGAGTTTGTCATCCCAGTGCGGCTGGCTGATGCCCATGACCAGCAGTGCGCCAATGGTGCCGGGACCGACGGTGATGGGGATGGTCAGGGGCACGATGGCGACGTCCTGCTGAACGTTGTCGGTCTGCACGCCGGATTTGCCCTGGGCCATGGCCAGGGCTGAGATGAAGAGCACGCTGCCGGCGCCTATTCTGAAGGCGTCGGCGGTGATGCCGAAGACCCCGAAAATCACCCGTCCGAACAGGTACAGCAAGACGCTGGAAACCAGAGTCGCCAAGGCGATTTTCCACGCCAGGTGCCGACGTTCCTTGCGCGAATAACCGCGGCTCAGGGAAATGAAACAGGACAGGACGAAGAATGGGCTATAGAGCACCAGCATCTTCAGGTAAACGCTGAACAGCACGTGAAGCATGGTTTGAGCTCATGGCAGCAGACTGGGACGGCGCCAAGTCTATCAGCCCGTCACGGCCACTTGGCGGTCAGTTTTGCTCATAACGGTCTTCGCCGCGGGTGGCCTCATCCCGAGCACGTTGCTCCACCCAGTATTCGACCAGATCGCGTAGCTGTGACATCTCCACCGGCTTGGACATGTGGCCATCCATGCCGGACTGGCGCGCGCGATCCTTGTGCTCCGCCAGAATGTGCGCGGTCAACGCCACCACAGGGGTGCGGATGCGTTGGTTGCCGGTTTCCCAGGCGCGGAACTGCTGCGTCGCCGAAAAGCCGTCGAGGATCGGCATTTCGCAGTCCATCAGCACCAGGTCATAGCGCTGGGTCTTCATCGCCAGCAGCGCTTCTTCGCCGTTGCTGGCGGTGTCCGGCTGCAGGTTGAGCTTGCCGAGCATGCCCCGAATGACCTTGGTGGAAATGCTGTTGTCTTCGGCGACCAGAATGCGGAAGTCGCTGGGCACGTTAATATCGCTGATCAACCCGGGTACGGCAGAGAAGGGCGCATTGCCTTTGTTGCGTTGATTGAGCTCGTCCGCCAGTGTTGTCTTCAGCGTGTACCCGGCGACCGGTTTGGCGAGGATGCGTTTGACCCCTGCATTGCGCGCGATGATCTTGCTCGGCGCGTTGCTGATGCCCGTGAGCATGATCAGCAGAATGTCGTGGTTCAGGCTCGGGTCTTCCTTGATCTTGGCGGCCAGTTGCATGCCGGTCATGCCGGGCATGTTCTGGTCGAGCAGGACAATATCGAAATAGTCGCGCAAGTGAGCTTTTGTGCGCAGCAACGCCAGGGCCTCCTTGCCGGATGGCACTGCGCTGACGTTCAGCCCCCAGGCGCTGCACTGCTGGACCAGTACCTTGCGACAGGTGTCGTTGTCGTCGACCACCAGAACCCGCGCCCCTTGGAGGGGGCTGTCCAGATCAGCGGGCGGCTGCTCCAGTCGTTCCGCATCCAGAGGCAGACTCAGCCACAGCGTGCTGCCCTGATTGGTGCCGCTCTGGATGCCGAACTCGCCGTTCATCAACAGGATCAGTTGCCGGGCAATGACCAGTCCCAAGTGACCGCCGACCTTGCTGGCCGCCAGGAAGTTCTTGCTATGCAGCTCGGCGTGCAGCAGCGCGTCCCGTTCCTTGGGCGTCAGCGGCGTGCCGCTGTCCTGTACGGCGATGCGCAGTCGTGGCTTGCCACCGCGAGAGTCGAGGGCGACGACCAACAGGATCTCGCCCTCGTCGGTCTTCTTTAATGCGTTTTCCAGCAAACTGAGCAGCGTCTGCCGCAGGCGTGTCGGGTCACCGCTGATGACGCGCGGTACCTGGGGCTGGATGAAACTGATCAACTCGACACTTTGCTGCTCCGCCTTGGCGCGGAAGATACTCAGGCAGTCTTCGATCATTGCGTTGAGATCGAACTGCACGTCGTCCAGCTCGATCTGCCCGGACTCCAGTTTGGTGATGTCGAGGATTTCGTTGATCAGGGTCAGCAGTTCATTGCCGGCGCTGTGAATGGTCTGCACATAATCGCGCTGTTTGACCGACAACGGCGTGCCCAGCAGCAGCTCGGTCATCCCTAGAACGCCGTTCATGGGGGTGCGAATTTCGTGACTGATCTTCGCCAGAAACTCGGCCTTGGCATTGATTTCTGCGGTGCTGGCCGCCAGCTCACGGCTGATGCTGAAGTTGTCTTCGGTGATGCTGCGATGACGCTCGCTGAGGGCGATGCTCATCAGCAAACCGCACAGGCAAAACACCGCCAGCACCCCGATGATCAGGGTCTGCGCAGGAATGCTCGTCAGCCAGAGCATGGCCGGCAGCACCACCAGGTTGCCGAGATTGAACGCGATCATGGCGATCACGAACGGACGGGCAGGGGAGTAACCTCTCTGCAGGTGGTAGATCGACACCAGCGTGATACTGACCGTGGTCAGTGCCACCAACAGGAACGTCATGATGTTCAGCGGCAGCGTTTCAACGAACAGCACCAGCAGCGCGCCGAAGCCGACCACCAGCAGCACGCCCATCAGCAGCCGGTTGAGCATCTCGACCCCGCGCTGAATGAAGAAACAGTACGTGTACATCAGCCCCGTCGCGGCAGCGAGGAGCAGGGCGAGGTGAGCGCTCGGGGTCTGCGCCAGGTGCCAGCGCGGCAGCCACGGCGCCTGAAGGTTGAGCAACAGCAGCGCGCTCAGCCCCAGAAACGCCTCGCAGGCTGCCAGCCACAAGCTGCTGATCGAGCGGGACTGGGCGAACCGCGTGATGTTCTGCACGATCAACATGGCGAGTGAGCCGAAGAACAGACCGAGCAGCAGCGGTCGGCGCTCGTCTGCAGCGCTGGAGACCGCTGACTGCAAGGTGATGTTCGGGCGCAGTTCCTGCTCGGACTTGAGGCGCAAATACAGGTCAAGCGGCTTGTCGCTGTGGGGCACTGGCAGCAAAAAGTCCAGTGACGGCAGGGGTTGGGCTTCTCGCGGCACCCGGTTACCGGAGCGCGAGTGATCGATCAGGCTGTCGCCGTCGAGCACGTACATATCGACCGTCGCCAGGTCGGGCGCGAAGATCCGCACCAGTTGTTCATGGGTGGTGGGGGGCAGGCGATAGTGCAGCCACAGGGCGGCGTCGCGGTTAGTCGCGCGCACCTTGTCGAGTTCGACCGGGCTGAACTGGGATTCGTAATGGGGGGAGCGGATGTCGCTGAGGTTCAGGTTCGCCTGATCGTCGACAAGGGTTGACCAGCCTGCACTGACCTCGGCGGTGGCCGAGGATATCCAGAGCAGGGTCAGCAATGTGACGGTCAAACGAGTGGCAATCCTGAGCCAGCGCACGGCGAAATCCCTTCGTGAATGAAGCCTGTTTAACTCTGGCGCACTGGCTGATTGCTCATCCTGGGCCTACCCGGCTAAAGCCGGTCCCACTGGCTGCTCCAGAGGAGCCGCCAGTGGGCCGAGATTCACGCCAGATCTTCGCCGCGTTCCCGGGCAATGGCGCGGTAGCCAATGTCCTTGCGGTAAAAACAACCTTGCCAGTCAATCTTTGCCGCCAGTGCGTACGCTTGTTTCTGGGCATCGCCAACGGTGTCGCCCAGCGCTGTCGCGCACAGCACCCGACCCCCGGAGGTCACGATGCGGCCATCCTGCAACGCCGTGCCGGCGTGAAACACTTTACCGGGCAACGCGGCCGCAGCGTCCAGCCCGTGAATCTCGTCGCCCTTGGCGTAGTCGGCCGGATAACCGCCAGCTGCCAGCACAATCCCCAGACTCGGTCGCGGGTCCCACTGAGCATCCACTGTATCCAGCGTTTGCGCCAGAGCGGCTTCGACCAGCGCCACCAGACTCGATTGCAGACGCAGCATCACCGGCTGGGTTTCAGGATCGCCAAAGCGGCAGTTGAACTCGATGACTTTCGGGTTGCCGGCCTTGTCGATCATCAGACCAGCATAGAGGAAACCGGTGTAAATGTTGCCCTCGGCCGCCATGCCCCTGACGGTCGGCCATATGACCTGATCCATCACGCGCTGGTGAACCTCGGCGGTGACCACCGGGGCCGGGGAGTACGCACCCATGCCGCCGGTGTTCGGGCCGCTGTCGCCGTCGCCGACGCGTTTGTGGTCCTGGCTGGTGGCCATGGGCAGCACGTTCTTGCCGTCGACCATGACGATGAAGCTGGCTTCTTCGCCATCGAGGAATTCTTCGATCACCACGCGTGAACCTGCGTCGCCGAAGGCATTGCCGGCCAGCATGTCACGCACGGCGTCTTCCGCTTCCGCGAGGGTCATTGCGACGATGACGCCTTTGCCCGCTGCAAGGCCGTCGGCCTTGATAACGATCGGCGCGCCTTTTTCTTGCAGGTACGCCAGAGCAGGTTCGATTTCGGTGAAGTTCTGGTAATCGGCAGAGGGAATACTGTGGCGCGCCAGGAAATCCTTGGTGAATGCCTTGGAGCCTTCCAGCTGCGCGGCGCCCTTGGTCGGCCCAAAGCACTTCAGGCCACGGGCGCGGAACAGATCAACGACACCGGCCACCAGCGGGACTTCCGGACCGACGATGGTCAGCGCGACGTTCTTCTCGGCGAAATCCGCCAGTTGCTCCAGCGCCAGTACGTCGATGGCAACGTTTTCGCACTTGGCTTCAGTGGCAGTGCCAGCATTGCCCGGGGCGACGAAGACTTTCTCGACACGAGCGTCCTGCGCGACCTTCCAGGCCAGAGCGTGTTCACGGCCACCGCTGCCAATGATTAAAATATTCAAAGAAGGACTCCTTCGGAGAAGCTGCAAGCTACAAGCGGCAAGTAAAAGCGGATAGCACAACTCTTAATCACGGCTCATTGCTCTGAATTAATAGGGCTGCAAGGGCGAGTAAAGCGACGCGAATCTGCTTTTACTTACCGCTTGCAGCTTGATGCTTGCCGCTGCACTCAGTGCCTGAAATGGCGCATGCCGGTGAAGACCATCGCGATACCCGCTTCGTCCGCTGCGGCGATCACTTCAGCATCGCGCATCGAACCGCCTGGCTGGATCACCGCCGTGATGCCGACCTTGGCCGCGTTGTCGATGCCGTCGCGGAACGGGAAGAACGCATCGGAAGCCATGACAGCGCCCTGCACCTGCAAACCGGCGTGTTCGGCCTTGATCGCAGCAATGCGCGCGGAGTTCACGCGGCTCATCTGGCCTGCGCCGACGCCGATGGTCTGGCGATTCTTGGCATAGACGATGGCGTTGGATTTCACGTACTTGGCGACTTTCCAGGCGAAGATCAGGTCGTGGACTTCCTGCTCGGTCGGCGCGCGCTGGGTGACCACTTTAAGGTCGTCGGCGCCGATCATGCCGATGTCGCGGCTCTGCACCAGCAGACCACCGTTGACCCGCTTGTAATCCCAGGCCGGCGCGCGTTCTGCGTCCCACTGGCCGCTGGTCAACAGGCGCACGTTGGCTTTGCTGGCAATGATGGCCTGGGCTTCGGCGCTGACGCTCGGGGCGATGATCACTTCGACGAACTGACGCTCGACGATGGCCTTGGCCGTCTCGGCATCCAGTTCACGGTTGAAGGCGATAATGCCGCCGAACGCCGATTCGCTGTCAGTGGCATAGGCCAGCTCGTAGGCCTGACGAATGCCGCCTTCCGCGTCCGGGCTTACTGCAACGCCGCACGGGTTGGCGTGCTTGACGATCACGCACGCGGGTTTGACGAAGCTCTTCACGCACTCAAGTGCCGCGTCGGTATCGGCGACGTTGTTGTAGGAAAGCTCTTTGCCTTGCAGTTGGGTCGCGGTGGCGATACCCACTTCGGCAGGCTTGGCTTCAACGTAGAACGCCGCGCTCTGGTGCGGGTTCTCGCCGTAGCGCATTTCCTGCGCCTTGACGAACTGAGTGTTGAAGGTGCGTGGGAATTCACTGCGGCCTTCGGTGCTCAGGGTTTCAGCGGATTGGTCAACGCTGCCCAGGTAGTTGGCGATCATGCCGTCGTAGGCTGCGGTGTGCTCGAAAGCCTTGAGCATCAGGTCAAAGCGCTGCGCATAGGTCAGACCGCCGGCCTTGAGGCTTTCCAGCACGTTGGGGTAATCGCTCGCGTTGACGACGATGGCGACGTCTTTATGGTTTTTAGCGGCGGAGCGCACCATGGTCGGGCCGCCGATATCGATGTTTTCGATGGCGGTCGGCAGGTCGCAGCCCGGCCTGGAAACTGTCGCTTCGAACGGATAGAGATTCACGGCGACCAGGTCGATCGGCTTGATGCCATGTTCGCTCATGATGGCGTCGTCGATGCCGCGACGGCCCAGGATGCCGCCGTGGATTTTCGGGTGCAGTGTCTTGACCCGGCCGTCCATCATTTCAGCGAAGCCGGTGTAGTCGGCGACTTCTACTGCGGCAACGCCGTTGTCCTTGAGCAGCTTGAACGTACCACCAGTGGAGAGGATCTCGACACCGAGGGCTTCGAGTTCACGCGCGAATTCAAGGATGCCGGTCTTGTCGGATACGCTGATCAAGGCGCGGCGGATCGGCAGGCGGGTCGTCTGGTCGGTCATCTCAACTTCCATCAAAAGCAAAAGAATTTTGCAAAAAAAACGACCGCATTGAAGTGAGGTCGCTTGTTTTTCGGATGCTTACAGCAGGTCGTACTGCTTGAGTTTCTTGCGCAGGGTGCCGCGATTCAGCCCCAGCAGCTCGGAGGCCTTGGTCTGGTTGCCCTTGACGTAGTTCATCACGCACTCGAGCAACGGCGCCTCGACTTCCGAGAGCACCAGGTTGTAGACATCAGTGACGGCCGCACCTTCCAGATGAGCGAAGTAGTTGTGCAACGCCTTCTCGACGCTTCCGCGCAGGGTCTGACCCTCTTCGCTCGGCGTATTGAGGTGTTGTTTCAAATTGACGTTGTCGCTCACGGGTGTTGTTCCACTCACTAAAGTCTCAGTCATCATCGTCATGCGGCCACCTCTTCTTCGTTCCCTGCTGGGCGGGATTTATCGCGCTGGGAAAAGAACTCCCGAACGTTGGCGCACTGTGCTTCTGTATCGTCCAAACGGTTGAAAAGGGCGCGAAACTCCCTGGCGCCCGGCAACGTTGCGAGGTACCAGCCGACGTGTTTGCGGGCGATTCTCACGCCCATCACGTCGCCATAGAACGTGTGAAGCGCAGCCAGATGCTCTAGCAGAATGCGTTCCACTTCACCGACGGGCAGGCCCGGAAGTTTCTCTCCGGTCTGCAGGTAGTGTTCTATCTCGCGAAAAATCCATGGGCGCCCCTGGGCAGCCCGGCCAATCAACAGCCCGTCGGCGCCGGTCGCGTCAAGGACGTAGCGGGCCTTTTCCGGTGAATCGATGTCGCCATTGGCAAACACCGGGATGGACACCGCCTGCTTGATGGCGGCGATGGTGTCGTACTCGGCTTCACCGGTGTAGAGATCGGCACGGGTTCGCCCGTGCACCGCCAGTGCCTGAATGCCGGCTTGCTCGGCGATTCTGGCGACGGTCAGACCATTCTTGTTCGCCCGGTCCCAGCCGGTGCGAATCTTCAGCGTGACCGGTACCTCAACTGCCGCAACCACTGCGTGCAGGATTTCGGTCACCAACTGTTCATCTTTCAACAGCGCGGAGCCGGCGGCCTTGTTGCAGACCTTTTTTGCCGGGCACCCCATGTTGATGTCGATGATCTGCGCGCCGAGTTCGACGTTGGCGCGTGCTGCGTCCGCAAGCATTTGCGGGTCCCCGCCAGCGATCTGTACCGAGCGGGGCTCGGGATCGCCTTCGTGAATCATGCGCAACCGCGACTTGCGGCTGTTCCAGAGGCTCATGTCGCTGGTGACCATTTCCGAGACCACCAGGCCTGCGCCGAGCTGGCGACAGAGTTGTCGGAAGGGCTGGTCGGTGACACCCGCCATCGGGGCGAGAATCAAGCCGTTTTGCAATGTGTAAGGGCCGATGCGTACCGCCGACATAGGGTGACCTGTTGTGGGGCCGAATCACGAGGTCTGGTCCGAAAAGTGCTTCAGCGCCAATTCAGACGGGACCCAGAGTATGAAAAAGGGTGGGCATGATACCCGCTCTCGATGACTGGATAAAGGCTGAATTGGATAAAATCTGAACAGCTCCGTTCTTATCGCAAACGTTTAGGTTTAGGCCGGAATTGTCATAAAAGCGTCGTCGAAATTCGGGCATCTCCTCCCGCGCAGGGTGCTGCATTTCGGTGCGGAGAAACCGGTGTGCGTGGCGTCTTTACTCCGGCGAGCGGAAGCTGAGGCTGTAGTTCGCCGCCTTTGGGCCCGGGTCGAGGATGTCCAGTGCGATGTGAATCGGCGTCTGTGGCGGCATTTCGTCCTTCCCCGCCAGCTCTCCGCTCAGGTACTCACCCGGTTTGAATCGACGGCTGGCAATCAACTGACCCGTCGCATCGGCAAAGCGCAGTTCCAGCAGCGGGAAGGGCTGTGAAAAGGACGCTCGGTTATAGATGATCGCGTCAACGACCAGAGCCCCCTGAAATTCGGGGTGGCTACGCACGACAAGGTTGCTGCTCTTGAGCAGTTTGATATCGACCTTGGACGGGACCTTGCAGCCGAGGGTCGGGCACAGCTCCATGAAGAGGGGACGGTACTGATCCTGCCGCGCCAGTTCTTCGAAGTGGTACGCAACGTACTGCCCGGCCAGTGCGCCCAGCGCAATCAGGACGAACAGCACCCACAGCAGACGTCGACCCCGGCGCGGTTTGGGCTTTTGCCAGGACAGCTGCAGCGGGTCATCCGTAATGTCGACCAGCGCTCTGTCCCGCAGGCCCGGCTCGCTTCGGCCGCGACGACTGCCATCTGCAGTGGTGCGCGGGGCCTCGTCGTGCTCATCATCATCGTGACGTGCGCTGAGGTGATCCTGATCGTCGTGGGTATCCAGGGCGGAAAAGCGTTCCGACGACGGCTCATCGTCGGGTTCGGCTTGATGCTTGAACGAGTGGGGGCGAGCCGGCTCGTCATTCAGGTCGTCCAGATCGTCAGGAGTCCGCGAGAATGACGGCTCGGTACGATGGCGGTCCTGTTGATTGACGGGCTCTTCCAGCGGGCCTTCGTCTATCGTGTGGTCGGTATGCGCTTCGTGTTCCTCGACGACTTCGGCGCGCAGTTCGGGCAGCCGGTCGACATCGTCGTGGCTCATGCCGTGGGCCCACGACTCCTGCGCGACGTCAGGCTCGTCGCGCCGGGCGCTGAAGGACTCGACTTCGTCGTGATCACGCGTCTTGCTGACCCGCCCGAAAGACTCGGGCCGCTGAATCTCGCGCTGTTCGAGACGAGCCAGTTCCACGTCAAGATCGTCCAGATCCAGGCTGTCCAGGTCCACATTACGCTCTTCACGCCTGACCGGCAGCGGCGCTGGCTGGGTCACGACGAGTGACTGCGGCGCCAGGATTTCAGGTTTTTTCTCGGCGCTTTCGGGGTTGGGTCCCGACGTCAGCGGCGCTTCCGGTGTCTTCCCGCTGCGTTGTTCCAGCAACTGTTTCGCGGCGTTGAACACCTGCAGGCATGAGCCACAGCGCACCATGCCTCGGGCCACGCTCAACTGAGCGTGACTGACGCGGAAACTGGTCTGGCAATGCGGGCACTGAGTGACGAAGCTGTCGGTCATGCGGGTATCCGGGTTAAAGAGCGCCTGATGGTTGGATCTTAGGGCAACTGGCTGTCAGCGGCGACGACCGGTGATCCGTACCCAGCCCTCGCGGTTGGCGATCGGGTCCAGTTCGAAAGCGTCGGCGTAAGCAGCAGCGACTTCTTCGCCTTGCTCGGCAAGAATGCCTGACAGCGCCAGGCGGCCACCGGGTTTGACCAGGCTTGCCAACTGCGGCGCCAGAGAAACCAGCGGGCCCGCCAGGATGTTGGCCACCAGCACATCGGCCTGCACCTGGGGCAGGTCTTCAGGCAAGTACAGCGGGAATTTCTCGGCCGGGACGTTGTTGCGACCGGCGTTGTCGCGCGAGGCTTCGAGGGCCTGGACGTCGATGTCGGTGCCGACCGCCTGTTCAGCGCCCAACAGCAGCGCGGCGATGGCGAGGATGCCGGAACCGCAGCCGAAATCCAGCACGTTGCAGCCGGCGAGGTCCTGGCCGTCGAGCCACTCAAGGCACAGCGCGGTGGTCGGATGGGTACCGGTGCCGAATGCAAGGCCCGGATCGAGCAACAGATTCACCGCTTCGGGTTCCGGCGCGGCGTGCCAGCTCGGTACGATCCACAGGCGCTGGCCGAAGCGCATCGGGTTGAAGTTGTCCATCCAGCTGCGTTCCCAGTCCTGATCTTCGATCACTTCATGGGTGTGTTCCGGCAGCTCGGCGTCGGTAAGCAGCCGCAGGTGAGCGAGCACGTGATCGGCATCTGTATCGGCTTCGAACAGTGCCAGCAGGTGCGTGTGCGACCACAGCGGCGTGGTGTTCAGCTCTGGCTCGAAGATCGGCTGGTCTTCAGCGTCCATGAACGTCACCGATACGGCGCCGACTTCGAGCAGGGCGTCTTCGTAGGTTTCGGCTTGTTCTGGGCTAATGGCGAGACGGACTTGCAGCCAAGGCATGGCGGGTGACCTTCGAGTTGAAAAATGAGAAGCGGCCGACGGCCACGAAAGACCGGCAAGTTTACGGGGTTCGCGGGGAAACAACAAAGAGGGTGTGGCGATCTGTGGCGTGCCTGTGATTCTGGTGGGGTGGTGAATCGGTAGGACCGGCTTCAGCCGGGAAGGCGTCGGGCGTCTCACCGCAAATGGTATGGCGATCACATCGACCTGTTCCCGGCTAAAGCCGGTCCTACTGAACAACAAAGCCGCTCGAAAGCGGCTTTGTTTGTCTGCAGCACGTTACTGGCGGATCAATGCTTGTCAGCAGCCAGTTTGTGTTCCAGATAGTGGATGTTGACGCCACCTTCGCAGAAGCCTTCATCGCGGGTCAGATCACGGTGCAGCGGGATGTTGGTCTTGATGCCGTCGACCACGATTTCATCCAGGGCGTTACGCATGCGCGCCATGGCTTCATCGCGCGTGGCGCCCCAGGTGATCAGCTTGCCGATCAACGAGTCGTAGTTGGACGGAACCTTGTAGCCGCTGTACAGGTGCGAATCCACACGCACGCCGTTGCCGCCAGGCGCGTGGAAATGCTTGACCAGGCCCGGGCTCGGGACGAAGGTCTTCGGATCTTCGGCGTTGATCCGGCATTCCAGCGCGTGCCCGGTGATGACCACGTCATCCTGGGTGTACGACAGCTTGTTGCCGGCGGCGATGCTGAGCATCTCCTTGACGATGTCGATACCGGTGACCATCTCCGAGACCGGGTGCTCCACCTGAACACGGGTGTTCATTTCGATGAAGTAGAAGCGGCCGTTCTCGTACAGGAACTCGAACGTGCCGGCGCCACGGTAGCCGATGTCGATGCACGCTTTGACACAGGCCGCGAACACGTCCTTGCGGGCTTGTTCGTCGATGAATGGCGCCGGCGCTTCTTCCAGGACCTTCTGGTGACGGCGCTGCAAGGAGCAGTCGCGGTCGCCCAGATGAATCGCCTGGCCCTGGCCGTCGGAAATCACCTGCACTTCCACGTGGCGCGGATTGGTCAGGTATTTCTCGAGGTAGACCATCGGGTTGCTGAACCAGGCAGCCGCTTCAGCACGGGTCTGCTTGGCCGCTTCGATCAGGTCTTCTTCCTTGTGCACCACGCGCATGCCGCGACCACCGCCGCCGCCAGCGGCCTTGATGATCACCGGATAGCCGACTTCGCGGCCAATGCGCAATGCCGTTTCTTCGTCTTCCGGCAGCGGGCCGTCGGAACCGGGAACGGTCGGCACCTTGGCAAGCTTCATAGCGTCCTTGGCGGACACCTTGTCGCCCATCAGGCGAATGGTTTCGGCTTTCGGGCCGATGAACGCGAAGCCGGACTTCTCGACCTGCTCGGCAAAGTCTGCGTTTTCCGCGAGGAAACCGTAGCCCGGGTGAATCGCCGTGGCGCCGGTCAGCTCTGCAGCCGAAATGATGGCCGGAATGTTCAGGTACGACAGGTTGGCTGGCGCCGGTCCGATGCAGACGGTTTCGTCTGCCAGGCCAAGGTGCATCAGCTCACGGTCTGCCGTGGAATGGACCGCGACGGTCTTGATGCCCAGTTCTTTACAGGCACGCAAGATGCGCAAGGCGATTTCGCCGCGGTTGGCGATCAGGACTTTTTCCAACATCGCAGGCTCTCCCCGGTTCAAACGATGGTGAACAGCGGCTGGTCATACTCAACCGGCTGACCGTTTTCTACCAGGATGGATTCGATCGTGCCGCTGACTTCGGCTTCGATGTGGTTCATCATTTTCATCGCTTCAACGATGCAGATCGTGTCGCCTTTCTTGACGGTCTTGCCGACTTCAACGAACGCTGGCGAGCCAGGCGCCGGGGTGCGGTAGAACGTACCGACCATTGGCGACTTGATGACATTGCCGGCGTGCTGTGGAGCAACTGGTGCTTCAGCGGCGGCGGCCACTGGCGCTGCAACAGGGGCAGGAGCCGGAGCGGCGACCGGAGCCGGCGCGTAGTACTGCTGTGCTGGAGTCTTGCTGTGACGGCTGATCCGTACGGATTCTTCGCCTTCACGGATTTCCAATTCGTCGATGCCGGACTCTTCCAGCAATTCGATCAGTTTCTTGACTTTACGGATATCCATTAATCATCAACTCCCAAGGGACGGTCAGGGGGATTTGGTAGCCGGTTCCGGCGGTCTGGCTCAGTACGGGACTGTGCCGTTCACGCCTCCGAACGCTTGGCCAATTGTTCCAGGGCGGCCTCCAGGGCCAGTCGGTAACCGCTGGCGCCAAGGCCGCAGATCACGCCTACAGCAACATCTGAAAAGTAGGAGTGATGGCGGAAAGGTTCGCGCTTGTGCACGTTTGACAGGTGCACTTCGATGAATGGGATGCTCACTCCCAGCAGCGCGTCACGTATCGCAACGCTTGTGTGCGTAAAAGCAGCCGGATTGATCAGGATGAAGTCCACGCCTTCATCGCGTGCAGCGTGGATGCGGTCGATCAACTCGTATTCAGCGTTGCTCTGCAGGTACATCAGATGGTGACCAGCTTCGCGCGCACGCTGTTCCAGATCCTGGTTGATGTCGGCCAACGTGATCGAGCCATAGATCCCCGGTTCGCGGGTACCCAGCAGGTTCAGGTTAGGTCCGTGAAGAACCAGAAAAGTCGCCATCGAGTGTTCCTTGTTGTTCGCGTTTTCGACGCTCACGCACAGAGTGAGCCGCTGATGGGCAGCGACTATGCCGGAAAGTACGATGGACTGTCCAGTTACCCACAATATTCAGCACGATGCCCGATGTTCGCGCGAAGTTTGTGACTCTGACGCTAAATTTGGTCATTTGCTCTAGAAAGCCGCTCTGCGAACGCGTCTACGTCGATTTCGCCGACGACACGCGCGTTTCCAAGCTCGTTGCCGTTTTTTCCGAAGAACAGCAGCGCGGGAGGGCCAAACAGTTTGTAGCGATCCAGCAGGGCGCGTTGCTCGGCGTCGCTGTCGGTCATGTCGAAGCGGATCAGCCTGAAACCGCCCAACTGACTGACGACTTTCGGATCAGGGAGAACCTCGTGCTCGATGACCTTGCAACTGATACACCAGTCGGCGTACCAGTCGACCAGAACGGGTTGGCCCGCGCTTTTGGATTCCGCAAGGATTCGGTCCAGCTCGCTGGCCTGAGTCACGGTCTGCCAGCGGCTTTCTGACGCAGGTGCAGCAGAAGCTGAAATGATCCGCGATTGACCCAGCGGTCGCAGCGGGTCCGTCTGACCACTCAGCGCCCCGTACCAGCACGCGAGGGCGTAAACCAGCAAGAACAAGCCGAGCAATTGAGCGAGGCGCGCGCGCGTGGTTTTTTCGCCGAACTCCAGCGCGCCTAGAAAGATCGCAACGCCAGCCCCTAGCAGCCCGATCAACAGCAACGTGGCTTGCCCCGGAATCACCCGGCTGAGCAAGCCGATTGATAGCGCCAGCAACAGCACGCCGATCGCATTCTTCACCGAGACCAACCACGGCCCGCTTTTCGGTAGCCACGCCGCGCCGCCCGTTGCCACCAGCACCAGCGGTGCGCCCATGCCCAGGCCCAGGACGAACAGCTTCAAGGCCCCGCCAATGGCATCGCCGCTGGCGCTTATATAAAGCAGTGCACCGGCCAGCGGCGCCGAGACACAGGGCGACACCAACAGGCTCGACACCACGCCCAGAACTGCCGCCCCCCACAGAGACCCGCCTTGGGTATTGCCGGCGATGCGGTCCAGCCGGTCATTGAGGGCACGGGGCAGGCGCAGCTCGAACACGCCGAACATGGCGACGGCGAAGAGCGCAAAGAACCCGGCAAATGGCACGAGGACCCACGCCGATTGCAGGCGTGCTTGCAGATTGAGGCTGGCGCCAAAAATGCCCATCAGTGCGCCGAGGATGGCGAAGCAGATCGCCATCGGCAGCACGTAGGCCAGGGACAAAGAGAAACCGCGCAGCCCGCCGATCTGCCCACGCAGGACGACGCCCGACAGGATCGGCAGCATCGGTAACACGCACGGCGTGAATGTCAGACCGACGCCGGCGAGGAAAAACAGTGCCAGTTGTTTCCAGCTGAATTCGACGTTGGTGACATCGCCCGCGAGTGGGGTATCGGACGCTGCGGGGCTCGCGCCGCCAATGTTCAATCGCTCGGTTTCGGGAGGGTAGCAGAGCCCTTTGTCTGCGCAGCCTTGGTAGGTGACGACAAGCGTGAAAGGGCGGGTGTCCCCGGCTTTGCGCGGCAGGTTGACGTCGAGGATGCCGTGATAGACCTCGACGTCGCCAAAATACTCGTCGTGTTTCTTTTCGCCATCCGGCAGTTGCGCGGCGCCGAGGCCGATGTCAGCGGGTTCGGTGCGGAACTGAAAGCGATGGCGATACAGGTAGTAGCCTTCGGTGGCGACGAACTGCAGCTTGATGGACTCCGGAGTGGTGTCGCTGAGGTTCAACTGGAACGCCTGGCGAACCGGGAGAAAATCCTTGCTGTTGTCGACTGATGCGCCGCCCAGTGTGGGACTTGATCTGTTCTCCAGAAAGCTCGCGCCGACGGCGGGCAGGGCACAGATCAGCAGTAACAGACAAAGCAGGCGGCGCATGGCGGTCTCGCATCACAGAAGTCCGCGCATGATAACGGAGTGGCTGCGGGCGTGCAGGGAGGGCTAGCGTTCTTCGGTCTGAACTTCGGTCTGAAAATGAGGCAGGAAGCAGCAGTCAAACAGTGTCCGGCTGGGGGTGTTTAGTTGATGGCGACGCTGCAACGCGCTCCGCCAGCCCATGCACTTGATTGCGGCCTGCCTTTTTTGCGCGGTACAGCGCTTCGTCTGCCTGCGAGGCCATCATCAGCGCGTCGTCGTCCTCGGCGATCTCCACGACCCCGGCGCTGAACGTGCAGAACAGATCCACAGGTTGCGCAGGGTAATGAATTTCGGCGAAACGCTGGCGGATTTCGTCGAGCAAACCGTGGGCGTCTGCCAGATCAGTGTCCGGCATGACCACGGCAAACTCCTCACCACCATAGCGACCGATGTAGTCGGTTTTGCGCAGACGCTGCTTGAGGAACAGCGCCAGGCTTTTGATGACGCGGTCGCCCATGGGATGGCCGTGGCTGTCGTTGACCCTCTTGAAGTGGTCGATGTCCAGCATGGCAAAGCTCAGAGGCTTGTTCTCACGCCGCGCGCGGAAGCTGGAATCTTCGAGCAATTGCAGGATGTGGGTGTGGTTGTATAGGCCGGTCAGGCTGTCGCGGACCATGCGCGCTTTAAGGTTGCGCGCCCGTGCCGCGCGATTGCGCACGGTGGTGATCAGGTGGCGAGCCTTGATCGGCTTTGTGAGAAAGTCATCGCCGCCCTCGCTCATCGCATCCAGCTGTTTATCCAGATCGTCTTCGGCCGAAAGGTAAATGATCGGCACGCTGACGTAGCGGTCATTGTGGCGGATCACCTTGGCCAGCTCGGTGCCGGTGCAGGCTGGCATGTACATGTCGAGGATGATCAGGTCCGGCTGAAAGTCGGCCAGCTCCGACATGGTCTTGATCGGGTCGAGCAGGGTGCGGGTGACGATGCCGGCGCCGTTGAGCAAGCGTTCGGTGTGCGTCGCCTGGGCGCGCGAGTCGTCGATGATCAGCACCTTATACGGTGCGTATTGCGCAACCCGGGTCAGGATTTCGATCTTCTCCAGCAGACTGGACGCCTCAAGAGTGCCGGTCAGGAACTCTTCGCCACCGGCGCGCACGGCGGCAAGGCGCGTGGGCGTGTCCGTCTCGTGATGGCTGAAAAACAGCAGCGGTAGTTTCTGCTCCAGTCCTTCCTGCATCCGGGTAGCGAGCTTCAGGCCCTGGCCCGCGCCACCGAAGTCCACATCCATGACGACGGCGGCGGGCAAGCGTTCGGCCATGGTCATGTGGAAGGCCTCAATGCTTGCGAAGGACTGCGCGCTCAAGCCGAAGAATTCCAGCTGCCTGGCCAGACGCTCGCTGCGTTCATGATCCTGCAGCGCGAGGTAGATTGGCTTTCGCAGGGGCGGCAGGGCGGTTTGCTCCAGACGGTCGCCATGCCGGAGGCCGGTGCGGGACAGGCGTTGCATCAGGCGATTGAGGTCGGTAATCAGGGCGCTGCTCAACTGTCCACGGTTGGCCTCGACGTCAAGCAATGCCAAGTCGATCGCGGTAGCCAGTTGCGTGTGTTCGGCTTGCTCGAAACGTTCGGCGAATCGCAGCAGCCGCCGGTTGGCCTCGATGAGTTCAGCCATGTCCGTTGCCGACCATTCACTTTGCTGCAGGCGTTGCCACACCTCAAGGATCTGACGAGCCTGATGGATTACCCGCTGGGCAAAGTGGTGTTTGAGTCTGTCGCGGCTCGGATCTGCTGCTTCGGTCATGCTCTGACTTCTTTAATGGGGAAACCCCAATACCAATGCTGGCGCTATGCTAGCACTAGTTTTCTCAAGTCAGGATGCCGCAAGTCAATTTCTCGTTATTTTTGACGGTTATCCCCCGTCAAATATTTAGCCTTTGAAGCGCCTGCTTAGTCTGCAGCAAATGCGAACCGCCGGATGGAAGGCAGAACCGGCATAGGCCGGGGAGGCATCGGAAAGGGCGACGCAGGATTCAGAGTCCGATTGACTCGATTGCTAAACAAATGCACTTGCCATCACATTCCTGCCAAACGCACCTTGCTGTAAGGTTGCGGTCAGAAGCACTGAATTCCGTGATTGAAAGGACAAGGCCATGCTGGATTGGAAGAAGCGCTCGGGCAGCGCGGGAACTGAACGCGCTGACGAAAAGCCCATGGGCAAAGCGCCGCGCGGTTATTGGGGCGGCCTGTTGTTCAGTCGCGCCGTCGGGGCTGTGGTGGGTATTTATCTGGTTGTCACCGTGGTGCTCGGCATCTGGTGGAGCAGCGAGCCGCCCCTGTTTCCGGTCCAGCAGCAAGCCCAGGCTGCTGCGCAAAGTGAAGGCAAGCAGATGGTGCTGGGCTACACCACCGTCGAGACCCTCAAGACCGTCGCGTCTACCTTGCTGGATAAACCGGGCGGTTACATTTCCAACGATCGTTCGCCGCCCGGCCTGTGGATGGACAACATGCCGAGCTGGGAATACGGCGTGCTGGTTCAGGTCCGCGACCTGAGCCGTGCCTTGCGTAAAGACTTCGCTCGATCGCAGTCCCAATCCGCCGAAGATGGCGACCTGGCGCGCGCCGAGCCGCTGTTCAACTTCGACAACAAAAGCTGGGTGCTGCCTTCCAGCGAGTCCCAATACCGCGACGGCATCGCTGCGTTGAGCCGCTACCAGGCGCGCCTGTCTGACCCGAATCAGAAGGGCGCACTGTTCTACACACGTGCCGACAACCTGAATAACTGGCTGGGCGACGTCGGTACACGTCTGGGCTCCTTGTCCCAGCGGCTGTCCGCCAGCGTGGGTCGGGTCAAACTGAACAGCACCCTGAAAACCGAGGCGCAGTCCACGGTCACGGTCAAGCCGGGAGAAGTCCCGCAGGTTGACGAAGAAATCGTCGAAACCCCATGGATGCAAATCGACAACGTCTTCTATGAAGCACGCGGTCAGGCCTGGGCGCTGTCGCACTTGCTGCGCGCGATCGAGGTCGATTTCGCCGATGTTCTGGCGAAGAAGAATGCAACCGTGAGCGTGCGTCAGATCATTCGTGAACTGGAGGCCTCGCAAGAGCCGATCTGGAGCCCGATGATCCTCAACGGCAGCCCTTTCGGTATCTTCGCCAACCACTCGCTGGTCATGGCCAACTACCTGTCCCGTGCCAACGCGGCGGTGATTGACCTGCGTCAGCTGCTGTCTCAAGGCTGATCGGTGAATGTTTCCAATCAAGAGGCCGCCCACCGTGCGGCCTCCGATGCCGAGCTGATTGCCTGGGTTGATCGTCACGATCAAGTCCTCGGCGCGCTGCCCCGGGCAGAGCTGCGTGAGCGCGGACTTATCGGACGCGGCACCTACATTCTTCTGTTCAACTCGGCGGGCGAGCTGTGTGTGCATCGACGCATGCTGAGCAAGGCGATCTATCCCGGGTATTGGGATGTGGCGGCGGGCGGCATGGTGCAGGCTGATGAGAGCTACGAGCTGTCGGCGGCGCGCGAGCTCGAAGAAGAACTGGGCGTCTCTGGCGTACCGCTTACCCCTCACGAATGTTTCTTCTTTGATCAGCCGGACAACCGACTGTGGTGCGCGGTGTTCTCGGCGGTCTGGGACGGACCGTTGAAACTGCAACCGGAAGAAGTGCTGGAAGCGCGCTTTCTCAGCATCAGCCAAGTGATGCGCGAAACCACCGAAAAGCCTTACTGCCCTGACTCGCTGGCCGCCTTCAAGCGCTATTTGGAAGGCGTCGCAAATGTCCCGTAAATTGGCGCATATTTGCACTTAGCATCTGCGACATTTGCCGTTACACTGCGCGACTTTTCACGCCGGACCGCCCTTGCGATCCGGTTGCGCTGCCCCTGCCTGAGTGGGGCTTCGCGGTCGGCTCCCGTCGGCCAGACTTCGCTCCTCAACAAGAGGATTGCCGGTGGCCAAAAAAGCCGCATCCTTCGCCGCCCTCGGTGGCCTGGTATTTTCAACCGACGCCGGTCGGCATTGTCCCGACTGCCGTCAGCCCGTCGACGCCTGCACCTGCAAACGCACGCTCATCCCGGAAGGTGATGGCATCGCTCGCGTGCGCCGTGAAAGCAAAGGCCGTGGCGGCAAGACCGTCACGACTGTCACCGGCGTTCCGCTGGCTGAAGACGCGCTCAAGGACCTGGCTAAGACCCTCAAGCAACGTTGCGGAACCGGCGGCGCGCTGAAGGATGGCGTGATCGAAATCCAGGGTGACCACGTCGAAACGCTGTTGGCCGAGTTGGTCAAGCAGGGTTTCAAGGCGAAAAAGTCAGGCGGTTGAGCCATCGGGTTCAAGCCCGTTTATTTTTGTCGTCGGTCTGGCCGCAGTCATCCCTGCAAACTCTGCTGCGCAATGCGGGTCTATTGCCCCACAGCGAGCAGGCGCCAAACCGTCATTTCCACGCTCTACACTGCGCCCAGCCGGTCAGGCCGGGGCTTTATGACTTTTCTATAGGGGACTTTGATGTCCGTACGACGCACACGCAAAGACGATGGCAGCCAATGGACCGTGGCAGACAGCCGCAGTGTCTACGGGATCCGTCATTGGGGGGCCGGTTATTTCGCAATCAATGAGGCCGGCCGCGTTGAAGTTCGCCCCAACGGGCCGACCAGCTCGCCCATCGATCTTTACGAGCAGGTCGATCAGCTGCGCAAGAGCGGCTTGTCCCTGCCATTGCTGGTGCGTTTCCCAGACATTCTGCAGGACCGGGTGCGCCAACTGACCGGTGCGTTCGACGAAAACATCGCCCGCCTGGAATACCAGAGCAAATACACCGCGCTGTACCCGATCAAGGTCAACCAGCAAGAGGCGGTGGTGGAAAACATCATCGCCACGCAAAACGTTTCCATCGGCCTCGAAGCCGGCTCCAAGCCTGAGCTGATGGCCGTGCTGGCCCTGGCGCCGAAGGGCGGCACCATCGTCTGCAACGGCTACAAGGACCGCGAGTTCATCCGTTTGGCCTTGATGGGTCAGAAGCTGGGCCACAACGTCTTTATCGTCATCGAGAAAGAATCCGAAGTCGAACTGGTCATCGAAGAAGCCGCCGAGCTGAAGGTCGCGCCGCAAGTGGGTCTTCGCGTACGCCTGTCGTCCCTGGCTTCCAGCAAGTGGGCGGACACCGGTGGCGAGAAGTCCAAGTTCGGGCTGTCGGCCGCTCAATTGCTGTCCGTCGTCGACCGCTTCACCAAGGCAGGGCTCGATCAGGGCATTCGTCTGCTGCACTTCCACATGGGTTCGCAGATCGCCAACCTGGCCGACTACCAGCATGGTTTCAAGGAAGCGATTCGTTACTACGGCGAGCTGCGCAACCTTGGCCTGCCGGTGGACCACATCGACGTGGGCGGCGGTCTGGGTGTCGACTACGACGGCACGCATTCGCGCAACGCCAGTTCGATCAACTACGACATGGACGATTACGCCGGTGTCGTGGTCGGGATGCTCAAGGAGTTCTGCGACGCGCAGGGCCTGCCGCATCCGCACATATTTTCGGAAAGCGGCCGCTCGCTGACCGCGCACCACGCCATGCTGGTGATCCAGGTGACGGACGTCGAGCGTCATAACGACGAAGTGCCGGAAATCACCGACAAGGAAAGCCTGCCGGAAACCCTGCAGTGGCTGATCGATCTGCTCGGCCCGACCGACATCGAAATGGTCACCGAGACCTACTGGCGCGCCACGCACTACATGAGTGACATCGCTACACAGTATTCCGATGGCAAGATCACCCTGGCGCAAAAGGCCCTGGGCGAGCAGTGCTACTTCGCGGTGTGCCGCCGTTTGCACAACTCGCTGAAAGCCCGTCAGCGCTCTCATCGTCAGGTGCTCGACGAACTCAACGACAAGCTGGCCGACAAGTACATCTGCAACTTCTCGGTGTTCCAGAGCCTGCCGGACACCTGGGCGATTGATCAGGTGCTGCCGATCATTCCGCTGCATCGTCTGGACGAAGAGCCGCTGCGTCGCGCCGTGCTGCAAGACCTGACCTGCGACTCCGACGGCAAGATCAATCAGTACGTCGACGAGCAGAGCATCGAGACCAGCCTGCCGGTTCACGCATTGAAGGAAGGCGAGGATTACTTGCTGGGCGTGTTCCTGGTCGGCGCCTATCAGGAAATTCTGGGCGACATGCACAACCTGTTTGGTGACACCGACTCGGTGAATATCTATCAGAACCAGGATGGCAGCGCGTATTCGGCAGGGATCGAAACCCACGACACCATCGAAGACATGCTGCGCTACGTGCACTTGTCGCCGGAAGAACTGATGACCCATTACCGGGACAAAGTCGCTAGCGCCAAGATCACCCCGCGCGAGCGCACCCAGTTTCTGGACGCCTTGCGTCTGGGCCTGACACGGTCGTCCTACCTGTCGTCGTGATGATGTAGCGACTCCCAAAAACGGGCCCTTGTGGCCCGTTTTCGTTGTCTGCAAAGCAACGCGTCCTCCACTGTTTCGGGAGCATGAACGATGATCAAACTGGCGCTCAAACCAGTGTTCTCCGCCTGGCTGATGACCTTGTTGATGGCCTGCTCGCCGTTGAAGGTGCTCAACGCGTTTAACCCGGGCGACACGTTCAACAGAACGTCCGATCTGGCTTACGGCCCGGACCCGCGCAATAAACTCGACATCTACACGCCCAAAGATGCAGCGCCGGACGCGCCCGTCGTCGTGTTTTTCTATGGCGGCAGCTGGATCAGCGGATCGCGGGGTGATTACGCCTTCGTCGGTGAGGCGCTGGCGTCCCGGGGCATCGTTGCGGTACTTGCCGATTACCGTTTGTACCCGCAAGTGCACTACCAGGAGCTGCTGCGGGACAGTGCCCAGGCGGTGGGCTGGACCCACGCGCACATTCGTCAGTTCGGCGGTGATCCGGCAAAGTTGTACGTGATGGGCCACAGTGCCGGGGCTTACAACGCGGCGATGCTGGCCCTGGATCCGCAGTGGCTGGCGGCGGCGGGCACGACACCTTCCATCATCAAGGGCTGGATCGGTCTGGCCGGACCCTATGATTTTCTGCCCATCGAAGATCCGGAAGTGATGCCAGTGTTTTACTTCCCGAACTCACCACCCGACTCCCAGCCCATCAACCATGTCAGCGCAGCGTCACCGCCGGCGTTGCTGATCGCTTCCGTGGAAGACACAGAAGTAAACCCACAACGCAACACGGGGGGCATGGCCAGTCGTTTGCGCGCTCAAGGCGTGTCAGTGCGCGAGGTGTATTTCTCTCGCACAAGTCACCGCACGCTGGTGGGTGCACTTGCCCGCCCGTTACGCAGCCTGGCGCCGGTGCTGGAGGAGGTCGCAGCCTTTATCCACGCCCAGGATCAGGCGCAGGTGTCGAGCGTCTCGGTCAGCCATTGAACCAGGCGCCGCTGCGGTTGAGCTTCAACGCCAGATACCCCAGCGTCAGCGCCCTTAATGCCATGAACAGCAAAAACGCCAGCCACAGACCATGATTGCCGAACCCGTTTGCCAGCCAGGCGAACGGTGCGGTGATCAATGCCGTGACGACCATCGCGTTGCGCATCTCGCGGGCACGGGTGGCGCCGATGAACAGGCCGTCGAGCAAGTAACTCCAGACCGCTACAAAGGGCAGCACGGCAAGATAGGGCAGATAAACGAAGGCGATGTCGCGCACTGCGGTGATGTCGGTTTGCATCTCGATGAACAGGTGCCCGCCGAGCAGGAACAGCCCCACAAACGCGACGCTGCAAATCAGCGACCAGCCTCCGGAGACATTCAACGAGCGCCGCAGCGCGTCGCGATCCCGTGCGCCGATGGCGTGCCCGCAGAGGGCTTCGACGGCATGGGCCAGTCCGTCCAGCGCGTGGGCCATCAGCAGCAGCCCATTAAGCAGCAGCGCATTGGCGGCCACAGTGGCATCGCCCAGTCGCGCGCCTTGCACCGTGATCAAAAAGAACACCGATTGCAGGATCAGGCTGCGAATGAAGATATCGCGATTGACCGTGAGCAGCGGTCGCCAGCTCTGCCAGCGCTTGAGGGCAGATAACGCCAAGTGCCCCGGATACGCGCGCAGACCTCTGTGGGTGAGGGCGAGGCCAAGCAGTGCGCCGGTCCATTCGGCGATGACCGATGCCCGCGCGCTGCCCACCACGCCCCAGTCCAGGCCCATGACGAACCACAGGTTCAGCGCGATGTTGACGAGGTTGGTGGTCAGCAGAATCGCCAGCGGCGCCCGGGCGTTTTGCAGCCCGAGGAACCAGCCCACCAGCGCGTAACTTGCCAGCGCAGCAGGCAACCCGAACAAGCGGGTATGGAAAAAGTCGCGGGTCAGGTCGTTGAGATCCTCCGAAGGCTGCATCATTTCCAGCGCCAGGTGCTGGAAGGGCAGGCCGATCAACCCGAGCAGCACCGAAAACCCCATCGCCAGCAGCAAGCCCTGCAGTAACACCTGACGCAGCGCCGCGCCGTCGTCGCGCCCGGCGGCCTGGGCGGCAAACCCGGTCGTGCCCATGCGCAGGAAACCCATGGCCCAGGCGAGAAAGCTGTACAGCGTGCCGCCGACCGCGACAGCGCCGAGCTGGTGGGCGTGGGGCAAATGGCCGATGACCGTGCTGTCCACCAGTGAAACCAGCGGCACGGAGATATTCGACAGGATCATCGGCGCCGCCAGCGCCCACACTTGCCGATGCGTCGCACGCTGACGCCAGTCGTTGAAAAAGTTGGACATGAAGGCTCCCGGGCAAGCGCGCGAGTGTAGCGAGAACAAACGCACAAACCCACGGTCTATCTGCGCGCCGCGCTTTACGATTGTCAAAGCGGTGCTATAACTTCTGCTCCCTCATCGCTGCCGTCCAAATGAGTGCCTCATGCTAAACAAAGGATTGTTCCTGGCCTGCGCGCTGTTACTGCTCAGTGCCTGCGATTCCTCTTCCTCCGAAAAACCCGCCCCTGTTCCCGCTTCGCCGGTTGCTACAGCTGCGCAACCGGGCCCCGCCGATGCCAAGCCGAAGCCTGCGGTGGACATTCCCGCGTTGAGCAAGCGTTACGCCGGGCGCGAGTTGACGGTGGTGGACGTCTCCGAAGTTCAGCTCGATGGCGCCAGCACGCTGTCGTTGAGCTTTTCGGTGCCGTTGAACCCTGATCAGAAATTCGCTGAAAACGTGCATCTGGTCGACAGCAAGGACGGCAAGGTGGATGGGGCCTGGGAGCTGTCGGACAACCTCATGGAGCTGCGTCTTCGTCACCTCGAGCCCAAGCGCAAGCTGGTGCTGACCATCGACCCGGGTCTGGTGGCGGTGAACAACAACACCTTGGCAGCCGAGTATTCCGCGCGGATCGAAACGGCTGACCTGCAAGCGACCGTGGGATTCGCCAGTCGCGGCAGCCTGCTGCCGACCCGGCTCGCTGAAGGCCTGCCGGTGATTGCCCTCAACGTCGATAAAGTCGACGTCGAATTCTTCCGCATCAAGCCTGAGTCATTGCCGGCGTTTCTTGGTTCATGGGAAGGCTCGTCCAGTCTGGAGAGTTACCAATCCAAAGAATTGTTGCCCCTGGCCGATCTGGTCTACCGCGGCCGTTTCGACCTGAATCCTGCGCGCAACACCCGCGAGACCGTGCTGCTGCCGATCTCAGGCCTCAAGCCGCTGCAACAGCCGGGCGTTTATCTCGCCGTGATGCGCGCCTCCGGGACCTACAACTACACCCAGCCAGCCACGTTGTTCACCCTCAGCGACATCGGTCTGTCGGCGCACCGTTACGCCAATCGTCTGGACGTGTTCACCCAGGCGCTGGAAGGCGGCAAAGCCCTGAGCGGCGTCGACGTCGAGCTGTATGACGAGAAGGGCCGTGTGATCGGGCAGGGCAAAACCGACAACGCCGGCCACGCCGAGCTGCCATTGCCGGCCAAGGCTGAAGTGCTGCTGGCCCATCAGGGTGAGCAGACCAGCATGCTGCGCCTGAACAGCGCCGCGCTGGATCTGGCCGAATTCGACATCACCGGCCCTAAGGCCCACCCGCTGCAATTCTTTATTTTCGGCCCGCGCGATCTCTATCGCCCGGGCGAAGTGGTGCTGCTCAACGGTTTGCTGCGTGACAGCGACGGTAAGAGCGTGAAGCCTCAGCCGATCACCGTGGAAGTGCGCCGACCGGATGAGCAGGTCAGTCGCAAGTTCGTGTGGGACGCTGACGCCACCGGGCTGTATCAATATCAATTGCAGCTGTCGGAAGAAGCGCCGACGGGTCGCTGGCAACTGGTGTTTGATCTGGGTGACGGCAAGCCGCAGCTGTATGAATTCCAGGTCGAAGACTTCCTGCCAGAACGCATGGCCCTGGAGCTCAAGGGTAGCGACACCCCGCTGGCGCCCGATGCGCCGTTCGATGTGGCGATTACCGGTCGTTACCTCTACGGCGCACCCGCGTCGGGCAATCGCCTGAACGGTCAGTTGTATGTGCGTCCGCTGCGGGAAGCCGTACCCGGTCTGCCGGGTTATCAGTTTGGTTCGGTGACCGAGGAGGACCTCAAGCAGGACCTGGAAATCGAAGACAGCACGCTCGATGCCAACGGCAAGCTGGACCTGAGCATCGACAGCCAATGGGCCAAGGCCCGTTCACCGCTTGAGCTGGTGCTGCAAGCCAGTTTGCAGGAGTCGGGTGGGCGTCCGATCACGCGGCGTCTGACCCAACCGGTCTGGCCCGCCGATGCCATGCCGGGCCTGCGCGGTTTGTTCGACGGCGAAGCCACCGACGGCGACGGCCCGGTTGAATTTGAAGTGCTGATGGCCGACGCCCAAGGCCACAAGCTGGCCGCCGACAACCTCAAGGTGCGGCTGGTGCGCGAGCGCCGCGATTACTACTGGAACTACTCCGACAGCGATGGCTGGAGCTATCACTTCAACGAGAAGTTTCTCAACCTCTCCGAAGAAACCCTCAGCGTGAAGAAGGACTCGACGGCGAAAATCAGCTTCCCGGTGGAGTGGGGCCCTTATCGCGTCGAAGTCGAGGATCCGGCCACCGGCCTGATCAGCAGCGTGCGTTTCTGGGCTGGTTACCGCTGGCAGGACAATGCCGAAGGCGGCGCCGTGCGTCCCGATCAGGTCAAGCTGGCGCTGGACAAACCGGCCTATGCCGACGGCGACACCGCGAAAGTGACGGTCACGCCGCCGTCGGCGGGCAAGGGCTATCTGTTGGTGGAATCGAGCGAAGGGCCGCTGTGGTGGCAAGAGATCGATGTCCCCGCCGAAGGCAAAACCTACGACATCCCGATGGACAAGAAGTGGGCGCGGCATGACCTCTACGTCAGCGCGCTGGTGATTCGTCCGGGTGAACGCAAAGCCAACGTCACGCCGAAACGCGCCGTGGGCGTGCTGCACCTGCCGCTGGACCGCTCGCAGCGCAAGCTGGCGCTGACCGTCACGGCACCCGAAAAAATGCGGCCCAAGCAGCCGCTCAAACTGAAGGTCAATGCGAAGAACGCCGACGGTACGATCCCCAAGAGCGTGCATGTGCTGGTGGCTGCGGTGGACGTGGGCATTCTCAATATCACCGAGTACGCCACGCCGGATCCGTTCGCGGCGATGTTCGGGCGCAAGGAGTACGGCGCCGATCAACTGGACATCTACGGGCAGTTGATCGAGGCCGGGCGTAATCGTCTCGCCAGCCTGGCCTTCGGCGGTGACGCGGCGCTGGCCAAAGGCGGCAAGCGCCCGGAAACCAGCGTCACCATCGTCGCCCTGCAAAGCGCGCCGGTGACCCTGAACGAGCAGGGCGACGCGGAAGTGAGCGTCGATATCCCGGATTTCAACGGTGAGCTGCGGATCATGGCCCAGGCCTGGACTGACGAGCGCTACGGCATGGCGGAAGCCAAAACCGTGGTGGCGGCACCGCTGATCGCCGAGCTGTCGGCACCTAGATTCCTAGCGGGCGGCGACCAGACCAAGGTGGCGCTGGACCTGTCGAACCTGTCCGGCAAGGCGCAGAAGCTCAACGTGCAAGTCGTGGCTGAAGGGCAACTGAGTCTGGCTGAAGGCGAGAGCGCCAAAGCCATCAGCCTGAATCAGGGGCAACGCACCACGTTGCAGATTCCGGTCAAGGCGCTTGGCGGTTTTGGTCAGGGCGCCATCCGGGTCACGGTCAACGGCCTGGACCTGCCGGGCGAGAACCTGCCGGCGTTCAGCCGCGAATGGACTATCGGCGTGCGCCCTGCGTACCCGGCGATGCTCAAGCAATACCGCGCGGTGCTCAAGGATCAGGCATGGAGCCTGCCGGAGGGCGCCCTTGAGGCATTCGAGCCAGCGGGGCGCGAGGCGCTGCTGTCGGTGTCGAGCCGTCCGCCGCTCAACCTCGGCGAACAGATTCGCGCGCTCAAAGCCTATCCCTACGGTTGCCTGGAGCAGACCACCAGCGGCTTGTACCCGTCGCTGTACGCTGACGCCGCGACGCTCAAGCGTCTGGGCCTGCAAGGCGAGTCAGATGCCGAGCGCAAGCGCAAGATCGAACTGGGCATCGAGCGACTGATCGGCATGCAGCGTTACAACGGCAGCTTCGGCCTGTGGGCGGCGGACGGCGAAGAGGAATACTGGCTGACCGCGTACGTCACCGACTTCCTCCTGCGCGCCCGCGACCAAGGCTTTGCCGTGCCGCCGGATGCGCTGAAGAAAGCCAACGAGCGGCTGCTGCGTTACTTGCAGGAGCGCAATCAGATCGAGGTCAACTACAGCGAAAACGCCGACCACACCCGCTTCGCCGTACAGGCCTACGCCGGTCTGGTGTTGTCGCGCAGTCAGCAGGCGCCGTTGGGTGCGTTGCGCAGCCTCTTCGAGCGCCGCAGCGATGCGCGATCGGGTCTGCCGCTGGTGCAACTGTCCATCGCGCTGGAGAAAATGGGCGACAACCCCCGCGCCGATCAAGCGCTGCTCGCCGGGCTGGCAGCCGGGCGCAAGGCCAACGACTGGCTCGCCGATTACGGCAGCCCGTTGCGTGATCAGGCGTTGATTCTGTCACTGCTGGAAGAAAACAAACTGGCACCGGAGAAGGTCGAAGAGCGGCTGTTTACGCTGTCTGATCAGGTCGCGGCGAACCGCTATCTGTCGACCCAAGAGCGCAATTCCCTGTTCCTTGCCGGTCGCGATCTGCTCGGCAAGCCTGAAGCCAAATGGGCGGCGACCTTGACCAGCGGCAGCAACAATCGCGAACTGAGCAACGATCAGCCGGGCGTCAAACTCGACAGTTCAGTGCTGGCCGCACCGTTGACGGTGCAGAACACCGGTGGCGACACGCTGTATCAGCAGATGACGATTTCCGGCTATCCGTCCCAGCCGCCTGCGGCCGGGGGCGAGAACCTGTCGATCAGCCGTGATTACTTGGGCATGGACGGCGCAGCGCTGAACCTCAATGGGCTGAAAAGCGGCGAACTGGTCCTGGTGCATCTTGAGATCAAGGCCAAGGAGCGCGTGCCGGATGCATTGGTGGTGGACCTGCTGCCGGCCGGTCTGGAGATCGAAAACCAGAATCTGGCGCAGAGTTCGGCCAGTTTGGAGGACGCCAGCGAGTCGGTGAAACAGTGGCGCGAATCGATGGAAAACGCTGGCGTGAAGCATCAGGAATTCCGTGGCGATCGCTATGTGGCGGCGGTGGATCTGGAGGGTTTCAACACGGTGCACCTGCTATATCTGGCGCGGGCTGTGACGCCGGGCGTGTACCGCGTGCCGCCGCCGCAAGTGGAGTCGATGTATCGCTCGAACTGGCAGGCTTTGGGCGAAGCGCCGGCGCAGTTGGTGGTGAAGGGCAAGAAATAGGGAAAAGTGATCGCGCTGATGATCGCTCCCACGCTCTGCGTGGTAGCACTTCGGTCGACGCTCTGCGTCAGATGACGCGGAGCGTCTTGGGCTGCGTGCCCACGCGGAGCGTGGGAACGATCAGCGCCGCTCGGGAACGATCGGCATCAAGCGATCAATGAATGATCCAGCTCAGCAGCCACAACCCCAGAAACAGCCAGATGATCCCCATGATGATCGAGGCGCGCATGAAGGCGCGGATCGCTGAATACAGCAGCATCAACCCGACGATCAGGGCCACGATGCTGACGATTGAAGTGTCCATGCCCAGCGTGCGCGACAGGCCATCAACGAAATTGCCGCCCGCGTGAGTGAACATGTTGAACAACCAGCTTAAGCCGTCGACGACGAAGCGGATCACGGCGCCAATCACTTGGCCGAGCCATTCGAAAACGCTTTCTACCTGCATATCTGCTTCCTGATGAGGGGCGTGGACCAAAAACGGCATTGCTCGCTTTGGCTGTCGATTGTCCGGGCGAGTTCCCTGTCGGGTAAAGGCTTTCTGTGAAGATCACCCGATTATTGCCACGGCCGACCTCCTCGGGATTGTGGGAGCGAGCTTGCTCGCGAATGGGGCGACGCTTTGCCCGCGCGTGCGCTTGGCTACTCGGCAGCCTGCTCAGCGTGTGCCTGCTGCTCTGGCTCGCTGACCGGATCTGGCCGCTGCCCTTGCCCAAGGACGATCTGGCCCGCGTAGTGCTCGCTGAAGACGGCACGCCGTTGTGGCGATTTGCCGATGCCAATGGCGTCTGGCGCTACCCGGTGACGGTCGATCAGGTGTCGCCCTATTACCTCGAAGCGCTGCTGACCTACGAGGACCGCTGGTTCTATCAACATCCTGGCGTGAACCCCATGGCGCTGGCGCGCGCCGCCTGGCAAAACCTCAGCGGCGGCCACGTGGTGTCGGGGGGCAGCACGCTGTCGATGCAGGTGGCCCGATTGCTCGACCCGCATTCGCGCACGCTGGCGGGCAAACTTCGACAGCTCTGGCGCACCGCGCAGCTGGAATGGCACCTGTCCAAACAGGACATCCTCGTGCTGTACCTCAATCGCGCGCCGTTTGGCGGCACCTTGCAAGGCGTCGCCGCCGCCAGTTGGGCCTACCTGGGCAAGTCCCCGCAGCAACTGACCCGTGCCGACGCGGCGCTGCTGGCGGTGCTGCCCCAGGCGCCGAGTCGTCTGCGTCCTGATCGCCACGCGCGACGTGCCCAGGCCGCACGGGACAAAGTGCTGCGGCGTCTGGCCGAGTTCGGCACCTGGCCGCAGGGTGCGGTTGACGAAGCGCTGGAAGAACCGCTGCTGCTCGCGCCTCGTCAGGAACCGAGCCTGGCGCCGTTGCTGGCCCGGCGGCTGAACCGCCCGAACAGCCCGCCGCTGATCCGTACTACGCTGGACGCCGGTCTGCAGCGACGTCTCGAAGACCTGCTGCTAGGCTGGCGCGCGCGTCTGCCCGAGCGTACGTCTGCGGCGATTCTGGTGGTGGAGGCGCAGAACATGGCCGTGCGCGCCTACGTTGGCTCGGTGGACATCGGCGATGCAAAACGCTTCGGTCATGTCGACATGGTCAGCGCGCTGCGATCCCCCGGCTCGACGCTGAAACCCTTTCTCTACGGCAAGGCCATCGACGCCGGCCTGATCCATTCCGAGTCCTTGCTGCAGGACGTACCGCGGCGCTATGGCGACTATCGTCCCGGCAATTTCTCCTCAGGGTTCAACGGTGCGGTGGCGGCGAGTTCGGCGCTGTCGATGTCGCTCAATCTGCCGGCGGTGCAGCTGCTGGAAGCCTATGGACCCAAGCGCTTCGCGGCGGAGTTGCGCAATGGCGGCGTGCCGCTGACCCTGCCGCCTCTGGCCGAACCCAATCTGGCGCTGATTCTCGGCGGCGCGGGCAGTCGGCTGGAAGACCTGGTCGGCGGCTACAGCGCCTTCGCGCGGGGCGGGCGCAGCGCTGATATTCGCTTGCAGCCCGATGATCGCCTGCGTGACCGGCCGATGATGTCGCCCGGCGCGGCTTGGATCATTCGGCGGATTCTCAGCGGCCAGTCACGGCCCGACCTCGATCCTCACGCGGAACTGGTGCAGCGCCCGCAACTGGCCTGGAAAACCGGTACCAGTTACGGCTTTCGAGATGCTTGGTCGATTGGCGTGGGGCCGAGGTTTCTGATTGGCGTGTGGATCGGCCGGCCCGACGGCACCCCGGTGCCCGGGCAGTTCGGGCTGGCGTCGGCAGCGCCGTTGATGCTGCAGGTTCACGATCTGCTGGTGAATCGCGACGCCCAGCGCAACATCCTGCCGCCCGTGTTGCCGGTGCCGCTCAATGTGGGTGTCGCGGCGATCTGCTGGCCGTTGGGGCAGCCGATGAGCAAAAGCGATCCGAACTGCCGGCGTCAGCGTTTCGCCTGGACTCTGGATGGCACGACGCCACCGACCTTGCAGGCGACCGATCAGCCGCTGGGGTTGGGGCTCACGGAGAAAGTCTGGCTGAACGATAAGGGCCTGCGTGTCGCGGCAAGTTGTCCACAGGCTCAACCCAAAGAAATCGCCCTCTGGCCGGCGCCGCTTGAGCCCTGGCTGCCGAAGAACGAGCGGCGCGAGGCACGTTTGCCGGAGGTCGACCCCTCATGCCCGCCCCAGGGACTGAGCCTGGCGCCGCCGTTGTCGGTGGTGGGGGTGCGAGAGGGCGATCAGTTGCGCTTGCCGGCCGGCAGTCAGCAACTGTTGCGGCTCACGCTGTCGGCGCTGGGCGGAAGTGGCCGGCGCTGGTGGTTCATCGACGGCACGCCGGTGGGCGACACCGCCAGTCAGGACAGCTACACCCACACCTTCACCCGCTTGGGGCGCTACCAACTGAGCGTGCTGGATGAAAGCGGACAGACCGCCCGGGTGGAGTTCAGTGTGGTGGATTAAGGCAGGGTTTTGGACTCCATTTCCGTCTTCGTGAGCAAGCTCACTCCCACAGGGGATGCATCTGCTGAAGCGCGGACGGTGGGAGCGAGCTTGCTCGCGAATGGACCCACTCCTCAATGCGGCGGGTACTGCTGCAGGATCTTCTGCACCGTCTGGCGCAACACCTGTTCGCGCGCAGCAGGATTGGCGTTGCTGTCGCTCACCATCTGCTCGGTGCTGCCACGCCAGACCAGCTTGCCGTCCTTGCCGTCGAGCATGTCGATCTGCAGGGTCGAGACTTTGTAATCGACGTTGCGCGTCTCGGTGCCGATCGGGCCGCCCCAGTAGCCGCCCCACGGGTTGCCCCAATAACCGCCACCGCCGTAGTTGGTGGTGACCGTCTGCTGGCGGTTCTCAACGATCAGCCATGCCTGCAATTGAACGTCCGCGCTCACACCGGGCCCGGCCATGCGCAAACCGCGCTGCTCCAATTGCTCGCCCACCGCCTGGCGAATGCGCTGCTCGGTGAGGTCACTCTTGATGCGCGGATCGTTGGGCTGATATTGCAAACCAGGCTCCTTCCACGCCCAAGAGCGGTAGGCGCCGAAATCGCGCTGGGCGTCGAAGTCGCGGTTGACCCGGTCGGTCTGGCAGGCGCCGAGCAGCAGGGCGACACAGAGGACAGCAATGCGGCGATACATGGGATTTCTCCAGCGTGAAAACAAAACGCCAAGGGGCGCGAAATCAGGACGGCGGGTAAGCCGTCAGTGCTTGTTGAACGGCCTGGCGCAGGGCTTTGGCGCGGGCCGACTGATCGCCGCCGCCCGCGGTTTCGGCGCTCGCGCTCCAGACCGGCTGGCCGCTGCGCGCATCGAACAGACTGATGCGCACCACAACCACCTGCTCTTGATACGTGCGCACGATCGGGACGCTGGCATAACCGCCGTAACCGTTACGGTAGCCATTGCCGCCGTAATAGCCCACACCTGAACCGCCATAGTACGGATCGTAATAGTCATCGCGCACCTGGCGAATGCGGGTTTCGGCGTGTGCATCGGCGGCCACGCGCAGGTCTGCCGCCTGCGGGTTCTGCGAAGGCCGCAAGCCGCGCTGATCCAGCCCGTTGCTGACGGCTTCGGCCAGTTGAGCAGAGTCAGCCCAAAGCGTGCCTGGCGGCAGTTGGCCGTTCAGCCAGGCCCAGTTGCGATAGCGGCCATAATCGCGCGGCGCCGCAGGGTAGGCGCTCATGTCGACAGCATTGGCGGCGTGAGGCGGCGCCGGTGGGATGGCCGCGGACACGGCGCGATAAGGGTTGGGGCTCTGGCAGGCAGCGAGGCCCAGGCATAGGGAAAGCAAAGCGAGACGGCGTTTCATGAGGGTCTCCGCAGCGTGCGTTAAGCAGCGAGTAAACCAGCGTCTGTTATAAGGGGCGGCACATCCAGTGCAGGTAGCGTCCCAGTCCGGCGAATGCCGGGTGGCGACGATGGGCGAGCTCCATTTCCAAGAGGTCCGCAAGGTCGGCTCTGGCCTGAAACTCGACCGGCATGTAGTCGTGAAAAACCCGAACGCCACTCTGGGTTTCGACTCGCCACAGGGTGCCAAGTTGCGCCGCCAGTTCGCGGGGATCAAGAGGCTCCTGGGGCGTCAGGCTCTGTTTCTCGCCGGCCAGGGTGTTCTTGCGCATTTTGCGGAAGTGGCCCTTGAGCAGGTTGCGGTAAATCAGCGCGTCGCGGTTGTAGAACGCCAGCGAGAGCCAGCCTTCGGGCTTGGTCAACTGATGCAGCACCGGCAGAATCGTGAACGGCTCGTCCAGCCATTCCAGCACGGCATGGCAGATCACCAGGTCGTACCGCTCGGTCAGAATGTCGGGCAGTGCTTGCCACGGCGCCTGAATGAAGTTCGCCGTCTGCCCCGCGTCGGCAAAGCGCTGACGCGCGCCTTCAAGCATGGGGGCGGCGGGTTCGGCCAGCGTCACGTCATGCCCGCGCTCGGCCAGCCACAGCGACATGTGCCCAAGCCCGGCGCCGATGTCCAGCACGCGCAACGGACGGTCCGGCAGGCTTTCGATAAGGTCAGCTTGTAGCACCGCCAACCGGATCGCACCTTTGGCGCCGCCGTAGATTTTTTCAGCGAAGCGCGTCGCCAGTTGATCGAAATGACGGTCGCTCATTGGCTGAACCGCCGTTCGCTGTCCGTCAGTTTCGCGCGCACCACTTCATCCAGGTCCAGCCCCAACTCGCTGCACAACAACAGCAGGTAAAGCACGATATCCCCGACTTCCTGCCCGGCGTGGGCCAGCTCATCAGCCGGCAGCTGACGCGACTGATCCTCGGTCTTCCACTGGAATATCTCCACCAGCTCGGCCATTTCCACACTGGCGGCCATGGCCAGGTTTTTCGGGCTGTGAAATTGCTTCCAGTCGTTGTTATCGCGGATGCGATGCAGGCGTTGGGTAAGTTCGTCGAGGTTCATGGGGGTCTCCTGAAGGTGCGTAGCTTCAGGGGGATGAGAGATAGACGCAAGGGGGCGCGATGCTCCGGGATGCAGGTTCAATACCCGCTACGGCGGTGCGCCGGTTCCCGCTGAGGCCGGTCCTACCGTCAGCGTACTCGGTGGGACCGGCTTTAGCCGGGAAGACGTCAGATGTCACGCCGCAAAAGTAAGGGCGTATTGAGGCGCGGCCATCACTCCGAAGCCGGCCGCCAGCTTCCCAGCATATGCACGATCCCTTCCGCCCCTTCCAGCTTGAACTGCCCGTGCGACCCTGCCGCGCTGGCAGACAAGGTCACGCCGCTGGGCAGTCTCACCGGTTTGTGAAATTCCACCCATATCTCCACATTCGAGGCCGGCAGGTGATCTTCAAGGGCAGCCAGCGCACGGCTTTTTATCCACAGCCCGTGGGCAATCGCCTTGGGAAAACCGAATAGCCTGGCGCTGCTGTCACTCAGGTGAATCGGGTTGTAATCGCCACTGACCTTTGCGTACTGGCGACCAATGTCCGACGGCGCCGACCACGTTGCCAATTCCGTCATCGGCAGCGGCGCGGGTTCGTAATCGCCTTCGATCTCGCCGTCCACGTGGACGCCCTGGCACAGCATCGTGCTCTCTTCCTCCCACAGCAGGCCCAGCGCATCCTCGATCTGTGTGATCAGACTGAACGTCGCGCCTTTTGCGTGGGGCTTGAGACGGTCGACACGCACGCTGACCTGCACCTTGATCACGCTGCCGAGGGGCCGGCGGATGCTGATCCGGTTACGCAGGTGCACCAGCCCGAGGAGCGGGAAGGGGAAGTCCTTGTCGGTGAGCAGCTTCATCTGCAGTGGGAAGGCCAGCACGTGGGGGTAAGTGGGCGGCAACAGGCTGCCGGGCACGAACCCGCAGACCTGGGCAAACGCCTTGACTTTGTCGGGGTCCACCGACATCCAGCATCGCAAACCCTGATCCGGCAATTGCGTCCCGCTGACCTTGCGCCGCAGCACCGCTTGCATGAACAGGCCGGGCAGGGCCGGGGGAGTGTCTAGATACCGCCAGTGCGCACTCATCGAACTTCTCCTGTGGTCATGCTGCAGATCAGGCACGCCGCCATTCGCCGGCGCAACTGTTCAAACGCTGATCGTGTCGACGCTCACTCAGGCGCCAAGCACACTTTGGCCGCACACCCGCAGCACCTGGCCGCTTATTGCGCCGGAGCCCGGTTGACCGAGCCAGGCCACTGCTTCCGCCACGTCTTGCGGCTGCCCGCCCTGGCCCAACGAGCTCATGCGTCGGCCCGCTTCGCGCAGGGCAAAGGGCATGTGCGCCGTCATGCTGGTTTCGATGAAGCCCGGCGCTACGGCGTTGATGCTGATGCCCCGCGCTTTGAGCGCCTGCGCCATGGCCCGGGCATAGCCGATCAGGCCGGCCTTGCTGGTGGTGTAGTTGGTTTGCCCACGATTGCCCGCCAGCCCGCTGATGGACGCCAGCAGAATCACACGGCCGTTTTCATGCAGCGCGCCGCTGTCGATCAGCGCCTGAGTCAGCACCTGCGGCGCATTGAGGTTGACGTCGAGCACCGAGTCCCAGAAGTCCGCCGGCATGTTGGCCAGCGTCTTGTCCCGGGTGATGCCGGCGTTGTGCACGACGATATCCAGGCCGCCGGGCAGGTGTTCAATCAACTGAGCCGCCGCGTCCGGCGCGCAGATGTCCAGCACCAGCGCCTGTCCACCCAGACGCGCCGCCAGCGCATCGAGATCGGATTTGGCTTGGGGCACGTCCAGCAAGACGACCTCTGCACCATCGCGGGCGAGGGTTTCCGCGATAGCGGCGCCGATGCCTCGGGCTGCGCCGGTCACCAGCGCTTTGCGTCCGGCCAGTGGGCGGGTCCAGTCCTGAACCTGCTGACGGCAGACACTCAGGCGAATGACCTGGCCGGAGATGAACGCGCTCTTTGGCGACAGGAAAAACCGAAGCGCGCCTTCCAGCTGGTCTTCGGCACCGTCTTCTACTTGCAACAGCTGAACCGTGCCGCCGTTGCGCATTTCCTTGGCCAGCGAGCGGCTGAACCCTTCGATGGCTTGCTGCGTGCTCGCAGCCAGCGGATCGGATTGAACCTCCGGCGCGCGCGAGAGAATGACGACGTGGGCGCTGTTATCCAGATGACGCAGGACTGGCTGAAAGAATTCGCGCAACTGACTCAGTTGGGAGGTGTGCAGCAGCGCGCTGGCGTCGAACACCACGGCCTTGATCTTCGCATTCTGCTCGGCAGTCCAGGGGTGAGCGCCAGTGACTTCGCCGCCAGCACCAAGAAGCACGTCGGTCAGGCGCGGCGCAAAGTTGCTGACCTGCTCGGCCAGTGGCCCTGTGCTCAGCAACAACGCGCCCTCCACTGGACGCAACCGACCCGCCTGCCAGCGCTCCAACCGCGCGGGAGCAGGCAATCCGACGGCGCCGACCAGCTTGCGGCCGAGGTCAGAGTTGACGAAGTCAATGTAGCGATCGGATGCCATGGAACACTCTCCTTGCGTCTGGGTTCGAATCAGTGGACCGCGTGGGTGGGTAATAGGTCCTACGCTGTTAGGCGGCGCTTCTCAAACGATAGACGCATTCAGGGCGGGGAGATTTAGATGACTCAGACACGACGCGTGGCCATTGTCGGCGGCAACCGCATACCGTTCGCACGCTCCAACGGCGCATATGCCACGGCCAGCAATCAGGAAATGCTGACCGCCACGTTGGAAGGTTTGATCGAGCGCTTTAACCTCCATGGCCTGCGCATGGGCGAAGTCGCCGCCGGCGCGGTACTCAAGCACTCCCGTGATTTCAACCTCACCCGTGAATGCGTGCTCGGCTCAAGGCTGTCGCCGCAAACCCCGGCCTACGATATTCAACAGGCTTGCGGCACCGGTCTCGAAGCGGCGCTGCTGGTGGCGAACAAAATCGCCCTCGGCCAGATTGAGTGCGGCATTGCTGGCGGCGTCGACACCACGTCTGACGCGCCCATCGGCGTCAACGAAGACCTGCGGCAGATCTTGTTGCAGGTGAATCGCAGCAAAACCACGGCCGACAAGCTCAAGGCGCTGACGCAATTGCGCCTGCATAACCTCAAGCCGGAACTGCCGCGCAATGGCGAACCGCGCACCGGTTTGTCGATGGGCCAGCACTGCGAACTGATGGCGCAAACCTGGGGCATTCCTCGCGAAGCGCAAGATCAGTTAGCCTTGGAGAGCCACCAAAAAATGGCTGCGGCTTATGCTGAAGGCTGGCAGGACGATCTGCTTACGCCGTTCCTCGGCCTGACGCGGGACAACAATTTGCGGCCCGACGCGAGCCTGGAAAAACTCACCTCGCTCAAGCCTGCTTACGAGCGCAGCGCCAAGGGCACACTGACGGCGGGCAACTCGACACCGCTGACCGATGGCGCCTCGCTGGTGTTGCTCGCCAGCGAAGATTGGGCGCGTGAGCGTGGCTTGCCGATTCTGGCCTATTGGCGGGATGGCGAAGCCGCCGCCGTGGATTTCGTGCGCGGCGACGAAGGGCTGCTGATGGCCCCGGTTTACGCCGTCCCCCGTTTGCTTGCGCGTAACGGTTTGACGCTGCAAGACTTCGATTACTACGAAATTCACGAAGCCTTCGCCGCGCAGGTGCTGTGTACGTTAAAGGCGTGGGAAGATCCCGAATACTGCAAAACTCGTCTGGGCCTTGATGCGCCGTTGGGAGCGATTGATCGCAGCAAACTGAATGTGAAAGGCAGCTCGCTGGCGGCCGGACATCCGTTTGCCGCAACGGGTGGACGGATTGTGGCGAACCTCGCGAAACTGCTGAGCAAGAAAGGGGGAGGGCGCGGGTTAATCTCCATCTGCGCCGCGGGTGGCCAGGGCGTGACGGCCATTATCGAGGGTTGATGCTGATTGAGGGGACGGATTATCTACGACGCTTGCCGGTGAAGTAGTCTGTCCTCTCTGGGGCACCCATTCTATAAATCAGCTCCCCATAGGCTATCCCCACTCGGGCGTTCAATAATGCCGACCTGGAGACACTCTTCCCTGCGAAATTCCGCTACTGAACGCCAGATCCCGGCGCTTCTGCACCTTCCTCGTCCGCTTTATGCCCGAGCCGAGAGCTTGAGCGAAGGCTCCTGGACGCCGACTCACCGTCACGACTGGGTGCAGTTTTCTTACGCCATCAGCGGCGTGCTCGGCGTGCACACACCCCACGGCAGTTTCTTCGCGCCGCCGCAGTGGGGCGTGTGGATTCCGGCCGGCCTCGATCATGAAGTCGTCACGTCAACCCGCGCCGAGATGCGCAGTCTTTACGTGCGCAAGGAAGATTGCGAGTGGGCGCCGGACCGCTGCCGTGTGCTGGAGGTCACGCCGCTGGCCAAGGAGTTGATAAAGACGTTTTGTCAGCTGCCAGCGGATTATCCGGAGGTCGATAGCGCCGAGTCTCGTCTCGTTCAGGTACTGCTCGACCAGCTGGCGAATTTACCCGAGGTAGGTTTCTCGCTCCCGCTGCCTCGTCATCCACGCTTGCTGGGACTGTGTGGTGAGCTGATCGAAACGCCGTATCAAGCGGTCACCCTGAATGATTGGGCGGCGCGTTTGAACATGTCCGAAAAGACCCTGACGCGATTGTTTCAGCGCGAAACCGGCTTGAGCTTTCGGGGCTGGCGGCAGAGGGCACGCCTGCTGTCGTCACTCAATGCGTTGGAGGAAGGGGTGAGCGTTACGAGCACGGCGCTCAACTGCGGTTACGATTCGACGTCGGCTTTCATTGCTGCTTTCAAAGGGCTATTCGGGAAAACACCTGGCGAACTGTTTCGCGGATGATGAGCGAAGCTTGCGTGGTTGCGCTGTAGTCGCTCGTCGACAAGCGCAGTGGTAGAGGCTATCAGGTGATGTAGATATGCGTCGGCACGAATGCTGCTTGGCGAAGTGTCAGGGATATCGTGAGACAGCTGGCATACAGTCAATCGACCTGACCCCCTACTCGCTGGCAGAGGATTGCCGTATAACGAGCAACAATCGCGTGTTTGGCAACGAAGGACCCCCAATAAAAGCTGATGAAGACTCCTAAACGCATTGAACCCCTGATCGAAGACGGTCTGGTGGACGAGGTGCTGCGCCCGCTCATGAGCGGTAAAGAGGCAGCTGTTTATGTGGTGCGCTGTGGCAATGAGCTGCGGTGTGCCAAGGTTTACAAGGAGGCCAACAAACGTAGTTTCCGTCAGGCAGCGGAATATCAGGAAGGCCGCAAGGTCCGTAACAGCCGCCAGGCCCGCGCCATGGCCAAGGGGTCGAAGTTCGGCCGCAAGGAAACCGAAGACGCGTGGCAGAACGCCGAGGTCGCGGCGCTGTTCCGTCTGGCAGGGGCTGGCGTGAGAGTGCCCAAGCCGTTCGACTTCCTTGAGGGCGTACTGCTGATGGAGATGATCTGCGACGAGTATGGCGATGCGGCGCCGCGTCTGAATGACGTCACACTGGAGCCGGATCAGGCGCGTGAGTACCACGCGTTCCTGATTCAGCAGATCGTGCTGATGTTGTGTACCGGTCTGGTGCACGGTGACCTGTCCGAGTTCAACGTGCTGCTCACGCCAACCGGGCCGGTCATCATTGACCTGCCGCAGGCCGTGGACGCTGCGGGGAACAACCACGCATTCAGCATGCTGGAGCGCGACGTTGGCAACATGGCATCGTACTTTGGTCGTTTTGCGCCAGAGCTCAAGAAGACTCGCTACGCCAGGGAAATGTGGTCTTACTACGAAGCTGGCACCTTGTCGCCCGCAACAGTGCTGACCGGCGAGTTTGACGAGCCAGAAGAGGACGCTGACGTTGGGGGTGTGCTGCGCGAGATTGAAGCGGCACGGCTGGATGATGCAAGGCGTCAGGCAGCACGTGCTGCAGACGACGCGCCACCTGGAAAAGCCGAAGAACCGCCTCCGCCCTGGATGCAGTGATCGACCCAGAAAAAACCCGGCTCAGGCCGGGTTTTTTCGTTGCACGCTAATAATTCAAATCTGCTTTCTTCAGGTACATCCCGTTTGGCCCGGACGCAATGCGGTATTTTAGAACGTCCCCCGCATTGATGTGCAGACGCGTGTTGTTCTGCGCCTCAATGCCCGGCGAGCAGCCCGGCGTCTGCCCCGGGAGCACCCGCAAGCGCACGGATAGGTCGCCGGCTGGCAGATTGAATGAGCGCGACTCCTCTTGGTACAGGCGGCCGACCAGTTGGTCCTGCATGAAGATTCCGATTTCGCAGGAGGTGGAAACCTCCAGGCGCTCACGGGAAATGATCAGCACGCCATAGTCCTGATCGGCGTGGGCCCAGAATGCGCACGCCAACAGGCCGGCAAAACCTGCAATACGAAAGGCTGACCAGCGCATGGCTGAATCTCCTGATATGACGGTTGTAGTCGCACTCTGGCGCAGAGTGCAGATGAATGCCAGCCCGGCAGATCTCCCGGAAACTTGACCTTGCCCCGACGGGAAGGTCTTAGATGGCGCCATCGCGTGTTTTCGATGAGAAGAGGAGTCAGCACATGCAGGTATTCAAGGTCCAAGGCATGACCTGCGCGCATTGCGTGCGAGCCGTCATCAGTGCCATCCAGAGGCAAGATCCCACGGCACAGGTGCAGGTTGATCTGGGCAAGGGAGAGGTGAACGTGCAAAGCCAGCTCGGATCTGAGCAGGTCGTCGGATTGATTGAGGAAGAGGGCTATACCGCAACATTGGTCTGACGCGGGCTCCATAGGCGCTTTCGCCGCCCACGCCGCCCACGCCGCCCCGTTGCGCAGCAAGCGCTGCCCATGTAGGAGTGAGCTTGCCCACGAAGACGGGATTTCAGCCAAAGAAGATTTAGCGGATGTACGGACCTCTTCGCGAGCAAGCTCGCTCCTTCACTCATTTCTCGTCAGATAATTCTGCGGCTGAGAGCACTACTCAATAGTGATACCACTTCAGCTCCAGCATCACCTCATTCACCGGCGAAGTCAGCTGGCTGAAATCCCGCTGCGCGCTGAGCCGCAGGCCGAGGTTGCGCGACAGCTCCCATTGCTGGTTAAGGCTGATATTGCGCCGCACCTCACCGTTGGTGAAGTAATCGCCCTTGGTTTCCAGGCTGAAATTACCCAGCGGATTGCGCCACAGCACGCCGGTATTAAAACCCGCCGCCGGCGAAATCAGCGCCGAAAAATCGTTGTTGTGCTCCACCCGCACCGTTCCCATCGCAAAGCCCAGCACGTCATCACCCAATTTCCACGTGCCGCCCGCGCCGCCGTTGACGTGACTGACCAGATTCTCGTCGCCATGCTTGCCGAGCACACGCTCAAGACCGCCCGCCACTTGCCATGACCACGGCTGCAATAGCTCATTGCGCGGTGTCAGCGAGCGGATGGTCGCCAGATCGAGCCGCTGCAGCTGCCAATGGTTGTCTTCATATTGGCGCAGCTTGAGCTGCAGGATTTCGATCTGCGCACCCAGCGGGAAACCGTAGGCGTTGTCGTTCAAATCGTGATACGCCATGCGCAGGCCGTATTCGGCAAATGCCTTGTCATCCCGCGTGCCCGCACCCAGTTGCCAGGTGCGCGATTCGTGCCCGTCTTCCGGCAGCCCCGGCCGTTCTATCTCCAGCGCCGGCGGCGGGTTGGTGCTGATCGCGCGCAACAGGTCATAGCTGCGTTGCGCGCTTGTAGGGTCACGTTCCTGGCCGTTGGCGCGATACCGCTCAAGCCGGTAGGCCGCGTCCTGAATCAACGCACGACGTTCCTTCGGCAGGGCGATGTAGTCGGCGCTCTGCATTTGCTTCTGGTCGGCACTGACCTTCAAAACCCATTGCTGCTCGTTGTGATTCAACGGCTCGGCGCGGCTCAGCAGCTCGCGCTCCCTGGACGGGCGATACTCGATCTTCTCTACAAGCCCTGCCTCTTTCACCGCACGCACGGTGTCCGTGGGAATGGCCGTGAGACGAAACTGCGGCGTCAGGTCCAGGCTCGGGCGAGCCACTTGAAGCAGCTCAAGCAGACGATAGGAACAGTTTTCGTCGAAGAAGAAATACCCGAAGCGAATCTGTTTGAGTTCCCACACGTGCTCGACCATGCGCCGGGTCTCTTCCGGCGTCAGGTTGAGGCGGTACTCCCACAGGTCCCGATTTTCAAGACTCCGGTACTCGGAAAGCTTCTCCTGATAAGGCACCAGCGCGAACAACCCGGGGTAGCCGCCTGCCAGGCCTTTCCACGCATACAAAATGCTGTTGTCGGAGCCTTCGATGTACGCGCCGAAATTGATCGCGTAGCTGAGCAACGCGGTCTTGTTGGCCTGTACGTCAGCCTGATCGATGCGCAGCAGCGTGTGGCCGAACATGGAGGAAGGGCTGTTGAGGTACGCCGCCGGGAAAATCAGCACCGTGCTGTCCGGGGCCACATCGGAAAACCATTTGTTGAATTCTGCGCAGTCAACGGCAGGCAGATCTGTCAGCTTCAGCTCGTCATGCAAAAATCGTGTGCGAGAGGGGTAAACGCATTGCGGGTGTGCGTTTTCCTGGCCCTGGGTGACGGGGCGGTAGATCGCCTCAAGCGTCGCCGCCAGCTCGGCTTTGGGGTCATGAGCGCCGTTCTGGGCGAGGAAGAATTTCGGATCATCGACATAGCTGCGCCAGCCGCCCAGCTTGCCGGCTTCGTAGTGCCCGATGGAGATCCAGAACCTGGAACTGGCCAGTTGCTGCAAACGATCATTGTCGACGTGAGGCGCGGCGGACAGCGGGGCGCAGACACACAGCACCAGCCAGGCAAGGCGTTTGAGCATAGATAGGCAACTAGTCAGAAATGGGCAGGGCGGAGAACCTGCCTTCCGGGGAGGAAGGCAGGCGGCACGACTTTAAGCTTGGGTCGCGTATTTAGCCAGTGTCGGATCGTTCTTCAGGACGTCGATGGTATTGGTGTGAACATCTTCAGCAGTGGCATCGGCCTTGGTGAAGATCTGCTGATAGTGCTCGTGGGTGACTGCGGCGAAATGCGCACGGTCTTCCGGTGCAACGCCCAACACGACCGCGTAGGTGGTCAGTGCTTCGCCTTGGCCCATGGCCATGTCTTTGGAGAGCTCATCCATCATGCCGTTCATGGCAATCCAGGATTTGCCGCCGTAGGTCAGCGCGCTGTTGGTGGAGCAACCGTTGGTGCCCGAGGTCATGCCGAAGGTGGCGTTGCCCGAAGTACCGTTGGTGGTGGAAGCGAGGAAGTGAGCGGGAGTGCCGCGTTGACCTTCAAACAGCATGTTGCCCCAACCGCAGTCCGGACCGCCAGGCGCTTGAGCCATGGCGTTGATGGACACAGCGGCGAAGAGAGTACCAAGAAGAATCCGTTTCATAGCTTTAGTCTCTGTTGTTTCAACCAAGGGTCGGATTCCTGGCCGGTAGGGCGCCAGGGCGAACCGGTTATTTAAATTGTTACCGGTCGCGCAAGTTGGAGTTTAGGCACGATATGAACGTTCCGTGAGTAATTGCAGATTGTTGCGTGTAATCCGCCTCCGCCGGGTGTGTAGGCCGGTTCCTCATACGGAAAAGCGATCAGGTGGTTCATGCCTTGCCAGTGCGGTGCGGCGAGCGCCAGAATGCTCCCATCTGCCCCGCCTGATGTAAGGATGTCCGATGCCCGATTCTGTTGCTGCCAGCTTGCGACTCGCGCCCGAAGCGCTGACCCGTCCCTTTTCCGCTGAACAGTTCAGCTTCACGACAACCAACGATCTGGAACCCTTTCGCGGCGTGCTCGGCCAGGAACGAGCGGTCGAAGCCCTGCAGTTCGGCGTCGCCATGCCGCGCCCTGGCTACAACGTCTTCGTGATGGGCGAGCCCGGCACCGGGCGCTTTTCCTTCGTCAAGCGCTACCTCAAGGCCGAAGCCAAACGCATGCAAACGCCGTCGGACTGGGTGTACGTCAACAATTTCGACGACGCCCGTGAGCCGCGCGCCCTGGAACTGCCGCCCGGCAGCGCCAGCGCTTTCATCGCCGACATCAACGGACTGATCGACAACCTGCTGTCGACGTTTCCTGCGGTGTTCGAGCATCCGTCCTACCAGCAGAAGAAGAGCGCGATCGACCGCGCCTTCAATCAGCGCTACGACCGCGCCCTCGATGTCATTGAGCGTCTTGCGCTGGAAAAGGACATCGCGCTGTACCGCGACAACACCAACATCGCCTTCACCCCGATGCTCGAAGGAAAGGCGTTGGACGAGGCCGAGTTTTCGCAACTGCCGGAAGCCGAGCGCGAGCGTTTTCACACTGATATTTCGGCGCTGGAAGAGCGGTTGAATGAAGAACTTGCCTGCCTGCCGCAGTGGAAACGCGAGTCCAACAACCAGATGCGTGAGCTCAATGAGGAGACCATCATCCTCGCGCTCCAGCCGCTGCTGGCACCGTTGTCCGAGCAGTACGCCGAAAACGCCGCGGTGTGCGCCTACCTTCAGGCCGTGCAGGTCAACCTGCTTAAAACCGTGGTCGAACAACTGGTCGACGACAGCAAGACCGATGCTCAGGCGCGCAAGCTGCTTGAAGAGCAATACTGCCCAAGCCTGATGGTCGGTCATTCCGCCAGCGGTGGCGCGCCGGTGGTGTTCGAACCGCACCCGACCTATGACAACCTCTTCGGCCGCATCGAATACAGCACTGATCAGGGCGCGCTTTACACCACTTACCGTCAGCTGCGCCCCGGCGCGTTTCACCGCGCCAACGGCGGCTTCCTGGTGCTGGAAGCCGAGAAAATGCTCAGCGAGCCGTTCGTGTGGGACGCCCTCAAGCGCTCCCTGCAATCGCGCAAGCTGAAGATGGAAGCGCCGCTGGGTGAACTGGGTCGTCTGGCCACCGTGACCCTGACCCCGCAGACCATCCCGCTGCAGGTCAAAGTCATCATCATTGGCGCGCGGTCGCTGTACTACACGCTGCAGGACCTCGATCCGGACTTCCAGGAGATGTTCCGGGTGCTGGTGGACTTCGACGAAGACATTCCGATGGTCGACGAGAGTCTGGAGCAGTTCGCCCAGTTGCTCAAAACCCGGACCTCGGAGGAGGGCATGGCGCCCCTGACGGCCGATGCGGTCGCGCGGCTTGCCACGTACAGCGCGCGTCTCGCCGAGCATCAGGGGCGTTTGTCGGCGCGCATTGGCGATCTTTTCCAGCTGGTCAGCGAAGCCGACTTCATCCGCAGCGTCGCCGGTGACGAGCGCACTGATGCCGGGCACATCGAGCGCGCGCTGAAAGCAAAGGCCACGCGCACCGGTCGTGTGTCGGCCCGAATTCTCGATGACATGCTCGCTGGCATCATCCTGATCGACACCCACGGTGCGGCGGTCGGCAAATGCAACGGCCTGACGGTGCTGGAGGTAGGTGATTCCGCGTTCGGAGTACCAGCGCGGATCTCTGCGACGGTTTACCCGGGCGGCAGCGGCATTGTCGACATCGAGCGTGAGGTCAACCTGGGCCAGCCGATCCACTCCAAGGGCGTGATGATTCTCACCGGTTATCTGGGCAGCCGTTACGCCCAAGAATTCCCGCTGGCCATTTCCGCGAGCATCGCGTTGGAACAGTCCTACGGCTACGTCGATGGCGACAGCGCTTCCCTCGGCGAGGTCTGCACGCTGATTTCCGCACTGTCGAAAACCCCGCTCAAACAGTGCTTCGCCATCACCGGCTCGATCAATCAGTTCGGCGAAGTTCAGGCGGTGGGCGGCGTCAACGAGAAGATCGAAGGCTTCTTCCGACTCTGTGAAGCCCGCGGTCTTACCGGCGATCAAGGCGCAATCATCCCTCACGCCAACGTCGCCACGCTGATGCTCGACGAGCGCGTGCTGCAAGCCGTGCGTGCCGGGCAGTTCCACGTGTACGCCGTGCGTCAGGTGGATGAGGCGCTGAGCCTGCTGGTGGGTATGCCGGTGGGAGAAGCAGACGAGGACGGTCAATTCCCCGACGATTCGGTCAACGGCAGGGTAGTGGATCGTCTACGCGACATCGCTGAAATGCTCAGCGACGACGACCTTAAAGAGCTCGAAAAGGAGGCGCCACAATTACAGCCCGAGCTGAAAAGCTAGGCCTTTGACGTCAATGAAACGGGGCGCTTGATGGCCAAATGACCATTCGGCGCCCTTTTCGTTTTCGCGCTTTTCCAACGGGGTATTTGTTCGATATTGTCGGGTTGCAGCAGTTGTCAAAGGGACTGACGCGTTTCCCTCGTTATGCGAAGGAGATGAATACTGCAATCAATGAGGAGCTCGCCATGCCGCGCAGCCTCTGTCTTACCCGCCAATGCCTGGGTCTGGTGACCCGAATCGAATGTGTTGTACGCCCGCTGTCAGGCGATAAAGGAATGTGGACCTTGTTGTTCGCCGCCGGGATGTCTGGCGAACAGCCCTCCGCACTCAAGGCTCAGGGACCGTTTCATGGGCCGATTGCTGCCGAATCGGTGCTTGATGCGATTGCCGAAAGCCTCCTGATGCATGGTTATCAAACGGCGGAGGAGATCCCGATCTGGGGCCTTCACCTTCAGGGGGAGCTGCGAAGAATCAACAGCGACGCCGCCGTGGGTCAGCGGACGTCTCCCGCCAACTGACCCCTGTGTTTCGATGCATTCCGCGTTTGCTTTGTGCTACCTGCAGACGCGGATCGTCCAGCGCTTCCGGCGTCGGATCTGGCGTTATTGTTTCAACTCTTTTCACCGTGGGTTGTGCTAATCGGCCTTCGCCCTATACTCGCGGGCTTTTAAATTATCTGTGAGCTTCAATGGAACGTTTTATCGAAAATGCCATGTACGCATCGCGCTGGTTGCTGGCGCCGATCTACTTTGGCTTGTCTCTGGGGCTTCTGGCGTTGGCGCTGAAGTTTTTCCAGGAAATCTTTCACATCATCCCCAATGTGTTCGCGCTGGCGGAGTCTGATCTGATCCTGGTGCTGCTGTCGTTGATCGACATGGCTCTGGTCGGCGGGCTGCTGGTTATGGTGATGATCTCCGGGTACGAGAACTTTGTGTCCCAGCTGGATATCGACGAAGGCAAAGAAAAGCTCAACTGGCTGGGCAAGATGGATTCTTCGTCCCTGAAGATGAAAGTCGCTGCGTCCATCGTCGCGATTTCGTCCATTCACCTGTTGCGGGTGTTCATGGACGCCAAGAACATCGAGCCGCAGTACCTCATGTGGTACGTGATCATCCACATGACCTTTGTTGTGTCGGCCTGCGCCATGGGCTTTCTGGACAAAGTCACCAAGCACTAATCGACTTCCTGCGGCCCGCGAGGATTTGCCATGAACCTTCAGGAACTCATTTCCCACGCCAGCGCCGGTGCTGTTGACGAGCTGAATCTGATCTCCATCGAAGGCGGCATTTACTTACTGGAAGCAAGAATGCAGGGCGTCGCGCATCGTTTGGTCGATGCGCAGAACAAGGCTTTGCACCTGCGCTCAGTCGAGCATGCGCGCGAACTGCTGCAGCCGGTTGCGCCGATGCCGTTCCATCTGGTCCACGCCGTGGTTCACGACGAAATGTGCGGTGGGCATGACAACCTGAATCAGGACGTCAAAATTCCCCTGGCCTTTCGATCCGCCTGGTAGTGGTTACGGGTATTACGCTTTGTGCTAGGCTGCCCGGCCTTTAAATACGGGCGCCAGAGGGCGCTCTTCAGCGGAGCAGTCTCATGTCCGAAGTCAATCTGTCCACCGACGAAACCCGCGTCAGCTACGGTATTGGCCGTCAATTGGGCGACCAACTGCGTGACAACCCGCCGCCGGGCGTCGACTTGGACGCTATCCTGGCCGGTCTGACCGACGCCTTCGCCGGCAAACCGAGCCGTGTTGGCCAGGAAGAAATGGGCGCGAGCTTCAAAGTCATCCGTGAAATCATGCAGGCCGAAGCAGCTGCCAAAGCTGAAGCAGCGGCTGGCGCTGGCAAGGAATACCTGACTGAGAACGCCAAGCGTGACGGCGTGACCACTCTGGCCTCCGGTCTGCAATATGAAGTGATCACGGCAGGCGAAGGCGCTCAGCCGACCCGCGAAAGCAACGTGCGCACCCATTACCACGGCATGCTGATCGACGGCACCGTGTTTGATAGCTCCTACGATCGTGGCGAGCCGGCTGAATTTCCGGTCGGCGGCGTGATTCCAGGCTGGACCGAGGCGCTTCAGTTGATGAAGGCCGGCAGCAAATGGCGTCTCTACGTTCCTAGCGAACTGGCCTACGGCGCTCAGGGCGTTGGCAGCATTCCGCCGCACAGCGTTCTGGTATTCGACGTCGAGCTGCTCGACGTTCTGTAAGGTTCTGTAGCGACCGCGTCATGCATCGACATATGCCGAGTCAGCCCCGCGCTGGCTCGGCATTGTCGTTTTATCTCTTCCATCAATGCAGTTCACTGCCCGGCCGCAATGCCCGCGCATAACAGAACAGAAACAGACTTCGCACCATCTCCTTCTGAATGCCGGGTTCGCTTGAACTCAGACTGCTGACATCCAGATCACCCTGATCGCGTAATTCGTCGAGCGCCTCTTCCTCCAGCACCGCGCACACTTGGCCTGTCTCACGATCGAGGATGCGCAGGTAGGGCTGTGGCCGATCAAGCCAGGCATCAATCAGATACGTCATGTGATTCTCCTCAAAATGTTTCAATGAGAATAATTCTTATCTGAAGAATAGCAAGGATCTATTTGAGATTAATTCGCATTGACTGTTCGCAGTGGGGCGGCCCTGGATCGCAGGCAACAAAAAGCCCGTCACGTGGACGGGCTTTCGGTGAGCAGGGCGGCGATCAGTGCGTGCGAGCGACCGCAAATTCACTCAACTCGATGAGAGCGTCGCGATAGATGCTCGGTGGCAGCACGTCCAGGCAGGCAATGGCGCGAGCGATGTAGTCGCGTGCGAGCTGGGCGGTGTACTCGAGGGAACCTGACTGTTCCACTGCATTGCGGATGCTTTCGAGATCTTCCAGGCCGCCCTTCTGAATGGCCTGACGGACCAGCGCGGCTTGTTCAGGAGTGCCTTCGCGCATGGTGTAGATCAGCGGCAGGGTAGGTTTGCCTTCGGCGAGGTCGTCGCCAACGTTCTTGCCAAGGGTTTCCGCATCGCCCCGATAGTCCAGCAGGTCGTCGACCAGCTGGAATGCCACGCCGAGATGATCACCGAAGGTGCGCAGCGCCTCGCTTTGTTCAGCACCGGCGTTGGCTAGGGCAGCTGCGCTGTGGGTCGACGCTTCGAAGAGCATCGCGGTTTTGCCGCGGATGACTTCCATGTAGGTTTCTTCGGTGGTGCTGGCGTCGCGCACCTTGGACAGCTGCAACACTTCGCCCTCTGCGATGACCCGAGTGGCCTTCGACAGGATCTGCATCACTGGCATCGAGCCGAGTTCGACCATCATCTCGAATGAACGCGAATACAGGAAGTCACCCACCAGCACGCTCGGCGCGTTGCCCCACATTGCATTGGCAGTCGAGCGACCACGGCGCATGCCGGACATGTCCACCACGTCGTCGTGAAGCAGGGTCGCGGTGTGCAGGAATTCAATGGTCGCCGCCAACAGGCGCAGGTCATCACCGCCAGAGCCCAGCGCTTTGCCGCATAACAGAACGAGCAACGGGCGCAGACGTTTACCGCCAGCAGAAGTGATGTAGTCGCCGATTTTGGAGACCAGCGGCACGCGCGATGTCAGCTGCTTCTTGATAATGTGGTCGACGGCTGTAAAGTCGTCCGCCACAGCGGTGTAGAAGGCTTGGGGTTGCATCAGCGAGACGTGCTCCAGAAGGGTTGCGCGGCATGCTAGGTTGCAGGCCCAACCCTGTCAAGGCGTGACATAACGCAGCTTGCAAGGCGTTGATCGCTTGCGTACAATCGCGCACCCTAACTTCCTGGGCAGCACCTGCCTTACGCAATTGCATGTCGGCCTTCCAGCCTTGTGCAGCCATGCCAGCCAATACCTCTTCCTATAAAGAGCTGGGTGAGCAGGATTATCGGAGATACACCATGTCTTATGCAGTAATCGTTACTGGCGGCAAGCAATACAAGGTCGCCCCAGGTGAATACCTGAAGATTGAAAAACTGGAAATCGCTACCGGCGAATCCGTCACTTTTGATCGCGTTCTGTTGGTTGCCAATGGCGACGACGTGAACATCGGCGCTCCAGTTGTTGCAGGCGCTACCGTTGTGGCTGAAGTGATCTCCCAAGGTCGTCACGATAAAATCCGCATCATCAAGTTCCGTCGTCGTAAGCACCACATGAAGCGTATGGGCCACCGCCAGTGGTACACCGAGATCAAAATCACCGGTATTCAGGCTTAATTTCAGCCTAATCCTCACTAGGAGAATTGACTCATGGCACACAAAAAAGCTGGTGGTAGTACCCGTAACGGTCGCGACTCAGAAGCCAAACGCCTTGGCGTGAAGATGTATGGCGGCCAGGTTATCGTTCCGGGCAACATCATCGTGCGTCAGCGCGGCACCCAATTCCACGCTGGCTACGGCGTTGGTATGGGCAAGGATCACACCCTGTTCGCTAAAGTCGAAGGCGTGATCAAGTTCCAGGTTAAAGGCGCCTTCGGTCGTCGCTATGTAAGCATCGTGCCAAAGACTGAAGTCGCGGCATAATCTTGCGTTCAGGGGGTGTGAGGGCCTCGCCTTCACGCCTCCTGAGCTGAAAAGCCCTGTCGATGACAGGGCTTTTTCGTTTGTAGAAGGTCCTGTTTCTGGTGAGTCTCTTGCAAAGCTGTTTGTGTGGGCCGTTGTGGTGTGAAGTCGCTGGTTTTTGATCGGTATCGCAACGCTCATCTTTGCAAGAGCCTTATGAATTTATGTTGTTTGCTCGTCTTTGTGACGGGAGGCGTGCGCTATGAAATTTGTTGATGAAGTATCCATTCGAGTAAAGGCCGGTGATGGCGGTAACGGTTGCATGAGCTTCCGTCGCGAAAAATTCATCGAGAACGGTGGTCCCAACGGCGGTGATGGTGGTGACGGCGGCTCGATCTACATGGTCGCCGACGAAAACCTCAACACCCTGGTTGACTACCGCTACACCCGCCATTTCGACGCGGAGCGCGGTTCGAACGGCGGCAGCACCGACTGCACCGGTCGCAAGGGTGAAGAGCTGGTACTGCGCGTGCCGGTCGGCACTACCGTGATCGACGCCGGTACCCAGGAAGTTATCGGCGACCTGACCAAAGCCGGTCAGCGTCTGCTGGTTGCCCATGGCGGCTGGCACGGTCTGGGTAATACGCGCTTCAAATCCAGTACCAACCGTGCACCGCGTCAGACCACGCCGGGCAAGCCGGGTGAGCAGCGTGACCTCAAGCTTGAGCTGAAAGTACTGGCTGACGTCGGTCTGCTCGGCTTGCCGAACGCTGGCAAGAGCACGTTCATCCGTTCGGTGTCGGCTGCCAAGCCCAAGGTTGCTGATTACCCGTTCACGACTCTGGTGCCGAACCTGGGTGTCGTCAGTGTCGATCGCTGGAAAAGCTTCGTCGTTGCCGATATTCCCGGCTTGATCGAAGGCGCCTCCCACGGCGCCGGCCTGGGGATTCGTTTCCTCAAGCACCTGGCGCGTACGCGTCTGCTGCTGCACCTCGTCGACATGGCGCCGCTGGACGACAGCAGTGCGCCGGATGCGGCTGAGGTCATTGTCACCGAGCTGTTCAAGTTCAGTCCTGCGCTGGCCGATCGTGACCGCTGGCTGGTGCTGAACAAGTGCGACCAGATCCTCGAGGAAGAGCACGAGGCCCGCAAGCAGGAGATCATTGATCGCCTGGAGTGGACCGGTCCTGTCTACGTGATCTCGGCCATTGCCAAAGAGGGCACCGATCGCCTGACCCACGACATCATGCGCTATCTCGAAGACCGCGCTGATCGTCTGGCTAACGACCCGGCCTACGCCGCCGAGCTGGCTGAGCTGGATCAGCGCATCGAAGACGAAGCCCGCGCCCAGTTGCAGGCGCTGGATGACCAGCGTGCCTTGCGCCGCAGCGGCGTGAAGAGCGTCCATGACATCGGTGACGACGATTGGGATGAGGAAGACGTGGACGACGAAGATGGTCCGGAAATCATTTACGTCCGCGACTGATCGACTGAAGTAAACTACGACGCCGCTCTTGAAGCGGCGTTTTAGTATCTAGAATTCGGACTCTCTGGCTTAAGGTTGAAAGATCATGCGGAGCAAGGTGACAGGTGCCCAGCGTTGGGTGGTGAAGATCGGAAGTGCGCTGCTGACAGCGGACGGCAAGGGTCTGGATCGCAACGCCATGGGTGTTTGGGTTGAGCAGATGGTCGCCCTGCATGAAGCAGGTGTTGAACTGGTCCTGGTGTCGTCCGGCGCGGTAGCGGCCGGCATGAGCCGTCTGGGCTGGACTGCGCGACCGAGCGCCATGCATGAGCTCCAGGCGGCCGCCGCGATTGGTCAGATGGGCCTGGTGCAAGCGTGGGAATCCAGCTTCGCCGAGCATCAGCGGCACACTGCGCAGATTCTGCTGACCCACGACGATCTGTCTGACCGCAAGCGCTACCTGAACGCCCGAAGCACCTTGCGCACCCTGGTTGAGCTGGGTGTCATCCCTGTCATCAATGAAAACGACACGGTCGTCACCGATGAAATTCGGTTCGGCGACAACGACACGCTGGCGGCGCTGGTTGCCAACCTGGTTGAAGCTGATCTGTTGGTCATCCTGACCGACCGCGATGGCATGTTCGATGCCGACCCTCGCAACAATCCCGAGGCGCAGCTCATCTATGAAGCGCGCGCCGATGACCCTGCCCTTGATGCCGTGGCCGGCGGCACCGGCGGTGCGTTGGGTCGTGGCGGCATGCAGACCAAATTGCGTGCTGCGCGACTTGCCGCCCGTTCCGGCGCGCACACCGTGATTGTGGGGGGGCGCATCGAGCGTGTTCTGGCGCGTCTGAAAGCCGGTGAGCGCCTGGGAACGTTGCTTTCCCCGGAGCGCGAGATGCTTGCCGCTCGCAAGCAGTGGCTGGCCGGACATCTACAGACCCGTGGCACGCTGGTGCTGGATGAGGGGGCGGTGAAGGCATTGACCGAAAGCCACAAGAGCCTGTTGCCGGTCGGCGTCAAACTGGTGCAAGGCAGTTTTCGTCGTGGCGAGATGGTGGTGTGCGTGGCAGCTGACGGTCGCGAGATTGCCCGGGGTCTCAGCAATTACAGCGCCCTGGAAGCGCAAAAGATCATCGGCCTGCCTTCCGACGCTATCGTCAGGGAGCTGGGTTACATGGCTGAGCCTGAGCTCGTACACCGTGACAACCTGATTCTGGTCTGAAGTGCATCATCAAAAGAAGGAAGCATACATGCGAGTCATGAAGGGGCTGGTAGGCGCGTTGCTGATGTTGCCGTTACTGGCGTCAGCTGAAGAGATCGGCCAGGTATCGACCGTGTTCAAGATGGTGGGGCCTAACGATCGGATCGTGGTCGAAGCCTTTGACGACCCCAAGGTCGACGGCGTGACCTGCTATCTGTCCCGTGCGAAAACCGGTGGGGTGAAGGGCGGCCTGGGTTTGGCTGAAGACCGTGCAGAGGCGTCCATCGCATGCCGGCAGGTCGGTCCCATTCATTTCAAAGAGCAATTGAAAGACGGAGACGAGGTGTTCAAGGAACGGACCTCGCTGGTGTTCAAAACCATGCAGGTCGTGCGATTCCTGGACAAGAAGCGCAATACGCTGGTGTACCTCGTCTACAGCGACAAGGTCATCGAAGGCAGTCCGCAGAATGCCGTGACCGCGATCCCGATTCTGCCATGGACGCCAGCTCCGGCGCCTTGATGCTGAAGCGCTAAATCGAAGGCAATAAAAAACCGACCCTGAGGTCGGTTTTTTAACAAGCGAATCGCTTAGGCTGCAGCAGCAAGGTTCAGAGCCTTGATGTGGCCATTCAAGCGACCTTTATGGCGAGCAGCTTTGTTCTTGTGGATGATGCCTTTATCGGCCATACGGTCGATAACTGGCACGGCCAGAACATAAGCAGCTTGCGCTTTTTCAGCGTCTTTAGCGTCGATGGCTTTAACTACATTCTTGATGTAGGTACGAACCATGGAACGCATGCTGGCGTTGTGGCTGCGACGCTTCTCAGCCTGTTTTGCACGTTTTTTGGCGGAAGGTGTGTTGGCCACCGTCGAGCTCCTCGAAAGACTTGGGAAATAGCTAACAAAATAGGCCGCGAATCATGCCGATGAGATTGACGCTTGTCAAGGGCAGTTGATGCGTTCCGCTGAGTGGTCGCCGTGTGGTGCCGAGGTGATTTCTTTCCGGCGTGCGACCTGTAAACTCGCGGGCTTTGGCTCTGAGCTGTTTTGCGGCGCGGAGTATCGCATATATGGAACGCGCTTTGGCGCTTCCTTTGGTCAGGCGCACAACCTTTCGATGAATCTACTCAAATCGCTTGCCGCCGTTAGCTCTATTACGATGCTTTCGCGGGTGCTGGGCTTTGTCCGCGACACCATCATCGCGCGCGCATTCGGCGCCGGCATGGCTACCGATGCCTTCTTTATTGCCTTCAAACTGCCCAATCTGCTGCGCCGGATCTTCGCCGAAGGCGCTTTCTCCCAGGCGTTCGTGCCGATCCTTGCTGAATACAAAAGCCAGCAGGGCGAAGAAGCAACCCGCACATTTGTCGCGTATGTCACCGGCCTGCTGACGTTGGCGCTGGCGATCGTCACTGTTTTGGGCGTCGTGTTCGCTCCTTGGGTCATCTGGGCAACTGCGCCGGGGTTTGCCGATACGCCCGAGAAATTCCAGCTGACTTCAGACCTGTTGCGGGTGACCTTTCCTTATATATTGCTCATCTCGCTGTCGTCGCTGGCTGGCGCGATCCTCAATACGTGGAATCGCTTTTCCGTTCCGGCGTTCGTGCCGACGCTGCTCAATCTGGCGATGATCTTTTTCGCCCTATTTCTAACGCCTTATTTCCATCCGCCCGTGATGGCGCTCGGGTGGGCGGTGCTGGCGGGCGGGTTGCTGCAGCTTCTTTATCAACTGCCGCACCTGAAAAAGATCGGAATGCTGGTGCTGCCGCGCCTGAATGTTCGCGACACCGGTGTCTGGCGAGTGATGAAGCAAATGCTGCCGGCCATGCTCGGCGTCTCTGTCAGTCAGATTTCGCTGATCATCAACACGATATTTGCGTCGTTCCTTGTCGCTGGATCAGTGTCGTGGATGTACTACGCCGACCGTCTGATGGAGTTGCCTTCCGGTGTGCTCGGCGTTGCATTGGGGACGATTCTTCTGCCGATTCTCTCGAAAACCTACGCCAGTCGGGATCGTCAGGAGTATTCGCGCATTCTGGACTGGGGCCTGCGTCTGTGTTTTCTGCTGGTGCTGCCTTGCATGCTGGCGCTCGGACTGCTCGCCGAGCCGCTGACCGTCTCGCTGTTCCAGTACGGCAAGTTCGACGGTGAAGATGCCGCGATGACCCAGCGTGCGCTGGTCGCGTATTCGGTGGGTCTGCTGGGCATCATCGTGATCAAGGTGCTCGCGCCGGGTTTTTATGCTCAACAAAATATCCGCACGCCGGTGAAAATCGCGATCTTCACCCTCATAGTGACTCAGCTGTTCAACCTGCTTTTCGTCTACGCCATTCACTTGGCTCATGCCGGTCTGGCGCTGGCGATCAGTGTGGGCGCATGCCTGAACGCTTTGCTGTTGTTCTGGCAGCTGCGCAAGCAGGACCTGTTTCAGCCGCAGCCGGGGTGGCCGGTGTTCCTGGGCAAGCTGATTGTCGCCGTGGCCATCATGTCCGCGGTGCTGCTGGGCCTGATGCATGTGATGCCGGCCTGGTCGGACGGTGAGATGCTGCAGCGATTCCTGCGCCTGGGCGCGTTGGTGCTGGCAGGCGTCGTGGCGTATTTCGGCTCTCTGCTGGTGTTGGGTTTCCGGGTCAGGCATTTTGCTCGCAAGGCGATCTTGTAGGATCAGTCGTCGTTTTCTGCCGGTTAACGTCGATTGTTGTGGTTTGCCCGGATGTGTCGCCTGTCGTTGACGGCGGTGTGTGGTTATAATCGGCCACTTTATGAGCAAGAAGCGCGTTATGCAGCTGGTTCGAGGCCTTCACAATCTGCGCCCGCAGCACCGGGGCTGCGTCGCCACTATTGGCAATTTCGACGGTGTACACCGGGGTCACCAGGCTATCCTGGCGAGACTGCGTGAACGCGCCGTCGAACTGGGCTTGCCCAGTTGTGTGGTGATCTTCGAACCGCAACCGCGCGAGTTCTTTGCTCCCGACACGGCGCCGGCCCGGCTGGCGCGACTGCGTGACAAGCTCGATCTGCTCGCTGCCGAGGGTGTTGATCTGGTGCTGTGTCTGGCATTCAACCAGCGCTTCAGCAAGCTCAGTGCATCGGAGTTCGTCGACACCGTGCTGATCGATGGCCTGGGCGTGAAGCATCTGGAGGTTGGCGACGACTTCCGCTTTGGCTGCGACCGGATCGGTGATTTTGATTTTCTGCAAAAGGTAGGTGCCGAGAAGGGCTTTACCGTCGAGGCGGCACAGACTGTCGAGATCGACGGCTTCCGCGTCAGCAGCACCAAGGTGCGCACCGCGTTGGCCGCCGCAGACTTCACCCTCGCCGAGCATTTGCTGGGCCGCCCGTTCGAAATCTCTGGCCGGGTGCTGCATGGCCAGAAGCTGGCGCGTCAGTTGGGTACACCCACCGCCAACGTGCAACTCAAACGTCGTCGCGTGCCATTGACCGGTGTCTATCTGGTCAGCGCGCAGATTGACGGCAAGGTATGGCCGGGCGTTGCCAACATTGGCGTGCGTCCCAGCGTGGCGGGCGATGGGCGTCCCCACCTGGAGATTCACCTTCTGGATTTTACCGGCGATATCTATGGCCGGCGTTTGACGGTGGTATTCCACCAGAAGCTGCGTGATGAGCAGCGCTTTGCCTCCCTTGAGGCGCTCAAGACGGCGATCGATGCGGATGTCGCTGCCGCTCGTGCCCACTGGCACGATCAACCGCTAAACTTTAGAGCCTGAAATGACCGACTACAAAGCCACGCTTAATCTTCCGGACACCGCCTTCCCGATGAAGGCCGGCCTGCCCCAGCGCGAGCCGCAAACTCTGCAGCGCTGGGACAGCATTGGCCTGTACCAGAAGCTGCGCGAAATTGGCAAGGATCGGCCCAAGTTCGTGCTGCACGACGGGCCTCCGTACGCCAACGGCAATATCCACATCGGTCACGCGGTCAACAAGATTCTCAAGGACATGATCGTTCGCTCGAAAACCCTGTCGGGCTTCGACGCGCCTTATGTTCCGGGGTGGGATTGCCACGGTCTGCCGATCGAGCACAAGGTCGAAGTCACCCACGGCAAAAACCTGCCTGCGGACAAGACCCGCGAGCTGTGCCGTGCGTATGCGGGCGAACAGATCGAAGGGCAAAAAGCCGAGTTCATTCGTCTGGGCGTGCTCGGCGACTGGGACAACCCTTACCGCACCATGGACTTCGCTAACGAGGCCGGAGAAATCCGCGCGTTGGCCGAAATGGTCAAGAACGGCTTCGTGTTCAAGGGCCTGAAGCCCGTCAACTGGTGTTTCGACTGCGCCTCGGCACTGGCTGAAGCGGAAGTTGAATATCAGGACAAAAAGTCGTCCACCATCGACGTGGCCTTCCCGGTTGCTGATGCCGACAAGCTCGCCGCCGCCTTCGGTCTGCCAAGCCTGAGCAAGCCTGCTGCCATCGTGATCTGGACCACCACCCCGTGGACCATCCCGGCAAACCAGGCGCTCAACGTTCACCCGGAATTCACCTACGCGCTGGTTGATACCGGCGAGCGTCTGCTGGTGCTTGCCGAAGAGCTGGTTGAGTCCTGCCTGAAGCGCTGGAACCTCGAAGGTTCGGTGCTGGCGACCGCCGAGGGTTCAGCACTTGAGCTGATCAACTTCCGTCATCCGTTCTACGATCGTCTGTCGCCCATCTATCTGGCCGACTACGTGGAGCTGGGCGCGGGTACCGGCGTCGTTCACTGCTCGCCGGCCTATGGCGTCGATGACTTTGTGATCTGCAAAGCCTACGGCCTGACCAACGACGACATCATCAGCCCGGTGCAGAGCAACGGCGTGTACAGCCCGTCGCTGGAGTTCTTTGGTGGCCAGTTCATCTTCAAGGCCAACCAGCCCATCATCGACAAGCTGACCGAAGTCGGCGCGTTGTTGCACACCGAGACCATCACCCACAGCTACATGCACTGCTGGCGTCACAAGACCCCGCTGATCTACCGCGCCACCGCGCAGTGGTTCGTCGGCATGGACAAGCAGCCGACGTCGGGTGACACCCTGCGCAATCGCGCCGTGAAAGCCATCGAAGAAACCAGATTCGTGCCGGCGTGGGGACAGGCGCGCCTGCACTCGATGATCGCCAACCGCCCTGACTGGTGTATCTCCCGTCAGCGCAACTGGGGCGTGCCGATCCCGTTTTTCCTGAACAAGGAGAGCGGCGAGCTGCACCCGCGAACCGTCGAGCTGATGGAAGAAGTCGCTCAGCGTGTGGAGCAGGAAGGCATCGAAGCCTGGTTCAAGATGGACGCTGCCGAGCTGCTGGGTGACGAAGCACCGCACTACGACAAGATTTCCGACACCCTGGACGTCTGGTTCGATTCCGGCACCACGCACTGGCATGTGCTGCGCGGCTCGCACCCGATGGGCCACGAAAGCGGTCCACGCGCCGACTTGTACCTGGAAGGCTCGGACCAACACCGCGGTTGGTTCCACTCGTCGCTGCTGACCGGTTGCGCCATCGACAATCACGCGCCGTACCGTGAATTGCTCACCCATGGTTTTACCGTGGATGAGAACGGCCGCAAGATGTCCAAGTCGCTGGGTAACGTCATCGCGCCGCAGACCGTCAACGACACGCTCGGCGCCGACATCATGCGTCTTTGGGTTTCGGCGACTGACTATTCCGGCGAAATGGCCGTCTCCAACACCATTCTGCAGCGTAGCGCCGATGCGTATCGACGTATCCGCAACACCGCGCGCTTCCTGCTCTCGAACCTGACCGGCTTCAACCCGGCCACCGATCTGCTACCCGCCGAAGACATGCTCGCGCTGGATCGCTGGGCCGTGGATCGCGCGTTGCTGCTGCAACGTGAGCTGGAAGAGCATTACGGCGAGTACCGTTTCTGGAACGTTTACTCGAAGGTGCACAACTTCTGCGTGCAGGAGTTGGGTGGCTTCTACCTCGACATCATCAAGGATCGCCAGTACACCACCGGCGCCAACAGCAAGGCGCGTCGTTCCTGCCAGACCGCGCTGTTCCACATCTCCGAAGCGCTGGTTCGCTGGATCGCACCGATCCTGGCGTTTACCGCCGACGAGCTGTGGCAGTACCTGCCGGGCGAGCGTAACGAGTCGGTCATGCTCAATACCTGGTATCAGGAGCTGAGTGAGCTGCCGGAAGGCTTCGAGCTGGATCGCGCCTACTGGGAGCGGATCATGGCGGTGAAGGTGGCGGTCAACAAGGAAATGGAAAACCTGCGCGCGGCCAAGGCCATCGGCGGCAACTTGCAAGCCGAAGTTACGCTGTACGCCGAAGACGCGCTGGTAGCGGATCTCTCCAAGCTCAGCAATGAGCTGCGTTTCGTGCTCATCACCTCGACGGCCAGCGTCGCGCCTTTCGTCAGCGCGCCTGCCGATGCCGTGGTTACCGAAGTGGCCGGTCTGAAGCTAAAGGTCGTCAAATCCGGACACGCCAAGTGCGCGCGCTGCTGGCATCACCGTGAGGACGTCGGGGTCGATCCTGAACATCCGGAAATCTGCGGCCGTTGCGTCGACAACATCAGCGGCGCAGGCGAGGTTCGTCACTATGCCTAACGCATCAGCTGGCCGCATGGGCCGACTGGGTTGGTTGTGGTTGAGCGTGCTGGTAGTGGTCATTGACCAGGCCAGCAAGTTCTACTTCGAAAATCGCCTGGAGTTGTACGAGCAGATCGTCATCCTTCCCGACTACTTCAGCTGGATGCTGGCCTACAACACCGGTGCTGCGTTCAGTTTTCTGGCCGACAGTTCCGGCTGGCAGCGCTGGTTGTTTGCGTTGATTGCGGTCGTGGTGAGTGTAGTGCTGGTGGTCTGGCTCAAGCGGCTCGGGCGCGAAGAAACCTGGCTGGCGATTGCCCTTGCCCTTGTATTGGGCGGGGCGCTCGGCAATCTGTATGACCGAATCGTCATCGGCCATGTCATAGACTTTATCTTCGTGCATTGGAAACAACACGGCTTCCCGGCCTTCAATGTCGCGGACAGCGCCATTACCGTTGGCGCGATCATGCTGGCTCTGGACATGTTCAAGAGCAAGAAAACCGGAGAAACCGTCAATGACTGATCAGTTGGTGACCGAACAGGCTACTCAGGAAACACGCATCGGTCAGAACACGGAAGTCACTCTGCATTTCGCGCTGCACCTGGAAAACGGTGACACCGTCGACAGCACGTTCGACAAGGCGCCGGCGACTTTCAAGGTCGGCGATGGCAGCCTGCTTCCGGGCTTCGAAACGCTGATTTTCGGTTTCAAAGCCGGGGATAAGCGTACGCTGCAGGTGCCGCCGGAAAACGCTTTCGGTCAGCCGAACCCGCAAAACTTGCAGGTCATGCCGCGTTCGCAGTTCCAGAACATGGAGCTGTCCGAAGGACTGCTGGTGATCTTCAACGATGCGGCTAACACCGAACTGCCGGGCGTGGTGAAAGCAATAGACGATGATCATGTCACCGTCGATTTCAACCATCCGCTGGCGGGCAAGACGTTGACCTTTGAAGTGGAAATCTTCGAGGTGAGGGCACTCTGAGCATTGCCAGAGCGCCTGGCCCCGGCACAGTTCGGGGCCTCTTCGTTTATATGTTTCATTGCGCGTAGACACGAGGCACATCATGCAAATCAAACTCGCCAACCCACGCGGCTTCTGCGCCGGGGTGGACCGTGCGATCGAAATCGTCAATCGCGCGCTGGAAGTGTTTGGCCCGCCGATCTACGTGCGCCATGAAGTGGTTCATAACAAATTCGTCGTCGAAGACCTGCGCAGCCGTGGCGCGATCTTCGTCGAAGAGCTCGAGCAGGTGCCGGACGACGTTATCGTGATCTTCAGTGCCCACGGCGTGTCGCAGGCGGTGCGTACCGAGGCGGCAGGGCGCGGCCTGAAGGTGTTCGACGCCACCTGTCCGCTGGTGACCAAAGTGCATATCGAGGTCGCGCGCTACAGCCGCGACGGCCGCGAGTGCATCCTGATCGGTCACGCCGGCCACCCTGAGGTTGAGGGCACGATGGGTCAGTACGACGCGAGCAACGGTGGCGCGATCTATCTGGTCGAAGACGAAGCCGACGTCGCCAACCTGCAGGTGAGCAATCCCGAGAACCTGGCTTTCGTGACCCAGACGACGCTGTCGATGGACGACACCAGCCGTGTGATCGACGCCTTGCGCGCACGGTTTCCGGCTATTGGCGGGCCGCGCAAGGACGACATCTGTTACGCCACCCAAAACCGTCAGGACGCGGTCAAGGTTCTGGCCGATGAGTGCGACGTGGTGTTGGTGGTGGGCAGCCCGAACAGCTCCAACTCCAATCGCCTGCGTGAACTGGCTGAGCGCATGTCGACCCCGGCCTATCTGATCGATGGCGCTGAAGACATGCAGCGCAGCTGGTTCGACGGCGTTGGCCGCATCGGCATTACCGCCGGTGCTTCGGCGCCTGAAGTCCTGGTGCGCGGCGTGATTCAGCAGCTGCACGCATGGGGTGCCACCGGCGAAGACGAGTTGGCCGGGCGCGAGGAAAACATCACCTTCTCGATGCCCAAGGAATTGCGCGTCAAATCGCTGCTGTAATCCGGTCATCCTGTCACCGCATCATGCACAGGGCTCGCTGCCGAATCCTTCGGATCGCAGCGTGACCCTGCCGGTCACCGCAATTGCCAACTGATAGCGACTGACGGGTGAGTCTTTGAGGCACACTGCCAGTGTGCCGTTGGCGTTGTTCAGCAGCCTCCCCGTGTTATCAAAACCTATCCGCGCAGCCACTTTGCTGTTGCCGACGACCCTGACGTTTCGGTGGCTGGCGAACTCGGTCAGTGACAGCTCGCCCTCGTCCTTGAACTGGTTGCGGTTGCTGTCAACGAACACGTTCCAGCCTCGGCTCCAGTCATTTTCCAGCGCCTGCATCACCACCGGCTGACTGCGCAGAATTGCCTCGGTCCTGGCCATTCGCAGCCCGCTGGCCAGTTGCTGGGCCGTGTCCTGACGGCGCTGTGAGTCGATCAATTGCCCGAAGGCGGGGATCGCCAGCGTGGCGACGATGCCGACAATCACCAGCCCTGCCAGCAGTTCTATCAGCGTCAATCCTTGCTGGTTCACGAGCGTCTTCCGTTGAGTGCGGCGCTCAAGGAAACACCTGCTCGGCCGCCCTGACAACCGGGTCGATTGTCAGCCGGTATGTCCGCAAGCCGCCGTTACACATCCTCCGGGCAAACCGCTGCGCATCGTCTTCAATGGCGTCTGCACGGGAATCGTCGAGGTGAATGGTGCGAGGGAAAACGATGCAATCGGGGATGACATTGATCGAAGTGCTGGTCGCGTTGCTGATCTTCAGCGTCGGCATATTGGGCGTGGCGATGTTGCAGCTCAATGCGCTGAAGTACACCGACAGCTCGATGCGCAGCCTGCACGTCAGCTTCATCGCCCATGACCTTTTCGAGCGCATCCGCGCCAATCCTGGCACCCGCTACGCGCTGTCTTCTCTGAGTCAGGCTCCGACCTCCGGCAGTCTCGCCGTGCCTCGCCAGCAAGACCTGTACGACTTCGCGACGCAGTTGAAACGCGCGGCCGGTGACGACGCCGAGGCATCCATAGCGGTGGCGGGATCGAGCGTGACCCTCACGCTGACGTGGGACGATTCCCGTGCCAGCCAGGACGCCGCGCAGAAGCAAACGCTTACGCTGACCGCAGATGTCTCTGCCGAGCGGGTCGCACGACCATGAGGCCTCTGGAGAAGGGCTTTGGCCTCGTCGAAGTCATGCTGGCGCTGGTCTTGGGATTGGTGATGTCGCTGGCCTTGGCGCAGATATTCATCAGCTCGAAGAGCAGCTATGCCAGTCAGACATCGTCCGCCAGCCTGCAGGAAGACGCACGATTCGTGCTCAGCAAAATGGTCCAGGAAGTGCGGCTGGCGGGCATGTTCGGCTGCCTGGGGACGGTCGAGGACGCGAGTGCCGGCAAAGGCTTTTCCAAGGCGTTTCAAGACCCCATCACGTGGGACGCCAATTCGAAAACTCTGACCCTCGCCACGGCCGGGACCGGGGAGGGCGGTGGCTGGTCGACCTGGGTCATTCACACTGACTGCGTGACGACCGCCAGCGCGTACTCCAACGGCCGGGCGCCTCGGCTTTCCGCAGGTGAGACCGCGATGCCCATTCACCGGCAGGTCTATCGCTTCAACAAGGCACGCAATGAGCTGTCCCTGAACGGCCAGTCGCTGGTCAGCAACGTGGGCGCGTTCAGTGTGCTGTTCGGCGTCGCCGGATCGCTCAACGATCGCTCCATCGCGCGTTACGCTGCCACTGCCGAGCCCTCGTTGATCCGCAGCGTACGCCTGACCCTCACCCTGTTCGACCCCGCAGGCCGGGTGCAGGAGCAAACCGTTGATGTCGTTGCCGCCATCCGTAATCGGCTGGGATGAGGGCATGAACGTGAGTGCACAACGTGGTGCGGTGTTGATCGTCAGCCTGGTGTTTCTGTTGTTGCTGACCCTGTTGGCGACATCGTCGATGCAGAACGCCACGCTCCAGGAAAAGGTCGCCGGCACGCTCAAGCGCCGCGATGCGTCGTTTCAGGCTGCCGAAACAGCGCTGCGCATCGCGGAAGCAAAAATTGTGGCACCGGGTTTTTCCCTGCAGGGCTGTTCGTCGCCCGCGAAGTGTCTGCCGCCGCCCGAAGCGCTGACCCTTTCCAACAGCGGCGCCGGCGGGTCTTCAGGAGTGGATTGGGTCGCAACGCGGGGTGGTTTCTACGGCATTCAGCATGTCGGCCAAACCGACCAACCTGCCGGTGGCGCAGACGGTCAATTTTGGACCTTGTACCGCGTGACGGCCATTGGCATCGAAGGCGACTCACGGACTGTGCTCGAAAGCATCCACACCCAGGAGCGTCGCGTGATGTGGCGGCAGCGGCAATGAGCAGGACGGGTAGAGGCTTCACCCTGATTGAGTTGCTGATTGCCATCGCGATCGTCGCGATACTTGCCGCCGTCGCGTACCCGCAGTACAGCGAATACACCCGGAAAACCCGCCGCTCGGAGATCGCTGGGATGCTGATTGAAGAAGCGCAGAGACTGGAGCGGTTTCATTCGCGGGCTGGGCAGTATTCGGACGTCAGCGGGCCGCCGGCATTTAGTCATGAAGTGTCGTTCGGGAATGCGTTTTACCGGATAGAGGCTGAACGCAAGGAACGGACGTTTACGCTGACTGCGTCGCCGATTGGCGGGGGGATGATGGCGGGCGATGCCTGCGGCAGCTTTGTGCTGGAAAACACCGGCAGGCGCGACAATCTCGGGATGTCGGGGGCTGCCAGTGTGTCGGGGTGTTGGGGGCGGTGAGATGACCAAGGTCGGCTACGGCGCCGCGCGTCAGGGCGTTCGTCCGTCGAAAACAGCCACACATCCCCTCGGCAAATATTGAAACAACCGGTTGCTATATAGTTTCTCCATTAAGGAGAGATTAAATGCCCAAACGGTGTCGGGGTTTTACGTTGATCGAGTTGCTGGTGACCATCACGTTGGTCAGCATCCTCGCCGCAATCGCCATTCCGAGTTTCAGCTCTGCCATTCAGAACACCAAGGCCGACACCGAGGTAAGCGACTTTCAACGGTTCCTTAATTACGCCCGCCAACAGGCTATAAACAGTGGCACCGTTATTCGCATAGCGCCTACCGTGGCGGGTGCTGCATGGAATACTCAGTTATTTGCCTACGATCCCACCGTGAGCCCGATAACTGCGCTGCGTGTCCTCTCGGCTATGGACACGACCTCAGTGCTGACAGTGGGCGGTAATCCTGTTGCGATTGACTTCAACAACCTGGGCGGTTTGGCCGCCCCGGTGCCGGTGCCTGCGGGTCCTTTGGTCATCACCTATACCCGCGGCACCATCACCAAAGTGATCAACATATGCCTGACCGGCCGTATCGCATTGGGCGCCTGTATATGAACGCCAGAATTGATCCCAGGCAACAAGGCACGACGCTCATTGAGGTATTGGTCGCCCTGCTTGTTCTGGCGATTGGGCTTCTGGGCGCGGCGGCACTCCAGTTAAATGCGTTGAAGTACACCGACAGTTCAAGGCTCAGCAGTCAGGCCAGTTTTATCGCGTACGACATGATGGACCGCATACGTGCCAATCCTGATGCTGACTATAGTCTGACGTCCCTGGCGGCGGTGCCTTCTGGTCCCAATCTGAATGTTCCGCGCACGCAGGACCTCTACGACTTCAAGACCAATATCCGAACTCTCGACCCGGTTACGGGCGATGGGACGATTGCGGTGGATCCGGTAAATAAGAGGTTGGTCACCATTACTGTCATCTGGAGTGATGCTCGGGCGGCCAATACGGCAACTTTCTTGCAGACCTTCAAGGTGACGAGTCGTGTGGCGATAGACCCGAAGGTGACGCAATGAAGTACCGGGCCAAAGGCTTCGGCCTGATCGAGATCATGATCTCACTGCTACTGGGTTTGCTTATAGTTGCTGGGGTTATTCAGATTTTCATTTCAGCCAAGAATACCTATCTGTCGCAGAACGCCTCGGCCGTTATGCAGGAGGATGCACGTTTCATCCTCACCAAGATGGCTCAGGAAATACGCATGGTCGGGATGTTTGGCTGTCTGGCGACGGTCAAAGACTCAAGCGCCAACAGTGATTTTGCCGCTGCGCAAATGACGCCAGTCCGGTGGGATAACGCCGCGTCAAAATTGACGCTGGTGACTGCGGATGTGGGAAGCAATGGAGGTGTTCCGACATGGACCGTTGTCTCCGATTGCAAGTCGGGAGCGACCGCCACAACCGGGGCGGCTACACCCGCTGCTAATCAGTTAGCGTTTCCGATACGTCAGCTCGTCTACCAGTTTGCGAATAACCAGATACTTCTGGGGGGCGCTCCCATCGTCAGTAACGTAAAAAATTTCTCGGTTATGTTCGGCACTGCCAATACGGCCTCGGACACAACTGTTACGGCTTACACCGCGACGCCTGCCAGCACGAACCTGATACGCACCGTGCGGCTCTCCATTGAGCTTCAAGATGCAACAGGTCGGGTTAAAAACCAGACGTTCAGCGTTCTCACCGCTTTACGTAACCGTCTCTATTAGGGGTTGCCATCGTGAACATAGCCAAGCGAAGAGCTGTTCAACGCATCCGGCCCCGCGAGCGTGGCATGGCGCTGCTCGTCAGTCTGGTGTTTCTCTTGCTGCTGACGTTGATCGGGATCTCATCGATGCAGAACGCGACGCTTCAGGAGAAGATGTCGGGCAGCGTTAAGTTGCGCAATGAGTCATTTCAGATCGCAGAGGCGGCTGCGCGTATGGGGGAGTCTGCAGTTCAGGCCAATGATTACAAACTGGCGACGTGCACAAAATGCGCTCCACCTCCGGAAGCTACAAGCGTACAGGCACCGGGTGCGAACAGTACCTCGGGAGTGATCTGGTACGCGACGACGGGCGTGACGGGAGGCTTTTGGGCGGTGCAGAAAATTGCGACAACAAAGGACCCGGTTAACGTCAATTTTGTCGGAGAGGATGAAGGTAGATCTTGGACGCTGTATCGCATCACCGGCGTAGGCGTGTCGGGTAACTCGCGCACTGTAGTGGAAAGTATTTATGCCAAACGTTGAGTGGTGCCGCAGAGCAAGGCTTTATTTGGGCAGGCTGTTGTTGGGTGTACTGCTTGGCCTTTATGGCTCGGCCACTGCATACGCTGCTTTTGTACCGTCAGACTCGCCTTTGTTAACGGTAGGGTCAGTGACTCCGAACGTGATGCTCCTGGTCGACGACTCTGGGAGTATGAACAGCATTATCTGGGCCTCAGGGTTCGATCCCAACGCGGATCCGGTGCAGGTGTACACCTGCAATTCGGATTTCAACTGCAGTAATGTCACTGCAATGGATATGACGGACACCAATTATTTTGTAGGAAACCTCCGCGCTGGCGGGTGCGATGCCGGGTACGATGGTTTCTACAAGTTCACCACACGTACGCGCGTCTGTCTCAAGCTCCCCGACCCTGTCGGTAACGGTAACACTCGTTACACCACTGCTTACATCAGCTACTTGCTTTACGCCACGTCGTTGTCCAAAAAAGACTACACGGATGATTCTATTCCCGATGATTACAGAATCAATGTCGCGCGCACGGTGTCTGCCGCGCTGGTGGCCAGCAATCGAAATCTGCGCATTGGCCTGGCCACCTTCAATCCCCCTACGAGCGGAAACGCCGGGCCTGGCGGCAACATCGCGAGGGCGATCAGCGATCTGTCCCAGACGAACGCTACAAGCGCCGCGCAAGCCAATGCCAACTACAACTCGTTGATCTCGTCCATCAATAGCCTTGGAGCCATCGCCAACACGCCACTGGCCGAAGCCTATTACGAGGTGACCCGCTACTTTCGAGGAATGACGCCCTATTACAATACAACGCCTTCTACCTATACCAGCCCGATTCAGTACCGTTGCCAGCGCAACTATGGCGTCGTTATCACCGATGGTCTGCCGACCTACGACCGGACCTTTCCCACTAATGATCCTTTGGGCGGTGCCAATCTGCCTAATTGGGACGGCAAGAATAACGACGGTGATAACCTCAATGGCGATGGAGAGGGTGACACCCTTTACCTGGACGATATCGCGAAATTCGCCTACGACATCGATATGCGAACGGGCGGGACCGATGCCGCCAACAAGGGGTGGGATGCCACCGACTTCCCCAAGCAGAATATGTTTACCTACACCGTTGGATTCACAGCCGCTAATGCCATGCTTTCCGACGCAGCGGTTTACGGAAAGGGTATCTACTATCAAGCGACTGACAGTGCGGGTTTGAATACGGCTTTGTCCGCAGCCCTGAATGACATCACCTCTCGCGCAGGAACCGGGGGAGGTGTAGCGTCTAACTCGTCTTTGTCCACCAGTTCTGTTTATTTCCAGACTCAATACGATCCGACTGATTGGCGCGGTACGATCAAGGCTTTTCCCATTGCGACTGATGGAACGGTGAATACCACGACGCCTATCTGGTCCACTGACAAGCAGATCGTTCCGGGCATTGCTCCTACTTATGAGTCTTGGAACTCTCTGACCAATGCCGTTATTCCGCTGTCTTTTCTCAACTTTTCACTGCCGCAGCAGCTCGTGCTCAGCGCCAATTTGCCACTCGGAATTTCTGGACTGGACTTGGTGCAATGGAGTAAGGGGACGAACAAGACAGGATTGAAAACGCGTACGGTGTTGCTCGGTGATGTAATCAACTCGCCCTTGGCGTACGCTTCACCTACCGATAATCCAGCGTCTGATCCGGCCTCTGATAATAGCTATTCCACGTATCTGGATATCAAATCAAACTCAATGAACCCCACCCTCGTGGTCAACGCCAACGATGGGTTGGTCAACGTGATAGACCCATCGACGGGTAAAAGGCTGTACGCGTATATGCCTTCCACGGTGCTCTCGAACCTGCATTACGTCGCGGATCCCAATTACATCAATGGCGTCTCTCACAAATTTTTGGTGGATGGGCAAATTTCTATCGTAGATGTGCAGTTTGCTTCGTCCTGGAAAACTTTAGCCATCGGGGGCGCGGGCTCCGGTGGCAAGGGGTTCTATGCGCTACAGCTGTTCAACGCGGGTACCTCTAATACAGTTAAAGCGCTTTGGGACATCAGCAGTGTGACTGCGGGTTTTGCCAATATGGGCTACGCCTATGCCAAGCCGGAGGTGGCTCAATTACCAGATGGCAGATGGGCAGCCTTCATCTCCAATGGCTATGGCAGCACCAATGGCGTGGCGTCACTCTTTGTCGTCGATGTCAGCAATGGGGCCCTGATAAAAGAGATTGCCGTTGATACCTCAGGCAACAATGGATTGTCTTCAGTCAAGCTACGCGTCAATGCTCAGAGCGTTGTTCAGTACGCTTATGGCGGTGATCTGAAGGGTCAGATGTGGAAGTTTGATTTTACGGGACAAACCGCATCCACCTGGAAAGTAGGACTGGGTGGAAGTCCACTGTTCACTGCTTCAGGAGGGGCGAATCAGCCAATCACTGCTCAGCCGGTCGTGGGAAATAACCCGAACGGCGGCAAGATGGTTTATTTCGGCACCGGTAAATTGCTGGAAGCGTCGGACAAAACCACGACAGCGACTCAGGCGTTTTATGCGGTCTGGGACAACGACGGAACGAGTGCCAACTATCGAGAGAGTGATCTCGTGGCGCAAGCCATTACATCCTCAGCGCAATTCTTCACCACCACTCAGAACGATGTGAATTACGCCGCCAAGAAAGGTTTTTACCTTCCGCTGATTTACAACAACTTCGCGACGGGTGAGCGGATTATCTATGCTGCCGTACTCGCATTCGGCCGTGTTCAGTTCACTACCGCGATTGTGGACACTACGGATCCTTGCTCAAGTTCGGGGTCCGGCAGGTTCGGTGACCTGGATGCCTTGAACGGGAAAATGCTCAGCTACCCGGTTCTGGATACAAACGGTGACGGGCAGATTAACAGCAGTGACGCTACCTCAAGCGGCTACCTGGTGAGCGGCGGTGTGCCTTCGGTTGTCAGGCTTGATAAAGCTAATGGTAATCAGGCTATTGTGGCGGGCGGTCTGGCTATTCCTCCGACAGGCACCGAGTTAGGTGGGGTTTCGGACCGACGCATCATGTGGCGACAGATCAGATGAGGAAAGAAAAAATGTCGGACAGTAAAACGAAGGGATTCACCCTCATAGAACTGATGATCGTGGTGGCGATTGTGGGTATTCTCGCGGCCATTGCTTACCCCAGTTATACCGAGTACGTGCGGCGCACTCATCGGACCGAGATTGCCGGAGTCCTGATGGAGCAAAGCCAGGCTTTAGAGCGTTTCTATACCAAGAACGGTACCTATGTCGCTGCGCCGGTCGCAGGCTCCAATGCCTGGTACACCGTTGCCGTAGCACCCACCGCTACAGACTTCATTTTGACGGCAACACCCGTCCCCGACTCCATGATGAACGGCGACAAGTGCGGCAATTTCCAGATCACCAACACTGGCTTGCGCACCAATTCCACCGGCCTGTCGAACAAAGACTGTTGGGGCCGTTGAATCCATGCAGATGAACAAGTCGTGGCCGCTGTGCTAGATCAACACATCATTATCATCGGCGGCGGCGTCATCGGTCTCCTGACCGCCTTCAACCTCGCCTCCAAAGGCCGAAATGTAACGCTGATCGACCGCTCGGAAGTCGGCCAGGAATCCTCTTGGGCTGGTGGCGGCATCGTGTCGCCGCTTTATCCATGGCGCTACAGCCCGGCCGTAACAGCACTCTCACACTGGTCGCAGGATTTTTACCCACAGCTCGCCGAACGTTTGCTGGCGATCACCGGCATTGATCCGCAAGTGCACAAGACTGGCCTTTACTGGCTGGACCTGGATGACGAAGCAGAAGCGCTCCAGTGGGCGGCGCGCATGAACCGTCCCCTGACATCGGTGGATATTTCCGCCGTGTACGACGCCGTGCCCGTCATGGGCGGTGGCTATTCACGTGCGGTGCACATGGCCGACGTCGCCAACGTGCGCAACCCGCGTCTGGTCAAGTCGCTGAAGGCTGCGTTATTGGCGTTGCCCAATGTGGTGATTCGAGAGCACTGCCAGGTCATCGACTTCGTGCGCGAAGGTGATCGGGTACTGGGTGTCACGACGGACGAGGGCGATGTACTCGGCGACAGCGTGGTGCTGGCCGCCGGTGCATGGAGCGGCGACTTGCTTGGCAAACTGGGGCTGGCGCTGCCCGTTGAGCCGGTAAAAGGTCAGATGATTCTCTACAAATGCGCGGCCGACTTTCTGCCTAGCATGATCCTCGCGAAGGGTCGTTACGCCATCCCCCGGCGCGACGGACATATCCTCATCGGCAGTACGCTCGAGCACGAAGGGTTTGATAAGACACCCACCGAAAATGCGCTGGACAGCCTGAAAGCTTCGGCGATTGAATTGATCCCCGCGTTGGCGGAAGCCCATGTGGTCGGGCACTGGGCGGGTTTGCGACCGGGCTCGCCGGACGGCATTCCTTTCATCGGCCCGGTGCCGGATCATGAAGGCTTGTGGCTGAACTGCGGGCACTACCGCAACGGCCTGGTGCTGGCGCCGGCCTCATGTCAGTTGTTGACGGATTTGCTGGTGGGGGATGAGCCGATTATTGATGAGGCGCCGTATGCGCCTGCGGGAAGACTCAACGCCTGAGTGGTTCAGCCGAAGAACAGGTCCCAAAAGAGGAACGATCGGTCCTTCTTTGGGGCCTTTCCGACGTCGCGAAGTCCCTCACTCCAGCCCCAGCTTCTTCAGCCGATAACGCATCGACCTGAACGTCAAATTCAAGCGCTGCGCCGCCGCCGTACGATTCCAGCGAGTTTCCTCCAGCGCCTGCAGGATCAGTTTGCGCTCGATGCTCTCCAGATAGTCTTCCAGGTTATCGATGTTGGCCAGGCTCGGGCCGTCCTGCTCAGTAGGGCGTGACGGCTCGGCAAGGCGCAGGTCCTCGATATTGATCTGATCGTTATCGCAGAGTGTGTATGCACGTTCCAGCATGTTTTCCAGCTCGCGCACATTGCCGGGAAAACGGTAGCCCTTGAGGGCCGCCAGCGCGTGGGGCGGGAGAAGGGTGGCAGGCTCTCCGGCGGATTCGGCCAGGCGGCGCAGCACGCTGTTGGCGATCTCTTCAATGTCTTCGCGGCGCTCGCGCAGGGGCGGGACGCGCAGTTCGATGACGTTCAGCCGGTAATACAAATCCTGCCGAAAACGCCCGGCGGCTACTTCCTGATTGAGGTCCTTGTGAGTCGCGCACAGCACGCGAACGTCCACCACTTGCTCCTGCTGGCCGCCAATCGCGCGAACGGATTTTTCCTGGATCGCGCGGAGCAGCTTCACCTGCATCGCCAGCGGCAGATCAGCCACTTCATCCAGAAACAGCGTCCCGCCATTGGCCACTTGAAACAGCCCGGGTTTGTCTTCATGGGCGCCAGTGAAACTGCCTTTGCGGTGCCCGAAGAATTCGCTTTCCATCAGTTCCGACGGGATCGCGCCACAGTTGACGGGTACGAACGACTGCTCGGCGCGCGGGCCTTGCTCGTGAATCAACCGTGCGACCAGCTCCTTGCCGCTGCCCGACTCGCCGCTGATATAGATCGGCGCCTGGCTACGCGCCAGTTTGGCGATTTGCTTACGCAGCGCCTGCATCGGTGGAGAGCTGCCCAGCAGGCGATGGTCGATGCGGTTGTCTTCGGCAGGGGCGATGCGCAGGCGCAAGGCGCTGGTCACCAACTCACGTAATCGCGTCAGGTCGACCGGCTTGGTCAAGAAGTCGAACGCGCCGGCTTTCAGTGCATGGATTGCCGTGTCGAGGCTGCCGTGGGCGGTGATCATCGCCACCGGTACCTGGTTGTGGCGCTTCTGAATGTGCTGCACCAACTCCAGGCCATTGCCATCCGGCAGACGCATGTCGGTCAGGCACAGGTCGAATGCCTCGCGCGCCAGCCACTCCTGGGCTTCCTTGACGTTGCGCGCGCTGCGAGTGTCCAGTTTCATCCGTCCGAGCGTGATTTCCAGCAACTCACGAATGTCCGGCTCATCGTCGACGATCAGGATCTTTTGCCGTTGGCTCATGTTCAGCTCAGCTTGAACGGATGGGCGAAGGTTATTCGCATGCAGCTACCGCCACCTTCCCGTGGAGTGTAATTAAGGCTCGCCTGATTGCTTTCGCACAGCTCGCGCGAAAGGTACAGGCCCAGCCCGGTTCCTTTGCTTTCGGTGGTGAAGAAGGGCTCGAAGATTTTCCCGAGATGCTCTTCGGCAACACCCGGCCCGTCGTCGAGGACTTCCAGCGTCGGCAGTTCGCTGAACGGGGCTTGAAACAACCTTAGCCACACTTGGGCGTGTTCGTGCAGCTGGCCGCTGTAGCGCAGCCCGTTTTGCACCAGATTGCTCATCACTTGCTGCAACTGCTCCGCGTCCATCTGCGTACTGAGCACGCCCGGACCGATATCCAGATGCACGGCCTGATCAGCCATCAGGTCACCGCGCAGGTTACGGACGAAGTCCTCGATCCACCCCTTGAGATCGAGCAGGTGGGGTTCGGTCTGACGTCGACGAGACAGCTGCAGAACGTTCTCGATCACCAGATTCATCCGCCGCGATTGATCGTGAATGATTTGACTGAGACGACGGTCCGGCGCGGTCAGTTCCTCGGATTCCAACAGCAGCTGTGCGGCATGACTGATGGCGCCCAGCGGGTTGCGGATCTCGTGGGCGATGCCAGCGGTCAGTCTGCCCAGCGCGGCGAGTTTGAGCTGTTGGGCCTGCTGGGAAATCTGGGACAGGTCATCGAGAAACACCAGGGTGTGGCGATGGCTGCCCCGCGCCAGTGCGATGAACCCCGGACGCAGCACCGGACCGATGGCCGATGTCGTGATGCTGCGCGGTGCCATGGACGGGTTGGTCGTCCACTGAGCCAGGCGCTCGACCAGTTGCGGCGAGTAGGCGTCGACGATTTCGCCGAGCAGGCGCTCGTGGCCCAACAGGTTCAGCGCGCTCTGGTTGGCGAGCAGCACTTTGTGATCTTCGTCGAGTACCAATATGCCGGTCCGCATGCGTTGCAGGATCAGCGCGTTGAGCTCTTCAAGATTATCGACATCGGCGGCGCGACGTTCGGCGATGTCTTCGCTGAGCTGTAGGCGTCGTGCGAGGGCCTGAACCAGCAGCGCTGCTGCGAAGCACAGGGCACCGAGGGAGCCGGCCTGCACGAAATGATTGGCAGCGGAGGGCTTGTGATAGCTGATGTAGAAGGTCAGATAAATGATGCCGATGGCTGAGAGCGCGGCAATCAGCAGCCCGGTTCGCTTGCGCAGCAGCACGTTGCTGATCGCCACGGAGGCAATGATCAAATTGCCAATACCGCTCGGTGCACCGCCTCCGGCATAGAACAGCGCGGCCAGCATCAGCGTGTCGGCCATGGCCAGGGAGAACAGTTGCCCCTGGCGGCTCGGGCGCTCAAGCAGCACGACCACGAGGATGTTGAACACCAGATACAGCCAGCAGCCGATCCGGAACAGCTCGATATCGGCCAGTTCCAGCAACTCGGCGTCCAGGCTGCTGGAAATCAGCAGCACCAGCAGGACGCCGATGCTCAGACGGTACAGGTGATACAGCCGCAGGATGCGTTGGGCCTGTGGCGTGGTCAGCGACAGGCTGTCAGCGGTCACGTGTGGCGGGGCCCTGCAAACGGTGTGCTTCTGTGCAATACCATTGCTGGTTCTGGCTCAGCGCGCGATCGCGCGGGACATGCACGCCACATTGCGCGCACCGCACCATGGGCGCAGCGTCGAGTTCCGGCGTTGCGGGTTTCGGGCGTGGGGCAGGGCCTTTCACCAGGCGTTTGAAAAACCAGATGGCCGCCACGATCAGGGCGATCCACATAATCAAGCGAATCATGTCTGTCAGCTTATGAAGTGAAGAGCGCGCAGTGTAGCCAAGCGTGTGTCGGGCGCACAGTCATCTCCATCGTCGGATGCTGTCGGAAAACGGTCGGGCATTAAAAAAGGCCCCGAAGGGCCTCTTTTAGCTGACGTTTGGCAGGGACTGAATCAGTCAAACAGGCCAAAGGTCATGTAGCTGAAGATCGAGCGGCTTTTCGGCGTGCCGTCGTCGTCATCGTTTTTCTTCTCTTCGTCAGCCGACTGGTTCTCAGGCAGCAGGTCGGCAGGGATGGCTTCCTTGGCGTCCTGGTACTGCTTGATCACGTCCTGGTTGGCGCGGGTTTGCCCTGGCGGCAGCGGCGGACGGCTTTCGATCAGGCCCAGCGTCGCCTTGGACAGCCACGAGCGGTTGTCGGCCTCGGCCGTGCGCGCTTCGAACTTGCCGTCTACCAGTTGCGGGTGATCCGGGTAGTTGGTTTTCAGGACTTGCAGGCTGGTGTCAGCCAGGTCGTCCAGGTGCAGACGCTGATAGGCCTCAACCATTACCGCCAGGCCGTCACCGACCGATGGGGTTTCCTGGAAGTTTTCGACAACGTAGCGACCGCGGTTGGCCGCTGCCACGTAGGCCTGACGGGTCAGGTAGTAGTCGGCAACGTGAATCTCGTACGCCGCCAACAGGTTGCGCAGATAAATCATGCGCTGCTTGGCGTCGGGTGCGTAGCGGCTGTTCGGGTAACGGCTGGTCAGCTGAGCGAACTCGTTATACGAATCGCGAGCAGCGCCCGGGTCACGCTTGGTCTGATCCAGCGGCAGGAAGCGGGCGATGATGCCGACGTCCTGGTCGAACGAGGTCAGGCCCTTGAGGTAATAGGCGTAATCGACGTTCGGGTGTTGCGGGTGCAGACGAATGAAACGTTCGGCGGCCGACTTGGCAGCTTCCGGCTCGCCATTCTTGTAGTTGGCGTAGATCAGCTCGAGTTGCGCCTGGTCAGCGTAGCGACCGAACGGATAACGCGACTCCAGCGCCTTGAGCTTCTCGGTGGCGCTGTTATAGCTATTGTTGTCCAGATCGGCCTGCGCCTGCTGGTACAGCTCGACTTCACTGAGGTTTTCGTCGATGACTTCTTTCTTCGAAGAACAGGCAACAGTAAGTCCGAGGATGGCTATCAGCAGCAGGTGTTTCACTTGCATGGCGGCTTGCGTCCCTATAACGGCCTGCTGTCTTGCGCAGGACCGTCCTGTTATGATGGGCGCCCCGTGGAACCCCCGGGACAAAAGACGCCGTATTTAACCACAAGCGCACAGCCGAAACCAAAGGCCAGTGCCACCTCCTAGTTTGAGCATGTCTGAGATCATAGAACTCCGCGCAGAGGTGCCGTCCGAATTGGGCGGTCAACGCCTCGACCAAGTCGCCGCCCAACTATTCGCAGAGCACTCGCGCTCGCGCCTTTCCGCCTGGATCAAAGACGGTCGCCTGACGGTGGACGGTGGCGTTTTGCGCCCGCGTGACATCGTGCATGGTGGCGCCGTTCTGCTCCTCAAAGCCGAGCAGGAAGCCCAGGGCGAGTGGATCGCGCAGGACATCGAGCTCGATATCGTCTACGAAGACGACCAGATCCTGGTCATCAACAAGCCTTCCGGCCTGGTTGTACATCCGGCAGCCGGTCACGCCGATGGCACCCTGCTCAACGCCTTGCTGCACCACGTGCCGGACATCATCAATGTCCCGCGTGCCGGCATCGTGCATCGCCTGGACAAGGACACCACCGGTCTGATGGTCGTCGCCAAGACCATTCAGGCGCAGACCCAGCTGGTCACTCAACTGCAGAACCGCAGCGTCAGCCGCATCTATGAGTGCATCGTTATCGGGGTGGTGACTGCCGGCGGCAAGATCAACGCACCGATCGGTCGTCATGGTCAGCAGCGTCAGCGCATGGCTGTCATGGAAGGCGGCAAGCCAGCGGTCAGCCATTACCGGGTTCTGGAGCGTTTTCGTTCCCACACCCACGTGCGGGTCAAGCTGGAAACCGGGCGTACTCACCAGATTCGTGTGCACATGGCCCACATCAACTTCCCCCTGGTAGGCGATCCTGCCTACGGCGGTCGTTTCCGGATCCCGCCTGCGGCCAACGTGAACATGGTCGAATCGTTGAAACATTTCCCGCGTCAGGCGCTGCATGCGCGTTTCCTTGAACTGGATCATCCGACGACCGGTAAGCGCATGAGCTGGGAATCGCCGTTGCCGGACGACTTTGTCTGGCTGCTGACCCTGCTCAAGCAAGACCGTGAAGCCTTCATCGGATGACTGAGGGCGTGACGAACTGGCTGATTCCCGACTGGCCTGCGCCGGCGGGTGTCAAAGCGTGCGTCACGACGCGATCGGGCGGAGTCAGCGCGGCGCCGTTCGACAGCTTCAATCTGGGCGATCACGTTGACGACGATCCAGCAGCCGTTGCGCACAACCGTTCCTCACTGACCTCGCGCCTGCGCATTCAGCCTGCATGGCTGAAGCAGGTTCATGGCACCGACGTCGTCGAGGCCACGCCCGCAGAAGTGCCTGTGGCTGACGCCGGCTGGAGTCAAACCCCGGGCGTGGCCTGCACCATCATGACGGCCGATTGCCTGCCCGCACTGTTCTGCAATAAAACGGGCACTCAGGTTGCCGCTGCCCATGCGGGCTGGCGCGGTCTGGCGGCGGGTGTGCTTGAGGCGACGGTGGACAGTTTTGCCGATGCGCCCTCCGACATCCTTGTCTGGCTCGGCCCTGCCATTGGGCCCCAGGCATTTGAAGTGGGTACCGAGGTGCGAGAGGCCTTCATGGCGACGCACCCAGAGACAGCCGATGCATTCGTGTCGGGCGCCAACGACGGCAAGTTCATGGCTGACATCTACCAATTGGCGCGTCTGCGTCTCGCCGCTCATGGCGTCACAGCGGTGTATGGCGGCGGTCTCTCGACCTACGACGATGAGCGATTCTTCTCTTATCGCCGTGGCGCGCGCACCGGACGGTTCGCGTCTCTCATCTGGATAGAAGCCCGGTAGCCTTTGCCACGCTGCCGCACTCATTCATCCCGAAACCCTGCCTTCAAGCTAATGTTGATCCATGTCAACCCGTCGGCGCTTGAATCCTGCCTAATCGGCCGCATGTAAAGAACCATCTGGCAGGTTTTCTTTATTAGGTGTGTTCATTACTCCGGCCTGCCCATTTAGGAAGGTGACCCATGCGTATTGACCGTTTAACCAGCAAGTTACAACTCGCTCTATCAGATTCTCAATCACTGGCGGTGGGTTTGGACCATCCGGCCATCGAGCCTGCGCATCTGATGCAGGCATTGCTTGAACAGCAGGGCGGTTCGATCAAGCCTTTGCTGCTGCAAGTGGGCTTTGACGTCAACAGCCTGCGCACTGCGTTGAGCAAAGAGCTCGATCAACTGCCGAAAATCCAGAACCCGACTGGCGACGTGAACATGTCCCAGGACTTGGCGCGCCTGTTGAACCAGGCTGATCGACTGGCTCAGCAAAAAGGCGATCAGTTCATTTCCAGTGAATTGGTGTTGCTCGCCGCCATGGACGAGAACAGCAAACTCGGCAAGCTGCTGCTCGGTCAGGGCGTCAGCAAGAAAGCCCTGGAAAACGCCATCAGCAACCTGCGTGGCGGCGATGCTGTCAACGACCCAAACGCGGAAGAATCCCGTCAGGCGCTGGACAAGTACACCGTTGACCTGACCAAGCGCGCCGAGGAAGGAAAGCTCGATCCGGTGATTGGCCGCGACGACGAAATCCGTCGGACCATCCAGGTGCTGCAACGCCGGACCAAGAACAATCCGGTGCTGATCGGTGAACCTGGCGTGGGTAAAACCGCCATCGCCGAAGGCCTTGCCCAACGCATCATCAACGGTGAAGTGCCAGACGGCCTCCGCGGAAAGCGTCTGCTGTCGCTGGACATGGGTGCGCTGATCGCAGGTGCCAAGTTCCGTGGCGAGTTCGAAGAGCGCCTGAAAGGGCTGCTCAATGAACTGTCGAAGCAGGAAGGGCAGATCATTCTGTTCATCGACGAGCTGCACACCATGGTCGGTGCCGGCAAGGCCGAGGGCTCAATGGACGCCGGCAACATGCTCAAGCCGGCGCTGGCCCGTGGTGAGCTGCATTGCGTGGGCGCCACGACGCTCAACGAGTACCGCCAATATATAGAGAAGGACGCCGCTCTCGAGCGTCGCTTCCAGAAAGTGCTGGTGGACGAGCCGAGCGAAGAAGACACCATCGCCATCCTGCGCGGCTTGAAAGAGCGCTATGAAGTTCACCACAAGGTGGCGATCACCGACGGCGCGATCATCGCGGCGGCCAAGCTCAGCCATCGCTACATCACCGATCGGCAACTGCCGGACAAAGCCATCGACTTGATCGACGAAGCGGCCAGCCGCATTCGTATGGAGATCGACTCCAAGCCGGAAGTGCTCGACCGCCTTGAACGTCGCCTGATCCAGCTAAAAGTAGAGGCGCAGGCGCTGAAGAAGGAAGACGACGAGGCCGCGATCAAGCGCCTGGAAAAACTTCAGGAGGAGATTCAGCGCCTTGAGCGGGAGTACGCCGACCTCGAAGAAATCTGGACCTCCGAAAAAGCGGAAGTGACCGGTTCTGCGCAGATTCAGCAAAAGATCGAGCAGTCCCGTCAGGAACTGGAAGCGGCACGGCGTAAGGGCGACCTGAACCGCATGGCCGAATTGCAGTACGGCGTGATTCCTGATCTGGAGCGCAGCCTGCAGATGGTCGACCAGCACGGCAAGCCGGAAAACCAGTTGCTGCGCAGCAAGGTGACCGAGGAAGAGATTGCCGAAGTCGTGTCCAAGTGGACCGGTATTCCTGTCTCGAAGATGCTCGAAGGCGAGCGCGACAAGCTGCTGAAAATGGAAGAGCTGTTGCACCAGCGCGTGATCGGCCAGAACGAAGCGGTTGTCGCGGTGGCCAACGCTGTTCGACGGTCGCGTGCCGGGCTGTCGGACCCAAACCGTCCTAGCGGCTCGTTCATGTTCCTCGGCCCGACCGGTGTGGGTAAGACCGAGCTGTGCAAGGCGCTGGCGGAATTCCTGTTCGACACCGAAGAAGCGATGGTGCGGATCGACATGTCCGAGTTCATGGAGAAACATTCCGTGGCGCGGCTGATCGGCGCGCCACCTGGCTATGTCGGTTACGAAGAGGGTGGCTATCTGACCGAAGCGGTGCGGCGCAAGCCTTACTCGGTCATCCTGCTGGACGAAGTCGAGAAGGCACACCCGGACGTGTTTAACGTCCTGCTGCAAGTGCTCGAAGACGGGCGTCTGACCGACAGTCACGGGCGTACGGTGGATTTCCGTAATACCGTCATCGTCATGACCTCCAACCTGGGCTCGGCTCGTATTCAGGAGCTGGTGGGCGATCGTGAAGGGCAGCGCGCGGCAGTCATGGATGCGCTCACCACGCACTTCCGTCCGGAGTTCATCAATCGGGTCGACGAAGTGGTGATCTTTGAACCGCTGGCCCGCGATCAGATTGCAGGCATCACCGAGATCCAGCTGGGTCGTCTGCGCCAGCGTCTGGCGGAGCGCGATCTGCGGCTGGAGCTGTCCACCGAGGCGATGGACAAGCTGATCGCCGTCGGCTACGACCCTGTCTACGGCGCGCGGCCGCTTAAACGAGCGATCCAGCGCTGGATCGAAAACCCGCTGGCTCAGTTGATCCTGTCGGGTGGCTTCATGCCTGGCACCAGCATCAGAGGCACAGTGCAGGACGACGAGATCGTCTTCGGCTGATCCGCACCTCTATATAGAGGCGCAAAAGGGCTCTCCAGGCGGGAGCCCTTTTTTATGCGCGGTGATTTATTCACTGAACCGCAGGATTTTCGGGGGCTAAAGGGCGATCCGCAAAAAATTCGCAAATCATTGTCTTGAAAGCAATTTAGAGGGTTGACAGGTGTTTCTGGAAATGTAGAATAGCGCGCCTCAGAGACGTGAACGCAGCGATGCAAACAGGTCGAAGAGGCTGAAAATGCGGTAGGTTCAGTGAGGTGAATGCCGGATTCATCTGGTGATGATTTACTGAATTTGTTGTGTTGAAGCGCGTCAAACGCTGCATCTGAAATTGATAGATTTGAAAAGATCGTTCCGTGATAGCTCAGTCGGTAGAGCAAATGACTGTTAATCATTGGGTCCCAGGTTCGAGTCCTGGTCACGGAGCCAATTTCAAGAGGTAGTACCGTCGGGGTATAGCGCAGTCCGGTAGCGCGCCTGCTTTGGGAGCAGGATGTCAGGAGTTCGAATCCCCTTACCCCGACCATTATTTGGGTCGTTAGCTCAGTTGGTAGAGCAGTTGGCTTTTAACCAATTGGTCGTAGGTTCGAATCCCACACGACCCACCATTTTTGACCTGGCTTCATCGGGTTGGATCTTAGGGAGTGACGCCATCCGCGTCACCCGCTCTGGAAATACCTTAGGGTGTTTTCATGTTTCACCGGGGTATAGCGCAGTCCGGTAGCGCGCCTGCTTTGGGAGCAGGATGTCAGGAGTTCGAATCCCCTTACCCCGACCATTTTCGCCCCAGCTGTATCCGGGCAGAAAATACCGCTTAAGCGCCACTCGCGCTGAAGCTACAAAAAAGCGTCCTTAGGGACGCTTTTTTCGTTTCCGGCATTCACTGAGCCTTGGGCGGGTTAGCCCAGTAAGTCTCGATCTGATTTTTCAGGTCATCAGGGATCGGTGCGAAATCCAGCGAGCGAGCGTGTTCCTGACCGCTTTCCAGCGTCCAGCGAAAGAAATCCTGAACGGTCTTCTGACGATCAGCATCTTTGGGCTGCTTGTACATCACGATGAACGTCGCGGCCGTAATCGGGTAAGCGTTTTCCCCCGGCGCGTCGAGCATCGACAGATCAAAATCCTTGGCATTCTTCCAGTCTGCCGTCGCGGCTGCCGCTTGAAAGCTCTCGGTGCTCGGCGTCACGAATGCGCCCGCAGCGTTCTGCAACAGCCCGTAATTCAACTTCTGCTGTTTGACGTAGGCGTACTCGACGTAACCGATCGAGTTCGGCACCTGCTTCACGTACGTCGCCACGCCCTCGCTGCCTTTGCTGCCCATTCCCACCGGCCACTTGATCGACGACCCTGCGCCGAGCTGACTCTTCCATTGCGGGCTGACCTTCGCCAGATAACTGACCCAGTTGAACGTGGTGCCAGAATCATCAGAGCGATAGGCGACGCTGATATTCGCGTCAGGCAGCTTCACGCCCGGGTTCAGAGCAGTGAGTGCCGGGTCATTCCATTTGTTGATTTTGCCGAGATAGATGGCCGCCAGCACTGGCCCGGTGAATTTCAGCGTGCCCGGTTTGACCGAGGCGACGTTGATGACCGGGACGATGCCGCCAATCACCGAGGGAAACTGCTGCAGGCCAAAGGATTCCAGGTCTGCCGAACTCATCGGCCGGTCAGTCGCGCCGAAATCCACGGCGCCTTCCTTGATCAGCGCAATGCCTGCGCCGGAGCCTATGTACTGATAATTAACCTTGATCCGGGTCTTCTGGTTGTAGTCGGTGGCCCACTTGTACAGCACCGGATAGATAAACGTGGAGCCGGCGCCGGTGACTTCGGACGCTGCACCTGCCGTGGCGGCCATGGAAAGATTAAGCGCGATGCCAAGGCCTGCGGCCAGCATCAGACGGGAGAGCTGCAACATGGATGACTTCCTGTGATCGAGCGACATCGGGGTGAGATGCGTTGATGGGATCACAGCAAACAGCACGTTTTTATGACAAGGCATGACAGATTTCTTCACCGGCAGCCGGATCAATCGCGACGGCCAGGTCGTTTATTTACGCGGCGCTCCGGTGCGGATTCATGAGGCCCGGTATAGACTTCAGGCAGTCTTTTCAGGATCGGCCGTTTATGAAGTCGCCAACTCCTTCATTCGAGCAACAGCGACTTGAAGCGCTGCATCTTCTCGAAGTACTCGACACACCCCCCGAGGTTGAGCTGGACCGGATCACCCGTCTAGTGGCGCAAGTGCTGAACGTGCCGATTGCCCTGATATCGCTGGTGGATCAGGACCGTCAGTGGTTCAAGTCCCGAGTGGGGCTTGAAGCGGTGGAGCTTCCGCGGGAACTCGCGTTTTGCGCGCACGCCATCCTTGAAGCCGCCGAGCTTGTGGTGCCCGATGCCCTCGAGGACGCGCGGTTCTGCGACAACCAGCTGGTCACCGGCGATCCCCATGTCCGCTTTTATGCCGGCGTGCCCATCCGCACCAGCCAGGGCTTTGCCGTGGGCACGCTTTGCGCCATTGACGCGCGGCCCAGAATCCTCACCCCGGACGAGTTGTCCATCCTCCACGACCTGGCCGAGATCGTCAGCCGCGAAATGCAGCTGCGGGAAAACCTGATGCTGACGCGGATTCAGAAGAATCGCTCCGAGGCCTTGTTCGAAGCCAGCGAGGCGGGGTATCGCTCAATGTTCGAGCTGGCCTCTGTAGGCATTGCGCTGGTGGCGCCCGACGGTGGCTGGATCAGCGTCAATGCTGCGCTGTGCGATGTCCTTGGCTACGCGCCCGATGAGCTCAAGCACCTGACGTTTCAGGACATCACCCACGCTGAGGACCTGGACAATGACCTTGAGATGCTGCATCAGCTGAGTGTCGGTGAAATCAACAGCTACCAGATGGAGAAGCGTTACCTGCGCAAAGATGGCAGAGCGGTTTGGGTCAATCTGAGCGTCACGAAGAAGCTGTCCGAAGCAGGAGAGCTGGAATATTTCATTTCGATCATCCAGAACATTCAGGCGCGCAAGGAGCTAGAGCAGGAGGCCCGACATGACTCCCTGACCGGTCTGCACAATCGCCGCGCGCTGGACTCCCTGTTGCCCATCGCTCAGGCGCGGGCGGATCGCTCCAGGCTACAGATGGCGCTGATGTTCATTGACCTGGATGGATTCAAAGGCATCAACGACAGTTACGGACACGATGCCGGTGATGATCTGCTGCGCGCTATCGCCACGCGTTTGCAGAGCTGCATCCGCAGGACTGACAGCCTGGTTCGACTGGCCGGTGATGAATTCATTGTGATTCTGGAGGGCATCACGCCGGGGGTGGAAGAAGCCCGTGAAGTGGCTCAGAAACTCCTCACGGCGATTGCTCAGCCCCTCACGATCAAGGGCGATGTCATTCGCAGCAACGCCAGCATCGGCTTCTCCATGTATGAACCCGGCTCGGGCAAGGCCCCTGACGAACTGATGCGCGAAGCCGACCGCTGGATGTACAAGGCCAAGCATCTGGGCAAAGGGCGGGTGATGCCGTAACGGGCGCGCATTCTCGCGCCCGCCCGGAAAGGCAGGTGTCTGGAATGCGGGAGGGATGAGGCCCGCCGCATTGGCGCGGCGGGCCTGCAAGGCTGAGCCTTAGTGCAGCTTCATGCGTGGCTCGGTGCCGCGGCCGATTCGGCTGCCCAGCATAAGCATCAGCGTGCGGAACATGCCGTACAGTGCCATCTGGTGCATGCGATACAGCGAGACGTAGAACATCCGCGCCAGCCAGCCTTCGAGCATGACGCTGCCGGTCAGGTTGCCCATCAGATTGCCGACCGCCGAGAACTTCGACAGCGAGATCAGCGAGCCATAGTCCTTGTAGCGGTACTCGGGCAGCGTGCCGCCGTCGATGCGCAGCTTCAGCGACTTCACCAGCAACGATGCCTGCTGATGCGCCGCTTGCGCGCGGGGCGGGACGTTGCGATCCGTGCCTTTTTGCGGGCAGGCCGCGCAGTCACCGAAAGCGAAGATATTGTCGTCGCGGGTCGTCTGCAGCGTCGGACGCACCTGTAGCTGGTTGATGCGATTGGTCTCAAGACCGGCGATGCCCTCCAGAAACGCAGGAGCGCGGATGCCTGCCGCCCAGACCTTCAGCGTCGCAGGAATCACCTGACCTGTTGCGGTCACCAGGCCTTCAGCCGTCACTTCGCTGACCGCCGAATTGGTCAGGACCGTGACGCCCAATTTCTCCAGCGTCTTGTGCACCGGGCCGCCAATACGTTCCGGCAGTGCCGGCAGGACGCGCGGTCCGGCCTCAATCACCGTAATGCGCAGGTTTTCCGGCTTGATCTGGCCCAGCCCGTAAGCCGCCAGTTCGTGCGCGGCATTGTGCAGTTCCGCGGCCAGCTCGACACCGGTCGCACCGGCACCGACGATGGCGACGTTGATCTCTTCGGCCGCATCATTCTGGCTGGCGTGGGCGCGCAGGTAGCGATTGAGCAATTGTTGATGGAAGCGCTCGGCCTGCTTGCGCGTGTCGAGAAACAGGCAGTGCTCAGCCGCGCCTTTGGTGCCGAAGTCGTTGGTCGTGCTGCCGACGGAAATCACCAGGGAGTCGTAATCCAGGCTGCGCGCCGGGACCAGCTCATTGCCGTTTTCGTCGAGGGTCTCGGCCAGGTGAATCTGCTTGTTCTCCCGATCCAACCCGGTCATGCGGCCCATCTGAAATTGAAAATGGTTCCACTTGGCTTGCGCCACGTAGTTCAGCTCGTCCTCGTAAGAGTTGAGCGAACCGGCGGCCACTTCGTGCAGCAGCGGTTTCCAGATGTGGGTCAGATTGGCGTCGACCAGCGTGACGCTGGCGGTGCGTTTCTTGCCGAGGGTTTTACCCAGGCGGGTGGCCAGCTCCAGACCGCCAGCGCCTCCGCCGACAATCACAATACGATGGGTCATGGGGATATCTCATAAGGCTTAAGGGATTCTGTGTCAGCGCAATCCGCGCGAGCGCAAGGCAGCTCATAGCGTCAGATTGCTCAGTAAACGGCTCAAAGGGCCCGGTCCGAGCACCATTACAAGGAGCAGCCAACGCCAAAAGGGCCGGCGCTCGACTTGGGCGGGGGGCTCGAACGTACGCTTCGACACGCGCGGTGTCGGCAGGTTTCAGGCGGCTGATCATTTGAGGCTCTTTATCACGATTGACCCGGATCAGGAGGCGGCGCTGTTGGCTGCGTTAAAGTCCTGGACGCTCGGTTCGATCGGCTCGATACACAAAACGTCGTCCAGACGCACGATGCCGCTTTGTATCACCCGCGCGGTGATTCCGCCATGGCCACGGACGGCCTGAAAAATGCCGTGGCCCAGGCGCTGCTCAAGGCGTGCGCAGGGTTGGCACCAGCCCGTTGTTTCGAAGATCGCCTGGCCGATGCGGAAGCGCCGGTTCTTCAGGCTGAACAGGTTAATGCCGCTGATCACGATGTTGCGTCGCAAATCCTGAGGCAACACCGGGTTGTCTTCGGCCCGGCCCATCAGCGAGCCGATCACGGCGAAATGCTCCCACTGGATCAGGGTCACCTGTCGAGCGTTGCGCGGGCCCGGGCGCGCGTGATCGCCGGTCAGGCCTGCTTCGCGGCGCGCTTCCACGGCTTCCAGCTCAATCATCTCGCCTCGGGATTCGGGGCGCACGCCGATCCAGCGCACGCGCCCGCGCTGGGGTACGTCGGCGATCAATTCCTGCAACGGGCTCATAAACTGATTCCTACATCAAACACCACGCTGCGGCCCAGATTGGTCCGCAGGAAGTCCGGGGCATCCGGATGGGCGAACAATACCCGGGCAAAGGTCGGCCCGACCAGCGAGAGTGATCGCCAGCCTTGGCGCAAATACTCGGTGGGCGGCGGAAAGTGGCTGTTCAGGTCGAGGACTTCACGCTTGAGGCTGGCGAAGGCAATGATGTCCAGCTCGCCCAAATCCAGGCCGCGCTCTGTGTAGTTGTGGGCCTTTTTGCGCAACGTGGGTGCCAGGCGCCGGAGCAATTCGGCAGCGGGAATGCGCTTGGGTTTGGCTTCCCGGCGCACCAGTTGGCTGAGGGAAAACGCGCTGCGCCGACGTTGCAGTTCTTCGCGCCACTCATCGTTGAGCCGACGACCTTCATCCAGTACGAAGAACACTTCAAAACATGCATCGCGAAACAGTACGTCCGGCGGCTCTTGCCCGGCAGGCAGGAAGTCGTCGGTGCGATGGGGAATGTTCAGGCCCTGCAACAACCGTTCGCACACCCAACGCTCGCGCTCCCACTTGCGCGCATTGGACAGAAACGCATTGGCTTGCTCGGCCTGGATCGTCAAAAGACGCAGATAATCGGAGTCATCCATGGCGCCAAGCTTAACGCTCCAGAGGCGAGAAGAAACACTGGGGTCGAGATAAAGTTGGCCGGGGAGGCGCTGATCCATTTAAGGAGCTGCCCGGCGCATGAGCGGGGGCGTCAGGCTTACAAATCCCGCTGCTTCCTGAACTGCCCCGGCGGCATGCCGTGGGCGTGGCGGAAGCGCCGCGAGAAATACGCCTCGTCGGCGAAACCACATAACCGCGCCACTTCCCCCACTGGTTTGCTGCCGTTAAGCAGCAGCGTGCGCGCCAGGTGCATGCGCCGTTCCAGCACCAGTTCGCTGAAGGTCTTGCCGACTTCCTTGCGCAGCCAGTGGGTCAGGTAGTTGGGCGACAGAAACGCGGCCGAGGCGGCTTTTTTCAGGCTCAGGTCCGGGTCATCGAGGTTCTTGCGCACGTACTCCGACATCCGCGCCAGCGCGTCGCGGCGGCTGCGCTCGGCGGCATTGTCGTCGGCCAGCAGCTTGATCGGCTCAGCGTACAACTGGCAGATCGTGCCGATCAGTTGCAGCAGGCACCCTTTGAGAATCTCCCGCGAGCCGAATTGCCGGTTCGCGTCCAGCTCACGCATGCGGCCCAGCAAATGCTTGATCTCGGCAAAATCAGCGGCGCCCAGCGTGAAATCCAGGTGCTCCTGAAAGCGAAACGGCGACAGCTCCGGGGCGAGGGCGATCGCCACATCTTCGAGGTCCAGCGGGTCGCATTGCAACTGGGGCAGGAGGAAATTCTGGGCGAAATTGATCAGCAGGAAATTGCCTTCCGGTGGATGCGGAATGAGGTGCAATTTATGCGGGAGGATGAACGCCAGTGTGTTGCGCGGGAAGGGCCGTACCACACCGCCGATGTGCTGCACGGTGTCGCCGCCGAGGTTGATCTGAATCTGAAAATACTCGTGGCGATGAGGCGCGGTTTCTGCCTTGCCCTCGGTCTTGCCGCGGATGTAAAAATCCGGCCGCTCACTGCGCTGCTGCATGCCGTAGGTGGGGACGCGATTGATGGAATCCATCGAGTGCTCCTCGTCTTGTGTTTCTTATTGTCGGTCGTCGTATGACTAAATCCAAACATTTGCGTACGGGGGTGGCGAGTGGATTTGTCCAAGAATGTTTTTACCGCTCACCTTCAACGGACTGCTCTAGCGCAGGCGTTTGCGTGCGCATTCGTTTGCTCGGTGCTGTTTTAACACGGGGGCAGTTTTTTGGACAATTCATTACGGGCGCCTGTTGAAATCCAAAAACGTTCTAAGCGTCGGCTTGTTTAAAACCGGTCGTACGATAAGTTGGGGGTGCGCTTCATCACTCGATACCAATAAAAACAATGAGGAATTCTCATGTCGAGCAACCCTGATATTCAGGCGATGGATGCTGTCGTGGCCGCTCCAGTCACCGCCGCTCCCGCCCGCCCGATGACCCACCGCCGCTGGTTCATGCTGTCGCTGCTACTGATCGCCACGATCATCAACTACGTCGACCGCGTGAACATCTCCATCGCTGCACCTTTCATGGCCAAAGACCTTGGTCTGGACAAGGTCGAGATGGGCCTTATCTTCTCCGCTTTCGCCTGGACCTACGCCTTCGCCCTGGTGCCGGCCGGTTTCATCGCCGACCGGTTCGGTTCGCGCTTCACCTACGGCGCTTCACTTATCTCATGGTCCGCGGTGACGGTATGCCAGGGCATGGCAGGCGGTTTCGCTTCGTTGTTCGGCTTGCGTCTGGCTATTGGCGCAATGGAAGCACCGGCCTTTCCGGCCAACAGCCGCGCAGTCACGGTCTGGTTTCCGGCTCGGGAACGCGGCATGGCCAGCAGCATCTACGTGTGCGGGCAGTATCTGGGCACGGCGCTGTTCACCGGTTTGTTGCTGTGGCTCGCCACGACCTACGACTGGCGCCACGTGTTTTACAGCACCGGGGTCATCGGCATCGTCTTCGGGATTGCCTGGCTGTACCTGTATCGCGACCCGATGAACTGCAAGAAAGTCAGCAAGGAAGAACTGGCTTACATTGAAGACGGCGGCGGCCTGGTCAAAAGCAGTCAGGAACGAAACAAATTCAAATGGGCGCAAATTGCCGAGTTGCTGAAATACCGTCAGGTATGGGCCATCTGCCTGGGCAAATTCGCCAGCACCTCGGCGCTGTACTTTTTCCTGACGTGGTTCCCGACCTACCTGATTGAAGAGCGGCATCTGACCATGGTCAAAGTCGGCATCTTCGCAGTGCTGCCGTTCATTGGCGCCACGGTCGGCGTGCTGCTGGCAGGCTTTATCGCCGACTGGATGATTCGCCGCGGCTACTCGCTGTCCTTCTCTCGCAAATTGCCGCTGGTTGTGGGCTCGGCGCTGGGCATGTCAATCATGCTGGTCAACTTCACCGACTCCAATGAAGTCTGCATCGCGCTCCTCACAATCGCCTTTTTCGCACAGGGCATCGCGTCATCGTCTTGGGCAGCCGTGTCGGAAATCGCCCCCAAGGAACTGATCGGCCTGACCGGGGGCATCACCAGTCTGGCGGCCAACATTGGCGGCATCGTCACGCCGATTGTTATCGGGCAGATCCTGCATGTCACCGGCAACTTCGCGTGGGCGTTCTGGTTCATCGGCGGGGTCGCGTGTATCGGCACGCTCTCTTATTCACTGTTGCTTGGCCGCATTTATCGCATCGAGCTGAAGGCCCGGTAACCGCTCAAGAATGTGTGTGTGAACTTATGCCGTACTGGGCAGAGGCGTATGCGAATACGCCTTTTTTAATGCCCGCGGTATTGAGTTTTTTAGTCCAGCGCAAACACGGTTTTGTCCAACTTTCCCGTCGGTTGATCCCGTAGTCTGAACTGCAACTGGCGGGATTGAGCGTCTTTCGGTGATAAGGAATTTCATGAGCAACTTTGTATTCGAACCGCCCCGAGTCAGCAGCCTGCCGGTGCATGGCAGCGAGGCGCGATTCCCCGTTGGCCGGGTGTTTTGCCTGGGGCGCAATTACCTGTGGGGCGATGCTGCCACCGCTGAGCGCGAGGTCCCGGCGTTCTTCATGAAACCGGCGACATCGGTGGTGGACGCAGTGGGCGAGGTTGCGTTTCCGACCCAGACCGACCAGTTTTGCCACGAGATCGAACTGGTCGTCGCCATCGGCAAGGACGGTTTCGAGATAGACGCCGAACATGCGCTGGACCACGTCTGGGGATACGCCGCCGGGCTCGATCTGACCCGCCGCGATCTGCAAATGGCGGCCAAGGCGGTGGGCAATCCATGGGAGCCGGCGAAGGCGTTCGACGGCTCGGCGCCGATCACGCCCATCCGCCCGGCAGCCCGTGACGGTCATGCGCAACAAGGCGCCATCTGGCTGAGCGTCAACGGCGTCGAGCGTCAGCGTTCCGACCTTGAAGGCCAGATCTGGTCGGTGAGCGAGGTCATCAGCCAGCTTTCCCATTCCATCACGTTGCGCGCCGGCGACCTGATCATGACCGGCACGCCGCCTGGCGTTGCTGCGCTCGAAGCGGGCGACGTGATCAATGGCGGCATCGACGGCGTCGGCGAATTAGAAGTGAGGGTAGGTGAGCGGCGCTGAGCAAATCATCCAGAACAGCCGCATTTTTGATGAGCAACAAGGAGAACAATAATGACTGATCAATCCGTTTCGAAAATTGCCCTGGTCACCGGCGCGGGCAGTGGCATCGGCCGCTCCGTCGCGTTAGGCCTGCTGGAAGATGGCTTCAAAGTAGTGGTGACCGGGCGCCGTATCGAGCCGCTTGAAGAGCTGGTGGCGCAGGCCCGCGAGCAGGGCGGGGAAGCGTTGGCGGTGTCGTGCGACGTACGTGATCCTGCCAGCGTCGATCACCTGTTCGCCACCATCGAGGAGGTGTATGGCCGCCTCGATCTGGTATTCAACAACGCCGGCGTCAACGCCCCTGCTGTGCCGATGGACGAGCTGCCCATCGAGAAGTGGCTAAGCGTGATCGACACCAACGTGACGGGCGTTTTCCTGTGCAGCCGCGGTGCGTTTGGCCTGATGCGCAAACAGTCGCCCCAGGGTGGCCGGATCATCAACAACGGTTCGATCTCCGCCCACGTGCCACGGCCGTTCACCGCGCCCTACACCGCCAGCAAGCACGCAGTGTTGGGCTTGACCAAGAGCCTGGCGCTGGACGGTCGCGAGTTCAACATCGCCTGCAGCCAGATCGACATCGGCAACGCGCTGACCGAGCTGTCGGTGCGCATGACCAAAGGCGTGCGTCAGGCCAATGGCTCGACAGCGGTCGAGCCGATGATCGACGTCAAGCACATCGCCGACGCCGTGCGTTACATCGCTGCACTGCCGCTGTCGGCCAACGTGCTGAACATGACCGTCATGGCCACCAACATGCCCTTCGTGGGCCGTGGTTGATCCGTCCGAATTCGAGATAAGCGAGATACCGATGAAACCTGAAATCCTCCAGCTAAGCCCGATCCTGATCCCTGACATCAACGCGCGGCTGAACGAGCGCTACACCGTTCGCCCGTATTTCCAGCAGGCCGACAAGGCTGCTTACCTGCGCGAGCACGGCGCCAATATCCTCGGTGTGGTCACCGGCGGGCACACCGGTATCACCCGTGAAGTGATGGAGCAATTGCCGAAGGTCGAAATCATCGCGGTCAACGGCGTTGGCACCGATGCGATTGATCTGGCCTACGCGCGGGACCGCGGCATTCGCGTCTCGGCGACCATCGGCGCGCTGACCGAAGACGTCGCCGACCTTGCCATCGGTCTGCTGATTTCAGCCTGTCGCGGGCTGTGCACGGGCGACCGATATGTACGCTCCGGCGCATGGACCAAGACCGCGACGCCGCTGGTGCCGCTGCCCCTGGCGCGTCAATTCAGCGGCATGCGCATCGGCATCGTCGGCATGGGCAGGGTAGGGCGGGCCGTCGCCACGCGTGCTGCTGCGTTCGGTTGCCCGATCAGCTATACCGACCTCAACGCCATGGGCGACGTGCCTTACACCTTCGTCAGCGATCTGGTCGAACTGGCCGCGCAAAGTGACGCGCTGATCATTGCTGCGGCTGCCGACAAAGCCAAAGGCATCATCAACGCCAAGGTGCTGGAAGCGCTGGGCGCGCAAGGTTTCTTGATTAACGTGGCGCGCGGCAGTCTCGTCAATGAACCTGACCTTGTTGCAGCGCTGGAAGCTGGCTCGATTGCGGGCGCGGGGCTCGACGTATTCGCCGATGAGCCCCACGTGCCGGAGGTATTGTTCGCCCTGGAAACCGTGGTTCTGCAACCCCACCGTGCCAGCGCCACCGTGCAAACCCGGACGCGGATGGGCGAGATGGTATTGGCGAGCCTGGCGGATGGGCTCGCAGGGAAAGTGCCGGTGGGGAGTGTGGTTTGAAGGATCTGACACCGCCGCAATTGTAGGGGCGCGCATCCTTTACAGATGTTCTGGCGGGCAAAGGTCTGTAGGAGCCGGCTGGCTGGCGAAAGCGGTATGTCAATCCCCTTTGATGTAGCTGACAGATTGCCTTCGCCAGCAAGCCGGCTCCTACGGATCGAAGTGAATATTAATGCCGAGGGAGGCTGTCAAAACGCCTCGGACTCAACCGACAACTCAGCCACCAGAAAATCAATGAACGCTCGGGTCTTCATCGGCACCCGTCGGGACGAGGGGTACACGGCGTTCACCGTAATCGCCGGCGCTTCCCAATCGCACAGCACCGGTACCAGCCGCCCATCCGCCACGGCGCGCTCGATGATGAAATTGGGCAGCAGCGCAATGCCCATTCCCGCCACTGCAGCCTGCGCCAGAATGTCACCGTTGTTGGCGTGCAACGGCCCGCTCACCGTCACCCGCTGTGTTTCCTTGCCGTTGCATAACTGCAGGCTCACGCCACTCTGCAAATAGCCATAACTCAGGCACTTATGGTGTGCCAAATCCTTGGGCGTTTGCGGCGTGCCTTCGCGTGCCAGATAGTCGGGCGAGGCCACCATGATCCTCGGCGCCGGGGCCAGCGAGCGCGCGATCATCGACGAGTCCGGCAGGCTGGCGATCCGAATCGTCACGTCAAAGCCGCCTTTGACCGGATCCACCTGCTGATCGCTCAGCACGACCTGCAGCTCAACGTTCGGGTGCAACTCGTTGAAGCGCGGAATCAGCGGCCCCAGACGACTCAGTCCAAACGACATCGGCGCATTGACCCGCAACACGCCGCGTATTTCACCCATCCCGGTCCGCGCCCGTTGTTCGGCTTCGTCCAGCGAGGCGATGACATCCCGACACGCGTCGTAGTACTCGGCGCCAGCTTCCGTCAAATGCAGGCTGCGCGTGGTGCGCTGCAACAGCTGCACACCAATGGCTTCTTCCAGCGCCTGAATCTGCTTGCTGATTTTCGAGCGCGGCACGTCCAGTGCGCGGGCCGCTGCGGCAAAGCCATTGGCGCCTACGGTGGCGACAAACGCGCGCATGCATTCGATACGATCCATGACCGTTCCTGATTTGGAAACAATGAGTCCCGATTCTATGGGATTGTTCCTTTGTCGGCTAGCCCGTAAATTCACTCCCAAGCCAGCCAACACGCTTAACCAGCGCAGCGGCTAACCCACAAAGAACTCACTGCTGACCATTTAAGGAATCTACCCATGTCCATTCGCGAACTGCTGAACCCAACCAACGCTGCCCTGATCCTGATCGACCACCAGCCGCAAATGGCTTTTGGCGTTCAATCGATCGATCGCCAGACCCTGAAGAACAACACTGTTGGCCTGGCCAAGGCCGCCAAGATATTCAACGTGCCGACGATCTACACTTCGGTCGAAACCAAAAGCTTCAGCGGTTTCATCTGGCCTGAACTGCTGGCGGTGTTCCCGGATCAGCAGCCGATCGAGCGCACGTCGATGAACTCGTGGGAAGACAAAAAACTGGTGGAAGCGGTCAAGGCGACCGGCCGCAAGAAGCTGATCATCGCCGCACTGTGGACCGAGGTCTGCCTGAACTTCCCGACGCTGGACGCCTTGGCTGAAGGCTACGAGGTGTACATCGTCACTGACGCTTCCGGTGGCACGACCAAGGAAGCGCACGACATGTCGGTTCAACGGATGATTCAGGCAGGCGCCGTGCCGGTCACCTGGCAGCAGGTTTTGCTCGAATTCCAGCGCGACTGGGCACACAAGGAAACCTACGAGGCGGTGATGGAGTTGGTCCTGGAGCACAGCGGTGCATACGGCATGGGCGTCGATTACGCCTACACCATGGTCCACGGCGCGCCGCAGCGTAAATTGGGCTAAAACGCTCGGCCACAAAAAAAGCTTCGCGATTAAGGTCGCGGAGCTTTTTTGTTTTTGCGATTAATTGCGGGGAGCGAGCCATACGGCCGCTGAATTTGATCAGTGCTGACGAGGGTCGAAATCACCCGAAAACAGTTCGTCTTCCGCATCCGGCGCCACCGGAATCGCATGTTCTTCCGACGCCCAGGCACCCAGGTCTATCAGCTTGCAACGGTCCGAGCAAAACGGCCGGAATTTACTCTCCGGTGTCCATTCCACGGGCGCTCCGCAGGTTGGGCAATCGACGGTCATTGGTTGGCTCATCATTGGCCTCCACGCAAAGTTAAATAAAAGTGATGCAGGCGCTCGACTTCGCTTTTCAGCCAGGCCGGGTCACGGTCATTGACGATCACATCATCGGCCCGGCTCAAGCGCTCATCGCGACTGGCCTGCGCCTTGAGAATCGCCCGCACCTGCTCCTCGTTGGTCTTGTCGCGCAACACCGTGCGCTCGATTTGAACCGATTCCGGCACATCAATGACCAATACCCGCTGCACCATCTGGTGCTGAGAAGTCTCCAGCAACAGCGGCGACACCAGAATCGCGTAAGCCGATTCGGCGCGCGCCAGATACTGCCGGATTTCCTCTCGGATCAGCGGATGCAGCAGGCTTTCGAGCCAGACCCGCTGTTGCGGATCCTTGAAAATCAGCTCGCGCAACGCCGAGCGATTCAGCGTGCCATCGGCCTGCAACACGCTCGGGCCGAAGTGCTCGGCAATCTGCGCCAGGGCAGGACGCCCGGGTTCGACCACCCAGCGGGCGGCGTTATCGGCGTCCACCAAATGCACGCCGAGATCGACGAAGCACTGAGCGGCCGCACTCTTGCCGCTGCCGATGCCACCGGTAAGGCCCAGAATCCAGGGTTTTGACGCAGGAGAAGTCATCTGAAGCCGGCGATCTGCAAATACGAAGTGGTTATTTGATCACCCCAGAGCAAAGCGATCCACCCCGCGAGGGCCAGATAAGGACCGAAGGGGATCGGCGTGCTGGTCTCGACATTGCGCAAACGCAGCAGGATCAGCCCCAAAACCGCCCCGACAATCGACGACAGCAGAATCGTCAGCGGCAAAATCTGCCACCCACCCCACGCGCCGAGCATCGCCAGCAACTTGAAGTCGCCGTAACCCATGCCTTCCTTGCCCGTGATCAGCTTGAACAGCCAGAACACACACCACAACACCAGATACCCCGCGACCGCGCCCCACAGCGCATCGGTCAGCGACGTGAACAGCCCGAACGCATTCACGATCAGGCCCAGCCACAACAACGGCAATACGATTGCGTCCGGCAGAAGCTGGTGGTCGGCGTCGATCAGACTCATCGCCAACAAACCCCATGTCAGCACCAGCATCGCCCCAGCCTGCCAGCCGAAACCGAAATGCCAGGCGATGAAGGCCGACAGCAAGCCGCACGCCAATTCAACCAGCGGGTAGCGCTTGCTGATGGGGGCTTTGCACTGGGAACACTTGCCGCCGAGGAAGAGATAACTCACGACCGGAATGTTCTCCCACGCGCGGATTTTGTGTGAGCAGTGCGGGCAGCGGGAGTGGGGGAGGATGAGGTTGAAGGTTTCTGGTTGCGGCTCGGCGGGGAGGTCGAGCATTTCCCGGGACTGGATTTTCCAGTCGCGGATCATCATGTTGGGGAGGCGGTAGATGACCACGTTGAGGAAACTGCCGACGAGCAGGCCAAAGACGAGTGCGCATAGAACGAAGGCCAGCGGGGAACTGGCCAGGAGGTCGAGGAGGGGCATGGTTAGACGACTTGTCCGAGCTTGAAAATAGGGAGGTACATGGCGATCACGAGTCCGCCGACAATGACACCCAAGAAAGCCATAATCATGGGTTCCATAAGGCTCGTCAGGCTGTCGACCATATTGTCAACTTCGTCCTCATAGTAGGTCGCGACTTTATCAAGCATCGAGTCCAGCGCTCCGGATTCCTCTCCAATTGCGGTCATCTGTATGGCCAGCATCGGAAACACGCCGGTACTGCGCATGGAGAAGTTGAGTTGCATGCCGGTGGAAACGTCCTGCTTGACTTTGTTGACGGCGTTCTTGAAAACAACATTCCCGGTCGCGCCAGCGACGGAATCAAGCGCCTCTACCAGTGGAACGCCCGCAGCGAATGTCGTGGACAAAGTCCGCGCATATCGCGCCACGGCGGATTTGTACAACAACGGACCGATGACAGGCACCTTGAGCAGTGCCCGGTCCAGGCCATTTCTAAACTTTTCGGAAGTTCGGTACGCGCGCCGAAACAAGAAAATACTTAATCCGATCCCGGCCAGTATCATCCACCAATAGTCCTGAACAATTTTTGATAAGCCGATCACCATCAATGTGAATGCAGGTAGCTCCGCTCCAAACCCTTCAAAAATAGTCTGAAACTGGGGTACTACTTTGAGTAACAAAATCCCCGTTACGATAAAGGCGACGATGACCACAGCGATGGGATAGGTCATCGCTTTTTTGATCTTGGCTTTAAGCGATTCGGTCTTTTCTTTGTAGGTCGCGACTCGATCCAACAAAGTTTCAAGAGCCCCCGCTTGTTCGCCAGCGTCTACCAGATTGCAGAAAAGGTCGTCGAAATATAAGGGCTTCTGCCTCAGTGCTGTAGCAAAGCTGTGCCCTGCCGCGACTTCCTGTTTGATGTCGTCTACCAACTTGCGCATGTTCGGGTTGTCATGCCCCTCGCTGATGATGTCGAAGGATTGTAGGAGCGGTACACCCGCTTTCATCATGGTGGCCATCTGGCGGCTGAAGAATGCGATGTCCAGCGGCTTAATCTTTTTACCCTTGCCAAAGATCGAAACGGATTTTTTACGGACCTTGGTTGGGTTGATGCCCTGCTTGCGGAGTAAGGCCTTGACCAGAGCAGGGTTGTGCCCAGTTGTTTCGCCGGTTAGCTTTGTCCCTTTTTTATCCAGCCCTTCCCAAGCATAGACGCTGACTTTTACTGCTTTGGTCGCCATGCTTAATCCTTGGTCACCCGGTTTATTTCTTCAAGACTGGTTACGCCCTGCATCGCCTTCATCAGGCCGGACGTGCGCAGATCGTTGAAGCCGTCTCTGCGCATCTGTTCGGAAATCTGGATCGAGTTGCCTTCCTCCATGATGATGCGCTCCAGTGCGGGCGTGCTCTTCACCACTTCGTAGATACCTACTCGGCCTTTGTAGCCGCCGTTGCAGTGCTCGCATCCCACTGGGGAGTAAAGCTGGAATGATCCGATTTGCGACTCGGGGAAACCTTCTGCAATCAATGTCTCCCGTGGGATCTCGACTTCTTTCTTGCAGTGCGCGCACAGTTTGCGCGCCAGGCGTTGAGCAATGATCAGGTTGATTGCGGTCGCAATGTTGAACGCTGCAACGCCCATGTGGTGCAGGCGAGTCAGGGTTTCAGCCGCGCTGTTGGTGTGCAGCGTAGACAAAACCATGTGGCCGGTCTGCGAAGCCTTAATCGCGATTTCGGCTGTTTCCAGATCTCGGATTTCACCCACCATGATTACGTCAGGATCCTGACGCAGAAACGCTCGTAGTGCCTGAGAGAAGTCCATCCCCTGACGCGGATTGACGTTGACCTGGTTGATGCCTTCGAGATTTATTTCGACCGGGTCCTCTGCCGTCGATATATTGATATCGACAGTGTTGAGAATATTCAATCCAGTGTAGAGCGATACTGTTTTACCCGAGCCGGTAGGGCCGGTCACCAGGATCATGCCTTGGGGTTGGCGAAGAGCTTCAAGGTAAAGCGCTTTCTGTTCTGGCTCGTAGCCTAAGGCGTCAATGCCCATTTGAGCGGTAGTGGGATCCAGAATCCGCATCACGATTTTTTCGCCCCACAGTGTGGGTAGCGTGTTGACCCGGAAGTCGATGGCCCGGTTTTTAGAAATTCGGAGTTTGATGCGGCCATCTTGCGGTTTTCGACGCTCCGAAATATCGAGGCTTGCCATGACCTTCAGGCGTGCAGCGATCCGGCCAGCCAAGTGAATGGGCGGCTTTGCCACCTCATGAAGAATGCCGTCGGTGCGGAGCCTTACACGAAAGATCTTTTCATAGGGTTCGAAATGCAGATCAGACGATCCTAGGCGGATAGCGTCCATCAGCATCTTATTAACGAAGCGGACGACCGGCGCGTCATCGGCGTCTTGGCCGCCAATCGCAGTTTCTTTGCTCTCATCGACCGCTTCGATTTCTAGACCAAGGTCAACGTCCGCCAAGTCGCCCATACCAGCATTGCCGTCGAAAAACTTATCGATGGCGAAGGTCAGTTTGTCGTCTTCGACCAATATGGCTTCAGTGGTCAGGCCGGTGCTGAACTGGATGTCAGTAATAGCTTGATGATTGGTGGGGTCGGATATGCCCACAAAAAGCTTGTTACCCCTACGCCACAGCGGAAGCGCGCAGTGCTGGCGAATGAGCTTCTCACTGACGAGCCCTTTCGGTTGGGTCTCCTTGTCCAGCGTGCCGAGATCAAGAAATGGAATGCCGAATTGATCTGACGCGACCTCAGCCAGCGTGATGCTCTTAAGCAGCTTCGTCTCGACGAGGTGGTGCACGAGCGAAACCTTGTCACGTCGCGCTTGTTCGTAGGCTTTTTGGGCCGTTTTTTCAGTGAGCAGCTCAGCCACAACAAGTTGTTTAGCCAAGCCGGTTAGGACGACGTCAGTCATTACAGCCACCAGATCCACACATTGGACCGTTTATAGCCTAGTCAAGCTTGGCTGCCAATTAAGCAATGTCAGGGTGACGGAAATTGTCACTTTGTGCTGACTCCGCGTGCCATTTGCGACGGCGATAGTGGAGGGATGGGCAAAGGCTTCGGCGATTAGAAGCTGGCACGTTGCATGCAGAGCCTACTTCGAGCAACACCAAATTGACGCTTGGAGTAGTAGCGATGAATTTACAAAAAGGTTTTACGTTAATCGAGCTGATGATTGTCGTGGCGATCATCGGGATCCTGGCCGCTATCGCAATCCCTCAATATCAGGATTACGTTGTACGTGCCCGCTGGGCTGACAACAACACTGCAATTGCTCCTGTGAAAGCGGCAATTGCGGAGTGCTTGCAGACCAACAACGGGGTTCTGGCTAGCTGCGACACTGCTCAAAGGCTGCAGACAACCGTTGGATATGCAGGGTTGCCTGCTGGGACGCCTAACATGGCCCCTGTCACACTCACTGCTGCCACTGCAGCTATTGTCGTCACTGGCACAGCGGCGGCCGGCGGTTGTACTGTGACTTGGACGCCTACCGTTGACGCGAACCGTATTAGTTGGCTCGGCGTTACTGGGGGCGGCTGCACCCGTTCTCGGACTGGAGTTTAATTAATCACCGGGATTCTGACGCTTTGAGTAGGAACGAGGTTTAGCCTGCTTTACCTCAGTATTTCGCCGAAATAGCTCAGTCGGTAGAGCAGCGCACTCGTAACGCGAAGGTCGTAGGTTCGATTCCTATTTTCGGCACCAGAAATACAAAAAGCCCGGTCATCAAGACCGGGCTTTTTCGTACCATCATATACATCCCGCTAATCAACAAATCCCCGGCGGAATTCCATCCTTATTGAAATCCTTCAACCGCTCCTTCTCTTCTTCAGTAGAGTGGGCCGGAACGTCTTCTTCAGGTTCGACAGGTTGCTTCTCGTCAGCCATCGTCATTTCCTCATCCGTCTAATCAACAATCCGATCTCAAGGGCCTCAAGCCCATAACAAGCAGAGCCCGACCAGCCGTCGCAGTTCAACCTTTAAGACGTTGCCAGCCCCTCAGAGGCTCAGTCGCATCGACAAATCCACCGCCTTCACGTCTTTAGTCAGCGTCCCAATGGAGATGTAATCAACGCCGGTTTCAGCAATGGTCCTCAAGGTCGCATCAGTCACGCCGCCGCTGGCCTCCAGCTTGGCGCGGCCCGCCGTGAGGCGCACGGCTTCGCGCATGTCGTCCAGGCTCAGTTCGTCGAGCATGATGATGTCGGCGCCGCCATCGAGGGCTTGTTTGAGTTCGTCGAGGCTTTCCACTTCGATTTCCACAGGCTTGCCCGGTGCGATCTTGTGGGCGGCGGTGATGGCTTCCGCAATACCGCCACACGCGGCGATGTGGTTTTCCTTGATCAGGAAGGCGTCGAACAAGCCGATGCGATGGTTATGGCAGCCGCCGCAGGTGACCGCGTATTTCTGCGCCATTCTCAGGCCCGGAAGGGTTTTGCGGGTGTCGAGCAGTTTGACCTGAGTGTCCGCGACCATGTCGGCATAATGCTGCGCGCGGGTGGCGACGCCTGACAGCAGTTGAAGGAAGTTGAGCGCGCTGCGTTCGCCCGTCAGCAAGGAGCGGGCGGGGCCTTCTAGATGGAACAGCGCCTGATTGGGCTGCACGCGATCACCATCAACGACCTGCCAATGCACGGCCACTCGCGGGTCAAGCTGACGGAAAACCGCATCGACCCATGCTGTACCGGCAATCACCGCTGCGTCGCGGGAGATCACCGTGGCCTTCGCCAGTCGCTCCGCCGGAATCAGCTGCGCGGTGATGTCGCCACTGCTCACATCCTCCAGCAACGCGCGGCGTACGTTGGCTTCGATTTCAGCAGCGAGGGCATCAAGACGTAGGTTTGGCATAACGAGCTCCACGGACTAAGTGCGCCGAGTATATGGCAGACGGGTGTACCAACCTACGCGCGGCAAGTGTCCAGTCGGATGCATTAGATGCACTTTGTCGGTTTTTTTCTTGGTTATGCGACAGATTGCGATTTCCGTGGTCTATCGCTGCACATGTCCCTTCGCCGCCTTCTATCATTCCAATAAAGGCGAAGAGTTCGCTGGCGAGCGACCCGGTTTTACTCGATACTTTCGCCTTGTATTTGACGTCATGGTGTTGACGTTAGCCTGCAACATCCCCAGGGATAAAATTTTGAGATCCGTTCGAATGGAGTCGAGTCTTCATTCGCTGCGGGGTGTAACTGTTGTCTGAGCAGTTGTGTCGACGGTGTGAAGGAGTCCTTGATGCAGAACGACGGTAACAAAGTGGTGCCCTTGAAGGCAGGTGCGGATCATTCGGGATCCTCGCCTGTTGCTCGGCTGCCCGTCGTTTTGCTTCAGGTTCGTGACCGGGCGGCGCAGCAGCTCAAGGAAAGCCTGCAGACGCTTTTCGATAATGCTGACGACACGCTTTTCGAAATGGCCGACCGTGCTCACAACAACACTGAGCAGAACATTTTTTTCGAAGCCATGCGCGACTTGCGCCTGAAGCGTAAAAGCATCGAGCGCAATTTCCTCGACAAATTCTTTGAAGCGTTCCTGCGCCTGGGTCAGTACGAAGTTTCTGAGCCCCCGATTCCCGAGCCTGTCTCCTACGACAAGCTTGCGTTGGTCCATAACGATGATCTCGAGCGCACCGTGGCGGTTGATGCCATGGTGGTCAAGGTCATGAGTCGCGACGGTATCGCCCTGGGTCAACTGACCACGCGTTTGAACGTACTCATCCCCCAGCCGTTGACCGACGAGACCAATCCGTTGGGGCCGACGCTCCTGTGCGACTATTTCCTGCAGGCCGGGCGCAGCCTCGGCGTTGAAATCAAGGTAAAGCTGATCATTCTCAAGCTGTTTGAGAAATACGCCTTGAGCAACGCTGATCAGCTTTATGAGGAAGCCAACCAGTTGCTGATTTCCGCAGGTGTATTGCCGGAACTTAAGGCATTGCCGTCCCGCCGCTCCACTGATCGTATCGCCAGCGTGCCGCCTTCGAGCGAAGCCGTGCGCGCCGACAACGCCGCCATTCTCCAGGCGACGGAAAGCCTCGATAAAAGCGTGCAAGACGTGTTTTCGGCGCTGCAGGAGTTGCTGGTGCACGTGCGTGGAAATCTGACGCCGCGCCCCGATTCGGTGACTGAAGCGCGTCCGATTTCAAGCCAGGACTTGCTGCGTCTGCTGTCCCACTTGCAGCAGTACGTCCCGAAAGTCGAAGACAGCGACGACTTCGACCTCCGCGCCCAGCTTGAGCAGTTGATCAGCCGGGTGAGCGCGAGAAGCGGCAAGTTTCGCGTCGTCGGCACGATGGATGAGGACGTTATCAACCTCATCTCGATGCTCTTCGAATTCATTCTCGACGACCGCAATCTGCCAAGTTCGCTGCGCGCGTTGATCGGCCGTTTGCAGATTCCGATGCTCAAGGTCGCGGTCATCGACAAGAGTTTCTTCAGCCGTGGTAGCCACCCTGCGCGCCGGCTGCTGAACGAAATCGCGTCAGCGGCGCTTGGCTGGGGTGGTCGCGACGACACCCAGCGCGACTCGCTTTATGCCCGCATCGATCAGATCGTTCAGCGTCTGCTCCACGATTTCGTCGATGATCCGGCGATCTTCACGGAATTACTGGTGGATTTTCTGGCCTTCACCAGCGACGAGCGCCGCCGCAGTGAGCTGCTCGAGCAGCGCACCCGTGATGCAGAACAAGGCCGCGCGTTGGCAGAGTTGGCACGTCAGCGTGTGCAGCAGGCGCTCAACGATCGCCTGCTTGGCAAGACGCTGCCGCAGGTGGTTGTTCGCCTGTTGCAGGAGGCGTGGAGCAAGGTGCTGTTGCTCACATGCCTGAAGCACGGCGATCAGTCGGCTGAATGGGCGTCAGGTCTTCAGGCAATGGACGATTTGATCTGGAGCGTCGAGCCCCATGACGAACCGGATGCTCGACAGCGTTTGCTTGAAGTGGTACCTGGGCTGCTGAAATCCCTGCGCGACGGCCTGAGCAGCGCGGCTTTTGATCCCTTTGCCACCAGCGAATTCTTCAGCCAGCTCGAAGTGCTTCACGTCCAGGCGTTCAGCCATGTGCCGCGGACGCCAAAAGGCGACGCGGAAGGCGATCAGCCCCAGGCTGCTGACGGCCCGACGATGATGGCGGTGGTCGAGGAGATCGTGCTGGTCGGGCCCGGCGAGCAAATCCAGAGCGAACCGTCGATGCAGCTTCCTGCCGATGACGAAGGCTTGATGCAGGTCGAAAAGCTTCGTCTCGGCAGTTGGGTCGAGATCCACGAGGACGAATCCCACAAGCTGCGCTGCAAGCTGGCGGCGATCGTTGAGCCGAGCGGTCGCTACGTGTTCGTCAATCGCACTGGCATGAAAGTCCTTGAGAAAACCCGGATGGGTCTGGCGGTGGAGTTCCGTCGCGGCACGATTCGTGTTCTCGACGACGCCCTGCTGTTCGACCGCGCACTGGAGTCGGTACTGGGCAATCTGCGCAAGCTCAAGGGCTAAGCCCCGATCGGTCCTACGACTTCCGACTGCGAATCTGTGCGCTTTCTGCGTAGATTCGCCATCCACATCCTTTCCTGTCGCGGGCATACTGCGCGCTGTCGTTTTACGCCCTAAGGACTTCCCATGCATCTGGACCCTGCCACCGGCTGGTGCCACGGCGCGCAGCAATGCCCTTCACCCAATTTCAATGCGCGGCCGGAAAACGAAATCTCGTTGCTGGTGATCCACAACATCAGTCTGCCACCCGCGCAGTTCAAGACCGGCAAGGTCCAAGCGTTTTTCCAGAACCGGCTGGACGTCACAGAACACCCCTATTTTGAAGGCATCGCCGAGCTGCGGGTGTCTGCGCACTTCCTGATTGAGCGCGACGGAGCGGTGACGCAATTCGTGTCGTGTCTGGATCGTGCCTGGCATGCAGGTGTGTCAGTCTTCGAGGGGCGCGAGACGTGCAATGATTTTTCCATTGGCATAGAGCTGGAAGGCACTGATGATCAACCTTTCACCGACGCGCAATATGAGGCGTTGGTCGAGCTGACCCGCCAGCTGCAAGCGGCGTGGCCGACGATTACGACGCAACGCATATGTGGTCACAGCGATATCGCGCCGGGGCGCAAGACCGATCCGGGGCCGTGTTTTGACTGGGCGCGGTTTCGTGCCGCCTTGGATGTTTGAAATGAGGAACAGCTGATGAGTTTTCTGGTTTTGCTGCTGGCGGTCTGGATCGAGAAGTTCTCGGCCCTGCGCCGGCGTATCCAGCGCGATGGGCCATGGCTCAATCAATTGAGTCGGCTGGAATCCAACCCGCGCTCGGCCAAACGGCCGTGGTGGATTCTGATGGTGACGGTTGTGCTGCCTTTGGTGGTCCTGGCCCTGATATTGGTCATTGTCGGCTCGGTGGCCTATGGCTGGCTCGCGCTGCCGATCCATTTACTGGTGCTGATTTACAGCCTGGGCCGTGGCGACGTCAAAGCCACCCTCGGCTCGTTTCGAGACGCTTGCCGTCGGGGCGATCAGGAAGCAGCAGTGCTGGTTGCCGAACGTGATCTGGGGGTTCAGGCCGAGAATGAAGAACAGCTCTTGGGCGGCGCTCAAACGTATTTGCTGTGGCAGATATATCAGGGCTTTTTCGCGGTGATTTTCTGGTATTTCGTGCTCGGCCCGGTTGCCGCGTTGGCGTACCGCTTGCTGGCGCTGGCCTCGGAGCACGGCAAGACACCAGCGGTGGTTGAGCGCGCGACCCAGGCAAGGCATGCCTTTGATTGGGTGCCCGTGCGTTTGCTGGCGGCCAGCTTCGCACTGGTCGGAAACTTCGTAGCGGTCAGCCGCGTGATGCTCAGCGAATTGCTGAACTGGAACATCAGTGCCTCGCGCCTGATCAGCAAAGTCGGCTGTGTCGCTGGCGAGGTTCCGGCGCCCGTGGTGGGCGTCGAGGGCGTCAACAGCCTGGACGTATTGTGGGAATTGCTCATCCGCTCGGCCATCGTCTGGTACGTCGGCTTTGCGTTGATCACGTTATTCGTTTGATCGTCGGGAGCCGGCAACCCGGCTCCTGTATGCCCTTGTTCGCTTGACCCCTCGCGCCCCTCCGGAATACGCGGTGTTGTCGCTCCGCGACATGGCCGTTGATTGACATAGATCAATACCCCGCCGGTTCTTGACGCTATCCTCTTTTGCCTTCGGCATACGGCGCCATCTCTCTGAACTCACAGTTCTTTTCAATCTTATTAATCCTTCAAAAACATAACTAGCCCGAGCAAAGGTGGCTTGTCGCCAGCAACTAGCGATCGGCTGTTTCTTGATTAACAAGAATCCTTTGCTATAGCTAAACCCTCTCACTTCCTTCAAATAGGGCAAAGGAATGTCAGTCGCTAAGAAAATGAGCGTCGGCCAGCTCACGATGTTGACTGCGGTCAACATGCTGGGGTCCGGCATCGTCTTGCTGCCTACCAAACTGGCCGAGGTTGGCGGCATCTCCATCCTTTCGTGGTTGATCACCGCCACCGGCTCGCTGGCTCTGGCCTACGCCTTTGCGCGATGCGGCATGCTCAGTCGCAAGACCGGTGGCATGGGCGGTTACGCTGAATACACCTTCGGTAAATCGGGCAACTACATCACCAACTACACCTACGGCTTGTCGTTGTTGATTGCCAATGTGGCGATCAGCATTACTGCGGTGGGATATATCCAGACGCTGTTCGATATCAAGTTGGGTTCGCTTGAAGTGGGCCTGGCGACCATTGCTCTGTTATGGATTACCACGTTCGCCAACTTCGGCGGCGCGAGTATTACCGGCAAGATAGGTGCAGTGACCGTGTGGGGCGTTATTGCCCCTGTGGTGCTGGTTTCGACAATCGGCTGGTTCTGGTTCGACAGCAGCACTTACGCTGCAGGATGGAATCCCCATGACAAAACCTGGTACGAAGCCGCGGGCGCTTCGGTGGCGATCACGCTGTGGGCGTTTCTCGGCCTGGAGTCGGCGTGCGCCAACGGCGATGCGGTGGAGAACCCCGAGAAGAACGTGCCCATCGCAGTGCTTGGCGGGACCCTCGGCGCAGCAGTGATTTACATCTTGTCGACCAACGTCATTGCGGGCATCGTCGATAACGCGGAACTGGTTTCTTCCACCGCACCCTTCGGGCTGGTGTTCGCCAAGATGTTCAACCCCATGATCGGCGACATCATCATGGGTCTCATGGTCCTCGCCTGCGTCGGCTCGCTGTTGGGCTGGCAGTTCACGGTGGCTCAAGTATTCAAAAGCTCCGCAGACACCGGTTACTTCCTGCCGATCTTCGCCAAGGCCAACAAGCACGGGGTGCCCATCATCAGCATGCTGATTCTGCTGGCGATCCAGACCGCACTGGCGCTGTTGACCATCAGCCCCGACCTGGCCAAGCAGTTCGACACACTGGTTAATCTCGCGGTGGTTACCAACCTGGTGCCGTACATCCTGTCGATGGCAACACTGATGACTCTGCAAAAAGTCTCCAACGTGCCGCCGAAAAAGGCGCTCATCACCAACATCGTGGCCGGCATCGCGACCGCGTACAGCTATCTGGCGCTGTACAGCTCCGGCGCTGAAGCGTTGATGCTCGGCGGGGTAGCAACCATCGTCGGCTACACGCTGTTCGGCTTCGTTAACACTCGCCTGATCAAACTCGAAGCGCTGAACAACAGCGTGCCGACCCAGACCGTCGCGGCGCAGCACATCGTCGGCGAGCCGATCCCCGTCAATAACCTGAACCTGGCCACCCTGGAGACTCGACCATGAGCGACAACAGACACTTGCTCGGCATGCTGGCGCTGCTGGTCAGCAGCCAGCCCGACAAACGCAGCGTGTTCGGCCGGGCGCTGATCCAGCTGATCAGCGACGTCGAAGAGCGCGCCATCAGTGTGCTGACCTCCGAAAGCTTGAGTGATGCGAAGTCGATTCTCAGCTCTGATCCGGCGATCCAGTGTGTGTTGCTCAGTTGGGAAATGGACAGCAGTGACGACCACAAGGAATGCATCGATCTGCTCACCACCTTGCGTGAGCGCAATACCCGGGTGCCAGTTTTTTTGATCAGCGATCGCAGTACGGCGTCGAGCGTGCCGCTGATCGTCATGCAGCACGCCGATGACTTCATCTGGTTGCCGGAAGACACCAGCCGTTTCCTCAGCGGACGCATCATGGCGGCCATTGAACGCTACCGTCAGGCGGTGTTGCCACCGATGTTCGGCGCGCTGCTGAAGTTTGCCCGCAGCTACGAATATTCATGGCACACCCCGGGCCACGCCGGCGGCACGGCGTTTCTGAAGAGCACCGCAGGCCGCGCGTTTTACGAGTTTTTTGGCGAGAACCTGCTGCGCTCCGACCTGTCGATTTCGGTCGGCGAACTGGGCTCGTTGCTCGACCACAGCGGCCCGATCGGCCAGGGCGAACGCTATGCGGCCAAGGTGTTTGGCGCCCACCGCACGTACTACGTGACCAACGGTTCATCGATGTCCAACCGGGTGATCCTGATGGCCAGCGTGACCCGTGACCAGATCGCCCTGTGCGACCGCAACTGTCACAAGTCCGCCGAGCACGCAATGACGCTGTCTGGCGCGATCCCGACCTACCTGGTGCCCACCCGCAACCGCTTCGGCATCATCGGCCCGATACTGCCGCAGACCCTGAGCGCGGAGAGCGTCAAAGCCGCCATCGCCAGCAACCCGCTGGTCAAAAGCCACATCGACCCGACGCCCGTGCATGCCATCGTCACCAACTCTACTTACGACGGCCTGACCTACAACGTCACGCGCGTCGAAGCGTTGCTGGGGCAGAGCGTTGACCGGCTGCATTTTGACGAAGCCTGGTACGGCTATGCGCGGTTCAATCCGCTGTACAAAGACCGCTTCGCCATGCACGGCAGCCCGGACGATCACGATCCGTCCAAGCCCACCGTGTTCGCCACGCAGTCGACCCACAAGTTGCTTGCGGCGCTGTCCCAGGCCTCGATGATTCATGTCCGTAACGGCCGCAACCCGATTCCCCACGGGCGGTTCAACGAGTCCTACATGATGCACGCGTCGACCTCGCCCAATTACGCGATCATGGCGTCCTGCGATGTCAGCTCGGCGATGATGGAGGCGCCGAGTGGACAGATTCTGACCAACGAATCCATCGAAGAAGCGGTGGCGTTCCGGCAGGTTATCTCCCGCATGCAAACTGACATGCAGAGCCGCGATGACTGGTTTTTCTCCTGCTGGCAGCCGCCTTCAGTGCAGGTCGGGGCGACGGCGATTCCGTTTCACGAAGTCGATCCCGTCCGGCTCAAGACCGATCCGAATTGCTGGGTCTTGCACCCCAACGAGGTGTGGCACGGCTTCGGCGACATCGAAGACGGCTACTGCATGCTCGATCCGATCAAGGTGTCCATCCTCAGCCCGGGCATGGGTGACGACGGCAACCTCCTGGACTTTGGCATTCCAGCCTGTGTGCTCAGTGCCTATTTGGGGCACCAAGGCATCGTCGTCGAAAAGACCACCGACTTCACGATCCTTTTCCTGTTTTCCATCGGCATCACCAAGGGCAAGTGGGGCACGTTGGTCAACGCGTTGCTGGACTTCAAACGCGACTACGACACCAACCTTGAGCTGGAGCTTTGCCTGCCCGATTTGCTCACCGCGAATCAGCAGCGCTATGCCGGGATGGGGTTGAAGGATCTGGCGGAAGACATCTTCGCCGCGATGAAAGAGACCAAGACCACGGCGGCCATGTCGAAGGCGTTCGGCACATTGCCCAGGGCGGAGTTCAGCCCGGTGGAGGCGTACGAGAAGTTGGTCAAAAACGAAGTGGAGCAGGTCACCCTGGAAGAGGCCGCGGGGCGCATTGCCGCGACGGGCATCGTGCCGTATCCGCCGGGCATTCCGCTGTTGATGCCCGGGGAAAACGCAGGGCCAGCGGACGGGCCGTTGCTGGCCTATCTTCGGGCGCTTGAAAGCTTTGATCGCTCATTCCCCGGGTTCACTCACGACACCCATGGGATTGAAAACGAAGCGGGGGTTTATCGGATGCTGGTGCTGAAATAGCTACAGTGCTGAGTGAGGTGAGCCGTCTGGCGCACCTCCGGCTCAGTTACTCTGGGCCTTTTGCAGCGCCTGCTGCGTCAGCGCCACACACTCACGCCCACCGTCATCGTTGTGCCGCGCCAACGCCGCTTCGGCGCGGTGCACGGTCGTGTCGATATCGCTTTTGACCGCGTCGCTAAGGTTGGGATTGGCGACTTTGGCGTCACGAACCTTGCTCAGGTTCATCTGGCACTGATTGTTGTCGTCGTTGGCATACGCCACGAAGGGCAGGGCACATACAGTCAGGAGCAAGCCGGCGAGCAGGGCGTGTTTCATGTGGGTTTCCGCAGAAGTAGGGGTGTGGCTCGTTATCTGTACGAGCTTTGCGCATCAGACCTCAGATTCCGGATTTCCACCAGTGGGTGCTTGGCGCGAGCTGTCACTTGACCAGCGTGATGATGCCCACCACTTTCTTGTCTTCGTCCAGCACCGGCAGGTATTTGCTGTCATTCCCAGCCAGCATCTTCATTGCGTCAGCCATCGAGTGCTCAAGAGACAGGCTTTGCGTGCTGCGCGACACAAGCCGAGCGGCGTCGATATCGGAACGGTTGCGCCGCAGCGCGTGTTCTTCGGTCTTGTGCAGAATCTCCTCGAGGTCCTCGCGAGAGACATCGACGAACTCGCCCATTTCTGCCAGCGCTTTGTCTAGGTCTTCAGCGTTGAAGCCGTCGCTGTTGAGTGGCACTTGCTCGGGCACCGGCAGCTCCCTGGCCTGCGCCTTGGGGTAACGCACCCTGGTCAGGTTGTTGTAGATGAGCGCGCCGGCCAGCAGGCATACCGCGTTGAGCATCACCGGGCCAAGCACGTGCAGGCCCATGGGCGACAGCTCGTTCTTCGACGTGACGATGCAGATGGCCACCGCGGCAGCGGGCGGGTGCAGGCAGCGGAACACGCACATCAGCAGGATGGACGAGCAGACCGCCAGGCTGGCGGCGTTAATGGTGTTGCCAAGCAGCCTGATCGATAACAGCGCTACCAGTGCGGCGATCAGGTAACTGCCGAGGATCGACCACGGCTGAGCGAGCGCGCCGGTCGACACCGCAAACAGCAGCACCGCCGATGCGCCCACCGGACCCAGCAGGTGCAGCGTGATATCTATGCCGTACAACTCGCGGCAAAACACAGCGCTGACGAAGATGCCCAGGCACGCGCCAATTGCGGCGCGCCACCACTCTGCAGGATGAGTGTTAGACGAATGGGGGATGAAACTGCGTAAGAGGTTTTTCACGATCAGCAAATTTTATAAGGGGGGAAAGTGCTCGGGATTCTCAATGCATTGGTCAACGAAGGCAAACGTGAATAGAGCTAGATTCACCACGCCGGAGACACGGGGCAAATGCGGCAAAAAGAAAAACCACCCATGTCGCCAAGGTCGGGGTTACCTGGCTGCATGGATGGCGTTGTTCAATGCTGCGTTACGCGCTGCGCGACTGAGCTGACTGTCGAGCTCGGCGTGCAGGTCGGGCCTCTTCAACTTCCAGCAAGTGCATGGCCAATACGTCAGTCAAAAACCGGAACTGATCGTTGAAACCCACCACCTCATTGCTGAAGTGGTTTTCCGCCGACGGCATCATGAAGCCGCCGAAGCGGTTGTCCTCAACGAGACCATGGCTATTTTTGCGGGCGATGACATGTTGTGAGTAATAGTTCTTTCCGAATGTGGGAAAGCTAACGTGCAAAGTGACGTCTCGGGTCATGTCGATTGCTCCGCATCTAACAGCAAGTTGAAAGCGTGAAAGGTGCTGATAAGTGTCAGCTACTTGGCCTTAGTTGGCCGGTGCCACAACACGACTGTCCGCTTCGTCCGCGGTCATCAAGACCGATCCCAGATCGAAGAGTTTGAGGGCGACGACGTAGCTGGTGAGTGCTGCGAGCGTCAAGCAAGTAAGGAGATGAACGATCATTTTCCTGCCCTCGGTCGTGTTTGGGTGTGAGGGCGATGGTACGCCCATGAGTTGTGAGCGGAAGGCATTCGCGGGAATGTTGGTTATCGATGGGAATGATGGACCGGTCGCTGTGGCGCGGCGAACGAGTTCATGGGGGAGTGAGTTTGCCCACGAGCACGGCTTTGAGACGCCGGCTGTCTAGCGGATACGCAGCTGTTTTGCGAGGAGGCTTGAGCGACGTCACGGTCGCTCCCGCCTTCCTGACTGCGTTCGGGGTTTCGCCTCTATGCCCGAATGGTTTCGCCATAGCGATGGGTCGCCAGGCACGCCAGCAGCAGGCCGCTGATCGCTACCATCCCGCCGACCAGACCGATATTGGCCACGCCGAGCTGGCTGATCACCACACTGCCGAGCAGCGCGCCACCGCCGATACCGATGTTGTAGATGCCTGAATGCAGCGCCATTGCCACGTCTGTTGCATCCGGCGCCATCGCCAGCACCTTGGACTGCATCACCAGACCAAAGCACATGATCGCCATGCCCCAGACCACGCTCAGCACACCCATCGACGATGAGTTGCCGGACAGCGGGAGCAACAGAATCAGACAGGCCGCCAGGGCGCCGATCGCGGTGATCAGCAGGCCACGTGGGTAACGGTTGTTGTAGCGGCTGAAGATCACCGATCCGATGATGCCGGCACCGCCGAACAGCAAGAGGATGACGGTGGTCATGTCGCCGGTCATCTTCGCCACGAGCTGTGCGAACGGTTCGATGTAGCTGTAGGCCGTGAACTGCGCGGTGACCACCAGAGCCGTCAACAGATAGAGCGACATCAATGCCGGGCGCTTGAACAGCATCGGCAGGCTTTGCAGCGAGCCCGAGTTCTGGCTTGGCAGCAGCGGCAACGACTTCATCAGCACCAGCACGGTCAGGCCTGAGGCAATGGCAATCGCAAGGAATGTTGCGCGCCACCCCAGCGCTTCACCCAGCACGCGCCCCAGCGGAATACCAAGCACCATCGCCAGCGCGGTACCGGTGGCCAGCAGGCCGAGGGCTTGAACCTGCTTGCCCTCTGGCGCCACCCGTACGGCGAGCGATGCGGTGACCGACCAGAACACGGCGTGGGCCACCGCAATACCGACGCGACTGACCAACAGCATGCCGAAGCTCGATGACAGGCTCGACATCACATGAGCGGCGATGAACGTCAGAAACACAAACAACAGCAACTTGCGTCGCTCGATATTGCGGGTCAGCAGCATCATCGGCAGCGAGGTCAGCGAGACGATCCACGCGTACACCGTCAGCATCAGGCCGACCTGTGCGGTGGTCATGTCGAAGCTGTGGCCGATGGCGCTCAACAAACCCACCGGCACGAATTCGGTGGTGTTGAAGATGAAAGCTGCCAATGCCAGCGCGATGACGCTCAGCCAACTTCCGGTGGGTGGGTTAGTGGTATTCATTAAAACGAATGCCCTCCTTAATAATTCGGTTGGCCGCGTCCTCAACAAAAACGCCGACAAGCAGGAAGACCGCTCGAGGCTTTTGCCTAGGCGGTGCATGCGGTCAGCTGAATATTATGAGTATGGGGAGATGCGACGAGATGTTGCGGATTCTACGCCGTTGTAAACGTTGTCACAACGCAGGTCCGGGTTGAGAGGGGCGTTCATTTGTCGCAGCCTCGCTACCTCTGTGGCTTCTGGCATCAGAAAAGAAGGAGGGAGCAGTGAGATCCGCGTTCGACGTAAGGCGCCGTTGACGAAACCGCCCGTCTAATCCGCGGCACTTGGAGCGCTCGCGGGCTTCTGATGGTCATGGTGCGGACAACTCGCACGTAAACGAGGAGATCGAATTCATGGCTAATGACACTTCGCTTACAGGGACCAGCGCGCAGACGGATCCGGATAAGGATCTTGGGTTTAATGAAGAATCGCCCGATGTCTCCGATCCGCAGGTTGACCCTACTGAGCCCGCGCGTACTGAGAACGATCCGGTGACTGAAGAGCCAACCACTCGCCGTGGGAATGATGAGCCGTTGCCGGGGAAGGGCGGGGTCTGATCGACTCGCGCTGAACCTAAAAGCCCTGCTGATTCGAGCGGGGTTTTTTTTGTGGCTATGGCGGTGTTCTAAGGCAGTGCGGTGTTTTAGGGTAACGAGCATTCGCGGTAGGTCACCGCTCTCAGTGGGACCGGCTTTAGCCGGGAAGGGGCCGGTGTGAGCGCCATCAACTTCGGTATCGCATGGCCTCATGCTGTGAGTGTCTTCCTGGCTATCTCTCATGCCTTACCGGCTAGGGCCGAACAAGATGAGTACAAGCGCTGTTCCAATGGGAGTGGCGATCAGATTTCTCGATCCGCCCCGAGACGAATGCTGGCTTGGCGCCTGACCTGCTTGCAAAGATCGAGTGACCGTGTAACACCAATTTCGAAGTCGATATTTTCAAGGAGTCATCGTGCGTAAGACGCTTTGTGTCCTCATTGCCCTGCTGTTGGGAGGCTGCGCTTCGAAAGTGGTGGAGTATGCCGCAGCACCGATCACCGACGAGCAGGCAAAGTCTGTGATTGAGCAGGTGCTTATGGAGCAGCCTCAAAAGACCAGACCCGAGCAGGTCATCATTACTTCGGAATACATCGCTTACGGCAGCGGCGTAGTTTCCGAGACCAATGGATTCGCGAGTGCGATGCCGTTGGGCAACGGCGCATTCGCTGCGGGCACGTCGAGAACCAATTCGAAATCGCTAGTCACGCGAATTTATTTCAACTCAATTGGCGACGTGAAGCTTTACTCCAAACGAGGACGTTGGGTAGTCATCACCCGCAGTCAGGCGGGTTCTGTTTTGAACAATGTGCTGGTGGACAATCAGGCAAAAGCTCAACGGTTTGTGGATTCGATGGTGCATTTTAGAAAGGGATTATGACGCCTTGGCTTGCGCCGGCGCGGTGTCCAACACATCAAAATCCAGGCACAAAAAAAGACGTCCGGGGACGTCTTCTTTTTAGGATTTGGTGGAGCCGGGGGGATTTGAACCCCCGTCCGCCAGTACTCCGCTTTCGGGCCTACATGCTTAGCCGTGTCTATTAAGTTAACCCTCAGCGACCCGACGGGCAGGGTGCTTTGGGCGAGCTGTGTAAGTTTTAGCCGATTCGTCCACAGCGTACTGCACGGCGATCCTGTTCTATATGACAATCACTTTGGGTTTACAGGCATCCCCTGGTGATTGCTGGAGCCGAAGCTACCAGAAGGAAGGCTAGCACCGCTTACGCGGCGAGAGCTTGTTCCCCGTAGGTTTCGTCATTGGCAACTATAGAAAGTTGCAACAGTGGATTTACGACTTCTGTTACCAAGTCGGCATGCCCCTAGAGTTTCATCACCGGCGTCGAATCCTAATCGGCCCCAATTCTGCTGCTCTAGCAGTCAGGCGGCGGAGTCTACCCGAATCAATGAGATACGTCGACCGTTCGCCTGACATTCCGCTCGCGACGGCGTTGGGCCAGTCGCGATTCGGGCATTACTTGGCGGCACCGCCGTCGCTGCCGTCACCGCCGGTTTTCAGCTCGGTGATTTTCTTGGTGGTGATCGAGATGCACTCTTTGTCATTGCCGCTTTTTTGCGCGGCAGTGGCATCGGCGACGGTTTTTTCAATGTCAGTCTTGCTGTCGCCGGTCAGGTTGGTGGTGGTCGACGCCTCAGCATTTTTCAGTGCCGCGATGTTCGCGCCGCACAGGTCATCAGCAGCGAAGACCGGGGAACCCAACAGTGCAGCGGTAAGAAACAGTCCAGTCAGTGCGGTGCGCTTCATGTGTATCTCCTTGAGCCTGTTGACTCGGTATCGCCGACTGATTCCGCCGGTGCCCGAGATAGAGGAAAAAAGCGCCGAATGGGTTGTGGCGCTTAAAGAGATGGACTGCCGACCATCGCAGGGGTTCTATTTTTTTTCATCATGCTGTGAAAAAGCCACGTTGCCGGATGTTTCGAGATAATGGTGCCATCTACGCCCCATTTGTGTGCATCAAGCGGTTCTTGGTTGAGTCACCCTGTCCACGAGATAGACCAGACCGTGATAGTCGATACCGCCGTGCTGCGTGAGCCCGATCTCGCACGTCCGGCTGGTCGAAATGCCTTCATCGCAGAATTGAACAGCGTCTTTCAACGAGCGCAGCGCATGGGCATTCAGCTCGGGCGTCATGAACCCTTTATCCCCCGCGAACCCGCAGCAATGAATACCTTCGGGGATGACCACATTCACGCTGCACATCCGTGCGAGGTCGATCAGCGCCTGGCTCTCGCCCAGGTGTTGCGTGCTGCAGGTGACGTGAACAGCGATGGGCGCCTGCTGCGGGGTGAACACCAGTTTGTCCAGCAGATGGGTGCGGATGAAACGCACTGGGTCGTACAGGTCGAGTCGGGTTTCCTTGAGGTCTTGAACCAGGCGCAATGTGCAGGGACTGGTGTCGCAGTAAATCGGATCGAGCCCGCCGCGGCTGGCCTTGGTCAACGCGGCAAGCAGTTGCTGACGCTTGCCTTCCGCCTGTTCGGCGTAGCCCTTCGAGGCGAAAGGCTGGCCGCAGCACAGGCTGTCCTGGTCTTCCGGAAACACCACCTGATAACCGGCTTTCTCCAGCAGCTTTTGGGTCTTGTCCATCAGCGACATCTGTTCGCGATCACCTGCCGCAGGCCCCATGACACGGGACACGCAGGCCGCCAGATAAACCACGCGAGGGCGCTGATCTTCAACCGGCGGGGAGAATCGAATAGCGTGTTCTGGCTGCGGCATGGCTGGCGTCCACTGCGGCACGCGGCCTGAGGACGCCTTGCTCAGCGCGCTGGATATCTTCGCAAGCCTCGGTGCGCCAAGCAGCATGCGGGCGCCATTGGCCGCATGCAGCGTAAATCGCGCGCCCTTCATGGCTGTCGCAAAGTGCTGACCGATCCAGCTCGCGGCCTTGTCATGATGCGCTTGCTGCCCGCGAAGCTTCTTCACCAGCTCGCCGGTATTGATGCCGACCGGGCAACGCTGCGCGCACAAACCGGTGGCAGCGCAGGTGTCGATGCCCTGGTATTGGTAGTCGCGCTCCAGCTGAGTTGTGTCGGTGCCTGCGCGTTTCTTCGCCTGAATGTCCCGCCACATGACGATGCGTTGCCGTGGGCTCAGGGTCAGCCCTTTCGACGGACACACCGGCTCGCAAAAGCCGCACTCGATGCATTTGTCGATGATCGCATCGGCCGCTGGCATGGGTTTCAGGTGCTTGAGGTGCACCTGCGGATCTTCACTGAGCACGACGTCGGGATTGAGGATGCCAGCGGGGTCGAGCAGCCGTTTGAGTTGCCACATCAGCGCGTAAGCCTCGCGGCCCCACTCAAGCTCCACGAAGGGCGCCATGTTGCGGCCGGTGCCGTGTTCGGCTTTCAGTGAGCCATTGAACTCCACGGCCACCAGGTGCGTGACGTCGTCCATGAAGGCTGAATAGCGCGCGATCTCCTTCGGATCGTTGAAGCCCTGAGTGAAGACAAAGTGCAAGTTGCCCTCCAGCGCGTGGCCGAACAGGATCGCCTCGTCGTAGCGGTGCTTTTCGAACAGCTCGATCAATCGCCGAACGCCGATGGCCAGTTGCTCGACGGGGAAGGTCACGTCCTCGATGATCACCGTCGTACCGGTCTCACGCACCGCGCCGACGGCAGGGAAGGTGTCCTTGCGAATGGCCCAGAGCCGGGCGTTTTCGGTCGCGTCTTCGGTGAAATCGACTTGCTTCTCGACCGGGAAGTGCGCGATTGACGCCATGACCTGCGCCAGTTGTTCGTGCAGCAACGGTCGGGTCGCGGCGCGGGCTTCGATCAACAGTGCGCAGGCACCCTCCGACAGCTCACGAACAAATGCCGGCATGCCTGGCTTGTTCTGCACCGAGCGCAGGCTGCGTCGATCAAGCAGTTCGACGGCAGCGACCGGCTGGGTTTTCAGAACCGTCACAGCGTTGCAGCAGGTTTCGATGTCGGGAAAGACAATCAGCGCCGTCGCTTTACTTGGGTGATCAGGCACCGTGTCGTATGTCACCGCGCTGATGAAACCCAGCGTGCCCTCCGAACCCACCAGCAGATGGCTGAGGATGTCGAGGGGCTCGTCGAAGTCCACCAAGGCGTTCAGCGACAGGCCGCAGGTGTTCTTCAGGCGGTACTTATGGCGAATCTTCGCAGCGAGTTCGGTGTTTGCGCGGGTCTCGCGACCCAGTTGCGCAAGGCGCTCCAGCAGATCGGCATGGCTTACGCGAAAGGCAGCGACGCTGGCGGCGTCCTCGGTGTCCAGGCGGGCGCCGTCGGCGAGCACCAGCCGAATGCCAGCGAGGGTGTGGTAGGTGTTCTGGGCCGTGCCGCAGCACATGCCGCTGGAATTGTTGGCGACGATGCCGCCGATTTTCGCCGCATGCATGGACGCCGGGTCCGGACCGATCTTGCGTCCGAATGGCGCCAGCCAGACGTTGGCCTGTGCGCCGATGACGCCGGGTTGCAAACGGATCTGCGCGCCTTGCTCGCGTATTTCACGGCCGTTCCAGTTGTCGCCGAGCACGATCAACACCGAGTCGCTGATCGCCTGACCCGAGAGGCTGGTGCCCGCCGCGCGGAAGGTCACCGGGACTTTATCGGCCTGCGCCAGTTTGAGCAGCGTCACGACTTCATCTTCGGATTCGACGCGGATGACCAGTTTGGGGACCAGCCGATAAAAGCTGGCGTCGGTGCCGAATGCCAGGGTCGAGAGCGGGTCGTCGAAGCGTCGACCGGCAGGAATAAGGCTGTTCACACCGGCCAGAAACGCGGCGGGCAAAGTCATGCTGTTTTCCTCGTGGGGCATCTCGGTGGCGCTGCGGCCTCTGTCGGGCCGCATGCGGGGAATCGGCGCGAGTCAGGCGCCCAGTTCGCGGACCAGCGAATCACGGGTGATCTCGCTGATCGACTTGGCGCCGGTAAGGACCATTGCGACGCGCATTTCCTTCTCGAACAGATCCAGCAGGTTTTTCACCCCGGCCTCGCCGTGGGTGGCCAAGGCGTAGATGAACGCACGGCCGATCAGCACGGTGTCGGCACCGAGGGCAATCATGCGCACCACATCCAGACCGCTGCGAATGCCGGAGTCCGCGAGAATCTTCAGATCGCCTTTCACTGCGTCGGCAATGGCGGGCAGCGCACGGGCGCTGGACAACACACCATCGAGCTGGCGGCCGCCGTGATTGGACACGACGATGCCGTCGGCGCCGAATTTAACGGCGTCGCGTGCGTCTTCCGGATCGAGGATGCCTTTGATGATCATCGGACCGTCCCAGGAATCACGAATCCATTCCAGGTCTTTCCATGAAATCGACGGGTCGAAGTTGTTGCCCAGCCAGGCGATGTAATCGGTAAGCCCCGTGGGATTGCCACGATAGGCCGACACGTTACCCAAATCGTGGGGCCGGCCGTTGATGCCCACGTCCCACGCCCACTGCGGGTGAGTCATGGCTTGCAAGACGCGGCGCATCGGCCCGCTTTTGCCGCTCATGCCGGAGTGCGCATCACGGTAGCGAGCGCCCGGGACAGGCATGTCGACGGTGAACACCAGTGTTTTGACGCCGGCGGCTTTGGCTCGCTCCAGCGCGTTGCGCATGAAGCCGCGGTCCTTCAGCACATACAGCTGAAACCACATGGGTCGCTTGATCGCCGGGGCGACTTCTTCAATCGGGCACAACGAAACTGTCGACAGCGTGAACGGAATGCCTTTGGCATCTGCAGCGCGGGCGGCCTGGACTTCGCCACGGCGGGCATACATGCCGCAGAGACCAACCGGTGCCAGCGCCATCGGCATGCTCAGGGTTTCACCGAACAGCGTCGTCTCCAGACTCAGCTCGGACATGTTCTTCAGGATGCGCTGGCGCAGCGCGATGCTGGCCAGATCTGAGACGTTGTGGCGCAGGGTGTGCTCGGCGTAGGCGCCGCCGTCGGCGTAGTGAAACAGGAACGGCGGGAGCTTGCGCTGGGCGGCGGCGCGGTAGTCGGTGGAGGCAGAAATGATCATGGGATCTCGCAGATGAGTGAGCGGGGCCGCAGCCGAGCGCATGAAACACGCCCGGCGCTCGTCTGATTAATGAACCAGCATGCCGGTGAACCAGTACGCCTGGGCGTAGGTGATGCAGCCAACGATGGTGGCAAAGAAAATGCTGTGCTTGAGGGTGAAGCGGAACAGGTCGGATTCTTTACCCACCAGGCCAGTCGCCGCGCAGGCCACCGCGATCGATTGCGGGGAAATCATCTTACCGGTCACGCCGCCGCTGGAGTTCGCCGCGACCATCAGCACGTCACTGACGCCCAGTTGATGCGCAGTGGTGGCCTGCAACGAGCCGAACAGCGCGTTAGACGAGGTGTCGGAGCCTGTCAGGAACACGCCCAGCCAGCCGAGAAACGGCGAGAAGAACGGGAACGCGCTACCCGTCCCCGCAAGGACCAGTGCCAGCGTCGAGGACATGCCGGAGTAGTTCATGACGAAGGCGAAGGCCAGCACCATGCCGATGGAGACGATGGCCCAGCGCAGTTCGATCAGCGTTTCTTTGAAAGTGACCACACCTGTTTTAGGGGTAATGCGCAGCACGATCATCGCCAGAATGGCCGAGATCAGAATCGCGCTGCCCGAGGCGGCGAGGAGGTCGAACTTGTACACCGCTGGCATGGCCGTCGGGTTGGCGACAATCGGCGCCATCTTCATGACCAGTTGATCCAAGTGAGGCACCGGGAAGTTCATGGTCAGTGCCTGCAGCGGACCGCCCGCAGCGAACAGCGCCTTGAACGGCTTCAGCGTCCAGATCGTCACGACAACGGTAAGAATCAGGAAGGGCGACCAGGCTTTGATGATGGTGCCTGCCGAGTATGGCGATTTCTTGGTGGTGCGCGGCTGACCAAAGCCACCTGGATTGCCTGGGCCTCCGGCCATGACCGCAGTACCGCCGGACGCACCGGCGACTTGAGCGTCGGTTGAGCGCGCCGGCTGCCAGACTTTCAGGAAGAAGGTCAGGGCCACAAGGCTGACCAATGCGGAGGTGATGTCGGGCAGTTCCGGACCGATGTAGTTGGAGGTTAGAAACTGCACGACCGCGAAGCTGCCGCCTGCAACCAGCGCTGCCGGCCAGGTCTCTTTGACGCCTCTCACACCGTCCATCATGAACATCAGCCAGAACGGCACGAATACCGACAATAGCGGCAATTGACGACCGGCCATGGCGCCGATCTTGAACGGGTCGAGGCCGGACACTTGGCCTGCCACGATGATCGGGATTCCCAGTGCGCCAAACGCCACCGGTGCGGTGTTGGCGATCAGGCAAAGGCCGGCGGCATACAGCGGGTTCAGTCCCAGCCCGACCAGCAATGCGGCGGTGATCGCCACCGGCGCACCGAAGCCCGCTGCCCCTTCCAGAAACGCGCCGAAGCAGAAACCGATCAGCAAGACCTGAATGCGTTGATCGTCGGTGATCGACATGACCGAGCTGCGGATGATTTCAAACTGGCCGCTTTTGACCGTCAGTTTGTAGAGAAACACCGCCGCAATGATGATCCACGCGATGGGCCACAGGCCATAAAGGAACCCATAGCCGGCGGACGCGACGGCCATGTCGGCAGGCATCTGGAACGCGAAGATCGCGATCAAAATGGCGAGCAGCAGGGTGATCGCGCCTGCGATGTGGCCCTTGAGCCGGAATATCGCCAGCGCCAGAAAGAAGAAAACGATCGGAATGACAGCCGCCAGCGCCGAAAGGCCCAAGCCGCCAAGAGGTGTGTAGAGCTGTTGCCAGGTTTGCATGTATGAGGCCCCTAATTGTTTTTGGTTAGGCCCGGTGTCCATGTCTTACGTGCGCGGCTCCTGCAGGCGACAACTGCTTGTCTGTCTTCCTGTCGGCGCTGACGAACGAGTCGCACAGCTCACCAGCTCAAGCGTTCCGCCGTAGGGAAGTGCCTGCGGCGCAGTACGGTGGTAGCCGTCCGGCGCCGGCATTGTAAATTGGTAATACCAATTTACAATGTCTTGGAGCTAGGTTAGAAGCCTTGCTGACGGTGTGTCAATTTATGACGCGTAAACTTTCGTAGCAGCTCGCCCGCATTTCGCCTGAGAGGGAGATTTCTCCTACACCTGACGGGTGAATGTCTGATCGCGATCGGCGAGAATATGCGCCCCGCATCACGTCAGACGGGGCTGCCGGGTTGTGGAGTGAAGGGTTATGGGCTTTGATCAGGTGCGCCAGCGCCGCCTGTCCGACGAGATTGTCGAGCAGCTGGAAAGAATGATTCTGGAAGGCACGTTGAGCTCCGGCGGTCGTCTGCCAGCTGAGCGAGCGCTTGCCGAGCAGTTTGGGGTGTCACGTCCCTCGCTGCGTGAGGCTATTCAAAAGCTTACGGCCAAAGGGCTGCTGGTTAGTCGTCAGGGCGGCGGCAATTACGTCGTCGACAGTCTCGGCTCCACATTCAGCGATCCGCTGCTTCATCTGTTGGAAAGCAGCCCGGAAGCCCAGCGCGACCTGCTCGAATTCCGCCACACCCTGGAAGCCTCCTGCGCTTATTACGCGGCCATACGTGCAACGGATGTCGACCGGCTACGGCTGCGTGAAGCGTTTGATGCGCTACAGGATTGCTACAGCCGTGCGGAAGAAGTGAGCCGTGCGGAGGAGGGCGCTGCAGATGCCAGCTTCCACCTCGCCATCGCCGAAGCCAGCCATAACGCTGTGTTGCTGCACACGATTCGTGGCTTGTTCGATCTGCTGCGGCGCAGCGTGGTCACTAATATCGGCGGCATGTACAAACAGCGCGCAGAAACCCGCGACATGCTGATTGATCAGCATCGTGAGTTGTACATGGCGATTATCGAAGGGCGGGCGGACGATGCCCGAGAGGTGTCGAGCCGTCATTTGCTGTACGTACAGGAGGTGCTGGAGGAAGTGCGCCAGCAGGTTCAGCGCACTGCGCGGGCCGAACGGCGGAACCGGATTTGAAGAGGTTGCACGGCGCCGGAGTGGTTGCGGGCCGTGCGTCATCTACAGGCGCTCCTTTTCGAAGCGACAAGAAAGACTGAATCAGTCTTCCTTGCCCTTGTTACGCACCGCGCGTTGCAGCTCGCGATTGGAGTCGCGTTCGCGCTCGGTGTCGCGCTTGTCGTATTCCTTCTTGCCTTTGCCCAGAGCAATCTCGCACTTGATCAAGTGCTGCTTCCAGTAAAGGGCAAGGGCCACGCAGGCGTAGCCTTTTTGCTGAACAGACGACGTCAGCTTTTCCAGCTCGCGCTTGTTGAGCAACAGTTTACGGGTGCGTGTCGGGTCAGCGATGACGTGGGTACTGGCTGTCGTCAGTGGCGAGATATGGCTACCCATCAGCCAGGCCTCACCGTCTTTGAGCAACACGTAACTGTCAACCAGCTGCACCTTGTTGGCACGCAGGCTTTTTACTTCCCAGCCAGCCAGGACCAGACCGGCCTCGAACTTGTGTTCGATGAAGTAATCGTGACGCGCCTTTTTATTTTGCGCGATGGTCCCTGTGGGATGTTTCTTGAGCTTAGCCATAGGCGACGCATTATAGGGATCAACGGGCGTCTCGGCTATGGGCTCGCGTGCTGAAGCTGCGTGCTTGAGCACGTGGAGTGAATCCCGGACAATGCGCGATCTTTTTTGCGTGTTGGACGTGTCAACGATGTCGACGGACAAGGTTTCGGTTCACGGGAGTTGGGCCAGTCGCTGGGTGTTCATCCTGGCTGCCACCGGCTCTGCCGTGGGGTTGGGCAGCATCTGGAAATTCCCTTACATGGTCGGCGTCTACGGCGGTGGTGCGTTCGTGCTGGTGTTTCTGGCGTGCATCGCCCTGATCGGGATTCCGGTGATGATTGCCGAGACGCTCATCGGTCGCCGTGCACGGCAGAGTCCGGCCAACGCGCTGCGTTCGCTGGCAATCGCCGCCGGGCATTCATCAAAGTGGTCCTGGGGCGCGTTTGCCGGCATGGTCACCGCGTTGTTGATCCTCTCTTTCTATAGCGTCGTCGGCGGCTGGTCGCTCGAGTACATCATTGATGTCGGCAAAGGCGATTTCAAAGGCGTGACGCCTGACGGCGTCGGTGCCTATTTCGGCGAGATGATCGCCGATCCATGGCGTCTGGTGGGCTGGCACACGCTGTTCATGCTGCTGTCGGCGATCACCATTGCCAAGGGCGTCAACGCCGGCCTCGAGCGCAGCTTGCGTATCCTGATGCCTTTGTTATTCGTGCTCATCGTGATTTTGCTGGGCTACAGCCTGACCACCGGGCATTTCATGGAAGGCGTGCATTTCATGTTCGACTTCACGCCCGAAAAGCTGCTGGATGGCCTGCTCCCTGCCATGGGCCACGCGTTCTTCTCACTCAGTGTGGGCGTCGGTTCGATCATGATCTATGGCGCCTACATGACCAAAGAGGCCTCGATCAGCGCAACCGTCGTGGGCGTGGCATTGCTCGACACGTTCGTGTCACTGCTGGCGGGCCTCGCACTGTTTCCGATTGTGTTCGCAGCCGGCCTAAACCCAAGCGAAGGGCCGGGCCTGATGTTCGTTACGCTGCCCTACGCATTTGGTAACGTCGCGTTCGGTACCGTCATGGGCGTGGTGTTCTTTATTCTGGTCGCCGTCGCGGCCTGGAGCTCGGCCATTTCCTTGCTCGAACCCATGGTCGCGTACTTGGTCGAGCGCACAGAGGTTCGCCGCGGCTGGGTGACTTTCTGGCTATCGTTTATCTGCTGGTTCGTCGGGTTGGGGACGGTGTTCTCGTTCAACATCTGGAAGCAGGCCAAATTCTTCGTGAACGAAGGCGCCGGCTTCCATCTCTATCAGTGGGGAGCATCGTCGGGACTGGATTTCTTCGGCGTGATCGATTTCTTCACCTCGCGGATCATGCTGCCGCTGGGTGGTTTGTGTTTTGTGGTATTCGCAGGTTGGGTGATGGGACGCGGCGCGGTGCGTGACGAATTGTCGGTACGCAGCCCGGTTCTGTTCGCTTTAACGTTCTTTTTGATGCGCTATGTGGCGCCGATCGGCATCGTGATTGTCTTTGCCGCTCAGCTTTGGAAATGACGCTGACATGACTACGCATATTCAACGTTCCGCCCTTTTGCCATATCCCGCCCAGGCGCTGTACGACCTGGTCAATGACGTGAGTCGCTACTCCGAGTTCCTGCCCTGGTGTTCCGGCGCCAGTGTGCTGGAGCAGAGTGATACCTCAATGCGTGCCCGTGTCGAGATCGCCAAAGGCGGTTTGAGCCAGCACTTCGTCACGCGTAATACGCTGACGCCCGGGCAAACCATCGAGATGAATTTGGAGGAGGGGCCCTTCAGCCAGCTTCATGGTGTCTGGACTTTCAAGGCCCTGAATGAAAAGGCCTGCAAGATCAGCCTGGACTTGTCGTTCGACTATAGCGGCTCGATCGTACGCGCGACCTTGGGGCCGCTGTTCAATCAGGCCGCCAACACGTTGGTTGACGCGTTCTGCCAGCGAGCCAAAGAGCTGCATGGCTGAGCCGATGATTAGGGTCGAGGTGGTCTATGCCGCCGTCGACCGTCAGGCACTGCTTGCACTGGACGTGCCCCTCGGAACGTCGGTACGTGCCGCAGCCATCGCGTCGGGCATGGCCGAGCGCTTTCCTGAGCTGGATCTCGCACACTGCCCCTTGGGCATTTTCGGCAGGCTTATCGATGGGCCGGAGCAGCACGAATTGGAGGCCGGTGACAGGGTTGAGATTTATCGCCCGTTGCTGGCCGATCCGAAAGAGATACGCCGTCTGCGTGCTTTAAAAGCTGCGGCTTCAAGAAAGGCGCAAAAATCGATTTAATGTTCTCATCGGCTCGATTGAGAGACGTAAAAAAGCCCGGGATGTCCGGGCTTTTTTATGCGGCTGATTCCACAAGGAAACGGTGGCTCAACGCGGATTCGTATCCAATGGTTCCTGGGAAGGAATGGGCACGGTTTCGACTTTGTCGACGTCGTTCTGAATCTGCTCAAGCAACGAGCCAGGCTTCGGTGGCTCTTCCTTCGGCGGCTCTGTCCCTTGGTTTTCGGGGGTGACAGTTGTATCGCTGCCCTTGCCGAGAATGGCTTCGTCGCGGCTGACACCCGGCTTGAAGTCACCTGACAGACTCGCCAATTGGTCGTTGCCATTGAAGATAAGGCTCACGCGCTCCTGCTGGCGTTCTCCACCACCAGGCTGCAGGCTGTACAGATAGTCCCAGCGTTCAGGGTGGAAAGTGTCGGTCAACAAGGGGTTGCCCATGATAAACCTTACTTGCCGACGGGTCATTCCCGGGCGTAACTGGTCTATCATGTCCTGCGTGACGACATTGCCCTGTTGGATGTCGATTTTATAAACCCCGGGGAATGAACAACCGGCGAGTGCGAGCAGTCCCACAAAGGTGAAACTGGTTAGCAAGAGCTTGGTGTTTTGCATCGGTGGGCGACTTCCACTATCTTGGCTGGGACAACGTAAACCCCGATCATACCTGCATTAAGAGAAGCTGCGAAGCAGCGTCTGCGAGAAAGCTGACCATGGTTGAAAATAGCGAACTACGCAAAGCCGGACTAAAAGTGACCCTGCCGCGGGTCAAGATCCTTCAAATGCTCGATTCTGCGCAGCAGCGCCACATGAGCGCAGAGGACGTCTACAAGGCGCTGATGGAGGCCAACGAAGACGTCGGTCTGGCAACGGTTTACCGAGTTCTGACTCAGTTCGAAGCAGCCGGATTGGTGGTTCGCCACAACTTCGACGGCGGCCACGCGGTATTTGAACTGGCTGACGGAGGCCACCACGACCATATGGTCAACGTGGAATCCGGTGAGGTCATCGAGTTCTTCGACGAAGAGATCGAAAAACTGCAAAAAGCCATTGTGAGCAAGCACGGCTTCGAGCTGGTGGATCACAATCTGGTGCTCTACGTACGCAAGCAAAAGGTGTAAGCCTCTTGTGAAGTACGACAAAGGCGGCCTTCGGGTCGCCTTTGTTGTTTCTGCACTCCGTTATCGGCGGCTGGGATCGGTGTGGGCCGGGCCAGGCCGTGACGGTCATCACGACTTGGAGGTGACCACCATCTTCTTGGCGTGCGCGAGCGACTCCTTGGTCAGGTCTATCCCTCCCAGCATTCGCGCCACCTCTTCCACCCGTTCATTCTTGCTGAGCTTGGAAACCGCAGTGCGCGTGACGTCCGCGTCCCGGACCTTGTGCACAAGCAGGTGTTGATGCCCTTGAGCTGCGACTTGGGGCAAGTGAGTGACGGTCATGACCTGGCCGCGTTCGCCAAGGCGGCGCAGCAGCTGACCTACGATTTCAGCCGTAGGGCCACCGATACCGACGTCAACTTCGTCAAACACCAGCGTCGGAACCCGGGATGTCTGTGCGGTGATCACCTGAATCGCCAGACTGATCCGCGACAGCTCACCGCCCGACGCCACCTTCGCCAGCGCTTTGAGTGGCTGGCCCGGGTTGGCGCTGACCAGCAGTTCAACCTGCTCCAGCCCGTTGGGTGACAGCTCTCTGTCTACGTTCTCGCGCAGCTCGATATTGAAACGGCCGCCCGGCATGCCGAGCCGCTGAATTTCGTGCTCGACCTTGTGGGCCAGTTCCGGCGCAGCACGGTGACGCAGGTCGCTCAGCTCGCGCGCCTTCTCTTGATAGTGCCGCGCGTAAGAGCCTACCTCGTGTTCCAGTCTCTCGATCGCTTCATCGTTGGCGTTAAGGGTTTCGATCTCGTCGAGCAACTTCTGATGCAGCGCTGCAACTTCGGTTGGCTGCACGCGGTGTTTGCGTGCCAGCGTGTAAATAGTGTCGAGGCGTTCTTCGATCTGCTGCAGGCGGGCAGGGTCGGCTTCGAAGCGATCAAGGAAGCGATTGATCTCGCCGACGGCTTCTTCAACCTGGATCTGCGCACTGGAGAGCAGATTGGTCGCTTCATTCAGCGCGTCGGGGGTGTTGTTCACGCTGCTCAGTCGGTTGAGGCTGGCGGTAAGGGCGTTCAGCGCATTGCCGGAATCGCTTTCACTGCACAGTTCGACCACTTGCCGGCAGATGCCCAACAGACTCTCGGCATTGGTCAGCGTGGTGTGTTCCTGCTCCAGCCGCTCGAGCTCGTTTTCGCCGAGACTCAGGCTCTCTAGCTCTTCAAGCTGGTAGCTCAGCAACTGATGCTTAGCACGCTGCTCGTCGCCAGAGTTGGAAAGACGCTCTAGCTCCTGACGGGTTTGCCGCCACCGCTGGGAAGCCAGTTGCACTTGGCGTGCGAGGTCGGTGGCGCCCGCATATTCGTCCAGCAGTCGCCGATGGGTGTCGGTCTTTAGCAGCGATTGATGCTCGTGCTGGCTGTGAATGTCGATGACCAGTTCGCCAAGCGCTTTCAGGTCGCCTTGGGGGCATGGTGTCCCATTGATATAGGCGCGTGAGCGGCCTTCGGCAGTAATGACGCGACGCAGAATGCAGGGGCCGTCGGTTTCGAGATCGCGCTCCTTCAGCCAGGCGCTTGCTTCTGGGATATCCGACACGTCGAAGGTCGCCAGTATGTCTGCCTTGTCGGCACCTGGCCTTACAACACCACTGTCGGCGCGATCGCCGAGCGTTAGCCCTAGCGCGTCGAGCATGATCGACTTGCCGGCCCCGGTTTCCCCGGTGATCACACTCATGCCGCGATCAAGTTCGAGATCGAGATGTTCAACGATGGCGTAATTATGTATGGACAGGTGGACCAGCATCAGAGCGGCTCCCAAACAATTTGTCTGGTTATTTATACAGTGTTTTGCTTTGGGCTGACAATGCCCGGCCTTAGCTCGATTTGATAGGTCATGGCAATTTTTTAGCATCAATCCTGAATTTCGCCAGCGCGCATGGCCGCCTATCTCATGTCAGCACATTTGTAGGGTTATTCGGCCGATCCTGCACCCAGGCCCCTTGAACACGGAAATTACGACCCCATATAGCCGGGCAGAGGCGTGAGTTGAGCTCACGGATGTAATTAGAAGGAGAGAATTTATGGCTGACGAACAGAACCCGGACATGCAGGCCCAGGATCAGGCTGCTGACACGGCGACTTCTCAAGATGATCTGGCAACCCGCGTGCAAGTGCTTGAAGAACAGCTGAAGGCGGCGCAGGACCAGTCTCTGCGTGTAGCTGCGGATCTGCAGAACGTCCGCCGCCGTGCTGAACAGGATGTAGAGAAGGCGCATAAGTTTGCGCTCGAAAAATTCGCCAGCGATCTGCTGCCGATCGTTGACAGCCTTGAGCGTGGCCTGGATTTGTCCAACCCGGATGACGAGAGCATCCGGCCCATGCGTGAAGGCATCGAGCTAACGCTGAAGATGTTCTACGACACGCTCAAGCGCTACCACCTGGAAGCCATTGATCCACACGGCCAGCCATTCAACGCCGAGCACCATCAGGCAATGGCGATGCAGGAAAGCGCTGACGTGGAGCCGAACAGCGTGCTCAAGGTTTTCCAGAAGGGTTATCAGCTCAATGGCCGTTTGCTTCGCCCGGCCATGGTCGTGGTCAGCAAGGCGCCATCGCCTGTTTCGCCGTCTATTGACGAGCAGGCTTGAAATTAGCTGAGTGGCCCCCATTTACAGGCCAAGCGTTTAAGAATTACCGCAATTTGTAAATGCAGTTGCGGCAACCAAATTTAAGTTTCGGGAGATTCAACATGGGCAAGATTATCGGTATCGACCTGGGGACCACTAACTCCTGCGTCTCGGTTCTGGAAAACGGCGTCGCCAAGGTCATCGAGAACGCCGAAGGCGCTCGTACCACCCCTTCGATCATTGCGTATGCCAATGACGGCGAGATTCTTGTTGGTCAATCGGCCAAACGTCAGGCTGTTACCAACCCGCACAACACGCTGTATGCAGTGAAGCGCCTGATCGGCCGTAAGTTCGACGAAGAAGTCGTTCAGAAAGACATCAAGATGGTGCCGTACAAAATCGCCAAGGCTGACAACGGCGATGCGTGGGTAGAGGTCAACGGCAAGAAAATGTCCGCTCCTCAGATTTCGGCTGAAATTCTGAAGAAAATGAAGAAGACCGCTGAGGACTACCTCGGCGAGGCAGTGACGGAAGCGGTCATCACCGTTCCGGCTTACTTCAACGACAGCCAGCGTCAGGCCACCAAAGATGCCGGTCGTATTGCCGGTCTGGACGTCAAGCGCATCATCAACGAACCAACCGCAGCCGCACTGGCATACGGTATGGACAAAGCGAAGGGCGACCACACCGTCATCGTTTATGACCTGGGTGGCGGTACGTTCGACGTCTCCGTTATTGAAATCGCTGAAGTCGATGGCGAGCACCAGTTCGAAGTGTTGGCCACCAACGGCGACACCTTCCTGGGTGGTGAAGACTTCGACAACCGCCTGATCGATTACCTGGTCGACGAATTCAAGAAAGAATCCGGCATGAACCTGAAGGGTGATCCGCTGGCGATGCAGCGTCTTAAAGAAGCCGCCGAGAAAGCCAAGATCGAGCTGTCTTCGAGCAATTCGACCGACGTTAATCTGCCGTACATCACTGCAGACGCCACCGGTCCAAAGCACTTGAACGTGAAGATCTCCCGCGCCAAGCTGGAATCGCTGGTTGAAGATCTGGTGCAACGTACCATCGAGCCTTGCCGCATTGCGCTTAAAGACTCGGGTATCGAAATCAGCGCGATTAATGACGTGATCCTGGTCGGCGGCCAGACCCGCATGCCACTGGTTCAGCAGAAGGTCACCGAGTTCTTCGGTAAGGAAGCGCGTAAAGACGTTAACCCTGACGAAGCCGTTGCCATGGGCGCAGCGATCCAGGGTGCGGTACTGGCCGGCGACGTAAAAGACGTTCTGCTGCTGGACGTAAGCCCGCTGACGCTGGGTATCGAAACCATGGGCGGCGTGATGACGGCGCTGATCGAGAAAAACACCACGATTCCTACCAAGAAATCGCAAGTGTTCTCGACTGCCGACGACAACCAGAGCGCAGTGACTATTCACGTGCTGCAGGGCGAGCGTAAGCAGGCGACCCAGAACAAATCCCTGGGCAAGTTCGATCTGGCCGAGATTCCACCAGCACCGCGTGGCGTGCCTCAGATCGAAGTGACTTTCGACATCGACGCCAACGGCATTCTGCACGTCGGCGCGAAAGACAAGGCGACAGGCAAGACTCAGTCGATCGTGATCAAGGCCAACTCCGGTCTGTCTGATGAAGAAATCCAGCAGATGATTCGCGACGCTGAAGCGAACTCGGACGAAGACCGCAAGTTCGAAGAGCTGGCCTCTGCCCGCAACCAGGGCGATGCGCTGGTTCACTCGACTCGCAAAATGATCTCCGACGCTGGCGACAAAGTCACCGCTGAAGAAAAGACCGCTATCGAGGCCGCACTGGTTGCACTTGAAGCCGCTGTGAAAGGCGACGACAAGGCTGCCATCGATGCCAAGATCGAAGAGCTGTCGAAAGTCTCCGCCCCGGTCGCTCAGAAGATGTACGCCGAGCAAGCCGAAAAACCTGAAGGCGGTGCGCAGGCCGCTCAGGAAGAAAGCAAGCCGGCTGACGACGTGGTCGACGCTGAGTTTGAAGAAGTAAAAGACCACAAGTAAGCGCAGGCTCACTTGATCGCCGGTTGACTGCTTTCTAACAGTCGCTGGTAGGATGTCGCCGCGCGGGAGCTTGCTCCCGCGTTGGCGTGTCTGGAACACCCAAAATTTTCAAGCACGCGAAGCTGTATCGCGGGCTTTGTGGCAAAGCCGGATGCTCCTGCACTCCGGCTTGTTCTGCCGCTTTTCACGGTCGATCAAAGGCCGCTGAACCAAGACCAGGATCGTTTAATGACGTGAGTTGGGTCCGGGCCTGAAAGGGGCTCAACGAGTCCGGCAGGCTCAGGAGGGTCATGCCGGACGTCCTCAAGAGTGCGGAAAATTTATGTCAAAGCGTGATTATTACGAAGTATTGGGAGTGGAGCGTGGCTCCAGCGAAGCGGAACTGAAGAAGGCATATCGCCGTCTCGCAATGAAATTTCACCCCGACCGCAACCCGGGTGACAAGGCTTCGGAAGACGCCTTCAAAGAAGCCAACGAAGCGTACGAAGTGCTTTCCGATGCCAGCAAGCGCGCGGCCTATGACCAATACGGTCATGCCGGTGTGGATCAGGGCATGGGGGGTGGTGGTTTCGGCGGCGGTGGCGCCAACTTCTCTGACATCTTCGGCGATGTCTTCAGCGACTTCTTCGGTGGCGGCCGTGCTGGTGGCGGTGGTCGTGGCGGTGCCCAGCGTGGCAGCGACCTTCGCTACACCCTCGAATTGAATCTTGAAGAAGCCGTGCGTGGCACCACCGTCAGCATCCGTGTCCCGACACTGGTCAACTGCAAGCCGTGCGACGGCAGCGGCGCCAAAAAGGGCTCTTCCCCTGTGACCTGCCCGACATGCGGCGGCATTGGCCAGGTGCGTATGCAGCAGGGCTTCTTCTCTGTTCAACAGACCTGTCCGCGTTGCCACGGCAACGGCAAGATCATTTCCGACCCTTGCGACTCCTGCCATGGCGAAGGCCGTGTCGAAGAGTCGAAGACGCTGTCGGTCAAGGTGCCGCCAGGCGTCGATACCGGCGATCGTATTCGTCTGTCCGGCGAAGGTGAGGCGGGCACGCAGGGCGGCCCTACGGGCGACCTGTACGTTGTGATCAACGTGCGTGAACACGCCATCTTCCAGCGCGACGGCAAGCACCTGTACTGCGAAGTGCCGATCAGCTTCACCGACGCTGCGCTAGGTGGTGAGCTGGAAGTGCCGACGCTGGACGGTCGCGTCAAGCTGAAGATCCCGGAAGGCACGCAAACCGGTAAGCAGTTCCGTCTGCGCGGGAAAGGCGTTGCCCCTGTGCGTGGCGGTGGCGCGGGCGACTTGATGTGCCGTGTGGCGGTAGAGACCCCGGTCAATCTCGGCCGTCGTCAGCGCGAATTGCTCGAAGAGTTCCGCGCATCCCTCGAAGGCGACAGCTCTCATTCGCCTAAAGCCAGTGGCTGGTTTGAAGGTGTGAAGCGTTTCTTCGGCGATCTCTAAGGGGCAGGGCATGCGACGCATTGCTGTGATGGGCGCCGCCGGGCGCATGGGCAAGAACCTGATCGAGGCGGTGCAGGATCGTGCGCCGCTCACCGGACTGACAGCGGCAATCGTCCGTCCCGGCAGCACGATGATCGGTGCAGACGCCGGCGAACTCGCATCGCTGGGGCGTATCGGTGTTCAGTTGACCGGTAATCTGGAGCAGGTCATGGACGAGTTTGACGTCCTGATCGACTTCACATTGCCCGACGTCATGTTAAAAAACCTGGCGTTCTGCCGTAAGGCGGGTAAGTCGATGGTCATTGGTACCACCGGCTTGAGCGTCGAACAAAAGCATCTGCTGGTGGAAGCGAGTCGGGATATTCCTGTCGTCTTCGCATCCAATTTCAGTGTGGGAGTGAATCTGTCGTTCAAGCTGCTGGATCTGGCGGCGCGAGTGATGGGTGAAGATGCAGACATCGAGATCATCGAAGCTCATCACCGCAACAAGGTCGACGCGCCGTCGGGTACGGCGGTCAGCATGGGTGAGGTTGTTGCCAATGCCCTGGGGCGTGATTTGAGCAAGGTCGCCGTTTACGGTCGTGAGGGCTACACAGGTGTTCGTGAGCGGGAGACGATCGGCTTCGCCACGGTCCGTGGCGGTGACGTTGTGGGTGATCACACTGTGTTGTTCGCCGCCGAGGGTGAGCGTCTGGAGATTACGCACAAGGCTTCCAGTCGGATGACCTTTGCCAAGGGCGCAGTGCGTGCCGCGCTGTGGCTTGATGGCAAGGCGCCGGGTCTTTACGACATGCAGGACGTACTCGACCTGCGCTGAGTCTCCCGGCGCTCGAAATGTCACCAGTAACAATGCGGGCAGGAGAGAGGCTTTCCCTGTATCCTGCCCGCAGTTTCAAGCCATTACACACCCGCTACGCGATGTCCCGTCGCACTCCCCAGCCCTCACGGCAATTTTAGCGGTGGATTAAAAAGACCTCTTTCTGTAAGCTACAGCTTTAGTGTGTCCACTAAAAGCGCGCAGATAATTCTATGAAAAAAGCGGGGTGACGTGTCTATACGTCATTCCGCTTTTTTACAACCTGCGATCGCCCTTTCAGGCTTTATTACGGGAGGTCTTCTTGACTAAGCCAGCCATACTCGCCCTTGCTGATGGCAGCATTTTTCGCGGCGAAGCCATTGGTGCCGACGGTCAAACCGTTGGTGAAGTGGTGTTCAACACCGCAATGACCGGCTATCAGGAAATTCTTACCGATCCTTCCTATGCCCAGCAAATCGTCACCCTGACTTACCCGCACATCGGCAACACCGGCACCACGCCGGAAGATGCCGAGTCCGACCGCGTCTGGGCGGCGGGTCTGGTGATTCGCGACCTGCCACTGGTTGCGAGCAACTGGCGTAACAAGATGCCCCTGGATGAGTATCTGAAAGCCAATAAAACCGTTGCGATTGCGGGCATCGACACGCGCCGTCTGACGCGCATCCTTCGTGAGAAGGGCGCTCAAAATGGCTGCATCATGGCTGGCGACAGCATTTCCGAAGAGGCAGCCATCGCGGCAGCACGAGGTTTCCCAGGTCTGAAGGGCATGGACCTCGCCAAGGAAGTCAGCACCAAAGACACCTACGAGTGGCGCTCCACGGTCTGGAACCTGCAGTCCGACAGCAGCCCCGAGGTCGCCGCAGCCGACTTGAAGTACCACGTGGTCGCCTGGGACTACGGCGTCAAGCTGAACATCCTGCGCATGCTGGTAGAGCGCGGTTGCCGTGTAACGGTCGTACCGGCGCAAACCCCGGCCAGCGAAGTGCTTGCGCTCAAGCCGGACGGCATTTTCCTGTCTAACGGCCCTGGCGATCCGGAACCCTGCGACTATGCCATTCAAGCGATCAAGGATGTGCTGGAGACCGACATTCCGGTGTTCGGTATCTGCCTGGGTCACCAACTGCTGGCGCTCGCCTCCGGCGCTCGGACCATCAAGATGGATCTGGGCCACCACGGCGCCAACCACCCTGTTCAGGACCTCGACACAGGCGTGGTCATGATCACCAGCCAGAACCATGGTTTTGCGGTGGACGAAGCGACCTTGCCGAGCAACGTTCGCGCGATTCACAAGTCGCTGTTTGATGGCAGCCTGCAGGGCATTGAGCGCACCGACAAGGACGCGTTCAGCTTCCAGGGTCACCCTGAAGCGAGCCCGGGCCCGACTGACGTCGCGCCGCTGTTCGATCGCTTCATCACAGCCATGGACAAACGCCGCTGAGGCTGCCTTGCGACTGTAGCGAGCAGGTGACCGCGGCAGACCGGACCCGATCCGGCAGCCCGCCCGGCACCTGAGATGTTCAAGACGGCTTGCCGACTGACACAGGATTCGAGTGACAACCCATGCCAAAACGTACAGACATTAAAAGCATCCTGATTCTTGGCGCTGGCCCGATCGTGATCGGCCAGGCCTGCGAATTCGACTACTCCGGCGCCCAGGCCTGCAAGGCCCTGCGCGAAGAGGGTTACCGCGTCATTCTGGTCAACTCGAACCCGGCCACCATCATGACCGACCCGGCCATGGCGGATGCGACCTACATCGAGCCGATTAAATGGGCGACCGTCGCCAAGATCATCGAAAAAGAACGCCCCGATGCGCTGCTGCCAACCATGGGCGGCCAGACCGCACTGAACTGCGCACTGGATCTGGAGCGCGAAGGCGTTCTGGAGAAGTTCGGCGTTGAAATGATCGGCGCCAATGCCGACACCATCGACAAGGCTGAAGACCGCTCGCGTTTCGACAAAGCCATGAAATCCATCGGGCTGGCGTGCCCGCGTTCCGGTATCGCCCACAGCATGGAAGAGGCCAATGCGGTCCTCGAAAAGCTGGGTTTCCCGTGCATCATTCGTCCGTCCTTCACCATGGGCGGCACCGGTGGCGGCATCGCGTACAACCGTGAAGAGTTCGAAGAAATCTGCGCCCGCGGTCTCGACCTGTCGCCGACTAAGGAGCTGCTGATCGACGAGTCGCTGATCGGCTGGAAAGAATACGAAATGGAAGTTGTCCGCGACAAAAAGGACAACTGCATCATCGTCTGCTCCATCGAAAACTTCGATCCGATGGGCGTCCACACTGGCGACTCCATCACCGTTGCGCCAGCACAGACGCTGACCGACAAGGAATACCAGATTCTGCGTAACGCCTCGCTGGCGGTCCTGCGCGAGATCGGCGTCGAAACAGGCGGCTCCAACGTTCAGTTCGGTATCTGCCCTGACACCGGCCGCATGGTTGTGATCGAGATGAACCCACGGGTTTCTCGTTCTTCTGCACTGGCTTCCAAGGCTACCGGCTTCCCGATCGCCCGAGTGGCAGCCAAGCTGGCTGTCGGCTACACGCTGGACGAGTTGCAGAACGAAATCACCGGCGGCAAGACCCCGGCGTCGTTCGAGCCGTCGATCGACTACGTCGTCACCAAGCTGCCGCGCTTTGCGTTCGAGAAGTTCGCGAAAGCTGACGCGCGTCTGACCACTCAAATGAAATCGGTCGGCGAAGTCATGGCCATCGGCCGCACGTTCCAGGAATCCCTGCAGAAAGCCCTGCGCGGCCTTGAAGTGGGCGTCAGCGGTCTCGATCCGAAGCTGGACCTGAGCAATCCGGAAAGCATGAGCATTCTCAAGCGCGAACTGACGGTTCCGGGTGCCGAGCGCATCTGGTACGTAGCCGACGCTTTCCGTGCCGGCATGACGGTTGAACAGATTTTCGGCATGAACATGATTGACCCCTGGTTCCTGGTGCAGATCGAAGACCTGATCAAGGACGAGGAGAAGGTCAAGACTCTCGGTCTGTCGGCGATTGACCGCGACATTATGTATCGCCTCAAGCGCAAGGGCTTCTCGGACGCACGCCTGGCCAAGCTGCTGGGTGTGACCGAGAAAAACCTGCGCACGCACCGTCACAAGCTGGACGTGCTGCCGGTCTACAAGCGCGTTGATACCTGCGCCGCAGAGTTCGCCACCGACACTGCGTACATGTACTCCACGTACGAGGAAGAGTGCGAAGCCAGCCCGACGAATCGCGACAAGATCATGATTCTGGGTGGCGGTCCGAACCGCATTGGCCAGGGCATCGAGTTCGACTACTGCTGCGTGCACGCTGCGCTGGCGCTGCGGGAGGACGGGTACGAGACCATCATGGTCAACTGCAACCCGGAAACCGTATCGACCGACTACGACACCTCCGACCGGCTGTACTTCGAGCCAGTGACCCTGGAAGACGTGCTGGAAATCGTCCGCGTCGAGAAGCCGAAAGGCGTGATCGTTCAGTACGGCGGGCAGACCCCGTTGAAACTGGCTCGCGCGCTGGAGGCTGCAGGCGTGCCGATCATCGGCACCAGCCCGGACGCCATTGACCGTGCAGAAGACCGCGAGCGCTTCCAGCAAATGGTTGAGCGACTGAACCTGCGTCAACCGCCAAACGCTACGGTGCGCAGCGAAGACGAAGCGATTCGGGCCGCTGCGAAGATCGGCTACCCGCTGGTGGTGCGTCCGTCCTATGTACTGGGCGGCCGTGCGATGGAAATCGTCTACGAAGAAGACGAACTCAAGCGCTACTTGCGTGAAGCGGTTCAAGTGTCCAACGACAGCCCGGTGCTGCTTGATCACTTCCTCAACTGCGCGATCGAAATGGACGTTGATGCCGTCTGCGACGGTACCGACGTGGTGATCGGCGCAATCATGCAGCACATCGAACAGGCCGGCGTTCACTCCGGTGACTCGGCATGCTCGCTGCCTCCGTATTCGCTGCCGGCGCATATCCAGGACGAAATGCGTGAGCAGGTCAAGAAAATGGCCCTGGAGCTCGGCGTTGTCGGCCTGATGAACGTGCAACTGGCATTGCAGGGTGAAGATATCTACGTCATTGAAGTGAACCCGCGCGCCTCGCGTACTGTGCCGTTCGTTTCGAAGTGCATTGGTGTCTCGCTGGCGATGATTGCAGCTCGCGTCATGGCCGGTAAAACCCTGAAAGAACTCGGCTTCACCAAAGAAATCATTCCGAATTTCTACAGCGTGAAAGAGGCGGTGTTCCCGTTCGCCAAGTTCCCGGGCGTTGACCCGATCCTCGGCCCGGAGATGAAGTCGACCGGTGAAGTCATGGGTGTCGGTGACACCTTCGGAGAAGCCTTCGCCAAAGCCCAGATGGGCGCCAGTGAAGTGCTACCGACTGGCGGAACGGCGTTCATCAGCGTGCGTGATGACGACAAGCCCCTGGTGGCAGGTGTTGCACGCAGCTTGATCGAGCTGGGCTTCGACATCGTTGCAACCGCCGGCACTGCACGCCTGATTGAAGAGGCCGGTCTGAAAGTGCGCCGCGTCAACAAGGTGACCGAGGGCCGTCCACACGTGGTCGACATGATCAAGAATGACGAAGTCACGCTGATCATCAACACCACCGAAGGTCGTCAGTCGATCGCCGACTCCTACTCCATTCGCCGCAATGCCCTGCAGCACAAGATTTACTGCACCACGACCATTGCTGCGGGCGAGGCCATCTGTGAAGCGCTGAAGTTCGGTCCTGAAAAAACCGTGCGCCGCTTGCAGGATCTACACGCAGGACTCAAAGCATGATCAAGTATCCAATGACCGTTCAGGGCGCTCGCGCCCTGGAAGAAGAACACGCACACCTGACCAAGGTGGTTCGTCCCAAGCTCAGCCAGGACATCGGGACTGCGCGTGAGCTGGGCGATCTCAAGGAAAACGCCGAATACCACGCCGCTCGCGAACAACAGGGCATGGTCGAAGCGCGTATCCGCGACATCGAAGGCCGGATCCAGAATCAGGTGATCATCGACGTCACTACCATCCCTCACACTGGCAAGGTGATCTTCGGCACGACGGTCGAAATTGCCAACGTAGAGACGGACGAGCGCGTTACCTACCATATCGTGGGCGAGGACGAAGCTGACTTCAAACTGGGCAAGATTTCGGTAGGTTCGCCGCTTGCTCGCGCGTTGATTGGGAAAGAAGAGGGCGATGTCGTCGCTGTGAAAACACCTAGCGGTGTGATCGAGTACGAAATCGTGGAAGTGCGTCACGTTTGATGATCGACACCCGCATTGCGCGGGTGTTGATTCAGGCAGCCGGTTCGAAGGTCATTGGTTGATCTTTCGAGCCGGCAGTCGCAGCTCTGGTATGACCGGGTCTGCCGGGTCGGCGCTCATCTTTGCAGGTGGGCGCCGAATCGGAAGGCCAGCGATCATTGGTCGCTGACCTGACAAGATCAGTTGAAGCGGTGGACGTTGGACAGCTGCTTGTTGACCTTCGGGTTCTTGCGGTAGATCAGCGCCATTTTGCCGATGACCTGCACCAGATCGGCCTTGCCGACTTTGCACAATTCAGCGATGGCTGCCAGGCGGCTTTCGCGGTCGAGGATGTTGAGTTTGATCTTGATCAACTCGTGATCGCCCAGCGCGCGCTCCAGTTCGGCCAGCACACCCTCAGTCAGACCATTGTCCGCCACCATCAACACCGGTTTCAGATGGTGACCAATGGATTTGTATTGTTTCTTCTGCTCTTGAGTGAGCGGCATAATCTGACCTCTGCGTCTGATCTTGTAAAAAGCGGCGGCCAGTTTACCCGAGCGAGTCCGGGACCGCCCGGTTAATCGCGACTCGTCCTAATTTTTTGAGGTGCTCCGTGGCACGTTCCAAAACCAGCCATAACTGGCTTAAAGAACACTTCGACGACAAGTACGTCAAAATGGCGCAGCGGGATGGTTACCGTTCCCGCGCCAGTTACAAGCTTCTCGAGATCCAGGAAAAAGACAAAATCATTCGTCCCGGCATGACGGTCATCGACCTTGGCGCAGCACCAGGGGGCTGGTCCCAAGTGACCAGTCGTCTGATTGGTGGTCAGGGCCGTTTGATTGCATCGGACATTCTGGAAATGGACAGCATCCCCGACGTGACCTTCATCCAGGGGGATTTCACCCAGGATGAAGTGCTCGCCCAGATCCTTGAGGCTGTGGGTAATACGCAGGTAGACCTTGTGATTTCCGACATGGCCCCCAATATGAGTGGATTGAGCGCTGTGGATATGCCGCGCGCGATGTTCCTCTGTGAACTGGCGTTGGATCTGGCCGGCCGTGTACTGCGTCCTGGTGGTGATTTCCTGATCAAGGTCTTCCAGGGTGAGGGCTTTGACGTGTACCACAAGGACATCCGCAAGTTGTTCGACAAGGTGCAGATGCGCAAGCCTTTGTCGTCGCGGGACCGGTCCAGGGAGCAATATTTGTTGGGTCGCGGGTTTCGCGGCATAGAAGGATCGGCAAGCGATGAGCGCCTTTGATCAAGCGATAGCTTTTTTCAAATAGCTTAATCAAGGGAGCGTAACCAACATCGCGTAGTCAAAGTTTCACAAAGGGTTACAGACGCCGCCTGCCACGCCTGTAGGATCTGTAGTACGTTAGGCCGGTAAATATCATGCGAGGCACGCTCCAGCGTGGAGCTTGCTTCAGAGGGTAGCTAATTGAACGATATGGCAAAGAATTTGATCCTGTGGTTGATCATCGCGGCGGTTCTCGTGACCGTGATGAACAACTTCTCCAGTCCTAACGAGCCGCAGACCCTCAACTATTCCGAATTCATCCAGCAGGTGAAGGACGGCAAGGTGGAGAAGGTTGCCGTTGACGGTTACGTCATCACCGGCAAGCGCAGCGATGGCGACTCCTTCAAGACCATCCGACCGGCTATCCAGGATAACGGTCTTATCGGTGATCTGGTCGACAACAACGTAGTGATCGAAGGCAAGCAACCAGAGCAGCAAAGCATCTGGACTCAGCTTCTCGTCGCCAGCTTCCCCATCCTCGTGATTATTGCTGTCTTCATGTTCTTCATGCGCCAGATGCAAGGTGGTGCAGGTGGTAAGGGCGGCCCGATGAGCTTTGGCAAAAGCAAAGCGCGTCTGCTGTCCGAAGATCAGGTGAAGACGACACTGGCTGACGTTGCCGGTTGTGATGAGGCCAAAGAAGAAGTCGGCGAGCTCGTCGAGTTTCTGCGCGACCCGGGCAAGTTCCAGCGCTTGGGTGGTCGCATCCCGCGTGGCGTTCTGATGGTGGGTCCTCCGGGTACTGGTAAAACCTTGTTGGCGAAAGCCATCGCCGGTGAAGCCAAGGTCCCGTTCTTCACGATTTCCGGTTCTGACTTCGTTGAAATGTTCGTCGGTGTTGGTGCAAGCCGGGTCCGTGACATGTTCGAGCAAGCCAAGAAGCATGCGCCTTGCATCATCTTCATCGACGAAATCGATGCGGTAGGTCGCCACCGTGGCGCCGGCATGGGCGGCGGTCATGATGAGCGTGAGCAGACGCTCAACCAGTTGCTGGTTGAGATGGACGGCTTTGAAATGAATGACGGCATCATCGTGATTGCCGCCACCAACCGTCCAGACGTCCTCGACCCGGCACTGCTGCGTCCAGGCCGTTTCGACCGTCAGGTAGTCGTGGGCTTGCCCGACATCCGTGGTCGTGAACAGATTCTCAAAGTACACATGCGTAAAGTGCCAATGGGTGACGACGTTCAGCCAGGTGTTATTGCTCGTGGTACTCCTGGGTTCTCCGGTGCCGACTTGGCAAACCTGGTCAACGAGGCATCGCTGTTTGCCGCTCGTACCGGCAAGCGCATCGTCGAGATGAAAGAATTCGAGTTGGCGAAAGACAAGATCATGATGGGCGCCGAGCGCAAGTCGATGGTCATGTCCGACAAAGAGAAGCGGAACACGGCTTACCACGAGGCAGGTCACGCAATCGTTGGTCGCGTCGTGCCAGAGCATGATCCGGTGTACAAGGTGTCGATCATCCCTCGCGGTCGTGCGTTGGGTGTCACGATGTTCCTCCCGGAGGAGGATCGCTACAGTCTGTCCAAGCGTGCATTGATCAGTCAGATCTGCTCGCTGTACGGTGGGCGTATTGCGGAAGAAATGACACTGGGCTTCGATGGCGTGACCACCGGTGCTTCCAACGACATCATGCGGGCCAGCCAGATCGCTCGGAACATGGTCACCAAGTGGGGTCTTTCCGAGAAGCTGGGTCCGTTGATGTATTCGGACGAAGACGAAGGCGGGTACCTCGGTCGTGGTGGCGGCGGTCAAAATTCCAGCCTCTCAGGTGACACGGCACGTCTTATCGACTCTGAAGTGCGCAGCATCATTGATCAGTGCTACGGCACGGCCAGACAGATCCTCACGGATAATCGTGACAAGCTGGAAGCAATGGCTGATGCGCTGATGAAGTACGAAACCATCGATGCCGAACAAATCGATGACATCATGGCAGGCCGCACACCGCGTGAGCCTCGTGATTGGGAAGGTGGCTCCGGAGATTCCGGTACTCCAATCGCACCTGTAGGTCCGCGTCCGGAATCGCCGATTGGCGGCCCTGCTGCCGAACACTAAGGTCTGACATGACTTCTGCGCTTCACCCGACCCGGTTGCCTTGCGGCAACCGGGTTCTTGATTTATCCCGCACGCATGTGATGGGAATCCTCAATATCACTCCTGATTCGTTCTCGGACGGCGGGCGCTTTGCGCAGCGCGACCTCGCGTTGCGTCATGCCGAAGCGATGATGCTGGCGGGCGCGACCTTGATCGATGTCGGTGGAGAGTCGACTCGCCCTGGTGCGCGATCTGTTTCTCCTGTTGAAGAACTGGAGCGTGTGGCGCCTGTCGTCGAGGCGATCAGCGCCGAGCTGGATGTCATTATCTCAGTGGATACCTCAACGCCGTCCGTCATTCGCGAGACGGCGCGACTGGGGGCAGGCCTCATCAACGATGTTCGCTCGCTGCGTCGAGACGGGGCGCTGGACGCCGCTGTAGCGACGGGTTTGCCTGTTTGCCTCATGCACATGCGCGGCGAGCCTACGGACATGCAGAATGATCCTCACTACACAGACCTGGTCGCCGAGGTCAGTGCATTCTTGCGCGAGCGCATGGAGCAGTGCGTCGCGGCAGGCATTCCGGTTGAGAACATCATCCTCGATCCGGGATTCGGGTTTGCCAAAACCCTCGAGCATAATCTGAGCCTCTTCAAGCATATGGAGGCGCTCCATGCTTTGGGCCGTCCGCTGCTGGTCGGCGTCTCTCGCAAGAGCATGATCGGCAAGGTTCTCGACAAGCCTGTTGATCAGCGTCTAAATGGTGCGCTGGCGCTGGCCGCCATGGCGATGGCCAAAGGCGCAAAAATCCTGCGTGTGCATGACGTCCCGGAGACGGTAGACGTGGTGCGTATGATTGCTGCTGTTGAATCAGCTAAATAAGAAATCTGGAGCACCCATGAGCACAAAAAAATACTTCGGTACCGACGGTATCCGCGGACGTGTAGGCCAATTCCCGATCACCCCTGATTTCATGCTGAAATTGGGATGGGCAGCAGGGATGGCCTTCCGGAAAATGGGCGCATGCCGGATCCTGGTCGGCAAGGACACACGTATTTCGGGCTACATGTTCGAGTCGGCGCTTGAGGCAGGTTTGTCCGCAGCCGGAGCGGATGTGATGCTGCTGGGTCCGATGCCGACGCCTGCGATTGCTTATCTGACGCGTACGTTTCATGCCGAAGCGGGCATCGTGATCAGTGCGTCGCACAACCCGCACTACGACAACGGCATCAAATTTTTCTCCGGGCAGGGCACCAAGTTGCCTGATGAAATCGAACTCATGATCGAAGAGCTCCTCGACTCGCCTATGACGGTCGAGGAGTCAGATAAGCTAGGCAAAGTGTCGCGTATCAACGACGCTGCGGGCCGTTATATCGAATTTTGTAAGAGCAGTGTTCCGACCAGTACTGATTTTGAGGGGCTGAAGCTCGTTGTCGATTGCGCCCACGGTGCAACGTACAAAGTGGCGCCGAATGTGTTCCGTGAGCTTGGCGCCGAGGTGACCGTGCTGTCGGCGGCCCCTAACGGGCTCAACATCAATGACAACTGCGGCTCCACCCACATGGAAGCGCTGCAGGCTGCCGTTGTTGAGCATGGCGCTGACTTGGGCATCGGTTTTGACGGTGATGGCGACCGCGTGCTGATGGTCGACCACACCGGCGCGATCGTCGATGGCGATGAACTGCTTTACATCATCGCGCGTGACCTACAGGAGCGAGGCCAGTTGCAGGGAGGTGTCGTCGGCACCCTGATGAGCAACCTCGGGCTGGAGCTGGCACTTGCGGATCTTGACATCCCGTTCGTGCGCGCCAACGTGGGCGACCGTTATGTCATCGCCGAGCTGCTGGAGCGTGACTGGCAGGTGGGCGGCGAGAACTCGGGTCATGTCGTGTGCTTCCGGCATACCACGACGGGGGATGCGATCATCGCCGCGCTTCAGGTACTGCTGTCGATGAAGCGTACCGGTCAGAGCCTCGCGCAATCGCGTTCAGGTTTGAAGAAATGCCCTCAGGTACTGATTAACGTGCGCTTTGAGGGTGGAGGTGTTGATCCGGTCAAGCACCCTGCTGTCATTGAAGCGTGTGACCGCGTGACCGCCGCCATGGGCGGGCGTGGGCGTGTACTTCTGCGCAAGTCCGGTACCGAGCCGCTGGTCCGGGTAATGGTCGAGGGCGAGGACGAAACCCTGGTCCGCGGGTATGCCGATGAACTGGCAAAACTGGTTGCTGAAGTTTGCGCCTGATTTCGGCTTGCCAGTGTTGAAACTGTTGGGTAACATCTGCGCCCACTTTGACCGACGAGGTACAGCATGCGTCGCCCTATGGTAGCTGGTAACTGGAAGATGCACGGTACCCGCGCCAGCGTCGCTGAGCTGATCGAGGGTCTTGCAAATCTCGCCCTTCCGGGTGGCGTAGTAGATGTGGCGGTCTTCCCGCCTAGCCTGCACGTGAGTCTTGTGGTTGATTGCCTGGAAGGGCAGTCGATCTCTGTCGGTGCGCAGAATTGCGCTCATCAGGCAGGCCAGGGCGCGTTGACTGGAGAGGTGTCGTCGACTCAGTTGGCGGATGCAGGTTGCAAGTTTGTGCTTGTCGGGCACTCTGAGCGTCGCCAGATAATGGGCGAGAGCAATGAGGTGCTTAATCGCAAGTTCGAGGCCGTCCAGGCGGCAGGTCTGACGCCGATACTGTGTATCGGTGAGACGCTCGAAGAGCGCAAGGCGGGCAAGACGCTTGAAGTTGTCGGGCAGCAGCTGGACAGCATCATCGAGGAGCTTGGCATCGGTGCTTTCGTTAATGCGGTAGTTGCTTATGAGCCAGTCTGGGCCATCGGTACCGGATTGACTGCCTCGCCGGAACAGGCTCAGGAAGTGCACGCAGCGATTCGTGCGCAGTTGATGAAAGAGAATTCTGAAGTCGCACAAGGTGTGCGTCTTCTATATGGCGGCAGCGTGAAGGCGGCCAATGCGGTCGAACTGTTCGGCATGCCGGATATCGATGGAGGCCTCATTGGTGGCGCCTCCCTGAATGCAGATGAGTTCGGTGCGATCATTCGCGCCGCGGGAAACTGAAAAAATGCTGGAAACAGTCGTAGTCGTTCTTCATCTGCTGGGTGCACTGGGCGTTGTTGCTCTGGTTTTGCTGCAGCAGGGTAAAGGTGCCGACGCTGGCGCATCATTTGGAGCAGGTGCATCAAATACTGTGTTCGGTGGACAAGGTTCCTCTACCTTTCTCAGTAAACTTACTGCTATACTTGCCGCCTGTTTCTTCATGACTAGCTTAGGGTTAGGTTACTTTGCTAAAGAGAAAGCTCACCAGCTGACTCAAGTAGGTTTGCCAAATCCAGCTGTACTGGAAGTGAAACAAAAGCCGGCAGCAGATGATGTTCCGGTTCTGGAAGGGCAACAGAAACCAGCTGCAGTACCTGCTGATGTTCCTGTCACTCCAGAGCAAAAGTAATAACGGATTCGCAGCTGTTTTTGGGGCTGCAAAAGAGTTGTAATGCCGAGGTGGTGGAATTGGTAGACACGCAACCTTGAGGTGGTTGTGCCCATAGGGTGTAGGGGTTCGAGTCCCCTTCTCGGTACCAATTAACAAGAAAGCCCGCAGTAGCGGGCTTTCTTGTAGGTGGATGTGTCGGATTGACCCAAATTTGGATCGGTCGTATACTTCCGCCCCAGCTTTGTCGCGGGGTGGAGCAGTCTGGTAGCTCGTCGGGCTCATAACCCGAAGGTCGTTGGTTCAAATCCAGCCCCCGCAACCAGTTTTAGCGGAGCCCCTTTTCAGGGGCTTTTTGTTAGCTGGACACTTTATGACGCCGCTTTTCGCCGGCGTTTTCATGATTGGGCTTTTGCCCATTTTTTATTTGCAGCATGCACGAGGGGGTTCAGGTGTCGAGCAAGCTAGAAGAGTTGCAGGCCTTGTTGGCCCCGGTGGTCGTGGCCCTAGGCTATGAATGCTGGGGTATCGAGTATTCGTCTCAAGGGCGTCACTCGATGTTGCGCGTCTATATCGATAAAGAAGGCGGCGTGTTGGTGGACGATTGCGCGATCGTCAGCCGTCAGATCAGCGGTATTCTGGATGTGGAAGATCCGATCAGCTCCGAATACACGCTCGAAGTTTCCTCTCCAGGCATGGAACGCCCACTGTTCACGATTGAGCAGTTTGCCGAGTTTGCCGGGGCACAAGTGAAGATAAAGCTGCGTTCGCCGTTTGAAGGTCGACGCAACTTTCAAGGCCTTCTCCGCGGGGTGGAGGAGCAGGACGTCGTGGTTCAGGTTGAAGATCACGAGTTTCTGTTGCCGATCGATCTGATCGACAAAGCCAACATTATTCCCACGTTTGACTAAGACGTGCCAGATACAGCGGATCCCGCGGATCCAATGGCTTGCGAAAGGCGAGGCGTACGATGAGCAAAGAAGTATTGCTGGTTGTTGAATCGGTATCCAATGAAAAAGGCGTACCGGCCGATGTGATTTTTGAAGCGCTTGAGATAGCTCTGGCCACGGCCACCAAGAAGCGTTTTGAAGATGAAGTAGACCTGCGTGTCGAGATTAATCGTCAAACAGGTGCCTATGAGACTTTCCGTCGCTGGACCGTCGTCGAAGAAGACGACCTCGACGACCCGGCTATCGAAACGTGGCCGAGCAAAGTTGCCCTGACGCACCCGGGCGCCAACGTTGGCGACGTAGTAGAAGAAAAGATCGATTCCATCGAGTTCGGCCGCATCGCCGCGCAAACTGCCAAGCAAGTCATTGTGCAGAAAGTTCGCGAAGCTGAGCGAGCTCAAGTCGTGGACGCCTACCGTGAGCGTCTGGGCGAAATCATTTCCGGCACTGTTAAAAAAGTTACACGTGACAATGTCATCGTCGACCTTGGTAACAATGCCGAAGCTCTGCTGGCGCGTGAAGACATCATTTCGCGGGAGACTTTCCGCGTGGGTGTCCGCGTCCGTGCATTGCTCAAAGAGATCCGCACCGAAAACCGCGGCCCTCAGTTGATCCTGTCGCGTACCGCGCCGGAAATGCTGATCGAGCTGTTCCGGATTGAAGTTCCGGAAATCGCCGAAGGACTCATTGAGGTGATGGCTGCCTCCCGTGATCCTGGTTCGCGTGCAAAGATCGCAGTTCGCTCCAAGGACAAACGCATTGACCCGCAAGGCGCGTGCATCGGCATGCGTGGTTCTCGCGTGCAGGCTGTTTCCGGCGAGTTGGGCGGCGAACGTGTGGATATCGTGCTTTGGGACGATAACCCGGCGCAGTTCGTCATCAACGCCATGTCGCCTGCCGAAGTGGCAGCGATCATCGTTGATGAAGATGCCCACGCCATGGACATCGCTGTAGGCGCAGACAACCTCGCCCAGGCGATTGGCCGTGGTGGCCAGAACGTGCGTCTGGCCAGTCAGCTGACTGGCTGGACCCTTAACGTGATGACCGAATCGGACATCCAGGCCAAGCAGCAAGCGGAAACCGGCGACATCCTGCGCAACTTTATCGACGAGCTGGAAGTCGATGAGGATCTCGCTCAGGTTCTGGTAGACGAAGGCTTCACCAGCCTGGAAGAGATTGCCTACGTACCGTTGGAAGAAATGCTCAACATCGACGGCTTTGACGAAGACACCGTCAACGAGCTTCGCGCTCGTGCCAAGGATCGTTTGTTGACTAAAGCCATCGCTACTGAGGAAAAGCTGGCAGACGCCCATCCGGCCGAAGACCTGCTCTCGCTTGAGGGTATGGACAAGGATTTGGCGATGGAACTGGCGGTGCGCGGCGTAATTACCCGCGAAGACCTGGCCGAGCAGTCTATTGACGATCTGCTCGACATCGACGGCATTGACGATGATCGTGCCGGCAAGTTGATCATGGCCGCCCGAGCCCATTGGTTCGAGTAAGTAGATGCGGCCTGAGGAGAGAAGTGCATGACGCAAGTCACGGTGAAAGAACTGGCCAAGACGGTCGACACACCGGTAGAGCGCCTGTTACAGCAGATGCGTGAGGCAGGTTTGCCGCACAACGCCGCCGAACAAGTTGTGACCGATATCGAAAAGCAAGCCCTGTTGACGCACCTGAAAAGCGGTCACAAGGCCAAGGTGGAAGAACCGCGCAAGATCACTTTGCAGCGCAAGACCACCAGTACCCTTCGCGTTGCTGGCAGCAAAAGCATCAGCGTTGAAGTACGTAAAAAGAAAGTCTTTGTTCAGCGCAGCCCGGAAGAAATCGAAGCCGAACGCAAGCGCGAGCTGGACGAACGTCGTGCGGTAGAAAACGCCGCTCGTCAAAAGGCTGAAGAAGAATCCCGCCAGCGTGCCGAAGAAGAAGCGCGCCGTCAGCCTTCGTCGGGTGCCCCCGCTGCCGAGGCTGTTGCAGCGCCGGCACCGGCTCCGCAAGCTGCCGAGCCAGCTCGGGAGGCTCCGGCTGCGGCACCTGCTGCACCTGTCGCCGATCGCAAGAAAGACGAACAGCGTCGCCCTGACAAACCACGCAACGACGATAACAATCGTCGCAGCGGCGGCGGTGGTGACGGCGATCGCAAGAACGCCCCGCATCGCGCATCGGTCAAGGAAAAGGCGCCAACGCCACGCGTTGCTCCTCGTACTACCGACGAAGAAAGCGATGGCTTCCGTCGCGGCGGTCGCGGCAAGGCCAAGCTGAAGAAGCGTAATGCTCACGGTTTCCAGAGCCCTACCGGTCCTCTGGTTCGTGAAGTGAAGATCGGCGAAACCATCAGCGTGGGCGATCTCGCTCAGCAGATGTCGGTCAAAGCTGCCGAGATCATCAAGTTCATGTTCAAGCTGGGTACTCCGGCCACCATCAACCAGGTTCTGGATCAGGAGACTGCCCAGCTGGTCGCTGAAGAACTGGGCCACAAAGTGACCCTGGTCAGCGACACCGCGCTGGAAGATTCCCTGGCCGAGTCCCTGAAGTTTGAAGGTGAGACGTTCTCCCGTGCGCCGGTTGTAACGGTCATGGGTCACGTTGACCACGGTAAAACTTCGCTGCTCGACTACATCCGACGCGCCAAGGTGGCTGCTGGCGAAGCCGGTGGTATCACCCAGCACATCGGTGCATACCACGTAGAAACCGAGCGTGGCATGGTGACGTTCCTCGATACCCCGGGTCACGCTGCGTTTACCGCAATGCGTGCCCGTGGTGCCAAGGCAACCGACATCGTGATTCTGGTTGTCGCTGCAGACGACGGCGTGATGCCGCAGACCATCGAAGCCGTGCAACACGCCAAGGCTGCCGGTGTTCCGCTGGTCGTAGCCGTTAACAAAATCGACAAACCGGGCGCCGACCTGGACCGTATCCGCAGTGAGCTGTCCGTTCACGGCGTAACGTCCGAAGAGTGGGGCGGCGAGACACCTTTCGTCTCGGTCTCCGCGAAGATGGGTACCGGCGTGGACGAGCTGCTTGAAGCCGTTCTGCTGCAGGCCGAAGTTCTGGAATTGATGGCAACGCCGTCGGCTCCGGGTCGTGGTGTTGTGGTTGAATCGCGTCTGGACAAGGGCCGTGGCCCGGTTGCCACTGTTCTGGTTCAGGACGGTACGCTGCGTCAGGGCGACATGGTTCTGGTTGGCTCCAACTACGGTCGCGTTCGGGCAATGCTCGACGAGAACGGCAAGCCAATCAAGGAAGCCGGTCCGTCGATCCCTGTCGAGATTCTCGGCCTGGATGGTACGCCGGACGCTGGCGACGAGATGAGCGTTGTTGCCGACGAGAAGAAAGCCCGTGAAGTGGCTCTGTTCCGTCAAGGCAAGTTCCGCGAAGTCAAGCTGGCCCGTGCTCACGCCGGCAAGCTGGAAAACATCTTCGAGAACATGGGTCAGGAAGAGAAGAAGACGCTCAACATCGTCCTCAAATCCGATGTCCGTGGTTCTCTGGAAGCGTTGCAGGGTGCCTTGAATGGCCTGGGTAACGACGAAGTGCAAGTGCGTGTAGTGGGCGGCGGTGTCGGTGGTATCACCGAAAGCGACGCCAACCTGGCACTGGCCTCCAACGCTGTACTGTTCGGCTTCAACGTGCGTGCCGATGCTGGCGCGCGCAAGATCGTCGAGCAGGAAGGTCTGGATATGCGTTACTACAACGTCATCTACGACATCATCGAAGACGTCAAGAAGGCCCTCACCGGTATGCTTGGCAGTGACGTTCGGGAGAATATCCTGGGTATCGCTGAAGTCCGCGACGTGTTCCGCTCGCCGAAATTCGGCGCGATCGCCGGTTGCATGGTCATCGAAGGCGTTGTCTTCCGTAACCGTCCAATCCGTGTACTGCGTGAAGACATCGTTATCTTCGAAGGCGAGCTGGAATCCCTGCGCCGCTTCAAGGATGACGCTTCCGAAGTACGTGCCGGCATGGAATGCGGTATCGGCGTCAAGAGCTACAACGACGTCAAGGTCGGTGACAAGATCGAAGTCTTCGAGAAGGTCCAAGTGGCTCGCAGCCTCTAAATCGCGAGCTTCAGGAGTCGTGGCTTGCGCCGCATGAAAATGCCAGGCGTCGGTCATGGACTCTAAACGCAACGCCCGGTCCGGCTCTCGCCAGGCCGGGCGTTTGCCGCTTTCAGACCACATGGCTTTTGCCATGGGTCAGCAGTGACAGGTAACAAGACATGGCAAAAGAATACAGCCGTACCCAACGTATCGGCGATCAGATGCAGCGTGAGCTGGCACAGCTGATCCGTCGTGAAATCAAAGACCCCCGCGTGGGTTTGGTCACCATCACCGCCGTCGACGTCAGCCGTGATGTCGGTCACGCGAAAATCTTCATGACCGTGATGGGTCAGGACAGCGCCGAAGAGATCGCGCAGTCGATCAAAGTGCTCAACGCCGCTGCAGGCTTCCTGCGTATGCAACTGGCGCGTGAGATGAAGCTGCGCAGCGTTCCGCAGCTGCATTTCCATTACGACGAAAGCGTTGCCCGTGGCGCGCACTTGTCGGCCTTGATCGAGCGTGCCGTGGCTGAAGATGGTCAGCACCAAGCCGCACCCAAGCAAGACGGTCCGGAGGAATAAGGCGTGGCTCAGGTCAAGCGTATTCGCCGTAACGTCAGCGGGATCATCCTGCTCGACAAGCCGCTGGGCTTCACGTCCAACGCCGCGCTACAAAAAGTGCGCTGGTTGCTCAACGCAGAAAAAGCCGGCCACACCGGCAGTCTTGATCCGCTGGCGACCGGCGTTCTGCCGCTGTGCTTCGGTGAGGCGACAAAGTTTTCGCAGTACCTGCTCGACTCCGACAAGGGTTATGAAACCCTGATGCAGCTCGGCAAGACCACCACCACGGCCGACGCCGAGGGTGAGGTTCTGCAAACGCGGCCTGTGACCGTTGGTCGCTCGGATATCGAAGCAGTGCTTCCGGCATTTCGCGGGGATATCAGTCAGATACCGCCGATGTACTCCGCCCTCAAGCGGGACGGTCAGCCGTTATACAAGCTGGCCCGGGCTGGGGAAGTGGTGGAGCGCGAACCGCGTTCTGTTACTATTGCGCGCCTGGAATTATTGGCGTGTGAAGGTGAGACCGCTCGTTTGGCTGTCGACTGCACCAAAGGCACCTATATTCGTACGCTTGTGGAAGATATCGGTGAGAAGCTGGGCTGCGGTGCATACGTCGCTCAGTTGCGTCGCACCCAGGCCGGCCCTTTCACGCTGGCCCAGACGGTAACGCTGGAAGAGCTGGAAGCGGTGCATGCCGAAGGCGGTAATGAGGCGGTCGATCGCTTCCTGATGCCATCGGACAGCGGGTTGCTGGATTGGCCGTTGTTGCAGTTCTCGGAGCACAGTTCGTTTTACTGGTTGCATGGTCAGCCAGTCAGAGCCCCCGACGCGCCGAAGTTTGGCATGGTGCGGGTGCAGGATCATGAAGGACGCTTCATCGGGATCGGTGAAGTGAGTGAGGACGGGCGCATTGCGCCGCGTCGACTGATTCGGTCAGAGTGACCGGACCCGTCGCGGCAGGGTGTCCTGGCACGGCGGTACGAGGGTGGCTGTTAACAGGCATGGTCACTCCTCACATTTAAATACGAGAGTCAGCTCTCGGCCTGTTGAAGCCGTCTCCCAGGAGCGGTTTCTTGATAAAAAGGAATGCCCAAATGGCACTCAGCGTTGAAGATAAAGCTCAGATCGTAACCGACTACCAGCAAGCTGTTGGTGATACTGGTTCGCCAGAAGTGCAAGTTGCACTGCTGACCGCCAACATCAACAAACTGCAAGGCCACTTCAAGGCCAACGGTAAGGATCACCACTCCCGTCGTGGTTTGATCCGTATGGTAAACCAGCGTCGCAAGTTGCTGGATTACCTGAAAGGTAAGGACGTTAGCCGTTACAGCGCCCTGATCGGTCGTCTGGGTCTGCGTCGCTAATAACGACTCGGATAGAGGTTGGTTGTTCGTCATGCTCCGCTGGTTTTACCAGTGGGCTGGCGGGCTCCCAGCCTCTAGTTGTATCTGGGCTGCCGAAGGGTCCGATTCCCCTCGCTGCCCAAGAATTCGCAAGAAACCAGTTCCCCAAGAGCCACAAAGAAGGTAGGAAACCGTGAACCCGGTAATCAAGAAATTTCAATTCGGTCAATCGACCGTAACCCTCGAGACTGGCCGCATTGCCCGTCAAGCCTCTGGTGCTGTATTGGTCACCGTTGACGACGACGTCACCGTTCTCGTGACTGTGGTCGGCGCCAAGCATGCAGACGCGAGCAAAGGCTTTTTCCCTCTTTCCGTTCACTACCAGGAAAAGACCTACGCCGCTGGCAAGATCCCTGGTGGTTTCTTCAAGCGTGAAGGCCGTCCTTCCGAAAAAGAAACACTGACCTCGCGTTTGATCGACCGTCCGATCCGCCCACTGTTTCCGGAAGGCTTCATGAACGAAGTGCAGGTTGTCTGCACTGTCGTCTCCACCAGCAAGAAAACCGATCCGGACGTCGCTGCGATGATCGGTACGTCCGCTGCCCTGGCAATCTCCGGCATTCCGTTCGACGGCCCGATCGGTGCCGCGCGCGTTGCTTTCCACGAGAGCACCGGCTACCTGCTGAACCCGACTTACGAGCAACTGAAAGCATCGAGCCTGGACATGGTCGTTGCCGGTACCGAAGAAGCGGTACTGATGGTTGAATCGGAAGCCAAAGAACTGACCGAAGACCAGATGCTGGGCGCTGTGCTGTTCGCCCACGACGAATTCCAGTCGGTTATCAAGGCCGTCAAAGAGCTGGCCGCCGAAGCTGCCAATCCAACCTGGAATTGGGCGCCGAAAGCCGAAGCCACTGAACTGCTGGGCGCCATCCGCTCCGAGTTCGGCGCAGCGATCTCCGAGGCCTACACCATCACCGTCAAGGCCGATCGTTATGCTCGCCTGGGTGAGCTGAAGGATCAGATCGTTGCCAAGCTGGCTGTTGAAGACGGCAGCCCGTCCGCAAGTGAAGTGAAAGCAGCCTTCGGCGAAATCGAATACCGCACCGTTCGCGAGAACATCGTCAACGGCAAGCCGCGTATCGATGGTCGCGACACCAAGACTGTGCGTCCGCTGAACATCGAAGTCGGCGTTCTGCCGAAGACTCACGGTTCTGCACTGTTCACCCGTGGCGAGACTCAGGCGCTGGTCGTGGCCACCCTGGGTACTGCGCGTGACGCTCAGTTGCTCGACACCCTCGAAGGCGAGAAAAAAGACCCGTTCATGCTGCACTACAACTTCCCTCCGTTCTCGGTGGGCGAGTGTGGTCGCATGGGTGGCGCAGGTCGTCGTGAAATCGGTCACGGCCGTCTGGCCCGCCGTTCGGTTCAGGCCATGCTGCCTGCTGCCGACGTATTCCCGTACACCATTCGTGTCGTATCGGAAATCACCGAGTCCAACGGTTCCAGCTCCATGGCTTCGGTCTGTGGTGCTTCGCTGGCCCTGATGGACGCTGGTGTTCCGATGAAGGCGCCGGTTGCCGGTATCGCCATGGGTCTGGTTAAAGAAGGCGAGAAGTTCGCCATCCTGACCGACATCCTGGGTGACGAAGACCACCTGGGCGACATGGACTTCAAAGTGGCCGGTACCGCCAAAGGTGTGACCGCGCTGCAGATGGACATCAAGATCAAGGGCATCACCGAAGAGATCATGGAGATCGCTTTGGGTCAGGCGCTGGAAGCGCGTCTGAACATCCTGGGTCAGATGAACACCATCATCGGTCAGTCGCGCACCGAGCTGTCGGAAAACGCGCCGACCATGATCGCGATGAAGATCGACACCGACAAGATCCGTGACGTGATCGGCAAAGGCGGCGCGACCATCCGTGCCATCTGCGAAGAGACCAAAGCGTCGATCGATATCGAAGACGACGGCTCGATCAAGATCTTCGGCGAAACCAAGGAAGCGGCTGAAGCTGCACGTCAGCGCGTTCTGGGTATTACCGCTGAAGCCGAGATCGGCAAGATCTACGTTGGCAAGGTCGAGCGCATTGTCGACTTCGGCGCGTTCGTCAACATCCTGCCGGGCAAAGACGGTCTGGTGCACATCTCCATGTTGAGCGACGCTCGCGTTGAGAAAGTCACCGACATCTTGAAAGAAGGTCAGGAAGTCGAAGTGCTGGTACTGGACGTGGATAACCGCGGCCGCATCAAGCTGTCGATCAAAGACGTCGCAGCTGCCAAGGCGTCGGGGGTTTAAACCCTCTCTCCTGTAGCTGATAAAAAGAGCCCTTCGGGGCTCTTTTTTTCGAATGCAATTAATGGCTTAGAAACGAAAACCAGACTACGGCGGCTCGTCAGAACATGCATCTTGCAAGTGGAACTTTCTTAAAGCGGGCAATCTGCACGACAGCTGCGGATCCATGAAAATATAAGTCGTTGATTAATAACGAATATCTCTGTGAGCGCGGGTTGGCACAGCGCTTGCGATATACCAGTAACCCTGCAGCCAACCAGATTGGCGCAGATTCTGAGAAAAACAGGAGTTACCCGTATGAAGAAGTTCGCTATTGCTGCTGCTACCGCCACTGCTCTGACTCTGACTATGGCTAACGTAGCCATGGCTCAGACCTCTGCTCAAGCGCCAATGACTGTAGCTGCAAACGAAGTTGCCAAAACCAAAGAGGCTACCTCTGACACCTGGATCACCACCAAGGTCAAAGCTGACCTGGTAACCGAAAAAGGCATTCCAGGCTCCGACATCAAGGTTGAGACTAACAAAGGCGTGGTTTCCCTGTCGTCGACTGTTGCTGTGACTGAAGCACAGAAAACAACTGCTGTAGCCATCACCAAGAAAATCAAAGGCGTCAAGGCTGTTTCGGCTGATGGCCTGAAAGCTGAGTAATTCCACTCGGTAGAACATGCGGAACCATCGGCTGACAGTGGGAAAGTCGTCAGCTGACTGATTCGCGGTTCATCCGAAGGCCACAGTGATGTGGTCATCAGAAGCCCCGGCGCTCGCGTCGGGGCTTTTTTGTGCGCATATTTCCGCGCGTCTTCCAGCCTGCTCCGCTAGCTCGGGAGCATCTCACGTAGGCTCGGCACTCGCGGTGCGTTACGCTACAGCGCGACTTCCTATCCAAATGAGAGGATGAAATCCACCTGTTCGGAATGATCGAGTTCTGATGAGCACATTACTTGCATATCACGCAGCCCCTTGTGGATTCGGTGTAGAAATTACCCGCAGGCTCAATGCCTTGATCTGCCGTCATCAACTACAGTCTGGTGCGAAGCACTGTTCACCCCGCTGCCTTGCATCGGCCCAGGCCTGAAACTCTTTTGCTGTGAGAAGTAAATGCCCACGATTCCCTTATTGATTTGCGACGACTCCAACATGGCGCGGAAGCAGCTGATGAGATCCTTGCCGCCTGAGTGGGACGTTTCAGTGACCACGGCAACCAATGGCCGTGAAGGGATCGAGGCGATTCGTCAGGGTTTGGGCAGCGTGGTGTTGCTGGATTTGACGATGCCGGACATGGACGGCTACGAGACGTTGGCCGCCATTCGCGCGGAAAGCCTGCAAGCCAGCGTCATTATTGTCTCCGGCGACGTTCAGGAAGAGGCGGTGCGTCGTACCCTCGAACTGGGCGCACTCGCGTTTCTGAAAAAACCGGCCGATCCAGATCAGCTGCAGCAGACCCTTCAGCGGCTGGGCTTGCTGGGGGAGAGCGCCAATCAGTGGGGCGCCCCGGCATTGAGCGTCGACCAGACCCCCATCAGTTTCAATGATGCATTCCGCGAGACCGTGAACGTCGCGATGGGCCGCGCGGCCGCATTGCTGGCGAGGGTGTTAGGGGTGTTTGTGCAACTGCCGGTGCCCAACGTCAATATGCTGGAAGTAGGCGAGTTGCACATGGCGTTGTCCGATGCCCAGGCCAACGACCGGCTCACGGCGGTGTGTCAGGGCTATATCGGTGGCGGCATCGCCGGCGAAGCGCTGTTGTTGTTTCATGACTCGGAAATCGCCGACATGGCGCAGTTGATGAAAATCGACGATGCCGACTACTCTGACATGGAGATGTTGCTGGATCTGTCTTCCATCCTGATCGGAGCCTGCCTGAGCGGCATTGCGGAGGAGCTCGACGTCGCATTTTCCCAAAGCCACCCCCAGGTTCTGGGCTTGCATAGCGGCATTGAAGAGCTGATCCGTCTCAATGAGCGGCGCTGGAAGAAGACGCTGGCTGTGGAGATTAGTTACAGCCTGGAAGGCCATAACATCCATTTCGATCTGTTGATGTTGTTCACCGAGGACTCGGTCGAGCTGCTGTCGCGGAAACTCGCCCATTTGATGAGCTGATTCATGAACGATCGTATCGATTTCAAGGAATTGCACTGGCTGCTTACCGTGACGCAGAACATCGACGTCGGCGTGGTGGTGCTGGATCAGGAATACCGCGTGCAGGTCTGGAACACCTTCATGGAGAACCGTTCCGGGATACTGTCGTATGAAGCGGCGAACCGTTCGTTCTTTTCGTTATTTCCGGAGATCAACGAACGCTGGCTGAAGAACAAGATCGACAGCGTGATTACCCTCGGCACGCCAGCGTTCACGATCTGGGAGCAGCGCCCTTATCTGATTCATTTCAAGAGCTACCAGCCCATCACCGGGCAAGAAGACTTCATGTACCAGAACACCACGATGTATCCCCTGCGGTCGACGACCGGGGCGGTGACCCATGTGTGCCTGGTGATCTACGACGTCACCGATGTGGCGACGAACCGTCTGCAATTGCAGGCGGCCAACCGCGAGCTGCAGAAGCTGTCGAGCACCGACCGCCTGACCAGCCTGTACAACCGCGGCCACTGGGAAGAAGCATTGCGTCTGGAGCATGCACGGCACGTGCGGTACGGCTCGTCGGCGGCTTTGGTGATGTTCGACATCGACCACTTCAAGCGCGTGAATGACACCTTTGGCCATCAATGCGGTGATCGGGTGATCCAGCGGGTGGCGGACGTGGTGCGTGAGCACATCCGTGACGCTGACATCGCCGGCCGTTACGGTGGCGAAGAGTTCGCAGTGCTGCTGCCGGACACCGACAAGCAGGGGGGCGCCATGTTTGCCGAGCGTCTGCGCGCCGCCGTCGAGGCGCTGGACGTCATGCAGGAAGGCGAAGCCATTCATTGCACGATCAGCCTGGGTGTCGCTGACATGACCTCGCCGATGGACGACTACAAGATGCTGATCGAACGGGCGGATCAGGCGCTGTACGAATCCAAGAAAAACGGGCGCAATCGCGTGTCAGTGGATGCCTCGGATTGAAGGCGACTACGCAGGCACCGACAGTAAAACGCCCTCACTAGGAGGGCGTTTTCAGTTCAACAGCTTTTCTTTTTGTCACCGTAATCACAGCACCACGCTTGGCAGCCACAGCGAGATTGCAGGAATGTACGTCACCGCCATCAGTACCAGGAAAAGTGCGACATAGAAGGGAAGCAGCGCTTTCACTGTGGCCTCAATTGTGACCTTGCCCACCGCAGCGCCGACGAAGAGCACGGCCCCCACAGGCGGCGTGATCAAACCGATGCCCAGGTTGACCAGCATGATCATCCCGAAGTGCACCGGATCGACGCCGATGCCGACGATCACCGGCAGCAGAATCGGGGTGAGGATGAGGATCAACGGCGCCATGTCCATTACCGTGCCCAGCAGCAACAACATGACGTTGATGCACATCAGGATCACGTAGCGGTTGTCCGACAGCGTCAGAAACGCCGTGGTGATCTTCATCGGGATTTCCATCAGCGTCAGGATGTAACCGAAGCTGGCGGCGAAACCGATCAGGATCATCACGATGGAAACCGTGCGCACGGCCCGATGCATCAGCTTTGGCAGGTCGCGCCATTTGTAATCGCGGTAGATGAACATGGTGACGAAGAACGCCCACAGCACTGCGATCGCTGCGGACTCCGTGGCCGTGAACACGCCCGACAAAATGCCGCCCAGGATGATCACCATCGCCATCATGCCCCACAGGGCTTCACCGGCGATTTTCAACGCCTTGCGCAGCGGTATCACCTCGCCTTTCGGGTAATTACGCTTACGGGCGAAGATCATGCACAGCACCATCATCACGGCGCTGAGCAACAGGCCTGGCATGATCCCGGCCATGAACAGCGACGCGATCGACACCGTGCCACCGGCGGCCAGCGAGTACAGTACCGAGTTATGGCTGGGCGGTGTCAGCAATGCTTGCACTGAACCACTCACCGTCACCGCCGTAGAGAAGTCCCGCGGATAGCCGTTGCGCTCCATCTCCGGAATCAGCACCGAACCCACGGACGCCGTGTCGGCAACCGACGAGCCGGAGATGGCGCCGAAGAACGTCGAGGCAACGATGTTCACCAGCGACAGGCCGCCGCGCACGAAGCCCACCAGAACACCGGCGAACGCCACGAGCCGACGGGACATCCCGCCCTCGGCCATGATCGCGCCGGCCAGTACGAAGAACGGGATCGCCAGCAACGAGAACTTGTTCACGCCACCCGCGACTTGAATCATCAGCGCGTCGAACGGGATCTCGATCCACCACGCGCCGATCAGTGCAGACAGGCCGAGGGCGAACGCCACCGGCATGCCGATCAGGATCAGTGCGATGAAGCTGCCCAACAGAATAAATGCGTCCATCATGCTGCCTCTTCGCTGGATTCGACCACGTCGTAACTCACCACCCGACGGTGACGCTGGTCCCCCAGAAACAGCTTCTCCAAAACGAAAATCAGCGTCAGTACGCCGCCGATGGGAATCGGCAGATAGGAGATGCCAACCCGCAGCGCAGGCATCTCGCCCAGAAACTGGTTCCAGGTGTTCAGGCACAGCTTCATGCCCTTGACCGCCATGAACACGCAGACCACCGCCATGAGAAGTTGCACCAGCACAGCGGCGGCGTTACGCGCGGCTTCCGGCAAGCGGTCGGTGGCCATATTCACGGCCATGTGCGCGCCGGCCCGATAACTCGCGGCGGCGCCGAAAAAGGTGAACACCACCATCAGCAGAATGGCGGTCGGTTCCGGCCAGCTGGAGCCGGTGCCCAGGACGTAGCGGGCGAAGATGCCCCACGGAATGATCAGCGCCATGGTCAGCATCGACAGGCCCGCGATCCCGATGCAGAGGCGATACAGTGCGTCATTGAAGCGCAGAATCGTGTTTTTCATAGGCTCACCACAACGACGGTGAACGGCCGGGGCCGCCACCGCAGTGCTATCGGGCTGAAGGACTTATTGAACGGCTTCGATGCGCTTCATCAGGTCAGCGTAAGGCGCGCCATGTTTGGCCCGCACCTCGGCTGTCGCGTCATAGAAGGCTTTCTTCTGGTCAGGCGTCAGCGTGATGAACTCGACGCCCGCCGCCTTCAGCTTGGCCTCGCTCTCGGCTGACTTCTTGTCCCACAGCACGCGTTCTTCAGCCTGGGCTTCGACCGCCAGCTTCTTCACCAGCGTCTGTTGCTCCGGGTTCAGCTTTTCCCAGGCGGCTTTGGACATCACCACCGGCTCCGGCAGGATCAGATGCTCGGTGAGGGTGTAGAACTTGGCGTTCTGATAGTGGTTGTGTTCGAGCAGGGTTGGCATGTTGTTTTCAGCGCCGTCGATCACGCCAGTCTGCAGCGCGCTGAAAATCTCGCCTGTCGCCATGGCAATGCCGTTGCCGCCCATTGCGTTGATGGTGTCGATGAACACGGGGTTGCCTTGCACGCGGATCTTCATGCCCTTGAGGTCGGCGAGGGTGCGTACCGGTTTCTTGGTGTAGAGGTTGCGTGTGCCGCCGTCCATCCAGGCCAGTGCGACCAGTTTGGCTTCGGAGTTAGTGATCTTGTCGAGCATCTCCTGGCCGATCGGGCCATCAATCACGTGGCGCATGTGGGCGTGATCGCGGAACACGAAAGGTAGGTTAAATACGTTCACGTCCGGTACCACCGGCCCGACGATGCCGAGGCTGATGCGGGTCATCTGGACGGCGTTGGCCTGGACCTGTTCCACGACTTCCTTCTCGGAGCCAAGCACGCCGCCAGCGAACATCTTGAAGCTGATCTCGCCTTTGCTTTGCTCTACCAGCTTTTTGCCCATGTCCTGTTCAGCGACAACGGGCGGATAACCTGCGGGGTGCACTTCAGCGAATTTGATTTTGATGTCCGCCAGCGCTGTGTTCGAGAGGCACAGCGCGAAAGGGAGTGCGGCGAGGAGCAACTTGCGTTTGAAGTCCATGGATGTTCTCCGGTGTTGTTATTGTTTTTTCAGATCGAACGGTGAAGCGGTGCTGCGGCGTAGCGGTGGCCGAATGTGTGGCTCAGCCCTTGAACAGGGGTTCTTCGAGTCCCTTGACGCCAGGGTTTAGCGCAAACACGCCACCGGCCAGGGGCTGGTCGCTGAGGTCGCCGCCGGGGCGGATGGACGTGACGTACAGGGTGTCCAGATTCGAGCCGCCGAAGGCGCACATGGCGGGCTTTTTCACCGGCACACTCAGCGAGCGATCCAGCTCGCCCGCAGGCGTAAAACGATGGATCACGCCTTCATCGTTGCCGCAGATCCAGTAGCAGCCCTCGGCGTCCACCGCTGCGCCGTCGGGGCGGCCGGCGTGTTGATTCATGTCCACGAACAGGCGGCGGTTGTGCGGCGTGCCGGTGTCGGTGTCGTAATCAAACGCCCAGATCTTCTGCACGGAAGGGTGTGAATCGGAGAGGTACATGACGCGGCCGTCCGGGCTGAAGCCCAGGCCGTTGGGTACAATCATGTCGGCAAGCTGGGCAGTCAGCGGCTCGGTCTGGCCGGCGCTGTAGCGATACAGCGAACCCACGGCCAGTGCCTTCGTCATGTCCATGAACATGGTGCCGGCCCAGAAGCGGCCCTGGCGATCGCAGCGACCGTCGTTGAAGCGCATGTTGTCATTCGCGTGCTCGACGCTGCTGAGCAGTTGCGTGGTGACAGTGCCATCGTCCTGGAGATGAAGGCGGAACAGGCCGCTCTCCATGCCGGCCAGCCAGCTGCCGTCCCCGTAGCGAGCGATGCAGGCGAGCATCTCCGGCGTTTCCCAACTCGTGGTGAGACCGTCTTGCGGGCTCCAGCGATGGAGGCGACGGGCCGGAATGTCGACCCAGTAGAGCGCCTGTTCCTGGGCGTTCCAGACCGGCGATTCACCGGTCGCGTTACGTGCATCGAGAATCAGCTCTGCGTCCATGACGATCATTCCGTGATTTTTATTATAAGAGGCCGACTTCACAGTTGGCCTGGTCGTCGTTGAGTCTTACTCGTCGCCAAACGGCCCGGACGCCACGAACGCACCGCCCTGGTACACCATGGCGGGGTCGTCGGAAGCCGGCATCGGCTGCGCTTCGACCTTGGCGCGAAACTGCTCGGAACTGTCTTTCGGCTGATAGCCCAAGTGATTGGCCAGGCGGTTGTCCCACCAGACCGTGCTGTTGTCCGAAGCGCCATAAACGATGGTGTGGCCGACGTTCGGAGTGAACAGTCCGCGTTCGATCAGCTGGGTCAGGTCGCCGTAGCTCAGCCAACTGGCGAGCATGCGGCGGTTCTGTGCTTCAGGGAATGAGGAGCCGATGCGGATGCTGACGGTCTCGATGCCGTAGCGATCAAAGTAGAAGCTGGCCATGTCTTCGCCGTAGGACTTCGACAGACCGTAGTAGCTGTCCGGGCGACGCATGGCGCTGGCGTCGATGACTTCATCCTGACGGTAGAAACCGATGACGTGGTTAGAGCTGGCGAAGATCACCCGCTTCACGCCATGTCGGCGCGCCGCTTCGTAGATGTGGAAGATGCCGCAGATGTTCGGGCCGAGGATCTCTTCGAAAGGGCGCTCTACCGAGACGCCGCCAAAGTGGACGATGGCGTCCACGCCTTCGACCAACTGGTGGACTGCGTTTTTGTCGGCCAGGTCGCAGATCTGGATTTCTTCGCGGGGGCCGGCCGCCGGTGCCATGTCGGCGATATCGGAGAGACGCAGGATCTTGGCAAACGGACGCAGGCTTTCGCGCAGGACTTTACCGAGGCCGCCAGCGGCGCCCGTCAGCAAAATGCGGTTGAGCGGGGCCTGGGCGTTGAATTCAGTCATCGTGGGAAGCCCTGATTCTGATGTTGTTTTTATGGTGTCATCGGTTGTCGTATGACGCTTGCGGGATTATCAACAGGGCCCGCAAATTTTGTCAACGCGACGAAGGTGTAAGCCTTCTGACGCCTGTCTGAAATGTCCGTCCGAACTGCGCAGATGCCCAGAGAATGCCGCGCCGTCACGTTGCACTGCGACGCCCGACGCTTTCCCGGCTAAACCCGGTCCCACCAGGGACCAGGGGTATGCATGCCGATGGTGGAACCGGCTTCGGCCGGGAAGAGGCCAGTTCGAGCAGCATCACCTTTGCGGAGTGACGCCCAAGGTCTTCTCGGCTAAAGCCGGTTCCACTGGCTGCGCGCAACGACGTTTGAGCCTCTTACATCAGCGAGATTGGATAGCTCACAAAGACCCGGTTTTCGTCGAACTCGTTGGTGCTGTAGTCACGCCGCATCGACGAGTTTCGCCACCGCACGTTGAGGCTCTTGAACGTGCCGCTCTGGACCGTATAGGCCAGCTCGGACTCGCGTCCCCACTCCTTGCCGTCAGTCACGGTGCCGGTGTGCACGTTATCGCCGCTGATGTAGCGGTTCATCATCGTCAGGCCGGGGATGCCGAATATCGCGAAGTCCAGGTCGTGACGCAGTTGCCAGGAGCGCTCCTTGGCATTGTCGTAGCTGGAGTTGTAACTGTCGTTGGCCAGGGTGCCGCCGCTGGTGCCATTGACGCGCATCCACTGGTCATCGCCATAGACCTTCTGCAGGCCGAGGTAGACGGTGTTGCCTTCGTAGTTGGCGGACAGCATCGCGTAGGCGGTCTTGTTATCCAGCTCGCCGGCCAGCTTGTTGCCGTCCTCTTTGCCGAGGAAGTAGCCCAGGTTGGCGCCCAGGGTCCAGTCACCGATTGGCTGCTTGTGGATGAGGTTCAGAAACTCCTGCTGATAGACGTCTTCCAGCTGCGCGTACCAGAGCCCGACCTGGGTGCGCTTCTCGTTGAAGGTGTATTCGCCGCCGCCGAAGTTAAAGCGGTCCGACTTGAACGCGGCGGATTTACCGTTCATGAACATGTCTTCCATGCTCGCGTCGTTGCGTGGGCTGTTGCCGCGGAACTGGCCGCCGTACAGCGTGAGGCCGGCGATTTCCTTGGAGGTGATCTGCCCGCCGCGAAAGGTTTGCGGCAGCGACCGGCCGTCATCGGAACGCAGTATCGGCAACACTGGCATCCATTCGCCAATCTTCAATTCCGTATTGGAAAGCCGCGCCTTTGCTGCCACACCGAGGCGGCCGAAGTTGTCGGCGGGGCGTCCGTCATCATGGATAGGCAACAGTTGAGTACCGCCGGTGCCTTTGCCGCCGTCGAGTTTTTGCGAGTACAGGCCCAGCACATCGAGGCCGAAGCCAACCGTGCCCGGGGTAAAGCCCGATTTCACATCGAGAATGAAGTTTTGCGTCCATTCTTCGGCGTAGTTCTGCGGGTTCGCCGCGTTGGTGAAGTTGCGGTTGAAGTAGGCATTGCGCAGGTTGAGCGTGGCCTTGGTGTCATCGATAAAACCTTCAGCGAGGCTCATCAATGGCAGGCTGAAGGCGACGCTGCCAGCGCCAAGCAACAGCCACGAACGGTTGGTCTGGATCTTCATTTCTTATTGTTCTCCCTTTCTGCTGACAAAACGGTCCCGCACCGAAGGTCGCCGCCGAGGCGCCGCAGGTGTGGACGGGGGTGCTCACGTCACCGGTTTTGAATGAGGCTCACTGCCTGATCGAAACGGCCGTCGCTGATCAATCGCTCGCGGGTGCGTCGGCGAAAACACACGCGCGCACAGGCACGAGAGAGGCAGGTGGAACACAAAGAGAGGGGGAGGTGTGGCGGATAACGCGGGGCGACAGGCGCCGATTGACTGTCATCGTCATGGAAGCATTCCTTTTTATTTTTGTTATCGGTTATGCGTTGTCGTACAACGCGATTTGGAGTATCGGCAGAGATCTGTACGCTGTCAACGCGCCAGCTCGGGAAACTCGCCAGCGGTCGTCCTCCCAGGCTTACCAACGGTCACGGGCGGATATTGCGAACCCCCTGTTTCTCTGCTAATTTCAAAAATGTTAACGATGACATTTCCGCTTTAACAATAAAAACAACGGGATTTTTCGCTATGACAACTCGCCTCAAGAAGGGCTTTTCCGCCGCTCTCTGTTCACTCGCCGTGGCCGTCGCCTGCGGCAGCGCCATCAATGTCCAGGCCGCAGACGCCGCCAAGACCGGCCCATTGAAAATCGGCGCCTCGTTTCAAGAGATCAACAACCCCTATTTCGTGACCATGAAAGACGCCCTTCAGGACGCCACTACCAGCATCGGTGCCACGCTGCTGGTCACTGATGCGCGTCATGATGTGTCCAAGCAGATCAGCGACATCGAAGACATGCTGCAGAAAGGCATCGATATCCTGATCATCAACCCGACCGATTCGGTCGGCGTTCAGTCCGCCGTCAAGCAGGCCCATGACAAAGGCGTGGTGGTCGTCGCGGTGGACGCTCAGGCCAATGGCCCGCTGGACTCTTTCGTCGGCTCGAAGAACTTCGACGCCGGCGTGCAGGCCTGCGATTACCTGGCCAAGCACATTGGCGAGAAGGGTGACGTCGGGATTCTCGACGGCATCGCGGTGGTGCCGATTCTTGAGCGCGTACGCGGCTGCAAGGAAGCCTTGGGCAAGTACAAGGACATCAAGATTGTCAGCATTCAGAACGGCAAGCAGGAGCGTGATCAAGCGCTGACTGTGACTGAAAACATGCTGCAGGCGCAGCCCAATCTCAAAGGCCTGTTCAGCGTCAACGACAACGGGTCCCTCGGCGCCCTGGCGGCCATCGAGTCCAGCGGCATGGACGTCAAGCTGACCAGCGTCGACGGCGCGCCCGAAGCCATCAAGGAAATCCAGAAGCCCAACAGCAAGTTCATCGCCACTTCCGCTCAGTACCCTCGCGACCAGGTACGGCTGGCGCTGGGGCTGGCGCTCGCCAAGAAGTGGGGCTCACAAGTCCCGGCGACCATTCCGGTCGACATCCTGCTGGTGGATCAGGCGAAGGCGAAAACCTTCACCTGGTAACGGGCGTGGCGCTGCTCGCCTGAGACTTTTTTTGGCCCAGGCGGGCGCCACGGATTGATGTGAGTTGCGCAGCGATGTTCTGCTGCGACGAGGTGCCCATGAGCTGCCTTCTGCAATTGGAAAACATCTGTAAAAGCTACCCCGGCGTGCAGGCGCTCAAGTCGATCAACCTGCAGGTCGAACGCGGCGAAATTCACGCGCTGCTCGGCGAAAATGGTGCGGGTAAATCGACCCTGATGAAGATCCTCGCGGGCGTCGAGCATCAGGACAAAGGCAGCATTCTCATTGATGGCGCGGAACAGTATTTCGCGACCTACAACGAAGCCATTGCCGCCGGCATCGGTATCGTCTTTCAGGAATTCAGCCTGATCCCCTATCTCAATGCCGTGGAGAATATTTTCCTCGGTCACGAGATCGTCAACGGCTTCGGCTTGCTGCGCAAAGGCGAGATGCGCGAGAAAGCCAGCGGGCTGTTCGACCGCCTCGGCGTGAAGATTAATCTGGATTGTTCGGTGCAGCACTTGAGCGTGGCCGAGCAGCAGTTTGTCGAGATCGCCAAGGCGTTGGCCCTTGAAGCGCGTTTGCTGATTCTCGACGAACCCACCGCCACCCTGACCCCGTCCGAGGCCGAGCTGTTGTTCGACATCATGCGCGAGCTGAAAAGCCAGGGCGTGGCGGTGATCTTCATCTCCCACCACCTGGAGGAAATCTTTCAGGTCTGCGACCGCATCAGCGTGCTGCGTGATGGCGCCAACGTCGGCGCCTTGACCGTCGCCAACAGTGACATCGACACGCTGGTGGAGATGATGGTGGGGCGGCGTCTGGAAGCGAACTTTCCGCCCAAGCAGTCCCGCGCCCAAGGCGAAGTGGTGCTGCAAGTGCGTGACATTCAGCTGACCCGTAATGGCCCGCACAACAGCTTCAATCTGCACAAGGGCGAGATTCTCGGCTTCGCCGGGCTGGTAGGGTCCGGGCGTACGGAACTGGCGCTGGGCGTGATCGGCGCGTTGCCGGTGGTCAGCAAGGACGTGCTGTTGCGCGGTCAGCCGGCGCACCTCAATGACCCGGCGCAAGCGCTGGCCAGTGGCATCGGCCTGTTGCCGGAAAGCCGCAAGAGCGAAGGGCTGATCGTGGATTTCACCATTCGCGAGAACATCTCCCTGAACAATCTGGGCAAGTATGAAGGCGCGGCGCACCTGCTCGACCGGTACAAGGAAGACACCACCACCGCCGAGCTGATGAAGCAGCTGTCGATCAAGGCGCCGAGCTGTGAAAGCCGGGTCATCAATCTCAGTGGCGGCAATCAACAGAAGGTGGTGATCGCGCGCTGGATCAATCACCACTGCGACATCCTGATCTTCGACGAGCCGACCCGAGGCATCGACGTCGGCGCGAAAGCGGAGATCTACACCCTGATGCGCACACTCACCGAACAAGGCTTCGCGATCATCATGATCTCTTCGGAACTGCCGGAAATCATCGGCATGTGCGACCGCGTGGCCGTTTTCAACAAGGGCGCTATCGTCAACGTGCTGGAGGCTTCGGCCATCAATCCGCAGGAAGTGATGCGCCACGCCACCGGGAGCCTGAACAGTGAACACCTCCATTAAAACGATGACCGTGCAGCCCAACCGGATGAAGCTCAACTTCGCTCGATTGATTCGCTCGCCAGCCTTCTACCCGTTCGTTGGCCTGGTGGTGGTGACGGTCTTCATGATCTTCGCCAGCGACAAGTTTCTCACCGGCGCGAATCTGGAAAACATCGCCCGCCAAGTGTCGATCAACGCCATCATCGCGGTCGGCATGACTTGCGTGATCCTCACCGGCGGAATCGATTTGTCGGTGGGTCCGGTGATGGCCTTGTCCGGCACGCTGACCACCGGGCTGATGGTCGCAGGCGTCCCGGCGCCGATCGCGATCCTCATCGGTTTGCTGATTGGCGTGGGCTTCGGAGTGGGCAACGGCATCTTCGTCGCGTACCTGAAAATGCCGCCGATCATCGTCACGCTGGCGACCATGGGCATCGCCCGCGGGCTGGGCCTGATGTACACCGACGGCTACCCGATTGCAGGCATGCCGGACTGGTTCGCCTGGTTCGGGCGCGGCACGCTGTTCGGCATTCAGGTGCCGATCCTGATCATGCTGGCGACCTACTTCTTCGCCTGGGTGCTGCTGCAGCACACGCGGGTGGGCCGCTACGTTTACGCCATCGGCGGCAACGAAGAAGCCGTGCGTCTGTCCGGCGTGCGCGCCTCGCGGTTCAAGCTGCTGGTGTACTCGATCAGCGGGCTGACGGCGGCGATTGCGGGGCTGGTGTTGTCGTCGCGGCTGATGAGCGGGCAACCGAATGCCGGCGTCGGTTTCGAGCTGGATGCCATCGCAGCCGTGGTACTGGGCGGCGCGTCGATTGCCGGCGGTCGCGGCGTAATCATCGGCACGCTGGTGGGCGCGATGCTCCTGGGCGTGCTGAACAACGGCTTGAACATGCTGGGCGTCTCGCCCTATGTGCAAAGCGTGATCAAGGGCGGAATCATTTTGCTGGCGATTTTCATCAGTCGGCAGCGGCACAAATAAGGTGTGGGGTGACTGCGCTGGCCTCTTCGCGAGCAAGCTCGCTCCCACAGGATCGGTGGTGTGGACAAATCCGCTGCGCCACCTGACACCTCCTACAGGTTCGAGGTCAGGGAGATATGTGACGCGGCAGCACTTGCCCATTGTGGGAGTGACCGGGGTGGCGCTCCACCTTGCTCACGAAGGGGCCGGCCCTGGCATTCACGAATCCGAGATGAAAAACGGTGGCGCGATATTCGCCACCTAACTACACAAACAGGTGAACCGACATGGAACAAAACACAACAAACACCATGCAAGCCGTCGTCTGCCATGCGCCGAAAGACTACCGTCTGGAGCAGATCAGCAAGCCCGTCGCCCGTGCCAATGAACTGGTGATCCGCATCGGTGCCTGCGGGATCTGCGCCAGTGACTGCAAATGCCACTCGGGCGCAGCGATGTTCTGGGGCGGCGAGAGCCCGTGGGTCAAGGCGCCTGTGGTGCCGGGGCACGAGTTCTTTGGCTACGTCGATTCGGTGGGCGAGGGCGCTGAAGAGCACTTCGGCGTGAAGGTGGGTGACAAGGTTATCGCCGAGCAAATCGTCCCGTGCGAGAAGTGCAAGTTCTGCAAATCCGGCAAGTACTGGATGTGCGAAGTGCACAACATTTTCGGCTTCCAGAAGGACGTCGCCGAGGGCGGCATGGCGCAGTACATGCGCATCCCGAAAACCGCCATCGTGCATCACATCCCCGAGTCGGTGTCGCTGGAAGATTCGGCGTTGATCGAGCCAATGGCCTGTTCGATTCACACCGTCAACCGCGGTGATGTTCAGCTCGATGACGTGCTGGTGATCGCCGGCGCCGGTACCCTGGGCCTATGCATGGTGCAAGTCGCTGCGTTGAAAACGCCGAAGAAGCTGGTGGTTATCGACATGGTCGACGAGCGTCTGGAGCTGGCGAAAAAATTTGGCGCCGACGTGGTAATCAACCCGAGTCGCGACAACGCCAAAGAGATCATCAATGGCCTCACCGACGGCTACGGCTGCGACGTTTACATCGAGACCACGGGCGTGCCGATCGGCGTTACCCAAGGTCTTGATCTGATCCGCAAGCTGGGCCGGTTTGTTGAGTTCAGTGTGTTCGGCGCCGAGACCAGCGCTGACTGGTCGATCATCGGCGATCGCAAAGAACTCGACGTACGCGGCGCTCACTTGGGCCCGTATTGCTACCCGATCGCCATCGACCTGTTCGAGCGCGGGCTGGTGACGTCCGAAGGCATCGTCACCCACGACTTTGGTCTGGACGACTACGCCGAAGCGTTCGCCCTGGCGGACTCGACCAAGTCGATCAAGGTGCTGCTCAAACCGGTTAACGGATAACGCTGTCTCTGTAGGAGCCATCGGCGTTTACGACAGTCGCGATGCGGTTTACCTGACACAACGCTTTCGCGTCCGTCGTGACCTCCGATGGCTCCTGCAAGGGACGGTGGCACACCTCAAGCAACCCCATAACAACAAGAGCGCACCCGGATGGATTACGTCATCGGTGTCGACATTGGCACCCAAAGCACCAAGGCATTGCTGGTCGATGGCCAAGGCCGGATCATCGCGCAGCACAGCCACAGTTATAAGGTCGACACCCCCAAACCGCGCTGGGCCGAGCAATGGCCGCAGATCTGGCTCGACGCCGTGGAAATCTGCGTTGCGGCGTGCATGCGCAAGAGCGCGTTGCCCAGGGACAGCGTCAAAGCCCTGTGTGTCAGCAGCCTGTATGGCGGCTCCGGCATTGCGGTCGATGCGCAAATCAAACCCTTGTATCCGTGTCTGATCTGGATGGACCGCCGCGCCGAAGCACAGGTGGAGTGGGTCAATCGGCACGTGGATCTCGAGCGGCTTTACACGATCACCGGCAACTCGGTGGACAGTTATTACGGCTTTACCAAAATGCTCTGGCTCAAGGACAAACAGCCGCAGGTCTGGGCTGACACGCGCTATCTGCTGCCGCCTAACAGCTACATCAATTACTGCCTGACCGGCGAGGTCGCGGTGGATCACAGCTCTGCCGGCAACATCGGCGGGGTCTATGACGTCCAGGCGCGGGGCTGGTCGGCAGAAATGCTCGATGCGCTGGGCATCCCGGCGTCGATGATGCCCGAGCGCCTGGTTCACTCCGGTGATGTGGTCGGCGGCCTGTTGCCCGAATGGGCCGACCGCCTTGGGCTTAGCCCTGACATTCCGCTGCTTGGTGGCGGTGTCGATGCCGCCATGGCGACCTTCGCCGCGGGCGTTACTCAGGCCGGCAACCATGTGGCGATGATCGGCACCAGCATGTGCTGGGGCTACCTCAATCAGCAGGTCGAGGCCCGGCACGGTCTGGTCAGTTTCCCCCACGTCTTCAACGGCGCCAAAGACCTCTACATCTTCGGCGGCGCGATCACCGCCGGCGCCTCGGTCAGTTGGTTTCGCGAGCAGTTCTGTCAGGCCGAAGAGCAGCAGGGGCGCGAGACCGGCGAAGACAGTCATGTCATTCTCGAACGCGCGGCGATGAAGATCCCGGCAGGCAGCGACGGCGTGCTGTTCCAGCCGTACCTGATGGGCGAGCGCAGCCCGGTGTGGGACGCTAAAGCCAGCGGCAGTTTTGTCGGCCTGAGCCTCTATCATAGCCGGATTCACCTTTACCGCGCGGTGCTCGAAGGCGTCTCTTTTGCGCTTCGCCACAACATCGAAGCGGGCACCAAAGGCGCGCAATCCCTGGACCCTCGGCTGATTGTGGTCGGCGGCGCCAGCCACTCGGACCTGTGGATGCAGATCATCGCTGACGTCACCCACTTCCCGGTCTACACCATCGTTCAGGAGGTCGAGGCGGCGCTCGGTGCAGCCTTGCTGGCGGCCCACGCGGTCGGGCTGGTGGATGAAGCGCAGGTTCACAAAGGCTGGGTCCAACTGGAGCGCCGGGCCGAGCCTCAAGCGGAGAACGTCGAGTTGTATTCGCGACTGTTCGCCGATTACGTGGCGCTGTACCCGGCGCTGAAACCGATCATGCATCGTTTGCAGGGAGCGTGACTGTGAACACGGCTCAATTTGATTTCAGCGGCCAGCGCATTCTGGTCACCGGCGCCAGCAGCGGCATCGGCTGGGAGGTCGCGCAGCAACTGCTGAACAGTGGCGCCGAGGTCTATGCCCTGGGTCGCGACGCATCGGCTCTGGAGAAACTGGCGGGGCAGGGCTGTCAGGTCTTGCGTGTGGACGTGGCCGATCAGCCGTCATTGGCCGCACTGTTGGCGGACTTGCCAGTGATGCACGGCCTGGTCAACTGCGCGGGGATTTCCATACTGGAATCCGCGACCGAGGTAAGCGCTTTGGCATTCGATCAGGTCATGGCGGTCAACGTGCGGGCGGCGGCGATGATCGCGGGGGCGGTGGCGAAGAAGATGATCGGCGAAGGCGTGGTGGGGAGCATCGTCAACGTGTCGAGCCAGGCCTCATTGGTGGCGTTGGACGATCACTTGAGCTATTGCGCGTCAAAGGGCGCGATGGATGCCATGACTCGTGTGCAGTGTGGCGAATGGGGTCGGCACAGGATTCGCGTCAACAGCGTCAACCCCACCGTGACGCTGACGCCCATGGCGCAGATGGCCTGGAGCGAGCCGAGCAAACGCGACCCCGCGCTGGCGGCGATCCCCCTCGGCCGCTTCGCCGAAACCGCAGAAGTCGCAGCGCCGATCCTGTTCCTGCTGAGCAGCGCGGCGTCGATGATCAGTGGCGTGTCGCTGCCGATTGATGGGGGGTACACGAGCCGCTAGGACGCTCGGTTTTGACGCAAGTGTTGAGGCTTGATACGAGCCTCTAGTGGAAGATTCTATGGTTGCCATCAAGCCAAAATCCCCCTTTTGATCGTTCCCACGCTCCGCGTGGTAACGCCGCCTCGGACGCTCCGCGTCCGGCAGACGACGCGCATTCAGGCCGGGGGAGGTGACGCGGAGCGTCACGGGATGCATTCCCACGCAGAGCGGGGGAACGATCAAGATCAAAAGCTTCCCGGCTGAAGCCGGTCCCACAGAATGCACGCGCTGCTTTTAGTGGGACCGGCTTTAGCCGGGAAGAGGTTAGTCGAGGCGCCGACAGTATTGCGGATCAGCCACACTTCCTGTGGGAGCGAGCTTGCTCGCGAAGGCTGACTTCCAGCCGCTAGAAATGCAATGGCTGGACTGCCGCCTTCGTGAGCAAGCTCACTCCCACAAGATCTGCATCTGCCCTGAGAGCTGGTAGGTTTCACAGCGAGGGTTGCGGATGAAACATCACCCGCCGACGCCATTCTCCAGCTCTCCGACAATCACCACCTGCGCCTTCGGCAGATGCCGATCCTCGATCCGCTCCAGCAGCAGTTTTACCGCGCTGCTTCCGGCCAGCGAGGCGTCGTGGGCGATGCAGGCGATGGGGATGCCGAAGATGTCGGCGAACGGCAACCGGTCGATGCCGCAGATGGCCACGCTGTGATGGGCAATATCTCGGTCGCGCAGGGCTTTCATGGCGCCCAGCGTGATGAGCTGGTTGAAGCCGAAAATCGCGTCCGGCAGCGGGTGGTCGCGCAAGTAATCCAGCGTGCTCTGGTGCGACGGTTCCAGGGTGTAGTCCCCGGCAAACACATCCAGCTGTACCGGCTTGCCGCTCCCGGCAATCGCGGCCTTCACGCCCTTCAGACGTTCCTCGGAAATCCGCGAATGGGCGGGTCCGGTCAGCACCAGCATGCGTCCCATGGCCGGGCTCTGCGCCAGCAGGTAACGCGCGCCCTTTAGGCCGCTGTGATAGTTGTCGAGCACCACATGACTGAACGGGCTGGCAGGCAATGCGCGGTCCAGTTGCACCACGGGAATGTCGCCGTTACTGAGGCGGCTGAGATAGACCGGCTGGTACGCCGGCTCGTCCGACACCGGCGACAGCACGATGCCAGCCACGCGGTAACTGAGCAGCGTATCCACCGCCTTGGCTTCGAGTTCTTCGGAGCCGTCGGTGTCCACCAGCATGATGGTGTAACCGCGGGTTTTCGCCTCGCGGGAGATCGCCTTGATCATCTCGCTGTAGAAGGGGTTGTCCACAGACGCGGTAATAACGCCGATGATCATGCTCTCGCTGCGCTTGAGGCTGCGGGCAAACGCATTGGGAACGTAATCGAGTTCGTGCGCCACTTCCAGGATGCGCGCCAGCGTGGCGGGCTTGACCAGATCGGGTTTGTTCAGCGCCCGGGAAACAGTGACAGGGGTCATGTTCACACGACGGGCGATGTCAGAAATGGTGACGGGGGTTTTCTTGCTCATGGGCGATTGGCTGCCTGAAATCCGGGACAACCTGCGGGGCAGTCGCATCCCTCCAAAGAGTGCCAAGGCTAGCACGATGGAGGGCGCGAAAGGGATGCCAGTGTCGGCGCGGGCATGCAAACCGACGCCTTTATTTTCGGGGGCTGGGTGAGTGTCTGATGACGCTCGGTCGATACCCGGCCGCCAGAGTCAGACGCTTGTTTCCATTGCCTCGGCGACAGCGCGACGTCGGGCTTTGACAGGCATGGAAATCTGCAATTCGGTGAGTTCGTCAAAGCGCGAGAGATCCCGGCGCAGCTCCAGAAAGTAGTCAAGCGCGCCGCCCATACAGATGCTGTAGGCCAGCAGTTCGACGCCTTCTTCAACGGTGGTTTTCGCCAGCCGCGCGTAGCCGCCCTGAAGGATGCCGTGCCACAGCGAGCCCATGCCGAAGAGTCGCGAGAAGATCAGCACCAACAAACCGGCCATGATGAAACCGAACGCCGGACGCAGGGAAAAACGGGCGAGCCCGGAGACCACGTCGCGCCACGCGTTCTTGTAACCCAAGGCCTTATAGACGCATGTGCCAGCGGTGAGCAGCGCAGGCCACAGCCAGAAACTGTGACTGATCGGGTCGAACAGCCCGTCCAGCTCACGGATCAGCATGCAGGCGAAAAAGCCGCCAATCAGGATGCCGACGCCACGTTGCCCCGGCTGACGCGCCGAAAGCCAGAACAGACCGGCGATGATTGCCAGCATGACTTCCTGGCTGACCTCGGTGAACGAGGTTTCGAGGATGTCGGTCTTGGCGACGAAGATGTCGATGAACACCATGCCGATACTAAAGAGCGTAAGCGCCAGCATGACGCCAAATCGCGCCAGTGCTGATTTCACAAGTTGTAGATCGTTATTCACACGTTTTTCACTGTTGAGCCGGTATTAAGGGCGCGACTCTAAAGAACTTTCCCGGGTTAGCCAAACAGCGGCTTAGTGCACGCTTTTAATTATTCTTCCATTCAGTAAAAGTCTTTTGTTGTCTCCGGTATTGCAGTTTTTTAAATCTGTCGTATTGGCCTTGATTACCGCCACAGTATGGCCTTGTCGGGGGGCTTATCAGGTAGAAGAGGCGAGAGGCGCGCAAAGTCAAAGTGTTTAACATGATGATGAATATGTTCACGTATTCGTCAAAACTGCCTGAGCACAAGCCTCCGACGGCGCTCGCAGGTCTACCTTGCCTGATCGGTATCAGCGACACTGCGTGTCTTGTTCATACAGTGCCCGGAGCGCTCATGTCCCTGCCTGCTTCAACTTCATCGCGCGACTTCATCTTCGCCGCCTGCGCTTTGCTCATCGCCATGGTCGGCACCACGCTGCCCACGCCGCTGTATGCCCTCTATCAACAACGCCTCGGCTTCGACGCAAGCTGGCTGACCATCATTTTCTCAATCTACGCAGCGGGCGTGATCGCAGCGTTGCTGGCGGTCGGGAGTTGGTCCGATCAACTGGGGCGCAAGCCGCTGTTGCTGGCAGGGCTGGCAATGGGGGCGATTAGCGCGGTTATCTTTCTGTTCAGCGATTCGATTGGCGGCCTGCTGATCGGACGGCTTTTCTCCGGTTTCAGCGCGGGCATCATGACCGGCACGGCAACGGTTGCTGTCATCGAACTGGCTCCCAAGACCTGGAAAAATGCCACGCTGGTGGCCACGGCCGCCAATATGTTCGGCCTCGGCATCGGGCCTTTGCTGGCCGGCTTTACCTCGCAGTTTCTGCCGGATGCGCTGCATCTGGTGTTCTACGTGCACCTGGTAATGCTGGTGCTGGCGACTGTCGGTATCGCCCTGATTCGGGAGACCGTGCAGCGCCCGCACACGCTGAAACTGGGTATTCAGAAGCCTTCCGTTCCGGCGTCCGTGCGCAGCGTGTTTATCTCCGCTTCCATCGCCGGGCTGGCGGGTTTCAGCGTGGCGGGACTGTTCACCAGCATGGTCCCGTCGGTGATGATCCACATCATGCACGAGCAAGGCGGGTTGTTGATCGGCGCCGTGATCGGGTTGTTTTTCGTTGCGTCGATCATCGGCCAGGCGTTGCTGCAGGTGCTGCCGAAGGACCGGCACATGACCCTCGGCTGCGTCGGGCTGATTGTCGGGATGATCTGTCTGGGGCTGAGCATTGCCACGTCGCAGTTGGGGCTATTGATCGCCGCGGGGCTGGTGGCAGGCGTTGGCCAGGGCATGATCCTGCGCGCCGGCATGGGTGCGGTCACCGCCAGCAGCCCGACTGATCAGAAGGCAGGGGTCACGTCTGCCTTCTTCGTGGTGCTTTACGTGTCGATCTCGGTGCCGGTGGTGGCGGTTGGTTTCAGCGTGCGGGTGTTTGGCCTGGAGCATGTGGGCGAGTTCTTCGCCTCGCTGGTGGCCGTCGTCGCGTTGTTGGCGATGATCAGCATGAAACGCGTGCAATCGAAGCAGGCCGCCCTGTCGGCGCCGGGGAGCTGAAGAATGAGCGTAAAAGTCGGCTTGATCTCGGATACCCACGGTCTGCTGCGCCCTCAGGCACTGGAGGCGTTGCAGGGCTGCGATTACCTGATCCACGGCGGCGACATCGGCAAGCCGGAAATCCTCGACGCATTGAAAACCATCGCGCCACTGACGGTGGTACGAGGCAATAACGATACCGATGATGCCTGGGCTCGCGACGTGCCTCATCAAGCGGTTTTGCGTATCGGTGATGTCGCGATTTACACCACGCACATACTGGCCGATGTGCCGGCCTCTTTACCGGACGGGGTGCGAGTGGTGGTCACCGGGCACTCCCATCGGCCTGTGCAGCAGACGCGCGATGGCGTGCTGTTCATTAACCCGGGCAGCGCCGGACCGCGACGGTTCAAATTGCCGATCACGGTGGGCATGCTGCACATCGAGGGTGATCAAGTGCGCGGTGAGTTAATTGAGCTGGCGCTTAAATAAGCCCGGCGTTTCCTGGCACCGCTTCTGCCGACAGGCTTAGGAGCGCGCTTGCCCGCGAACGCAATCGGTCAGTGACGAATCGATTGCCTGACACGCCGCGTTCGCCAGCAAGCCGGCTCCTACATAGTTGATTGCGCGCTACTTCGCGATCGGGTCCAGACCGCTGGCTTTAATCGCCGGTGCAGCTGCGGTTGAGCTCAGAAACTCCAGAAACTGTTTCGCCTGTTCAGGGTGTTTGCTCTGGGTTACGACGCCCGCCGAGTAGAGGGTCATCTGCTGCGCCTGGTCGGGGATCAGACCGATGATGTCGATGCCGTCTACCGGCTTTAGCTCGCTCAACTGTTGAAAGCCGATCTCGGCGTCTCCGCCTGCGACGACTTCTCCGACAGGCTGGGCGGGGATCATGCGGCTTTTGCTCTGAATCCGGTCGGCGATGTGCATCTGGCTAAACAGCACGCGAGACAGGTACACGCCGCTGGCGCTGTCCGAATAGGCGATGCTTTTGGCGTCCAGCAGGGTCTGCTTGAAGGCTTCCATGGTGCTGATGTCAGGGTGCGGCGCGCCATGGCGCACGGCCATGGCGATGTAGGACTTGCCCAGATCGACGCGGGTTTTCGGATCGACCTTGCCGTCCTTGATCAACTTGTCCAGCGCCGCACCCACCATCAGCACCACGTCGGCCGGCTCGTGGCGGGCCAGTCGGTTGGGAATCGCCTGGGGCGTCGCGCCCATTGAAGGCGCCACTTCACCCTGCAGCTTCACGCCGGCCCGCTGTTCGTAATCGGGGGCTACAGCTTTGAACGCACCCATGATCCCGCCGGAACTCAGGACGATCAGTTGAACAGGGGCAGGTGCCGTAGCGGCATGGGAAAAAGCGACTGGAACGAGGGAAAGGGCGGCACTGAGGAGGTAAGGCAACATTCTTTTCATGGAGATAAACCCGGCGTTGGAGATGAATATGACGAAATAAAACAGCGCGGGCAGTATGTGGCAATTGTGGGATCAGTAAATCCCTTTCTTGCCGATGCGCTTGCGCTTTTCGTCTTCAAACCCATGCACCGCCTGCGTCGAGCGGCTTTTCGCCCGACGCAGATAAAGCGGGTTTACACCTTGAAGTGACTGACCAGCATTTGCAGCTGATTGCCCAGCCGTGCGAGTTCGACGCTGGACGCGGCGGTTTCTTCGCTGGCCGCGGCCGTCTGTTCAGACACGTCGCGCACGTTCACGATGCTGCGGCTGATCTCTTCGGCCACCGAGCTCTGCTGCTCCGCGGCAGCGGCGATCTGCTGGTTCATGGCCTGAATGTTCGACACTGTCTGGGTAATGCTTTCCAGCGAAGTACCGGCCTTGCGGGTCAGGGCAACGGAGCTGTCCGTCAGGTTGCGGCTGCTGAGCATGATCTCCGAAACCTGGCGTGTGCCGTTCTGCAGCGCGGCGACCAGTCCTTCGATCTCCTCGGTCGATTGCTGAGTGCGTTGCGCCAGGCCACGCACTTCATCGGCGACCACGGCAAAACCGCGACCGGCTTCACCCGCACGCGCGGCCTCGATGGCCGCGTTGAGGGCCAGCAGATTGGTCTGCTCGGCGACGGCCTTGATCACGTCCATGACCTTGCCGATCTTGTCGCTTTCCTGTTCCAGCACGGACATCGCGTCAGTGGAACGAACCACTTCGCTGGCCAGCTTCTCGATTTGTGTGATCGCTTCACCCACTACTTTGTCGCCTTCCCGTGCCTGCTTGTCAGCGGCAGAGGCAGCGACCGAGGCCTGCTCGGCGTTGCGCGCCACCTCGTGAACGGTGGCTGACATTTCGTGCATCGCGGTGGCGACCTGGTCGGTTTCCACTTTCTGGCTGTTGACCCCGGCGCTGGTCTGTTCAGTCACGGCCGACAGTTCTTCAGCGGCACTGGCGATCTGCGTGACGCTATCACGGATGCCGCCGATCAGTTCGCGCAGCGTGGCGCCCATGCGCTGGATACCCATCTGCAAGACACCCAGTTCATCTTTGCGAGTCACGACCATGTCGTGGGACAAATCGCCAGAGGCAATGCGATCAACGACGGCCAGGGTCTGCTGAAGCGGACGGGTGATCTGACGGGTGATGATGATCGCCGCCAGTGTGCCGAGAATCAGCGCAAGCAGCGTGCCGGCCAACTGCAGCGTACGGGCTTGCTGGCTGTCGGCCTGCCCCAGGGTGATCTGCAAGTCATTCAACTGCTGCGCCAGTTTGATGATGGCGCTCTGCTCTTCGGTCATCTCGGTGCGCGCGGCGTTGATGTTGTCGACCGCGACCTTGAAGCCCTGCACCGAGGTGCGATACCCCTGCAGTGCCCCTTCCAGTTGCTTCAGACGCTCGGCCTGAGTACCGCCGAACATGGCGTTCAGCGGAGCGAGACCGTCGATGGCGCTGGTCAACTGACGCGTCGCCGTGTTTTCCGTCTTGGCAGAAACATTGGCGGTGTAGCCGCGCACTTCGTAGCGCACCAGCATCACGTCCTCTTTGGCTTTGATCACCGCCTCGTACTGCTCGAAACGACGTTCGTCAGTCGGCTCAAGTTTCATCACATCGTCGTTGATCGCAGCGATCAGGTCCGCCGCTTTCACCGCGTCGACACCCATGTCGGCGCGAACCTTGGCGCTCGCCTGATAGGCCTCGCGCATCTTGTTCAGCGACGACTGATACGCACTGATCTGCTCACCCATCGCCTTGATGGGCGGGACGTTCAGTGGGTGAGTGAAGGTGCTCTGCAGGAATTGCTGCTGCGCCTTGAAGCCGTCAAGCGCGGTCTGCACAGTCTGCGCTGCGGTTTCGTCGCCATTGCTGAGCATGTACTGCAGGCGTGATACCCGCAGGTCTGTCAGCTTCTGGCCAAGCTTGTTGATGTCGGCAACGCGGTCGCTGCGGTAGGTCATGTTGCCGAGGCTGTTCCAGCCCACGACGGCCAGCAGGGCGGTCAATACAAGCACCACGCCAAAGCCGAGGGCCAACTTCACGTTGACGCTGATGTTTGCAAACCAGCTGTTCATTCCATTTCTCCAGAATCCGTAAATATTTGAAATCGTCAGCTGGAGGGTTTTTGTTATGGAAACCAGCACAACATTCATGTGTACGAATGCATCGGCAGGCTGGGGAGAATCTGAAACCGATATCAGAATTGTCCGACAGTCGTGTGAGAGGAGAGGTACAGGCAGTAGAAAAAACGCGTGGCCCAGAAACAATCAAGCCCGGCAATGGCCGGGCTGGGGAAGGAGCGGGGTGTCGATCAGCTCAGGCGGCTGGCACCTACGTGGTCTGCACCGTCAGCGGCAATACGACCCAGTTGGGTGTGCGACGAACCGTTTTCAGCAACACGGTTTGCACCGACGCGATCAGCACCATCAGCAGCAACACGGTTTGCACCGACGCGATCAGCACCATCAGCAGCAACACGGTTTGCACCGACGCGATCAGCACCATCAGCAGCGACACGGTTTGCACCGACGCGATCAGTACCATCAGCAGCGACACGGTTTGCACCAACGCGATCAGCGCCGTCGGCAGCGACACGGTTTGCACCAACGCGATCAGCGCCGTCGGCAGCAACACGGTTTGCACCAACGCGATCAGCGCCGTCGGCAGCGACACGGTTTGCACCAACGCGATCAGCGCCGTCGGCAGCAACACGGTTTGCACCAACGCGATCAGCACCGTCGGCAGCGACACGGTTTGCACCAACGCGATCAGCACCATCAGCAGCAACGCGATTGACGTTGGTGTGGGAAGCACCGTTTTCAGCCACGATCGGTGCGTTTGCAATTGGGCTTGAGTCAGCAGCGGGCAGGGCGAACGCGCTGGTTGCCAGTACAGAGAAGGCCAGGCCAAGGATCAGTGTGTTGGTTTTCATGAGGGTTGCTCCAGTACGTTTGAGTGGGTAACTCGGTATGGAGTTGATGTTACTCGCCGCAAAATTAATCAGAACTCAATACGAGTGGTAGCGAACATCGTCGGCGTTGATAGTTGACCCGCGGGCGGCTCATCTCGCTGCCAGGGCTGTTGACCTCCACGTAGCCCGGTGGCGAAAGCTGGCAACAAAACATTGACGGGCGTCGCTCATGCAGCGACCTCTCATCCTCAGCGTGACTCATGGGTCACCTACGCCAAACGCTGGCGTCAAACTTTGCGCCGTCGTTTGTATCGGACATGAAATATTTCAACTGTCGATAACTCGGCCCACCCCCTACCGTGTAAAGGCCGCGAGACTTCGCTGCCGCCAAGGGCGTTTTCTCAATCAGGACGGGACGTTGGGCCATGGGATCAGTTCAGCGATTCACCACGCTAGACAGCTTCAGAGGCGTGTTTGCGCTGCTGGTGGTGTTCTATCACCTGCATGTCGTGGGCGCGTTCATCGAGCTGCCTTTTTTTCGCAGAGCGGAGATCCTGCTCAACTTCTTCTTCGTGCTCAGCGGTTTTGTCCTTGCCCACTCTTATGGCATGAAGGCGGGATTCGGCTTCAAGCGCTTTATCGTCTCCCGCGTGTTTCGTCTTTACCCGCTGCACGTCGTGATGCTGCTGGTGTTCATCCTCTTTGAACTGGTGCGCTGGGCCGCGTACAAAAAGGGCTTTTCCCTGAACAACGTGCCGTTCACAGGGCTGTTCGACCCTTCAGAGATCCTGCCCAATCTGCTGCTGGTGCAAGCCTGGACCACGCTCACCGAAACCATGTCGTTTAACTACCCGTCCTGGAGCATCAGCATCGAGTTCTACATCTACATGCTGTTCGGCGCCTTGTGCCTGCTTTCGTTGAGAAACCGCTTTCTGATGTTTGCCTGCGTGGCCGTCGTCGCGTTCACGATGATCTTCACCGAGAACGAACCGCTGGTCTGGCGCGCGATGCTGGGGCTGTCCTGTTTCTTTGCTGGTAACATCACGTACCTGGCTTACCTGCTGGTTCGCGACAGATTCGTGCCGGTGCGCTGGTTGATGACGGTGTTCGAAGTGGCGCTGACCTACGCCACATACTGGATGGTGATGAACGACTTCAGTGATCGCTCGCCCATCGCCAGTCTGACGTTCTGCGTACTGGTGCTGGTGTTCGCGTTCGAGGCCGGGCTGGTATCGACTTTCCTGAAAACCGCGGTGTTCAGGCTGCTGGGCAAATTGTCGTACTCCATCTACATGACCCATGCCGCGCTGCTGTTTTGCCTGTCGACGGTGTTCATCGTGGCGCAGAAGCTCACCGGCCGCGATCTGTCGCCGATGATCAACGGCCAGCGTTTCATGGACACCGGGTCGGAGCTGGGCAACAACGCGCTGGTGGTCGCCGTGACGCTCGTGGCGATTGGCCTGGCTGCCCTGGCTCATAAGTACATCGAGCTGAAGGGCGTCGAGTTGGGCAAGTGGGTTACCGGAGCATCGAACGGCAAGGCGCCGGTCAATCAAACGATCAGCAGTGGCCTGAAGCCGCAGATTGACCGTGCAGCCTGAGTGTCCAAGCGTTGCGTCGAGCCTTACTTGCGGCGCAACCAGTCCACCATTCCCAACCCTGCCGCGCGGCCGCTGGCGAAGCAGGCGGTCAGCAGATAGCCGCCGGTGGGCGCTTCCCAGTCGAGCATCTCACCGGCGCAGAAGACGCCGGGCAGCGACGGGATCATCAGGTGCTCGTTCAGTGCTTCAAACGTCACCCCGCCCGCCGTGCTGATGGCTTCATCCAGCGGACGCGGCTTGATCAGCGTCAGCGGCAAGGCCTTGATCGCAAGCGCGAGCAGGGCCGGATCAGCGAATGCCGCTGCGGGGGTAAGCTCACGTAACAGCGCCGCTTTCACCCCGTCGAGGCCCAACTGGCTGTGCAGATGCTTGGACATCGAGCGTGAACCGCGGGGTTTGCTCAGGGCCTTTTGTACCTCGGCGATGGTTTTGCCGGGCAGCAGATCAATCTCGACCGTGGCCGACCCCGACTGATTGATCGCATCACGGATCTGCGCGGACAAGGCGTAAACGAGGCTGCCCTCGACACCGCTCTGCGTGACCACGCATTCCCCCAGCCGCAGGGTTTGCCCCTCCACGCCCATCGCGATGTTCTTCAGCGGCGCACCGGCGAATTTGCTGCGCAGCAGTTCGCTCCAGGCCGAGACTTCGAACCCGCAATTGGCGGCTTGCAGCGGCGCGACGTTGACCCCGCGTTGTTCAAGCAGCGGTACCCACGCACCGTCCGAACCCAGCCGCGACCAGCTTGCTCCGCCCAACGCCAGCAGCGTGGCGTCAGGGTTCAGGGCCACTTCACCGTCGGGACCGGCGATCAGCACGCTGTTGTCGGAATTCCAGCCCAGCCACCGATGACGGGTGTGGATAACCACGCCGGACTCACGCAGGCGCTTGAGCCAGGCGCGCAGCAGCGGCGCGGCTTTCATGTCGGTGGGGAACACGCGTCCTGAACTGCCGACGAATGTCTGGATGCCCAGGCCGTGAATCCACTCGCACAGCGCCTGGGCGCCGAAGCTGCGCAGCAAGGGCGCGATTACCGCGGCGCGTTCGGCGTAGCGGGAAACGAACGCAGGCGACGGCTCGGAGTGGGTGATGTTCATGCCGCCCACGCCGGCCAGCAAAAACTTACGCCCGACCGAAGGCATGGCGTCGTAGAGATCCACCTTGAAACCGGCGTGGCTCAGCACTTCAGCGGCCATCAGGCCGGCAGGGCCGCCGCCAATGATGGCGACTGTCTGGGTGCTTGAGGTGGCGGTTGACGTCATGGTTAAGCGGACACTGGTTGGGTGAGGGGCGCGCATTCTACGCGAGCTTCGTGAAACGCGGCCAGCCTGTGGAAAACTTATCGATCAAAAAACGTACAGTGCGCGCCGGACCCAGTGTTGTCAGGGGAATGTAGCCTTGCACTCAGGTTATCCACAGGCAGTTCCACAGAGGATGTGAGTAAGTCTGGGGAGCGATCATGCTGGCGAATGCGTTTCAGCGGTCATTCAAAGTCCGCGCTCCATCCATACTCGCTGGGCGCTGTGGTGCAAAATCCCGTGCCGCCGGGCGAGCGCTTCTCGATCCTTGCTATAGCCACCGCCAATTACGCCCATCACCGGAATGTCCCGGCCCAGACAGTGGCGCATCACCGCTTCGTCACGGCGGGCAACCCCTGCATCGGTCAGCTGCAAATACCCCAACGCGTCGTCCTTGTGCACATCCACCCCGGCGTCGTACAGCACCAGATCGGGCTGGTACAGCGGGAGTAGGTAATTGAGCGTGTCGTCGACCACCTTCAGGTAATCGTCATCGCCCATGCCCATCGGCAGCGGAATGTCCCAGTCACTTTGGGCTTTGCGCGCCGGGAAGTTCTTTTCGCAATGCAGCGAGACCGTGATCGCGTCATCGGTGTGTTCGAGGATCCGTGCGGTGCCGTCGCCCTGGTGCACGTCGCAATCAAAAATCAGCACCCGGTCGACGCGCCCGCTTTGCAGCAGGTACTGACTGATGATCGCCAGGTCGTTGAAGATGCAAAACCCGGCCGGATAATCGAAGTGTGCATGGTGGGTGCCGCCGGCGAGGTGACAGGCCAGTCCGTGTTGCAGCGCGAGCTCCGCTGTCAGCAAAGAGCCACCTACCGCGCGTACCGTACGTCGGGCCAGATCCTCGGTCCAGGGCAGGCCAAGGCGACGTTGATCTTCCCGCGACAGGGCGCCTTCCATGTAGCGACTGATGTAACCGGGGTCATGGGCCAGCGCGAGGATGTCCGTTGGGCAGACCTGAGGGCGAAACAATTGAGCATCTGTGGTCAGGCCGGTGTCGATAAGGTGGTCGCGCAGAAGCCGGAACTTGTCCATCGGGAAACGATGGTCGGGCGGAAAGTCCGGGCTGTAGTCTTCGTGATAAATGAGGGGCAGGGGCATGGTGGGCACGCGTCTGGTTCGAAGGGGAATCTTGCCAGTTCTGACGATCACCGCACAGCGATTTGCCTGGGCGGGGAGATCGCCAGTCGGCGGGCAATGTGAAAGGCGAGGCACAAGGGAGACGATCGATGGAGCCGATTCTTGAGCTCAACAGCGCACGCTTGTTGATGCGTCAATGGCGAGATGATGATTTGCCAGCCTTCGCGCAGATGTGCGCCGATCCACACGTAATGCGCTACTTTCCGCAGCCCTTGAGCCGCTTGGAGAGCGCCAAACTGATCGGCCGAGTGCGCGGGCATTTTGCCGAGTATGGCTTTGGGTTCTGGGCCCTGGAGCGCAAGGACACCGGGGAATTCATCGGCTTCACCGGCCTGGCCGAGGTGGGCTTCGAGGCAGGATTTACGCCTGCGGTGGAGATCGGCTGGCGCCTGGCCCGCGAGCATTGGGGATTGGGCTATGCCAGCGAAGCCGCCTGGACCGTCCTCGGCTGCGGTTTCGAGCACCTGGATCTGGATGAAATCGTGGCGTTCGCGGCGGTCAACAATCTGCCCTCGCAGAAGGTCATGCAGGCCATCGGCATGCGCAACGATCCGGCTGACAACTTCGACCATCCGAAATTACCCAACGGCCATCCGCTCAGGCCCCATGTGCTGTATCGAATCAACCGGGCGGGCTGGCTGGCGACGCTGTGATTCGCTGCGGGAATCGGGCTACAAACCTCTGTATCATTTCGTCCCACTTCCATCTGCGCCGACCTTCGGCGCCCATGGCCTGATTGATGTAATAACGGTCGGCGAGACGACCGTGTAAGGAACCCCGAATGAGCCACGTGCTGGATGATCTGGTGTCGCTGTTGAGCCTGGAGCCCATCGAAGAAAACCTCTTCCGCGGACGCAGCCAGGACCTTGGTTTTCGCCAGCTGTTTGGCGGTCAGGTGCTGGGTCAGTCGCTGTCGGCGGCGAGCAAAACGGTCGAAGACGCGCGCCATGTGCATTCGCTCCATGGTTATTTTTTGCGCCCCGGCGACGCCCACCTGCCCGTGGTGTATCAGGTCGACCGGGTCCGTGACGGCGGCAGTTTCAGCACGCGCCGCGTGACGGCGATCCAGAAAGGTCATCCGATTTTCACCTGCAGCGCCTCGTTTCAGTACGACGAAGAGGGCTTCGAACACCAGACCCAGATGCCGCAGGTGGTCGGCCCGGAAAACCTGCCGTCCGAGCTTGAGCTGATGCGCCAGCGCGAGCAGCTGATTCCGGAGCACATGAAGGACAAACTCCTGTGCCCCAAGCCGATCGAGTTCAGGCCGGTGACCGAGTCCGACCCCTATAACCCGAAGCCTGCCGACCCGGTTAAATACATCTGGTTTCGCGCCGACGGCACGCTGCCCGACATCCCCGCCCTGCACCGCTACATGCTTGCCTACGCCTCGGACTTCAATCTGTTGACCACCTCGCTGCTGCCCCATGGCAAGACGGTTTGGCAAAAAGACATGCAGATCGCCAGCCTTGACCATTCGCTGTGGTTCCACGGTGAACTGCGCGCTGATGACTGGCTGCTTTACGCCATGGACAGCCCATGGGCCGGTAATTCGCGCGGGTTCTCCCGAGGCAGCGTATTCAATCGCGAGGGCAAACTTGTGGCGTCTGTCAGTCAAGAAGGTTTGATTCGCCATCGCAAGGATTGGTCATGAGCCTCAATCAAGTACGCCACTGGGTATTCGACATGGACGGTACGCTGACCGTTGCTGCCCATGATTTTCCAGCGATCAAGCGTGCGCTGGATATCCCTCAGGAGGATGACATCCTCGGGCATCTCGCGGCGTTGCCGACGGATGTTGCGGCGGCCAAACACGCCTGGCTGCTGGAGCACGAGCGCGCGTTGGCAATCGAATCCAAACCCGCGACAGGTGCTGTCGAGTTGGTGAGGGAGCTGGCAGGGCGGGGTTATCGTCTCGGCATTCTGACCCGTAACGCCCGCGAGCTTGCCCACGTGACGCTGAAGGCCATCGGCATCGCTGACTGCTTTGCGGTAGACGATGTGCTCGGTCGTGACGAAGCTGCGCCGAAACCCGATCCGGGTGGCCTGCTGAAGCTCGCGAGCGCCTGGAACGTGCAGCCGTCGGACATGGTGATGGTGGGTGACTATCAGTTCGACCTGGCCTGTGGTCGAGCGGCCGGCGCCCGGACGGTGCTGGTCAATCTCCCGGAAAACCCGTGGCCGGAACTGACTGACTGGCATGCAGCGGATTGCGTGGCGTTAAAGAAGATGATTGGCGCGAAGAGCTGATTCCACCCTTCTGGTAGGACCGGCTTCAGCCGGGAAGGCGTCTGGCGCTACACCGCCAAATTGATGGTGTGAAAACCGGCCTCTTCCCGGCTAAAGCCGGTCCTACATAATGCCGCGTCTAGACAGTGGGACCGGCTTCAGCCGGGAATGAGCCAGCCTTTAACCGATATCAGTTCGCCTTGAACAACGCAGTCTGCCCTTCAGGCGAGGTGAAGATCGCGTCGCCGTTGTGGCCGACGTTTTTCACTTCCACCAACCGCTGATTCAAACCTTCCGGATGACGCTTGGTCAGGTAATCGAAATAGTTGTGACCCCGGGCCAGGCGCTGGGGGCCCTGCGCTTCGGCACCGCAATCCTTGTCCAGGGCCGGGTGCTCAGGATCGGTGTCCAGTTCGCCCAACAGATACGTAATGTCCCGCTTCACGTACGCGGCCTCAAGCTCGGCCGGTGTTTCCTTGCCGGCATAGGCAGGCAGCTTGTTCAGCCCGTACTTCCATGTGTCGAAGGTCGGGCAGCTTGCCGCATCAACCGCCACAGGCCGCGTCGCGTCGAAATAGGCGTAGGAGGAAGGGTTAGCGATCACATAACGCAGCTTGATGCCTTCCTTCTTCAGCAACGCATCTTCCTTGCCACCAATCATCGCGTAACGCTGCACCACCTGAGCACCGCCGGAATGGCCAGCGATGACGATCTCCTTCAGGTTGGGGAACAGCTTGCTGTCGCTCAGACGCTTGAGGATGTGATCGATCACCACGAAAGAGCTGACCGGCTTCGCCCCCAGTGACTTCTCGCCCGCCATCCAGTCATTGGCGTGCCAGCGCAGCACGGAATCGGGCAGACGGTGTGCTGCGATGTCTTTTTCGTCAAGAAACTGAGGGGCGATCAGCAGGGTTTTCGCGCGCTGCCGTGACTGGTTGGCGGCGCGCTCGACACTGCGCAGGTAGGTTTGCGCGTTGCGCAGCCGACCGTGAAACACAATGACCACCCGCTGGACCTGCGGACTGGGATGTACCCAATTCTGACTCAGACCGAGGGTGGCCTGGGTCGTCCCGTTGATCTGCAGCCGGTCGGGGCTGATGGACTTGACCGCTTGATCCGCTGCATGAGCATTGAGGCTCATCAGGGTGCCCAACAACAGGATCGAAAGCGGTTTCATCATGTGATCAAAGGCTCTTGGCGGCGAACGTGTCGCATTGGTTGATTTGTCCCTGGGCAAAACCTGTCTTGAACCAGCGGACACGCTGGGCAGAGGTGCCGTGGGTAAACGAGTCTGGCACGACCCGGCCCTGACCCTGCTGCTGCAAGCGGTCGTCGCCAATGGCGTTGGCGGCGTTCAGCGCCTCTTCAATATCACCCGGCTCCAGCCAGTTCAAACGCTTTTGTGCGTTGTTGGCCCAAACGCCTGCCAGGCAGTCAGCTTGCAGCTCCTGACGCACCAGCAAACCGTTGTCGCCTTCCATTTTCATGCCACGCTGGCGGGCGGCGTCAACTTTAGCCGAAACCCCCAGCAAGGTCTGCACATGATGGCCGACTTCGTGAGCAATCACGTACGCCTGGGCGAAATCGCCCGCTGCTTTGAAGCGCTGGCTCATTTCACGGAAAAACTCCATGTCCAGGTACACGCGCTGGTCAGCCGGGCAGTAGAACGGGCCGCTCGCTGAAGACGCCGAGCCGCATGCCGACTGCACCCGTCCGCTGAACAGAATCAGCGTCGGCGCCTTGTACTGACTCCCCATTTGCTGGAACACCTGCTGCCACGTGTCCTCGGTGTCGCCCAGGACGGCGCGGACGAAATCGGCCTGCTCGTCATTGGCCGGTGGCGCCTGGCGCGTCTGCGGATTGACCGCTGCGGTCTGCTCCGAACCCATCTGGCCGGTGATCTCACCCAGAATCCGCATCGGGTCCTGCCCGGTCAGCAGACCGATCGCGACGATGATCACGATCCCGCCAAGCCCCAGCCCCTTGCCGCCAATGCGCATCCCGCCGCCACCGCCACCCCCGGTTTCGCCGCGTGCGTCCACGACGTTGTCACTGCGACGTCCTTTTTTCCATAGCATTGGGGGAATCCTCTTTTGGTCGTGTGGGAAGTGTAGACGGCGGGCGTGCGCCGTCTGGTCTGCTGGACTAAGAGAGGAGAGGAGGGGGAATGGTTCAGGCGATGAGATACCGGGAACCTGCGTTTAGACGTCTAGCCGCCGTCCATTGTTTTTGGAAGGGTGACGAAGCTGCGAAGGGGACGAGCGTAATTGGAGCCCGCCCCCGAGATTCAGCGGCTGGTTCAGACCCGCGCAGTCTGCTTTTCCGTCATTTCGACCGGCGAGGCGTCGGCGAAGTGGTTGACCTGGCGCAGCGCCTTGAAGCCGACCATCCAGGCGCCCACAACACCCAGTGTGCACAGGCCACCGATGATTGCGGCGGGCACGGCGCCCCACAGTGCTGCGCTGCTGCCGGCGCGGAATTCGCCCAGTTCGTTGGACGAGCCGATGAACAGCATATTCACCGCGTTGACCCGCCCGCGCATGTCGTCCGGCGTAGAGAACTGCACCAGCGTGGAGCGGATGTAGACGCTGACCATGTCCGCCGCACCGGCGATCATCAAGGCCAGCAGCGACAGCCAGAACAGCGTCGACAGCGCGAACACCAGATTGGCGACTCCGAACACCGCGACGGCGATGAACATGACCAGGCCGACATGTCGATCAAAAGGCCGGAAGCTCAGGTACAGCCCGGTGCCGACCTCGCCCAGGCTCATCGCACTGCGCAGCGCACCCAGGCCTTGCGGCCCCAGGTGCAGCACTTCGTGGGCATAAATCGGCAGCAGCGCCACGACGCCACCGAGCAGCACGGCGAACAGGTCGAGGGAAATGGTGCCGAGGATGATCGGCCTCGAGCGGATGAACGCAATGCCTGCGGTAAAGCGCTTCCAGGCCGTGGACTCGAGGATCTGTTTTTTGCCGGCGTAGAGCACCGGCACGCGGATCAACAACAGCACACCGGCGATGAAACTGGCCATGCACACCGAGTAGGTCAGCCCACCGCCGCCTGCCGCATACAGGCCACCGCCGACCAGAGGCCCGGCGATGGTGGCGATGCGCATGATCATGCTGTTCGTCGCAATGGCCGACGCGAGTTTTTCACGCGGGACGACTTGTGGCAGGAGGCTCTGCAACGCAGGCCCGGTAAAGGCGCGGGCGCAGCCGAACAGGGCGAGGGTGGCGTAAATGAGCCGCGTATCCTGATGGTGTGTCACTGAAAACAGCATCAGCATCAGGCTGCACACCGCTTGCACCGACCAACTGATGGTCAGGATCATCTTGCGATCATAGCGGTCGATCAGGTCGCCGGCCGGCATCAACAGCAGCAACATGGGAATGAACTGCGCCAGACCCACATAGGCCAGGGAGATCGGGCTGCGGGTCATGTCGTAGACCTGCCAGGCGACAACCACTGCCTGAATCTGCATGGCAAAGACGGCAGCGAGGCGCGCAGTCAGGAAGGCAAAAAAGCCGGGCAGCCGCAAGGCGCTTTTAGCGGAGGATTCAGAGGACGGGGCGGGCGATTCGGGGCTCAAGGCAAGGCATCCATCGAAGCGAAAGACGGCCGAGAGTTATACACCGGTCTGGCGCCGTTCGCCGCTAGCTGTCAGGAATTTAATGATGGATGGCGCCGGATATGCTGCGTGTGCATGGAGCTCAGTTGAAACGTCTGAGGGCCTGTTCCCGGCTGAAGCCGGTCCTACTGATGATAGTAGGACCGGCTTTTTAGCGGGGAAGGGTTGATGCCGCGCCGTCACCGACGAACAAGCAAAACCCCTGACTCCATGTGATGTGTGTACGGAAACTGATCAAACAGCGCGCAGCGATCGACCCGGTGGGTGTCGTGCAGCTGTGCGATATTCGCGGCCAGGGTTTCCGGGTTGCATGAGATGTACAGGATGCGTTCGAAACGCCGCGTTAGCTCGCAGGTGTCCGGGTCCATGCCGGCGCGGGGTGGGTCGACGAACACGCTGCCAAAGTCGTAGCTTTTCAAATCGACACCGGCCAGACGACGGAACGGGCGCACCTCATTCAGGGCTTCAGTCAGCTCTTCAGCCGACAGGCGCACCAGCGACACGTTATCCACACCGTTGTCCGCCAGGTTGCTCAGTGCAGCATTGACCGACGTCTTGCTGATCTCGGTCGCCAGCACCTTGCGCACGCGGGTCGCCAACGGCAGCGTGAAGTTGCCGTTGCCGCAATACAGCTCCAGCAAATCATCGTCGCGATCGCCCAGCGCGTCGTACGCCCAACTCAGCATTTTCTGATTCACTGTGCCGTTGGGCTGGGTGAACGCGCCTTCCGGCTGGCGATAGCTGAAGGTCCGGCCAGCGACGTCCAACCGCTCGGTCACATAATCGCGACCGATCACCAGACGCTGCCCCTTCGAACGACCAATCACGCTGACATTCAGGTCGGCGGCCAATTGCTCGGCCTCGACTTGCCAGGCGTCGTCCAGCGGGCGGTGATAGCACAGGGTGATCATGCCGTCACCGGCCAGCGTGGTCAGAAAATCCACCTGGAACAGTTTGTGATTGAGCGTCTTGCTCGCTTCCCAACGATCCCGCAGCACTGGCATCAGCGCGTTGATCTGCTGGCTGGCGATGGGGAAGTCGTTGATCAGGATCGGCGTGTGCTTGTCGCCCGGCGCGAACATGGCGTAGTGACGCTTGCCGTCGTCGCGCCACAGGCGAAACTCGGCGCGCAGGCGGTAATGCTCACGCGGCGAGTCGAAGACCTGAGGCTCGGGCGCCTCGAAAGGCGCCAGCAACTCGCGCAGGCGCGCGGCCTTCTCATCGAGCTGAACGTTGTAGTTTGCAGGGTCGAACGTAGAACTCATGGATAAAAGCCCAGCTTGATCACGAACAGAATCGACAGCACCACCAGCGCCGAATTCAGCTCGCGGCCCCGACCCGACAACAGCTTGATCACGGTCCAGGAAATGAAGCCAAAGGCGATGCCGTTGGCGATCGAATAGGTGAATGGCATCGCCAGCGCGGTAATGACGACCGGTGCCGCTTCAGTGATGTCATCCCAGTTGATTTCGGCAAGGCCCGAGGTCATCAGCACGGCCACGAACAGCAGGGCAGGGGCGGTGGCGAATGCCGGAACGCTGCCGGCCAGCGGTGCGAAAAACAGCGCCAAAAGAAACAGCACGGCAACCACAATGGCCGTCAGACCGGTTCGCCCACCAGCACTCACGCCCGCAGCCGATTCGATGTAACTGGTGGTGGTCGACGTGCCCAGCAGAGAGCCAGCCATCGCGGCGGTGCTGTCGGCGATCAGCGCACGGCCCATCTTCGGCATGTGGCCGTCCTTGCCCATCAGGCCCGCGCGCTTGGCGACGCCGATCAGGGTGCCGGAGTTGTCGAACAGGTCGACGAACAGGAAGGAGAAAATCACGCTGACCAGGCCGATGTTCAGTGCGCCGGGAATGTCCAGCTGCAGGAAGGTCGGCGCCAGCGAAGGCGGCATCGACACCACGCCGCCAAACGGCGAGAAGCCCATGACAATAGAGACGATGGTGACGGCCAGAATGCCGATCAGCACGGCGCCGCGCACTTTCAGCGCTTCGAGCGCCACGATCAGCGCGAAACCCAGCGCCGCAAGAATCGGTGCCGGTTTGGCCAGATCGCCCAGGCCGACCATGGTGGCCGGGTTGGTCACCACGATTTCAGCGTTGTGCAGCGCAATCAGCGCCAGGAACAGGCCGATACCGGCAGCGATGGCCGAGCGTAACGGCAGCGGGATGCTGTTAATGATCCATTCGCGGATGCGGAAGATCGACAGCAGGAAAAACATCACGGCCGAAATGAACACCGCGCCCAGCGCCACTTGCCAGGTGTGGCCCATGTGCAGCACGACGGTGTAGGTGAAGAAGGCGTTCAGGCCCATGCCCGGCGCGAGGGCGATCGGGTAGTTGGCGATCAGGCCCATGACGGTTGAGCCGATGGCGGCGGCCAGACAGGTGGCGACGAAGATCGCGCCCTTGTCCATGCCGGTCTCGCCAAGGATGCTCGGGTTCACGAACAGAATGTAGGCCATGGCCAGAAAGGTCGTGACCCCGGCCAGAATTTCGGTGCGCACATTGGTGTTATGTGCCCTGAGTTGAAACAACCGCTCCAGCATTTAAGGCTCCCCGGTGACGCTCCGCGTCATTTATGTAGTCGACTGAAACAGCAAAGCACAGCTCACCGAAACGGCTTGCACAAATTCTGCCAGTTGCAAAAAGCCGCGCATCATACCAGCAGCTCCGGGCGATGGGGCCGGGCGGTTGTCGTCTGATTGCAAATGTCTGGATTGACCTTGCCCCAAGCCGACGCTGCGCTGCGTCAAAACGCCCGTCACAAACCCTGAACGTTTCCGAAACCGCACAAGTCGTACCCCTTAAGACGCAGATCACTGCGCTGATCGAGTACCTACCGTGAGGCTTCCCATGAGTGCAACCAATGAACAGGCGTTCGCAGGGCATTCCATCGCTCTGACGTTGAATGGCCAGACCCGACAAGTGGACGTACAGCCCTGGACCACCCTACTGGATTTGCTGCGCGAGCAGTTGGATCTGGTGGGCACCAAAAAAGGCTGCGACCACGGCCAATGCGGTGCATGCACCGTGCTGCGCGACGGCAAACGCATCAATGCGTGCCTGACCCTGGCGATCATGTGTGACGGCGCCGAGCTGACCACGATCGAAGGGCTCGCCAACGGCGACACGCTGCACCCGATGCAGCAAGCGTTCATCAAGCATGATGCGTTTCAGTGCGGCTACTGCACGCCCGGGCAGATCTGCTCGGCGGTGGGCCTGGCCAATGAAGGCCGCGCCAGCACCGATGACGAAGTGAAAGAGCTGATGAGCGGCAACCTCTGCCGTTGCGGCGCCTACAGCAATATCCGCGCTGCGGTGGTGGAGGTCTTGCCATCGATGAATGCTGCACCGGATCAGGGAGGGCGTGGCCAATGAATCCCTTCAGCTACAGCAAGCCATCGGATATCGCTCAGGCGGTCAATCTCGCAGGGCCTGCCAGCCGTTTCATTGCTGGCGGTACGAACCTGCTGGATTTGATGAAAGAAAACATCGCTCGCCCTGAACACCTCATCGACATTACCGGGCTGCCGCTCAAGGACGTCCGCGCCACTGACAGCGGTGGCGTGATGATTGGCGCGTTGGTGAGCAACGCTGATCTGGCGTGGCACCCGTTGATCGAACGAGATTACCCATTGTTGTCCCAAGCCATTCTGGCGGGCGCATCGCCGCAGTTGCGCAACATGGCGAGCACCGGTGGCAACCTGTTGCAGCGCACCCGCTGCTACTACTTCTACGACTCTACCGTGCCGTGCAACAAGCGCGAGCCTGGCACGGGCTGTCCGGCCAAAGAGGGCCTGAACCGCATCCATGCGATTCTCGGTGCCAGCGATGCCTGCGTCGCGACGCACCCCTCGGACATGTGTGTCGCGCTGGCTGCGCTGGAGGCGCGCGTCCACGTTCAGGGTCGCGCCGGTGCCCGGGTCATCGAGTTCGCTGACTTCCACCGCTTGCCGGGGGATGCGCCGCAACGGGACAACCAACTCGCCGATGATGAGCTGATCACCGCCGTCGAACTGCCTGCGCCGCGTTTCCAGCAGCACAGCCACTATTTGAAGATCCGTGACCGCGCGTCTTACGCCTTTGCCCTGATCTCGGTAGCCGCTGCCGTCGAGCTCGATGGCGACGTCATTCGTGATGTGCGCATCGCCCTCGGCGGCGTCGCCCACAAGCCTTGGCGTGACACGGCCGTCGAGCAGTCGCTCAAGGGTCAGCCGGTCTCGCGGGAAAACTTCGTTGCTGCTGCCGACGCGATGCTGCGCGACGCTCAGCCGCTGGCGCACAACGCTTTCAAGATCAAGCTGGCCCGCCGCGCGATCGTTCGCGCCTTGAGCGACGCCACCTTGGGAGGGACTGTTTAATGAACGCCAACACACCAATCCCGGGATGCTCCGCGCTGGGCCAACCGATGGACCGCGTCGACGGACGCCTGAAAGTCACCGGCCAGGCCCGCTATGCCGGTGAGTACTCAGAGGCCGGGTTGCTGCACGGCAGCGTGGTTTCCAGCACTATCGCCTCCGGCCGGGTTGTCAGCATTGATGCCTCCCAGGCGCTGGCGGTGCCCGGCGTGGTGGCGGTCATCGATCACACCAACCGCCCGCACATCGCCAGTTATGACGAGGACTATCAGGACGCCGACTCTGCGGAAGGCTCGCCGTTCCGGCCGTTCTACAACGACCGCGTGCTCTACAGCGGCCAGCCTCTGGCGCTGGTGGTGGCGGACACCCTTGAGCTGGCGCGGCATGCCGGTTCCCTCGTGCGCATCGAATACGAAACCGATTCGCACCAGACCGACCTCAGCGTCGGCCAGAGTGACGCCCACACCGCGCCGGCGGAAACGCCAAAGCCGCGCGGGGATTTTTCAGGCGCATTCGCCCAGTCCGCAGTGACTGTCGACACCCACTACAGCACGCCCAACGAGCACCACAACCCGATGGAGCCCCACGCGTCGACGGTGTTTTACAAGGCCGACGGCAGCCTGGAGATTCACGATAAAACCCAGGGCACGCAGAACTGCCAGGACTACCTGCACAGCGTATTCGGCCTGGAGAAAGAAAAGATTCGCGTCCTCGCCGCCTTCGTCGGTGGTGCGTTCGGCTCCGGCCTGCGCCCGCAATATCAGCTGCCTCTTGCCGTCATGGCATCGCTGAAACTCCAGCGTTCGGTGCGACTGACGCTGACCCGCCAGCAGATGTTCACCTTCGGCTACCGTCCACAGACGCTGCAGCACATGCGCCTGGGCGCTTCCAAAGACGGCAAGCTGACAGCGATTGCCCACGACACTATCGGCCAGACTTCTCGCTTCGAAGACTTCACCGAGCACGTCGTTGAATGGAGCGGCATGCTCTATCAGTGCGACAACGTGCAGTTGAGCTACAAGCTGGCGCCGCTGGACGTGTACACGCCGCTGGACATGCGCGCTCCGGGCGCCGCTTCCGGCATGGTCGCGCTGGAATGTGCGATGGACGAGCTGGCAATTGCCGCCGGCGTCGATCCCCTGCAGCTGCGGATCGTCAATTTCGCCGACAGCAACGGTAACGAAGGCAAGCCGTATTCCAGCAAAGAACTGCTGGCCTGTTATGAGCAAGGCGCCGAGCGCTTCGGCTGGAGCAAGCGCAATCCTGAACCACGCAGCATGCGCCAGGGCCGGCAACTGGTGGGTTGGGGCATGGCCGGCGGTGTGTGGGAAGCCATGCAAATGCCGGCCAGCGCCAAAGCCAGTATCGACAGCAGCGGCAAGATCACTGTCAGCAGCGCCACCACTGACATCGGCACCGGTACTTACACGGTCATGACCCAGATCGCCGCCGAGGCCGCTGGCGTAAATCCGGCAGACGTCACGTTCGTGCTGGGCGATTCGTCGCTGCCGACCTCGCCGTTGCAGGGCGGCTCGTTCACCGTGTCGTCCGTGGGCACCGCGGTGCAGCAGGCCTGCCGCGCATTGCGCGCCAAGTTGCTCGACGCCGTGCGCATGGCGCATCCGCAATACGCGGTGGTGGACATGGCTGATGTCGGTTATGGCGACGGTTATCTGCTCATCGATGATCAGCGTTTTGCGTACGCCGACATCGTCCGCGAATCGTCCCACGACACGCTGGAGGTGCAGATTGACGCCAAGCCTGACGACAAGCGCGAAGGTTATTCGACGGCGACCCACTCGGCGGTATTCGTCGAAGTGCTGGTGGACGAAGACCTGGGCACTATTCGTGTGAATCGGGTAGTGGATGCTGTTGCGGCGGGCCGTGTGGTCAATCCGAAAACGGCGCGCAGCCAGATTCTCGGCGGCGTGGTCTGGGGGATTGGTCAGGCGTTGCAGGAAGAGAGCCAGACCGACCACACCCTCGGGCGCTTCATGAACCACAGCCTGGCGGAGTACCACATCCCGGTGAACGCCGATATCGGCGAGATCGACGTGCTGTTCGTGGAAGAGAACGACAGCATCGTCAACGACCTGGGTTCCAAGGGTGTGGGCGAGATCGGCATCGTCGGCGTGGCCTCTGCCATCGCCAATGCCATCTACCACGCCACGGGCAAGCGCGTTCGGGAATTCCCGATTACGCTGGATAAGGTGCTTTAACCCGCGCCGTACCTGATCGTTCCCACGCCCTGCGTGGGAACGCCTCCCCGGACGCTCCGTGTACCTAATGACGGAGAGCGTCATGAACTGCATTACCACGCGGAGCGTGGGAACGATCATCTGCTGAACCCTTCCTCATTCAATGTCGCCCCAGTGCAAGCACAGGTCGCGCTGGTGCGCTTGATGCTCAGGCCTGCTGCGTACTTTGCATCAACGCGGCAGCCACCGAATTGCCGTGGGTCTTCAAGCCTTGAAAAACTGCCGAAAAGAGCTGAATAAAATAACGCGCTGACCCGAGGAGCATCCATGAACTCATTTATCCGTCATATCAGTTGCGCTGCGTTGATGCTGAGCAGCGGCGTCCTGCTGGCTGCGGAACCTGCCAAGTGCCAGAACGTGCGCATGGGCGTGGTCAACTGGACTGACGTCGTTGCCACCAGCGCAGTCGCCGAAGTGCTGTTGCAAAACATGGGATACGAGGTCAAACAGACCAGCGCCGCCCAGCAAATCATTTTTGGCGGCCTGCGTGACGATCGGCTCGACGTGTTCATGGGTTACTGGAAACCGGCCATGGACAAGAACATCGCGCCCTTTGTGGCAGCCAACCAGGTCAAGGTGCTCGACGTGCCCAGCATGAGCGATGCCCAGGCGACGCTCGCGGTGCCGGATTATGTGGCGTCGGGCGGGCTGAAAACCTTCGGCGATATTGCCAAATTCAAGGACAAACTCGGTGGCAAGATCTACGGCATCGAGCCTGGCACCGGTGCCAACGCCAACATCAAGGGCATGATCGAGAAAAACCAGTTCGGGCTCGGCGGTTTCCAGCTGGTCGAGTCCGGCGAGGCGGGCATGCTCGCAGCGGTGCAGCGTGCGATCAAGCGTAATGAATGGGTGGTATTCGTCGGCTGGACCCCGCACCCGATGAACATCAACATGAAGATCGCCTACCTGACCGGCAGTGAAGACGTGTTCGGCCCGAGTGAAGGCGCGGCGACCGTTTCCGTGGTGACAGCCCCGGATTACGCATCTCGATGCCCGAACGTCAGCAAACTGATGAGCAACCTGAAGTTCACCGCCGCTCAGGAAAGCCAGATGATGGTGCCGATCATGAACCGCAAGGTGCCGAACGACGTTGCTCGCCAGTGGCTCAAGGATCATCCTGAAGACATGAAGCGCTGGCTGGATGGCGTGACGACCTTCGATGGCAAAGATGCAATGGCTGCCGTGCAGGTGGCGGTGAACAAATAAGCAAGCGGGCCTGGCCAAGGGCTCAGGCTGGAGTAGCCAATGCCTACGTCTTACCCGCTGTCCCTCGAGATGTTGGCGTTTGTGACCAAAACGCTGAGTTTCAGTAGCGCCTCCGAGGACATCGACGAGCAGCGTCGCGCGTATTCCCGGATGAGTGAAGCGTTCACGCCCACCCGTCCGGCGCACCTTGATGTACGGGATTTCGCCCTCGGCGGCGTGGCGGTGCGCAGTTACCGGCCTCAGCGGCTGTCCCTCGAACATCCGGCGCCGTGTGTCGTGTACATTCACGGCGGCGGCTGGGTCGTTGGCGATCTCGATTCCCATGACTTCCTGACCGCAGCATTGGCGGCCGACCTCAATGCCGTGGTCGTCGCCGTGAATTACCGGCTGGCGCCCGAACACCCCTTTCCCGCCGGCTTCGGCGACTGTCTGGCGGTCTGGCACGCCCTGCAGATCCAGGCGCAACGGCTGGACATCGACCCGCACCGCATCGCCATCGCCGGGGACAGCGCCGGTGGCAATCTCGCTGCGGCCGTGTGTCTGGCGCTGCGCGATGCCGGTGAGCGTCAGCCGGTCGGGCAGGCGCTGATTTACCCGGAACTGGGCGGCGCCAGTGATCTGCCTTCCCGGCGTGAATGTGCCGACGCACCGCTTCTTTCTGCCGATGAGCTCGGGTATTACCGGCAGCTGTACATGATGGCGGACGAACAGTCGGCGTATGCCCGGCCACTCAACGCCGGAGAGTTCCACAATCTGGCGCCTGCGTTCATCGCCGTCGCGCAGTTTGACCCATTGCGCGATGACGGCGTCGGCTACGAGCGCGCGCTGCGTGAAGCGGGCGTGCGCACTGAGTTCGAGCCCGGCCTCGGGCTGCTCCACGGCAGTCTCAGGGCTAAAGGCCAGGTACCGGAAGTGGATGCGCTTTATCAGCGACTGGTCTCTGCGCTGTTGGGCTTTATTCGCGATCCGTTGTAGGTCGGCGTATGCCATCGTTGTAAGTGCCGTGCTGCAACTTCGCGCACTCTGTTCTGCTTCCCGCCCACTGCACCGCCCTGAAAGGTGAGTCAACTCGCCACGCGACAAAAGACCACGCAGAGCAAGTGCCGAAATGGGACTACTCTTTCAACGTCAGCTGACCTGGATCAATGCTCTGGCCTGTATTGATCGAACTGGCCGCCTGACGCATCCCCCGGTCGCCGACCCGAGCACGAATCCAAGAGAACAAACGCCACACCTCGTACTCAATACACCGGGGGCAGTCGCTGAAGGCCCTGAGTCTGAAGCCAGTTCCACCTGATAGAGGAAGACCTATGTTCGGCTTAGAGGCGCTCGATCTCGCCCGAATCCAGTTTGCGTTCACCGTTTCATTTCACATTCTTTTCCCTGCCATCACCATTGGTCTGGCGAGCTTCCTTGCGGTGCTCGAAGGCTTGTGGCTGAAAACCCATGACAACACCTACCGCGACCTTTATCACTTCTGGTCGAAGATCTTTGCCGTCAACTTCGGCATGGGTGTGGTTTCGGGTCTGGTCATGGCGTACGAGTTCGGCACCAACTGGAGCCGCTTCTCCGACTTCGCCGGCGCGGTGACCGGGCCCTTGCTGACCTATGAGGTCCTGACGGCGTTCTTCCTTGAAGCGGGCTTCCTCGGCGTCATGTTGTTCGGCTGGAACCGTGTCGGCCGCGGCCTGCACTTCTTCGCCACCTCCATGGTGGCCGTAGGCACTTTGATTTCGACCTTCTGGATTCTGGCTTCCAACAGCTGGATGCAAACGCCGCAGGGTTTCGAGATCGTTGATGGCCGGGTGATTCCGGTGGACTGGTTCGCGGTGATCTTCAATCCGTCGTTCCCGTATCGTCTGACGCACATGGCAATCGCCGCCTTTGTTGCTACGGCTTTCTTCGTCGGCGCTTCGGCGGCCTGGCACCTGTTGCGTGGCCGCGATAATCCGGCGATTCGCAGAATGCTGTCCATGGCCATGTGGATGGCGCTGATCGTTGCGCCGATTCAGGCGATGGTGGGCGACGCTCACGGCTTGAACACCCTTGAGCACCAACCGGCCAAGATCGCAGCCATCGAAGGTCACTGGGAAAACGTCGGTGACGAGCCGACCCCGCTGATTCTGTTCGGCATCCCGGACATGAAGGAAGAGCGCACCAAGTACGCGGTCGAGATTCCGTATCTGGGCAGCCTGATCCTCACACACAGCCTGGACAAGCAAATCCCGGCGCTGAAATCCTTCCCACCGGAAGACCGTCCGAATTCGCTGATCGTGTTCTGGTCATTCCGCGTGATGGTGGCCCTAGGCATGTTGATGATCGCGGTGGGTCTGTGGAGCGCCTGGCTGCGCTGGCGCGGCGGGCTGTACACCAATCGCTGGTTCTTGCGTCTGGTCATGTGCATGGGGCCGGCGGGTCTGATTGCGATGCTCGCGGGCTGGTTCACCACTGAAATCGGACGTCAGCCGTGGGTGGTCTATGGGTTGATGCGCACCGCGAATGCGGCGTCCCGGCACAGTGTTGAGCAGTTGAGCATTACCCTGGTGTTGTTCGTCGTGGTGTATTTCCTGCTGTTCGGCACCGGCTTTGGCTACATGATGCGTCTGGTACGCAAAGGGCCTAAAACCCACGAAGGTGATAACGCGACCTACGGCGGACCAGGCCAGAAACGCACCCCGGCGCGTCCTCTTTCTGCTGCTGATGAAAGCAGCACGGACCACCGCAAAGACAGCCTGACTGAGGGGAACTGAGCCATGGGTATCGATCTTCCGCTGATCTGGGCCGTAATCATCATCTTCGGCGTCATGATGTACGTCATCATGGACGGCTTCGATCTGGGCATCGGGATACTGTTCCCGTTCATGAAGGACAAGACCGACCGCGACGTGATGATGAACACCGTCGCGCCGGTCTGGGACGGCAACGAAACCTGGCTGGTGCTCGGCGGGGCCGGCTTGTTCGGCGCCTTCCCGCTGGCCTACTCGGTTGTACTCGAAGCGCTGTACCTGCCGTTGATCTTCATGCTGTTCGGGCTGATCTTCCGCGGCGTGGCCTTCGAATTCCGCTTCAAGGCCACCGACGTCAAGCGGCACCTGTGGGACAAGGCATTCATCGGTGGTTCGCTGGTGGCGACGTTCTTCCAGGGCGTGGCACTGGGCGCGTACATCGACGGCATTCCCGTGGTCGATCGTGCCTATGCCGGCGGTGGACTGGACTGGCTGACGCCGTTCTCGGTCTTCTGCGGTCTGGCGCTGATCGTGGCCTATGCCTTGCTCGGCTGCACCTGGCTGATCATGAAGACCGAAGGGCCGCTGCAGAAAGCCATGCATGATCTGGCACGACCCTTGGCCCTCGCCACGTTGGTGGTCATGGCGATCGTCAGTCTGTGGACGCCGCTGGCCCATCAGGCAATCGCCGATCGCTGGTTCAGCCTGCCCAACCTGCTCTGGTTCATGCCAGTGCCAGCGCTGGTCATGCTGACCATGTACGGCTTGTTCAAAGCAGTGGCGCGCAATGCCAACTACGCACCGTTCCTGTTGACGCTGGTGCTGATCTTCCTCGGCTACAGCGGGCTGGGCATCAGCCTGTGGCCGAATATCATCCCGCCGACTGTGTCGATCTGGGCCGCCGCGTCGCCGCCACAGAGTCAGGGCTTCATGCTGGTCGGTACGCTGTTCATCATTCCGCTGATCCTGGGTTACACGTTCTGGAGCTACTACGTATTCCGCGGCAAAGTCACCCACGAACACGGCTATCACTAGCAGGTCGCGGCCCCGGTGTATCGCCGGGGCCGGACTGCGCGATAAGAGGGTTTAGCGATGTCGGTTAAAGAATCTGTTCAGCACGACGCCCGGAACCCGGATGAGCACAGGCGCGAGGTTGATCCAGCGAAGGGCAAACCACTGTGGCAGCGCATCGGCTGGCTGGTGGTCATCTGGACCGGCAGCGTGCTGGCGCTGTTCGTGGTCGCCATGCTGCTGCGCATGTTCATGACAGCGGCAGGCATGAAGTCGCACTGAGTGATGCTCCCTCAATAAAAAAACCCGCTTCGGCGGGTTTTTTTGGCTTCATCTGTGAAGGCTACACGACAAGCCCAGCGAGCTATTTACGCGCCTTGAGAATCACGAACTTCGGCGTCGCCGCCACTTGTTCCACCCCCCGAAACAGTCGCGCCAGTTTGCTGTGATAGCCCAGATGACGGTTGCCGACGATGTACAGCGCGCCGCCGGTGACCAGCGCCGAGCGCGCCTGCTGGAACATTCGCCAGGCGAGGAAATCGCCGACCACTTGCTGTTGGTGAAACGGCGGATTGCACAGAACCACGTCCAGCGATTCAGGTTCCTGCGCCGCCAGCCCGTCACCTGCGTGAATCACCACCGGCCGCTCGCCGAGGGCCAGTCTCCAGTTTTCCTGAGCCGATTGCACCGCCATGAACGACTCGTCCACCAGCGTGTAGTGCGCGTCGGGATTGTTCAGCGCGCTGGCGATGGCGAGCACGCCATTGCCGCACCCCAGATCGGCGACCCGTGCTGAGCCCAGGCCCTTGGGCAAGTACGGCAGGAAGGCGCGGGTACCGATGTCCAGCCCGTCGCGGCAGAACACGTTGGCGTGGTTGATCAACTCGATCTTCGGCTCGTCCAGCGTGTAACGGGTGGGGTAGGGCGAGGGTTGAACGGTTTTGGCTTCAGGGGTGCACAGCAGCAGTCGGGCCTTCTTTACGGCAAGCGATGCCTGCACGGGACCGATGTACTCTTCCATCAGCTCGCCTGCCGAGCGGGGCAGGTGTTTGATCATGCCGGCAGCGACGACTTTTGCGTTTGGGGCCAGTTGGTCCTGTAAACGAATCAGCTGTTCTTCCAGCAAGGCGAGGGTTTTCGGGACGCGAATCAGCACCCAGTCGAAGGGGCCGGTCAGTGGCTCACTGGCGGGGACCACCGGGACGGCGTCATAGGTCAGGCCGTTGCGCACCAGGTTTTTTCCCAGGGCTTGAGCACCGAGAAACGAATCCGTGCTGCTGACCACCGTGGCATGGGGGGCGAGGCTCGTGGCGAGCGCGCCGAAACTGTCGTTGAGCACCAGCACCCGTGTTTGCAGCGTCACCCCCTGCTCAGCAATGTGATTGAGCAGGTACTCGTCGGCGGCATCGAAGGCCTGCAAAGGCTCATCCGGCTGCTCCGGTTGGCGGATCAGGTCGAGCTGGGCAAACGGTGTGGTAAGCAGGGGCATGGGCGGAGCGGTTCCAGTCGTAGATGGCACTACCGGCATGTCAGCGGAAATTACACGTGCGCCGGCGTGTCCAGGTTCGCGAAGCCGGCGATTTTACGTGTTTTTGCCCGTATGCACCGGGCTTTTCACCCTTGCTTTGCCCGTGCCTAGATCACCCCGTCTTTCGTCGCCTGGACCACGGCCGACATCTTGTTGCAAGCGCCGATTTTATGGATGGCTTTGCCAATGTGGAAATTAACGGTGCGCGCTGTCACATCAAGGATCAACGCGACCTCTGCAGCCGTCTTGCCTGTAGCGCACCACTTCAACACCTCCACCTCTCGGATCGTCAGGCCTTTGTAGCCCAGACTCTCCCCGCAGGCGCTGCAGTCTTCGCCCATCTTCCTAATATCCATCGTGTGCCTCCATGCTCGGTGTTGATCGTCCTGATCGAAGTCTAGGAAATAATCGCCCCCTTGAACGCGGCAAGATTTGCGGTCGCGCCGCAGTGACACCGAAGTCACTGGGCGACTAGCGCTGTAAAACTTAGCGAAATCAGCAGCTTAAGATCCGCTGGCGTCCTAGTTCGGACCGCTTTGCGATAACGCTGATAGCCAAATACTCTAAAAATTGGCGAGACCGCTGTAGATGTCACTACAAACCGGCGGTGTTTATCGCAGCGTGTTTGCGGGACACTGACCACCCTTTTTTGTGAGACAGGAGCCAGGAGCGCCCCATGACTGCCAGTGCAGAAAAATTCACCCGGCAAACGCTGCTGGACGTTACGCCGCTGACTCCCAGTCTCTTTACCTTTCGCACCACCCGCGACCCCGGCTTCCGCTTTACGGCAGGACAATTCGCACGACTGGGCGTGACCAAGCCTGACGGAACGACGGTGTGGCGGGCCTATTCAGTGGTGTCCTCGCCCTTCGATGAGTTTCTCGAGTTCTTCTCCATCGTCGTGCCCAATGGCGAATTCACCAGCGAGTTGAGCCGGCTTCGTCAGGGCGACACGCTGATGGTGGAAAAACAGGCGGTGGGTTACCTGACCCTCGATCGCTTCACGGACGGTCGCGACCTCTGGATGTTGTCCACAGGCACCGGCGTGGCGCCGTTCCTGTCGATCTTGCAGGACTTCGAGGTCTGGGAGAAATTCGAGCGCATCATTCTGGTGTACAGCGTCCGCGAGTCCCGGGAACTGGCCTATCAGCAGCTCATCGCCGAGCTGACCCGGCGCGAGTATCTGGCCGAGTACGCGCACAAGTTCACGTTCATTGCCACCGTCACGCGGAAGCCGCATCCGGGTGCGCTTAACGGGCGCATTACCACGCTGATCGAGAACGGTGAATTGGAGAAAGCGGCCGGCGTCGAGCTGACGCCTGAACATTCACGGGTGATGATTTGCGGCAACCCGCAGATGATCGAAGACACCCGCGCGATACTCAAAACCCGCGACATGCGCCTGGCATTGACGCGCAAGCCGGGTCAGATTGCGGTGGAGAATTACTGGTAGTTGAACAACGGGGCGAACGCAAAACCCTGTGGAAGCGAGCTTGCTCGCGAAGAAGCGGGCACATCCGCCAAGTCTCCAGCGGCGGGTATGCCATCTTCGCGAGCAAGCTCGCTCCCACACGTCCAGCGGCGAGCGGTGATTTCGAGCCATCCCCCGATCCTGTGGGAGCGAGCTTGCTCGCGAAGCCCGCGTTCAGTACGCAGAGAAACAGCCGGATGCTGGCAGCCCTCAGCCGTTAAACGAACCGATCAGGCGTCACTGGCAGTGGCGCAGCCGGCTTGTTGTTTTGCTCTTTCAGCAGGTCGCGGATTTCGCCCAGCAGCACCTCTTCCTTCGATGGCGTTGGCGGCAGGGTCGGCGCCTTGGCCTCTTCGCGCTTCAGGCGGTTGATCGCCTTGACGCCCATGAAGATGGCGAATGCCACAATGATGAAGTCGATCACGGTCTGGATGAACTTGCCGTAAGCCAGCACCACTGCAGGGGCGGTCCCTTCGGCGGGCCGCAGCATGATGGCCAGATCACTGAAGTCCACGCCGCCGATCAGCAAGCCGAGTGGCGGCATGATTACATCGCCGACGAACGACGAAACGATCTTGCCGAATGCCGCGCCGATGATGATCCCGACGGCCATGTCGACGACGTTTCCTTTTACGGCAAAGGCTTTGAACTCGCTTAGTACGCTCATGGGTGTATTCCTTTGTTACAGATGAGAGTGGTCAATGCAGTGTAAGTCAGCTAGCTGCATCTCGCTTAATCCATGCAATCGACCGGGTACGTCCTTGTAAGTTTTATTCAATCCTCCAAAAACATGGGTGGCTGGTAGCGCTGCGCCCGACGGTTTGACGCATCGGGTATGATTGCCCCCTTTTTACATCGGGGGTGTCATGGCCAAGGCCAAACGCATGTACGGCTGCACCGAGTGCGGTTCGACGTTTCCCAAGTGGGCCGGCCAGTGCAGCGAATGCGGCGCCTGGAATACCCTCGTTGAAACCGTGATCGACAACAGCACGGCGGCGGCGCCCAGCGGTCGTTCCGGCTGGACCGGCCAACAGGCACAGATCAAAACCCTGGCCGAAGTCAGTGTCGAAGAAATCCCGCGCTTTTCCACCAACTCCACTGAGCTGGACCGGGTTCTCGGCGGCGGCCTGGTGGATGGTTCGGTGGTGTTGATCGGCGGCGACCCCGGCATCGGCAAATCGACCATTCTGTTGCAGACCCTCTGCGCCATCGCCGAGCGCATGCCGGCGCTGTACGTTACCGGCGAAGAATCGCAGCAGCAGGTCGCGATGCGTGCCCGTCGCCTCGGCTTGCCCCAGGACAAACTGCGGGTCATGACCGAGACCTGCATCGAAACCATTATTGCCACGGCGCGCATCGAGCAGCCGAAGGTCATGGTGATCGACTCGATTCAGACCATCTTCACCGAGCAGCTGCAGTCAGCGCCCGGCGGTGTATCCCAGGTTCGCGAGAGCGCAGCGCTGCTGGTGCGCTACGCCAAGCAGAGCGGGACCGCGATCTTTCTCGTCGGCCACGTCACCAAAGAAGGCGCGCTGGCCGGGCCTCGGGTGCTGGAGCACATGGTCGACACCGTGTTGTATTTCGAAGGCGAATCCGATGGCCGCCTGCGTTTGCTGCGTGCGGTCAAAAACCGTTTTGGTGCCGTCAACGAACTGGGCGTCTTCGGCATGACCGACAGAGGGCTGAAGGAAGTCTCGAACCCTTCGGCGATCTTTCTCACACGCGCGCAGGAAGAAGTCGCGGGCAGTGTGGTCATGGCCACATGGGAGGGCACCCGGCCGATGCTGGTGGAGGTGCAAGCGCTGGTCGATGACAGCCACCTTTCCAATCCGCGACGCGTGACGTTAGGTCTGGATCAAAACCGGCTCGCCATGTTGCTCGCAGTACTGCACCGCCACGGCGGTATCCCTACCCATGACCAGGATGTGTTTCTCAACGTCGTGGGCGGGGTGAAAGTGCTGGAAACCGCGTCCGACCTGGCCTTGATGGCCGCGGTCATGTCCAGCCTGCGTAACCGCGCGCTGCCGGGCGACTTGCTGGTGTTCGGCGAAGTGGGCTTGTCCGGCGAGGTGCGCCCCGTCCCCAGCGGTCAGGAGCGACTCAAGGAAGCGGCCAAGCACGGCTTCAAACGCGCCATCGTGCCCAAGGGCAACGCCCCGAAAGAGTCCCCGCCGGGCCTGACAGTGATTGGCGTGACTCGCCTGGATCAAGCTCTGGACGCGTTATTCGAGGAGTAAGAAGAGCCGGCGCTAGAGCGCCGGCCCTTAAAAATATCGGAAACGGAAATTGACGTCATAATGATGGCGCATTAGTATCGCCGCCTCGTTTCCGCTTGCTCACCCTTGATGTGCGGCTGCGGCGACGTTTCCCTGAAAATTCGAATGATTCTGCTGCGGTTCACCTGGACCGGAGTGCGGCCGTTCGCCCGAAATTAAGGATGTTGGTTTGAAACGGATTGCACATGTGCTTTTGCTTGGCGCGTTGTTGTCGCTGACCGGTTGTTTTTCTTTCAATACCTACGGCCCGATCGGCGAGCCGGACAGGGCAGCAGTGGTCACCAGTCCGCGGGTTGCACAGATGGCGGACGTGGTCGTATCGGTGCCGAAGATCAACGATGAACTGCGCAAGAACGTCAGCCGGCAATTGACGGAGCAAATCAACCACTACATCGAAAGTGCCGGCTACTTCAAAGATGTCTCGGTATTTCCTGCCAGGCTGGGTGATCAGGACGTGATGTTGAAATTCAACCTGACCTCGCTGCACGGCAAGCGCTCGACTCACCCTGCGTACTTCCCCGGTGCATTGCTGACCCTGACGATCTACATCTGGGTCAACGGGCCGATCTACGTCGACACCTACGATCTTGCAGGTGAGCTGACCATTGAAGACCGCACTGGCAAGACGCTGGCCAAAGCCATGGAGAGAGTCGACGAGCCCCACAATGTCGGCCTGTATGACGCCGACTACGCCGCGCCCGGCCTGGGCAGTCGACAGCTCCGTGACCTGATCGCCAAGCTGACCGATGCCGCAGTCACTCAATTGAATACCCGTTGAAAGGAATCAGAACACCATGAAATCCATGATTAAAGCGCTGGTGTTGATACTCGGCGTATCGCTGGGCGGCTGCGTGTCCTACTCGCAACATGATTTGCCGGCCGTGGAAAACTGGCCGCTGGCAAGCCAGCAAAAATCGACTAAGCCTGCGGCGTATGTGCGCTTTACGGCGCTCCACACATTTAACGGCGAGCAGAGAGCCGGCGGCACCAATGTCAGTGCCTGGGAGAAGGTGTTAATCGACAACTTCAACCAGTCGGGGCGTTTTCAGCGTGTCACGACTGACAAGGTAGAGTCCGACGTTTACGTGTATGCCAGCTTACGCAATGAAGAAACCGGCAACACGGGCAGTGCCATTCTGTCCGGCATCACGTTATTGGTGATCCCGACCGTTGCCCACAACCGGCTGGTGCTGGAAACGGTCTACAAAGACCGCGATGGGAAAGTATTGGGGCGGATCGAGAAAAGCGAAACCGTGACGACCTGGATGCAACTGCTGCTGGTGTTCGCGCTGCCGTTCAACCAGTCGGCCGAGGGCGTCATTCAGCACCTGACCCAGAGCACGCTTGAGGAAGCCGTCAGGCAAAAACTGATTTAACCCATCAGGTGCCGGAATCCGCCCGGCGCCTCTCTCAGAATCAGCCCCCCATCAGCGCGCCCAGCTCGCGCTCCAGTTCATCGTGATCGGCAATATTGAGCTCGATAAGTCGACGCAGGTGCGTCACTGAGTCGAGCTCAATGTGCTTGCAGACAAACCCCAGGTGATTGTGGTCGTCGTGGGTCAGCTGCACTTCCATCACGACATCAATGCCCTCCTGCAACTCGATGTCGACCATGAAACGCTCATTGGTATCGCCTCCCCACGGCGAGGGCTTCTCGATCAGCAGTCCCTTGAGCGACAGGTCGATCAACTGAACCGTCCAGGTCTGGTCGCCTTGGTTGAGTATGGTTTTCGCGTCGAATGCAACGCGTTTGAAGCGACGACGTTCTGTGTGGTTATCGGTCATTACGCAACTACTCCTTTAGCGCCTCAAGCGCCCGCTGCACTGACTATAGGACAAATATCGCGCTAGACCATCGTGGGGGTAGCCTTTCGCTCGGGCGGCGCTAAACTCCGCTTGCTGAACAACAATAAGTCCACTCAGTTGGAAACAAAAAAATGAAAAACAATAATGGTCTGCTGCGCCACGTGCCCTGGCTGATTGTTGCGATCCTTGGGGCCTGGGCTCTGGGAGTGGTTGCATTGCGTCGCGGGGAGGCGATCAACGCACTCTGGATTGTGGTGGCCGCAGTGGCCATTTATCTGGTCGCTTATCGCTACTACAGCCTGTTCATCGCTACCAAGGTCATGCAACTCGACCCGACCCGGGCCACCCCTGCGGTGCTCAAGAACGACGGGCTCGACTACGTTCCTACCAACAAACACATTCTCTTCGGTCACCACTTCGCTGCCATTGCCGGCGCAGGTCCCCTGGTCGGTCCTGTGCTCGCCGCGCAGATGGGCTATCTGCCCGGTACGCTGTGGCTGATTGCCGGTGTCGTGCTGGCGGGGGCGGTGCAGGACTTCATGATCCTGTTCCTTTCCACGCGCCGTAACGGTCGCTCGTTGGGCGACATGGTCCGCGAAGAAATGGGCCGCATTCCCGGCACCATCGCGTTGTTCGGCTGTTTCCTGATCATGATCATCATCCTCGCGGTGCTGGCGCTGATTGTGGTCAAGGCACTGGCCGAGAGCCCATGGGGCATGTTCACGGTCATGGCGACAATTCCGATCGCGATGTTCATGGGCATCTACATGCGCTTCATCCGCCCGGGCCGTATCGGCGAGATCTCGGTGGTGGGCGTCGTGCTGTTGCTGCTGTCGATCTGGGTCGGTGGTCTGGTCGCAGCGAGTCCTGAGTGGGCGCCGATGTTCACGTTCACCGGCGTGCAGATCACCTGGATGCTGGTCGGTTACGGGTTTGTCGCGGCCATGCTGCCGGTCTGGCTGGTACTGGCGCCTCGCGACTATCTGTCCACGTTCCTGAAAATCGGCACCATCATCGCGCTGGCGATCGGCATCCTGATTCTTGCGCCTGAGCTGAAAATGCCTGCGCTGACACAGTTCACCGACGGCACCGGTCCGGTCTGGAAAGGAACCCTGTTCCCGTTCCTGTTCATCACCATTGCCTGTGGCGCCGTCTCCGGTTTCCACGCGCTGATTTCTTCGGGCACCACACCGAAGCTGCTGGATAACGAAGTCAACGCCCGTTACATCGGTTACGGCGGCATGCTGATGGAGTCGTTCGTGGCGATCATGGCCATGGTCGCGGCTTCGGTCATCGAGCCAGGCGTGTACTTCGCGATGAACAGTCCTGCGGCGATCGTCGGCTCTGACGTCAACTCGGTCGCGCAGATGGTCAGCAGCTGGGGCTTCCTCATCACGCCGGATCAACTGACCGCTGTGGCGAAAGACATCGGCGAAAATACTGTGCTGGCCCGTGCCGGTGGTGCGCCGACACTGGCCGTGGGTATCGCGCAGATCCTGCACCAGGCCTTCCCGGGTCAGAACACTATGGCGTTCTGGTACCACTTCGCGATTCTGTTTGAAGCGCTGTTCATCCTGACCGCAGTGGATGCCGGTACCCGTGCCGGCCGCTTCATGCTGCAGGACCTACTGGGCAGCTTCGTACCTGCGCTGAAACGCACCGAGTCCTGGACCGCAAACGCCATCGGTACCGGTGGTTGCGTCGCGCTGTGGGGGTATCTGCTGTATCAGGGCGTGATCGATCCACTGGGCGGGATCAACACGTTGTGGCCACTGTTTGGTATCTCCAACCAGATGCTCGCGGGTATCGCGCTGATGCTGGCGACCGTCGTGCTGATCAAAATGAAGCGTCAACAGTACGTCTGGGTCACCATCCTGCCGGCTTCGTGGCTGCTGATCTGCACAGTGACCGCAGGCTTCATCAAGTTGTTCGACCCGAGCCCTGCGGTGGGCTTCCTGGCCCTGGCGAAGAAATACAGCGCGGCGGCAGATGCCGGTCAGGTGCTGGCGCCGGCCAAGACCATGGACCAGATGCAGCACGTGATCTTCAATGCCTACACCAACGCCACCCTGACCACGCTGTTCCTGTTCGTGGTCCTGAGCATTCTGTTCTATGCGCTGAAAGTGGGGCGTGCGGCGTGGATCAAGAAGGAGCGTACCGACAAGGAATCGCCATTCCAGGCGTTCCCGGAAACCCATTGAGTGCGCTGTAACGCGAGGAGCTGCCTATGTTCAACGATCTGAGTCGCCTGGGTAAGTATCTCGGTCAGGCCGCCCGCCTTATGGTGGGCATGCCGGATTACGACAATTACGTTGAGCATATGCAGAAGACCCACCCGGACAAGCCGGTGATGTCCTACGAAGCGTTCTTCCGGGAACGCCAGGACGCCCGTTACGGCGGGAAGGGCGGGCCCAAGTGTTGCTAATGAAGTGACCCTTGGTCATGCAGGAGTGAGCTTGCTCGCGATGCGTTAATTCAGTCGCCGCTGTACTGACTGACATTTCGAATCGCCCGCAACCTCACTCCTGTTTTTTTTTCAGCGAATCGAGGTCTTTTTTTTGTTCACACCTATCCCCGTCACCATCCTCAGCGGTTTTCTCGGCGCCGGCAAAACCACCTTGCTGCGCCACTTGCTCAAGGAAGAGCACGGCCTGAAGATCGCCGTGATCGAGAACGAATTCAGCGACGCCGGCGTTGACACCCAATTGCTGGGCGACGAGCCGGTGCAGGTGATGACCCTGTCCAACGGCTGCGTCTGCTGCACCATCCACGCCGACCTGACCAAAGCGCTGTATCTGCTGCTGGAGAGCCTCGACAGTGGCGAGATCGCGTTTGATCGGCTGGTCATCGAATGTACTGGCCTGGCAGACCCCGCACCGGTTGCGCAGACCTTCTTCATCGACGAGGATCTGCGCGAGCGCTACATCCTCGACGGCATCATTACGTTGGTCGACGCCGCCCATGCCGACACGCACCTGGAGCAGACCATCGCCCAGGCGCAGATCGGCTTCGCGGATCGTCTGCTGGTCAGCAAGACCGATCTGGTGGATGAAGCAACCTTCAATGCATTAAGCGAGCGCTTGACCCGCATCAACCGTCGCGCGCCGATCCGGGTGGTCGAGCACGGCAAGATCGATCTGGCCGAGCTGCTGGATGTGCGCGGCTTCAACCTGAACGCTGACATCGGCGGCATGACACTGCGCCCGGCAGCCCCGGCAGGCCGCTCCATCGACCGGATCAGCAGCCTGGTCCTGCGCAGTGACCAGCCGCTGGACATCGACAAGCTCAGCACCTTCATGAACGACCTGCTGGAAGAGCACGGCAAACAACTGCTGCGTTACAAAGGCGTGCTGAATATCGCCGGCGAGGATCGCAAGCTGGTCTTTCAGGGGGTGTTGAAGCTCTACGGATTTGACTTCGATGTGGAGTGGGCAGAAGGCGAGAAGCGCGAGAGCGTGATCGTGTTTATTGCTGATGAGCTGCCGGAGGACAAGATCCGATCGGGGTTTTCGAAGGTGGCGGCGGATTGACATTTTGGGATGTACACAATCCTTGTGGGCGCGAGCTTGCTCGCGAAAGTGCCAGGCCAGACAAACTCGATGGGACTGAACCGACGCCTTCGCGAGCAAGCTCGCTCCCACAGGTTTGATCTTCACTCGTCAGCTACAAAAAAGCCCGGCTCAAGAGCCGGGCTTTTTCACATCAAGCAACCGCTATCAAGCGCCGTAAACCGGCAACTTGGCGCAGATGGCCTGGACCTTCTCACGTACGGCGTTGATCACCGCTTCGTTGTTCAGGTCTGCCAGGATGTCGCAAATCCAGCCGGCCAGTTCCTTGCACTCTGCTTCCTTGAAGCCGCGGGTGGTCACGGCCGGGGTGCCGAAGCGCAGGCCGGAGGTGACGAACGGGGAGCGCGGATCGTTGGGTACCGAGTTCTTGTTCACGGTGATGAAGGCTTTGCCCAGTGCGGCGTCGGCGTCTTTACCGGAGATGTCCTGCTTGATCAGCGACAGCAGGAACAGGTGGTTTTCAGTACCGCCGGACACCACGTCGAACCCGCGCTCAATGAACACGCCGGCCATGGCCTTGGCGTTTTTCACCACTTGTTCCTGATAGGTCTTGAACTCAGGCTGCAGTGCTTCCTTGAAGCAGATCGCCTTGGCCGCGATGACGTGCTCCAGAGGACCGCCCTGGCCGCCCGGGAAAACAGCGGAGTTCAGCTTCTTCTCGATGTCGGCGTTGGCGCGGGCCAGGATCAGGCCACCGCGCGGGCCGCGCAGGGTTTTGTGAGTAGTGGTGGTGACGACGTCAGCGAATGGAACCGGGTTCGGGTAAACGCCTGCAGCGACCAGACCGGCTACGTGAGCCATGTCGACGAACAGGTAAGCGCCAACCTTGTCAGCGATGGCGCGGAAGCGCGGGAAGTCGAGGATCTGCGAGTAGGCGGAGAAACCGGCGACGATCATCTTCGGCTTGTGCTCGACCGCCAGTCGCTCGACTTCGTCGTAATCGATCAGGCCGTTGCCGTCGATGCCGTACTGAACGGCGTTGTACAGCTTGCCGGAGGAAGAAACGCTCGCACCGTGGGTCAGGTGACCGCCGTGGGCCAGGCTCATGCCCAGGATGGTGTCGCCAGCGTTGAGCAGCGCCAGGTACACCGCGCTGTTAGCCTGGGAACCTGCGTGTGGCTGGACGTTGGCGTAATCGGCGCCGAACAGTTCTTTGGCGCGGTCGATGGCCAATTGCTCAACGATATCGACGTATTCGCAGCCACCGTAGTAACGCTTGCCTGGGTAGCCTTCGGCGTATTTGTTGGTGAGGACCGAGCCCTGGGCTTCCATGACCGCCGGGCTGGTGTAGTTCTCCGAGGCGATCAGCTCGATGTGATCTTCCTGACGCTTGGCTTCCTGTTCCATGGCGGCGTACAGGTCGGCGTCGTACTTGGCGATGGTCAAATTGCGGCTGAACATGGCGGTCCTCGGGGATCGGGCAGTAGAAAAGGGGGGCATTCTAACCCATCGGGTTTTATCTGGCATATGAAAGCGGGTCATGTGCGTGATGAGCGCGATGCAAGGCTAAAGCTTAGCTGCAAGCCTCAAGCCTCAAGCCTCAAGCCGTAAGCTTCAAGCTGAATGCGGCGCGGCTTCTGCTTGTAGCTCGCCGCTTGCCGCTTGCCGCTGCTAGTCCAGCATAAACAGCGCATCGTTGCTGAACTGGGCCTCGAACCGCGCCGCCGGCATGGGGCGGCCGAACAGGTAACCCTGAACTTCATCGCAGCCATGTTCGCGCAGGAACTCCAACTGCTCGTGGGTTTCCACGCCCTCGGCGATCACCGACAGATTGAGGCTGTGGGCCATGGCGATGATTGCCCGGGCGATCTGCGCGTCCTGTTCGCCGGACGGCAGGCCATCGACGAAGGTGCGGTCGATCTTCAGTACGTCGATGGGGAACTGCTTCAGGTAGTTCAGCGACGAGTAGCCGGTGCCGAAGTCATCGACCGCGATGCTCAGGCCCAGCCGCTTGAGTCCGGCCAGGATCTGCATGGCTTCGCTCACCTCGCGCATCAGGATGCTTTCAGTCAGTTCAAGTTCGAGGCAGGCGGGCGGCAGGCCGATTTCCTGCAGAATACCGGCGATGCGCGTGCCCAACTGACCGTCCGAGAACTGCCGTGCGGAAATATTCACCGACACCTTCGGCACGCGAACCCGCGCCAGATGCCACTCGCGCAACTGGCGGCAGGCCTCCTTGAGCACCCACTCGCCGACTTCGACCACCAGCCCTAGTTCTTCCAGCACCGGGATGAAGTCTACTGGCGGCACCAGGCCACGACGCGGGTGACGCCAGCGCAGCAAGGCCTCGGCGCCGGTCAGGCGCTTGCCGTCGCCACTGAACTGCGGCTGGTAATACAGCGTGAACTCGCCCTGCTCCAAGGCATGGCGCAGGTCACTTTCCAGCTCCAGACGCTCAAGGGCGCTGGCATTCATGTCGGTCTGGTAAAACTGGAAGTTGTTCTTGCCGCGTTCCTTGGCGTGATACATCGCCGTGTCGGCGTTCTTCATCAACTGGCTCAGTTCGCTACCGTCCTGAGGGCTGAGCGCGATACCGATACTGGCTGTGACGAAAAACTCGCGGCCTTCCAGCACGAAGGGTTTCACCAGGCTGGCGAGAATCTGCTCGGCCACATGAATTGCCCGGTTCAGTGCGGCCTGTTGGGTGGGGCGGGGTTGCAGCAGCAGCGTGAATTCGTCGCCGCCCATGCGCGCAACGGTGTCGTCTTCGTCAACGCATGCGAGCAGGCGCAAAGCCATTTCCTTCAGCATGCGGTCGCCGGCGGCATGGCCCAGTGAATCGTTGATCGGCTTGAAGCGATCCAGGTCGAGGAACATCAACACCACCCAAGTGTGTTGACGCTCGGCATGTTGCAACGCGCTGTGCAGCCGATCCTGAAACAGCGTGCGGTTGGGAAGATGGGTCAGTGCGTCGTAATAAGCCAGCCGGTGAATGCGCTGCTCGCTGGCCTTGCGCTCGCTGATGTCGCTGAAAAAGCACACATAGCTGGCCAGGTCGCCCTCATCATCGAGCACCGCGGTAATCCCGACCCAAGCCGGATAGTGCTCACCGTCGCGGCGCTTGAGCCACAACTCACCCTCCCAACTGCCGCGCTGGCTCAACTGCTTGAGGATGTAACCCAGGTGCGCTGCCTGCTGGTTCTCGACGGTCAGCATCATCGGCAGTTGATCCAGCACTTGGGACACGGCGTAGCCACTGACCCGGGTGAAGGCGTCGTTGGCCTGCACGATGTAGCCCGCAGGGTCGGTGATCAGAATGGCCGAGGTCGAGTGTTCAAAGACCGTGGCCGCCATGCGCAGGTCTTTCTCGGCGCGCCGCTGCTGACTGACATCGCGTCCAACGCCGAGAACGCCTTCAAACGTTCCGGAGTCATCCCACACCAGCACCACACGAAGCTCTACGGGAATCTTGCGACCATCGGCGCGTAAGCAATCGAACAGGAACAACTGGGTGGTGATCTCCCTGCGCAGGTCCGCCAGCGCCTCGGGCTTGCTCGACGCTTTACTGATCCTCTGCAGCAGCGCATAAAAGCCGCTGAGCTGCTGAGGATTGGCGATGATTGCCCTCCAGCCGTTCTGCAGAATCCACTCGGCGCTATAACCCAGCACGGTATTGACCGAGGGGCTGAAGTAGTTGGCGTGCAACTGGCGATCGGTGGAGAAAATCACGTCGCTGATGCTTTCCGCGAGCATCCGGTATCGCTGCTCGCTTTCGCGCAGGGACTGGCTGGCCTCCACTTGGTCGGTGATGTCTTTGGCGACGCCCACGATGCGCCGGATCTGCCCGTCAGTGTCCGCCGCAAGCGCCTGTTCGCAGATATCGAAGCGACGCCAGTTGCCCTGTCGCGCGCGGAACCGCAACTGGCACTGGATCAGGTCGCTGCGGCCGTGCTCGGTGCGTGCAAGGCGCAACTGCTCATAAGCACCGATATCGTCCGGATGCAGCAGCGTTTCCCAGAAATGCTCGCCCATCTCGTCCAGCTCGGCCGACTCATAACCAAGGGCCAGGCCCAGATTATGGTTGCTGTAAATGATCCGCCGCGTGGCCGCGTCCAGAACGCAGAGATAGTCCGGCACGGTACGCACGACATCCGACCAGAACTGTTCCCGCTCCTGCAGCGACAGCTCGGCCTGCTTGCGGTTGGTGAAATCACTGATGCTGAGAATGACGGCGTTGAAATCTTCAGGTTGCTCAGGCAGGCGCATGACCAACCACAGGTGTTGGTCACCGCTTTGCGCGTCGGGGTTCAGAATTTCGAGTTCCAACTGGCGTTGACCCTCGAGGACCGCCTGGAGTATCTGCAGGCCGATGCCGTTTCCGGCGCGAGGGCAGCCTTCGATCAACTGTTGCCAGACATGTTGTGCCGAATCGGCGCGCAACAGTTGAGCGGCGACCTGATTGACCTCAGTGATGCGCAATTGCTGAAGCAGGCCGTTGATTAACTCGGGCTGGCTGCTCAGGCGTGCATTCAGTTCCTCGCCGCTGTTCACTTGCAGCTGCTTGAGGTAAGCCGGCAGGCCGGAGAGGTCCAGTACGCAGAGCGCGACCCCGGTGCCTTCAAAGATGTCTTTGTAGCGGCGACGGCTTTGATGCAGCTGCAGTTGGCGGCGGCGCAGGCTGCGCAGCGCGAACAGCGGAATAATGGAACAGAGCAGGGCGAGCAGGCATTCACCGATGAGCGGCAAGAGCTGCGCCTGCCGGGCTTTCTGCGGATCGAACAGGCCACGCACTTGCCAGTCGCTGTGGGTCAGTGGTTGCAGGTGCACGGTCTGCAACTCGTTGTCAGCGGACTGGCCGGCGCCTGGCAGGTTTTTGTAGAGGGGGCGTTGACTGCTGATATCTTCCAGCAGCCAGACGGGTTGGTAATCCAGATCGCTCTGGCGGGTCAGGGACTTCAGGATGTCGGGCTGGAGCCGCAGCGCCCAGTAGCGTTGATTGCCGGTGCCTGGCTGACGGATGAATAGATAAAACGTGGAGGCGCCTGGGTCGCTGGCATAGAAGTACGGATGGCCCTGGATGACCGAATGCATCTGGGTCAGAAAGCCGACATCACGGGTGTCACCCTCGCTTTCGGCAGTGACATTTCCGTCAATGTCGAGCCAGACCAGACTTTTAACGGCCGGCATCGATTGACCAAGGTTCGCCAGCACGGCCTCTGGATCGTCAACGGGTTGCGAAGTGTCCTGGGTTTCGTTAAGCACATTCAGCGCCACCTGAGCGTCCAGCGCCATGTTCAGGCTCAGCCGATCGGCGAGCTGCACGCTGTAGTCGATGCTGCGCTTGTGCTGGCGTTCCTGGGACTGCTGGAACTGCTCGATCATCTGCCATAACAACAGCATCAACATCATCAGAACCAGGACCGCGAGCGCACCCCTGAGCACGCCCCTTAAAGGCACGGTCGTTGCGCTATCGGATGGGCGCAGGGGTGAGATGGGGGTCGGTTTGAGCAAACTGTGATCCTGACTACTGGACTGAATCAGCATGTGCGAAACGCACTATAAGCCCGGTGCGCAAAAGGCGGCTAGCATGCCACCGAGCTGTGGCTAAGTGCCAGCGCTAATGGGCCGGACGGTTTGCCCTGTTGCGTGCATTCGGGTAGCTTTGCGCCACGCGCGACGCGCCGGTTTCTGCACGGCATGCTTGCATGATTTAAAAGGCCTGCAAGCATTGCTCCAGCTTTAATACCGGCCCTCGGAAGTTTGTCCCTGCCGCGCCGGTCTGGCTCTGATCAATTCAAGGCCCGGAATCGCGCCAAGGCAAGTTGCGGCGCGAAGATAAACGCATTTTTTGCGACGCAGCACTAAGCTCGCACCTTAATTCACAGTCTCATTCCAGGTTTTCATTCCATGGCTCAATACGTCTTTACCATGCATCGGCTGAGCAAAGTTGTTCCGCCGAAGCGGGAAATCCTGAAAAACATCTCCCTCTCGTTTTTCCCCGGCGCCAAGATCGGCGTCCTCGGCCTTAACGGCTCGGGTAAATCCACGCTGCTGAAAATCATGGCCGGTGTCGACACCGAATTTGACGGTGAAGCACGCCCGATGCCCGAGCTGAATATCGGCTACCTGCCGCAAGAGCCGCAGCTCGACCCGACCAAGACCGTACGTGAAGTGGTCGAAGAAGCTGTCAGCGTGATCAAGGACGCTCAAGCACGGCTGGACGAAGTCTATGCCGCTTACGCGGAGCCGGACGCCGATTTCGACAAGCTGGCGGCCGAACAGGCCAAGCTCGAGTCGATCCTGCAAGCCAGCGATGGCCACAACCTGGAGCGCCAGCTCGAAGTGGCCGCCGATGCGCTGCGCCTGCCGGCCTGGGACGCCAAGGTTGAACACTTGTCCGGTGGTGAGAAACGTCGCGTGGCCCTGTGCCGTCTGCTGCTGTCCGCCCCTGACATGCTGCTGCTCGACGAACCGACCAACCACCTGGATGCCGATTCCGTCGCCTGGCTCGAGCATTTCCTGCACGATTTCCCGGGCACCGTGGTTGCGATCACCCACGACCGGTACTTCCTCGACAACGTCGCTGGCTGGATTCTGGAACTCGACCGCGGCGCGGGCATTCCGTACGAAGGCAACTATTCCGGCTGGCTTGAAGCCAAGTCTGATCGTCTGGCGGCCGAGTCCAAGCAGCAGTCGGCCCATGAAAAGGCCATGAAAGAAGAGCTCGAGTGGGTCCGTAAAGGTGCCAAAGCGCGCCAGTCGAAATCCAAGGCTCGTCTGCAACGCTTCGAAGAGCTTCAGTCCCAGGAATTCCAGAAGCGCAGCGAGACCAACGAGATCTACATCCCGGCCGGTCCGCGTCTGGGCGACAAAGTCATCGAATTCAAGAACGTCACCAAGGGTTACGGCGATCGCGTGCTGATCGACAACCTTTCGTTCTCCATGCCTAAAGGCGCCATCGTTGGCGTGATCGGCGGTAACGGTGCCGGTAAATCGACGCTGTTCCGCATGCTGATGGGCAAGGAGCAACCGGACTCCGGCTCCATTGAAGTCGGCGAAACCGTACAGCTGGCGTGTGTCGATCAGAGCCGCGACGACCTGGACGGCAGCAAGACCGTGTTCGCGCAGATTTCCGACGGCTCCGATCAGATCAAGATCGGCAACTACGAAATCCCGTCGCGCACCTATGTCGGCCGTTTCAACTTCAAGGGCGGCGATCAGCAGAAGTTCGTGAAGGACCTGTCTGGCGGTGAGCGCGGTCGTCTGCACCTCGCGCTGACGTTGAAGGAGGGTGGCAACGTCTTGCTGCTCGACGAACCGTCAAACGACCTCGACGTTGAAACCCTGCGTTCGCTCGAAGAAGCCCTGCTGGACTTCCCTGGCGCTGCCATTGTGATCTCTCACGATCGGTGGTTCCTTGACCGCGTTGCCACTCACATCCTCGCGTACGAAGACGATTCGCAGGCGGTGTTCTTCGAAGGCAACTACACCGAGTACGAGGCCGATCGCAAGAAACGCCTTGGCGATGCCGCCGCTCAGCCGCACCGCGTGCGTCACAAGAAGCTCGCCTGATACGGTTGGGCGTCATGAAAAACGGAGCCGTTGGGCTCCGTTTTTTGTGTCTGGCCGATTGTTGGTCGACGACCTCAGTCGCCGGCTTCGATGCGCACCACCTCGATCACGGCATCGCCCACCGGCCGCTGCCAGGTGACTTCATCCCCGACCTTGGCGCCCAGTAATGCCTTGCCCAGCGGTGATGCCCAGTTGATCAACTGACTGCCTGCATCGGCCTGATCCTCGCCGACCAATTGCATGCGCTGTTCAACGTTTTCCTCGTCGGCAAAGGTCACCCAACTGCCGATCTGAACCTTGTCATCGGACGTGCTGCTGACCACTTGGGCGCTTTGCAGGCGCTGGTTGAAGTAACGCAGGTCCCGCTCGATTTCGGCCATGCGCTGTTTGTCGCCTTCATCGCCTCGGGCGTTCTGTTCGCTGTATTGGGCTTGCAGCTGCTCGACCTGATCGTGCAATTGATCAAGGCCGCGCTGGGTGACGTAGTTGGTCTGGACGCTGATCTGCCGTTCAACCGGCGGGTCGATTTGCGCAGCGGCGTTGTCTTCGTTGACGAAGGCTCGACTCATGGCGGGGCTCCTGTTCATGGCTTAGTCACATTGGGCCATGTGCGGTCCCCGATAGTTTCACCCGTTATGCAGCCGCGACCGTCGTTTAATGAGAGCGGTAGGCTTTAGCGGCGTCCTGGGTTCTCTGGCGGTCCCAGTCGCGGTCGCGGTCATTCCAAATACTGTCCCGACCTTGATCCTGAACATTGCTGTTGGCCAGTTGCGCCTGGCACTGGCGAAACCCGTCCGACCAACCTTGCGCATACAGCGTGTCACGCAAATAGCGTGGCACGTCCTTTTTGAATTGACCTTTGATGACATCAACGGACTGCCGCCCGCTTCCGCAGCCATCCTGAAAACCATCCGCGAATGCCGGTGGGTAACCTTCGGCCAATAACTGGTCGTGGGTAGACTGACATCCGGCGACAACGACAACGCACCACAAGACAGCCCATCGCGCATTCATTTTGATTTCCTCACTGCTTGAGAAAAGCTTAGAAGCGCTTCTGTGAGTTATTGGTAAAAACGTTGTAGGAAATCCATTAACCGATGCTCGGTCGCGCGTAATAAGTTCCACCTTTTTTACTGAGCGACGTCTTGAAAAAACTTCTGGTAATTTTCCCGTGACCGGGCCGCGCAGATCCAAGGTTGTTAAACTGTCGCGCTGCGCAAAACCGTTTAGGAAGATTGATGAACCTCAGAACGATTCTGATCCTCGGCGCACTCAGCGCCTTTGGCCCGTTGGCCATCGACTTTTACCTGCCAGGTTTCCCGGCCATCGCTTTGGCGTTCGGCACCGACGAGAAACACGTTCAGCTGACCCTGGCCTCTTATTTCCTCGGCCTGAGCATCGGCCAGCTCGCCTACGGCCCGATCGCCGATCGCTTCGGTCGCCGGATCCCGCTGTTATTTGGCGTCGGCTTGTTCACCCTTGCATCGCTGGCGTGCGCCCTGGCGCCTTCGCTTGAATGGCTGATTGCGGCCCGCTTTGTACAAGCGTTGGGCGGATGTGCTGGCATGGTGCTGTCACGGGCGATCGTCAGCGACAAGTGTTCGCCGGTTGACTCGGCCAAGGTGTTCTCGCAATTGATGCTGGTCATGGGCCTGGCGCCGATTCTGGCCCCGATGCTGGGCGGGCTGTTGGTCAACGTTGTGGGTTGGCAGGCCATCTTCCTGTCCTTGACGGTGTTCAGCGCACTCACCGCAGTGGCGGTTTTCAGGGGCTTGCCGGAAAGCATGCCGGCCGGCCACCCGCGACTGCCGCTCTCGGGCGCGCTCGGGTCGTACTGGAATCTGCTGGGCGACCGGATCTTCCTGGGCCATGCGCTCACCGGCGGGATCGCCATGGCCGGGATGTTCTCCTACATCGCGGGTTCACCTTTCGTTTTCATCAAGCTCTACGGCGTCCCGGCGGAACACTACGGATGGCTGTTCGGCATCAACGCCGCCGGCTTCATCCTCATCGCCCAGGTGAACGCCCGCCTTGTTGGCCGCTATGGGCCGGCGTGGTTGCTGTCGCGGACTGTCTGGATCTATCTCGCTGCTGCCGTCGTGCTGCTGACCATCGCATCGCTGCACACCGAAAAGCTGTGGCCGCTGCTGATTCCGCTGTTTATCTATATCGCCAGCCTGGGCTGCATCATCCCCAACGCTTCCGCGTGCGCGATGGGCGGGCAGGGTAAACGGGCAGGCAGCGCGTCGGCGTTGTTGGGGTGCCTGCAGTTCAGTGTCGCAGCAGGTGCGGCGGCATTGGTCGGCGTGCTGCATGACGGAACGGCGGTGCCGATGGCGACCGTCATTACGCTGTGCGGCGTGCTGGCCGTGACCCTGGCGGTGATCACTCGCCGCGCGCAACTGAAACGAGATGCGCTGATGCCCCACGCGGATGTGCGTATCTGATCGACGTCGGCAACGCGCGGGCGTTGCCGATTTTTCTTATGTTTAATGTGCACCTGTCTAAGCATGTTTAGTCTGTCGAAAATGAGCGGTTTATATACGGCCTTTTACTACTCCTTAATTGGAAACTTCTTACAGCACTAAAAATACCGATCCTGACTGCCGTGCTTGATCGCGACAAGTTCACCCTTCATACGCCTTTGGCACAGATTATTTTCTTGAAGGTTTTCTGCGTTTTCGATGTAGGCAATCGCCTCGACCTCAGACCCACGAGCCGCCATCCTCCGCGCAAGCCCCCGTGATTAAAGGGGGTTCGAGCTATCCGATCGCAATCACGCCATGTATGGGCATACCGATTGTGCTGAACATTTGCCAATACGGCCCACAAACAAAGGGTGAGTCGATGGACAAGTTGATCCACCGACCGAATCCAGGTCTTATACTAAGCGCCGTCATGGATCCGATTTAATTCTCTTTTCTAACTGTATGGCTCAGGCGCAATTATCTGTATGGCGTGCAAGTTCCAGGGATCAGAGTTCGCGTGATGTGATTTAAATCAAAGTCTGTGTTCGGCTTAAACAACGATGATGCTGACCGCAGCAACGGCCTTGCGCTTTACCGGATTACGCCCGTGATTCCACGCAAAGGCATGCCTTGATCTGCGCACCGGCACCGGTCCGCTTAGACAATGTTCAACAGGGAGTGAAGACATGGAATATGTACCTTGCATCAGCCAGATCGCTGCGTTGCTCGCCGACCCCAAACGCAGCGCGATCGTGTGGGCGTTGATGGACGGAACATCCCGGGCTGCTGATGAAGTGGCTTTGCTGGTAGGTCTCTCCACTTCTTCCGCCGGTGCGCATCTGGCGCGTCTCGCCGCAGGCGGGTTGCTGCGCCACGAAGTCCGCGCCCGCAAGCGCTACTTCAGACTCGCTGCGCCGGAAGTCCGGACCGCCGTCCAGGCGTTGGTCAGTGCATCCATGGTCAGCGCGGAACTGATCAGTCGCAGCATGGCGCAACCGTTGCCGCCCCTGCCGTTATGCAGAGCCAGTGTGTGTGCAGACCATCTGGGGGGCGAGATGGGCGCTGAGCTGTATTTGCGGATGTTGGGGGCAGGCTGGATTGAACAGTCCGAACACCGGCTTGAGGTCACCAGTGTCGGCATCTCGCGCTTTGCCGAACGTGGCATTTTTATTCCCGCGCTGGCCCACAGACGACGCGAAGCCGTGTGCGCCTGTGTTGATCGCCATGAACGCCGACCCCATCTGGGGGGCGCCTTAGGGGCGGGGCTTTTGCAACTGTTCTTGCAGTTGGGTTGGCTGCGCACGACAGAAGAGGCCTGCACGTTGCAGGTCTCATCCAACGGCCAGCGGGAAATCAGCAAGATCGCCTCGGCGGCGTGACGGCGCGAAATGGACGCGCGGCGTGTGGAGCAGAACGTCCACACGCTGCTGCTGATCAGGGCTTGATCAGACGGGCGTCGAGGCTGTTTTGCGCGAGGCGACTGGCCTGATCCTGGGTCATGCCCAAGTGGGTGTGCAGCGCGTGGAAGTTCTCGGTCACATAGCCACCGAAGTACGCAGGGTCATCGGAGTTGACAGTCACTTTCACGCCGCGCTCGAGCATATCGAGAATATTGTGCTGACCCATGTGGTCGAAAACGCAAAGCTTGGTGTTGGACAGCGGGCAGACCGTCAGCGGGATCTGCTCATCGATGATGCGCTGCATCAGGCGCTCGTCCTCGATGGCGCGCACGCCGTGGTCGATACGCTGGATTTTCAACAAATCCAGTGCCTCCCAGATGTACTCCGGCGGACCTTCTTCACCTGCGTGGGCAACGGTCAGGAAGCCTTCGCCGCGAGCCCGATCAAAGACGCGCTTGAACTTGCTCGGTGGGTGGCCCATTTCCGAGCTGTCCAGGCCGACGGCCACGAAGGTGTCACGATAGGGCAGCGCCATGTCGAGGGTCTTCTGCGCTTCGTCCTCACTCAAGTGGCGCAGGAAGCTCAGGATCAGGCCGCTGCCGATCCCGAGTTTTTCGTTGCCGTCTTTCAAGGCGCCGGCTATGCCGTTAAGCACGACTTCAAAGGGAATGCCGCGGTCGGTATGGGTCTGAGGATCGAAGAACGGTTCGGTGTGAATAACGTTCTGCGCTTTGCAGCGCTCCAGGTATGCCCAGGTCAGGTCGTAAAAATCCTGCTCGGTTCGCAGCACGTCGGCGCCGCGGTAATACAGGTCGAGAAACTCCTGAAGATTATTGAAGGCGTAGGCCTTGCGCAGGGTTTCGACATCTGCCCAGGGCAGGGCGATCTTGTTGCGCTCAGCCAGAGCGAACAAGAGTTCCGGCTCAAGTGAGCCCTCCAGATGCAGGTGCAGTTCTGCCTTGGGCAGGGCGTTTAACCAGTCGTACATGGGCTTTGTCTCGTAAGGTGCAATGGCGGGCATTCTACAGAGTCAGGCTCGCGGGCCGAATAAAACCTGACCGGACGGTTCACACGCTGCGTGGCTCTCATCGCCACAGGTATCGGCGATGCGGGCCCGCAGCTGCAGGCGTTCTTGGCGTCTGGATGTCCGGATCAGCGTCAGGATGAATGGCAATTTGATGCGGCGGCGCGACGATCTGTCGCGACCCGCTGCTAGGCTGTCTTGAAACCTTTGTTTACATCAACACTCTCAAGCGCTTCAGTAAACTTCACTTCATGGATGTGCGGCCAGGGTCGCAAGGGGCTAAATGCAGCGATGGGCACAATTCTCAAGCAGGAAAAGTTTCTTCTACTGGCGGTCATTGCGACCTTTTTCGCCTACTTCTACGAACACCAATTGCTCAGCCACGGTCATACCGTCGCGCTGATCGCGGGCATCGCCCTGGTGGGGTTCATCATCTGCGCGTCGTTGCGGGTGGCTCACCACGCCGAGCTGTTGGCGGAAAAGGTCGGCGATCCATACGGCACCATGATCCTTACCTTGTCGGCGGTGCTGGTTGAGGTCGTGATTCTGGCGATCATGATGAGCAACGAGCCTTCACCCACGCTGGTGCGCGACACCATCTACTCGGCCGTGATGCTCGACATCAACGGGATCCTGGGTCTTGCCGCGTTGATGGGCGGGCTCAAGCACGGTGAGCAGTCCTACAACGATGACTCCGCGCGGTCTTACAGCGTGATGATTCTGACTGCCATGGCGGTGTCGATGGTGGTGCCGGAATTCATTCCCGAAGGGAAATGGAAACTGTATTCGGCCTTCACCATTGGCGCGATGATCCTGCTGTATGCGCTGTTTCTGCGTATGCAGGTCGGACCGCACAGTTACTTCTTCAGCTACAGCTACCCGGATAAGAAGCGCCGCAAGGGTGAGGCCGAAGAAGCGCACGAGCCCGTCAACCTGACGCGTTCGATCGCCACGCTGGTTTTCGGCGTAGTGGTCATTGGCGCGTTGGCCGAAGTTATGTCGAAAACCGTCGATCTGGGCCTGGAAGGCAGCGGCGCGCCGCCTGTCATGACGGCGATTCTGGTGGCGGCGATCTCGGCAGCGCCGGAGATCCTGACCGCATTGCGAGCCGCGCTGGCCAACCGCATGCAGTCGGTGGTCAATATCGCCCTCGGTGCTTCGCTGTCGACGGTGATTCTGACCGTGCCGGTTATGGAAGGCATGGCGCTTTACAGCGGCCAGGCCTTCCAGATGGCGATGACGCCCGTGCAGACCATCATGATCTTCGTCACCTTGCTGGTTTGCGCCATCAACCTCAACGACGGCGAGACCAACGCGATCGAAGGCATGACGCATTTTGTGCTGTTTGCCACGTTCATCATGCTGTCGCTGATGGGGCTATAACTTGGCTTTCGCCTGAAAGCAGCAGCGGGGGAGTCAGCCGTTTCACTCCCCCGCGGCGCCAGCCAAACCGCGTGTCAGCCCCTGATTAATTCCGCGGCTGCCTGGCGATGGTCTGCAATCAGCCCCTTCAGATCGAGCCCTTCGACCTGACCTTCAATCACCCGCCATGTGCCGCCGATCATCACCCGGTCTGCGCGATCAGCGCCGCACAGCAGCAGCGCCGAGATCGGATCGTGGCTGCCGGAGAAGCGCAACTCGTCCAGCTTGAACAAGGCCAGATCAGCCTGTTTTCCCACCGCCAACTCGCCGATGTCACGGCGGCCCAGCAATTGCGCTGAGCCCTTAATCGCCCAGCCCAATGCCAACTCGGGCGTGATTTTCTCCGCCCCGTAACGCAAGCGCTGCAGGTAAAGCGCCTGCTTGGCTTCAAGCATCATGTTCGAGGCGTCATTTGACGCAGAACCGTCAACGCCCAGACCGATCGGGGCGCCTGCGGCAAGCAGCTCCAGCGTGGGACAGATGCCTGACGCAAGGCGCATGTTCGAACTCGGGCAATGACAGACCCCCGTGCCGGCCTGGCCGAGGCGAGCGATCTCTTCGCTGTTGAAATGAATACCGTGGGCCAGCCATGTGCGAGGGCCGAGCCAGCCGACGCTGTCTAGATAGTCGACTGTCCTCAGGCCGAAGCGCTGCAGGCAGAAGTCCTCTTCGTCCAGGGTTTCGGCCAGATGCGTGTGCAGGCGCACATCGTGTTTTTCGGCCAGGGCTGCGCTTTCCGCCATGATCTCGGTCGTCACCGAAAACGGTGAGCACGGCGCCAGCGCAATCTGGATCTGCGCGCCGTCACCCCGCTCGTGGTAGGTCTCGATCAAGCGCACGCTGTCGTCGAGAATTACCTGGCCCTGCTGGACGGTTTGCTGGGGTGGCAGGCCGCCGTCTGCCTCGCCCAGGGTCATCGAACCCCGCGTCAGCATCGCGCGCATACCCAGTTCGCGGACGCTTTTCACCTGAACATCAATGGCGTCATCCAGACCTTGCGGGAACAGATAATGATGGTCGGCGGCGGTGGTGCAGCCTGACAGCAGCAACTCGGTCAGGGCGACCTTGCTGGCCAGTGCAAGTTTTTCCGGCGTCAGCCGCGCCCACACTGGGTAAAGCGTTTTCAGCCAGGGGAATAACGGCTGATTGACCACCGGGCCCCAGGCGCGGGTGAGGGTTTGATAAAAGTGGTGGTGAGTGTTGATCAGGCCGGGCAGCAAGACATGCTCGCGTGCATCGAACACGTGTTCGCAAGGTTGTGCGGGCAGTTGGCCTGGCAAGAGCATCTCAACGATAACCCCGCCCTCGACCACCAGACCGCCTCGAGCATCGAGATCATTGGCCGTGAAAACGGCAAGGGGATTTTTCAACCAGGTACGGATCGCGGGCATTGGCCGGCTCCTCTGAAAGTGGGTTCAGGTCGCCAGCTCAGTGTTGCCCTGTCTGCTGATCCAGGGTCGCCGCAGCAACGAACGCGCTACGAGGCGAGGGCGGATTCTAGAGTGTTGTGGCGGGCGTCGGCAAGTCGCGACGGCTCAGGCTGCCGCGACGTGCATCTCGATCACCAGGGAATCGTCTCACCCTTGTAGTTCACGAAGTGATGACCGCCTTTCCCCGCAAAGCGCTCAAGCTGCTCGACAATCCCGCGTACGCTGGTTTCGACGTCGATATCGGCGCCTTCACCGCCCATCGCCGTGCGGACCCAACCGGGGTGCATTGACAGCACTGTCGGTTTGTTCTCGCCCATCTGCGTCACGAAGCTGTTGGTCATTGAGTTCAGCGCGGCTTTGCTGGCTTTGTACAACGCCATCTCCGGGGCGTCCGGCATGGTGACGCTGCCGAGCACCGAGCTCATGAACGCAATCACACCGGTCTCGGGACGGATCTGGTTGACGAAGCGTTTGGCCAGGCGGATGGGCGCGACGGCGTTGGTGAGAAACAGCTGACCCAGTTCGCCGGACGTCGCGTCGGTCGGGTTGGGATGCATCGGGCCCATCACGCCGGCGTTGACGAACAGCAGGTCATACGTCTGGCCTTTGAGGTTATGAGTCAGCACTTCGAGGGAAGACGGCTCGTCGATGTCCAGTGTCTGTAGTTGCACATTCTGCAGTGCTTTCAGCTCGTCGGCCTTCTGAGCGTCGCGGACGGTGGCGGTGACTTCCCAGCCCAGTTCCGTCAGACGTTTCACCAATCCGAGGCCAAGGCCGCGTGACGCTCCGATGATCAGAGCTGTTTTAGGGGTGGACATTGGAATGACTCCTGTACAGACAAACGAAAAATTTCACTCAATCGATGGACATCGCGACGCGGCGAGAATTTGGTTTCTTGAAGCGCTGAGTTGCCGCAAGGCGCATAAGCTAGCGGCAGAGGATGACGGAGGCTTACGACATATGTGAGTGAACGTTTCCGATATGAATGTCAGGCGGTCAGGATGGCGCACGATCGACCACCGCCTGGTGGTGTGTCTGTATAAAAAACATCCAGCTCTGCCCAATGCGTGTCGTACCAGGCGCTCTGCGAAGGCTTGCACGGGTTATCCACAGATTGCTCCACAGGTAATGTGGGTAGTTGCGGATCAGGGATATAACGCGCCGTAAACGAGCGCCGCATCGGCATAAAGGGCGCTAACGTCCTGTTTTCCCGCTCCTTTTATTCACAACGAACGCTTTTGGATAAAAAATGATCAAGCAGCGCAAAGCCTTATTTATCAAGGCCTGCGGCGATGTGCGCTCAGCTTGTCCACAGGCGGGTGCACAGTAGATGTGAGCAAATGCCACTGCGATTACATCCATTGCGTTTCCGTGCATCGCCAGTCTTAACCGGGAAGGCGTCGATGTGGCCGTCGATCGACTACTGCGCCTGCTGCAACACGATCCGCCCGCGACTGATGTCGGACAATTGGCGCTGAAGGGTCTCAACCTGATCAGGCCCTAGCGAGATTGATAGCGTGACGCCGTTTGCGTTGAAGCGCTCATCCTCCACAAGCCCGTTGAGTTCAGCCACTCGCAGCTTTATCAGCACCAGTTCGCTGAAGCTGCAATCGAATTGCAACGGCACTCGGTTGACCAACGGCATCCGATCCGCCTGCTGCAGGCATTTGTTCGCCCCCCCACCATAGGCCCTCGCGAGCCCGCCGGTGCCCAGTTGAGTCCCGCCGTACCAGCGAATGACCAGCACAACGACTCGATCAAAATCCTGAGCATCAATGGCCGCGAGTATCGGCCGCCCGGCCGTGCCACCTGGTTCGCCATCGTCGTTGCTGCGGTACTGCGCGCCCAGTTTCCAGGCCCAGCAATTGTGAGTGGCGTCGAGATCACTGTGCTGCTCGATGAACGCTTGAGCATCGGCAGCAGTGTCGATGGGGGCCGCGAGGGTAATGAATCGGCTCTTGCGAATCTCTTCGCGAAACTCGCAGGGGCCGGTGAGCGTAAAAGGCATTGAGTTTCCAGACTGCGCTTGGGTTTTCAGGCGTTATACAGCAGGCGTGAGTCCGCAGCCCTTGAGAATGATGCGGATCAGGTTATCCCCAGCAGCCTCCATGTCCTGCTTGGTCAGCTTCGAACGGCCGGTGACCTGGCAAATCTGGGTGGCGAAGTCAGCGTAATGCTGGGTGCTGCCCCACAGCAGGAAAATCAAATGCACCGGATCGACCGGGTCCATTTTCCCGGCGTCGATCCAGGCCTGGAAAACGGCGGCACGCCCCTGAAACCATTCGCGGTAGTCCTGGCTGAAATACTGATTCAGGCACTCGCCGCCACTGATGATCTCCATCGCGAAAATGCGCGAGGCCTGTGGCTGGCGTCGTGAGAACTCCATCTTGGCGCGGATGTAGTGCGTCAGCGCCTGTGCCGGATCGTCGTCTGCGCTCAGGTTGTTAAACGTGCTGTCCCATAACTCGATGATGTTGCTCAGCACCGCGATATAGAGACCCAGCTTATTGGTGAAGTAATAATGCAGGTTGGCTTTGGGCAGGCCGGCATTCTGCGCGATCGTGTTCATGCTGGTGCCCTTGAAACCATGACGAGCGAATTCGTCCTCAGCCGCCTTCAAGATCGCTTCTTCGTTTTTCTGGCGAATGCGGCTGGCCGGTTTGGTGGCGCTGGGGCTGTGAGCGGGGACTTCAAGGGTCATGTGCGGTTCCAGACGGATCATTGGGTGCGACGCGATGAACACATAGCGCACCCGCGAGGATCCGACAAGCGTTGCCCTCGTAAATCAGTCAAAGGATTCCGTTGTCTGTTTTTTGGCTTCGCCCGTTTCATTTGTTTCTTTGGCTTCCGGAAGCATCAGGCTCATCACGATGGCCGTGAGCCCGCCGCTGGTGATCGCCGAGTCGAACAGGCTTTGCACCCATTGCGGCAGATGATGCAGCAGCGTCGGTTGCGCCGCGATGCCCAGTCCTACTCCGAACGAGGTGGCGATGATCAACATGCTGCGGCGATCCAGCGGCGCTTGCGCGAGGATCCGCACGCCTGCCGCTGCAACGCTGCCGAACATCACCAATGTCGCGCCGCCAAGCACCGGCTTAGGAATCTGCTGAAGCATCGCACCGATCACCGGGAACAGTCCGAGTAGAAACAGGATTGCCCCAATGTACAGACCCACATACCGACTGGCCACGCCGGTGAGCTGAATCACGCCGTTGTTCTGGGCGAAGGTCGTATTGGGGAAGGCGCTGAATGTCGCCGCGATCATGCAGCTGACGCCGTCGCCCAATACGCCGCCCTTCAGCCGGGCAATGTAGCCTGGGCCCTTGATGGGCTCGCGGGAGAGCATGCAATTAGCGGTAAGGTCGCCAACGGTTTCGATGCTGCTGATCAGGTAAATCAGCGCCACCGGTAGGAATGCTGCCCAGTCGAAGCTGAATCCGAACCGAAAGGGCACCGGAATGCTGACCAGCGCAACGTCGGCAATGGAATGAGGCACGAGCTTGCCGCTGAACCAGGCTGCAAGGCTGCCAATCGCGAGCCCGATAATGATGGCCGACAGCCTCAACCAGGGGGCGCTTGAGCGGTTGAGCACCACGATTACTGCCAGCACGAAAACGCCAAGGGCCAGATTGACCGGCTCGCCGAAGTCCGGGGCATTGAAGCCGCCTCCCAGATCAGTCACGCCGACCTTGATCAAGCTGACGCCGATTAGCGTGATGACGATGCCGGTTACCAGTGGCGTGATCACTCGACGCAGCTGTCCGATGAAACGGCTGAGCACAATCTGCACGATGGCGCCAAAGAAACATACTCCGAATACCATGGCCATGATGTCTTCCGGGCTGCCACCGCGCTGCTTGACGATGAAGCCTGCCGACAGCACCGCGCCGAGAAACGCGAAACTGGTGCCTTGCAGGCAAATCATGCCGGCGCCGATACCGAACGGGCGGCGCGCCTGAATGAACGTGCCCACACCCGACACCATCAACGCCATGCTGATCAGATAAGGCATGTATGCGCCAAGCCCGAGCGCCGATCCGATAATCAGCGGCGGCGTAATGATGCCCACGAATGCAGCAAGCACATGCTGGACAGCAGCCAAGGTTGCCGGCCCGATGCTCGGCCGGTCATTGAGGCCGTAGATGAGGTCGTTATTGTCTGGCGCTTCAGGCTGCATGCTGGCTCTCGATTCTGTGTGGACTTCGACATTCAGCCTTACTGCAAAAACCTGTCCAACTGATCAGTTACGTGCGTGCCGATTCGCTGTACATGCCCGTCTATCAAGGGGCTGGTCGGATATCTCGGCCGTTTGACTGCGCGTCATTGGGAAGCTGACTGAGTAGGGTCGGCTTCATCGTGTGGCGGCCAGACTCTCCAGAAAACTTTCCAGCACCAAATGGGGGCGGCGGCCTTTGCGCGTGACGGTCACCAGGCTCACATCGTAGAACCGCGACTTGGGCTTCAGCGCACGCAGTCGACCCTGCTGCACCCAAAGGCTGGCGTAATGATCGGGCAGATAGCCGATGTAACGCCCGGTCAGAATCAGAAACGCCATGCCTTCCCGGTCCGATGCGCTCGCGGTGCATTTCAGCGCCTGATAATGGGCCTGGATCTCACTCGGCAGGCGAAACGTCGGCGCTATGGTCTCCTGCGCGGACAGTCGATCGTCATCAAGCTGCGCATCATCCACGTAAAACAGCGGATGACCGACGGCGCAATACAGCAGCGAACGTTCGCTATACAGCGGCTGATATTCCAGTCCCGACAGGGCGCTGGCCTGGGGTACGACGCCAACGTGCAAACTGCCGTCGAGCACACCCTGCTCGACTTCATTGGGCGCGATCATGCGGATATTGATGTGCACGTCCGGACCACGTTCTTTCAGTTGGGAAAGCGCGTGGGTGATGCGCATGTGGGGGAGTGTGACCAGATTGTCCGTCAGCCCGATGTTCAGCTCGCCGCGCAGGTGTCGGTGAAGACCATTCACCTCCGTACGAAAACTTTCGAGGGCGCTCAATAACTGCAGCGATGACTGATAGACCTCGCGGCCTTCCTCCGTCAGGGAAAACCCCGCACGGCCCCGTTGGCAAAGACGCAGTCCCAGGCGCTGCTCGAGATCACTCATTTGCTGACTGATGGCAGAGCGACCAATACCCAGCGCGCTTTCCGCTGCCGAAAATCCACCGGACTCGACCACGCTACGAAAAATGCGCAACAGACGAATATCAAAATCGCTGACTTGTGCCAGCGGATCATTACGGCGGGTGCTCATAGTTTAGTGGCCGGTCAACTGAAGATCGTAAAAGCAGCATTTTCCAGACTTTATGCCCGTGGCACTTTAGCTGCAACCGGCCCGCACCCGCCCGCACTTCAATGGGAAGTCAGGCCCCCACGATCAGTGAGGTTAATTCCGATGAATATGCCCGAATCGTCCGACATGTCTCTGGCTAGCCAGCTCAAACTTGATGCCCACTGGATGCCTTACACGGCGAACCGAAACTTTCATCGCGATCCACGGCTGATCGTCGCCGCCGAAGGCAGCTATCTCACGGACGACAAAGGCCGCAAAATTTACGACGGTCTGTCGGGGCTGTGGACGTGTGGGGCAGGGCATACACGCAAGGAGATTCAGGAAGCGGTTTCCCGCCAGTTGGGCACGCTGGACTACTCGCCAGGATTCCAGTTCGGACACCCGCTGTCGTTTCAGCTGGCTGAAAAGATCACCGATCTGACACCCGGCAAGCTGAATCACGTCTTCTATACCGACTCTGGATCGGAGTGCGCTGATACTGCGGTCAAGATGGTGCGGGCTTACTGGCGTTTGAAAGGCCAGGCGACCAAAACCAAGATGATCGGCCGCGCCCGTGGCTATCACGGCGTGAATATCGCGGGCACCAGCCTGGGTGGCGTCAACGGCAACCGCAAGATGTTCGGGCAATTGATGGACGTCGATCATCTGCCTCATACGTTGCTTGCCAGCAACGCCTATTCACGGGGCATGCCGGAGCAGGGCGGCATTGCGCTGGCCGATGAGATGCTCAAGCTGATCGAACTGCACGACGCTTCGAACATTGCAGCGGTGATCGTAGAGCCCATGGCAGGCTCTGCAGGGGTGATCGTTCCGCCGCAGGGGTATCTCAAGCGGCTGCGTGAAATCTGTGATCAGCACAACATTCTGCTGATTTTCGATGAAGTGATCACGGGGTTCGGGCGTACCGGTTCTATGTTCGGCGCAGACAGCTTCGGCGTGACGCCCGACCTGATGTGCATTGCCAAGCAGATCACCAACGGTGCGATCCCGATGGGGGCTGTCATTGCCAGCACCGAGATCTATCAGACGTTCATGAGTCAGCCGACGCCCGAGTACGCCGTGGAGTTTCCCCATGGCTACACCTATTCAGCGCATCCCGTTGCCTGCGCCGCCGGCCTCGCCGCGCTGGAAATCATTCAGCGCGAGAACCTGGTGCAGCAGGTCGCTGAAACTGCGCCGCATTTCGAAGGCTATTTGCATGCGTTGAAGGGCAGCAAGAATGTTGTCGATATTCGCAATTACGGTCTCGCCGGCGCCATTCAGATTGCACCGCGCGACGGTGATGCGATCGTGCGTCCGTTTGAGACGGCCATGAAGCTGTGGAAGGCCGGTTTCTATGTGCGCTTCGGCGGCGATACCTTGCAGTTCGGCCCGACCTTTAACAGCAAGCCTGAAGACCTCGATCGCATGTTTGACGCAGTCGGCCAGGCCCTTAATCAAATCGACTGATCATCTTTTATTTGCTCACAGGCGCAGTCCGGCTGCGCCTGCGGGCTAACGTTTTCCGGAGTTATGCATGAGCAACATTCAGCACCTGATTCATGGCGACCTGGTCAGTGAAAATGGCCGCACTGCCGATGTGTTCAATCCGTCAACCGGCCAAGTGATTCGTAAAGTACCTCTCGCCAGTCGCGAAACCGTTCAACAAGCGATCGACTCTGCGAAGGCTGCTTTCCCGGCGTGGCGCAATACCCCTCCTGCCAAGCGGGCGCAGGTCATGTTCCGCTTCAAGCAGCTGCTGGAACAGAACGAGGCACGTATTGCCCGGCTGATCAGCGAAGAGCACGGCAAGACCCTCGAAGACGCGGCGGGAGAACTCAAACGTGGCATCGAGAATGTGGAATACGCCAGTGCGGCGCCTGAGATCCTCAAGGGCGAGTACAGCCGCAACGTCGGACCAAACATTGATGCGTGGTCTGACTTTCAGCCGCTTGGCGTAGTGGCGGGCATCACCCCGTTCAACTTCCCCGCGATGGTGCCCCTGTGGATGTACCCCTTGGCAATCGCCTGCGGCAACTGTTTTATCCTCAAGCCCTCCGAGCGCGATCCAAGCTCAACCTTGTTGATCGCGGAGTTGCTGCATGAAGCCGGGTTGCCGAAGGGGGTACTGAATGTCGTGCACGGCGACAAGGTGGCAGTTGATGCATTAATCCAAGCCCCTGAAGTCAAGGCGCTGAGTTTTGTCGGCTCCACCCCGATCGCCGAGTACATCTATAAAGAAGCCACCGCACGCGGTAAGCGGGTACAGGCATTGGGTGGAGCGAAGAACCACGCGGTGCTGATGCCCGACGCGGACCTGTATAACGCCGTGAGCGCATTGATGGGAGCGGCCTATGGTTCGTGCGGCGAGCGCTGCATGGCGATCTCGGTTGCAGTGTGCGTCGGTGACCAGGTTGCCGACGCGCTGGTCGCCAAGCTGGTGCCGCAGATCAATGGATTGAAGATCGGCGCCGGGACTTCCAGCGGGCTGGATATGGGGCCTCTGGTTACCGGGCAGCATCGCGACAAAGTCAGCAGCTATATAGAAGACGGCGTGGGTGCAGGTGCGAAGCTGGTGGTGGATGGTCGTGGGCTCACGGTGCCCGGACACGAAGATGGATTCTTCCTGGGTGGATGCCTGTTCGACCATGTCACGGCCGAGATGCGCATCTATAAAGAAGAGATATTCGGTCCGGTGCTTTGCATTGTGCGTGTGGACAGTCTTGAACATGCGATGCAGTTAATTAACGACCATGAATACGGCAATGGAACCTGCATCTTCACCCGCGATGGTGAAGTGGCCCGCTTGTTCTGCGATGAGATCGAGGTGGGCATGGTTGGGGTGAACGTGCCGCTGCCTGTACCTGTGGCTTATCACAGCTTTGGCGGATGGAAGCGGTCGCTGTTTGGTGACTTGCATGCCTATGGCCCGGATGGCGTTCGCTTTTATACCCGTCGCAAAGCCATTACACAGCGGTGGCCGCAGCGCTCCAGCCATGAGGCCTCCCAGTTCGCTTTCCCCAGTCTCTAAGGCTTTAGGGAAGGCAAGTTTGCTGATTTGCCTTCCCTGTCAGCCATTTTTGACCGATATGACAGTTTCGTTAAATAAGTGCTTGACGCCCCTCTGGATCTGTCTATAATTCGCCCCACTTCCGGCGCAGACGAAACGGAAAACTCCTTGATAATCAAAGAGTTGGACGAAGTAAGCAGCGTGGAATGCTTCGGTTCAGATGCTTGAATCGACAGCGGTGAAAAAGGCAGTTGACAGCAGGTTGTAACGCTGTAGAATTCGCCTCCCGCTGACGTGAGACGTTAAGTCGAACGAAGCGCAAGTGGTTGAAGTTGATAAGGAAACTTTGAAAACTTCTTAAAATAACCGCTTGACAGGAACTAGAGACGCTGTAGAATGCGCGCCTCGGTTGAGACGAAAGATCTTAACCACCCGCTCTTTAACAACTGAATCAAGCAATTCGTGTGGGTGCTTGTGCTGTAAGACTGAAGTCGCAAGATTATCAGCATCGCAAGTTGCTCCACGAGAAATCATGGTTTAACCAACGATTGCTGAGCCAAGTTTATAAGGTTTTCTCAAAACCTAATTGCAGTATTGAACTGAAGAGTTTGATCATGGCTCAGATTGAACGCTGGCGGCAGGCCTAACACATGCAAGTCGAGCGGATGAAGAGAGCTTGCTCTCTGATTCAGCGGCGGACGGGTGAGTAATGCCTAGGAATCTGCCTGGTAGTGGGGGACAACGTCTCGAAAGGGACGCTAATACCGCATACGTCCTACGGGAGAAAGCAGGGGACCTTCGGGCCTTGCGCTATCAGATGAGCCTAGGTCGGATTAGCTAGTTGGTGAGGTAATGGCTCACCAAGGCGACGATCCGTAACTGGTCTGAGAGGATGATCAGTCACACTGGAACTGAGACACGGTCCAGACTCCTACGGGAGGCAGCAGTGGGGAATATTGGACAATGGGCGAAAGCCTGATCCAGCCATGCCGCGTGTGTGAAGAAGGTCTTCGGATTGTAAAGCACTTTAAGTTGGGAGGAAGGGCAGTAAGCGAATACCTTGCTGTTTTGACGTTACCGACAGAATAAGCACCGGCTAACTCTGTGCCAGCAGCCGCGGTAATACAGAGGGTGCAAGCGTTAATCGGAATTACTGGGCGTAAAGCGCGCGTAGGTGGTTTGTTAAGTTGAATGTGAAATCCCCGGGCTCAACCTGGGAACTGCATCCAAAACTGGCAAGCTAGAGTAGGGCAGAGGGTGGTGGAATTTCCTGTGTAGCGGTGAAATGCGTAGATATAGGAAGGAACACCAGTGGCGAAGGCGACCACCTGGGCTCATACTGACACTGAGGTGCGAAAGCGTGGGGAGCAAACAGGATTAGATACCCTGGTAGTCCACGCCGTAAACGATGTCAACTAGCCGTTGGAAGCCTTGAGCTTTTAGTGGCGCAGCTAACGCATTAAGTTGACCGCCTGGGGAGTACGGCCGCAAGGTTAAAACTCAAATGAATTGACGGGGGCCCGCACAAGCGGTGGAGCATGTGGTTTAATTCGAAGCAACGCGAAGAACCTTACCAGGCCTTGACATCCAATGAACTTTCCAGAGATGGATTGGTGCCTTCGGGAACATTGAGACAGGTGCTGCATGGCTGTCGTCAGCTCGTGTCGTGAGATGTTGGGTTAAGTCCCGTAACGAGCGCAACCCTTGTCCTTAGTTACCAGCACGTTAAGGTGGGCACTCTAAGGAGACTGCCGGTGACAAACCGGAGGAAGGTGGGGATGACGTCAAGTCATCATGGCCCTTACGGCCTGGGCTACACACGTGCTACAATGGTCGGTACAGAGGGTTGCCAAGCCGCGAGGTGGAGCTAATCCCAGAAAACCGATCGTAGTCCGGATCGCAGTCTGCAACTCGACTGCGTGAAGTCGGAATCGCTAGTAATCGCGAATCAGAATGTCGCGGTGAATACGTTCCCGGGCCTTGTACACACCGCCCGTCACACCATGGGAGTGGGTTGCACCAGAAGTAGCTAGTCTAACCTTCGGGAGGACGGTTACCACGGTGTGATTCATGACTGGGGTGAAGTCGTAACAAGGTAGCCGTAGGGGAACCTGCGGCTGGATCACCTCCTTAATCGAAGACTCAGCTTCTTCGCAAGTTCCCACACGAATTGCTTGATTCATTGAAGAAGACGATAGAAGCAGCTTTAAGCTCCAAGCTGATAGCTCACGCTAACAGTTACAAGCTCGAAATTGGGTCTGTAGCTCAGTTGGTTAGAGCGCACCCCTGATAAGGGTGAGGTCGGCAGTTCGAATCTGCCCAGACCCACCAATTTTGTTATGGGGCCATAGCTCAGCTGGGAGAGCGCCTGCCTTGCACGCAGGAGGTCAACGGTTCGATCCCGTTTGGCTCCACCATAACTGCTTCTGATTGCTGAAAGCTTAGAAATGAGCGCTCCATCCGCTGGGATGATGAGTGTTGATTTCTGGTCTTTTGACTGGATCGTTCTTTAAAAATTTGGGTATGTGATTGAAATATAGACTGGGCACCTCTTTCACTGGTGCGTGTCCAGGCTAAGGTAAAGTTTGTGAAATGCAAACTTTCGGCGAATGTCGTCTTCACAGTATAACCAGATTGCTTGGGGTTATATGGTCAAGTGAAGAAGCGCATACGGTGGATGCCTTGGCAGTCAGAGGCGATGAAAGACGTGGTAGCCTGCGAAAAGCTTCGGGGAGTCGGCAAACAGACTGTGATCCGGAGATGTCTGAATGGGGGAACCCAGCCATCATAAGATGGTTACCTTACACTGAATACATAGGTGTATGGAGCGAACCAGGGGAACTGAAACATCTAAGTACCCTGAGGAAAAGAAATCAACCGAGATTCCCTTAGTAGTGGCGAGCGAACGGGGACCAGCCCTTAAGTTGATTTGAGATTAGCGGAACGCTCTGGAAAGTGCGGCCATAGTGGGTGATAGCCCTGTACGCGAAAATCTCTTGTCAATGAAATCGAGTAGGACGGGGCACGAGAAACCTTGTCTGAACATGGGGGGACCATCCTCCAAGGCTAAATACTACTGACTGACCGATAGTGAACCAGTACCGTGAGGGAAAGGCGAAAAGAACCGCGGAGAGCGGAGTGAAATAGATCCTGAAACCGTATGCGTACAAGCAGTGGGAGCCCACTTTGTTGGGTGACTGCGTACCTTTTGTATAATGGGTCAGCGACTTATTTTCAGTGGCGAGCTTAACCGAATAGGGGAGGCGTAGCGAAAGCGAGTCTTAATAGGGCGTCTAGTCGCTGGGAATAGACCCGAAACCGGGCGATCTATCCATGGGCAGGTTGAAGGTTGGGTAACACTAACTGGAGGACCGAACCGACTACCGTTGAAAAGTTAGCGGATGACCTGTGGATCGGAGTGAAAGGCTAATCAAGCTCGGAGATAGCTGGTTCTCCTCGAAAGCTATTTAGGTAGCGCCTCATGTATCACTGTAGGGGGTAGAGCACTGTTTCGGCTAGGGGTCATCCCGACTTACCAAACCGATGCAAACTCCGAATACCTACAAGTGCCGAGCATGGGAGACACACGGCGGGTGCTAACGTCCGTCGTGAAAAGGGAAACAACCCAGACCGTCAGCTAAGGTCCCAAAGTCATGGTTAAGTGGGAAACGATGTGGGAAGGCTTAGACAGCTAGGAGGTTGGCTTAGAAGCAGCCACCCTTTAAAGAAAGCGTAATAGCTCACTAGTCGAGTCGGCCTGCGCGGAAGATGTAACGGGGCTCAAACCATGCACCGAAGCTACGGGTATCACGCAAGTGATGCGGTAGAGGAGCGTTCTGTAAGCCTGTGAAGGTGAGTTGAGAAGCTTGCTGGAGGTATCAGAAGTGCGAATGCTGACATGAGTAACGACAATGGGTGTGAAAAACACCCACGCCGAAAGACCAAGGTTTCCTGCGCAACGTTAATCGACGCAGGGTTAGTCGGTCCCTAAGGCGAGGCTGAAAAGCGTAGTCGATGGAAAACAGGTTAATATTCCTGTACTTCTGGTTATTGCGATGGAGGGACGGAGAAGGCTAGGCCAGCCTGGCGTTGGTTGTCCAGGTTTAAGGTGGTAGGCTGAAATCTTAGGTAAATCCGGGGTTTCAAGGCCGAGAGCTGATGACGAGTGTTCTTTAGAACACGAAGTGGTTGATGCCATGCTTCCAAGAAAAGCTTCTAAGCTTCAGGTAACCAGGAACCGTACCCCAAACCGACACAGGTGGTTGGGTAGAGAATACCAAGGCGCTTGAGAGAACTCGGGTGAAGGAACTAGGCAAAATGGCACCGTAACTTCGGGAGAAGGTGCGCCGGTGAGGGTGAAGGACTTGCTCCGTAAGCTCATGCCGGTCGAAGATACCAGGCCGCTGCGACTGTTTATTAAAAACACAGCACTCTGCAAACACGAAAGTGGACGTATAGGGTGTGACGCCTGCCCGGTGCCGGAAGGTTAATTGATGGGGTTAGCTAACGCGAAGCTCTTGATCGAAGCCCCGGTAAACGGCGGCCGTAACTATAACGGTCCTAAGGTAGCGAAATTCCTTGTCGGGTAAGTTCCGACCTGCACGAATGGCGTAACGATGGCGGCGCTGTCTCCACCCGAGACTCAGTGAAATTGAAATCGCTGTGAAGATGCAGTGTATCCGCGGCTAGACGGAAAGACCCGTGAACCTTTACTATAGCTTTGCACTGGACTTTGAATTTGCTTGTGTAGGATAGGTGGGAGGCTTTGAAGCGTGGACGCCAGTCTGCGTGGAGCCAACCTTGAAATACCACCCTGGCAACTTTGAGGTTCTAACTCAGGTCCGTTATCCGGATCGAGGACAGTGTATGGTGGGTAGTTTGACTGGGGCGGTCTCCTCCTAAAGAGTAACGGAGGAGTACGAAGGTGCGCTCAGACCGGTCGGAAATCGGTCGTAGAGTATAAAGGCAAAAGCGCGCTTGACTGCGAGACAGACACGTCGAGCAGGTACGAAAGTAGGTCTTAGTGATCCGGTGGTTCTGTATGGAAGGGCCATCGCTCAACGGATAAAAGGTACTCCGGGGATAACAGGCTGATACCGCCCAAGAGTTCATATCGACGGCGGTGTTTGGCACCTCGATGTCGGCTCATCACATCCTGGGGCTGAAGCCGGTCCCAAGGGTATGGCTGTTCGCCATTTAAAGTGGTACGCGAGCTGGGTTTAGAACGTCGTGAGACAGTTCGGTCCCTATCTGCCGTGGACGTTTGAGATTTGAGAGGGGCTGCTCCTAGTACGAGAGGACCGGAGTGGACGAACCTCTGGTGTTCCGGTTGTCACGCCAGTGGCATTGCCGGGTAGCTATGTTCGGAAAAGATAACCGCTGAAAGCATCTAAGCGGGAAACTTGCCTCAAGATGAGATCTCACTGGAACCTTGAGTTCCCTGAAGGGCCGTCGAAGACTACGACGTTGATAGGTTGGGTGTGTAAGCGCTGTGAGGCGTTGAGCTAACCAATACTAATTGCCCGTGAGGCTTGACCATATAACACCCAAGCAATCTGCAGAGAGACAGCAGGTTGCGGTGTGTGAAGACGCATGAAGACGAAAGTTTGCGAACACACAAGCTGTACCTTGATCACATACCCGATTTGCTGAAGCGTTCGAGAGGACGAGTCAGTACCCGAATTTCTTGACGACCATAGAGCGTTGGAACCACCTGATCCCATCCCGAACTCAGCAGTGAAACGATGCATCGCCGATGGTAGTGTGGGGTTTCCCCATGTGAGAGTAGGTCATCGTCAAGATTAAATTCCGAAACCCCATCTGCGAAAGCAGATGGGGTTTTGTTTTTGCGCGCGGAAACTTCTCAGCGCGGGAAAGTTGCCAAGTACTCGGCCCCCGCATCACCACCACGAAAGTACGTTTCCCTGTCGCCCTCACAAGATCGACCGCTAACGAATCCTCTCCCTCTGTTAGTCTTCTCCCTCTTTTGAAAGACCAAGGGACGCAGCTATGCCGGTGACATCCAATCTCAACCCCGGGTTTATGGTGGTCCATGGGAATCGCCTGGATGAGCTGCGTGGCCTTGTGGTGTCATGGATGCGACGTTATCCCCTGACGCCCCTTGAAAACGAGGTAGCGCTGGTACAAAGCAACGGCATTGCGCAGTGGCTGAAGCTCGCTTTGGCAGAAGATGCACAGGACGACGATCAAGGGGGTTGCGGCATTGCCGCTGCGATCGATGTGCAGCTCCCTGGCAGCTTTATGTGGCAGCTGTACCGTGCGGTGTTGGGTAAAGCCGAGATTCCAGAAACCTCGTTGCTTGATAAAGCGCCCCTGACCTGGCGACTGATGCGACTGCTCCCCGGCCTGATCAACCAACCACATTTCGAGCCGCTGCAGCGATTCCTGACGGCCGATACAGACCTGCGCAAGCGCTGCCAGCTCTCCGAGCGACTCGCTGACCTGTTCGACCAATATCAGGTGTACCGCGCCGACTGGTTGGAAGATTGGGCTGCTGGCAAGCATCAACTCAGGACCGGCCGGGGAGAACCAAAGCCGCTGAAAGCAGAGAACTGCTGGCAAGCCGAACTGTGGGGTGCACTGCTCCATGATGTCGGTGCAGAGGGCATGGCCCAGAGCCGGGCCGGCGTGCATCAACGTTACATCGAGCGCATTAATAGCCTGGTCGAGGCGCCGGCCGGTTTACCGGCGCGAGTGATCGTTTTCGGTATTTCCTCATTGCCAGCCCAGGCACTGGAAGCGCTGGCCGGGCTGGCCCGTTTCAGCCAGGTTCTGCTTTGCGTTCACAACCCTTGCCGCCATCACTGGGCGGACATCGTGGCTGACAAGGATCTCCTGCGTCACGAATACAAACGTCAATCGCGGAAACCCGGCATGCCAGTGGTGCTAAACCCTGATGCACTGCACCAGCATGCTCATCCGTTGCTGGCTGCGTGGGGCAAGCAGGGTCGTGACTACATCAATCTCCTCGACAGCCATGATGACCCGAATAGCTATCGTTCGATCTTTCGCGACGGGCGCATCGACCTGTTCAGCGAGAGCGAGCCTACAACCCTTCTGAACCAACTCCAGGACGATATCCTCGAGCTGCGCCCCTTGAGCGAGACCCGCGAAGTCTGGCCGCCCGTGGATATCAAGACCGACCGCTCAATCCGCTTTCATGTCGCCCACAGCGCCCAGCGCGAAGTGGAGGTGCTGCATGACCAACTGCTCGCGCGCTTCAGCAAAGATCCGGACCTTCGTCCTCGGGACGTCATCGTCATGGTGCCGGACATCGACAGCTACGCCCCCCACATTCGCGCAGTCTTCGGCCAACTGGATCGCGACGACCGCCGCTTTATTCCGTTCACCCTCGCCGACCAAGGCCAACGTGGCCGTGATCCGCTGCTGATCGCCGTGGAGCACTTGCTAAAGATTCCGGAAAGTCGGTTCCCGGTCAGTGAAATCCTCGATCTATTGGACGTCCCCGCATTACGAGCGCGATTTGGCATTGATGAGCGAGACCTGCCAACCCTGCACCGCTGGATTGAAGGAGCGGGTATCCGATGGGGGCTCAATGCGAAGCAGCGTGAAGGGCTGGGGCTGCCGGAACAGCTCGAGCAGAATAGCTGGCATTTTGGTCTGCGTCGCATGTTGCTGGGCTACGCCGTCGGTGCGGGCGCGGCTTACGACGGCATTCAGCCGTATGACGAAATCGGCGGGCTGGATGCGGCCCTGATTGGCCCTCTCGTATCCCTGATCGACGCGCTTCAGGTTGCACACAATGAACTCTCACTGCCTGCGACGCCCGCGATGTGGGGGGCGCGCCTTCAGGCGATCATGCAGCTGTTCTTCATGGCCGACAGTGAGCACGACGACTACTTGCTCAGTCAGCTGGAAACCCTGCGTGAAACCTGGCTGCAGACCTGCGAGAACGTTGGCCTTGAAGAAGAGCTGCCGTTGACGGTCGTGCGTGAAGCCTGGCTGGCGGGGCTGGATCAAGGCCGCTTGTCCCAACGCTTTCTGGCCGGATCGGTCAACTTCTGCACGCTGATGCCGATGCGCGCGATTCCTTTCAAAATTGTCTGCCTGCTGGGCATGAACGACGGCGATTACCCCCGAGCCCAGCCCCCGCTGGATTTCGATCTGATGGGCAGCGACTACCGTCCCGGCGACCGTTCCCGACGCGAGGATGATCGTTATCTGTTGTTGGAAGCCCTGTTGTCCGCCCGTGATCAGCTGTACATCAGTTGGGTGGGGCGCAGCATTCGCGACAACTCTGAGCGGCCAGCTTCGGTGCTCATCGGGCAGCTGCGCGATCATCTGTCCAGCGGTTGGCGGCTGGCCGACGCCATCAAGCCCGAAGATGATAAAAAGCGCGATCCGGGGCAGCAGTTGCTGCACAAACTCACCGTCGAGCATCCGCTGCAGCCGTTCAGTGCCAAATACTTCCAGGAGAACCCGGAGTTCTTCAGCTTTGCCCGCGAGTGGCAGGTGCTGCACGAAGCTGTCACCGAAGCAGGGGAAACAAAAGCACTGCAAAAGCACTTGCAGGAAGAGCCGCTTAGCCTGATGCAGTTGCAGGATTTCCTGCGCAATCCGGTCAAGCACTTTTTCAGTCAGCGCTTGAAGATATTCTTCGAGGTTGCCGAAGCGCCCTTGGCGGACGAGGAGCCTTTCGTGCTCGACGCGCTTGAGCGGTATGGCCTCAGCGACAGCCTGTTGCAAGCAGCGCTCACGGATCCCGAGCACATTCATGAATCGCTCACGGCTCAAGCGACGCGCTTGCAGGGCAGCGGACTGCTGCCGATGGCGGGGTTCGGTACCTTGTTGCAGGATGAGCTGATCGAACCGCTGCCGGATCTGGTCGCCCGCTACCACGACTTGCTGGTTCGCTGGCCGGTGCGGCTGCACAGCGCGCTGCCGGTCAGTTATGAGCATCAGGTCGTCGAACTCGATGGATGGGTTGATGGGCTTTATCAGAACCCTCAGAACGACTTACTTGCGATCACCGCTATCCCCAATGCCATTGCCAGCAAGAAGACGCGCAAGTGGCATCGTCTGACCAAGCCGTGGGTGAACCATCTGGTGGCGTGCGCGTGCGATCTGCCGTTGACCACCGCGCTGGTGGCCAGCGACGAAACCCTCTTGCTGCCGCCGCTGGACAAAGACACCGCCACGCGCACCCTCAACGACCTGCTGCTGGCCTGGCACCAAGGCATGCAGCGACCGCTGCCGATTGCGGTGAAAACAGCATTCGCCTGGCTGGGGCAGAACGATGAAGTCAAAGCCGAAGCCGCCGCGCGCAAGGCCTATGAAGGGGATGGCCAGAACACCAAGGGCGAGCGTGCCGAAAGCACTGCCCTGGCGCGTCAGTTCCCGGACTTCGACGCGCTGCTGGGCAGCGAAGAGTTCGTGGGCTGGTGCGAGGCATTGTACAAACCGATTTTTGAAGCGCCCTGGCAGGCACTTTCTCGCGAGGAGGCCGGCGCATGAGTGACGGAAAACAACCATTGGCCCTGCGCTTCCCGCTGAAAGGCAGCCAGCTGATTGAAGCCAGCGCCGGCACCGGCAAGACGTTCACCATCTCGGCGCTGTACCTGCGTCTGGTGTTGGGGCATGGCAGCGAGATTTCTGGCTTCGGCCGAGAGCTGTTACCGCCGCAGATTCTGGTGGTGACGTTCACCGACGCAGCGACCAAGGAACTGCGCGACCGTATTCGCACGCGACTGGCCGAGGCCGCGCGGTTCTTTCGTGAAGAAATCGAAGCGCCTGATGCGTTGATCGCTGGGTTGCGGGACGAGTTCGCCATTGAGCAATGGCCCGGCTGCGCCAGCCGTCTCGACATCGCGGCGCAGTGGATGGACGAAGCGGCGGTCTCGACCATCCACAGCTGGTGTCAGCGCATGCTGCGCGAACACGCCTTCGACAGCGGCAGCCTGTTCACCCAGAGCCTGGAAACCGATCACACCGATTTGCTGAGCGAAGTGCTGCGCGATTACTGGCGCAAGTTCTGTTACCCCATGAGCGGCGACGCGCTGCTATGGGTGCGCGAGAACTGGGGCGGACCCGCGGCGCTACTGCCAAGGGTGCGCGCATTGTTCGGCAGTGAGCGGGCGAGTGTGACGCAAACCCCGACGCAGATCATCGAGCAGTCGATTCAGGAGCGGCGCGAAACCCTCCGCCAGCTCAAGGCGCCATGGGCCAACTGGGCCGCGGAGCTGCATGCGATCTGCATCGACGGCGTCGCCTGCAAAGTGGTCGATGGCCGCAAGATGCAGGAGCGCTACTTCCGCCCGTGGTTCGACAAGCTGATTGCCTGGGCCAATGACGACGAGCAAGAGCAACTCGACCTCGGCACCGGTTTCACCCGGCTAACGCCCGATGGCATTGCCGAAGCGTGGAAGAACAATCCCCCGTCGCACCCCGCGTTCGAGGCGATGGTCGAGCTCAAGGTGGCGCTGGACACGCTGCCAACGCCCGATGCAGCGGTGCTCGAACACGCGGCCCAATGGGTCGGCGCCCGCTTTGAAGAAGAGAAGCGCCGCCGCGCCGAGATGGGTTTCGACGACATGCTGCTGCGGCTGGACGCTGCATTGCGCGGCAGCGGCGGCGAGCGCCTGGCGACGTTGATCCGCGAGCAGTTTCCGGTCGCGTTGATCGATGAATTCCAAGACACGGACCCCGTGCAGTACCGCATTTTCGACAGCATCTACCGGCTTGAGGCCAACGACGAGAGCACCGGCCTGTTCCTCATCGGCGACCCGAAGCAGGCGATCTACGCGTTCCGTGGTGCCGACATCTATACCTACCTGCGCGCCCGTCAGGCCACCACCGGGCGGTTGCACACGCTGGGCACCAACTTCCGTTCCAGCCACGCGATGGTCGATGCGGTGAACCACGTGTTTACGCGCGCGGAGACGAGCGAGGCCGGTCGCGGGGCGTTCCTGTTCCGCACGCCTGAGGACAATCCCGTGCCGTTTCTGGCAGTCGGGTCTCAAGGCCGTAAAGAGACTTTGCAGGTCGACGGTCAGGTGCTTGCGGCGCTCAACGTCTGGCAGCTGGAAACCGATCAGCCAGTGTCGGGCACGGTGTATCGAGCGCAACTGGCGGCGAGTTGCGCCAGTGAGATCGTGCGTTTGCTCAACGCCGGGCAACAAGGGCAAGCGGGCTTTGCCAAAGCTGGAGAGCCATTGAGACAACTGCTGCCCGCCGACATCGCAATTCTGGTGCGTGATGCCAAGGAAGCCCAGGCGGTGCGTGGCGAGTTGTCGGCGCGGGGTGTGCGCAGTGTGTATCTCTCGGACAAGGACTCGGTGTTCGCCGCGCAAGAAGCCCATGACCTGCTCGCCTGGCTCAAGGCCTGCGCCGAGCCTGACGCCGAGCGAACCCTGCGCGCGGCCTTGGCCTGCATCACTCTTGCGTTGCCGCTGGCCGAACTTGAGCTGCTGAATCAGGACGAGCTGGCGTGGGAAAACCGCGTCATGCAGTTCCGCGATTACCGACGCATCTGGCGCACCCAAGGCGTGCTGCCCATGCTGCGTCGGCTGCTGCACGACTTCAAATTGCCCCAAGCGCTGGTTCAGCGAACCGATGGCGAGCGTGTGCTGACCAACCTGCTGCACCTCAGCGAACTGATGCAGCAGGCCGCCGCCGAGTTGGATGGCGAGCAGGCGCTGATTCGTCATCTGAGCGAGCACTTGGCGCTGTCAGGTCAAGCGGGAGAAGAGCAGATCCTGCGCCTCGAAAGCGATGAACAACTGGTCAAGGTCGTGACCATCCACAAATCCAAAGGCCTGGAATATCCGCTGGTGTTCCTGCCCTTCATATGTTCGACGAAGCCGGTGGACGGCAGCCGTTTGCCGCTGCACTTCCATGACGCCGAAGGCCACGCGCAGATCAGTCTCAAACCCACGCCGGCGCTGATCGAGCAAGCGGATGACGAGCGTCTGGCGGAAGACCTGCGTCTGCTTTATGTGGCCCTGACCCGCGCTCAACACGCGTGCTGGCTGGGCGTTGCCGATCTCAAACGCGGCAGCAACAGCGCCTCGATACTCCATCGTTCCGCCCTGGGTTATTTGCTCGGCGGCGGGCAGAAGCTGGCTGAGTCAGTGGCATTGGGCCAATGGCTGCGCTCGCTGGCAGAGGACCACCCGGCCGTGAAAGTTGAACCCGTTCCACTGCCCACCACCGAGTCCTTCAGCGCGCCGCGCAACGAGGTCGCATTGAGCAAGCCGCGCGTGCCCCGGCGCAGCGCCCGGGAGAACTGGTGGATTGCTTCCTACAGCGCGCTGCGCATCGGCGACACCATCACCGACAGCGGCGATCAGTCGCCGGACAGCCCGCAAGCGCAGAAGCTGTTCGACGATGAGCGTCTCGACCCGGATGCGCCGCGCGAGGTCATGGTCAGCGGCGGCGATATCCACCGATTCCCGCGTGGCCCCAACCCCGGCACCTTCCTGCACGGGCTGTTGGAGTGGGCCGGTGAGAAGGGCTTTGCCGAGGCGGCTGCCGATCCGCTTGCGCTGGAGAAAGTCGTCGCCCAACGCTGCAATAGGCGCGACTGGAAAGGCTGGATCAACACGCTGACCGACTGGCTGCAGCATCTGTTGACCCTGCCGCTGCGTTTGGGCACAGAGGTGCAGCCCATGGCCTTGTGTGAGCTGGATCAGCCGAACCAGTACCGCGTCGAAATGGAGTTCTGGTTCGCCTGCTCGAAAGTCGATGTGGCGCAGATGGACGCGCTGGTTCGCCGATACACCCACAACGGTGCGCCGAGGGCGGCGGCAGAAACGGTTTCGCTGAACGGCATGTTCAAGGGCTTCATCGACCTGACGTTCGAGCACGAAGGTCGTTACTTCGTTGCGGACTACAAATCCAACTGGCTGGGCGTCGACGACGATGCCTACACCGAGCAGGCGATGGAAAACTCGATTCTGGACAACCGCTACGACCTGCAATACGTGCTTTACCTGCTGGCCTTGCACCGTCAGCTCAAGGCGCGGCTCGCCGATTACGATTACGACCGGCACATGGGCGGCGCGGTGTACCTGTTCGTGCGCGGCAGCCGCGCGGCGAGTCAGGGTGCGTGGTTCACCCGACCGCCCCGTGAGTTGATCGAAAGTCTCGATCTGCTGTTTCAGGGCCGAGCGCCGATCACGGCCGACGTGCTGTCAGGAGACCTCGTATGAACCGGACCTTCGCTCACTTGATGCCCTCGGCGCTGGACGCCGACAGCCTGGCCGAGCTGAAGCCCCTCAGCCGCGTGGATGACTTGCTGCTGTTGCTGCAACGCTGGGTCGAGCGCGGCTGGCTGCGAGCGCTGGATAAGGCCTTCGTGGCGTTTCTGGCGGACCTTGATCCTGCCGCCGATTCGCTGGTGCTGTTGGCGGCCACGCTGACCAGCCACCAGTTGGGCCACGGGCACGTCTGTCTGGACCTCTATGAAACCCTGAAAGAGCCGGACTTCGCCCTGTCGCTGCCGCCGGAGGGCGATGTGTTGTCGACGCCGATGCTGCTGCCGTCCTCGCTGCTCAAATCCCTCGACGGCGCGACGTGGTGCAAGGCGCTGGAAGCCAGCGCGCTGGTGGCCCACGCAGGGGACCTCAGCGAAGCAGCAGCACAGAGGCCGTTGGTTTTATCCGATCGGCGCCTGTACCTGCGCCGTTACTGGACGTATGAACGGCGGATCGATGCGGCGTTGCGTCGTCGACTGGCTCAGGTGGAAACGGGGTTCAGCGATTTGCCCCAGCGTCTGGATGCGCTGTTCGGCCCGGCCAACCATGCGCCTGACGCCTTGATCGACTGGCAAAAGTTGGCGTGCGCCCTGGCAACCCGAGGCGCGTTCAGCATCATCACCGGCGGCCCCGGCACGGGCAAGACGACCACGGTCGTGCGTTTGCTGGCACTGCTGCAATCGCCAGCGGTTGAGCGCGGCAAGCCGTTGCGTATTCGTCTGGCGGCACCGACCGGCAAGGCCGCGGCACGCCTGACCGAGTCGATCAGTCATCAGGTGCAGTCGCTGCAAGTGCCGGAAGACGTGCGGCAGAAAATCCCCAGTGAAGTCACGACGGTTCACCGTTTGCTGGGCAGCCGTCCGGGCACACGGCATTTTCGTCATCACGCGGGCAACCCGTTGCCGCTGGACGTGCTGGTGGTCGACGAAGCTTCAATGATAGACCTGGAAATGATGGCCAACCTGCTCGACGCATTGCCGCCCCATGCACGGATGGTGTTGCTGGGCGACAAGGATCAACTGGCGTCAGTTGAGGCTGGCGCCGTGCTGGGCGATTTGTGCCGCGACGCGGAGGCGGGGATGTACAGCCCGCAGACCCAAGCGTGGCTGGAATCGGTCAGCGGCGAAGATCTTTCCAGGAGCGGTTTGCAGCAGGGCGACGATCAGCATCACGCCTTGGCGCAACAGGTGGTGATGCTGCGCCACTCTCGGCGTTTCGTGGCGGGCAGCGGCATCGGTCAGTTGGCGAAGCTGGTCAATCAGCAGCAGGACCAGGAAGCGCGCGCATTGCTCGCGGCTCGCCAGTACCCGGACCTGTTTTCCCTGGTGCTCAAGGGTGAGCAGGACCGCGCGCTGTCGCGACTGCTGCTCGACGGTCACGGCGACGGCCCGCAAGGCTATCGCCATTATTTGGGCGTGATGCACGCGCAGCGGCCGCAAAATCTGACGCAGATCGAAGACCTGCGCAGTGTCGAGTGGGCGCGGCAGGTGCTCAATGCGTTCGATGAGTTCCAGCTGCTGTGTGCCGTGCGCAAAGGGCCGTGGGGCGTGGAAGGGTTGAATCGACGGATCACTGAAACGCTGTTCAGCGCCGGACTGATCGAGAGCGATCATCAGTGGTACGAGGGGCGCCCGGTGTTGATGACACGCAACGATTACGGGCTGGGTTTGATGAACGGCGACATCGGCATTGCCCTGCGTCTGCCCGAGGGGCCGGTTGAGGAGAACCGTCAGGCGCTGCGTGTTGCGTTCCCGCGTAACGACGGCAGCGGCGGGGTGCGCTTCGTGCTGCCGAGCCGGCTCAATGACGTGGAAACGGTGTACGCGATGACGGTGCACAAATCCCAGGGCTCGGAGTTCGCGCACACGGCGCTGATCCTGCCCGAAGCGCTGAACCCGGTGCTGACCAAGGAGTTGATCTACACAGGCATCACCCGGGCCAAGCACTGGTTCAGCCTGATCGAGCCGCGTCAGGGCGTGTTTGAAGAGGCGCTGCGGCGCAAGGTCAAGCGCCTGAGCGGTTTGATGTTGGGGCTGTGAGGCTCAAGCTTCTTTGAGCGCAGGCGTTTGTTGCGTCACGGCGTGATCCAGCCCCATGAACCTGCGCACGCGCTCGCCGCACTGATCGGCAAGAATCGTCTGCGGCGCGGCGTCGACCTGCACGATGCCGTTTTCCATGAAGATCACCCGGTCGGAAATCGACAGGGCGAAGTCCATCTCATGGGTGACGATGAGCATCGTCATGCCTTCCTTCGCCAGGTCGTCGATGACCTTGAGCACATCGCCCACCAACTCCGGGTCCAGCGCAGAAGTCGGCTCGTCGAACAGCATGATCTGCGGGTCCATCGCCAGTGCCCGGGCAATCGCCACGCGCTGTTGCTGACCGCCGGATAACTGATGGGGGTATTTGTGCGCATGGGCCAGCAGCCCGACCTTGTCGAGCAATGCGTAGGCGCGTTGCTCGCTGACGTCCCGGTCGCGGCCGTGATAGCGCGGCGCGAGGGTCACGTTGTCGAGAATGGTGCGGTGGGGGAACAGGTTGAAGTTCTGAAACACCATACCGATGCGCTGCACGCCCCGGCGGATCTGCGGCGCGTTGGGGTTGTCGCCGGCGTGAATATAGCCTTCGCCAAACAGGATGATCTCGCCCTTGTCGATGGTCTCCAGGCTGTTGACCGTGCGAATCAGCGACGTCTTGCCCGAGCCCGACGGGCCGATGATGGAGATGACCTGCCCGGCCTCCACCTCCAGATTGATGCCCTTGAGCACTTCATGCTGCCCGTAGCTTTTGTGGATGTTGACCAGCTTCAGCGCCGGCGCCGACCCCGGTCCTGTTATCGGCTGGCGTACTACCGCGGGCTGCGCGACCAGGCTGGCGCGCAGGTGAGTCAGGGCGGTGTCGTCGAGGGTCTGCGGCTTGCGATTGCTCAGCTCAAGGTGCTGCTCCAGCCAGTGAAACAGCCAGCCGAATACCGTCACAATCATCACGTAATACACCGCGACGGCCGACAGCGTTTCCATCACCAGAAAGTTTTGCGCGTACAGGCGTTGGCCCACGGTCAGCAGTTCGGTGAGGGAAATCACTGACACGAGCGAGGTCAGTTTCACCACGGTGATGTATTCATTCACCAGCGTTGGCAGGGAGATACGGAACGCCTGGGGAATGACGATCAGACGCTGCATGCCGATCAGGCCGACACCCAGGGCGCGGCCGGCTTCTTTCTGGCCCTTGGCGACGGAGATCAGGCCGCCGCGGTGAATCTCCGCCATGTACGCCGCTTCCGTGACCACCAGCGCGAGAAGGCCGGAATAGAAAGGGTTGGACAGCACGTCGCGGGTGACCGGAAACATCTGCGGCAGGTTGTAGGTAAACACCACCAGCACCAGCAGCGGAACACTGCGGAAGAACCAGATATAAATCGACGCCGGAACGCTGATCCAGCGCGCGGTCGACAGCTTGGCCGAGGCCAGCAGGAAACCCAGCAGCATGCCGATAAACCAGCCCAGGGCGCTGAGCTCGATCACGGTGATGCAGGATTCCCAGAAGTCAGCGACCGAGAACAAAGAAAAAAAGTAGGACCATTCGAATTGCATACACACACCTCAGCAGGGCGGGGCCCGGCGGGATTCTCTTATCGGACGCGCTAACCCTGTAGGAGTGAGCTTGCTCGCGATGACTTCGGTACAGCCGACACACCTTCATCGTCTGGCACGGCCAATCGCGAGCAAGCTCACTCCTACACTGGGTTAAGCATCAAACCGTCAGTTGGCGGGCGCTTCCAGGTTGTATTTCTTCAACAGCGCAGCGTATTCGCCGGATTTTTTGGTCTCGTCGAAGGCCTTGAGCAACGCCTGATACAGCTCGTCATTGCCCTTCTTGACGTAGATGCCAAGCGTCTGCTGATAGATGGAATGCTCGGTGCTGACCACCACGCGGCCCTTGGTGCGTTCGGCGATCATGCCGGCGGCGCCGTCGATTTCCACTTGCGCCTGCACGTTGCCCGACAGCAGCGCCTGGGTGACTTCCGGCGCAGACGGGAATTCGCTGACGGTGACCGGGCCTTTGCCCTTCGGCACGCAGTATTCGGCGGACAGCTTGTTGAACTGGGTGACCCACGTGGTGCCTTTTTCAAGGCCGATTTTCAGTCCGCACAAGTCTTCCGGCACCTTGGGTTTGAGCGGGCTGTCCTTGAGCACCATGATCGCCGCGCCGGTTACGGCGTAGGGGATGGTCTGGGCCTGGGTCTGGCGCTCCGGCGTGATGTACATGCCCGAAATGATCGCGTCGTAGTGACCGGCATTGAGGCTGAGGATCAGGCTGGAGAACTTGGTGTCGACAAACTCCGCTTTGAGGTCCATGTGCTTGGCGAGCAGGCGCGAGAGGTCAGGGTCGGCACCGACGACGTTCTTCTTCTCGTCGTAGGACTCGAATGGCGGGTAGGTGATCTCCATGCCGACCTTGAACTGCCCGGGCGTGACCGTGGTGGCAGCCTGAGCGGCGGTTGCCGCAAACAGGGATGCGCCGAGCACCGCAGAGGCAAGCACGGTCAAGCGGACAGCAGTGTTCAGAGTGTTGCGCATCGTCGGTGACTCCACGTCAGGAAGGTAGGCTGGGTGTGCTGAAAGTTCGGATGAGGCAGGGCGACGCATCGCATCACGATGGGGCCCGTGTCTGGTTCTTCAGGTGGCCGAAGCTCGACGGCTTGCGGGCCTTTTCGTACAACTTGATTTCGCCGTTCTCGACCTTGCGCCGCAGGTACTGGTAGGTCTGCAACGCCTGACCGAACATGTGCTCGCCGATGGTGATCTCTTCGTAGTCGGCCGTGCCCTTGTCGAACTGCGGAAGGGGCTTGATCTGGGTGTGGAAGTCGCAGGCGAAGAACAGCGGAAACGAATAGCGCTCCTCGCTGACCGTGCGTACCCGATGAGCCGTAGCAACGAACGTACCAGCGGTCATGACCTCCAGCATGTCGCCGATGTTGACCACAAACGCGCCCTCCACCGGGGGCGCGTCGATCCACTGCCCAAGGTCGTTCATCACTTCCAGCCCGGGCTTGTCGGCCAGCAGCATGGTGAAGCACTCGTAATCGGTGTGCGCACCAATTCCGGGCGCGTCCTGAGCGGCGCCGTCGAACGGGTAATGAATCAGTCGCAGCTTCGACGGCGGACGGGTGACCATCGCCTCGAAGTAGCCTTCCTCCAGGCCCAGCGCCAGCGCAAAGCCGTCGAACAGGCGGCGGCCCAGGGCAAATACCGCCGCGTAATACGCTTCGACCGCAGGGCGAAAGCCGGGCAAGTCCGGCCACTCGTTAGCGCCGATGAGCGGGGTTTTGGCGATCACCAGCGGGTCGTCATCGCCCACTTCAAAACCGATATCGAACGCCTCTTTGTGATCCGGCTTGCCCTTGGCGTACACCTCTTCGCCCTCGGGTACGAAGCCTTTGTGGCTGCGTGAAGTGCCGATGTAGTGCTGCATTTTGTAATCCAGGGATTGGGCGAACAGGTCCTTTGCCGCCTGACGCAGACCGTCGATCAAAGACCGCGCGATGCCGTGATTCCTGACGTACAGAAAGCCCACTTCCCGCGCCGCCTTGCCCAGTTCGTCGGCCACGGCCTGACGCAGTGCGATGTCGGGGCTGAGCAACCCCGCGATATCGACCACCGGGATGCTGCTGAAATTGGCGACCTTCGGGGCTGCCGTGTGCGACGGATCTGGCATGACGACACGCTCCTTATCGGCTTGTGGTGTGGGTGAAGCGCTGGAAATGTTCGCGTTCGGTCTGGCCCATCCCCACGTTCAGCGACCAGAGATCGGCCACCGGCACATTGGTGAAGGGCAGATGATGCAGATAGCCGTCGGCGCCGAATTCAGGCGTCATCGTGCTGACCTGATAACCGCGGGCCTGCTGGGATGTCCACACGGCTTCCCAGTGCTGCTGATGGAAAGCCAGTTCTCGGGCGTACTCGGGGGCAGCCGGATGAGGGACTTGCGGACCCTGGTCGTAGCCGACTCGGGCCTGAATGTGATGGACGCGTTCGACAAACGCGCTGAGGTCGTCTTCCGGGTCGTCGAGCAAACGCTCGCAAGTGACGATCCAGTGGCTGATGTCGCTGGTGAAGCGTAGATCGGGCAGTTGGCGGATCAGCTCAAGGGTGACCCACGGATTGAACAGCGAGCGGGCGCGATGGGTTTCGAAAGTGACGGTCTGCCCGTGCTTGCGCGCCACCTCCAGTGCCCGACCGAAGAATTCCACCTGCTGCGGCAATTGCCAACGGTCGTTGCCGGCCAGCACGTTGACGAAGCGCGGCGCCAGTTCGGTTGACCAGGCGAGCTTCTGTTCCAGGTCGGTGAGGTGTTCCGCGGTGGTCGCTGATTGTTCTGGGAGGACGTCGTAGGCGGTGAAAACGGTGGCGATGTAAGGCACGTGATTGGCGCGCAGGAAGGCACCGAATTCCGCACGCTCGACAGGCGTCAGTGGCAGGCGTGCTTCCATGCCGTCGAACCCGGCTTCCAGCAGCTCATCCAGCGCCTGGGCCTTGCTGGCGCGATAGCCCCAGAGCGTGCGGAAGATTTCCAGTTTCATCGAACGTCCTCAAAGATTGCATCAAGCGGCTGACGTGTGACTCGAGACAGGGCTTCGCCACGGCACAGGCCGAAACGGGGTACAGCGGCAGTCACATCAGAAAAGGCAATCTTCGGGCCGTGTCTCTACTGGACGGGCTCCTTTATTGCGGCCGATCTTAGATTCGGCCGATGAACGGGAAGAATAGGAAAGCTCAAATGCATAGTTCAGAGATTTCTGAACTATGGTCGGGAGGTGCGAGGTAGACGCAGACTTCAGGCATGCGACGTTCGTGGGAGCGAGCTTGCTCGCGAATAGGTCCACCGCATCTTCAGCGCCTGAACTGCTGCATTCGTGAGCAAGCTCACTCCCACAGGATCGCGTTTCATCCGCAGGCAAGTTGGGCGCTACCCCTATCTGCAGCCGACTTAGCATTCAATCCACAAACGTCATCCGATCCGCCTCGCCCAACAGAAACCCCTGATTGCGCTCGGTAGCCTCACGGATGTAATCCCACAACAACGTGATCCGCTTGAGCTTCCTCAAGTCCTCCCGGCAATACATCCAGAACTGCCGCGTGATATCCACCTCACTTTCCAGCATCGGCAGCAGCCGTGAATCCTGTGCCGCCAGAAAGCACGGCAGGATCGCCAGCGCTCGTCCCTGCAATGCGGCGACGTATTGGGCGATGACACTGGTGCTGCGCAGGGTGGCGTGGGCGCCGGGGAGCAGGTTGCTGAGGTAGAGCAATTCCGAACTGAAGGCCAGGTCGTCGACGTAGCTGATGAACGGATGGTCGGCGAGGTCTTCGGTCCTGAGAATCGGCGCGTGGTTGTCGAGATAATCCTGGGTGGCGTAGAGCCTGAGGCTGTAGTCGCACAGTTTGCAGCACACGTAAGGCCCGTGCTCCGGACGCTCCAGCGCGATGACGATATCGGCCTCGCGCTTGGACAGGCTGATGAAGTGCGGCAGCGGCAGGATGTCGACAGAGATGGCCGGGTACGTGTCGGTGAAGTGACTGAGTTGCGGGGTGATGAAGAAGCTGCCGAAGCCTTCGGTACAGCCCATGCGCACATGCCCCGACAACGCGACGCCGGAGCCGGAAACCTGCTCGCAGGCCAGGTGCAGCGTGCTTTCGATGGACTCGGCCGCGCCCAGTAATCGCTGGCCTTCAGCGGTGAGGATGAAGCCGTTGTTGCGGGATTTCTCGAACAGCAACGTGCCCAGTGAAGTCTCTAGAGAGCTGATCCGTCGCGACACCGTGGTGTAGTCCACCGCCAGGCGATTGGCCGCGGAACTGGCCTTGCGCGTGCGCGCCACTTCGAGAAAAAACTTCAGGTCATCCCAGTTCAGTGCGCTCAGGGACGTGATGTTTTTTTGCATGTTGAACCTGCTTTTATGTGCGTTCTTATTAGAAGTTTGCACATCTATACTCCGAAGCGCGGCCGGATCCAACCTGCCCGTCAACGCCTGTTGCAGCTGCTGAAACCAACGAGGTAACGCCCCGGCAAATCGCCCCATCCCACATGCCATAACACCCTGCACAACAATAAATAAGCGGAGGAGTTTATGAAGAACGCTATTACGGCGGACGCTGGCGCACTCAATGCCGGCCCCGTAAAAAACGCTCGATCCTACCGGCTTGCCGGCGCGGCGAGCATGGCTGGCACGACCATCGAGTGGTACGACTTTTTCCTCTACGGCACTGCTGCCGCACTGATCTTCAACAAGATTTTCTTCCCTGCACTGGACCCGATCATCGGTGTGCTGGCGGCGTTCGCCACCTACGCCGTGGGCTTTCTCGGCCGGCCACTGGGCGGCATCGTGTTCGGCCATTTCGGCGACAAGATCGGGCGCAAGTCCATGCTCCTGTTCACGCTGATGCTGATGGGTATTCCAACCATCATCATCGGCCTGATCCCGACCTACGAGCAGATCGGCTATTGGGCCGCAGTGTTGCTCGTCGCGATGCGTTTCTTGCAGGGCATGGCGGTCGGCGGCGAGTGGGGCGGGGCGGTGCTGATGGCCGTCGAACATGCGCCCGAAGGCCGCAAGGGTTTCTACGGCAGCCTGCCGCAAACCGGCGTTGGCGCAGGGCTGGTGCTGGCGTCCCTGGCCATGGGCATGGTCGCCAAATTGCCAGAGGCCGACATGTTGAGTTGGGGTTGGCGCATTCCGTTTCTGGCCAGCGTCGTGCTGCTGGGCGTGGGCTGGTTGATTCGCCTGAAAGTCCCGGAGTCGCCCGATTTCGAGAAGCTCAAGAAGGACAACATCGCCGTCAAGGTGCCGCTGTTCAAAGTGTTCCGCGAACACCCGAAAGAAACCCTGACCATCATCGGCGCGCGCACGGCCGAGAACGCCTGGTTTTACATGTCGGTGACCTTCGCACTGGCGTACGCCGCCAACCAGTTGCTCATCCCCCGCGCCGACGTGCTGAGCGCGATCACTGCCGGCGCTGCGCTGTCCCTGGTGACAATGCCGCTGTGTGGGCACCTGTCCGACAAGGTCGGTCAGAAACGTCTTTATTTCGCCGGGCTTCTGCTGCTCTGCGCCTTCGTTTATCCGTTCTTCGCCATGCTTGGCACCCGCGAACCGCAGATGGTGTGGTGGGCGATGGTGCTGGCGGTGGGCGTGGTCTTCCCGATCCTGTATGCGCCGGAATCCCTCTTATTTGCCCGGCAGTTTCCGGCGGAAATTCGCTACAGCGGCATCTCCGTCTCGGTGCAGTTAGCGGGCGTCCTGGGCGGCGGATTTGCGCCAATGATCGCCACGCAATTGCTGGCCATGGGCGGCGGCAGTCCGCACTACGTGATCGTTTACCTGATCGGCATGGCGTTGGTGGCATTGGTCTGTACCGCGCTGATGAAGCGTGATCCGCCCCGCCATCGCGCTGCCTGAAATCGACTTTTTTCAGCGCGCCCACGCTGGCGCGCTGCCTTGAATGGAGCAATGGCAATGAACGTGTCACTGAACAAAAACAACACCACCGTGGCCCGCGTGAAGCTGCTGATCGGCGGCGAATGGGTTGAGTCGCAAACCACCGAGTGGCTCGACGTGGTCAACCCCGCCACCCAGGAAGTGCTGGCCCACGTGCCGTTCGCCACGGCCGCTGAGGTCGATGCCGCTGTCGCCGCTGCGCAGAAGGCATTCACCACCTGGCGGCACACGCCGATTGGCGCCCGCATGCGCATCATGCTCAAGTTGCAGGCGCTGATTCGCGAACATTCCAAGCGCATCGCCGTCGTGCTCAGCGCCGAACAGGGCAAGACCATTGCGGATGCCGAGGGCGATATCTTCCGCGGTCTGGAAGTGGTCGAGCACGCGTGCTCCATCGGTACGCTGCAGATGGGCGAATTCGCTGAAAACGTAGCCGGTGGCGTCGACACCTACACGCTGCGTCAACCCATCGGCGTCTGCGCGGGGATCACGCCTTTCAACTTCCCGGCGATGATCCCGCTGTGGATGTTCCCGATGGCCATCGCCTGCGGCAACACCTTCGTGCTCAAGCCGTCCGAGCAAGACCCGATGTCGACCATGCTGCTGGTGGAACTGGCGGTTGAGGCGGGTGTGCCGGCGGGCGTGCTCAATGTCGTGCACGGCGGCAAAGAAGTGGTCGACGGGATCTGCACCCACAAGGACATCAAGGCGGTGTCCTTCGTCGGCTCGACGGCGGTGGGCACTCACGTTTACGAGCTGGCGGGCAAACACGGCAAACGTGTGCAGTCGATGATGGGCGCGAAGAACCATGCCGTTGTGCTGCCTGATGCCAATCGCGAGCAGACCCTCAACGCGCTGGTCGGCGCCGGTTTCGGTGCGGCGGGTCAGCGCTGTATGGCGACGTCGGCGGTGGTGATGGTCGGCGCGGCGAAGCAGTGGATTCCCGATCTGAAGGCGCTGGCGCAGAAGCTCAAGGTGAATGCGGGAAGCGAGCCGGGCACCGATGTCGGGCCGGTGATTTCCAGGCGCGCGAAACAGCGAATTCTTGATCTGATCGAAAGCGGCGTTCAGGAAGGCGCCACCCTCGGACTGGACGGGCGCGACATCACGGTGGCGGGCTACGAGGACGGCAACTTCGTCGGGCCGACGCTTTTCACCGGCGTGACCACCGAAATGCAGATATACACGCAGGAAATCTTCGGGCCAGTGCTTGTGGTGCTGGAAGTCGACACGCTGGATCAGGCCATCGCGCTGGTCAACGCCAACCCGTTCGGCAACGGCGTCGGGCTGTTCACCCAGAGCGGTGCGGCGGCACGCAAATTCCAGAGTGAGATCGACGTGGGTCAGGTCGGCATCAACATTCCGATTCCCGTGCCGGTGCCATTCTTCAGCTTCACCGGTTCGCGTGGTTCGAAGCTGGGGGATCTGGGGCCGTACGGCAAACAGGTGGTGCAGTTCTACACTCAGACCAAGACCGTCACCAGCCGCTGGTTCGATGACGACAGCGTGAATGACGGCGTGAATACGACGATCAACTTGCGTTGATTGCGATGCGCTTTGAGCGGGCCTTCGCCTGCTCGCGATCGCGTTGCGTCATTCAGCGTTTTGCCATCTGAACGATCGCTTCGCGAGCAAGCTCGCTCCCACAAGGGGCCTGCGTCACCTGTGGAACTGGAACTGAACAAGGAGAACAACAAATGAAAATCGCATTCATCGGCCTGGGCAATATGGGGGCGCCGATGGCGCGGAATCTGATCCGTGCCGGGCATCAGCTGCATTTGTTCGACCTGAACCAACAGGTGCTGGCCGAACTGGCCGAATTGGGCAGCCGCATCAGTGAGTCGCCCAAACATGCTGCTCAGGGTGCCGACCTGGTCATCACCATGCTCCCAGCGGCGGCTCACGTTCGCGCGGTTTATCTGAATGACGACGGCGTGTTGGCTGGCATCAGCGCAGGGGTGCCGGCGGTGGACTGCAGCACCATCGATCCGCAGACCATCCGCGATGTGGCGGCCGCCGCGGCGAAACAAGGCGTGGTGGTCGGCGATGCGCCGGTGTCCGGCGGCACGGGCGGGGCGCAGGCCGGAACGCTGACGTTCATGGTCGGCGCGAGTCTTGAGCACTTTACGGTGCTCAAGCCGATCCTGGCGCAGATGGGCCGCAACATCGTCCATTGCGGCGATGTCGGCACTGGTCAGATCGCGAAGATCTGCAACAACATGCTGTTGGGCATTTCCATGATTGGCGTGGCAGAAGCCATGGCGCTGGGCAATAGCCTGGGCATCGACACTGGGGTGCTGGCGACCATCATCAACAGCTCGACCGGGCGCTGCTGGAGTTCGGAAATGTACAACCCGTGGCCCGGCGTCGTGGAAACCGCCCCGGCGTCGCGGGGCTACACCGGAGGCTTTGGTGCGGAGCTGATGCTCAAGGATCTGGGCCTGGCAACGGAGGCCGCCAAAGCCGCACACCAACCGGTGCTCATGGGCGCGCTGGCACAGCAGCTGTATCAGGCGATGAGCCTGCGCGGTGACGGTGGCAAAGACTTCTCGGCGGTGGTTGAGGCGTACATCAAGAAGGAAAACTGATGGCGCACACCCCGGCCTCTTCCCGGCTAAAGCCGGTCCCACTAAATGCACGCGGCCAGTCAGTGGGACCGGCTTCAGCCGGGAAGAGGCCAGCACAAACACCGCAATTTCGCGGCGTGACATCCGACGCCTTCCCGGCTAAAGCCGGTCCCACTAAATGTACGCAGTCCCACCGAGAACTAGGCCCGCGGGCCGTTGTAATCTTTGGCCCACTGCTCTTGCGCTACCAATTGCTGTTTGAACCGCGCGATTTGCTCGGCCACTCGCACCGGTGACGTCCCGCCCCACCCACTGCGCGCCGCCAGTGCAGCTTCCAAGGTCAGGCTTTCCAGCACCTCCGGCGTCAGGCGCGGGTCGGTGTCGGCGAGCATCTTTGGCGTCAACTCCGGCAGCCCGATGTCCTGCGTCTCGCACAGCTGAACCAGTTGCCCGGTGATCTCGTGGGCTTCCTTGAACGGCACGCCGCGAACGGCCAGCCAGTCCGCAATCTCCGTCGCCAAGGTAAAACCCAATGGCGCCTGACGCAGCAATTCGTCCTTGCGCACCGTCATCGTCCGGACCATGCCGGCGAAAGCGGGCAGCACCAGATTCAGCGTGTCCAGCGCGTCGAAGATCGCGTGTTTGTCTTCGCTCAAGTCGCGGTTGTACGACAGCGGCTGCGCCTTGAGCACCGACAGAATCGCTGTCAGCGAGCCGATCAACCGACCGGATTTACCCCGAGCCAGTTCAGCGATGTCCGGGTTCTTCTTCTGCGGCATGATCGAGCTGCCCGTGGCGTAGGCATCGTCCAGCTCGACCCAGCGAAACTGTCGCGACGTCCAGATGCAGAACTCCTCGGCCATGCGCGAAATGTTGATCCCCAGCATGCTCGCGCAGAACAGAAACTCGGCCACGTGATCGCGGCTGGCGACGGCGTCGATGGAGTTCTCACACGGGCCGGCGTAGCCCATTTCCGCCGCCGAACGTTGCGGGTCGCGGGCGATGGCGGAACCGGCCATGGCGGCGGCGCCGAGGGGCGACAGGTTAAAGCGCTGATCCCAATCCTGCAGGCGCTGGATGTCACGATGAATCGCCTGGGCGTGCGCCATCAAATGGTGACCGAAGACAATCGGCTGCGCTTGCTGCAAGTGGGTGAAACCGGGCGCGATGGTGTCGATGTGCGCTTCGGCCTGACCCACCAACGCCTGCTGCAGATCAAGTATCGATAGGGTCAGCACGCGAATGCGGTCACGCAGAAACAGCCGCATGTCGTTGGCCGTCTGATCGTTGCGCGAGCGTCCGGCGCGAAGCTTGCCGCCCAGTGCGCCGAGGCGTTCAGTGAGCAGGCGCTCGATGAAGGTGTGTACGTCCTCGTCGGCGGGAATGGGCTGAATCGTGCCGGCGGAAAAGTCCTCGTCGATCGATTGCAGCGCCTCGATGATGCGCCGCGTTTCGTCGGCATCCAGCAAACCGGCGCGCTCCAGTTCATGGGCGTGGGCCTTGGACCCCGCGACGTCATAGGGCGTCATGCGGAAATAGACGGCGGGCGAGCGTGACAGGTTGGCCATCGCTTCGGCTGGCGCTGATTTAAAGCGCGCGCCCCACAGACGCTCAGTTGCATCGGACATAAGCATTCCCCCTCAAACATGTGATGGCTGGCGAGCCAGGCGTCGGCGACGTCAGGGGATCCTAGGAAAAACCCGCTGCCGATGAAACGTCACAAATGGCAAGTCGGGTTGGCAGAAATGGAAAGCTGTCTGGTTCGGCCTGCTGAGCAGAAGCGTGGTGCTGAGCATTTTTTCCATTACCTCAGGCGCCGGAATGTGGTGAAGTGGCGCCGATTGCAACGCTCGTTGTTGCCCATCGTCGACCTATCGCAGGATGCGCCCATGACTGATTTTCTATCGCTCTATCAGAACCTTGGCTGGACCTTGTCAGCGCTGGCGCTGCTGACGTTTCTGCTGGCGGGGACGGTCAAGGGCGTGATCGGCATGGGGCTGCCGACGGTTGCGATGGGCCTGCTGGGGGTGATGATGCTGCCAAGCCAGGCGGCGGCGTTGCTGCTGATCCCCTCGACACTCACCAACCTTTGGCAGCTGGCAACCGGCGGGCATCTGCGCGGATTGTGCGTGCGGTTGTGGCCGTTGCTGTTGATGATCGTCATCGGCACGCTGCTCGGCTCATACGCGTTGGGCCTCGGCAACGGGCACGGCATGGCGCGGGCGCTGGGCGGCGCGCTGTTTGTCTACGCGTTATGCGGCTTGTTTCTGCCGACGCTCAAAGTGCCGTCCGCTGCGGAGGACTGGCTCGGGCCGTTGTGCGGCTTCATCACCGGCCTGGTCACCTCGGCCACCGGCGTTTTCGTCATTCCGGCGGTGCCCTACATTCAGGGCCTTGGGCTGGATCGCAATGAACTGGTGCAGGCGCTGGGGCTGTCCTTCACCGTCTCTACCCTGGCGCTGGGCGCCGGTCTGTTCTGGAACGGGGCGGTGGGCAGCGCCGAAATGGGCGCCTCATTGCTGGCGCTGCTTCCCGCGTTGCTGGGCATGATGTTCGGTCAATGGCTGCGCCAGCGCATCAGCGCATTGGTGTTCAAGCGAATGTTCTTTATCGGCATGGCGCTGCTGGGTGCGCACCTGATGATTGCTGGCTGAATACTCGCTCCGGCTAAAACGTTCATCTGCGTGCGCGACAACCTGGATTCATGAATCAGCGTTTCATTCGTGATTGGCACGCAAAGGTATTTTGCCCGCCCCCGGCTTATTCGCGCCTGATGCAACCGATATTCTGCCGTCCATTCCAATTGAAGACCCTCAATCCAGTGCCGCTGAACCGCGGGCTGCATTGACGGCGGACGAGGCTTGATATGAAAAAAGTACTGTTCCTGAACGGCGGCAAACAATTCGCGCATTCCGATGGCCGCTACAACTCCACCCTGCATGAAGCCGGCATGGCGTTTCTGGACCGCGCCGGGTTTGACGTGCAGCAGACTTTCATCGACGGTGGCTATGACGTGGCCGAGGAAGTGCAGAAGTTTCTCTGGGCTGACGTGATCATCTGGCAGATGCCGGGCTGGTGGATGGGCGCGCCGTGGACGGTGAAAAAGTACATCGACGAAGTGTTCACCGAAGGTCACGGCAGCCTGTACGCCAACGACGGTCGCACCCGTTCCGATGCGTCCCGGCGGTACGGCAGCGGCGGCTTGCTGCACGGCAAGCAATACATGATTTCGGCCACCTGGAATGCGCCGCAGCAAGCGTTCGACGACCCGGCCGACTTCTTCGAAGCCAAGGGCGTGGATGCCGTGTACTTCCCGTTCCACAAGGCCAACCAGTTCCTGGGCATGACCGGCCTTCCAACCTTCCTGGCCGTGGACGTGATGAAGATGCCGAATGTCGACGCAGACGTGAAGCGGTATGAAGCGCACTTGGGGTCGGTGTTCGGGATGTGAGGGGGAGGAGCGAGCTACAAGCGGCAAGCGGCAAGCTTCAAGCTCACGGCTCACGGCTCACTTACGGCTTGCAGCTTGTAGCTTGCAGCTTGCAGCTTATAGCTCGCCCCCAAGCGCGCTAATATCCAGTCTCTTGTGAGCGGGAGACCACAGTGAAAGCCAGGTCGGATGAGTTGCAGGTGTTTGTCACGGTGATCGAGAGCGGTTCGATTTCCGCCGCTGCCGAGCAGGTCGGGCAGACGCCCTCGGCGATCAGCCGCACGCTGTCGCGACTGGAAGGCAAGCTGGGCACGACGTTGATCAACCGCACCACCCGGCGCATGGACCTGACCGAGGAGGGCAAGTATTTCCTCGAGCGGGCCAGGCAGATTCTGGATCAGATGGAAGAGCTGGAAGAGCGCATGTCGGTGCGCCAGCAGACACCCTCCGGCCGCTTGCGGATCAACGCGGCCTCGCCCTTCATGTTGCATTCCATTGTTCCGTACGTCGCGGAGTTTCGCGCGCGGTACCCGGACATCCAGCTGGAGCTGAACAGCAATGATCTGATCATTGATCTGCTGGAACAGAGCACCGATGTAGCAATCCGCATTGGCGTGCTGGCCGATTCCACGCTGCACGCAAGGCCACTCGGCAGCAGCCCGCTGAACATCCTCGCCAGCCCGGAATACCTCGAAAAACACGGCACGCCGAAAACCGTGGAGGCGCTAAGCGGACATTCGCTGCTCGGCTTCACCCAGACCGAAACCCTCAATCACTGGCCGTTGCGCCACCCCGACGGGGATCGGCTGTTCATTCAGCCGACGGTCTCCGCTTCCAGTGGCGAGACGTTGCGCCAGTTGGCGTTGGCGGGTGAGGGCATCGTCTGCCTGTCGCACTTCATGACCCACGAAGACATCCGCCAGGGCCGCCTTAACGTCATTCTGCCCCAGGCCAACAGCGGCTATCGCCAGCCGATCCACGCCGTTTACTACCGCAACTCGCAGCTGGCGTTGCGGATTCAGTGCTTTCTGGATTTCATTCAGGAGAAACTGGCGGTGTACGCCGCCTGACGCGTCACGCCTCGCCCACCCCGCTGAACTCCGCCCGCAACATCTCCACAAACGCCTCCCGCGCCGGGTGATGCTCGGCGCTCTCGTGCCAGTAAAACAGGTTGTCGATGGAGGTCAGTTCAGGGAATTCATAACCGACCCAGCCCGAGCCTTTCCGGTACTGCTCATAAACCCCCTTGGGCACCAGCGCCACCCCGGCCCCGGCGCTGACGCAACCGACGATGGTGCCGTAATTGGCGATGCTGACGATGGGCTGGGTCTGGCCGTCGTTCTGCAACCAGCGTTCAAGCGCTGCGCGGTAAGGGCAGCCCTCGGGCCACATGAAAATCGATTTGCCCTGCAGATCTGCGGCACTGGAAATCGGCCCCAACGACTCTGCCGCAATCAGCACCAGATCCTCCCGGTACATCGACGTGCGCTTGAGCCGTGGGCGTTTGACGTCGATGGCAACAATGGCGCCATCGAGCTTCTGGTTGAGCGTCGCGTCGAGCAGTTGCGTGCCGGTGCCGGTGGTCAGCTCCAGCGACACTTGTGGGTAACGCGCATGAAAACGCGCCAGCAGTCTCGGCAGCCGCGCCGTGGCCGAGGACTCGATGGCGCCAATGCGCAACGGCCCGGATGGCGCCGCATCCGGATGCACCGCGCGTTTGGCTTCGTCGGCGAGGCTGAGCATTTTGCCGGCGTAGGTCAGGAAGATTTCCCCCGCCGGGCTGATGCGCAAACCGCGGCCCTGGCGGTAAAACAGCTCGGTGCTCAACTCCGCCTCCAGCGCCTTGATCCGCGCGGTGATGTTCGATGGCACGCAATGCAACACCTCCGCAGCGCGGGCAATGCTGCCGGTGTCGACAACGGTCTTGAACATGCGAATCTGAGCCAGTTCCATTCATCACCAAAAGTGAGGGGTTGAGTCATTATTGTTCGGTTGTGGTGAGCATAAGTTGTTTCGATACTCGCAGCCATGGGCAGGCGTCGGGCTTGTCGGCGGGAGTATCGAGATGCGCATGGTGGCTGAGCCGGTTGTTGATTCGGATATCGCGGTTAATGGTGCGGTGCCTTGGCAAGGGCTGAAAATCGCCTTTGCCACGTTCTTCGTGGTCGCCTGCTGGGGCTTCTCGCCAACCGGCATTCGTATCGGTTTGCAAGCCTACGATCCAGGGCATCTGGCGCTGCTTCGTTTTCTGATCGCGTCGGTGTTCATGCTGCTAATCGCCTCATCGCAACGCATCACGTTGCCGCGCCTGAAGGACCTGCCGTTGCTCGCGGTGCTGGGTTTCTTCGCCGTTAGCCTGCATCACATCGCCCTCAACTTTGGCCAGGCCGGGGTGAGTGCCGGGGCTTCCAGCGTGCTGGTGCAGTCGACGCCATTGTTTACCGCGCTGCTGGCGCATTTCGTGTTCAAAGAGCGGGTCAGCGCCTGGCGTTGGGGCTGTGTGGCCCTCGGCCTGATGGGCGCCGCGATTGTCGTCACCGGTGATCGCGGCATCGGCCACATGGACGCACGCGGGCTGCTGATTCTGGCGGCGGCGTTTTCCTGGAGCGTGTATTTCTCGCTGCAGAAGCGTCACAGCCACCGCTACGACGGCCTGACCATGGTCTGTTACACGGTCTGGGCCGGCACGGTGTTTCTGCTGGTTTACCTGCCGGGGCTGATCGGCGAGATCCTCAACGCGCCGCTGCGGGTCAATGTGGCTGTGGGGGTATTGGGGCTGTTCCCGAGCGCACTGGCGTACCTGGCCTGGGCGTACGTCTTGAAGCATATGGACGTCAGCCGTGCGTCGATGAGTTTGTACCTGACGCCGCCGATGGCCATCGCTATTGCCTCGGTGATGCTGGGCGAGTTGCCTTCGCAGCGAGTCATCGTAGGCTCCATTGTGGTGCTGGCGAGTGTCTTGGCGCTCAATCTGCGGCGGGAGAGGGCGGTGGTGTTTCCCGTCCGGGATGAACCTGAGCGTGCCCCGGTTTAGGGGCCTGGCTGTTTGCGTTTGTGGCAAGTTTCATCATTAATGTGCAGCCGGACCGTTAGTCTCTTCAGCCTCCAGACAGCCCATCAGTTTCAAGCTGTCGCATTTGTCATCAAGGAAGCCCCATGCGTGCAGTGACCTTCAAAACCCTTGCCCTGTCGGTGATCTTCGCCGCGAGTTCGCCAGTGTATGCCGTGGTACTGGAAGGCGGCGCCGTTGCGGCCCCGGACCAATACGGTGCTCAGGTCGCTGCGCAGATTCTGAAAAAGGGCGGGAACGCAGTCGACGCTGCGGTCGCCACGGCGTTTACCCTGGCGGTCACCTACCCGGAAGCGGGCAACATCGGCGGCGGTGGCTTCATGACCCTGTTCATGAACGGCCGACCGTACTTTCTTGACTACCGCGAAGCCGCGCCAAAAGCGGCGACGCGCAACATGTACCTGGACGACAAGGGTGAGGTTATCCCGGGCATGAGCCTGGTGGGCGCACGTGCTTCAGGCGTTCCCGGCACGGTGATGGGGCTGTGGGAAGCCCATCAGAAATTCGGCAAGCTGCCGTGGGCCGAGCTGCTGACGCCGGCCATTGGTTACGCCAAAAATGGTTTCAAGGTCGCTGACAAGCAGTACATGTATGGTGCCGAAGCGATCAAGGAGCTCAACGGCAAAACCAATTTTGCCGATTACTTCGGCGACATGAAGACCGGCGAGACCTTCCGCCAACCTGAGTTGGCCAAGACCCTGGAACGCATCGCCAACAAGGGTGCCAATGAGTTTTACCAAGGGCAGACGGCTGACCTTTTGGTGTCGCAGATGCAGCACGACAACGGCCTGATCACCAAAGAGGACCTGCAGGATTACAAGGCGATCTGGCGCAAGCCGCTGCACGTGAATTTCAACGGCAACACGCTTTATACCGCGCCGCTGCCCAGTTCCGGCGGCATTGCGCTGGCGCAACTGATTGGCATGAAGCAGCTGCTTTCCGATGATTTCAAAGACGTGCCGCTCAACTCGGCGCGCTACATCCACTTGTTGGCAGAAATTGAAAAGCGCGTGTTCGCCGATCGCGCCAACTACCTGGGTGATCCGGACTTTTCCGTGGCGCCGGTGAATCAGCTGACCGACAACGCCTATCTGGCCAAGCGCGCCCACGAGGTCAACCCGACGGCAATTTCGCCCACGGAGAACGTGAAGGCCGGGCTTGAGTCGCACCAGACCACGCATTTTTCCATCGTCGATGCCAAGGGCAACGCGGTCAGCAACACCTACACCCTGAACTGGGATTACGGCAGCGGCGTGGTGGTCAAGGGCGCAGGCTTTTTGCTGAACGACGAGATGGATGATTTCAGCTCCAAGCCGGGCGTTGCCAATGCGTTCGGCGTGGTGGGCGGGGATGCCAACGCCATCCAGCCCGGCAAGCGCATGTTGTCGTCAATGAGCCCCAGCCTGGTCACCCGCGACGGCGCAGTGACGCTGGTGCTGGGCACGCCGGGTGGCTCACGGATTTTCACCACGGTGTTTCAGGTGCTGAACAATATCTATGACTTCCACATGCCGCTGAAAGACGCCGTCGCGGCGCAGCGGGTTCATCACCAGTTGCTGCCGAAAGACACGATCTACACCGAGAAATTTGCACCGCTGGCAACCCCGGTGGCCGACGAGCTTACCGCCATGGGTTACACATTGAAGGATCAGGGCTGGTCGATGGGCAATGTGCAGGCGATCAAGATCGACGGCACGAAAGTCGAAACTGCGTCCGATCCGCGCGGGCGGGGCGTGGGGATGGTGGTGAAGTAGGGGGAACTAATCGTTCCCACGCTCCGCGTGGGAATGCATCCCTGGTCGCTCCGCGTCCGCAGTTGGCTGACGCGGAGCGTCAGTAGCGGCATTCCCACGCAGAGCGTGGGAACGATCACTAGACGGTGATGAGCCTTAGTGATGCTCCCGCGTCGCGCGGAATTTCACGTCGGGCCAGCGCTCTTCCATCAAGGCCAGGTTGACCCGGGTGGGGGCGAGGTAGGTCAGGTGACCGCCGCCGTCCACTGCCAGGTTTTCCACCGCCTTGTTCTCGAATTCCTCGAGCTTCTTCTTGTCGCTGCAGTCGATCCAGCGGGCTGACCACACGGTGATCGGCTCGTAGGCGCATTCGACCTTGTATTCTTCCTTCAGGCGGCTGGCGACCACATCGAACTGCAGCACACCGACGGCGCCGAGGATGATGTCGTTGCTGCGCTGCGGGAAAAACACCTGCGTGGCGCCTTCCTCGGCCAGCTGCTGCAGACCCTGACGCAGCTGCTTGGATTTCAGCGGATCCTTCAGGCGTACGCGACGGAACAGCTCAGGGGCAAAGTGCGGGATGCCGGTGAAGCCCAAGGCCTCGCCTTCGCTGAACGTATCGCCGATCTGAATCGTGCCGTGGTTGTGCAGGCCGATGATGTCGCCGGCGTAGGCTTGTTCCAATTGTTCACGCTCGCTGGAAAAGAACGTCAGCGCGTCACCGATGCGCACGTCCTTGCCGGTGCGCACATGGCGCATTTTCATGCCCTTGTCGTACTTGCCCGAACAGATGCGCATGAACGCGATGCGGTCGCGGTGCTTGGGGTCCATGTTCGCCTGGATCTTGAACACGAAGCCGCTGAATTTTTCCTCGACCGGCTCTACCGTGCGCTCGTTGGCGACGCGGGCCAGTGGCTTCGGCGCCCAGTCGACCACGGCATCGAGCACATGGTCGACCCCGAAGTTGCCGAGTGCCGTACCGAAAAACACCGGCGTCAGCTGGCCGTCGAGGAATTCCTGCTGGTTGAATTCATGACAGGCGCCCTGAACCAGTTCCAGCTGATCGACAAAGCGATCGTACTCATCGCCCAGGTGGGCGCGGGCCTCGTCCGAGTCGAGCTTCTTGATGATTTTCACCTCGGTGCGCTCATGACCATGACCGGCGGTGTACACGATGATGTAGTCGTCGGCGAGGTGATACACACCCTTGAAGTCGCGGTAGCAACCGATCGGCCAGGTGATGGGCGCGGCCTTGATCTTCAGGACCGCTTCGATCTCGTCGAGCAGCTCGATCGGGTCGCGAATGTCGCGGTCAAGCTTGTTGATGAAGCTCACGATCGGCGTGTCGCGCAGGCGGCAGACGTCCATCAGTGCGATGGTGCGGGGCTCAACCCCTTTACCGCCATCGAGCACCATCAGCGCCGAGTCGACGGCGGTCAACGTGCGGTAGGTGTCTTCGGAGAAGTCTTCGTGGCCCGGGGTGTCGAGCAGGTTGATCATGTGATCGCGATACGGGAACTGCATGACCGAGGTGGTGATGGAAATGCCGCGCTGCTTCTCCATTTCCATCCAGTCGGAGGTGGCGTGACGGTCGGATTTACGCGACTTCACTGTACCGGCGACGGAAATGGCCTTGCCCATCAGCAACAGCTTTTCAGTGATGGTGGTCTTACCCGCATCGGGGTGGGAAATGATGGCGAAAGTGCGGCGTTTCGCGACTTCGGCGGCCTGTCTGGTCATGGGAAATCGCCCGAGAGGTGATTCAAAAAAGGGCGGCGATTATAGCCCAAACCAGAGCAATAACCGAACCGTTCAGTCGATAAGGGGTGGCCAGATACCATCGCACGTGGGAACCTTTGCGGTTAAGGAGACGTCCATTCCCTGGTATCGCTACACGCCAAGGGTTGCAAAATCAGCAAGTTAGCTTGACGAAGCTGCGCTCATGGCTTGTGTTTTCGCCGAGGTATCAACCTTTCCGGCGACCCACCCGCTGCTCTTCGCGAACGTTCGCGTGCTGCCTGAAGAGGCCAGTTCCACGCCAGACGTTCGCCGACTGAAATAAGGAGTCCGCCCGTGGCAAATCGCTATGGCAAGGGGCTGTTGGGAGGTGTGATTGTCATCGCACTCCTGGCCCTGCTGGTCCAATGGATCGGCATCAGTACCATCAGGCAATATCAGGATGATCTGCTGTTTTATCTGCAAGCCCACGTCTGGCTTGTGCTGGCTTCGATGCTGGCGGCACTGGTGGTCGGGATCCCGACCGGCATTGTCCTTAGCCGACCGAGCATGGTTGGCCGCGCCGAACGCTTCATGCAGATCTTCAACATCGGTAACACCGTTCCTCCTCTCGCCGTGCTGGCCATCGCTCTGGGTATTCTGGGCATCGGCAGCGGTCCGGCGATCTTCGCTTTGTTCCTCGCTTCGTTGTTGCCCATCGTGCGCAACACCTACGAAGGCCTGAAAAACGTTCAGGGTTCCCTTAAAGAAGCTGCTCGCGGCATTGGCATGACACCGCGCCAGGTGTTGTGGCGCGTCGAGCTGCCCAATGCCGTGCCGATCATCATCGGCGGCGTGCGCGTGGCCCTGGCGATCAACGTCGGGACCGCGCCGCTGGCGTTCCTCATTGGCGCGAACAGCCTGGGCAGCCTGATTTTCCCCGGCATCGCCCTGAACAATCAGCCGCAACTGGTGCTGGGCGCCGCGTGTACCGCGTTGCTCGCGCTGTTGCTCGATGGCGCCGTGACCCTGGCAAGCCGTCTCTGGCTGGAACGCGGCCTGGCTCGATAAATCGAGCCCCGCTGAGAAAGGAATTGCTATGAAGAAGTTATGCACATTAATCATGGGCGTCGGGATGTTGCTGTCCGGTTTCGTCCAGGCCGCGGATGCACCGGCCGAAATGCCCGTGCTGCGCATCGGCGCGCGGGTGTTCACCGAACAGACCATGCTCGCCGAACTGACGGCGCAATACCTGCGCGACAAGGGCTATCAGGTTCAGATCACTGGCGGCCTTGGCAGCAACCTGGCGCGCAGTGCCCAGGAAACCGGCCAGTTGGATCTGCTGTGGGAGTACACCGGCGTGTCGCTGGTTGCCTACAACCATGTCGACGAAAAGCTCGACAGCGATCAGACCTATCAGCGCGTCAAGGAGCTGGACGCCAAGAAGGGGCTGGTCTGGTTGTCACCGTCCAAGTTCAACAACACCTATGCGTTGGCGCTGCCGGACAAAATTGCCCAGCAGTACCCGCAGGTCAACAACATGTCTGACCTGACCACGGTGCTGAAGGCCGAGGCCGACAAGGGTCACATCGTCGCGCTGGACACCGAATTCGCCAACCGTTCCGACGGGCTGGTGGGCATGGTCAAGCATTACGGCATGAACCTGGGGCGTGAAAACACCCGTCAGATGGACGCTGGCCTGGTCTACACCGCGCTGCGCAACGGGCAGGTTTTTGCAGGGCTCGTCTACACCACCGACGGCCGTCTGAACGCGTTCAAACTCAAGGTTCTGGAGGACGACAAGCACTACTTCCCGGACTACACCGCGGCGCCAGTCATTCGCAAAGAATACCTGGACAAGCACCCGGAACTGGCCGATTTGCTCAAGCCCCTCGCCGCGCTGCTGGATAACCAGACCATGCGCACGCTGAACGCGCGCATCGACGTCGACCACGAAAGTCCTACCGTGGTGGCGGCTGAATTCCTGCGCGAGCATCCAATCAATCCTTCCGCCGACAGCGTGCCGGTCCCACCGGCGCCAGCGGCAAAACAGGAGGAGAAACCATGAGTTTCCTCAGCGCTTTCTCCCATCTGGACTGGAATCAGGTCATGCACCTGACGCTGCAACACATCACCTTGGTCGGCATCGCGGTGACGCTGGCGATCGTGGTTGGCGTGCCATTGGGCGTGTTGATGACGCGCTTTCCGACCCTCGCCGGTCCGTTGCAGGCCAGCGCCACGGTGCTGCTGACCATCCCGTCGATTGCCCTGTTCGGCTTGCTGCTGCCGTTCTACTCCAAGTTCGGTCAGGGCCTCGGCCCGATGCCGGCGATCACCGCAGTGTTTCTCTACTCACTGCTGCCGATCATGCGCAACACCTATCTGGCGCTCACCGGCGTCGAGCCCGGCATCCGTGAAGCCGCCAAGGGCATCGGCATGACCTTCGGCCAGCGCCTGCGCATGGTTGAACTGCCGATCGCCGTGCCGGTGATCCTCGCTGGCGTACGCACTGCCGTGGTCATGAACATCGGTGTCATGACCATCGCCGCCACTATCGGCGCGGGCGGTCTGGGCGTACTCATCCTCGCTTCCATCAGCCGCAGCGATATGTCGATGCTGATCGTCGGCGCCGTTCTGGTCAGCATTCTGGCCATCTTCGCCGACCTGCTTCTGCAATGGCTGCAACGCTCGCTGACTCCAAAAGGACTCCTGAAATGATCGCCAAACAAATGATTGAGCTGCAGAACCTCACCAAGACTTTCCAGAGCAACGGCAAGGAAGTGAAGGCCGTCGACTCAGTGAGCCTGACCGTCAATGAAGGCGAGATCTGCGTGTTCCTGGGTCCGTCGGGTTGCGGCAAAAGTACAACGCTGAAAATGATCAACCGGCTGATCATGCCGACCTCCGGCAAAGTGCTGATCAACGGCGAGGACACCACCGGTCTCGACGAGGTCACCCTGCGCCGCAACATCGGCTACGTGATTCAGCAGATCGGCCTGTTCCCCAACATGACCATCGAAGAAAACATCGTGGTCGTGCCCAAGCTCCTGGGTTGGGACAAGCAGAAGTGCCACGACCGTGCCCGCGAACTGATGAGCATGATCAAGCTGGAACCCAAGCAATACCTGCATCGCTATCCACGCGAGTTGTCGGGTGGTCAGCAACAGCGGATCGGCGTGATTCGTGCGCTTGCGGCAGACGCGCCGCTGCTGCTGATGGACGAGCCGTTCGGTGCGGTCGACCCGATCAACCGCGAGATGATCCAGAACGAGTTTTTCGAGATGCAGCGCGCGCTGAACAAGACCGTGATCATGGTCAGCCACGACATCGACGAAGCCATCAAACTGGGCGACAAGATCGCCATCTTTCGCGCCGGAAAGCTGCTGCAGATCGACCATCCGGACACGCTGCTGGCGCACCCGGCGGATGATTTCGTCAGCAACTTCGTGGGCCAGGACAGCACGCTCAAGCGCCTGCTGCTGGTCAAGGCCGAAGACGCCGCGGACAACGCGCCATCCGTGAGCCCGGAAACGCCCGTCGCCGATGCGCTGGAAATCATGGACGAAAACGACCGCCGCTATGTGGTGGTCACCGATGCCGCAAACAAGGCGATGGGCTACGTCCGCCGCCGCGACCTGCACCGCCAGGCCGGCACCTGCGACCAATACCTGCGCCCATTCAACGCCACCGCCGCCTACGACGAGCACCTGCGCATCCTGCTGTCGCGCATGTACGAGTTCAACCGCTCGTGGCTGCCGGTGCTGGATGCCGAGAATGTGTTCCTGGGTGAAGTGACGCAGGAGTCAATCGCGGCGTACCTGAGTTCCGGCCAGTCGCGCGGGATGAAGACCAGCATTGTTTCGCCGGCGGAGTTGGTGGAGCAGGCTGCTTCGGCTTGAGGTGAATGGCCTGGGTGCTTTGGTGCCCGGGCCTTTTTTGACGGTGGTGCCGCTGACTCGTCACCGCTGACACGTCAGCTTGCTCCTGGTCTGCACGAACGACATGAGGACCAAGCCCAAGGCGTTCCCCAAAATCGTGATGACCATGAGTGAGTCAACGGACTGTTGAAAAAACGCTAGCTGCGCGATCAGCGTGTAAACGGCGGTCCCAGCAAAACCCACCGTCAGGATAGGTTGGCTGATTGTTCTTATGGACAGCACAAGTGCTGATTGCATCAAGAACAGGAAGAGCACCGTCAGCGCCGCCAACTGAGGCGCCTCAGATACGATGGTCACGAGGGCGCCATCCAGCAATCCGATCGTTGCGCACACTAGGAACGCAAACAATGATCGACGTGCCAGTATCTTGTGAAAGGGTTGGCCGAGATCGTTGAGTCGCTTGGTTATGAGTCCGATGAGATAAAGCGAGATGCCGCACGTTATTGAAAACGTCACGCCTGTTTCTAGCTCGTAGTCATCATGTAGGCCTGCGCCTTGTATTACTGAGCTATATGAAGTCGACAGCACCCAAACTGTGCCCAATTTAAGCATAAAGCCGACTATGCCCAGCCTTCCCGGCTTTTGTACGTCCGTCAAAGCCATAATGAGCGCGCTGACGGATAGGGCGATGGCGGCAAAGGCGGCGGGGTTGAGATTTAACAAGGCGGTATAGCCGCTGGTCCAGCAGGTAAACGTGAACAAGGTGATCCAGAGGTAAGGCTTGATCAGTTTTTTTGAATAGACAGCAGTGAGTAGCGGCGCGCGGTTAAACAGGAACAAGGGTAACGCTATGATGATAGATGCCAGCGATGCGACGCTGGCAAGGACGATGGGTGCCAGGTCCACGTTTTGCTTGTAAGTGATGTAGTTCATCATCATGGCATTGCTGAATACAAATAGGATTAGTGTAGTCAGGCCTAGTGGTATGGATTTGGTCATAAGCGAGTCAATGCGCCGTAGATGTGAGGTTCGGTTGTATGTGTTTTTTGGTTTTGAGTGAGCACTGATAGAAGGTGATATTTTTATTCTCGTAGTGGTCTGTGTAGGCCGGTGGTGGCGCGTACCACGTTAACGAAACCCATCCCAATGTTTCCTGGGCAGATTTTGGCTTCTTTTGTGTCTTGACGAGGAAACTCCCTATGGCCGCCGAAGAAATTAATCGAGAACGCGCTTTTCAGTGCGGTGATCAGGTTTATAGTTGCGCTCTTTTGAGGGATGGGGAGTTCGTTGGTAGTGCTGAGCCCGATATGATTCAAAGTGATTCGGGCCTTTGCAATGAAGTCAGCCCCTTCCTCCTCGGTCGTCAAGTTGTTCAACAAGACGATGCCGATGGCATTCGAGTTATAGAGAATTAGATGCTCGCCTTTGAAGCGAATGTCCCTTCCTTCGTAAATGATGCCCGCACAATCAATTGCAAAGTGGTAACTGAAGTCGTCAAATATCTTGCCTTGTTGCTTCGCCTGAGTGTCCAGCATTTGCTCATTCCCCACACCACACGAATAACTCCTTCCAGCGTGATGAAGCGCAATCATTGTGTAATCCCAGTCACGGTCCAACGGCTTTTTAGGCGGCTGCGCATGCCACTCCGACCGCTCAACAAACCCATGCCCCAACTCACGCACCTTCCGAATGATCGCGTCGCGCGTCGCGGCCCGATCATTCACGGTGATCACCATGGGCTTGGGCGTGTCCCCGTGGATCAACGTCTCGACCCGCGTCGTAGTGGTCACTTCCCGCGTCGTCATTCCCGCAAGCTCGTTCAACTCGCGCGCGGGCGAGCGGAACATGACGTGGAGGGAAACGACAGAATCTGCTGAAGAACCCTCAACGCGCGCCATTCCGTTGCTGTCGGTGGTACCTGACTTTTGCTGACCATCCACCGTCGCCGTGAATGTGCGGTTCGCGAGGGGCTGCCCCGTTTCGCTGTCGCGGATGGCGAACGCACGGGCGAAGACTTTCCCCGGCGCCGGAGTGGTGTGTGGATAAAGAGAAGACGGGGTATTCGGCGTGGGCATAGTGGGGTGTGGCGCCGCAGCGGCGTCCGGTGCCGCTCGACTGGCCCCCGCGCGTCCTGACCGCGAGGCAATCAATCGATTGGTGCCCGGCGGACATGCACACAATACAAGCGCGTCGTGCACGGCGGTCGGAATGCCATCCCACGTGAAGCTGTCGTCCCCTTCGACAATTTCGCCAACTTGCCCACACACGCCGCAGGAGCTGGTCTTGTCGCCGAGCCGCAATGCCATGCGGCCATCTTCCAGCGAAGTTTGAACAAGGCTGGCGTGGCAGATGGCGCCGGTGGTGGTTAGGTCGCCGTCGAGGCCTTGCTCCCGGCCGTTGATATCGAAGATTTTCATGCTTCAATTCTCCACGTCGGGCAGAAAGTCATCCGGCCAGGCGACATCCTTGCGCTGGAGCAGAAGAAGAGAACCCTGCGACGTGTTGATGATCTCGTCGCCGTTGCTCAAGCGGCTGCCCACCAGCGCCATTTGGCTGTTCGCCTTTCCTGCACCAGTGACGACCTGGGCCATGGTGCCATCGGGGTAAACGGCGCAGTCACCGACGCGAGCACCTGCGACCTTGCTTCCGTCCGCCAGTCTGAACTCCACGCCAAGGGCGCCTCTCACGATCACACCGCCATCGCGGGTCTGGCTGCCTTCCGCCGCCACTCGGAAAATGCCGGTGCAGGGGTGGGCTTGCTTGTAAGCCTCACTCTCTCTCACCTGAGCCAGCGCTGCCGGACTGAACGTGGTCAGCGCCTCTTCCGAAAAGGGCGGTCGATCCAGATCACGCAGGTACTCGGAGGTGACGTCATTGTTGTACAGCGGGGAATAGGCAGTCTTGTGTATGACTTTGATCCTTGGTCAGGTTGATCCAGCTCCTCGCACAGTTCGTGCGAGGCGATTGGACGCCAACCCTAGTGATCAGGATCAATGGGATACGTGGGGGAGAGAGATCCGGTGCGTAGGGCATTTCGGGTGATCAGGTAGCCGATGTCTGACGGACAGGTGGCTTTCGTGACGGATTGCCCATTTGCCACCCACCGGGAACATCACCCTGTCATGTCGGTCGGTTACTACGGGTTGATTGAACGTGCGCGGATTCCCGTCTGGCAAAAACGGGCAGAAACGCGACATTTTTAGTTGATCTCCGGCCCCTCAGGTCCTACAGTTCGCGCCGAACGTCCATGCTGGAAACGATCCATCCGGCTCAAGTACTGACGACGAGACAGCAAGGCCAGCCGTGACCTGTCACCGGATGGCCTTTTTGCTTTCGGCCGAGCAGCCTTGGGAAGTAGGCGAACCAAAGTGGGGATACGGAGGACGTTCACGAGCCGCGCGCTCACACCCATTGTTTTTTACCGTTTGCCAACAGGAGTCCCCGCATGTCGATCCAGGTCGAAGATTATTTCGAGAAAAGCACCTTCGATAAAATGAAGGCGTTTGCCGACAAGCAAGAAACCCCGTTCGTGGTCATCGACACCGCGATGATCAGCAAGGCCTACGACGACCTGCGTGCAGGCTTCGAATTTGCCAAAGTGTATTACGCGGTTAAAGCCAACCCGGCGGTCGAAATCATCGACCTGCTGAAGGACAAGGGCTCGAGCTTCGACATCGCCTCGATCTACGAGCTGGACAAGGTGATGGATCGCGGTGTCAGCCCGGATCGCATCAGCTACGGCAACACCATCAAAAAATCCAGAGACATTCGCTACTTCTACGAGAAGGGCGTGCGTCTGTTCTCCACCGACTCCGAAGCCGACCTGCGCAACATCGCCAAGGCTGCGCCGGGCTCGAAAGTCTACGTGCGCATCCTCACCGAAGGCTCGACCACGGCTGACTGGCCGCTGTCACGCAAGTTTGGCTGCCAGACCGACATGGCGATGGACCTGCTGATCCTTGCCCGTGAACTGGGCCTGGTCCCTTACGGCATCTCGTTCCACGTTGGTTCGCAGCAGCGTGACATCAGCGTCTGGGACGCCGCGATCGCCAAAGTGAAAGTGATCTTCGAGCGTCTGAAAGAAGAAGACGGCATCGTTCTCAAGCTGATCAACATGGGCGGCGGCTTCCCGGCCAACTACATCACCCGCACCAACAGCCTGGAAACCTACGCTGAAGAAATCATTCGCTACCTGAAAGAAGACTTCGGTGATGACCTGCCGGAAATTATTCTGGAGCCGGGCCGTTCGTTGATCGCCAACGCCGGTATTCTGGTCAGCGAAGTGGTATTGGTGTCGCGTAAATCCCGCACTGCTGTCGAGCGTTGGGTGTACACGGATGTGGGCAAGTTCTCCGGCCTGATCGAAACCATGGACGAAGCCATCAAGTTCCCGATCTGGACCGAGAAGAAAGGCGAAGTGGAAGAAGTGGTTATTGCCGGCCCGACCTGCGACAGCGCCGACATCATGTACGAAAACTACAAGTACGGCCTGCCATTGAACCTGGCCATCGGTGATCGTTTGTACTGGCTGTCCACGGGTGCGTACACCACCAGCTACAGCGCTGTGGAATTTAACGGCTTCCCGCCGCTGAAGTCTTACTACGTATAAAGGTCAGCGTAATGAGAAAACGGCACCCAGTGGGGGCCGTTTTTATGCGGCTCAAATACTGAATCGAAGGATATTGTCGAAGGTGTGATGGATCAGGCGCTGGGCCTCGCGTGCGGAGCTGGCCGCTGACTGACAGGATACCGCCATGCCCCGAGCGGGCTGATTGGCCTTGAGCGCCTGGATTTCCCGGACGGTGGCGTTCAGGAGGCCGGAAAGCCGCGAACAATAGGCCCCTATATTCCCCGCCGAGAGGATCGTCGTGTTGTAGGCGCGACGATGCCATTCCAGGCTGCTTCTCGCCGAAGCAAGACTGCTTTCGTCCGTGATCGCGCTGCTCAGCGTTTGCGGTACTTTGCTGGATTGTCCTTTGACCAGCAGCCCTTTTCTTTCCGCGTATTCATACGTTCTAACGTTCATGAAGTCCATGAACCGAGGAATGGTCTGCATGGCGCATTCGATGATGCCCTCGCATTCTTCCTGTTGCCGCTTGAACTCGGCCCCGTGGCGCAGCGTATCCTGGGTGAGCTGCGCGATTCGGCTGTCAAACGGATTGCTGTCCAACACTGTGATCATGTCGGTCAGTGTCTTTTTGGTGTCCTCATGGAGCGCGCGAATCTGCTTCGCCCTGGCGGACCAGAACGGGCTGCCTTTCCGCGCGGCGGCGACGGTCTGATCCATCACGGGCTCCATGTATTTGCCGTATTCGGCCTCAGGCACCAAATCGAGTTTGATTTTGAAGGCTTCGATATATTCGGGAAGCTTTTCCAGATAGCCGATGTTGAATCCCAGATAAGCGACGTCGTCGTATTCGATGAGATGTGTTGTCATTTTTTGCCCTCCATGGCGTTACTGTGCGAACTCGATGCGTCGCCACTGCGACGTGGCGCAGCATGTTGCCAGATCGAAAATCTTCGAATTACCTATGTCATTGATGTCCATAATTTCTGCGGAACTTAAGGTCTGCCTCTTTGAAGACTTTGAGCAACGTGTCCGCATCCCGCTTAATCTGGCCCCAGGGTTCAGCCACCAGATTGAAAGCGTTCATGAGACGGCGCAGAGACAACGCGCTATCAATTTTGCCCGCCTCTTGAATCGAGTGGGTCAGGTAGATATGAAGGCCGTTCCACACGACAACCATGTTCTGTGTAGCAATGTCGGCATCCAGAATGACCAGGCTCAGATCATGCAGGTCATGACGCACGCGCTGCAGTGACGCGTGAATTTTGTTTTTCTGCCCCAGTAAACCAATGCTGTTCTCTTGATCCTGGCGCAATGCACTGATCTTTTTGCGCACTTCGTCTGCTTCGCTGTGGTTGTAAATACCCAGACCGATCAGGGGAAAACTTGCCCCCGCCGACTTCTGGATCAGCGTCTTGTATTCCTGCTGCTTTTCTTCAATCTCTGCGGCGCGTCTGTTGATGGCGTCGTTCAGCGTTCTGATTTCAGTCGATACATTGTTGGTGTCGATGCTCCGCAGCTTAAGCTGCACGTCGGGCATCACTGTTGTCGACAACTCGTGCGCAAAGGCATCGAGCCTACCCTTGAGTGCCTCGGTTGTACTGCGACGTTCCAGCACGAGCGCTGCGACCTGCTCAATGTAATGCTGAAAATCCTGGTGATCTTCCGGGTCAAGCGTCTCGGCAGCCTTTGACTTGATTTCGTCATAGAGCTGCCTTACGCCGTTTCCGTAAACTTGCATCTGATCGGCGAATACCCACAACTCGCTGCCGACGTTCATCAGGTCGGTTCGAAGTGGATTCCATTGCATGGCATGAAGGTGGATGCGGTTGAAACTTTCCTGAAAATCCCTGGCTTCAAGGTTCAGTCCGGCGCCTGTCTCATAGCCAAGATACCAGACAACATCTTTAAGTCTGGTTGGAAGCGCAAGGCCGTGGGTTGCATAGCGCATTAAGTCAATCAGTTGTGCTTCGGTCAGGATGAGTCCTGGCGCACGAATCACTTCTTCTGCCGTGCCCGCTGCTGCGGAAATCAGAGTGCCAGGCAGGCGCTCTGCCAGGTCAAGTTTCTCATCGCGAACGGGAGCGTCGTCCATTGCTCCGGATGCTTTCATATCGTTAATCCTTTAATGAGATGAAGTGCGTGGAAGGGGAGGCCTGACTTGAGTCAGGCGCTTCGCGTAGCGGGCCGGGAAGAGCACTCGTTGTACTTCCCGGCCTGCGCTGTCGCGCATTGGCAGACGAATCAGGCCATGACTTTCAGGTATTTTGCCAGCGACAGTGCGTCTACGCTGAACTGAGCGACCGCGTCCTGATCGCCACCGTCCACGTCGTTGCGAGTGGTGAGGAAGGAGCGCATGGCTGTGACGCATTTCCCGAACTCGGCGATGTATTGCGCTCGCTGGTCGTCGAAACTGTAGCTCTCCGTGATCAGCTCTTTTTTCAACGTGACCAGACGCAACTCACTGGTCTTTGCATAAGTGCTGTTGATGAGATCATCAATCTGTTTACGCAGGGTGTTACGGGCTTCAACCATATTCAGGTAGTTGATCAGGCTTTCGGCCCGTTCCAGGATCTGTTGCGCAAGGGCGATTGCGGCCTCGACGGCGATCAACTGGGGTGGGGTCATGCCCACTTTGACCAGTTCCTGAGCCGTCAGCGCTGTGTCTTTGGCCAGTTCGGTAAATCCCTTGGCTTCGATCAATGCCATTGCGTCAGTCAGCGCTTTGCGTTTTGCTTCCAGCGCGTCCTGCCGTTCTTTGATCTCCAGTACTTCTGCCGGCAAGCGCGCCTGATCGGCTTCAAGCTGCGTGATGTAGTTGCCCGTGGCCGCTCGATCAATCGGGCTTGCCATGGCCGGGATCAGGTCTTGGAGCGTCAGCTCGCCCTTACCCACGGTGTCCAGGATGCTCTGAATCCGAAGGACGATGTCTTCGATGATTTCTTCCCTGTCAGACTCGCGCGCGCTCTGGAACTCCTTTTGAAGTTCTCTGAGGGTACCCACCTGGATACCTAAAACGGTGTCCAGCGATTGAGCGGTCTCTCGAAGGCTGGCGTCAGCGTTACCCATTGCCTGGTCCAGTTCAGAGACTCGGCTGTGCAACGACGGCAGGTATTGTGTCTGGATGAAGAGCCTCTTCACTTCAATGGTTGCATCGCTTGCTTTGGCTTTTGCCTGCTTGAACGCTGGAACGTCCAGCTCCGGGTAATCGGGGTTGCCTGGAAATTGAGAAATGTTATTCATTTTTAAACTCCGTACTCTTCCCTGAATTCGCGGTCTGCTTCTGCAAACACGCGTTCTAACTTTTTGGCATCTACTTCGATGGTTTTCCACGGTTCAACCACCAGATTGAATTGGTTACGGAACCTGCGCATGGACAGTCCGTCGTGGATGCCGCCGACCTCAGTCGCGGAAGCAGCGATGAACGTGCCTAACGAATTCCAGACATTGATCAGGTTTTTGGTAGCGATGTCGGCATCGATCACAATCAGATCGAGGTTCTGGAAGTCCATCCGTATACGACCCAACGACGCCAGGATCTGGTTTTTCTTCGCCATCAGCGCGATATCTTTTTCCTGCGCTTCGGTGAGCGTGTTGCGTTCCTTTCGGATTTTCTCGGCCTGAACGCTGGAGTAAATCAGCATGACCAGATTGCCAACGACTGCACCGATGGCCTGTTTGACCAGCTCTTTGTATTCTTTGTTCTTCTCTTCAATGGCCAACGCACGGTTATCGATCTGCACCTGAAGCGCCTTGATTTCACTGCTCAGGGCGTTGTTGTCGATGATCGACAATTTGAGCTTGATGGCAGGGCCAACCTGCTGAGCCAATTGTAGGCCGAATGAATCCAGGCGCCCTTTGATGACAAGCGCTTCGGCCTCTTGTTCATTCACTTTCTTGAGTATCTGATCCAGGTAATAACCCAGGTCATTGCGATCCTCAGCTTCAATGTCGGGGAATTTTATTCCCAGCTCAAGTTCGACTTTGCGCAGATCTTCAAGTGTTTTAATGTTGTATTTTTCGATCAAGCCCAATGTTTCTATGTCATCGAATACATCGTTCATGCTTACGCCATAGACCTGCATGGAGCCGGCGAACACCACGAGCTTGGTGTTAACGGTCAGCAGGTCAGTGCGCAACGGATTCCACAGTCTGGCGTGGCCGTTGACGAGCTTGAACGTCTGCTGGAAGTCAACGGCGTCAAGGCCAACACCCGCGCCATTTTCGTAACCCAGATAGGCAATAACTTTATCCAGATCGGTAGGAAGGGCCAAGCCGGCGATTTCATACTTCTTGAGGTTTTTGACTTGCTCTTTGGTCAGGATCAGCCCGGTGTCCCGGGTATCGCTCCCGGTTGTTGCTACCGATAGACCAAAAAGGCTCGCAGGATCACTCGCTGCGTCGGTGACGAGATTTTCCGTAAGTTGAGACATATCATTAATCCTTTAATGATGCGTGTTAATGTCTGAAGTGAGTAAAAACTTCAGATGCAGAATGGTTGAGTGGTCTGCACAAGAGGGAGAGTAAGTTTTGTTTTTGGGGCGGTCAAAGAGGAAAGGCGGTCTGAGTAAGTAGGAAGATTCCCGCCCGAATATGCACAGCGTCTGAGTTATGCCCGGAAATGGGGGCGTAAACACGATTCAGGGCTGCTTGTGCAACGGTGTCTGGAAAATGATACTTACAATTGGCGGTTATATAGCGTTCAGTACTGCACGATATTGCGCTGCGTCTGCTTCATTTCCCAAATGCGCTGCTCGCTCATGGTAATCCAGTGCCAGCGCTCGAAACTGAGGATGGGGCGCTTGCAAGAGCATCTTGCGAATGACCCGCAGGAAGTTGAGATTGCCATTCTGTAAGGCAGTTTTCAGCCATCCGACGGCTTCTGTGATGCGCCCGTGATCAGCGAGTACACCCGCATGGCTAAACTGCCCACGAAAATCCCCACCTTCCGCTGACCGTCTATACCACTCATGGGCAGCGGCAAGATCCCGCTCGCAGCACAGACCTTCTTCCAGATAACGCCCCACCAGGTTCATCGACTTCGCATGACCCAGCTCTGCCGCCTTGCGGTAACACGCCAACGCGCGGGCCTGGTCTTTATTGACGCCACGGCCGGTTGCCAGAAGATTGCCATAGTTATAAAAACCCCAATCAAGTCCGGCTTCGGCGGCGAGACGATAATGCTCGGCAGCCTTTGCGGCGTCCGGCTCGCAGCCCCACCCATGCTCGTGGCATCGGCCGGCCATGTTCTGCGCCATGGCGTGGCCGCGACGGGCCGCAATCTGAAACCAGACCAGCGCCAGCGCCGGGTCGCATTCGATGCCGCTACCGTCGAGCAATATCTGTCCGAGCAGCGCCTGGGCGTCGACGATATTGGCCTGCGCCGCGCTCAGAATCGCCTTTGCGGCACTGGCCGGGCTCTCTTCCAGCATGGCGCGCAACTGGTCGCCATCGAGCACCTCTTCACGTCGCAGATTCCAGGTCATGACTCAGACCTCGACCCACTGCCGCAGCAGGTTGTGATAGGTGCCGGTGAGTTGAAGCAGCGAGGGGTGATCAGGCACATCGCGGCTGAGTTGCTGGATGGCCGTGTCCATTTCGAATAGCAACGTGCGGCGGCCATCGTCCCGCACCAGGCTTTGGGTCCAGAAGAACGAGGCGTACCGCGCCCCCCGTGTGACGGCGTTGACCTTGTGCAGGCTGCTGGCCGGATAAAGCAGCAGGTCGCCCGCCGGCAGCTTCACCTGACGGGTGCCGAACGTGTCCTGAATCACCAGCTCACCGCCGTCGTAATCATCGGGATCGCTGAAGAACAGCGTCGATGAAAGATCCGTGCGCACTCGCTCGGTGCTGCCCTTGGCCTGACGCACGGCGTTGTCGATATGAAAATCGAAACTGCCGCCGCCGGTGTAGCAATTCACCAATGGCGGGAAGACCTTGTGGGGCAGTGCGGCGGACATGAACAGCGGGTTCTGCCACAGCCGCTCAAGCATCGCCGCGCCAATCTCCACGGCAAGCGGATGGCCCTCCGGCAACTGCAGGTTGTGCTTGGCTTTCGCCGATTGGTGGCCTGCGGTGATCTTGCCGTCGGCCCATTCGGTTTCTTCCAGCGCCTGTCGGATGCGTCGCACCTCCTCGGGTGAAAACAGACCGGGGATATGTAGGAGCATGAGTCGCGACCTGCGGGAAGAATGAAGCGGCGGATGATAGTGATTCTTATTGGCTGTGTAAAACGTCGCCTGCGCGCGTGAATGGACAGATGTGAAAATTGAGTAATGGGAAAGTGTAAAGAATGTAAGTTTTCTGCGAATGCGAAGCAGTCTCAACTATATTCCGCCGCCTTATTGTTTCCTTGGGGAAGGAAAATGTCGCGCCAAGCACAACCGGTTACCGCACATTCGCAGCGTTCCATCGTCAGCGCCGTCGGCGTCGCCCTTGCAGCGATGTCAGCCGCCCACATGGTGCAGGCCGCGGAACCCGCATCGGACAACGCGCTGAATCTCGGGGCCACCAACATTGACGGCGAGCGCGCCGATACGGCCTACAAGGCCGAAGAGTCGGCCTCGAAAAAGTACACCGCACCCCTGCGCGAGACGCCGAAGAGCGTCACGGTGATCCCGCAGCAAGTCATCCGCGACACCGCAGCGACGAGCCTGGCGGACGCGTTGCGCACGACCCCCGGCATTACCTTTGGTGCGGGCGAGGGCGGCAACCCGAATGCGGATCGCCCGATCATTCGTGGCTTCAACGCAGAGAGCGATGTGTTCGTCGACGGCATGCGCGACGTAGCGGCGCAGAGTCGGGAGATTTTCAACGTTGAATCCGTCGAGGTCAGCAAAGGCCCGGGCTCGGCGTTCACGGGTGCAGGTTCCACGGGTGGCAGCTTGAACCTGATCACCAAAGGCGCCCACCTGGGCGATGCCTTCAACGGCGGCTACACCTTCGGTTCGGACCAGACCCAGCGCTACACCCTCGACGTCAACAAGCAGATGACCGACACCTCGGCCTTCCGCCTGAACCTGATGAAGCACGACTCCAACGTCGCCGGCCGCAACGATGTCGACAACAGCCGCTGGGGCGTTGCACCTTCGTTCGCGTTCGGTCTGGGCACCGACACACGGGTCAAAGTCGACTACTACCACCTGTCCACGGACGACATGCCCGACTATGGCATTCCGCTGACCAACACCACCGGCCGCAGCAAGTACGTGGTCGACAAGCCGGCCCACGTCAACGAAAACAACTTCTACGGCCTGACCGACCGCGATTACCGCAAGAGTGTCAACGACAGCGGCACGATCCGCCTCGAACACGACCTCAACGACAACCTGACGATCTCCAACAGCTTCCGCATGTCGCGCTCGACGCTGGACTACATTGTCACCAACCCGGACGACAGCCGCGGCAACGTCGCCAGGGGCCTGGTCTCGCGCTCGGCGAAGAGCCGCAATTCCACCTCCAGCGGCTTCGTCAACCAGACCGACCTGCAAGCGAAATTCGACACCGGTTTCATTCAGCACAGCCTGGTGACCGGCCTCGAGTTTTCGTATCAGGACACCCACAACCGCGGCTACAACGTGCTCAGTGCCAGTGGCGGGACCATCGGCTCGACGTGTAACGCAGCGCTCTTGGCGTCCGGCGACTGCACCAGCCTGTCCAACCCGTCGCCGAAAGACGACTGGAACGGCACCATCACCGACAGCCAGGCGTACACCGATACCGACACCAAAACCAGTGCCGCCTACGTCTTCGACACGCTGAAATTCAACGAACAGTGGTCGTTGAACCTCGGCCTGCGTTACGACGATTACGACGTGCGCTCCAGCGGTTACAGCACCGGTGGCCGGGGCTCGGTGGCGGGCAGCTTCAAGCGTGAAAACACCAGCCAGCTGTGGAATTACCAGGTCGGCGTAACCTACAAGCCACTGCCGAACGGCAGCATCTACGCGGCGTGGTCGACGTCCAGCAACCCGTCGGGTGAGACCAGCGGCAACGGTGGTCTGGAAATTGCGGCGAACAACGCCAACCTCGATCCGGAAAAAAACCGCAACTACGAGCTGGGCACCAAGTGGGATTTCTTCGACGATAACCTGTCGCTGACCGCCGCGCTGTTCCGCACCGAGAAGACCAACGCGCGGGTCACTGACCCTGACAACGCGACGTTCCAGGTGCTGGACGGCGAGCAGCGTGTTGATGGTCTGGAGCTGACCTACAGCGGCAACATCACCGGCAAATGGAAAGTCTACGGCGGCTACACCTACATGGAGAGTGAGATCGTCAGTGCAACCAGCAAGGCGGATGAGGGCAATCACATGCCGAGCACGCCGCGTAACAGCTTCAATTTCTGGTCGACCTACGAACTGATGCCGAAGCTGACCGTGGGCGGCGGCGCGACGTTCGTCGATTCCCGTTTCGGCAACGAAGCCAACTCGGTGGAAGTGCCGTCCTACTGGCGCTACGACGCCATGGCCACGTACGCGCTGACCAAGAACGTCGACCTGCAACTAAACGTGCAGAACCTGACCGACAAGCGTTATTACGACCAGGTCTTCACCACTCACTACGCCCACATGGCCGCCGGGCGTACCGCGCTGATGAGTGCCAGCTTCCACTTCTGATCTGAAAGCGAACCCGACACCTGTGGGAGCGAGCCTGCTCGCGAAGGCGGAATCGACCGCTGGGTATCCAGCGGATGTCCCGGCCTCTTCGCGAGCAAGCTCACTCCTACAGGATGTAAGTTGGCCGGATGAGCGCGGGGTGTCAGGACGCGTTCACCCCACATCTTCGCATCAAGAATCAGCCACAGATGAGAATGTATGCCGTTTGTGCGCATAATGCGCGCCGTAGCGGGTGAGTGAGGTGTCGAGGGTGTTGAAGAAAGTCCTGTTTCAAGTGCACTGGTTCTTCGGAATCACGGCCGGTCTGGTGCTTGCCCTGATGGGGATCACTGGCGCGCTGTATTCCTTCGAGGACGAAATACTCGACGTGCTCAACCCCGATGTGTTGTTCGTGCAGCCTCAGGGGCGTCACCTGTCTCTGGCGGAAATGGTCAGCAAGGTAGAAGCCCAGGGCAAAGACACGGTGGCGATGTTTCGCATTGATGTCGACAGCGACAAGGTCGCCCAGGTCTGGTTCAAGCCCCCTCCGGGCCAGCGCCGCGGCGAGATGCACAACTTCAACCCCTACACCGGCGCATTCACCGAGGACGCCACAGGTCAGGACTTCTTCGGCTTCATCCTTAACCTGCACCGATTCCTTGCCGCAGGGGAATATGGCAAACAAGTCACCGCGGCCTGCACGCTTATCCTCATTTTCTTCTGCCTGTCAGGGCTGTATCTGCGCTGGCCGCGCAAGCCGCTGAACTGGCGCGTCTGGCTGACCATGGACTGGGCGAAGAAGGGACGCAGTTTCAACTGGGACCTGCATTCGGTGTTCGGCACCTGGTGCCTGATCATCTATCTGCTGCTGGCGATCACCGGGCTGATGTGGTCCTACGACTGGTTCAGCAACGGCATGACCAAGCTGATTGGCGATCCTCCCGTGGCGGGCGAACAACGCCGTGGCGGAGGGCCGCGTCCAGGTCCTGCTGTGAAAGAGGCGCCTAAGGAACAACTCACGGCGTCGGCCCCGGATTACGACGCGATCTGGCAGACCATTCAGAGCGCGGCCGGACCGGACCTCAAGACTTACAACCTGCGCATGCCTCAGGCACCGGGCCAGATGGCGACGGTGTTCTACCTCCTCAAATCCGCGCCGCACCCCCGCGCGTTGAACCAGATCACCCTCGATCCGGCCGACGGTACGCTCAAGGCAGTGTCGCGTTACACCGAGAAAAGCCTCGGCGCCCAGTTGCTCATTAGCAACTACGCGCTGCACACCGGCAGCTACTTTGGCCTGATCGGGCGCATCGTCGTGACCGTGGCCGCGTTGCTGATGCCGCTGTTCTTCATCACCGGCTGGTTGCTCTACCTGGACCGCCGACGCAAGAAGCGCGAGATCCGCAACGCCCGCGGTGACGTGTCGGCGACGACAGGCGAGCAGGGCGCGGCCTGGCTGATCGGCTTCGCCAGCCAGAGCGGATTCGCCGAGCAACTTGCCTGGCAGACGGCCAGCCAGCTGCAGACCGCCGGCGTGCCGGTGAAGGTGCAGCGTCTGGGCGACATCACCGAGCAGGACCTGCACCAGAGCCGCAACGCGCTGTTCGTCGTCAGTACCTTTGGCGACGGCGAGGCACCGGACAGCGCCCGCGGGTTCGAGCGCAAAGTGCTGGGCCGGCCGCTGGCGCTGGATAACCTCAACTACGCGGTGCTTGGGCTGGGCGATCGCCAGTATCAACAGTTCTGTGGTTTCGCTCAGCGGCTGCACGGCTGGCTGGCCGAGCGTGGCGGGCGCACGCTGTTCGCACCGGTTGAAGTGGACAGCGGTGACGGTGAAGCGCTGCAACACTGGCAACAGCAGTTGGGCCAGTTGACGGGCTCGACGCCGACAACGGTCTGGCAAGCGCCGGAGTATCAGAACTGGACGCTGGTGGCTCGGGAATGGCTGAACCCCGGGAGCGTGGGATCGAAAGTGTTCTTGCTCGGCCTGGCGTGTGGGTCGGCGACTCGCTGGGAGGCCGGCGATCTGGTGGAGGTATTGCCGCGCAACCCGGCCTCTGCGGTCGAGCAGTTCCTGTCCGGGTTGGGTATTGCTGCCGACACGCAAGTCACCGTCGACGGCCTGAGCGAGACCCTCAGCCAAGCCTTGTCCACGCGTCAGTTGCCGGTCAATCGCAGTCATCTGGTCGGCCTGCATGCGCAGGCATTGGTCGATGCGCTGGTGCCCCTGGCGATGCGCGAGTATTCAATCGCGTCGATTGCCGAGGACGGTGTGTTGCAGCTGATCGTGCGTCAGGAACTGCACCCCGATGGCAGTCTCGGGCTGTGTTCGGGCTGGTTGACCGAGCATGTCGCCGTGGGCGGCGCGGTCAGTGTGCGGGTGCGTCGCAACAGTGGTTTCCATCAGCCGGCCGAGTCGGTGCCGATGATTTTGATTGGCAACGGCACCGGGCTGGCAGGCCTGCGCAGCTTGCTCAAAGCGCGCGTCGTTTCAGGTGAGCAGCGCAACTGGTTGCTGTTTGGCGAGCGAAACAGGGCGCACGATTTCCACTGCGCGAACGATCTTAATGGCTGGCTGGCGAGTGGGAATCTGGCGCGTCTGGACCTCGCGTTTTCCCGGGATCAGGCGGAAAAAATCTATGTGCAGGACCGGTTGCGTGAGGCGGCTGATGAGCTGCGTCGCTGGCTGAATGAAGGCGCTGTGATTTACATCTGCGGCAGTTTGGAAGGCATGGCGGCTGGCGTGGATGAAACGTTGAACGCTCTGCTGGGTGAGGACGCGGTGCGGAAGTTGATCGAGCAGGGGCGGTATCGGCGGGATGTGTATTGACTCTGCCGAAGATGGAATCGTGGGAGCGACCGGGGTGGCGCTCCACCTTGCTCGCAAAGACGCCTTAACATTAGCTAAATTTTCAGCGGTTGAAATGCCGTCTTCGTGAGCAAGCTCACTCCCACAAGGACGAGGCCGCTGCATCCAGCAAAAAAAGGCCGTTGCGCTCGCACGCAACGGCCTTTTCCTTACTCAACTATCACGCCACAAACTGTTCCGCGTAATGGCAAGCAACCTGGCGGTTGTCGACCCAGCGCAGCTCCGGCACTTCGACGGCGCAGCGTTCGGTCGCGTACGGGCAGCGCTTGTGGAACGCGCAGCCGGACGGCGGGTTCAGCGGGTTAGGCAATTCGCCGACGATTTTGATCTTCGGCTTCGACGGGTCCGGGTGGATCGTCGGAGTCGCAGACAGCAGGGCCTGGGTGTACGGGTGCAGCGGACGGTTGTAGATCTCTTCCTTGGGACCCATTTCGGCCGGGCGACCGAGGTACATCACCAACACCGTGTCGGCGACGTGACGTACCACTGCCAGGTTATGGGAGATGAACACGTAACCGGTGTTGAACTCTTGCTGCAGATCCATGAACAGGTTCAGCACCTGGGCCTGAATCGACACGTCGAGCGCGGAAGTCGGTTCGTCCGCCACCAGCACTTTGGGCTGCAGCATCATCGCCCGCGCCAGCGCGATACGTTGACGCTGACCGCCGGAGAACATGTGCGGGTAGCGCTGATAGTGCTCGGGACGCAGGCCGACCTGAGCCATCATCGCCTGCACTTTCTCGCGGCGTTCTGCGGCGGAAAGGCTGGTGTTGATCAGCAGCGGCTCACCCAGTTGATCACCGACTTTCTGCCGCGGATTGAGCGATGCGTACGGGCTCTGGAACACCATCTGCACGTCTTTGCGCAGCTGCTTGCGTTGCGCCTTGGTCGCGCCGGTGACTTCCTGGCCGGCGATTTTCAGCGAGCCCGAAGAAGGCTCTTCGATCAGCGTCAGCGCGCGGGCGAGGGTGGACTTGCCGCAGCCGGACTCACCGACCACCGCCAGGGTCTTGCCGGCTTCGAGTTCGAACGACACGCCGTTGAGCGCGCGCACGGTTGCATGGGGCTTGAACAGCCCACGGGACACATCATAGTGACGAGTAAGGTCACGAGCGGTCAGTACGATTTCGCTCATTACGCCACCTCCTGATTCAGCGGAAAGAAGCAACGCGCCAGGCTATGGGCTTTCGGGTCGAGGCCCGGGCGCTGCTGGCGGCATTTGTCCTGGACGTACGGGCAGCGCGGCGAGAGCAGGCAACCACTTGGACGGTCATAGCGACCCGGCACGATGCCCGGCAGCGTCGACAGGCGCGCGGCGCCCATGCTGTGTTCGGGGATCGCTGCCAGCAATGCTTCGCTGTACGGGTGCGCCGGGATGTCGAACAGTTGGGGGACCTGACCCACTTCCACCGCCTGCCCGGCATACATCACGCAGACCCGCTGAGCGGTTTCAGCCACCACCGCAAGGTCGTGGGTGATGAGCACCAGCGCCATGTCCTGCTCTTTTTGCAGAGCCAGCAGCAGGTCCATGATCTGCGCCTGAATGGTCACGTCCAGCGCGGTGGTCGGTTCGTCGGCGATCAGCAGCTTTGGCTCGCCGGCGATGGCCATGGCGATTGCAACGCGCTGGCTCATGCCCCCCGAGAGTTGATGCGGGTAGGCGTCCAGACGCTGTGCAGCGCCCGGGATTTCAACCTTCTGCAGCAATTCCAGTGCGCGCTGATGGGCAGCACGACCAGACAGACCCAAGTGCTGCTTGAGCACTTCCTTGATCTGGAAGCCCACGGTGTAGCTCGGGTTCAGCGCGGTCATCGGGTCCTGAAAGACCATCGACATGTCTTTGCCGACGATCTTGCGACGCTGGCGTGCATTCAGCGTGAGCATGTCCTTGCCGTCGAAGACCAGAGCGTCGGCGGTGACGATGCCGGGGTGCTCGATCAGGCCCATGAGCGCCATCATGGTCACGGATTTACCCGAACCCGATTCGCCCACGATTGCCAGCACTTCGCCCTTGTCGACGGCCAGGTCCAGGCCATCGACGACCGGGGTGGCCGTGGCGTCGCCGAAGCGCACGTTGAGGTTCTTGATGTTTAAAAGAGACATTCGGACGTCCTCAGGCGGCGTTCTTGAGTTTCGGGTCCAGCGCATCGCGCAGACCGTCGCCCATCAGGTTGATTGCCAGCACGCTGAGCAAAATGGTCAGACCCGGGAGGCTCACCACCCACCAGGCGCGTTCGATGTAGTCGCGGGCCGAAGCGAGCATGGTGCCCCACTCAGGCGTCGGCGGTTGTACACCCAGACCCAGGAAGCCCAGCGCCGCAGCGTCGAGGATCGCCGAGGAGAAACTCAACGTGGCCTGAACGATCAGCGGCGCCATGCAGTTGGGCAGCACGGTGATGAACATCAGGCGCGGCAGCGTTGCGCCGGCCAGACGCGCGGCGGTCACATAGTCACGGTTCAGCTCGCCCATGACCGCAGCACGGGTCAGACGCACGTACGACGGCAGCGAAACGATGGCGATGGCTATGACGGTATTGATCAGGCCAGGGCCGAGGATCGCGACGATGGCCACAGCCAGCAGCAGCGATGGCAGTGCCAGCATGATGTCCATCAGACGCATGATGGTCGGGCCCAGGATCTTCGGGAAGAAGCCGGCCAGCAGACCCATGAGGATCCCCGGAATCAGCGACATCACCACCGACGACAGACCGATGAGCAGCGACAGGCGCGAACCCTGGATCAGACGCGACAGCAGGTCGCGGCCCAGTTCATCGGTGCCCAAGAGAAACTGCCATTGGCCGCCTTCAAGCCAGACCGGCGGGGTCAGCAGGAAATCACGGTATTGCTCGCTCGGGTCATGGGGGGCAACCCACGGCGCGAACAGGGCGCAGAACACGATCACCAGCATGAACAAGAGGCCCGCGACGGCGCCTTTGTTCTTGGCGAAGTGCTGCCAGAACTCTTTGTAAACGGACGGGTAGAGCAGGCTTTGATCGACTGCTACTACGGGAGTAGGTGTGCTCATAAAAAGGGATCTCAGCGCTGATGACGAATGCGTGGGTTGGCAAAGCCGTAGAGGATGTCCACCACGAAGTTGACCAGAATCACCAGGCAGGCGATTAGCAGGATGCCGTTTTGCACGACAGGGTAGTCACGGGCGCCGATGGCTTCGATCAGCCACTTGCCGATGCCCGGCCAGGAGAAGATCGTTTCGGTCAGAACCGCACCGGCCAGCAGCGTGCCCACTTGCAGACCGAAAACCGTCAGCACCGGGATCAGCGCGTTGCGCAAGCCGTGAACGAACACCACGCGAGCCGGCGAAAGGCCCTTGGCGCGCGCCGTGCGCACGTAGTCTTCACGCAGGACTTCGAGCATCGAGGAGCGGGTCATCCGGGCGATGACCGCCAGCGGAATGGTGCCCAGCACGATGGCCGGCAGAATCAGGTGACGCAGGGCGTCCATGAACGAACCTTCTTCATCGCTGAGCAAGGTGTCGATCAGCATGAAGCCGGTTTTCGGGGGAATGTCGTAGAGCAGGTCGATACGCCCCGATACCGGGGTCCAGCCCAGGGATACCGAGAAGAACATGATCAGGATCAGGCCCCACCAGAAGATCGGCATCGAGTACCCCGCCAGGGAGATACCCATGACCCCATGGTCGAACAGGGACCCTCGCTTCAGTGCTGCAATGACACCGGCCAGCAGCCCGAGAATGCCTGCGAAGATCAGCGCCGCAATCGACAGTTCCAGTGTTGCCGGGAACAGCGAAGTGAATTCGGACCACACGCTCGTGCGCGTACGCAGCGATTCGCCCAGGTCGCCATGGGCGAGCTTGCCGACGTAATCGATGTATTGCGCATAAAGGGGTTTGTTCAGGCCAAGACGTTCCATGGCTTGGGCGTGCATTTCCGGATCGACCCGGCGTTCACCCATCATGACTTCGACAGGGTCGCCCGGAATCAGGCGAATCAAGGCGAAGGTCAGCAAGGTGATGCCGAAGAAGGTGGGTATGAGCAACCCCACTCGGCGAGCGATAAAACTAAACATCTTCTCGTGTACCTCATCAGGTACCGGCGAGTCTCTGGGTAGCAGAGCCCGCCGGATTCTTCTTCTACTTCGCTTGGGTGGTAGCGAAGTTATTAGTGGTGAGAGGGCTGATGTGGTAACCCTCCACGTTGTTGCGCATTGCAGTGAACATCTTGGTGTGCGCCATGCTGATCCATGGCAGGTCCTGATTGAAGATCACCTGAGCTTGCTCGTAGAGCGAAGCGCGTTCGGCCGGGTCGGTTTTTTCCCGAGCCTGATCGATCAACGTCTGGAACTTCTGATTACACCAGCGCGCGTAGTTTTCGCCGTTTTTGGCGGCCTCGCAACTGAGGTTCGGGGTCAGGAAGTTATCAGGGTCGCCATTGTCACCTGCCCAGCCGGCCGACACCATGTCGTGTTCGCCGTTTTTGGCACGTTTAAGCATTTCGCCCCATTCCATGACGCGTATATCTAACTTAATGCCGACTTTGGCCAGATCGGCCTGCATCATTTGTGCGCCGAGCATTGGGTTCGGGTTGGTCGGACCGCCGCCGTTGCGCGTGAACAGGGTCAGTACCGTGCCTTCAGGGACACCCGCTTCCTTGAGCAAGGCGCGGGCCTTGTCCAGATCGTGGGCAGGGTTTTTCAGCTCTTTGTTGTAACCCAGCAGCGTGTCCGGATACGGATTCACGGCGACGGTGGCGTTGCCTTTGCCGAACAGGGCGTTGACGTAGGCTTCTTTATCAAATGCGATTTCGATGGCCTTACGCACCCGCACGTCGCTCATGTATTTGTGCGTGGTGTTCATGGCAATGTACGCGGTGGTCATCGCGTTCAGCTCATCAACCTTGAGGTTGGTGTCTTTCTTGATGCTCGGGATGTCGTCCGGCTTCGGATACAGGGCGATCTGGCACTCGTTGGCCTTGAGCTTCTGCAGGCGCACGTTGTTATCGGTGGCGATCGCAAAGATAAGGGTGTCAGCCGGCGGCTTGCCGCGGAAGTAATCCGGGTTGGCCTTGAAGCGAACCTGAGCGTCCTTGGCGTAGCGCTGGAAGACGAACGGACCGGTGCCGATGGGCTGGCTGTTGAGGTTGTCGGTCTTGTTGGTCTTGAGCAACTGATCGGCGTATTCCGCCGAGTACACCGAAGCGAATGCCATGGCGACGTCCGCTAGGAACGGCGCTTCGCGGCGGGTCAGGGTGAACTTGACGGTGCTGTCGTCCACTTTCTCGACGCTCTTCAGCAGCTCTTTGAAACCCATGCTTTCGAAGTACGGGTAACCGACCATCGACTGTTTGTGCCAAGGGTGGTTGGGGTCCAGTTGACGCTGGAAGCTCCAGACCACGTCATCGGCGTTCATGTCGCGGGTCGGTTTGAAGTATTCGGTGGTGTGAAACTTGACGCCCTTGCGCAGATGGAACGTGTAGGTCAGGCCGTCATCGCTGATCTCCCACGTCTCAGCCAGCGCGGGAACAATCTCGGTGGTGCCCGGCTTGAAATCCACCAGACGGTTGTAAATGGTTTCCGCCGACGCATCGGCGGTCACGGCGGTGGTGTAGAGCGCCGTGTCGAAACCTTCCGGACTGGCTTCGGTGCAGACCACCAGAGGCTTGGCCGATACGCCGACCGCAACGCTGAATACCGCCAGTGCGATCGCGCTGCGCAATGTTGCGAGTTTGAATGTCGATTTCAAGTAACGCACTCCGCAAGTGATGAAGCCATTAGTGAGTCGGTATCGGGCCCCGAAGTTCGGTATAAACCGCACCGTGAGGCCCGATCGATCATGCTGATTACATAATGTTGAATGGAATCGTGGTCACCAGACGGAACTCGTTGATGCTGCCGTCAGCCTGATTGGCGCTCGCGCGGTGAGTGGTGTAGGTCGCACGCATGGTCGACGCCTTGAGCGGGCCAGACTGCAGGGTGTACGACGAGCCAACACCGTATTCGTAGTGAGTTTCGCCGTCCATTCGCGAGACGTCATAGGCGGTGCCTTTGTAATGGGTACCGTCGATGTCGAAACCGCGCGCCTGATAGATGTTGAATTTCAGGCCTGGCACACCGTAGTCGGCCATGTTCAGCAGGTAGCTCAGCTGAACCGACTTCTCGTTCGGGCCGTTGAAGTCCGAGAGCAGGGAGTTGGCCAGGAAGATGGCGTTGGTGTCGTGGACGTAGTCGAAGTAGGTGTCGCCTTCGACTTCCTGGTACGCGACGCTGAAACTGTGCGCCTTGTGAGTGGCGGTCAACGACAGGCTGTAGGTGTCGTTGTCGATTTCGCCCATCTTCTTCTGACCGGAATCCTTGGTCTTGTAGTAGTTCAGGTTGGTGCTCAAGCCCAGTACATCGGGGTCACCCAGTTCGTGGGTGAAGGCGAAGTAGTACTGATGCCAGAAGTCTTCGACATTGGAGGCGTAGAAGCTGGTGGTCAGGCTCTTGAACGGTTTGTAATCCACGCCTGCCATGTCAACGCGGTCGGCGGTGGCGGTGTTGTTGGTGTACTCGGAGCGGAACTTGGTCAGGCTCTGCTCGGTACGTGGCGACACGCGGTCGAAGCTGCCGGCCTGGATCGAGATGTTGTTGAACTCTTCGCTCAGGATGCTCACACCTTCGAAGCTCGAAGGAAGTGCGCGGTTGCCGATGTAGGCCAGCACCGGGGTGTTCATCGACTGACGGCCGGCGGTCAGGGTCGTGTTGGAAACGCGCGCCTTGATGTTGGCCAGGCCCATCTTGCTCCACTGCCCGACAGGGTCGCCGTTGTTCTCGGTCAGCGTACGGTTGGCGCCGCCCATCAGGTCGTCTTTGTCACGGTCCAGCGCAACGGCGTTGTAGACCGCCATTTGTGTGGCAAAACCGACAGTGCCCTGGGTGAAGCCCGAGCTGTAGTCAACGATGGTGCCCTGAACCCAGTTGATCCGGCGCGGGTCGCTGTCGACCACAACGCCGTTCTCTTTGCGGGTGAACTCGCCGCCACGGCGCAACAGTTCGTTGGCGTACCAGTTCTTGGTCGAACCGGTCAGCTTCGAGTCTTCCAGGAAGCCCTTGGCTTCGCCCTGGAGGTTGCTGGTGGCCAATGTGGTCGGAACGAATTCCTGACTGGTCGGCTCTGCCTGGGCCGCGACGCTGATGGCGAGTACGGATAAGGCGAATACAGCAGTGCTGGCTTTTTTCACGTTTTGAAGCTCCCGATTGCTGCTTTTTTAGAGGCGGGCTTTTTATGGTGTAGCCCGCTCGATGGTGCGGCCCTATGGGCCAGTTTCTTGCCTATCCGGCTAAACGCGGATAAAGCAATGCCAAAGGGCGTGGTTGCGCCCCAGGCAAGTTTTGAATTATTCGGCGATGCTGACGCCCGAGAAGTTGTTGCGGTTGAACGGGCTGACCAGGAAACCTTGCACTTCCTTACGCAGCGGCTGGATCACCGTCGAGTGGGCAATCGGCGTAATGGGTACCTGTTCTTTCAGGTAATGCTGAGCCTGTTTGTACAGCGCAATGCGCTCGTCCTTGTTCGTGTTCGAAACAGCGGCCTTGACCAGTGCGTCATATTTTTCGTCGCACCACATCGAGTAGTTATTGCCCCCGATGGAGGCGCAGCTGTACAGCGTGCCCATCCAGTTGTCCGGGTCACCGTTGTCACCGGTCCAGCCGATCAGCGAAATGTCATGCTCGCCGTTCTTGCTGCGCTTGAGATATTCGCCCCACTCGTAACTGACGATGGTTGCCTTGATGCCCACCTTCGCCCAGTCGGCCTGAAGCATCTGGGCCATCAGCTTGGCGTTGGGGTTGTAGGGGCGCTGGACCGGCATGGCCCACAGGGTCAGTTCGGTGCCTTCCTTGACGCCGGCGGCGCGCAGCAACTCGCGGGCTTTTTCCGGGCTGTAGGGCGCGTCCTTGACCGTGTCGTCGTAAGACCACTGGGTCGGTGGCATGGAGTTCTGGGCCAGTTGCCCGGCGCCCTGGTACACCGCCTCGATGATCGCTTTCTTATCCACCGCCATGTCCAGCGCCTGACGAACCTGCAAGTTGTCCAGCGGGGCGTGGCGCACGTTGTAGGTGATGTAACCGAGATTGAAGCCGGGCTTTTTGATGACCTGCAGGTCCTTATCCGCCTCGATCGACGCGACATCAGCCGGACGCGGATTAAGCGTCACCTGGCACTCGTCTTTTTTGAGTTTTTGAATGCGCACCGAAGCATCTGTATTGATGGCGAAGATCAACTGATCAATCTTGACCCGACTCGGGTCCCAGAACTGTGTGTTTCTCACATAGCGAATCTGAGAATCTTTTTGATAGCGTTGAAATACAAAAGGACCCGTGCCAATAGGCGCCTGGTTAATATCGCGGACATCGCCCGAAGCCATCAATTTGTCGGCATATTCGGCGGACAGAATTGACGCGAAGTTCATGGAAACGTTCTGGATGAACGCCGCATCAACTTTGTTGAGTGTGAACACGACGGTCATCGGGTCGGTCTTTTCCACCGACTTGATGTTCTTGTCCAGGCCCATGCTGGTGAAGAACGGAAACTCCGTCGGATACGCCACGCGGAACGGATGGTCCTTGTGCAGCATGCGATTGAAGGTGAACAGCACGTCGTCGGCGTTGAAATCGCGCGTGGGCGTGAAGATCTTGTTGCTGTGGAACTTGACGCCTTCACGCAGATGGAACGTATAGGTCAGGTTGTCAGGGGAGATATCCCAGCGGGTGGCGAGAGCAGGTACCACCGTGGTCTCACCGCGTGCGAACTCGGCGAGACGGTTATAGATCGGCTCAGCGGCATCATTGTCAGTGCCCGAGGTGTACTGACCGATATCAAACCCGGCCGGGCTGCCTTCCGAACAGAAGACCAGGCTTTTGCTGGCGGCCTGAACGACAGGCGTCATCGCCAAAAGGCCGGCGGCAATAAGTGATGGCACAACGATATTCGTACGCATGATATTCCTTATCGTGAGAGGCGCATTAACTGCGAATGCCTGCGCGATCCATTGCAATCGTTTGCGCAAATGGAGAGTCAACGCCTGGAAAAAAATCCCACTGTTCAAGATAAACAACGGACCGTATGTGCGGCTTGTCAGACGGTATGTCTCTGACGCCGCACAGTCCATAGTTACGCATGCTTCAAAGTTTGTAGGAAAAGTGCTTATCGTTAGTAGGCAATAACTGTAATCCGGTCGCTACTCATCTAACGATAGGCATTTTCATTTAACACTCGTGCACATAACAACGCGGTCGCGTCGCCCTGGGGCAACGCGACCGGGTGGTCATTTAAAGATATTACTTGCCGCTGACGCTGACGCCGTAAAACGAGTTCAGACCGAACGGGCTGATCTTGAAGTCCTGAACTTCCTTGCGCATCGGCTGATAAACAGTCGAGTGAGCAATTGGGGTCATAGGGACCGCGTCTTTGAGCAGGTGTTGAGCCTGCTTGTAAAGCTCGGTGCGTTTGGCCTGATCGGTGGTTTCCTTGGCCTGGTGGATCAAGGTATCGAACGGCTTGTCACACCATTTGGCGAAGTTGTTGCCGTTGAGGGCATCACAGCCAAACAGGGTACCCAGCCAGTTGTCCGGGTCACCGTTGTCGCCGCTCCAGCCAATCAGCATTGCGCCGTTTTCGCCGGCCTTGGCGCGCTTGATGTATTCGCCCCATTCATAGGAAACGATCTTGGCGTTGATGCCGATCTTCTTCCAGTCGTTCTGGAGCATCTCGGCCATCAGCTTGGCGTTCGGGTTGTAAGGACGCTGAACCGGCATCGCCCACAGGGTAATCTCGGTGCCTTCCTTCACGCCCGCCTGCTTGAGCAGGTCCTTGGCCTTGGCGATATCGAACGGTGCATCTTTGATGGTGGTGTCGTAGGACCATTGGGTCGGCGGCATGGCGTTGGTCGCCAGTTGGCCCGCGCCTTGATACACGGCATCGATGATGGATTTCTTGTTGACTGCCATGTCCAGCGCTTGACGCACTTTGAGGTCAGCCAGCGGGTTCGGCTTGTCTTCGCCCTTGATCTTGGGCATCACGTTGTAGGCGATGTAACCCAGGTTGAAGCCGGCCTGATCAGGCATCTTCAACGCAGGGTCGGCTTTCAGCGGAGCGAGGTCAGCCGGACGCGGGTAAGCGGTGATCTGGCATTCGCCTTTCTTCAACTTCTGCGCACGAACCGAGGCGTCGGTGGTGATGGCGAAAATCAGGTTGTCGACTTTGACGTCTTCAGGCTTCCAGTAATCCTTGTTCCCGGTGAAGCGGATGTTGGAGTCTTTCTGGTAGCTCTTGAACACGAACGGGCCAGTGCCGATCGGCTTCTGGTTGATGTCTTCCGGCTTGCCTTCTTTCAGCAGCTGGGCAGCATATTCAGCGGACTGAATGGACGCGAAGCTCATCGCCAGGTTCTGGATGAACGCAGCATCAACAGTGCCGAGGGTCATTTTGACGGTGTGGTCGTCGACCTTCTCGATCTTTTTGATGTTGGTGTCCATCGCCATGTCGGTGAAGTACGGGAATTCGGTCGGGTACGCCTTACGGAACGGGTCGTCCTTGTTGATCATGCGGTTGAACGTGAACAGCACGTCATCGGCATTGAAGGTACGCGTCGGTTTGAAGTACGGCGTGGTATGGAATTTCACACCTTCACGCAGGTGGAAGGTGTAGGTCAGGCCGTCCGGGGCAACGTCCCAGCTGGTGGCCAGGCCTGGAATGACAGCGGTGCCGCCACGTTCGAACTGGCTCAAACGGTTGAAAACGGTCTCGGCCGAAGCATCGAAGTCGGTACCGGTGGTGTATTGACCTGGATCGAAACCAGCAGGGCTGCCTTCGGAGCAGAACACCAGATTCGATGCTGCATGGGCGAAGGGAGCGCTGGCGATCAAACCTGCGCCGAGAAGAAACGGAATGACCGCTTTTTTGAGCATGGTGGCCTCAGTTGTTGTCATTTTTTGATTGAGGGTACGGCCTTTTGAGCCGGTCCCACGGATACTTATGCAGGCGCCATACCCAAAGCAAGATGTTGGCGCCAGCAAGGTGTCAAACAGTGGCACGAACGTACACGAATGTCGCATAAGTGTAATTTCTGACGCTGTTGAACGTTTGCGTGTCGCATATCGATATCTTTGTAGCACCAAAAGGGTGCATCGCAACGTGGCGATTGCACCCGCTTCGGTCATCGAGTGTTACTTCGCTGTTGGTTTCAGCGAGTTACTTGGCCAGGCTTACACCGTAGAAAGGCGTCAGGCCAAACGGGCTGAGTTTGAAGTCCTGAACCTCTTTACGCATCGGCTGAAAGACCTTGGAATTGGCGATCGGGGTGATCGGCACGTCGTTTTTCAGAATGTTCTGCGCTTGCTGGTACAGCTTGATGCGCTCATCGCGGTTGCTGGTCAGCTTGGCCTGGGTGACCAGTTTGTCGTAGCTGGGGTTGCACCATTTCGCGTAGTTGCTGCCCTTCACCGCGCCACAGCTGTACAGCACGCCGAGCCAGTTGTCAGGGTCACCATTGTCACCGGTCCACCCGTAGATCATCACGTCGTGCTCGCCGGCCTTGGCGCGCTTGATGTACTCGCCCCATTCATAGCTGACGATGTTGGCCTTGATACCAATCTTCGCCCAGTCCGACTGGATCATCTGCGCCGACATGCGTGCGTTGGGGTTGGACGCGCGCTGCACGGTCATCGCCCACAGGTTGATCTGCGTGCCTGGCGCAACGCCGGCCTCCTTGAGCAACTGCTTGGCTTTTGCCGGATCGTGGGGCGCGTCCTTGATGTTCGGATCAAAGCTCCATTGCGCAGGCGGCAGAGCGTTCTGTGCCAGCTGACCGGCGCCCTGGTAAACCGCCTTGATGATGGCCGGCTTGTCGATGGCCATGTCCAGCGCCTGACGCACCTTCAGTTGATCCAGCGGCGGATGGGTCACGTTATACGCAAGAAAGCCCAGGTTGAAACCGGCCTGGCTCAGCACCTTGAGGTTCGGGTCCTTCTGCGCTTCTTCGATGTCCTGTGGGCGCGGATACCCACTGATCTGGCACTCGCCGGTCTTCAGCTTCTGCAGGCGGGTGGCGGCGTCGGTGTTGATCGAGAAGATCAGGTTGTCGAGCTTCACGTCCTCCGGCTTCCAGTATTCCGTGTTGCCGACGTAACGGATCTGCGCGTCTTTCTGATAACGCTTGAACACAAACGGCCCTGTACCGATCGGTTTCAGGTTGATGTCGCCTGCCTTGCCTTGCTTGATCAATTGGGCGGCGTATTCAGCCGACTGAATCGAGGCGAAGCTCATCGCCAGGTTCTGGATGAATGCCGCGTCGATGTTATTCAGCTGGAAGCGGACGGTTTGATCGTCGACCTTTTCGACCTGCTTGATGGTGGCGTTCATGCCCATGTCGGTGAAGTACGGCGACTCCGACGGGTACGCCTTTCGGAACGGGTCGTCCGGGTTCAGCAGACGATTGAAAGTGAACAGCACGTCATCGGCGTTGAAGTCGCGGGTCGGTTTGAAATAGTCCGTGGTGTGGAATTTCACGCCAGGCCGCAAGTGAAAGGTGTAGCTCAAGCCGTCTTCGGACACGTCCCATTTAGTTGCCAGGCCCGGCTCGACATCGGTGCCGCCGCGCTTGAACTGGGTCAGGCGATTGAAGACTGTTTCCGCTGACGCATCGAACTCGGTGCCGCTGGTGTACTGACTGGGATCGAAGCCGGCAGGGCTGGCTTCCGAGCAATAGACAAGGGTGCTGGCCGCCTGCACCGAGGGAACGCACAGCGCCATTGCGGCTGCCAGGAGCAGGGGTTTGAAGGTTGTGTCCATGTGAACCTCATTAAGTGCGGCACTCATGCCTGAATTCATCGACGGGATGATAGACCGCCAAGAATGCCGCACGGCTCACTCGGGCAACAAGCCAGGTAAATTCATAAGCTTATTACTTAATGAAGTTCTGCAACTCCTTCCACCAGGCGGTGCCGGAAACCACTTTCATGAATCCCTGCTCCAGAAAGCCCTGCAAGCCCGAGGCCTGGGAGGTTTTGCTGTTGAACACGTAGTTCAAATAGCTCTGGCTGTCTTTGATGAGTGTGTTCTGGATGGCGCGCAGTTCGTCGATTGCCGCTTGCTGGGTCTCGTCCAGCTCGCTCTTCGATTCACTGCGTGCCACTTCCGCCGGATTGCTGGCGGCCCATGCGTTGACGATCGGGTACTGCCATTCGCTGTCGGCAGGATGGCAGAAGAATGCCGACGCGACGGCGACCGGATCTGCCTCAGGTTTGCCAGCCCAGTAATCGACCATGGACTGGGCAACTTTGCGCACGGCTTCGGTAGCGAGCAGCGCGGCCAAATCGTGGAGCGGGTGCTCGGCGTGGTCCTTGGAGAGTTGCGAGTGGCTCGGCTCCAGCGTCGGATCGGTGTTCGGGTCACTGCCCAGCAGAGTCTGCGCATCGTCGACGCTGTTGCCGATCCAGGTCAGTACACCTTGTGCCGCGCTGTTGTACGCGTTCAGCAAAATGCCCGCCGGGGTGTTGATCAGCCAGCGATAGAACTTCAGGGTGTCTACGCCCATTTTTTTGGCGAGCGTCACCAGGCCGTCCCTGGCCGTCAGCAGCGCGTTGAATGCGTTGAAATAATCCTGATCAGGGTGTTCGCTCAGCAACACCAGCATCACTTTATCTCTGTCCGAACGATAACCCGGCTGAGTGAGCTCGAACTCAAGCTCCTGGGTGGAAAAGAGGATTTTGCCCAGCGGTCCCGCCAGACTGGCGATGACGTCGGTGGCCCCGAATGTGCCCGTGACCAGAGGCAGGTTCCATTTGACGTGAACAGGCGTTGTCCAGGGTAGAACCCTGACATGGCCGGCCTTGATCAGGCTCAGTTCTGCGAAGTTTGAATGGGCGAACAGGTCTTCGAGCACATGCAGCGCGGCGCCGAAGCTGCGCAGTCCGTCGAGGGAACGGCCCTGTTCCATGGCCAGGCGCAGCTCCTGCTCCATGTAGCCCACCGCGTTGCCGATGTAGCGTTTCATCGACGTGGCCAAGTCCGCGCCAAGGGACGGATCACCGGATAGCACCCAGGCTTCGAAGTCCGGGTCACGCACTTTCGGGTCCGGGAACGGCGGATTGGTCACCAGCGGATTGTCGATGTGTTCCGTTGGCCGGTAAACACCCAGTTTTTTGGGCGTGACCTTCATTTCGTTCGGATAGCGCATCCGCAGGTCGAAGAATTTCTTGGCTGCCAGCACGTCGACCAGATTCGTCCAGCCCTCGCGGGACAGTGTCGCCGGGAATTCTTTTGGCATGTCGGGTGCACGGGTGATCTTGGGATCAACGACCTGAGAGTAATCCCGTAGCCAGTTGCCGAAATAAACGGCGTCGATTTCCGTTCGGCTGAATTTGAAATCCTGCAGAACCCATTCAATCGTCTGGTGGGTGCTGCCTTTCGCCTCTGCGTTGCCGGCTTCGAAGGCTTCGCGGTCGGAATTGCTGTGGGAAGGCTCGATGCGCAGATCGGTCGAGGCCAGATAGTCGCGGATGGCTTCGCAAGCGTTCTTCCAGGACATCGCGTACTCACGATCGCTGGAGGCCACTTCGGAATACGTGGCGAAGCTCAGGTCGTCTCGTGACGGGGAGGCTGCTTCGGTCAACCACAAGGTGAACAGATGGCCTTCCTCGAATGGGGCATCGTTCGCCAATGGCGCGTTTTCATCAGCCAGTTCATGGCGCAGGACGTTGTCGATGTGGTGGCCGAATTCGTGGAGCAGTGCGGTGAGCAACCACCAGTAGTGCTGCGGATGGGCGGTCGTACGCGCGAAGAATGACCAATCGACACGGATGACCCGCTCGCGGTTGTCATAGTCGGCTTCGAAGCCCAGCTCCCAGGAGAGAAGCACGGCAGGGTTATGCACCTCACCCGCCAGCAGTTTGTCCCGCAGCTTCGTATAGAGGTGAGGCGGAATGTCGTTACCGAAGACGTTGCCCATCTCAATGGCAAAAGATTCTGGCGCGAGCGTTTCGGCCACGTGGGTCAGTAGATCCAGCGCGAATGTACTGCGCAACGTGCGGGTAGACACGTCGACAGGAATAACGGTTTGAGCTTGAAAAGGCATGATCGGATTCTTCCTTGAATCATTGGCCGCGCACGGCCGTGCCCTTGGGGCTGGCGGCCTTGAGTGCGCGTCAGGTGTGTTTTGCTGCGGACAATTCTATTTATTTCGGGCAGCGTGAAAATCGGCCGAATCGCCCCGGGACGTAGGAGATAGGAGCTGCGCTGATGGGGAAGCGGCCACGGGATGGCCGTAATAAAGCGGGGACGGGGGAGGGAAAAGGCGGCAGCCCTTGGCTGCCGCCGTGTGCATCAAGGGATAGCGACTTCGATCACGCCATCTGCTGCCACACTGACCTGACTGGTGCCGGCCTCGACATCTGGCGTTGGTGCGGCGTCGGCACGCGCGGCCTTCATCATCATGACTGGCGCGCGCAGATACGGCTGCGGAAAACCGGAGGTGTTCAGGTTCAGGTTGACCAGCTTGTAGCCGGTACCGCCCAGTGCGTCGGTCACCAATTTCGCGCGAGCACGGAATGCTGTCACCGCGTCTTTGAGCAATGCGTCTTCGCTGGTCTTGCGTGCGGGGTTGGAAATGGAGAAGTCCATGCCGCCCATTTTCATGTCGCCACCCAGCAGGTCGCCGGTCAACTTGGAGAGGGCGGCAAAGTCGGCGCTTTCCAGGCGCAGTTCGGCGTGTTCACGCCAGCCAGTGATCTTCTGGCCTTTATCGTCATAGATCGGGTAGCTGTTGCGGCTGCCCTGACGGATGTTGATGTCTTTGACCTGACGCGCTTCGCCCAGGGCTTTGTTCAGGGTTTCAGTGACGCCGGACGCCAGCTTGGCCGGGTCGGTGTTCTGCGATTCGGTGTAGAGGGTGACGGTCATCAGGTCGCGCTGCACTTCCTGGCTGACTTCGGCGCGGACCGAAACCTGGTTGTAGTGAACGTCGTCGGCGAGGGCAGGGGTGCTGGCCAGCGCGAGTGCGCCGAGGGTGAACAGTGCAGCAGTAGGGCGAAGGCTGAACATAAAAACTCCTTGTTTGGCGAACCGTCCCGAGGGATGTGGCAAGTCCTCGGCGGACGGATGCCCATGAGACTGTGAACCCGGAGGCTTGTTCCTGCGCCATTGGGCGGAGGTCAAATGGATGTGGCGGTTTGACGCACTTTGACGGCAACTGTTGTCGCATTGGTTATACTCGCTCCGATTCGCCTGGAGCGCTCATCAGGAGAGCTCATGCTCGCCCCCTTGCAACTGCTTTCTGCCACCCGTCAGAACCTCTGGCGCCTGACGTTCATCCGCATTCTGGTGCTGGGTGCACAGGCGGGCTCAGTGGGGTTTGCCTATCTGTTCGATATGCTGCCGCTGCCCTGGCTGCAGCTGGACATCACCCTGGGTTTCTCGGCGATCGTCTGCCTGCTGACGGCCATCCGTTTGCGCACCTCGTGGCCGGTGACCGAACTCGAATACGCCGTGCAACTGGCATTCGACCTGTTTATCCACAGCGCGCTGCTGTACTTCTCCGGCGGCTCGACCAACCCGTTCGTTTCTTATTACCTGGTGCCGCTGACCATCGCCGCCGTGACGCTGCCGTGGCGTTATTCGCTGATCCTGTCGGGCATCGCGCTGGCGCTGTACACGCTGATGCTGGCCAAGTTCTTCCCGCTGGATGCGTTTGTGGCCCGCGAGAACATGCAGATCTACGGCATGTGGCTGAGCTTTGCGCTGGCGGCTGGTGTAATCACCTTCTTCGCCGCGCGCATGGCCGAAGAGCTGCGCCGTCAGGAACACATGCGTGCCTTGCGCCGCGAAGAAGGGGCGCGCGATCAGCAACTGCTGGCGGTAGCGACCGAAGCTGCCGGCGCCGCCCATGAACTCGGCACGCCGCTGGCGACCATGAGCGTGCTGCTCAAGGAGATGCAACAGGACCACAAGGACCCTGCGCTGCAGGAAGATCTTTCGGTGCTGCAGGATCAGGTCAAGCTGTGCAAGGAGACGCTGCAGCAACTGGTGCGCGCCGCCGAAGCCAATCGCCGGCTTTCAGTGCAGGAACAGACCGTCACGCACTGGCTCGATCAGGCGCTCAACCGCTGGCACCTGATGCGCCCGGAAGCCACTTATCGCTTTCAGCGGCTGGGGCAGGGCGACGTGCCGATGCTGGCGCCGCCGCCGGATCTCACTCAGGCGCTGCTGAACCTGCTCAACAATGCCGCCGATGCCTGCGCCGAAGGGCTCGAGGTGAATCTGGACTGGACCGCCACCGAGATTCGCATCAGCATCCGCGATCATGGGGCCGGCGTTCCGTTGGCCATCGCCGAGCAGATCGGTAAACCGTTTTTTACCACCAAGGGCAAAGGCTTCGGCCTTGGCCTGTTCTTGAGTAAGGCCAGCGTGACCCGCGCGGGCGGCTCGGTGAAACTCTATCCTCACGAGGAAGGCGGCACGCTGACCGAGCTGCGCCTGCCCCGTGACGCACGAGGAGATGAAGCATGACTGACGAAATCCAGGTTGAAGGCGAAGAGCTGCCGCACCTGCTGCTGGTGGACGACGACGCCACCTTCACCCGCGTGATGGCGCGGGCCATGGCGCGCCGCGGTTTTCGCGTGAGCACCGCCGGCTCCGCCGATGAGGGCCTGGCCCTCGCGCAGCAGGACATTCCGGACTACGCCGCCGTCGACCTGAAAATGGAAGGGGACTCGGGGCTGGTGCTGTTGCCTAAGCTGCTGGAACTGGACCCGGAAATGCGCGTGCTGATCCTGACCGGTTATTCGAGCATCGCCACGGCCGTCGAGGCGATCAAGCGCGGCGCCTGCAACTACCTGTGCAAACCCGCCGATGCCGATGACGTGCTGGCAGCGCTGCTGTCCGAACACGCCGACCTGGACACACTGGTGCCGGAAAACCCGATGTCCGTTGACCGCTTGCAGTGGGAGCATATTCAGCGCGTGTTGACCGAACACGAGGGCAATATTTCCGCAACGGCGCGTGCGCTGGGCATGCATCGACGTACCTTGCAGCGCAAGTTGCAGAAGCGCCCGGTTCGTCGCTAAGCAGGGACTGCTTCTTAAACATTTATTCATGGAAGATCGTCTGTGGCGTCTGGCACATTGGCGCCAACGCCTTTAATTGCCTGCTGCCGAGCTTTTGCCATGAATTTTGATGTAGACGAATCCAGGGTCAATGACGCTGTAAACGGGAATTTCTTTTCCCGGGTCTGGAAGCTGGTGACGCCCTACTGGCGCAGCGAAGAAAAAGGCATGGCCTGGGTGCTGCTCATCGCAGTGATCGTGCTGTCGCTGTTCAGTGTGTTTATCTCGGTGCTGGTCAACAGCTGGTACCGTGACTTTTACAACGCCCTGCAGAATAAGGATCTGGGCGCCTTCACCCACCTGATTCTGTACTTCTGCGGCATTGCCGCCATCGCCATTCTCGGCGCGGTGTATCGCCTCTATCTGACCCAGATGCTGACCATCCGCTGGCGTCGCTGGCTGACCGAACAGCATTTTGCCAAATGGCTCGCGCACAAGAATTACTACCGGCTGGAGCAGGGCGGTTACACCGATAACCCTGACCAGCGTCTGTCCGAAGACCTCAATAACTTCACGTCCGACACCCTCAGCCTGAGCCTTGGCCTGCTGCGCACCGTGGTCAGCCTGGTGTCGTTCTCGGTGATCCTGTGGGGCGTGTCCGGCAGCATCGAGCTGTTTGGCATCACCATTCCGGGCTACATGTTCTGGGCCGCGCTTATTTATGCCGCGGTCGGCAGCTTGCTGACTCACCTGATCGGCAAACGCTTGATCGTGCTGAGCAACCAGCAACAGCGTTACGAGGCCGACATGCGTTTCTCTCTGGTGCGCGTTCGCGAGAACGCCGAAAGCATCGCCCTGTCCGACGGGGAGGCCAACGAGAATCAGCGCCTGAGCGCACGGTTCGGCATGGTCTGGAGCAACTTCTGGACGATCATGAAGGTGCAGAAGCGCCTGACGTTCTTTACCGCCGGTTACTCACAGATCGCCATCGTCTTCGCCTTTGTCGTGGCTGCACCGCGTTACTTCGCTGGCAAGATCGAACTGGGCGAGCTGATGCAGATCAACTCGGCGTTCGGCAATGTGCAGGAAAATTTCAGCTGGTTCATCGACGCATACACCCAGCTGGCGTCGTGGCGCGCCACCTGTGATCGTCTGCTCAGCTTCCGTCAGGCCATGGACGAAAACGAAGCGCGCGTGCCGGCCATCAAGGTCAGTCATGAGAGCGATGCCTTGCAGCTCGATGGCCTGGCGCTGTCTCTCGCCGGCGGTCGCCAGTTGCTGAACAATGCCAACATTCGCATTGCGGCAGGCGAAAAAGTCATGCTCAGCGGCCGATCCGGCAGTGGCAAAAGTACGCTGCTGCGGGCGATGGGCGGATTGTGGAAAGAAGGACATGGTGCAGTGAAGCTACCCGCCAAACGCGCGTTCTTCCTGCCGCAAAAACCGTATCTGCCCATTGGTACGCTGCGGGAGGCGCTGAGTTATCCCCAAGCGCCCGAGGTCTATCCTGTCGAGCGTTTTGCTCAAGTGCTGGACACCTGCCGCCTGGGTCATCTCATCCCGCGACTGGACGAGAGCGAACATTGGCAGCGCATGCTGTCACCGGGTGAGCAACAACGCGTCGCTTTTGCCCGAGCATTACTGTTCGCGCCGGACTGGCTTTACCTGGATGAAGCCACATCCGCGATGGACGAAGAGGATGAGGCCGCGCTGTATCAGGCGTTGCTGGACGACCTACCGGGCGTGACCCTGCTCAGCATCGGCCACCGCAGCAGCCTCAAGCGCTTCCATGGTCGCCACGTGCGCATCGACGGTGGCCAGTTGCACGAGCAGCCGCTAACCGAATCGGCACTTTAAGCGTAGAGTGCTGAAGCGATAAAGTGTCGTAAACCAGGTGCTTCGCCGGGGTTGTTGTGTGATCGCACAACCCGGTGAGCTATCATCAGCGTTCAGTGTATTTAGAGATGCATGTTGGATATGGAAAATCAGAGCGCTCCGCCTCGCGCACGCAGAAAGCACCGCAGTCTCGCACAGGAACTGGTGACTGAACTCTCCGAGCGGATCCGCACTGGCGGGCTAAAGCGCGGGGACAAGTTGCCTACCGAGTCTGCAATCATGGAAGAGCAGGGCGTCAGCCGCACGGTTGTTCGCGAAGCCATCTCTCGCCTCCAGGCCTCCGGACTCGTCGAAACCCGGCATGGTATCGGCACATTCGTTCTGGACACGCCGAGCCCGAGCGGTTTCCGTATCGATCCGGCCACCATCGTCACCCTCCGTGACGTCCTGGCGATCCTCGAGCTGCGCATCAGTCTCGAAGTCGAATCAGCCGGCCTGGCCGCCCAACGCCGATCCGCCGAGCAACTGGCCGATATGCGCGCCGCCCTCGACGCACTCAGCGAGAGCGCGGCCCATGCCAGCGATGCTGTCGGCGCCGATTTCCAGTTCCACATGGCAATTGCCCTGTCGACCGGCAACCGCTACTTCACCGACATCATGAATCACCTGGGCACTAGCATCATTCCCCGTACCCGTCTGAATTCTGCGCGCCTGGCCCACGACGACAACCAGCATTACATGAGCCGCCTGAGCCGCGAGCACGAGGAAATCTACGACGCCATCGCGCGCCAGGATTCCGATGCCGCCCGCGCCGCCATGCGCCTGCACCTGACCAATAGCCGCGAACGGCTGCGTCATGCCCATGAAGAGGCTGAATCGCAGCGGGCTTGAGACACGTTGTTAGAAGGGTAGGGCATAGCTGCGCTGCCCTCTAAGGTGTTTGCGCGGGTCGGTGATTCAGGCTTGGACGTCGGCTCGTTGACTCTGGCCGGAGGCCGTAGGAGTGAGCTTGCTCGCGATCGGCTGCGCAACAGTCGTAAACTGACGCTGCGGTGCTTTCAGACGCGCCGCATCACCAAGAATGCTGCCGCTTTGCGCCAGATCGCGAGCAAGCTCACTCCTACAAATCGCGCCATATAGCACACCTCTGTAGCGACTGCGGCATCTCATAACCGGGCTTTGCACCCTGCCAGCATCAGCAGGCACCACTCATCCTCCCCAGTCATAAATATTTCAAAACGCTATTGAGTGATCTCCCTCTCAGTTGTACGATGACTTACGACATCAGCGCAGGACTGGTGCTTCATCCACAAAAATAGCTCCCCAGGGTGTTCGAATAATGAATCCACAAGAACTGAAGTCCATCCTCTCTCACGGTCTGCTTTCCTTCCCGGTTACCGATTTCAATGCCCAAGGCGACTTCCACCGCGCTGGCTACATCAAGCGTCTGGAATGGCTCGCCCCGTATGGCGCTTCCGCGCTGTTCGCCGCAGGCGGTACAGGTGAGTTCTTCTCACTGACCGGCGACGAATACTCCGAAATCATCAAGACTGCCGTCGACACCTGCGAAACCAGCGTGCCGATTCTGGCTGGCGTCGGTGGTCCGACCCGCCAGGCGATTCAGATGGCTCAAGAAGCCGAGCGTCTGGGGGCCAAAGGCCTGCTGCTGCTGCCTCACTACCTGACCGAAGCCAGCCAGGACGGCGTCGCCCTCCACGTTGAAGCGGTCTGCAAATCGGTCAAGATCGGCGTTGTTGTCTACAACCGTAACGTCTGCCGCCTGACCCCTTCGCTGCTGGAACAATTGGCCGAGCGCTGCCCTAACCTGATCGGCTACAAGGACGGCCTGGGTGATATCGAGCTGATGGTTTCGATCCGCCGTCGTCTGGGCGACCGCTTCTCGTACCTGGGTGGTCTGCCAACGGCAGAAGTCTACGCCGCTGCCTACAAGGCGCTGGGCGTGCCGGTTTACTCCTCGGCGGTGTTCAACTTCCTGCCGAAAATGGCGATGGACTTCTACCACGCCATCGCCAAAGACGATCACGAGACCGTCGGCAAGCTGATCGACGATTTCTTCCTGCCGTACCTGGACATCCGTAACCGCAAACACGGCTACGCGGTGAGCATCGTCAAGGCGGGCGCCAAGCTTGCCGGTTACGACGCAGGCCCTGTCCGCGCGCCGCTGACTGACCTGACGTCGGACGAAGTCGACATGCTGGCTGCGTTGATGGACAAGCAGGGCAAGCAGTAATCGCCCAGTTCCCGCAAAACCGCTGAGCGATCAGCGGTTTTTTGCCCTCGGGGCTTCGCTAACGGACAGCTCGCAGCACAGCTTCACATCGCATCTGTTTTAGGGGCAGAGGCGAGCAGCACACACATAAGATCGTTTACCCGCGCAAAAAAAATAACTAGTGGGAGTTTCGAACATGCAGAAAACCAAGCCGACGCACGTCCGCTATTTGATCTTGCTCATGCTGTTTCTGGTGACCACGATCAACTACGCCGACCGTGCAACCATCGCCATCGCGGGCTCCAGCCTGCAGAAAAGCCTCGGCATCGACGCCGTTACCCTCGGTTTCATCTTCTCCGCATTTGGTTGGGCCTACGTCGCCGGCCAGATCCCAGGCGGCTGGCTTCTGGACCGCTACGGCTCCAAGAAAGTCTACGCATTGAGCATCTTCACCTGGTCGCTGTTCACCGTGCTGCAAGGCTACGTCGGCGAATTCGGTCTCTCCACCGCCATCTTCCTGCTGTTCGCCCTGCGCTTCATGGTCGGCCTCGCCGAAGCACCGTCGTTCCCCGGCAACGCCCGTATCGTGGCGGCCTGGTTCCCGACGTCTGAGCGCGGCACGGCCTCGGCGATCTTCAACTCGGCACAATACTTCGCCACCGTTCTGTTCGCCCCGATCATGGGCTGGATCGTTTACACCTTCGGCTGGCAGCACGTGTTCATCGTGATGGGCAGCATCGGCATCCTGTTCTCCCTGATCTGGCTGAAAGTTATCCACAGCCCGCGCAACCACCCGAAAATCAACAAGGAAGAATTCGATCACATCGCCAACAACGGCGGCATGGTCGACATGGATCAGGACAAGGGCAAAGGCTCTGCCAGCGGGCCGAAATGGGACTATGTGCGTCAGTTGCTGACCAACCGCATGATGCTGGGCATTTACCTGGCTCAATACTGCATCAACGGCATCACCTACTTCTTCCTGACCTGGTTCCCGGTGTACCTGGTTCAAGAACGCGGCATGACCATCCTCAAGGCGGGCTTCATCGCTTCGCTGCCGGCCATTTGCGGATTCATCGGCGGCGTACTGGGCGGGATCATTTCCGACTACCTGCTGCGCAAAGGCCACTCGCTGACCGTCGCTCGCAAGGCGCCAATCATTGGTGGCCTGCTGCTGTCGACCTCGATCGTGACGTGCAACTACGTCGACATCGAATGGGTCGTCGTGGGCTTCATGGCACTGGCCTTCTTCGGCAAGGGCGTTGGCGCACTGGGCTGGGCGGTCATGTCCGACGCATCGCCGAAACAAATCGCCGGTTTGAGCGGCGGTCTGTTCAACATGTTCGGTAACATCGCTTCCATCACCACCCCGATTGTCATCGGTTACATCATCAGCACCACCGGTTCGTTCAAATGGGCCTTGGTGTTCGTCGGCGCCAACGCGCTGGTGGCGGTGATCAGCTACATCTTCATCGTCGGTGAAATCAAACGTGTAGAACTCAAGGAAACCCCACAGAAGGGTGCCTTGCCGGCCAGTGAAGCCGAGCTTTCTCAAGCGAAACTCTGAGGAAAAACCGTGATGAACTTGATCCAACATGCCGACTCGCCGCGTTACATTCGCCTGCATGCGCTTGATAACGTCGTCGTCGTGGTCAATGACCAGGGCGTACCGGCGGGGACTGAATTCGATAACGGTCTGGTGACCGTCGACAATGTGCCGCAGAGCCACAAGGTGAACACCGTGGACATCGCCGAAGGGGAGCCGATCATTCGTTACGGCCACACCATCGGCTATGCGCTGCAGCCGATCCCGAAAGGCAGTTGGGTCAAGGAAGATCAGCTGCGCATGCCATCAGCGCCGGCGCTGGACAGCCTGCCGATGTCAGACGCCGTGCCGGTCAGGGGTGAGCCGCTGGAAGGCTTCACCTTCGAGGGTTACCGCAACGCCGACGGCACCGTTGGCACGCGCAATATCCTGGGCATCACAACGACGGTGCAGTGCGTCACCGGGGTTCTGGATATCGCCGTCAAGCGCATCCGCGAGGAATTGCTGCCCAAGTACCCGAACGTCGATGACGTGGTGGCGCTGACCCACAGCTACGGCTGCGGCGTCGCCATCACTGCCAAAGACGCGTACATCCCGATTCGCACGGTGCGCAACCTGGCGCGCAACCCGAACCTGGGTGGCGAGGCGCTAGTGATCAGCCTCGGCTGCGAGAAGCTGCAGGCCGATCAGGTCATGCACACTGGCGACGCCTCGGTCGACCTGAGCGAGCCCTGGCTGTATCGCTTGCAAGACTCCAAGCACGGCTTCAACGAAATGATCGAGCAGATCATGGAATTGGCCGAGACACGCTTGAAGAAGCTCGACCAGCGTCGTCGCGAAACCGTGCCGGCGTCGGAATTGATTCTGGGCATGCAGTGCGGCGGCAGCGATGCGTTTTCCGGCATCACCGCCAACCCCGCGCTGGGTTATGCCTCGGACCTGTTGCTGCGCGCGGGCGCAACCGTGATGTTTTCGGAAGTGACCGAAGTGCGTGATGCGATCTACCTGCTGACCTCCCGTGCCGAAAACATGGAAGTCGCTGAAGGCCTGGTTCGCGAAATGGACTGGTACGACCGTTACCTGGCCAAGGGCGAAGCGGACCGCAGCGCCAACACCACGCCGGGGAACAAGAAGGGCGGGCTGTCGAACATCGTCGAGAAGTCGCTGGGGTCGATTGTCAAATCCGGCAGCAGCGCGATCAACGGGGTGCTTGGCCCCGGCGAGCGGGTGACGCGCAAAGGCCTGATCTTCTGCGCGACGCCGGCGAGCGACTTTGTTTGCGGGACGCTGCAACTGGCGGCCGGGATGAACCTGCACGTGTTCACTACAGGGCGCGGCACGCCGTATGGTTTGGCGATGTCACCGGTGGTGAAGGTGTCGACCCGCACCGAGCTGGCCCAGCGCTGGCCCGATCTGATCGATGTTGATGCAGGGCGCATTGCAACCGGGCGCGCCAGCATCGAGGACTTGGGATGGGAGCTTTTTCACTTCTATCTGGACGTGGCCAGCGGAAAGAAGACGACCTGGACCGAGAAGTATCGTTTGCACAACGACATTACGTTGTTCAACCCGGCGCCGATTACCTAAGCCGGAATTCAGCCCTCTACCAGCCGGGCTTGTTAGTCCGGCTGGTGCATGGTCCATGTGGGAGTGATTGTGTCGCCACAGGTTTCTGCGCCGTACTCAGCCCCTGTGGGAGCGAGCTTGCTCGCGAATACGCCACTTTTGCCGCTGAAGAGTCAAAGGCATCAGCGGCCAGTCACCAACTCTGCTTTCTCCTCACCCGCCTCAGGCTCCGGCTCCGGAAACGCCTCGGTGTGATCAAACTCGATGCCTTCGCCCATCGCCTTGTACTTCTTGCGCAGCGCGTGCAGTTCCTTCTGGTCGAGGTTATCCAGGCTCAGCACGGCGTTCTGCGCGTCTTTGGTCACCCGCAGCAGTTCGTCGATCTTGATATGCAGCTCATCGGTATCGCGGTTCTGGGTGTTCTGGATCAGGAAAACCATCAGAAAGGTAATGATCGTCGTAGACGTGTTGATGATCAGTTGCCAGGTGTCGTTGAAATGGAAGAGCGGCCCGGTGGCGGCCCACACGCAGATCAGCGCAATCGCAACGAGGAAGGTTCGTGGGCTGCCAGACCATTGCGACAAGGCCTGCGCGAACTTCGAGAATGTCATGAACGGTTCCTTGGTTAAGCAATAGAGATACCCAAGGGACCGCGCTGCGTCTTTGAAATTTCTTCTCGCAACATGAAATCGGCGACAGGATCAGCTCCAGCCGAATACCTCACAGGCGTTGGCGGTGCTCGCGGCGGCCAGTGCGTCGGCGGGGATGTTCATCAGCTTGGCGATGGCCGCGCAGATATCGGGTAGATGCTCGGGGCTGTTGCGCAGGCCCGGAAACATTGCCGGCGCCATGTCCGGGGAGTCGGTTTCCAGCACGACGCTTTCCAACGGCAGATCGGCGATCACCCGGTGCATGCGCAACGCCTGCGGCCACGTCGCCGCACCGCCCAGCCCCAGCTTGTAACCCAGCTTGATGTATTCCCGGGCTTCTTCGCGGCTGCCGGCGAAGGCGTGAATGATGCCGCAGCGCTTGAGCTTGAAGCGCTTGAGCGCGGCAATGGTGTCGGCGTGGCTGCGGCGCACGTGGAGCAGGGCAGGGAGGTTGAAGTCGGCGGCCAGCTGCAACTGCTGGTCAAGCAACGTCTGTTGCCGCGGGCGGTCCAGGGATTCGATGTAGTAATCCAGACCGATTTCACCCACGGCGCAGAGCTTGGGATGCCCGGCCAGACGCGTCAGCCAGTCGCGCATCTGCTGCACATGCTCGGGCTGATGCTCTTCGAGGAACACAGGGTGCAGACCCAGCGCGGCGTACACCGAGGGTTCGCTGATCGCCAGATCCCACACCCGTTGCAGATTGCGCTGATAGACGCCCAGCACCACGATGCGATCGACACCCAACTGCCGGCTGTTGGCGAGGACGGCGTCGCGGTCGGCGTCGAAGTTGTCGAAATCCAGGTGCGTGTGAGTGTCGATCAGTCGCACGTTGCTTACGCCTCGTGAATCCGTTGTTTGAATGTCCGCACGATGGCATGCACGCCTGGCTCGTACTGATCCTGCTCGATGGCCGACAACGCCAGGGCCAAGGCTTTTTCAGCGATCAGATGGTGCTGCTGAGCCATGGCATTGACCGGCAACGGCAGGAAATCCAGCAATTGCGTGTCACCGAATGTGCCCAGATGAAGCTGGTCCGGGTTCAGGCGGCGCTGGTGCAGCAAATCGAACACCCCTTGCAGCAGGACATAGGACGTCGTAATCAGCGCGTCGGGGAAATACCCCAGGCGATCAAACATGTCGCTGGCCAGTTGCTGGCCGCAGTCACGGCTGAACGCGTCGCCGTGTTCGATGATCACCGAGCCTTCGAAACCCTCCAGCGCATCTTCGAAACCACTGGCCCGCGCCTGACTGACGCTCAGCTCCGGCCGCGCGCCGATCAGGGCGATGTGCCGCGGCTTGATCTCCAGCAGGCTGCGGGTCAGTTGCTGGCTGGCGTCATGGTCATCGCTGACCACCGAACAGAAGTGCGCCGGGTCCATCTCCCGGTCGATGGCGATGACCGGCGTCCCTTGCTGTTGCAGCGCGCGGTAGCTGTCATCACTGGCCGGCAGGCAACTGGCGACGAACAGCGCATCGCAGCGTCGCGCGCGAAACAGCTGCAACAACTGCAACTCGCTGATGGGATCGTCGTCTGAACTGGCGATCAGCAATTGGTAACCACGCGCGCGGGCACCCTGTTCCAGTTGCTTGGCGATGCGCGCGTAACTGGGGTTCTCGAGGTCGGGCAGGATGAAGCCAAGGGTCCGGGTATGCCGGCTGCGCAGCCCGGCCGCCTGCGGGTTGGGCCGGAAGCCGTGGGCGTCGACCACCGCGCGCACGCGCTCGACCGTCGCGCTGCTGATGCGTTGCTGTTCGGCCTTTCCGTTGATCACGTAGCTGGCCGTGGTCACAGAAACACCGGCCAGACGCGCAATATCACTGAGTTTCAAGCCGGGCATCCTTTCGTGATGAGAAGCAGAAGTGAGAGCTGAACTACCGTGGCAGGGATTTTCACCGATTAACAGCCATCATGACAGCAGACCGTTGTCTCGTAGGAAGCGTGTGTGCCGCGAAGGATGTTTCCTACACGATTCGACCGGATGAGCTTCAATCCGCATGGATTATCAAGTAACGTGCGCGGCACGCTAGATTAAACGATTCAGCAGGCCGGTTTATGGCGCCTTTTGCCCTGCTTTTTGCCCAAGGCGGGCCCTGAGTCGAAGTATCAATGTGAGTTTTCGCATTCATTATTAAGCAAACCGTACGTCATCGGTGTGTACGACCGGTCCTACAACAAGAATCTGGCGCGACCCCGCGCAGCACAGGAGAACGCAATGCTCGAGCTGACCATAGAGCAAATTTCCATGGACCAGTCGGCGGTGGACAAGCCCGCCGCGTTGCAACTGCTGGCTGACTTGCTTGTCGCCGATGGCCTGGTGGCTCCCGGCTACCTTGCAGGCTTGCAGGCGCGCGAGCAACAGGGTTCGACTTTTCTGGGGCAAGGCATCGCCATTCCCCACGGCACGCCGCAGACCCGCGACCAGGTGTTCGCCACCGGCGTGCGCCTGATGCAATTCCCCGAGGGGGTGGACTGGGGTGACGGGCAAATGGTCTATCTGGCCATCGGCATCGCTGCCAAGTCCGACGAGCATTTGCGGTTGCTTCAGTTGCTGACCCGCGCCCTGGGTGAAAACGACCTGGGCGAGGCGCTGCGTCAGTCGAAGGATCCCGAGTCTCTGCTCAAACTGCTGCAAGGCGCGCCGCAGGAACTGGCCCTCGATGCTCAGATGATCAGCCTGGGCGTCATGGTCGATGATTTCGAAGAGCTCGTCTGGCGCGGCGCGCGTTTGCTGCGCAAAGCCGAGTGCGTGAACAACGGTTTCGCGGCGGTGCTGCAGCAGGTCGAGCCGCTGCCGTTGGGCGAAGGCCTCTGGTGGCTGCACAGTGAGCAGATGGTCAACAAGCCCGGCCTGGCCTTCGTTACGCCGGACAAACCCATGCGTCATCTGGGCCAGTCGCTGACCGGGCTGTTCTGTCTGGCAAGTCTGGGTGAGTCCCACCAGGCGTTGCTCGAACGTTTGTGCGCCTTGCTGATCGAAGGTCGCGGCCACGTACTGGGTGAAGCGACCAGCAGTCGCGCGGTGCTTCAGGCATTGGGCGGCGAAGTGCCGCCCGACTGGCCGAGTGAGCGCGTGACCCTGGCCAATGCCCACGGCCTGCATGCGCGTCCCGCGAAAATCCTCGCGCAACTGGCCAAGGGCTTTGACGGCGACATTCGCGTGCGCATCGTCGATGGCACCGAAAATCCTGTGTCGGCCAAGAGCCTGAGTAAACTGCTGAGCCTCGGCGTGCAGCGCGGTCAGTCCCTTGAGTTCATCGCCGAGCCGACCATTGCTGCCGACGCCTTGCCTGCGTTGATCGCTGCGGTGCTCGAAGGCCTGGGCGAAGAAATCGAGCCGTTGCCGACCCATACCGAAGTCAAGCCAGCCACGGCGGTTGTTGAAAAAACCCTCAGCGCCCCCGCTGCAGGCACTCAGATTCCGGCCGTGCCTGCTGCGCCCGGCATCGCCGTCGGCCCGGCCCACGTGCATGTTCTGCCGGTGTTCGATTACCCGGCACAGGGCGAATCGCAAAGCGTCGAACACGAACGTCTGCACAGCGCGCTGGCGCAGGTGCGCGTCGACATCGAGCAATTGATTCAACGCAGCACGGCGAAGGCCATTCGCGAGATTTTCGTCACCCACCAGGAAATGCTCGCCGACCCCGAGCTGGTCGACGAAGTGGCCCAGCGTCTGAAACAAGGCGAAAGCGCCGCTGCCGCGTGGATGAACGTGATCGAGGCCGCCGCGCGTCAGCAGGAACAGCTGAAAGACGCGCTGCTGGCCGAGCGCGCCGCTGACTTGCGGGATGTCGGCCGCCGGGTGCTGGCGCAAATCTGCGGCGTCGAAGACCTGGTTGAGCCGGAAGAACCTTACATTCTGGTGATGGACGAAGTCGGTCCATCCGACGTCGCGCGTCTGGACCCTGCCCGTGTCGCCGGCATTCTCACCGCCCGCGGCGGCGCCACGGCCCACAGCGCCATCGTCGCCCGGGCGCTGGGCATCCCCGCCCTTGTAGGTGCGGGCGATGCGGTGTTGCTGATCAAATCCGGCACCCAGTTGTTGATTGACGGCCAGCGCGGGCGTCTCGACGTTGCGCCCGACGAAGCGACCCTGCAGCGTGCCTTGCAAGACCGTGACACCCGCGAGCAACGCCTCAAGGCTGCCGCTGCCCTGCGCATGGAGCCAGCGATCACCCAGGACGGCCACACCGTTGAGGTCTTCGCCAACATCGGTGACAGCGCCGGCACGCCGGCAGCAGTGGAGCAGGGCGCCGAAGGGATTGGCCTGCTGCGCACCGAATTGCTGTTCATGGCCCACAGTTCCGCGCCCGATGAAGCGACACAGGAAGCGGAATACCGACGCGTGCTCAACGACCTCGACGGTCGCCCGCTGGTGGTTCGCACCCTCGACGTCGGCGGCGACAAGCCGCTGCCGTACTGGCCCATCGATAAAGAAGAAAACCCGTTTCTCGGCGTGCGCGGCATTCGCCTGACCTTGCAACGCCCGGACATCATGGAAAGCCAGCTGCGTGCGTTGCTGCGTGCGGCGGACAATCGCCCGTTGCGCATCATGTTTCCGATGGTGGGCACCGTTGAAGAATGGCGCCAGGCCCGCGACATGACCGAGCGTCTGCGTCTGGAGATCCCGGTTGCCGACCTGCAACTGGGGATCATGATCGAAGTGCCGTCGGCGGCGTTGCTGGCACCGGTGCTGGCGAAAGAAGTGGATTTCTTCAGCGTCGGCACCAACGACCTGACCCAGTACACGATGGCCATCGATCGCGGTCACCCGACGTTGTCCGCCCAGGCCGACGGTCTGCACCCGGCGGTGTTGCAACTGATCGACATCACCGTGCGCGCCGCTCACGCCAACGGTAAATGGGTAGGCGTCTGCGGCGAACTGGCCGCCGACCCGCTGGCCGTGCCGGTGCTGGTCGGTCTGGGTGTGGATGAATTGAGCGTCTCGGCGCGGAGCATCGGCGAAGTCAAAGCCTGCGTCCGTGAATTGAATCTGATCGAAGCCCGGAAACTTGCGCAGGCGGCCCTGGCCGTTGGCAGCGCGGCGGACGTGCGTGCCCTCGTGGAGGGGCTGTAATGGCGAAAATTCTGACATTGACCATGAACCCGGCGCTGGACCTGACCGTGCAGTTGGGCCCCTTACAGATCGGCCAGGTCAACCGCAGCGACGCCATGCTCAGCCACGCGGCGGGCAAGGGCATCAACGTCGCCCAGGTGTTGGCTGATTTGGGGCACGAGCTGACCGTCGCGGGCTTCCTCGGCGTCGATAACCAGCAGCCGTTCGAAACCCTGTTCGCCAAGCGCGGCTTCGTCGATGAGTTCGTGCGGGTACCAGGCGAGACGCGCAGCAACATCAAGCTGGCGGAAAGCAGCGGGCGCATCACCGACCTCAACGGCCCGGGCCCGGAAGTCAGCCTCCAGGCGCAACAGGCGCTGGCCGCTCGGGTTGAACAGATCGCGGCGGGTTTTGATGCGGTGGTCGTGGCTGGCAGTCTGCCCCGCGGCGTCAGTGCGCAGTGGCTGAAAACGTTGTTGCTGCGCCTCAACGCCATGGGTTTGAAAGTGGCGCTGGACACCAGCGGCGAAGCGTTGCGCGCCGGCCTGGAAGCGTCGCCGTGGATGATCAAGCCCAACACCGAAGAACTGGCCGACGCCCTTGATGCGCCGATCATTTCCATCGCCGCGCAAGCCGAGGCAGCGGCCGATCTGCGCCAGCGTGGCATCGAGCACGTGGTGATTTCCCAAGGCTCGGAGGGCGTTCACTGGTTCAGTTCCAACGTCGCGTTGCAGGCACTGCCGCCCAAAGTCACCGTCGCCAGCACCGTCGGCGCGGGGGATTCGCTGCTGGCCGGGATGGTCCACGGCTTGCTGTCTGGGCACAAACCCGAGCAAACCTTGCGAACTGCCACGGCCATTGCGGCCATGGCCGTGACTCAGATCGGCTTCGGCATCAATGATCCGGCGCAATTGAAACGTCTGGAAAGCGGTGTCAACGTCCGCGCCCTGACGGCATAACAAGAGAGGAAGTGTGATGAAGTTAGCCATCGTTACGGCCTGTCCGAACGGCAAAATCAGCAGCGTCCTCAGTGCCCGTCTGCTGGATGCGGCGGCCCAGCGCCAGGGTTGGAGCACCAGCGTCGAGATCCATGATCCGCGCCACCCGGAGAAGCAACTGTCGCCGGGCGACATCGAAGCGGCCGACTGGGTGCTGGTGGTCAACACCGGCGCGCTGGACCTGGCGCGTTTCGCCGGCAAGCGCCTGTATCAGGCCACGCCCGCGCAAGCGTTGCAGGACGCCGACGGCTTTCTGCGTTCAGCGGCGGCGCTGGCGGCCGAGCACACCGCGACTTCTGCTGCGCCGACTGCTTCCAGCGCGCAACCGCGTCTGGTGGCGGTGACGGCGTGCCCGACCGGCGTCGCTCACACCTTTATGGCGGCCGAGGCGATTCAGCAGGCAGCCAAAAAGCTCGGCTATGAACTGCAGGTGGAAACCCAGGGCTCGGTCGGTGCGCGTAATCCGCTCAGCGCCCAGGCCATCGCCGACGCCGATGTGGTGCTGCTGGCGTGTGATATCGAAGTCGCCACCGAGCGTTTTGCCGGCAAGCGCATCTTTCGCTGCGGCACCGGTATTGCGCTCAAGCAAGCTGAAACGACGCTGAAGAAAGCGCTGGCGGAGGCGGAAGTTGAGTCAACGGCTTCAACGTCCAAGGCCTCTTCCAAAAAGGAAAAGACCGGCGTCTACAAACACCTGCTCACCGGCGTGTCGTTCATGCTGCCGATGGTGGTGGCGGGCGGTTTGCTGATCGCACTGTCGTTCGTGTTCGGCATTCACGCGGCGGAAGAACCGGGCACGCTGGCGGCAGCCTTGAAACAGATCGGCGCGGGCGCGGCGTTCCAGTTGATGGTGCCGTTGCTGGCCGGTTACATCGCGTATTCCATTGCCGACCGTCCGGGCCTTGCGCCGGGGATGATCGGTGGTCTGCTGGCGAGCACCTTGGGCGCGGGCTTCATTGGCGGCATCATCGCGGGATTCCTGGCGGGTTACAGCGCCTGGGCGGTGAATCGCTACGCGAAGTTGCCGGCAAGTGTCGAAGCGCTGAAGCCGATTCTGATCATTCCGCTGCTGGCGAGCCTGTTCACCGGGTTGGTAATGATTTACGTGGTGGGCAAGCCGGTCGCCGGCATGCTCGAAGGGCTGACCCACTTCCTCGACACCATGGGCACGGCCAACGCGGTGCTGCTCGGCGTGCTGCTGGGCGCGATGATGTGCGTGGATCTGGGTGGGCCGATCAATAAGGCGTCCTATGCGTTTTCGGTGGGCTTGCTGGCCTCGAGCAGCGGCGCGCCGATGGCGGCAACAATGGCGGCCGGCATGGTCCCGCCGATCGGCATGGGCATCGCGGCATTGATCGCCCGGCGCAAGTTTGCCCAGAGCGAGCGTGAGGCGGGCAAAGCGGCGTTCGTGCTGGGGCTGTGCTTCATCTCCGAAGGCGCGATTCCGTTTGCGGCGAAAGACCCGCTGCGGGTGATTCCGGCGAGCATCGTCGGTGGCGCGCTGACCGGTGCCCTGTCGATGTTCTTCGGCTGCAAACTCATGGCGCCCCACGGTGGGTTGTTCGTGCTGCTGATCCCGAACGCGATTAACCATGCGCTGCTGTATCTGCTGGCGATCGTGGCGGGCAGCGTCGTTACCGGCGTGCTGTACGCGCTGCTGAAACGACCTGAACCCGCCGAGCTGGATGCGGTGCCCGCCGGCGCGTAATCGCTGGCGTTTCCCCGCCTATAACCGGTTCCACGGGATGCACGCGATGCTTTTAGTGGGACCGGCTTCAGCCGGGAAGAGGCCGGTGTGCCCGCCATCTGAACTTTGGTGTGACTACCGACGCCTTCCCGGCTAAAGCCAGCCCTACAAGTGCGCGGTTTGTCATGCAGTGATGGGTTGAATGTCAGGGCCTCTTCGCGAGCAAGCTCACTCCTACAGAAGGCTGAGTGCGGCCCGGAATTCTGCTGCCGAACACGATCAATTGTAGGAGTGAGCTTGCTCGCGAAGGCGATATCCCAGGCGCTGAAGATGTGTCGGATGTACCGGCCTCTTCGCGGGCAAGCGCGCTCCTACAGGTGTGCGTTAAGCCTGCCATCTAGTTCCCTGTCATCTCCCGCAAACAATCCGCTGCTAGCGTCCTCCTTTTGGATTCCCTTGAGGAGGATAAACATGTCCCGGTTCGACCTGACTCGCCGCCGTATCATCCAGGCCGCTGGCGCCGGATTGTTGTTGCCGGGGCTTGCGCCGGCGGTCCTTGCCTCGGTGAAGGATCGCCCGAAGATGACCGACGGCGTGCAGTCCGGCGATGTGCTCGGCGACCGCGCCATGGTCTGGAGTCGCAGCGACCGGCCGGCGCGCATGGTGGTCGAATGGGACACCCGCAGCATGTTCACCAACCCCCGCCGCACGGTCTCGCTGCTCGCCGACCAGCGCACTGACTTCACCGCCCGCGTCGAACTTACCGGTCTGCCGGCGGATCAAGCCATCTTCTACCGGGTGTTCTTCGAAGACGCGCAAACCGGCGTCGCCAGCGAACCCTGGTTCGGCCACCTGCGCAGCGTGCCGGTCAATCGCCGCAACATCCGCTTCGTCTGGAGCGGCGACACCGTCGGCCAGGGCTTCGGCATCAACCCCGAGATCGGCGGCATGCGCATCTATGAGGCCATGCGCCTGCGCTTGCCGGACTTCTTCATCCACAGCGGCGACACCATCTACGCCGACGGCCCGGTGCCCGCCGAAGTGGTCACCGAAGGCGGGCGCATCTGGCGCAACATCACCACGGAAGAGAAGAGCAAGGTCGCCGAAACCCTCGACGAATACCGCGGCGCCTACCGCTACAACCTGATGGACGAGAACCTGCGGCGCTTCAACGCCGAGGTCCCGCAGATCTGGCAGTGGGACGACCACGAAGTGACCAACAACTGGTCACCGAGCAAACAGCTCGACGATCGCTACAAGGTCAAAGACATCCAGCTGTTGGCATCCCGCGGGCGTCAGGCGTTTCTCGAATACGCGCCGATGCGCTTGCAGAGTGCCGACAACGGCGGTCGTGTTTATCGCAAGATCCCTTACGGCCCGATGCTGGACGTGTTCGTGCTCGACATGCGCAGCTACCGTGATGGCAACGACGCCAATCTGGCCGACAAGGCCGGGCCGACCACCGCGTTTCTCGGCCGCGAGCAACTGGACTGGCTCAAGCGTGAACTTCAAGCTTCCGGCGCTCAGTGGAAAGTCATTGCCGCCGACATGCCTATCGGCCTCGGCGTGCCCGACGGCGAGATCAGCCCCGGCGTGATGCGCTGGGAGGCGATCGCCAACGGTGAGAATGGCGCGCCAAAGGGCCGCGAACTGGAGGTCGCCGAGCTGCTGGGTTTCCTGCGCCAGCAGAAGGTGCGCGACACCGTCTGGCTGACGGCCGATGTGCATTACTGCGCGGCACACCACTACCTCCCGGATCAAGCGGTGTTCCAGGATTTCGACCCGTTCTGGGAGTTTGTCGCGGGGCCACTCAATGCGGGCAGTTTCTGACCCAATACCCTGGACAAGACGTTCGGGCCTGAACTGGTGTTCCAGAAGGCGCCGCCGGCGCAGAACACCTCGCCGTTTGCCGGGTTTCAGTTTTTTGGTGAGGTGAACATCGATGGCCAGAGCGGGGAGATGACCGTGACGCTGCGGGATCTGGACGGGGTTTCAGTGTTTGAGAAGACGCTGCAACCCGCGCCCATCGCCTGACGCAGCCTTGGGTTGTACGACCACTGCGTAATTGCCGGTAACACTTCCCGCGCCGCTGGCCTATCATTAGCCACCTAACGACGGCTCAGGGTTTGGCGTGCATGCTGGCAATCTTTCTGGAAACCCTGAACATCACCGCGCCGGTCTTTGCGATGTTGTTTCTCGGCGTATTGCTCAAGCGCGTGGGCTGGATCAACGACAGCTTCATTCACACCGCTTCCTCGTTGGTGTTCAACTGCACCATGCCGGCGCTGCTGTTTCTGGGGATCATTCACGCTGACCTCCACGCGGCGTTTCAGCCAGGCGTGTTGATCTACTTCATCGTCGCCACGCTAGCGGGTTTTGCGTTGTCGTGGGGCTGGGCCATCTACCGCGTGCCGTTCGCCGAACGAGGCACGTACACCCAAGGCGCGTTTCGCGGTAACAACGGTGTGATTGGCCTCGCCCTGGCCGCGAGCATGTACGGCGACTACGGCATTTCCCTGGGTGCCATCCTCGCCGCGCTGGTCATCCTGTTCTACAACACCCTGTCCACCGTGGTGCTGGCGGTTTACAGCCCGGTGATCAAGTCCGACCCGTGGAGCATCACCAAGAGCGTCATGGCCAATCCGCTGATCATCAGCATTGTCATTGCGGCGCCGTTCGCCTACTTCCAGATCCCGCTCCCCAAATGGCTCGACACGTCCGGCAGCTATCTGGCGCAGATGACTCTGCCGCTGGCGCTGATGTGCATCGGCGGCACGCTGTCGTTGAAGTCGTTGCGAGAGAGCGGGACGTTGGCGATCAGCGCGAGCCTGATGAAGATGGTCTGGCTGCCGCTGATCTGCACGCTGGGTGCGTGGCTGCTGGGCTTCCGGCATGCGGAGCTGGGGATTCTGTTTCTGTATTTCGGCGCTCCGACGGCGTCGGCCAGTTTCGTCATGGTCCGCGCGGCCAATGGCAATCATGAGTTGGCTGCGTCGATCATCGTCATGACCACCCTGGCAGCGGCGGTCACCACCAATATCGGGATTTTCATCCTGCAGTGGGGCGGGTGGATTTAGGTATCCCGGCGCTGAAAGGTGGGAGATAGCTGTCGTCCGTACGCCGAGCTTTCGCGCAGCAATCACTGTCCGTGTGGGAGTGAACTTGCTCACGAAGACGTCACTTCAGCCGCTGAAGATTTGGCGGATGTCCCTGCGCATTCGCGAGCAAGCTCGCTCCCACCATTCGCGCGCCCCTACGATTTGTCAGGGCTTAGTGCTGACGCCGCCACGCTCGCACCGTACCCACCACAATGCACACCGCAATCACCGGCAGCGCGTAATGGATCATCAGTCGTTCCAGCCGCTCGGCCAGCGGCATGCCCGTGGTAAACGACACGATGTGCAGCCCGTACACCGCGTAAAGCCCAAGCATCAATAGCCCCTCCAGCCGGGTGATTCGGTACCCCGAGTAGAACAGCGGCACGCACAGCGCCGCGACGCCCAGCATCACCGGCAAATCGAAATCCAGCGCATTGGGCGAGATCGACAACGGCCCGGTGGAAATCAACGCCGTGATGCCGAGCCCGCCCAGCAGGTTGAACAGGTTGCTGCCGATGATGTTGCCCACGGCGATATCGCGCTCGCCACGCAGTGCTGCGATGAGCGAGGTCATCAGCGCGGGCAGCGAGGTTGCGACGGCGATCACGGTCAGGCCGATCACCCGCTCCGACAGGCCCAGATCCAGCGCGACCGAGACCGCCGCGCCGACCAGCAGATAACTGCCAAACGTCAGCAGCGCCAGGCCGCAGGCCATGAGTGCCAGACGGCCCAGCAACGGCCAGATGCGCCGGCGCGGCTCAAGGTCTGTTCTCGGCACATGCCGCGCACCGTGGGCGAACTGACGGACCACAACGAACAGATACGCCGCCATGCCCAGCAACAGCACGACGCCATCCAGCGCGCTCAGCTCGCCATTCCACGCCAGCGCCGCGACCAGGGCGGTGGCAGCGATCATCAGCGGCAGATCAACGCGCACCAGTTGCCGGGCCACGCGCAGCGGGATGATCAGGGCGGACAGCCCCAGCGTGACCAATATGTTGAAAATATTGCTGCCGATGACGCTGCCGACCGCAATGTCGGTGCTGTCGGTGAATGCCGCTTGCAGCCCGACCGCCAGTTGCGGGGCGCTGCTGCCCAGCGCGACGACGGTCAGGCCGAGGAACAGCGGGCGGGTCTTGAGCAGGGCGGCCAGGGCCACGGCAGCGCGCACCGACATTTGCGCGCCGATGATCATCAGCAGCAGGCCGCTCACCAACTCGATCAGGGTGGGCAAGGGCAGATTCGTTAGGGCGAGAATTCAGGGCACCAGTCAGTCGTCGAGGGCTTGTACCCGCACTTGGGCGGTTCCGCTGCGCAGCATACCCAATTGCGCGGCGGCTGCGCGTGACACATCGATCAGCCGCCCCCGGGTGTGCGGGCCGCGGTCGTTGATACGGACAATGACCTTGCAGTCGTTGTCCAGGTTGGTGACTTGCACGCGCGTGCCGAACGGCAGTTGCCGGTGCGCGGCGGTCAGGGAATTGGCGTCGAAGCGTTCACCGCTGGCGGTGCGCTGACCGTGGTGTTGCGAGCCGTAGTACGAGGCGCCGCCGGTGGCGTTGTAGCCGTGGGGGTCGATGAGGCCGTCACTGGCGCAGCCGGCCAGCAGAGAGAGCAGGGCGCAAGCGCCGAGGATTCGCTGCATGGGGCAGGGTCCCTACAGAATGTGATGATCGTTCCCGTGCAGAACGTGGACTGGATCAATAAGGTAGGTGCGAGGATATGTGGGAGCGAGCTTGCTCGCGAAGACGGCGTGTCAGTCGCTAAAAACATAGCGACTGTACTAACGTGTTCGCGAGCCGCTCGCTCTCACCGGTTCTGCACTCAGCCTTCCAGCTTGCGCTTCAGCAGTTCGTTGACCTGAGCCGGGTTGGCCTTGCCTTTCGATGCTTTCATCGCTTGCCCGACGAAGAAGCCGAACATCTTGCCGCGTTTGGCTTCGTCGGCCGCGCGATATTGCTCGACCTGCTCGGCGTTGGCCGCCAGGACATCGTCCAGCATCGACTCGATGGCGCCGCTGTCGGTGACTTGCTTCAGGCCGCGCTGCTCGATGATCTCGTCGGCGCTGCCTTCACCATTGGCCATGCCCTCAAACACCATCTTGGCGATCTTGCCGGAAATGGTGTTGTCCTTGATCCGCAGCAGCATGCCGCCCAACTGTTCGGCGCTGACCGGCGACTCGTCGATCTCGACGCCTTGCTTGTTCAGCAACGAACCCAACTCGACCATCACCCAGTTGGCCGCGAGCTTCGCGTCCCCGGAAATGCTGACCACCTTCTCGAAGAAGTCCGCCTGCTCGCGGCTGGACGCCAGGACGCTGGCGTCGTACAGCGACAGGCCGAACTGCGACTGGAAGCGCTCGCGTTTCTGCGGCGGCAGTTCCGGCAGCGTGGCGCGGGTATGCTCCAGGAATGCGTCTTCGATGATCACTGGCAACAGGTCAGGATCGGGGAAGTAACGGTAGTCGTTGGCTTCCTCTTTACTGCGCATGGCACGGGTTTCGTTGGTGTTCGGGTCGTACAGGCGGGTCTGCTGAATGACCTTGCCGCCGTCTTCGATCAGATCGATCTGGCGCTGGATCTCGCTGTTGATCGCCTTCTCGATAAACCGGAACGAGTTGACGTTCTTGATCTCGCAGCGCGTTCCGTACTCAACCTGGCCTTTCGGGCGAATCGATACGTTGCAGTCGCAACGCAGCGAGCCTTCGGCCATGTTGCCGTCGCAGATGCCGAGGTAGCGAACCAGCGCGTGCATCGCTTTGACGTAGGCGACCGCTTCTTTGGCCGAACGCATGTCCGGCTCGGAAACGATTTCCAGCAACGGCGTACCGGCGCGGTTCAGATCGATGCCGGTCATGCCGCTGTAGTCTTCGTGCAGGCTCTTGCCGGCGTCTTCTTCAAGGTGGGCGCGGGTCACGCCGATGCGCTTGATGGTGCCGTCTTCCAGGGTGATGTCCAGATGGCCTTTGCCAACGATCGGCAATTCCATCTGACTGATCTGATAACCCTTCGGCAGGTCCGGGTAGAAGTAATTCTTGCGGGCGAACACGTTGTGCTGACCGATCTCGGCATCGATGGCCAGGCCGAACTTGACCGCCATCTGCACGGCTTCCTGGTTCAGCACCGGCAACGTACCGGGCATGCCCAGGTCGACGAGGCTGGCCTGAGTGTTGGGCTCGGAGCCGAACGTGGTGGCGCTACCGGAGAAAATCTTCGATTGGGTGGTGAGCTGGGTGTGAATCTCCAGCCCGATGACGACTTCCCATTGCATGTGTTTTCTCCTTAGAAGCCAGCCGGCGAGCGGGTGTGCCAATCGGTTACTTGCTGATATTGATGGGCAACGTTCAGCAAGCGGCCTTCCTGGAAATACGGCGCCAGCAATTGCACGCCCACCGGCAGGCCGTCGGCGAAACCGGCAGGCATCGACAGACCCGGCAGGCCCGCAAGGTTGGCGGTGATGGTGTAGAAGTCTTCCAGGTACTCGGCGATCGGGTCGGCGTTCTTGGCGCCGATTTTCCAGGCCGGGTTCGGCGTGGTCGGGCCGAGGATCACGTCGACTTCGGCAAACGCGTTCATGAAGTCGTTCTTGATCAGGCGGCGGATCTTCTGCGCCTGCAAGTAGTAAGCGTCGTAGTAACCGGCCGACAGCGCGTAGGCGCCGACCATGATCCGGCGCTGCACTTCGGGGCCGAAGCCTTCGCCGCGGGAACGCTTGTACAGATCAGTGAGGTCTTTAGGGTCTTCGCAGCGATAGCCGAAGCGTACGCCGTCGAAACGCGACAGGTTCGAGGAGGCCTCGGCCGGCGCGATCACGTAGTAGGCCGGGATTGCGTGTTGCAGGTTCGGCAGGCTGATTTCCTTGACCACGGCGCCGAGCTTTTTCAACTCCTCGACGCTGGCCATGACCAGATCGGCGATGCGCGGGTCGAGACCGGCGCTGAAGTATTCCTTCGGCACGCCAATACGCAGGCCTTGCAGCGAGGCATTGAGGCCGGCGCTGTAATCCGGCACGGGTTCGTCGATGCTGGTGGAATCGTTGACGTCGAAACCGGCCATACCTTGCAGCAACAGCGCGCAGTCTTCAGCGGTGCGTGCCATTGGGCCAGCCTGATCGAGACTGGAGGCGTAGGCGATCATGCCCCAGCGCGACACGCGACCATAAGTCGGCTTCAGGCCAGTCAGGTTGGTCAGTGCGGCAGGCTGGCGAATGGAACCGCCGGTGTCGGTGCCGGTGGCGCCGGGCAGCAGACGCGCGGCAACGGCCGCAGCAGAACCGCCGGACGAGCCGCCCGGAACGTGTTCCAGGTTCCACGGGTTTTTCACCGCGCCGTAATGGCTGGATTCGTTGGCCGACCCCATGGCGAATTCGTCCATGTTGGTCTTGCCCAGAGTCACAGTGCCAGCTGCGGCGAGCCTGGCAACCACAGTGGCGTCATAGGGCGCCTTGAAGTTGTCGAGCATCTTCGACGCGCAACTGGTGCGAATGCCCTTGGTGCAGAAGAGGTCCTTGTGCGCCAGGGGAGCGCCCAGCAGCGCACCGGTTTCGCCCGCCGCGCGACGGGCGTCGGCGGCCTGAGCCTGGGTGATCGCCAGGTCTTCGGTGACGGTAATGAAGCTATTGAGCTGCGGATCCAGCTGGGCGATGCGCGCCAGCAGATTGCGGGTCAATTCTTCGGAAGAAAACTTTTTATCGGCGAGTCCGCGAGCGATCTCTGCCAGAGTCATTTGATGCATTGCAGGCACATTCCCTTAGTCGAGGACTTTCGGAACCAGATAAAGGCCGTCTTGGACCGCTGGTGCGATGGCTTGATAGGCGTCGCGATGATTGACCTCGGTAACGGCGTCTACACGCAGGCGTTGCGAGGCTTCAAGGGGATGCGCGAGGGGCTCGATGCCGGCGGTATCGACCGCCTGCATCTGGTCAATCAGCCCGAGAATGCTGTTCAGTGCTTCAGTAGTACGCGGGATATCGGCGTCATTAAGGCCCAGTCGGGCCAGATGAGCGATTTTTTCCACGTCGGAGCGATCAAGCGCCATGGGGTTCTCCAGTGGAATGCGCACGGCGCGAGCCGTACGTCAGATTGCGGAACACTACGCCCTTTAAACGGTCATAAGGCCGCGATCTACCAGGGTAGTGCTCGGAAAAACCGCCAATTTAACATATTGGCTCCTTGCCCAAAATCCCTGTCGTTGTTAGAGTTTGCCGCACTTTTTTACCCACGCGTTGCCTAGGGTCCTTTCCCCATGTTCAAGAAACTGCGTGGCATGTTTTCCAGCGATCTTTCCATCGACCTGGGCACTGCCAACACCCTTATTTACGTGCGTGAGCGCGGCATTGTGCTGAATGAGCCATCAGTTGTGGCCATTCGGACCCACGGAAATCAGAAGAGCGTTGTTGCGGTCGGGATGGAAGCCAAGCGGATGCTGGGCCGTACCCCGGGCAACATCGCCGCCATTCGCCCGATGAAAGACGGCGTCATCGCCGATTTCAGCGTCTGCGAAAAAATGCTTCAGTACTTCATCAACAAGGTTCACGAGAACAGCTTCCTGCAGCCAAGCCCTCGTGTGCTGATCTGCGTTCCCTGCAAATCGACCCAGGTCGAGCGTCGCGCCATCCGCGAATCCGCTCTGGGTGCCGGTGCACGTGAAGTATTCCTGATCGAAGAGCCAATGGCTGCGGCCATCGGTGCCGGCCTGCCGGTTGAAGAGGCCCGCGGTTCGATGGTCGTCGACATCGGTGGCGGTACCACTGAAATCGCGTTGATCTCCCTGAACGGTGTGGTCTATGCCGAGTCCGTCCGTGTGGGTGGCGACCGTTTCGACGAAGCGATCATCACGTACGTGCGCCGCAACTACGGCAGTCTGATCGGCGAATCCACCGCCGAGCGCATCAAGCAGGAAATCGGCACGGCCTACCCGGGCGGCGAAGTGCGTGAAGTCGATGTGCGCGGTCGCAACCTGGCGGAAGGCGTGCCACGTGCCTTCACCCTGAACTCCAATGAAGTGCTGGAAGCGTTGCAGGAATCCCTCGCAACCATCGTTCAGGCCGTGAAGAGCGCGCTGGAGCAGTCTCCGCCAGAGTTGGCCTCGGACATCGCCGAGCGCGGTCTGGTGCTGACCGGTGGTGGCGCGTTGCTGCGTGACCTCGACAAGCTGCTGGCCCAGGAAACCGGTCTGCCGGTGATCGTGGCTGAAGACCCGCTGACCTGCGTCGCTCGCGGCGGTGGTCGTGCGCTGGAAATGATGGACAAGCACACCATGGACCTGCTCTCCAGCGAATAAGTCGCCGGAACGCAGCATGTTGCGCTTAACGGGCAGCACCTCACCGTGCTGCCTGTTCGTGTCTGACCTGTTGACGTCGCGCAGCGATGTTGCAAGTCTGACGCCCTGCATTTCCATCAACCCGCATCAGGCCGGTTTCATGTCGCATGAATAAGCACAGTCACACTCACGCATCTCTGGAAGGAGCGGCCCATTAAACCGCTTTTCTCCAAGGGCCCGTCCCTGGGCGTCCGTCTACTGGTGCTGGTCGTGCTGTCTGTGGCCATCATGGTCGTGGACGCGCGTTTCACCCTGCTCAAGCCTGTCCGCAGCCAGATGTCGCTGGTGCTGATGCAGTCTTACTGGATTGCCGATCTGCCCGAGCGCCTGTATCAGGGCGTCGCCAGCCAGTTTGGCAGCCGCACCGAACTCGCCGCCGAAAACGAAAAACTCAAGACCGAGAACCTGCTGCTCCAAGGCCGCCTGCAAAAGCTGGCCGCCCTGACCGAGCAGAACGTGCGCCTGCGCGAGCTGCTGAATTCGTCGGCACTGGTCAACGAGAAAGTCGAAGTCGCCGAGCTGATCGGCATGGACCCGAACCCGTTCACCCACCGGATCATCATCAACAAGGGTGAGCGCGACGGCGTGGTCCTCGGTCAACCGGTGCTCGATGCGCGCGGCCTGATGGGGCAGGTGGTCGAGTTGATGCCGTACACGTCTCGCGTGCTGCTGCTGACCGACACCACCCACAGCATTCCGGTGCAGGTGAACCGTAACGGCCTGCGCGCGATTGCCAGCGGCACCGGCAACCCGGAACGTCTTGAGTTGCGCCATGTGGCGGACACCGCCGACATCAAGGAAGGCGACCTGCTGGTGAGCTCCGGTCTGGGTCAGCGGTTCCCGGCAGGCTATCCGGTGGCGACGGTCAAGGAAGTGATTCACGACTCCGGCCAGCCCTTCGCCATCGTGCGAGCGGTGCCGACGGCTGCGCTGAATCGCAGCCGCTATCTGCTGTTGGTGTTCTCGGACGGCCGTTCTCCAGAAGAACGCGCTGCCGACGCAGCGCAGCAGCAGGAATCCCTTGATCGTCAGACGGCTGATCCGTCAGCGGTGCCATCGGCCACTGTGCCCGGTGCTGCCCCAGCCGCCACGCCGAACAAACCGGTCGTTCCGGCCACCGTGCCGAAGCCTGCCGGGCACAGTGCTTCATCGACGCCCGCCAACGCCAATGGCGCAGCGGCTCCGACGACCACCGCACCACCGGCGGCCACGCCTGCCAAGCCCGCGACCAGCAAGCCGCCCGCCAAACCTGCGGCGAAACCCGTCGCCACCCGACCGGCGACCCCTGCTGCGACCCCGGCCGCCCCACGCGAGAGGGAAGAATAATGGCGCGTCACGCTCCCGCACGAAACGGCTGGGTGGTCTGGTTGACCTTCGCCATCGGCCTGCTGCTCAGCGTCTCGCCGCTGCCGCAGTTCATGGAAATATTTCGACCACTGTGGCTCGCGCTGCTGCTGGCCTTCTGGGCGTTGGCGCTGCCGCACAAGATCGGCATGGTCACGGCGTGGATGCTCGGGCTGGCCGAGGACGTGCTGTACGGCACGTTGCTGGGGCAGAACGCGTTGATCCTTACGCTGATTACCTTTCTGGTGCTCTCGTTGCAGCAACGTTTGCGCATGTTCCCCATGTGGCAGCAGTGCTTGGTGATCCTGGTGATTTTCGGCCTCGCGCAGCTGGTGCAGCTGTGGCTCAGCGCCCTGACTGGCAACCGTCAGCCGACCCTGGCGCTGGTCTTGCCGGCGTTGGTCAGCGCATTGCTCTGGCCATGGGTCAGCTACGGCCTGCGCGGATTGCGCCTGCGGTTGAAGATCAACTGAGTAATTGGGAACGGCATCTGTCAGTTTTTGTAGGACCGGCTTCAGCCGGGAAGGGGCCGGTATGGGCGCCATCAGTTCTGCGGTGTGACACCTGACGCTTTCCCGGCTAAAGCCGGTCCTACAAGTACGCGTCGCATCAGTGAGACCGGGTCTGAGTGCGCGATCTGTTTTTAGTGGGACCGGCTTCAGCCGGGAAGAGGCCGGTGTGACCACCATCACGTTAGCGGCATGCACCAAGGCTACGCTTGTGATCAACGACACGGAGACGTCCCATGCCCCAACTTCTTCTAGCCTCCGGCTCTCCGCGCCGTCGTGAGCTGCTGACCCAGATCGGCGTGCCGTTCACGCCCCTCAGCGCCGACATCGACGAGACCCCTCTGGCCAACGAAACCCCTGCCGCGTACGTCCTGCGGCTGGCCCGTGGCAAGGCGGACGCCGGCCTGCTGCAGCTCGCCAACGACCCTGCTTACCCGACCGCCTGCGTCCTCGGCGCCGACACCGCCGTGGTCCTCGACGGCCACATCCTCGGCAAACCGGCGGACGAAGCCGAGGCGCTGGCGATGCTTGCCGCACTCTCGAACCGAGAACACGAAGTCCTGACCGCCATCGCCGTGGTCCATGAAGAGCGCTGCGAAACCCGAACCGTCACCAGCCGTGTCCGTTTCCGGGCGATCCCGGAGGACGAGGCCCGCCGTTACTGGGCCAGCGGCGAGCCCTGCGACAAGGCCGGCGGCTACGGTATTCAAGGCCTGGGCGCGGTGTTCGTGGAAAACCTCAGTGGCAGTTATTCCGCCGTGGTCGGTTTGCCCTTGTGCGAAACCGCAGAAATCCTCCAGCGTTTCGGCATACCCTGTTGGCAACGCCCGGAAGGTGACAAGTCATGAGTGAAGAGATTCTGATCAACATCACGCCGATGGAATCGCGCGTGGCGGTCGTTGAGAACGGGGTGTTGCAAGAGGTGCACGTCGAACGCACCCAGCGTCGCGGGATCGTGGGCAATATCTACAAGGGCAAGGTCGTGCGCGTGCTGCCTGGCATGCAGGCGGCGTTCATCGACATCGGTCTGGACCGCGCGGCGTTCATTCACGCCTCGGAAATCTCCATGCGCGAAGGGCCGGCCGTGGAGACCATCAGCTCGCTGGTCCACGACGGCCAGAGTCTGGTGGTGCAGGTCACCAAAGACCCGATCGGCAGCAAAGGCGCACGGCTGACGACTCAACTGTCGATTCCGTCGCGCTACCTCGTGTACATGCCACGCACGGCCCATGTCGGCATTTCCCTGAAAATCGAAGACGAAGCCGAACGCGAGCGCCTGAAACAAGTGGTCAGCGATTGCGTCGCCAAGGAAGGGATCAAGGAGAAGGGCGGGTTCATCCTGCGCACGGCGGCCGAAGGGGCGGGCGCCGACGAGATCATGATGGACATCCGCTACCTGCGCAGGCTGTGGGACCAGATTGGCGAGCAGATCAAAACCATCAGCCCGGCCAGCGTGATCTACGAAGACCTGGGCCTGGCGCTGCGCACGTTGCGCGATCTGGTCAGCCCGCGCACCGAAAAGATCCGCATCGATTCCCGCGAGACGTTCCAGAAGACCACCCAGTTCGTCGCCGAGCTGATGCCGGAAATCGCCGACCGTCTTGAGCACTACCCTGGCGAGCGGCCGATCTTCGACCTGTATGGCGTCGAGGACGAAATTCAGCGGGCGCTGGACCGCAAGGTGCCGCTCAAGTCCGGCGGTTATCTGGTGATCGATCCTGCCGAAGCCATGACCACCATCGACGTCAACACCGGTGCGTTCGTCGGCCATCGCAACCTCGAAGAGACCATCTTCAAGACCAATCTTGAAGCGGCGACTGCCATTGCCCGACAGCTGCGGCTGCGCAATATCGGCGGCATCATCATCATCGATTTCATCGACATGGAAGACGCCGAGCACCAGCGTCAGGTGCTGCGGACCCTCGAAAAACAGCTCGAGCGCGATCACGCGAAAACCAACATCATCGGCATCACCGAACTGGGTCTGGTGCAGATGACGCGCAAGCGCACCCGGGAAAGTCTGGAGCAAGTGCTGTGCGAGCCGTGCAGCAGTTGCCAGGGCCGTGGCAAGCTGAAGACCCCGGAAACCATCTGCTACGAGATATTCCGCGAGATCCTGCGTGAAGCCCGCGCTTATCAGGCGGTGGGTTATCGCGTGCTGGCGAATCAGAAGGTGGTCGACCGGCTGCTTGACGAAGAATCCGGCAACGTGGCCGAGCTGGAAGTGTTCATCGGCAGAACCATTCGTTTTCAGGTCGAGACCATGTACTCCCAGGAACAATATGACGTCGTGCTGCTCTGAGAGTGCGTGATGCGCCGCGCTGCCGAGTGGCGGTGCAGTTGAAGACAGAAAACAGTGCCCTTGAGGCAGACGGAACGGATGCCGTCCAAAGAGAACACCGCGTGGCGATTGAGCACAACCTGGACGTACCCGCACCTGCACGATTGGGCCGGATTCCACTTGCAGGCAGTTTTTGCGGAGGCGCTGCGACATGGAGCGTCTGACCCGCTTTCTGGCTGTGCTGACCCGTTGGGGGCTGAGCCTGTGCGCCCTTATCGTGGTGCTGGTTGCGCTGTACGTGAGCGTCGGACGCCAGTTGGTGCCGATGGTGGCCGAATACCGCGCCGACGTCGAAGCCAAGGCTCAGGCCGCGCTGGGCATGCCGGTAAGCATTGGCCGACTGGAAGGCAGCTGGAGCGGCTTCGCCCCTGTCTTCGTTGCGCGTGACGTGATGATCGGTGAAGGCGGCAACGCCGTTCGGCTCGATCATGTGCGGGCCATGCCTGACCTGCTCTCCAGCCTGCGAACCCGTGAAGTGCGCCTTGAACGGCTTGAGCTGGACGGCCTGCAGATCGGCCTGAAAGAAGACCAGAACGGCCACTGGGCACTGCAAGGGCTTCCGGTGCAGCCCGATCAGATTGCCGATCCCGAGAAAATCCTCAACCAGATGCAGATGGTTTCGCAGCTGTCGCTGTTCGACAGCCAGATCACCTTGCAGCCGTATGACCACTCGCCTCTGACGCTGACCTACGTGAGCCTGACGCTGAAGACCGGCAGTCTGCATCAGCGCCTCGACGCCCGCCTGAACCTGCCTGACGGCCAGCCGTTGTCGCTGAATGTTCGCTCCACCGTGCGCGCCCATGAGTGGCGGGACGGTGCGGCCGAAGCGTACCTGAGCCTCCCGCAAAGCGACTGGTCGAAGTGGCTGCCGAAAAGCCTCACCCGCGACTGGAAGATCCAGAAGCTCAAGGCCGGCGGTGAGTTGTGGCTGAACTGGGGCAAAGGCAATCTTCAGAGCGCGGTTGCGCGCCTGAATGCGCCGCAGTTCAAAGGCGCGTACGCCGACCGCAAACCTGCAAGTATCGATAATCTTGCCCTCAACGCCTGGTTTCAGCGCGACGAAAAAGGCTTTAGCGCCACGCTCGACCCGCTGGCGATGGACCTGAACAGCAAGCGTTGGGAAAGCCACGTTCACTTGCAGCAGACCGCCGCGACGGCCGACGCCGAAGAACTGTGGCAGTTTCAGGCCGACCGGCTTGATCTGTCGCCGATCACGCCGCTGCTCGACTCACTGGCGCCGTTGCCCGACGAGGTCATGGTGGCGGTCGACCGCCTGAAAGTCACCGGCGGGCTGCGCAACGTGCTGGTCGATTACCGACCGCAGGCCGAGCCGCCCAAGCGGGTGAGCTTCGCCGCCAATCTGGACAAGGTCGGTTTCGACGCCTACCACGGCGCACCGGCGGCGGGGAACGTCAGCGGCGCTATCAGTGGTGATCTCGGCCAGGGCGAACTGCGCCTCGACACCGACGATTTCATGCTGCACCTGGACCCGATCTTCCGTAACGAATGGAAGTACCTTCATGCCAATGCAAAGCTGACGTGGTCGCTGGACGATCAGGGCTTCACGCTGATTGCGCCGTACATCAAGGTCGAGGGGGAAGAGGGCAGCATTGCCAGTGATTTCCTGATCCGCCTGCACTTCGATCACAGCCAGGAAGACTACATGGACCTGCGCGTCGGGCTGGTCGACGGCGACGGTCGCTATACCTCCAAGTACCTGCCTGCCGTGCTCAGCCCGGCCCTCGATCAGTGGCTGCGCACCGCGATTCTGGGGGGTAACGTCGATCAGGGTTTCTTCCAGTACCAAGGCTCGATCAACAAGGACGCGCCTGATGTGGCCCGGGTCATCAGCCTGTTCTTCAAGGTGCGCAACGCGAGCCTGGCCTTTCAGCCGGGATGGCCGCAGCTGAACAATGTCGACGGCGATGTGTTCGTCGAAAACAGCGGCGTGCGCATTCGTGCCAACAAAGGTCAATTGCTGAACACTCAGGTCAGCAACGTCGATGTGGACATTCCCCACGTGCCGGCGGGCCAGTCCAGCCATCTGTTGGTGGATGCGGATCTGAAAGGCAGCCTCCAGGACGGTATGAAGATTCTTCAGGAAGCGCCGATCGGCACCGCCCAGACTTTTGCGGGCTGGCAGGCGGAAGGGCCGTTGCAGGGGCATCTCAATCTGGATATTCCGCTGGTCAAGGGGCAGGACCCCAAGGTCGTGATGGATTTCAGTACCGACAGCGCGCGGCTCAAGCTCGCCGATCCGGTGCTGGAGCTGACGCAACTGCGCGGCGACTTCCGATTCGATTACACCAAAGGCTTGAGCGGCAAGAACATCAAGGCCGTCGCGTTCGACAAGCCGGTGAACGCCGAGATTTTTGCCGAAGGCAAGCCGGGGGCGCCGGTGACGCGCATTACCGCCAGCAGCCAGATCGCCAGCAAACGCCTGACCGATTGGCTGGGCGTTACGCAGTCGCTGCCGATCTCGGGGGATCTGCCCTATCAGCTGCAGTTGACGTTGAGCGGCAACGCCAGTCAGCTGCAGATCAATTCGAACCTGAAAGGGCTGGCGGTTGATCTGCCGGCGCCGTTCGGCAAAACCTCTGATGAGGCGCGCGACACTGATTTCCGTATGAACCTGCAAGGGCCGGAGCGGCGCATTGACGTCGGCTACAGCAACATCGCTAACCTCGCGTTCGCATCACCGCCGGGCGCGTTTGGTGACGGGCGTGGCGAGCTGTTCCTCGGCGAAGGCGGGGCAATCGTGCCGGACAGCAAGGGCCTGCGCGTTCGCGGCTCGTTGCCGGAACTGGACATCGCGCCCTGGCAAGCCATGGCTGAGCGCTACGCTGGCAATGACCCGGGCGGCAGCGCCAAGCAGTTACTCAACAGCGTCGATTTGCAGATTGGCAAGCTGACCGCGATGGGCACGACCCTGGAGCAGGTGGGGGTTCAGCTTCAACGCAGTAGCGCCGCATGGGCCCTGTCGCTGGACAGCTCGAAGGTGAAAGGCACGGCAACGTTGCCGGACAGCAAAACCGCGCCTATCGACATCAGCCTGCTGTATGTGCGCTTGCCGGCGCCGGACCCGACCGCGGCGGTCGTTGAAAACGCGCCGGACCCGTTGGCGGACGTCGACCCGCGCAAGATCCCTGCGCTGAACATCAAGATCACCCAGCTGTTTCAGGGCGATCAATTGATGGGCGCGTGGTCGCTCAAGGTCCGCCCGACGCCGAACGGCATCCAGATGGCCGACATGAATCTGGGCCTCAAAGGCATTGCGCTGCTGGGCAACGGCGGCTGGGAAGGTACGCCGGGGACGACCAGCAGTTGGTTCAAGGGCCAGGTGAGCGGCAAGAATCTCGCTGACGTGCTGAAAGCCTGGGGTTTCGCGCCCACCGTTACCAGTCAGGAATTCGAGCTGAACGCTGACGGTCGCTGGCCGGGCTCGCCCGCGTGGGTGGGCTTGAAGCGTTACTCCGGCAGCCTGGATGCGACGCTGAAGAACGGCCAGTTCGTTGAGGTCGAGGGCGGCGCGCAGGCGTTGCGGGTGTTCGGCCTGCTCAACTTCAATTCGATTGGCCGGCGTCTGCGCCTGGACTTCTCCGACCTGCTGGGCAAGGGCCTGAGCTACGACAAAGTGAAGGGGCTGTTGGTGGCGAGCGATGGTGTCTACGTCACTCGCGATCCGATCACCATGACCGGCCCGTCCACCAATCTGGAGCTCGACGGCACGCTGGACATGGTCCGCGACCGCGTCGACGCCAAGCTATTGGTCACGCTGCCGGTGACCAATAACCTGCCGATTGCCGCGTTGATCGTCGGCGCGCCAGCAATCGGCGGCGCGTTGTTTCTCGTCGACAAGCTGCTCGGGGATCGCGTATCGCGCTTCGCCAGCGTGCAGTACAAGGTTGAAGGGCCATGGAAAGAACCCAAGATCACCTTCGACAAACCGTTCGAGAAGCGGCAGTGAGGGATGACGCCAGGCAAATGAATCTGTGGCGTGACGCCCGACGCGTTCCCGGCTAAAGCCAGTCCTACAGGGCGCGCACCGTGTGTAGGACCGGCTTCAGCCGGGAAGGGGCCGGTGTTGGCGCCCTCAATTTTGTGGTGTGACGCCCGACGCTTTCCCGGCTAAGGCCGGTCCCACTAAGTTGAAATCAGCGTGTCGAACAAGCCCAATCATCGGTGCCTGGAGTAGAGTGCAGTTCTATCGATCAGGGAGCGCTTATGTCCTTAGCAGTCATTCAGATGGTCAGCCAGAGCGATGTGCTCGGCAATCTGGCCCAGGCGCGCAGGTTGCTGGAACAGGCCGCGGCGTCGGGTGCGAAGCTGGCCGTGCTCCCGGAAAACTTCGCTGCCATGGGCCGTCGTGATGTCGCTGCCATCGGCCGCGCCGAGGCCCTTTGTGAAGGACCGATCCTGCCATGGTTGAAACTGGCTGCTCGCGACCTCACATTATGGATAGTGGCCGGGACATTGCCGCTGCCCCCTGAAGGTCAGCCTGATGGCAAGGTCACGGCGTGTTCGTTGCTGATTGACGATCAGGGCCGGCAAGTCGCCCGTTACGACAAGCTGCACCTGTTCGATGTCGACGTCGCCGATGCCCGAGGGCGCTATCGGGAATCCGACGATTACGCCCATGGCAACAACGTGGTGGTGGCCGACACACCCGTGGGGCGTCTGGGGCTTTCGGTGTGTTACGACCTGCGTTTTCCCGAGCTGTACACCGCGCTGCGGGAAGCGGGGGCTGAATTGATCACCGCGCCGTCGGCCTTCACCGCTGTGACCGGCGCGGCGCACTGGGAGATTCTGCTGCGCGCCCGGGCCATCGAAACCCAGTGCTATGTGCTGGCGGCCGCGCAGGGCGGAATTCATCCGGGACCGAGAGAAACATTTGGGCACGCGGCGATCATAGATCCATGGGGCCGCGTGCTGGCCGAGCAGGCACAGGGTGAAGCCGTGCTGCTGGCCGAGCGAGACAGCGTAGAACAAGCGTCCATACGGACGCGCATGCCGGTATCGAATCACCGGCGATTTTTTTCGCAGGCCGCTGTGCGACCTGCCAATACCCCGGAGTGAATATGAGCCACTTGTCCTCTGTCAGCGAACACCTTCTGGCACCCGGCGGCCTGAGCATCGACAGCCTGCAATCGGTGCTCGGCGAGCTGGCCGGTCCAGGCATCGACGCGGCCGACCTGTATTTCCAGGGGCAGATTTCCGAGTCCTGGGCGCTGGAAGACGGCATCGTCAAGGAAGGCAGCTTCAACCTGGACCAGGGCGTCGGCGTACGCGCGCAGTCGGGCGAGAAAACCGGCTTCGCCTACAGCAACGCCATCACCCCGGAAGCACTGACCCAGGCGGCCCGTGCCGCGCGCTCGATTTCACGCGCAGGCCAGAATGGCCAGGTTCAAGCGTTCACCACTCAGGACGTCGCCCAGCTGTATGCTCCGGACAACCCGCTGGAGGTCATGACCCGCGCCGAGAAGGTCGAGCTGCTCAAGCGCGTTGACGCCGCCACCCGTGCGCTGGACCCGCGTATTCAGCAGGTCACCGTGAGCATGGCCGGTGTCTGGGAACGCATTCTCGTGGCGTCCACAGATGGCGGTCTTGCCGCCGACGTACGTCCGCTGGTGCGCTTCAACGTCAGCGTGATCGTCGAGCAGAACGGCCGTCGTGAGCGCGGCGGTCATGGCGGCGGCGGTCGTACCGATTACCGTTATTTCCTCAGCGACGACCGTGCCATGGGCTATGCCCGCGAAGCGTTGCGTCAGGCGCTGGTCAATCTCGAAGCCATTCCGGCGCCGGCGGGCACCTTGCCGGTGGTGTTGGGTTCCGGCTGGTCCGGCGTGCTGCTGCACGAAGCGGTCGGCCACGGCCTTGAGGGCGACTTCAACCGCAAGGGCAGCTCGGCCTACAGCGGTCGCATGGGCGAGATGGTCGCGTCGAAACTCTGCACCATTGTCGATGACGGCACGCTGGCCGATCGCCGCGGTTCTCTCACCGTCGATGACGAAGGTACCCCGACCGAGTGCACCACGTTGATCGAAAACGGCGTGCTCAAGGGTTACATGCAAGACAAGCTCAACGCACGGCTGATGGGCGTGGCGCGTACGGGTAACGGTCGTCGCGAATCCTACGCTCACCTGCCGATGCCGCGCATGACCAACACCTACATGCTCGGCGGCCAGAGCGATCCGGCGGAAATCATCGCCTCCGTCAAGCGCGGGATCTACTGCGCCAACCTCGGCGGTGGACAGGTAGACATCACCAGCGGCAAGTTCGTCTTCTCCACCAGCGAGGCCTATCTGATCGAAGATGGCAAAATCACCGCACCGGTCAAAGGCGCCACGCTGATTGGCAACGGCCCGGAATGCATGAGCCGCGTGTCGATGGTGGGCAACGATCTGTCTCTGGACAGCGGCGTTGGCACCTGCGGCAAAGACGGTCAATCGGTTCCGGTAGGCGTCGGTCAGCCCACGTTGAAGATCGATGCGATCACCGTTGGTGGCACTGGCGGGGCTTGATAGTCGAGGGGCTTGCGCCGGTTGAGTGTTTCAAACGGCGCAGCGGTTCTAGCGCAGTCCGCGTTTGCTTTCGTCTAGCTCGCGGATGTATTTGAAGATTTTGCGGGTCGCGGTAGGGGCCTTGTTCTGCGCAGCTTCGTGCTGAGCCTGACGGATCAGGGAGCGCAGTTGCTGGCGGTCGGCGTCCGGGTATTCACTGACGAATTGCTCAAGCACGTCGTCAGTGCCGGTCACCAGGCGATCACGCCAGCGTTCCAGATTGTGAAAGCGCTCGTTGTACTGGCGCGTAGAGGCGTCAAGCTGATCGAGCAGCACCAGGATTTCATCCAGATCCTGATCGCGCATCAGCTTGCCGATGAATTGGATATGGCGTTTGCGCGCAATGTGCGCGGTGTGCTTGGGAGCATCGGCCAGTGCCCGACGCAGAGGGTCGGTCAGAGGCAGCTTGGCCAGCACATCGGGCTTGAATGTCGTCAAGCGTTCGCCCAGCTCCACCAGAGCGTGAAGCTCTCGTTTGACCTGGGTTTTGCTTTTCTCTCCGTCGAAGGAGTCGTCGTAAGAATCAACCATGGGGGCCGTCCGCAAATAAACGCCGCCATGATAACCAGTCAGGGCCCGGTTGTCCGGCCCGGCTGCTGAAATCAGAATTTGATGGAGAACGTCATGAGTGCATCAGAAAGCGTCGGCCCGCAGGCTTTGCCGGCATTGCAGCAGCAGGTCGAGCAGATCGTCGCTGAAGCCAAGCGTCAGGGCGCGACCGCGTGCGAAGTGGCCGTGTCGCTGGAGCAGGGCCTGTCGACCACGGTTCGCCAGCGCGAAGTCGAGACGGTCGAATTCAACCGTGATCAGGGTTTCGGCATCACCTTGTACGTGGGCCATCGGAAGGGTTCGGCCAGCACCTCCGCGAGCGGCCCCGACGCCATTCGTGAAACCGTTGCCGCGGCCCTGGCCATTGCCAAACACACGTCGGAAGACGAGGCCTCGGGTCTCGCCGACGCTGCGCTGATGGCGAAAGACCAGCCGGATTTTGATCTTTATCACCCGTGGGACATCACTCCCGAGCAGGCCATCGAGCGCGCGCTGATCTGTGAAGCCGCTGCCTTCGACGCCGACAGCCGGATCAAGAACGCCGACGGCACCACGCTGAACGTGCATCAGGGCTGCCGCGTGTATGGCAACAGTCATGGTTTCATTGGCGGCTACGCGTCGACCCGCCACAGCCTGAGCTGCGTGATGATTGCCGAAGGCGAGGGGCAGATGCAGCGCGACTACTGGTATGACGTCAACCGTCGCGGCGAGCTGCTGATGGACGCCAAACTGATTGGCCAGAAAGCTGCCGAACGCGCGGCGAGCCGACTGGGCGCACGACCGGTGCCGACCTGCGAAGTGCCGGTGCTGTTCTCGGCAGAACTGGCGGGCGGTCTGTTCGGCAGCTTTATGGGCGCGATTTCCGGCGGCAACCTGTACCGGAAGTCTTCGTTTCTCGAAGGCGCGATGGGTCAGCGTCTGTTCCCCGAATGGATGACCATCGACGAGCGGCCGCATCTGGTTGGCGCCATGGGCAGTTCTGCGTTCGACGGCGATGGCCTGGCGACCTACGCCAAGCCGTTTGTCGAAAATGGCGACCTGGTTTCCTACATCCTCAGCACCTATTCAGGCCGCAAACTGGGCCTGCCGAGCACCGCGAACGCCGGTGGTGTGCATAACCTTTTCGTCAGCCACGGCACCGAAGACCAGGCAGCGCTGATCCGTCGCATGGGACGCGGGCTGTTGGTCACCGAGTTGATGGGCAGCGGGTTGAACATGGTCACCGGGGACTATTCCCGCGGCGCGGCGGGTTTCTGGGTCGAGAACGGCGAGATCCAGTTCGCGGTTCAGGAAGTGACCATTGCCGGCAACATGCGCGACATGTTCAAGCAGATCGTCGCCGTGGGCAGTGATCTGGAGCTGCGCAGCAACATCCGCACCGGTTCCGTGCTGATCGAGAAAATGATGGTGGCGGGTAGCTAAGTTCGCTGTGTTTCACCGCTTCATCCCAAGGCCTGCCCCGATCCCGGTGCGGGCCTTTTTAGTGGGCGCGTTTTGGCTCAGCGCGTTAACTCAATCCATCGGCGGGGTTGTTTTGATTCTTAAACTCATTTAATAATGAATCTCATTCGTTAAGTGGGCCTTGGTCATGGGCACTGTTCTGCACGAGTCGCCGTACCTGGAGCACTGGCGCGCATTGAGTCTGCGGATTCGTTGCGCGCTGGATCCGGACGAGCCGCGGCTCATCGAACACTACCTTGCGGAAGGCCGCTATCTGGCGCGCTTTACCGCCACGCCCAAATCCCTCATCTGTGAAAGCACCTTCCGCCTGCTGATCGACACCGCCAGCGACACCGCGCTGCCCTGGCACTGGCGATGCCTGTGCCTGGATCAGGCATGGCGTCCGCTGCGTGACATGCAGTCGCTCGCCGAGTCGGCTGCGCAACAGCAACGCGTCCAGGCTTTCGCCCGGCGCCTCGCGAACTGCGCGCTGCTGCCGTCGATGCCTCTGGCAGAACCCGCGCCATCGAATCCGCAAAACGCCCTGCCGACGGCATCTGATCGCCGGCGCCACCCGTGAGGACCTGCGCCATGGAGCAATGGAAACGTACCATCCTGAGCGGTAACAGTTGCTTCAACCGAGGCGACCTGATCGATGCGCGCGAGCTGTACCTGCAAGCTCTCGCCCTGGCGCAGGTGCTCTTCGACCGATGGCGCGTCGCCGATGAAGCCGTGGCGGCGTACGTGATTTCTCATCACAACCTGGCGGATCTCCACCTGAGTCTGGGGCAGCCGGAGGAGAGCGCCGAATACCTCTGCACCGTCCATCAGCGCCTGCTGAATGTGATTCAAGACTCGCAAATGGCACCGGCCCTGCGACAGGCAGCGCTGCGGCACAGTAATAAAACCTACAGCGAACTTTTGGGTTTCGTCGGCCAATACGGCGAGTACCCACGTACCCAACGCCTGCTCAACAGCAATGGCGAACATTCCCGCTCGGCGCTTCAGCACCCTGCTGCTCGTGCCGGCACCCTCTCGTTCGGAGTCCACTGACATGCCCTTTACTTTGCCAGCCTTGCCCTATGCCTACGATGCGCTCGAACCCCACATCGATGCTCAGACCATGGAAATCCACTACAGCAAGCACCACCAGACCTACATCAATAACCTCAACGCGGCGGTCGACGGCACTGAATACGCCGAGTGGCCCATCGAGAGGTTGGTCGCCAGCGTCGCCGAACTTCCGGAAAAAATGCGCCCGGCGGTCATCAATCAGGGCGGCGGTCATGCCAACCATTCTCTATTCTGGGAAGTGATGAGCGCCCAGGGCGGCGGCGTGCCAAGCGGTGTGCTGGCGTCAGCAATCGACGGGCAACTGGGCGGCTTCGAAGCGTTCAAGGATGCCTTCACCAAGGCGGCGCTGACACGTTTCGGCAGCGGCTGGGCCTGGCTGAGCGTCACCCCGGACAAAAAGCTCGTGGTGGAAAGCAGCGGCAATCAGGACAGCCCCCTCATGAACGGCAACACGCCGATCCTCGGGCTGGACGTCTGGGAGCACGCTTATTACCTGCGCTACCAGAACCGTCGGCCGGAATACATCGCTGCGTTCTACAACGTTGTCAACTGGGATGAAGTTGCCAGGCGCTACGCAGCAGCACTCGGCTGAAAACTCTCAGAACTCGGATAAGGCGATTTATGCGCTCGGACATACTGGCTCTCGGCAGCGTGCGGTTACTGCGCCTGGCATTGGGCTTGATTCTGGTCATCGTAGGCACAGCGTTGCTGGTCGCCCAGGGCCTCTCGTGGGTGGCGCTTGAGCCCAGAATGTTACGAGCGCTGGAAGGCGGCGCCATCTGTGCGTTGGGCACCGCGCTGGGGGCCGTGCCGGTGCTGGTGATCCGTGGCATGCCGGTGGCGGTGTCCGACGGCCTCCTGGGTTTCGGCGCCGGCATCATGCTGGCGGCGACAGCCTTTTCGTTGATCGTGCCGGGCCTGGGCGCGGCTCATGACCTGGGCTTTACCCCATGGGGCGCCGGAGCCTTGGTCAGCTTCGGGATACTGCTCGGGGCGGCGGGTTTGTTTCTGGTGGATACGCTGGTCTCCAGAGGGCCGCAGTTATCGGAGGTGGCCGGGAAACCGGCGATCCCTTCGAACATCTGGCTGTTTGTGATTGCCATCATTGCCCACAACATTCCGGAAGGCATGGCAGTGGGGGTGTCGGCAGGCGGCGGTCTGGCCCACGCCGACAGCCTGGCGATGGGCATCGCTTTGCAGGACGTCCCGGAAGGACTGGTTATCGCGCTGGTGCTGGCGTCCGCCGGCATGTCGCGTCTCAAGGCGTTCCTGATCGGCGCGGCGTCCGGACTGGTCGAGCCGGTATTCGCGGTGCTGTGCGCCTGGCTGGTGGAAGTCGCCGCATCGCTGTTGCCGGTGGGACTGGCGTTGGCGGCCGGGGCGATGCTGCTGGTGGTGACCCACGAAATCATCCCCGAATCCCGTCGCAATGGTCACGAAAAGATCGCCAGCTTCGGATTGCTGGTCGGGTTCTGCCTGATGATGGTGATGGACACCGCGCTGGCCTGAGGAGCGCGCAGGTGAAGGTCTGCCTCAGCCCAGCTTCGACAGCGTCACGGCATCCGGCTTGCCATCAAAAAACGCTTCAAGCACTTGCTGAAACACTGGCGTGTCCGGCGCGACCGCTGCAAACAGCGTCATGCTTGATCGCAGCTTCATGTCATCCGGTGAGCCCATGATCTGCGTGGCGCTGCGGTCTTTCCACTGAAGCAACGCTTCGCAGCAGCGCGCTAGCCGATCGCCCAATACCGGATGCTGCACATAAGCGATCGCCTCTTCACGGCCACTGATGCCATACCGCCGGGCCATGTCGCTGTGGCCCAGGCCGGCCAGCTGCGGGAAGACGAACCACATCCAGTGCGACTGTTTACGCCCGGACTTGAGTTCCGCCAATGCCCGTTCATGCATTGACGCTTGCGCCTCGACAAATCGCTGCAGGTCAAATGGATCGCTCATTTCACTCACCTCGTCCTGACCACGGCACCCCGCCGTTCCTGAGATTGAGACTACAGCAGCGGGCGATGTTTCCAGCTCTTTGAGGCGCCGACTCCCCAGGTGGATAAAAACCCTTATAATCCTGCGCCTATTCATCTGATGCGAGATCCGCCGTGAGCTTACCGCCGTGCCCAAAATGCAGTTCCGAGTACACCTATGAAGATGGCAGCCAGCTCGTGTGCCCGGAATGCGCCCACGAGTGGTCGGCTGATGGCGCCAGCGCCGAAGCGGGCGATGACACAAAGGTCATCAAGGACGCAGTGGGTAACACCCTGCAGGACGGCGACACCGTTACGGTCATCAAGGACCTGAAGGTCAAAGGCTCGTCGCTGGTGGTCAAGGTCGGCACCAAGGTCAAAAACATCCGCCTGGTGGACGGCGATCACGATATCGACTGCAAAATCGACGGCATCGGCGCGATGAAGTTGAAGTCCGAGTTTGTGAAAAAGGGTTGATCCCGCAAATCCGCTGGCTACCCACTATGATCGTTCCTCACGCTCCGCGTGGGAACGATCATAGTGGGGCAACACGCCTCCGCCTCAGCTCGGCAAATTGATCCCGAACGTATTCACCCCATGCTCACTGCGCACGAACACGGTGCCGCCGTGCATCAGGGCGATGGCTTTGACGATCGCCAGGCCCAGCCCGTGGTTGGCGCCGCTGTTGCTGCGCGAGGCGTCGACGCGATAGAAGCGCTCGAACAGTTTCGGCAGATGCTCGCCAGCAATCGGCGCGCCGGGATTGGTCACGCCAATACTGACGTGATCACCCTCATCGCGAATATCCACCTGAATCAACTGCCCCGGCGAGGTGTGCTGCACCGCGTTGTGCAGCAGATTGATCAGCGCCCGGCGCAAGTGCGCGGTTTCGATCGGCGCGTTGGCATCCCCACGCACTTCAACCTGGACCTGGGCGTCCTCGAGAATGAAATCCAGATAGTCCAGGGTCTTCGCCACTTCTTGGGCGAGCGAGGCCTGGGTCAGTTGCGTCGCCTTGCTGCCCTGATCGGCGCTGGCGAGAAACAGCATGTCGTTGATGATCGAGCGCAGCCGTTCGAGCTCTTCGAGATTGGATTGCAGCACCTCGAAGTAATGCTCGGCGGATCGCCCTCGGGTCAGCGCTACTTGGGTCTGGCCGATGAGATTGGTCAGCGGCGAGCGCAATTCGTGGGCAACGTCGGCGTTGAACGACTCCAGCCGCGAATACGCCTGCTCCACCCGATCCAGCGTTGAGTTGAAGGAGGTCACGAACTGATCCAGTTCCGGCGGCAGCGGCGACAACTTCAGGCGCCCGCTCAGTCGTGGCGGTGTCAGCTTGCGCGCCTCCAGGGACAACTCCGTCAGCGGTTTCAGGCCGATACGCGCCACCCAGTAACCCAATGCAGATGCGAGCAGGATGCCGATGGCCGCCAGACTGATCAGCGCGATCAGCAGGGAATGTTGGGTCTGCCAGAAGGTTTCGGTGTCGACCGCTGTCAGAAAACGCAGCGGCGGGCGTTGATCTTTCGCCGGGAACTGACTGACCAGCACCTTGAACGGGTAATCATGGCCCCTCAGGTTCAAGTCGCGCATGCCCAGCGGGCCGTTGGCAAAGGCACGGATCTCGGCGTCCGGGTCGCCGAATTCGTAGGTCGGGTTGTCGCTGACCACCCAGAAGCGCAGGCGTTTGTCTTCCTCGCTAAGCAGCCTGAGCTTGGCGTTGATCTTGGCCCAGTGTTCCGGGTTTCCGTAACGCTGCACGGCGGATTCGAGCACGCTGTAACGGGCGTCGACCTCCGCTTCCGGCAACAGGCCGAGGCTTTTATCCACTTGCAGGTAGAGCGCCCAGCCGATCAACAGAAACACCAGCAGCGCCACGAGGGCGAACATGCCGCTCAGGCGCAGGGCGATGGAATTAGTCGACACGACGGCTCTCCAGCACGTAACCCATGCCGCGGATGGTGTGCAGCAATTTTTGCTCGAACGGCCCGTCGAGCTTGGCCCGCAGTCGTTTGATCGCGACTTCGACGACGTTGGCGTCGCTGTCGAAATTCACGTCCCAGACCATCTCGGCAATCGACGTCTTCGACAGGATTTCCCCCTGACGCCGGGCCAGTACGCTGAGCAGCGAAAACTCCTTGGCGGTGAGGTCCAGACGCACGCCGGCACGGGTGGCTTTGCGGCTGATCAGGTCGATCCACAAATCGGCGACACTGATCTGCACCGGCTCGTGGCCGCCGCTGCGCCGGGTCAGGGCTTGCAGACGCGCAACCAGTTCCAGAAACGAGAACGGCTTGCCTAGGTAATCGTCGGCGCCTTCGCGCAGGCCGCGTATGCGATCGTCGACGTTCTCGCGGGCGGTGAGCATGATCACCGGCGTCTGTTTACGCGCACGCAGGGCGCGCAGCACGCCATAACCGTCCAGGCCCGGCAGCATGACGTCGAGAATGATCACCGCGTATTCGCTTTCCAGCGCCATGTGCAGGCCTTCGATGCCTTCGCGCGCGACGTCGGTGGTGTAACCCTGCTCGGTCAGGCCCCGGTGCAGGTAATCGGCGGTTTTCTCTTCGTCTTCGATAATCAGGACACGCATCGGTCCACGCTCACTTTTCGCTGCTTGCTTATTAGGTGCTTGGGTTCAACCGCTTATTTTTCAGCAACCAGGTCGGCCGCAGCCGGCCTGGAAACTGTTGAACCTGATGCTACCGAGCCCGGCGTTGGACGCTGGCGATGGAAAATTCGCTCCAGTTGCAGGTAGATCACCGGCGTGGTGAACAGCGTCAACGCCTGGCTCACCAGCAATCCTCCTACCACGGCGATGCCCAACGGCTGACGCAGCTCAGCGCCGACACCATAACCGAGCATCAAGGGCAGCGCGCCGAGCAATGCGGCCAGCGTGGTCATGATGATGGGCCGAAAGCGCGTCAGACACGCTTCATAGATAGCGTCGCGCGGGGACATCCCGCGATTGCGCTGGGCGTCCAGCGCGAAGTCCACCAGCAGGATGCCGTTTTTCTTGACGATGCCGATCAGCAGCACGATGCCGATCAGGCCCATGATCGAAAAGTCCTGACCCATCAGCCACAGCAGCAACAGTGCGCCGATACCGGCGGAGGGCAGGGTGGAAATGATCGTCAGCGGATGGACGAAGCTTTCATACAGCACGCCCAGAATGATGTACACCGCCACCAGCGCGGCGAGAATCAGCCACGGCTGGTTCGCCAGCGAGCTCTGAAATGCCTGGGCCGCGCCCTGGAAGTTGCCGATGATCGAGGCCGGCATGCCGATCTCGTTCTTCGCCTGATCGAGCAACACCACGGCATCGCCCAGCGCCACGCCCGCCGACAGGTTGAAGGACAGGTTCGCGGCCGGGAACATCCCGTCATGGCTGATCGACAACGGGCCCATCCTCGGCGCACCGACCTTGGCCAGCGCCGACAGCGGCACCATTTCATTGGTCAGCGGCGAGCGCAGGTAAAAGTAGTTCAGGCTTTCGGCCTTGCCGCGCTGTTGCGGCTCCAGCTCCAGAATGACTTTGTACTGGTTGATGTCGGTCTGGTATTCGTTGATCTGGCGCTGACCAAAGGCGTCGTACAGCGCCTGATCGACATCTGCTGTGGTCAGGCCGAAGCGCGCGGCGGCGCTGCGGTCGATGTCCAGATGCGTGACGCTGCCGCCCAGTTGCAAGTCGTTGGAGAGGTCGCGGAAAGCCGGCAGTGTTTTCAGCTTATCGGTCAGCTTCTGCGTCCAGACATTCAGCAGCGCGCCGTCGTTGCTCTTGAGCACGTATTGGTACTGCGCGCGGCTCGGCCCGGAACTCAGGTTGATGTCCTGCCCCGCGCGCAGGTACAGGACGATGCCGGGGATCTGCGCCAGTTTCGGCCGGATCCGGTCGATGAACTGACTGGCGGAAACGTCACGGTCTGCACGGTCCTTGAGGGCGATCCACACCCGGCCGTTGGCGATCGTCTGGTTGCTGCCGCTGACCCCCACCGAGTGGGAAAACGCCTTGACCGCCGGATCGGCCGCGATGATTTTCGCCAGCTGTTTGTGTTTCTCGATCATGTCCGGGAAGGAAATATCCGCCGCCGCTTCGCTCGTGCCCAGCACCATGCCGGTGTCCTGCACCGGGAAGAAACCTTTGGGGATCAGCACATAGCCGACAACCGCCAGCACCAGAGTCAGGCCAAATATCCCCATCATCAATCGCTCGTGGGCGAGGGCGAAGCGCACGCCGCGGGCATACCGCGCCAGCAGTCGTTCGCCGAAGCCGGGTTTGGCGTGGGGATCGTGCTTCGGCGCGCGCATGAACAGCGCCGCCAGGGTGGGTGCCAGGGTCAGCGAGACCACCACCGAGATCAGAATGGTCGACGTCGCCGTCAGCGCGAACTCCTTGAACAGCCTGCCGACCACGCCGCCCATGAACAGCAGCGGAATGAAGGCGGCGACCAGCGAAAAGCTGATCGACACCACGGTAAAGCCGATTTCGCTGGACCCTTTGATCGCCGCGTCGCGCTTGCTTTCGCCGGCTTCCAGGTGTCGATGGATGTTCTCCACCACGACAATCGCATCGTCGACGACAAACCCCACCGCGACCACGATGGCCACCAGCGTCAGGTTATTCAGGCTGAAGCCGAGCACGTACATCAGCGCGAAGCTGGCGACGAGGGACACGCCCAGCACGGCAGTCACGATCAGCGTCGCAGAGAGCTGGCGCAGGAACAGCGCCATGACCGCAATCACCAGCGCGATGGCAATCAGCAACGTCATTTCCACTTCATGCAGCGACGCACGAATGGTTTTGGTGCGGTCGCTGAGCACCGAAACGTCCACCGACGCCGGGAGCATTTCCTGCAATTTGGGCAACTGGCCGAGCACGCGATCGACCGTCTCGACGATGTTCGCGCCGGGCTGGCGGAACACCACGATGTTCACGCCCTGTTGATCCCCGGACCAGGCCCGCACGTAGGCGTTTTCAGAACCGTTGATGACTTTCGCCACGTCACGCAGATGAACCGGGGCGCCGTCTTTGTAGGAAACAATCAGTTGTTCGTAGTCCTTTGCCTGAAACAGTTGGTCGTTGGAGGCGAGGGTGGAAATGCTGTCTTTGCCATACAGCGCGCCCTTGGCCAGGTTGAGGCTGGTCTGCTGCAGGGATTCCCGCAGATCGGCGAGGGTCAGCCCGATGGACGCCAGTTTTTCAGGCGCCGCCTGGACGCGAATTGCCGGACGTTGCTGGCCAGTGATGTTGACCTGTCCGACGCCATCGATCTGACTCAACTGGCGCGCCAGCAGGGATTCGGTGACGTCGCTGAGTTCGGTGCCGGGCATCAGGTTCGAGCTGACGCTGAGGATCAGCACCGGGCTGTCCGCCGGGTTGACCTTACGCCAGGTCGGCAGCGTCGGCAGGTCTGCGGGCAAACGTCCAGCCGCCGTGTTGATCGCTGCCTGCACTTCCTGCGCGGCGGTGTCGATGCTTTTGTTAAGGGTGAATTGCAGGGTCAGGTTGGTGGAGCCCAGTGCGCTGCTCGAGGTCATCTGGGTCATGCCGGGAATGGCGCTGAATTGCACTTCAAGCGGTGTTGCCACCGATGACGCCATGGTTTCGGGGCTGGCACCGGGCAACTGGGCCGCGACCTGAATCGTCGGAAATTCGGCTTCCGGCAGCGGCGCCACTGGCAGGCGAGGGAAGGCGATGCAGCCCAGCAGCACCAGCGCGAAGGTCAGCAGGACTGTGGCAATCGGGTGATTGACGCACCAGGCGGAAATAGACCCGCGGCTGTTCATTTCGCCGCCCCGGTGGCGTCGGCAAGGGCATCCACAGGATCACCCTTGACCACCTCGATGCGCGTGCCGTTTTTCAGGCGCGACTGACCGTCGCTGACCAGCACGTCATTGGCCTCCACCCCGCTGATCAACATCAGGTCGCTGTCCTGATACAGCACCTTGACCGGCACCACCTCGGCAGTGTCGCCTTTGATCCGATACACGTAATGCTGGTCGATGCCGCGCTGCACCACTTGCGGCGGGACCTTCAGGGCTCCGCGGTCGATGGCGGTCTGAATCCGCACGGTCACCAATTGCCCGGGCCATAGCTTCTCCTGCGCATTGTCGAATATCGCCTTGGCGCGGATGGTGCCAGTGCTAGCGGCCACCTGATTGTCGATCAACAGCAACTTGCCCTGACCCAGCAGCGTGCCGGTCGCCCCTTCGCCGAGGTAGGCGTTGACCGGCGCGGGCGTGCTGGAAGCAATCAGATCATGCAGCGTGGGCAGCATCTGCTGCGGCAGGGAAAACTCCACTGACACCGGGTCGATCTGCGTCACCGAGAACAGCCCGGTCGCGTCGCTGACGCGCAGGAAGTTGCCCTCATCGACGTTGCGGATGCCGACCCGGCCCGTCACGGGCGAGCGTATTTGCGTGTAGGAAAGCTGCACTTGCGAGGCATTGATCGACGCCTGATTGCCCAGTGCCGTGGCCTTGAGTTGGTCGACCAGCGCTTGCTGTTGATCGTATTGCTGCCTGGAAATGCTGTTGTCGACGGTGAGCAGCTTGTAGCGCTTGAGGTCGACGTTGGCCACGTTCAGCTGCGCCTGGCTCTGGGTCAACAGCGCTTTGGTCTGTTCGAGGGCGGCGCGGATCGAGCGATCATCGATGGTTGCCAGCAGATCACCCGCCTTGACCTGCTGCCCTTCCTTGACCAGCACTTTGGTCAGGATGCCGTCCACCTGCGGGCGGATCACCACGCTTTGCAGCGACAGCACCGAGCCTATGCCGGTGACATAACGGGGCACGTCTTCCTGCATGACGTTGATGACGCGCACCGGCACGGCAACGGGAGCGCTGACCTTTTTCGCAGCGGGGCGGGTCATCGCCCAGACGCCTATCGCCACCAGCACGACCAACACGGTCGCGAGCACCACCACTTTGTTCTTCTTCTGCATACAGGGACAGGCCAACCAGTGAATGAGGGGCGGGTAACCGGAAGCGTCCTTTATAACCCTTTGACCCGGTCAGCAAAATGACTGCTACCTGTCAATATTGTCAGGTGAATAAGGGCAGACGATGAACGTGGGTAAAGAAACAGCGCCGCAGGGCGATACCCAAGTAGAAGCCACGAGTTTCGATGAACGAGTTCTACTGTGACGGGGAAAATTCCTACATAAACTTCGTGAGTTCTAAATGCTTGTTCACAGGCCGGGACTTACTTTGTGAGCCGGGCCTACTCCGGAGTGTTTGCGATGAAAAGCCAAAAGGCTGTTTCGCTGTTTTTCTCGATCACGGTCATCGGTGCGTGTGCCATGACAGTGCCGGCCGCCTGGGCTACCCAAGGCGCGCTAATGTTTCACGGCAGCGTGACCAATGCGACGTGCGACGCGCAGGTTTATAGCGCTCCGTCTTCAACCGGCTCTTTTAAAACCTTGCGAGCCGACACTTATCTGACCGTGGGCGATAGCGGTGGTGACGACACGTGCGCTCAGCGAGTTGGGCCCGTACAGGTCACTTTCAACGAGCTGTCCGCAGCCGGGCCGGATATTCACGCGGGCATCGTCACGCTGACGTACCAATAGGCGGTTTCTAGCTTCCCCTAAAACATTCGCTGACGAACCCGGCTCAATCGAGCCGGGTTTTTTGTGAGTGAAGGCTTCTAAGGCGCCCTTCTGCGGCCAGGCCTTTCGGAGCACGGTGCAAACGTTCGTACCAGGTTTTCTGGAGGCTCAATCACGCAAGCCCCGGCCTACGGGAGGTGTGACACAAAAGCGTAACCTCCTACTGAAAAGTCCGACGCGCCCCACTGTGCTTTCTGTCCATAGGAAGTAGAGCGCCTGACAGCCGCCCTTGGAAGCGCTGCTTATAGTTCGTCTCGTCCTTTTGGGCACACACGAATCGACACAAGGAACGTCGTTATATGAAAAAGCTTTCTCTTACCCTGGCTATCGTGGCCGCGTTCGGCCTCGGCATTTCCGGTACCGCGAATGCTGCCAACAACGGCAAACTTGTTTTCACCGGCACCCTGACCAACATCACGTGTGACATCGGCGCCGGGACTGGCGCAACCCCCGGCAACAACCCGGGCGAGATCAACGTAGACCTCGGCAACGTCTCTTTCTCCGACATCGGGCTCTTTGCCGATAACAAACTTGAAACCGCTTCGCCTATCCAGCTGTTGGTCAACTGCACCGGCGGCGCCGCTCAATACAACACTGTCAACATGCGCTTCGTTGCCCGTCAGGGCAGCGGTCTGGATAACCTCGATCAGAAACTGCTGCGTGCGACCGGTGCGGCAGACGGTGTGGGCATCGGCCTGCTCAATGCATCCAACCAGTTGATGGACCTGAGCGGCAACGAAACCATCGACACGCCGCTAATCAAGGACGGCGCCGATGGCGCTACCGCCGAGATCAACTTCGGCGCGGTTTACGTTCTCAATGGCGCGCCGACCAATCCGGGTAACGCTGACGGCTTCCTGCCGTTCGTGATGGATTACCAGTGATGTAGCAGGCGAGCGGGCGCTGCTCGCTCGCCTTCCTCACGCGCTCACTTCCAAACCCGAGACGGTCTCATCATGCTTCCTGATTTCATTCGTTGCTCCGCCATCTGGCTGGGGTTGCTTCTGGCTGCCCCGGCGCAGGCGGGTATCGTGCTCAACACTACGCGTGTCATCTACCAGGCCACGGACAAGGAGGTCAGTTTCGTTGTGAACAACAGCGGCACGGCTGACATCCTTGCCCAGTCCTGGCTCGAAGCGCAGAGCGACACCGAGAACCTGCCCTTCGTCGTCACCCCGCCGCTGGCGCGAATGGCGGGCAGTACGCGGCAAATGATTCGGGTGATCTACGCCGGCGAAGGTTTGCCTCAGGACCGCGAGTCGGTGTTCTGGCTCAACGTCCAGGAGATCCCGCAATCGGCGAAAGACAACCAGCTGCAGATCGCGATTCGCCAGCGTATCAAGCTTTTTTACCGTCCCGCCGCATTGAGTGGCGACCCGCTCGACGCTGCAAAAAACCTGCGATGGCGCGTGCACGACGGCCAGCTGGAAGTCAGCAATCCGACGCCCTATCACGTGTCGATGATCCAGATCGACGCCCGACAGCAGGGCAAGACGCTGTTCACCGCCGACAGCCGGATGCTGGCGCCCCTGCAGACCGTGCAGTTGCCGCTCAAGCAGACGGCCAGCGGTCAGGCGGTGGACCTTCGGTTCATCAGCATCAACGATTTCGGCGCGCAGGAGCCGTACACCGCAAAGGTGTCCGGTGGACAGCCGACCCAAGCCATCAAGGCCGCCAATGTCGTGACCCACGCCGAGTAGCCACTCGGTTGCGGGTGGAATTTTGCCCAGGTCTTTCTTCGGTCGCAGTCATGCGGCTCCAGCGCCTTGCGCCTGCCAAACATGATTTTGCCAGCGCGTCGGAATCGAGAACACGAGTGAAACCAGCCAATGGAACCCCGAGATCACACCAAGGGACATGCACGGACCGCAGCATGCTTTTCCCCCGTCGACCGCAGACATCAGGCACGCCGGCCGTTCCTGCTGAACCCGTTGGCGAGGATCATCCTCGCATCGGCAGGGCTGGCGCTGGTCTCGTCTGCGACGGCAATGACTGATCAAAAAAGCGCCGCGACCGACGTGAAATTCAATACCTCGTTCATTCAGGGCACCGATCAGCCTGCCGATCTCGCGACGTTTCTGCATGGCAACAGCGTGGTCCCCGGAAGCTATCGGGTGGACGTCTACGTCAACCGTGTCCTGAGCGGGCGGCGCGACATCAACTTTGTCCCCAATGCTGGAAAAGGCTCCGTCGAACCCTGTCTCACCTTGGACATGCTCCGCCAGTTCGGCATGAACGCAGAGGCTGTGCAAGCCGGCGACACCTCGCCAACAGCGTGCTTCGATCTCCCGGCGCGTGTCGAATTTGCCCGCGTCGATTACCAGCCGGCGAGTTTGCGCCTGAACATCAGCATTCCTCAGGCGATGATGTCGCGCAGCGCTCGCGGCTACGTGCCGCCGGAATTATGGGACGAAGGCGAGACCGTCGGTTTCGTCAATTACAACTTCAGCGGCGCGCGCCGTCACCGCAGCGACCAAGGTCGATCTCAAGCGCAGGATCAGTATTACCTGAGCCTGCGCAACGGCATGAATCTGGGTGCCTGGCGGCTACGCAACGAGTCTTCGCTGACCTATGGCAATGATCAGCCTTATCGCTTTCGCAGCAATCGGACGTTCATGCAGCGTGACATCACCTCGCTGAAAAGCCAGCTGACCCTGGGCGAGACCTTTACCGATTCGCAAGTGTTCGACAGCGTTCGGTTCCTCGGCGCCATGGTGATGTCCGATGAGGGCATGCTGCCTGACAGCGAGCGTCTATTCGCGCCGGTCATTCGTGGCATCGCCGACACCAACGCCTTGGTGGAAGTGCGGCAGAACGGTTTCATGCTTTACAGCGGCAACGTCTCGCCGGGGCCGTTCGAAATCACCGACATCTACCCCAGCGGGTCGAACGGCGATCTGGAAGTGACGGTGGTCGAAGCCGACGGCAGCAGGCGCGTGTTCGTGCAGCCCTATGCGTCACTGCCCATCATGGTGCCGAAAGGCGCGTTGCGCTACAGCCTCGCCGCCGGCCAACACGACAGCAACACTGAAGACGGCCTTTCACCCTCGTTTGCCAGTGGCACGCTGGTGTATGGCCTGACCGAACGGGTGACGGCTGCGGGTGGCGTGCAAACCGCCGAGGATTATCAGGCCGGCAACATCGGCGCGGGGGTCAATACCGGGCTGGGCGCGGTGTCGCTGGACCTGACCCAGTCCCTCAGCCGACAGCGCGAGCAACGCTACAGCGGACAGAGCCTGCGCCTGCGCTACGCCAATACGCTGGACCTGACCAACACCACCCTCGCCGTGGCCGGTTATCGCTATTCAACGGATCAATACCTGACGTTCGACGATCACGTCGATGCGTTGCAAGCAGATGACGGGTCAGCCCGCGCGCGCGCCAAAGATCGCATCGAAATCAGCCTGACCCAGGCGCTGCCGGAGCAGTCTGCGTCGCTGAGCTTTACTGGATCCGAGCAGCGCTACTGGGACAGAGGCAGCAAGACGCGACAGCTTTATCTGTCGTGGAACTCGGCGTGGCGTAGCCTTAGCTACAACGTGTCGGTGGAGCGCAATCAGACCTTCGAACGCAGCGGAGAAAGCCAGTCCGACAACCGCATTGCGCTGACAGTGAGCCTGCCGCTGGGAAGCGATTCCGGTTCGTCGCGGCTGTTTGCCAATGCCGTTCGTGACAGCGCCGGCGCGTCCAGCCTGCAGTCCGGCTTGAACGGTCAGCTGTTCGACGACCGCAACAGCTTCTACTCGCTGCAGGCCGGGCACGACAGTGCGTCGGGCTCATCGGGCTTCGGCAAACTCAGCACCACCACGGCCTACGGGCGTTTCGACGCGGGGTACGGGCAGGGCAGGGATTATCAGGCGCTGAGCATGGGCGCTTCAGGTTCGGTGGTTGCTCACGCGGGCGGGGTGAATTTCGGTCAGCCCCTGGGCGAGACCTTCGCCCTGGTGCAGGTAAAAGACGTCAGCGGTGCGCGGCTGAGCAATTTCAGCAACGTCGAAACCGCCGATAACGGCTACGCCATCCTGCCTTACGCTCAGCCGTATCGGACCAACTGGGTCAACCTCGACACGCGTCAGTTAGGTGCCGACGTCGAGCTGGAGAATGCCGTGGATCAAGTCGTGCCCCGCCGTGGCGCGGCGCCCTTGGTCAGCTTTCGCACGGCAATTGGCCGGCGTGTGCAATTCGACCTGGAGCGGGCCGATGGCAGCCGCGTGCCAATGGGCGCAGCGGTGGAGGACGAGCAGGGCAAGCCGCTGGCGACCGTCGATCCGAGCGGGCGAGCACTGGTACTGAGCGAACGGGACAGCGGCGAGCTCATCGTCAAATGGACCGGTCAACAGTGCCGCGCAACCTTCGTGCTGCCGCCGAAAGAAGCCCACCGCAGCTACGATCGCCTGAAGGTGCAGTGCCAATGAACCGCGCTTGCCTGTCAGGTATTTTGCTGGTCTTGATCAGCGGCATGGCCCAAGGCGCGGTGTCGCTGTCAGGCACCCGGTTGATCTTCGACGGTCGCTACAACGAGGCGACGATCGAGGTCAGTAACCGCGGAGCTTCCGAGGCTCTCATTCAAGCCTGGCTCGATACGCCGCGCGGGGACGATCAACCAGGCAATGGGCCCTCAGCTGATCTGCCGTTCGCGTTGACCCCGCATCTGGCGCGCATCCCGGCAAAGAACAAACAAACCTTGCGCCTGCTCTATGAAGGCATTGGCATGCCCCAGGACCGGGAGTCGATGCTGCATCTGTACGTGCTGGAAATCCCACGGCGCAGCCCGGCGGTTCAGCAACTGAGCATTGCCATACGCCAGCGCATCAACGTGTTCTACCGCCCGGCGGGGCTGGCCGGCGATCCGGCGGATGCCCCGCAATCGCTGATCTGGCAACGCGTTCCGTCGGCCAACGCTGCGCTGTCCCTGCGCAACCCGACGCCGTATCACGTTTCGCTGCAGGACCTGCGCATCAATGGAATCAAGGTCGCGGACCACCGGTTGCTGCCGCCTTTTTCGGACGCATCACTGACGCCGCCTGTCCTCGGTACGAAGGGCACACTGCCCGAAACCCTGAGCTTCAAGGCCATGACCGATTACGGCGGGCAGCGTGAGTACTGCGCGCCATATCGGGAAGGGCAGCCGTTCACTGTGCCGCTGGGCAAGCCGGATTCACACTCACTCACAGGAAAATGCTGACATGAAAACATCCATTATCCGAAAGTGGCTGATGCTGCCAATCACGTTGCTGATGACGCTGCTGATGCCTGGCCTCGCACTGGCGCTGACCTGCAAGACCCAGGGCGCTGGTGAGTCAGTGGTTCGCGCGGACCTGAGCAGCACCGTTGCCATTCCTGCGAACCTGCCCGATGGCAGCGTGGTCTGGCGCTCGGAGCGATTGAACCTTGCCGTCGAGTGTGCGCGGGACGAAGCGGGCGGCCCTGAAGACGTGTTCATGTACCTGAACCCTGAAAACTTGCAGATCGGGGAAGGGATTCGCGCCGGACTCACGTTAAGTAGCGTTGATTACGTGCAAAACAGCGGGCGTATTCCTACGCAACAGCAGGCGCCTGCCTGCACGGATGCAAGCTCGGGCTGCCCGAGCGTCACGTTCAACCTGCCGTTTTCAGTGTTCATAGAGAAGTACGGCCCGACCCCGCCCTCCGGCGTCGCCAGTGATCTGTACGACTATCGGATGTTTCAACTGGATGGCCGCGACGGGCCGAACCCCGGGGCTGACGGCAAGTTGAGCTACGTCATCAACAACCTGATGGGCTTGCGCTTTGTGGCGTGCGACGCCGAATTGCGCGTCATGCCCGAGACGGTGGACTTCGGCGACGTTGCCATTCGCAATGTGCGAGTGGGAGAGATGGCGACATTTCAGCGCTTTGCCCTGGCCACCAGCCGGACCTGCGAATCGCCGTTCAGCCTCAATGCGCGAATTACCCCGGTGTCCGGGATACTCAAGGGCGATGTGCTGGTGCCGGTCGACAACGACAGCATCGGCATTCGGATCACCCAGGCCCGCGACCGCTCGCCCGTACCGTTCCACGAACCCTTTCACCTGACCGATCTTCTGGAAGGCAACTACTCGGACACGGCCGACTTCAACGCCGAACTGCTGTGGCAAACCAGCACGCCGACCGCGGGGCCTTTTTCAGCGGAAGTGATGGTGGATCTGTTCTACAAATAGGCGGGCGCAGCCGGTCTGTTGGCAGCAGCGATCCGGCGGCGATTCAGGTATGCTGCGCGGCCCTCGGGCGCCGCCCGTATTCCTCGACCGTCTGCCATCCCGGAGCTTTCATGACCACCCCCGAACACACGCCCGCTCCTGAACTGGACACGTCGGTCGACATCAACGCTGTCCCGGCGGATACAAAACCTGCGATTCCCGCCTTCAGCTTCCCGTTCAAACCGGGCGAGTTGTTGCAGGCGAAGAAGGATCAGCAGCACTACAAGGGTTCAGGCAAATCGAACCACGACAAGCGTCCGGGCGTTGCGCCATCAGGCACACGTCGGTCGATGGGCAAGCGCTGATTACGCTTTCGCTGACGCGCGCTGCAGGATCATTCTCCGCCCGCCATGCTCATGCGTCCTTGCGAAAACTGTCCCGGTATTGAGTCGGCGTCACTCCCAGACGCTGGCTGAAGATCAGCCGCATCCGCGCGGCGCTGCCAAACCCGCAGTGATACGCCACCGCCTTGATCACCATTTCGCTGCCTTCCAGCAAGTGCCGGGCAGCGTCGATGCGCGCGCGCTGCACGAACTCTGCAGGGGTGACCTTGGCGTCGCGGGCAAATACCCGGGCGAACGTGCGCGGACTCATCGCCACCACGTCGGCCAGCCGCTCCACTGAAAACGGTTCGCCGATGTGCTCCATCACATAGCGCTGCACCTTGGCCACGGGCGAATCGTCGTCTGCCGACGCCGTGAGGTACGGGCTGAATTGCGACTGCCCGCCCTGACGCTGGGCGACCACCAGCAGACGCTTGGCCACCGCGAGGGAAATTGACGGGCCGTGATCCTCCGCCACCAATGCCAGCGCCATGTCGATGCCCGCTGTGACCCCGGCTGATGTCATCAGCGCGCCGTCGCGAACGTAAATGCGATCAGGCTCAACCCTCGCGTGGGGGAACCGGTCGGCGAGTTGCCGAGCGTGGCTCCAGTGGGTAGCAGCCTGCCGGCCATCCAGCAAACCGGCGTGCCCGAGGATGAACGCCCCGGTGCAGATCGAACCGTAGCGTCGCGCCTGGGGCACGGCTTGCAGCAGCCACTGGGTAAGGGCGGGCATTTCCGCGGCGTCCGGCAGCGAAGGGCCGCCGGGAATCAGGAGGGTGTCGAACGGCTTAGGCGCGTCCGCCAGGGAATACTGCGCACCCAGCGGCATGCCGTTGGACGCAATGATCGGGTAGGGCGCCGAGCCGATGGTGACGATCTCGTAGCCATCACCCTCGGGCAGGAAGCGGTTGGCTTCGGCGAAAACGTCGAGCGGCCCGGCCACGTCCAGGGACTGAACGTTGGGAAACAGCACGATCGCGACGCGCTTCATGCTGGCACACCCGGACCGAAAGGGGAGGCTCGAAGGCGAGGGTTGCTGTGGGAATTATCCCGCCAGCCAGGCACACGCCGCGAACGGTCCGAGCGCAAGTCGCCTTACTTCTTCGGCAACGTGGTGACGTTGTCCCACTCAGTAATCAGCGCTTTCTTGTTCTTGCGGTCGTAGAGGCAGAGCTCGGTTCCCGTCTTGTTCTTCATGAGCGCCTGTTTGTACTGACCTTTGATCAACAGCGCGTTGAAGCCGACGCTGTCATCGAAGGCAGCGTCGGCGCCGGCAGGTTTGGCGTTCTTCAGGGAGCTGGCGCTGACACAACTGTCGACCAGGGTTTTGTTGAAGGCGGTCCAGGCGTCCGGGCTGGAGGCATTGGCCTGACCAGCAGCGGCGGCGGTTAGTACGAGCAGCAGCGCGGTGTGCATCTTCACGGGTAGGCATCTCCATGGCGTGAGGGGTGAACGCGGCCCGGCGCAGAATCAGCGCGGTTCGAGTTCGTGGCGCTGAATATATTGCATACCGGCGCGCTCATACAGCCGGCGTGCGCCGAGATTGCTTTCCATCACCTTGAGGTCGACGTGGCCCTCACCGCGCTGGCGAAAGGCTTCAAACACCTGATCGAGCAGCGTGAGACCCAAGCCCTGATTGCGCGCGCGAGGGTGAACCACCAGGTTGCGGATGAACGCGCTGGTCCAGCATTGCGCAACCGCGACCACACCCTGTGCGTCCTCCAGCACGAAACACAGCGCCCGATCACACTCAGGATCAGTCTCGAAGGCATCAAGCCATGCCGGGTAATCCGCGACGCGACCGCCACCGTGCTCGCGGCCCAGCACCAACAATTGGTGCACCAAAGGCGCGTTTTGCGCGGTGAATTCAACGGGGCGCACGGCGGCCGGCCACCCCGGATCATCAAGGGTCGGGCCGAGATCGCGGCGCATCAGCCAGTAATGCGCGGTGGAGGCATCGCCTGCGGTCGGTCTCAGATGCCCTGAGCTTCGACCGTGCGGGCGGCTTCGATCAAGCATCGTGTCAGCTCGGGCGAGGAAAATTTTGTCAGAACCGCGTTGGCGCCGGCGGCGTTGGCTTTTTCGGCGTTCATCGCGCTGTCCAGTGAAGTGTGCAGCAGCACGTACAGCTCCTGGAAGTCCGGCGTTTCCCGAAGTGTACGAGTGAGCGCGTAGCCGTCCATTTCCGACATCTCGATGTCGGACACCACCACGTTGATCTGCTGTGCGGTGCCTTGCAGTTCAAGCAGTTGATCAATGGCTTCCCGCGCGCTGCGGGCCGTGTGGCATTCGACGCCCAGATTGCGCAGAGTGATCACCGATTGCTGCAGCGCCACCTGACTGTCATCGACCACCAGAATGCGTGCCTTGGCGAGCACTTCGGCATCTTCAGGGCGCAGCTCCGCGGGCTCTGCAACAACTCGCGGCGGGGCGATACCGTGAATCACCTTCTCGATGTCCAGCACCTGAACCAGCGTCCCGTCCACCTGTGTCACGCCGGTGATGAATGACTTGTGGCCGGAGCCAAACGGAGGCGGACGAATGTCGGTGGTCAGGCAGTGAACGATCTTGCTGACGGCCTGCACGTGCAGCCCCTGCTTGGAGCGGCTGACATCGGTGACGATCAGGCAGCCGCCATCCGGGTCCACCAACGGGCGCTCGCCAATGGCACGACTCAGGTCGATCACTGACAGCGGATTGCCGCGCAAGGTGGCGACGCCTTTGACGTGTGGATGGGATTCCGGCAGACGCGTGAGGGGAGGGCAGGGAATGATTTCACTGACTTTTAGCAGGTTGATCGCCATCAGCTTTCCGCTGCGTAACGTGAACAGCAGAAGCGAGAGTGAATCCGCACGGACGTTCTTGGACATATAAACCTTCTGTGATGCGTTGCCTGGCCGCATGGAATCGGCCAACAGCTTTCGATGACGGTTTATCGACCCGCTGAAGGCAGGCTTTAACCCTTTCGGTTTTTCCCAACCGTGTGGCCCGTCCGAATTGCAGTCAATTTGACTTCGCTCAGGTCACTTTGACCTACGGTTTTCTCGAGTCATATTGACTGTGCGTTGGCCAAGCCCTTGAATTCGGGCCTTGGAGTCGCTGGCACGATTCCTGAACTACCGAGGTAACGCATCCTCATCACCTCTCGGGAGTTCTTTATGTTGTCCGCATCGGATCGTGCCATCGTCAAGTCAACAGTGCCACTGCTGGAAAGCGGCGGAGAAGCGCTGATTACCCATTTCTACAAAATGCTGCTCGATCGATACCCACAAGTCCGTCCTCTGTTCAATCAGGCACATCAGGCCAGCGGTGATCAGCCTCGCGCACTGGCGAACGGGGTGTTGATGTACGCGCGGCATATCGATCAGCTTGATCAACTGGGCGATCTGGTCGCCAAAATCATAAACAAGCACGTGGCCCTTCAGATTCTGCCCGAGCACTACCCTCTTGTCGGGGAATGCCTGCTCGAGTCCATCCGCCAAGTGCTGGGGGCCGAGATTGCCACTGACGAGGTGATTACGGCGTGGGGCAACGCCTACGGACAGCTGGCCGACATTTTGATCGGCGCAGAAAAAACCATCTACGACGAAAAGGCCCAGGCAGTGGGCGGCTGGCGTGGCGCGCGGGAATTCAAGGTCGTCGCCAAGACACGGGAGAGCTCAGAAATCACCTCGTTCTACTTCGCCCCTGCAGACGGCCAGCCGATTTTGCAGTTCACTGCCGGCCAGTACATCGGCCTGCAGTTGCAGGTGGAGGGCGAAGAAATCCGCCGCAACTACTCGTTGTCGGCGCTGGCCGGCAATAACCAGTACCGCATCAGCGTCAAGCGCGAACCGGACGGTCTCGCTTCCAACTACCTGCACGATCACCTGCAGATTGGCGACAGCATCAATCTGTATCCGCCATCGGGGGAGTTCACGCTGACCGACAGCGACAAACCGCTGGTGCTCATCAGCGGGGGTGTCGGCATCACCCCAACCCTGACGATGCTTGAGGCAGCGTTGCCGACCCAGCGGCCGATTTACTTCATCCACTGCGCACGCAACGGCTCGGTCCATGCATTTCGCGACTGGATCGAGAGCCTGGCGAGCAAGCATCCTCAGCTCAAGCGTTTCTATTGCTATGCCGAAGATGACGGCGTCAGCCCGGCGGCTCATGGGACGGGTCTGCTCGATCAGACACGCCTGGAACAGTGGCTGCCGGAGAATCGCGACGTCGATGCGTACTTCCTGGGGCCGAAAGGCTTCATGGCGGCGATCAAGCGTCAACTGAAAGCGGCCGGGGTGCCCGAGGCACAGGCGCGTTATGAATTCTTCGGTCCTGCGTCAGCGTTGGAATAATCGCTGCGACAATTAGACGCATCCTACATATATATAGAAGGGCCCAACGCGGCGATCCGTGTATGCGACAAAAAGCCGCACTCTTCTATATATAGGCAGGAAACAGGAGCGCTCACACTAGCGTTTGAATTGGAATGTTAACGCTCGGCTAATGCAGCCGTGTTCACCATTGCGCGGGATACGACGGTGGACCGGAAGGCGGTTACGTTCGGTCGCGAATGGCACTGCGTGAACGGGCTGTCTCGACGGTGATAGAATCGCCGCCTTTGCGGGGCGTCCGGGCCGCAACACTCCACATCCGTCGATCCGGATGACTCCAATTCAAAGGACATGTGAATGACTGAAGAGATGTTGTACCTGCGGCGTGAAAAGCAGCTTCTGGTGTTGCTGGGCATCATCTGCCTGGCGTTGATCGGCGGCGCCTTGTACATGCAGGTGGTGCTGGGCGAGGCGCCTTGCCCGCTGTGCATCCTGCAGCGGTATGCGCTGTTGTTCATCGCGGTATTCGCGTTCATTGGCGCAGCAATGCCGGGCCGTCTGAGCCTGACCATCTGCGAAGCGCTGGTGGTGTTGAGCGCAGTGGGCGGGCTGGTTACGGCCGGGCGCCATGTGTACATCCAGACCCACCCGACCGAGAGCTGCGGCATCGATGTGCTGCACCCGATTGTCGACGGTCTGCCCCTGGCGTCTCTATTTCCGCTAGGCTTTCAGGTAGGCGGTTTCTGCGAGACGCCATATCCGCCAGTTCTCGGTCTGTCTCTGGCGCAATGGGCACTCGTGGCATTTGTACTGACCGTTGTGCTGGTGCCGGTGGGAATCATTCGTAACCGGATGAAAGCACGCTGATTACAAAGCGTTGCGTAACAAAGTCCCGGAAATCCTTCAACAGAACCGGGGCTTTGCGCAGTTTCAGGGTGCGACATAACACCGCATTTTTACGGATCGTGAAATTAACTGTTGCGCAGAAACTTATAGTCAATAAAACTTTACGTATCTACAATCGCCCCCAATTCACGCCCCCCCTCATTTGCGGGACGGTGTAAATCGAGGTTATGGAGCGTCTTTTCGCTCTAGTAGACGCGGTTCGAATGGCCTCCCGAGTCACGTTCTGAATGTCTGCGCCAAGGGATAGGGTCCGCATTAGCGGGTGCCACCATTCGAATAAGAAACCAAAGCTCAACCCGGATTTGTTGTGAGGCCCCATGCTTCCTGACAGGCCCCTTTTCAATCCAAGCATTTGCCAGCACCTGGCAGGGTGAAGTGTTGGCGGTCGAAACCCAACTGCGATGCGAAAGCTGCTTTTAGAGGTCGTGAGATGAGTAAAAAAAGGTACCCCAGGTTTTTTGGCTTCTTGGCCCTTTTCAGCATGCTCCTGCTCAGCGGGTGCGATTACACCCTGCTGGATCCCAAAGGCCATGTGGGCGTTCAAGAGCGTGACCTGATCATCACTGCTACCTTGCTGATGCTGCTGGTGGTGGTGCCGGTCATTTTCATGACCATCATCTTCGCCTGGAAGTATCGCGCTACCAACAAGAGCGCGACGTACACGCCTGACTGGGCGCATTCGACCCGGATTGAGCTGGTGGTCTGGCTGGTTCCATTGGCCATCATCATTGTGCTCGGCTATGTGACCTACAAGTCGACCCACGCGCTGGATCCTTACCGTCCGCTCGAGTCCGACGTCAAGCCGGTGACCATTGAAGTGGTCGCACTGGACTGGAAATGGCTGTTCATCTATCCGGAACAGGGCATCGCCACCGTCAACAAGATCGTGTTCCCGGCCAATACGCCGATCAATTTCCGCATCACTTCCGATTCGGTCATGAACTCGTTCTTTATCCCTGCGCTGGGCGGCCAGATCTACGCGATGGCCGGCATGCAGACCAAGCTGCACCTGATCGCCAATGAAAACGGCGAGTTCGATGGGATCTCCGCCAACTACAGTGGCGCAGGCTTCACCGGCATGAAATTCAAGGCGACTGCCACCTCACAGGCTGATTTCGACGCTTGGGTTGCCGACGTCAAGAATTCACCTAAAACACTGGCAACGGCCGAATACGCCGCGCTGGCCAAGCCTAGCGAACGTAACCCCGTTGAACTCTACTCCTCGGTCACTCCGAACCTGTTCCAGATCATCATCGACAAGTATGAAGGTATGAAGCCGGGCAAGATTGTCCACGAGAAGAAAGAAGTAGCAGGTACGGAAGGGATGGACATGGGTAAGCATTCAGCTGCGCAGGCAGAGGAGTAAACGATGTTTGGTAAATTAAGTCTGGACGCGATTCCGTTCCACGAGCCGATAGTCATGATCACGGTCGCCATGATCGCGATCGGTGGTGCGGCGTTGCTGGGTCTGATCACGTACTTCAAGAAGTGGACTTACCTCTACACCGAGTGGCTGACGTCTGTCGACCACAAGAAAATCGGTGTCATGTACATCATCATTGCAATGGTCATGCTGCTGCGCGGCTTTGCCGACGCAGTGCTGATGCGTTCGCAATTGGCCATGGCCACTGAAGGCTCACCCGGCTACTTGCCGCCTGAGCACTATGACCAGATCTTCACCGCTCACGGCGTGATCATGATCATCTTCATGGCGATGCCGTTCTTCACCGGCCTGATGAACATCGTCGTGCCTCTGCAGATTGGCGCTCGCGACGTTGCCTTCCCGTTCCTGAACTCCTTGAGCCTCTATCTGCTGATCTCCGGCGTGATTCTGGTCAACGTGTCTCTGGGCGTCGGCGAGTTCGCACGTACCGGTTGGGTTGCCTATCCACCGCTGTCGGAACTGGGCTATAGCCCGGGCGTGGGTGTGGATTACTACATCTGGGCACTGCAGCTGTCAGGACTGGGGACAACGTTAACCGGGGTCAACTTCCTGGTCACCGTGCTGAAGATGCGTACCCCTGGCATGAAACTGATGGACATGCCGATCTTCACCTGGACCTGCACCTGGGCCAACGTCCTGATCGTGGCTTCGTTCCCGATCCTGACAGGCACCCTGGCGTTCCTGACCCTTGACCGTTACCTGGACTTCCACATCTTCACGAACGAATTGGGTGGTAACCCGATGATGTACGTGAACCTGTTCTGGGCGTGGGGTCACCCTGAGGTTTACATCCTGATTCTGCCGGCGTTCGGGGTCTTCTCCGAAGTCATCTCGACCTTCACCGGCAAGCGTCTGTTCGGCCACCACTCGATGATCTACGCCTCCGGTGCGATCTCGATCCTCGGCTTTATGGTCTGGCTGCACCACTTCTTCACCATGGGTTCGGGTGCAAGCGTCAACGCCTTCTTCGGTCTGGCGACGATGCTGATTTCCATCCCGACGGGTGTGAAGCTGTTCAACTGGCTGTTCACGATCTACCAGGGACGTCTGCGCTTCACCGCGCCAGTCTTGTGGACCCTGGGCTTCATGGTCACCTTCTCCATCGGTGGTATGACCGGCGTACTGCTGGCTATCCCGGGTGCTGACTTCGTTCTGCACAACAGCCTGTTCGTGATCGCGCACTTCCATAACGTGATCATCGGTGGTGCTGTGTTCGGTTACATCGCCGGCTTCGCGTTCTGGTTCCCTAAAGCGTTCGGCTTCAAGCTGAACGAGAAGTGGGGCAAGGCAGCGTTCTGGTTCTGGATATCGGGTTTCTACGTCGCCTTCATGCCGCTGTACGCATTGGGCTTCATGGGCATGACCCGTCGTCTGAACACCACTGACAACCCGGACTGGACGCCATACCTGCACGTCGCGTTCGTCGGTGCGTTGCTGATCGCTGTCGGTATCGCCTGCCAGCTGATCCAGATCTTCGTGAGTATCCGTGACCGCGAGCAGAACCGCGATCTGACCGGTGACCCATGGAATGGCCACACCCTGGAATGGTCCACCTCGTCGCCACCGCCTTTCTACAACTTTGCAGAAATGCCGAAAGCCAACGAGATCGACCCGTGGTATGCCGCCAAGCGTGATGGCGAGGCCTACAAGGTTCCGGCCAAGTACTCCGACATCCACATGCCGAACAACACGGCAACGGGCATGGTGATGGGCCTCCTGCTGACCGTCTTCGGTTTCGCGATGATCTGGCACATCTTCTGGCTGGCCGCTGTCAGCCTGATCGGCACGATCGTTTACTTCGTGATTCACGCGGCACGTGACGATCAGGGCTACATGGTTCCTGCATCCGAGGTGGCACGTATCGAAGGCGAGCAACACGCGATCCTGGCTCGTGTTCGCAATGGTCAGACAAACTCTCCTGTCAACAAGCTGGAGCAGGCATAAACAATGTCGAACTTAGTATTTGATGGTGCGAAGGGTCACGACCACGGTCATGACCACGAGCACGACCATGGTCACCATGACGCCGGCGAGATGAAGATCTACGGCTTCTGGATCTACCTGATGACCGACTGCATTCTGTTTGCGTCGATCTTCGCCATTTACGCGGTACTGGTTAACAACGTAGCGGGTGGTCCTGCGGGCCACGACATCTTCGAACTGCCTTACGTGCTTGGCGAAACCGCCTGCCTGTTGCTCAGCTCGATCACCTACGGCTTCGCCATGCTGGCGATGCACAAGGGCAACAAGTCGGGCGTTCTGGGTTGGTTGTTCGTGACCTTCCTGTTCGGCCTGGGCTTCATCGGCATGGAGATCAACGAGTTCCACCTGCTGATCTCCGAAGGTTACGGTCCTAACCGCAGCGGTTTCCTGTCGGCGTTCTTCACGCTGGTCGGCACCCACGGTCTTCACGTGACCAGCGGCCTGATCTGGATGGCGATCATGATGTATCAGGTCTCCAAGCACGGTCTGACCGGGACCAACCAGACTCGCCTGAGCATGCTCAGCCTGTTCTGGCACTTCCTGGACGTTGTCTGGATTTGCGTGTTCACCGTTGTCTATCTGATGGGGACCATTTAAATGGCGAATTCACATCACTCAAATGACGCTGCCAGCCATGAACCTGCCGCCCACGGCAGCTTCAAGTCGTACATGGTCGGTTTCGTACTGTCGATCATCCTGACCGCGGTTCCTTTCGGTCTGGTGATGTTCCCGACGATCTCGAAAGTGGCCACGCTGTGGGTCGTTCTGATCTTCGCAGTCGTGCAGGTTTTGGTTCACCTGGTGTACTTCCTGCACCTTGACCGCTCGGCGGCACAGCGCAACAACGTCATCGCGTTTGCCTTCGCTGGCCTTGTGATCGTGCTGCTGGTTGGTTTGAGCACCTGGATCATGTTCAGCATCCACACCGCCATGATGGCGAAGTGAGGAAAACCTGATGTCACTGAAGCACTTTATCCAAATCACCAAACCGGGGATCATTTTCGGTAACGTGCTTTCGGTGGCAGGTGGCTTTTTTCTGGCGTCCAAGGGACATGTCGACATCGGCCTGTTCCTGGCAGCCGTGATCGGGACTTCGCTGGTGGTGGCTTCTGGTTGCGTTTTCAACAACTGCATCGATCGCGATATCGATGTGAAGATGGAACGCACCAAGAATCGGGTGCTGGTGCAGGGGTTGGTGTCACTGAAACTGGCACTGATCTACGCTACCGTGCTGGGCGTTGTCGGCGTTGGCCTGCTGTACACCAAGGCCAACGCACTGGCGGCGCTGTTTGCCGTGATCGGCTTCGTGATCTACGTCGGCTTTTACAGCCTGTACCTGAAGCGCAGGTCGGTTCATGGCACCTTGGTAGGCAGCCTGTCAGGCGCGATGCCGCCGGTGATTGGTTACGTCGCGGTCAGCAACACGTTTGACCTTGCGGCGCTGACCTTGCTGGTGATGTTCAGCCTGTGGCAGATGCCTCACTCGTACGCCATCGCGATTTTCCGCTTCAACGACTATCGGGCTGCGTCGATTCCGGTCCTGCCGGTCAAGCGTGGTATCCGGGTCGCCAAGCGGCATATCCTGATCTACATTTTGGCTTTCCTGCTGGCGACCTTGATGCTGACGTTCGGCGGTTACGCCGGGCTCAATTATCTGGCCGTTGCGGCGGCGATGGGCATGTACTGGTTGTACATGGCCTGGACCGGCTACAAAGCCAAAGACGACACTGTTTGGGCACGCAAGCTGTTCGTGTTCTCCATCTTCACGATCACTGCCTTGAGCGTGGCCATGTCGCTGGATTTTCAGGTAACTAAGGAACTGTTGGTCACATACGCAGCGCCTTAGTCGACTGAATGAAACGAAGAAAACCCGGTTGCTCGTGAGAGAAACCGGTTTTTTTTTCGAGCTGAATAAAGTCTTTGGGTTAGCTTGCCGGCCCTTTCGCAGCGACCTCCTCGGCGTCCTTGGCTGGCCCGAGCACGATGGCCAGATGGCGCAAGTCTTCGATCTCCACGCTGACGCTTTTCCCGGAAGGGCTGGCGACCAGTTTGCCCAGGGCAAATACGGTGAAGAAGCGCACCTCATCCGCATGGCTCAGCAGCTCGCTGAGGTAGCGGCTGGAGCGGTAGGCCTGCATCTGCGCGGGCGACACGTACAAGGTCACCAACTTGCCTTGCAAGCGATCGAAGAACTTGAATTTGAAGCCCGTCCCATAGCGCTCGACCAGACCGCCGCCATACAGCACCCGACGCTCGTCATTGAGCTGAGCGAATTTGATATGGCGAAAATAGGCGCGCAATGACACCTCGCCCTGACCCGGAATGCGCAAGGTGAGCAGAGCCAGTTCTTCCTTGGTCAACGAGGCCTGGGCCTGACGAAAGCTGTCGACCAGACGCTCCAGATTGCTGGTGCGATTCTGCTTGTCCTGTTTGGCCTTCAACGCGTCAGCTGGGAGCGTGGCGTCTTCGGCCTTCTCGGTCGGCTCGGCGTCAGGCTTGTCTGTCGGCGACGTGGATTTTACGCGTTCCTTCGGGGTGGGATCGAAGACGTCGATGTAGTCATCCAGCTTGCGCTTGAGCTTGCGCAACTCGCTTTCAGCTTCGGTTTCGTTTTCCTGCGCAACCGGCGTCTTGACGGCTTCATCCACCCACTCGCAATCGGCGTGATGTTCGTAGTTGGGGTTGGCCCGGTAGTGCGCGGCGACGAAGGTCGGATGCTCCTGGGGCTTCACGTCATAGCGAACCCCGGTGATCTTGACGCCCAGCGCGCGACACGGTTCGGACGAGCACAGGAAACTGAAGCGCGCCCGAGGTGGCTCTTGAGAAAAATACTCGCGTCGCGCCGCCACGATGGAAAGCTCTTGCTGCAGCTCGATGCAAAACGCGCGAGTAATGGTTCTGTTGGTTTTCATGGATACGGCGGGGTCCTGTGCCGAAGTCTTGCGGGCGTGCTGCGCGTTGTCACTCTGTGGGCATCGCCAGCCATTCGCCAACCACTTTCTTGTAGGCGCCGGTGGCTTTGGTGAGATGCAGCCATTGATCAACGTACGCCTTCCAGGCCACGTCATCCCGCGGCAGCAGGTAGGCCTTTTCGCCGTACTGCATATAATTCGACGGATTGACCGTGCACAAGCCGGGGATGCGTTTCTGCTGGTACAGCGCTTCGGACGCGTCGGTGATCATCACGTCGGCTTGCTTGTCGAGCAACTGCTGGAAAATGGTTTTGTTGTCGTGGAAGGCCAGACTGGCCTTGGGCAGGTAGGCATGGGCGAAGGCTTCGTTGGTGCCACCTTGAGGCTCGATCAGTCGAACGCCGGGCTGATTGATCTGCTCAAGCGTCTGGTACTTCGATTCATCTTCGCAACGTACCAATGGCACCTTGCCGTCGATGTCCAGCGTGCTGCTGAACGCCGCCTTCTTCTGCCGCTCCAGGGTGACCGAGATACCGCCGACGGCCATGTCGCATTTGCCGGCCGTGAAGTCGGGCATCAGGGTTTTCCAGGTGGTCGGGACCCACTCGATCTTCACACCGAGGCTCTGAGCCAGCGACTGCGCCAGCTCGATGTCGATGCCTTCGTACTGGCCGTCTGGCTTGAGAAAGGTGTACGGCTTGTAGTCCCCGGTCGTGCAAACGGCCAGTTGGCCCTTCTGCATGACGGTGTCCAGGTGCGACGGCGTCTCAGCGGCTTGAGCCTGTGCGATGCTGACCATGCTCAACAGCAAACCGGCGGTGATGCGTGTGTTCATCGAGTCGATCCCTCTGCGTCAAATGCCTGTCTGCCGTTATAGAGGCGGTCGCCGCAGATGGGAAGCGTTATCCCGCAGAGGAGGGCGGGACGTCTTTCGCCCGCTTGGCTGCCTGGCGGGCGGGGCGCGTTTTCGCGCGACGATGCCGATACAGCGCGACAGCTGCGCCCACCACAACCACGCCGATGAAGATCGGCATTTTATAAGGCTTCAGGTTGCCGAGCATGTTCTCCAGGAAACCGCCCGCCCAATAGCCGGCGGCCAGAAACAGGCTCGCCCAGACTGCCGCGCCGATCAGGTTGATCACCGCAAAACGGATAGGCGACAAGCGACTTGCGCCGATGACCAAAGGCCCGATCAAACGCATGCCGTAGAGAAAGCGCACCGAGAAAATGGACGCCGTGGGGTAGCGCCGAGGATCAGGATGGTTTCCCCTTCCAGCAGGCAGCCGATGAACACGGCCCAGTAACCGTAGTTTGAAAGCAGATAGTTGAAGTCGATGTGTTCGAACATGGAAGGCCGGTGGTTTTCGGTGAATGGATGCCTGCTGAAAAGTCCAGCAGTGTGCGCCTTGGGGGACACATTGCACGCCGTTCGACCGAAGCCGGTCGTCATCGGTTCGGTCGCTTTGAGTCGAATCTTCCGGCGCCGCACCGTCAGGGAAAGGTCTGTGGGTCGCTCAGGCAGTGGATCAGGTGATCGTAGACAAGTCGTACCCTGCTCGGCACCGGCCCTGACTGCGTCCGGTACACGGATAGGTCCATGGGCGGCGGCGCCACTGTCGGCAACACCTCGACCAGACGCCCGTCACGAAGATGCGCCTCGGCCAGGTAATGGGGCATCTGCGCAAATGTGACACCCGCCAGCACGAATTCCAGCTCAGTCTCCGGGTCATCACAACTAAAGGCGGGGGAGGGCGGCAAGTAGCTTTGGCCTTCGGACAGAAACCACGGCCAGGGTCGTCCGTTGTTACGGTCAATCAACGTCGACAGCGGCAGTGCTTTCAAGTCTTCGAGTGTGGCCGGCATCCCGACTGCGGCAATCAGTGCCGGCGCTGCCACGATCTTCAACGGCACATGCGCCACCGCCCGCGCGACGTAGCGCCGGTCCCGGACCGTGCCGATGCGAATGCCGATGTCGATCCTCGAGGCGACGGCGTCGGTGAGCTGGTCGTCCAGGCTTAACTCGATCCGCAGGCCGGGATGTTGCTGCATCAATGGCTGGAGAAAACCGGCCAGATAGAGCTTCCCGATCGAGTGCGGCGCTGTAATGCCCACGCGGCCCACCACATCCGCCGCTGGATTTTTCGTGTGGGCGGCGAACAAGCGATCAAATTGGTCGAGGGTATCACGCGCCTGTCGCGCAACCTCTGCGCCGTACGCCGTGACATGGGCCTGTCGTGTGCTGCGATGAAACAACGGCTCGGCGAAGGTTCGCTCGAGCTCTTTGATGGCACGCGTAACCTTTTGTGGCGAGGTACCGAGGCGAGTCGCGGCTTCCCGAAACGTAGGCGCGTCAACGGCCACCAGAAAGATACGCAGCATTTCCATTCGGTTAAGCATGTCAGGCCACTCGTATTCCAGAAAGTGGAATTCTCAAAACCGAACTCTTCCATTTTGTGGCAGGAATATCCAGCGCAAACTCGCTCCCATCAACTTCCCATGCGTCAGGAGAACTGCAATGAGCAATGGCATTCAAGGCAAAGTCGTCGTCATCACCGGCGCAAGCAGCGGACTCGGCGAAGCCACCGCGCGGCATCTGGCAAAACTGGGCGCCAAGGTCGTCCTCGGCGCGCGCCGTCAGGAGCGCATGGACGTCATCGTCCGCGACATCAAGGCCAACGGCGGTGAAGCATCGGCCTACACCGTTGACGTCACTCGCCGAGACGACCTGTCAGCACTCGTTGAAAACGCCATTCGCGACTTCGGCCGCATCGACGTCATGATCAATAACGCCGGGCTCATGGCCATCGCGCCGATCGCGGAATTGCGCGTCGACGAATGGGACCGCATGATCGACATCAACGTCAAAGGCGTGCTCTACGGAATCGCCGCCGCACTGCCGAAGTTCGAAGCGCAGGGCTCCGGGCACTTCATCAACATCTCGTCGGTGGCCGGCATCAAAGTCTTCAGCCCGGGCGGCTCCGTCTACAGCGGCACCAAGTACGCCGTCCGCGCGATCTCCGACGGCCTGCGCCACGAAGTCGGCGGCAAGATCCGCACCACCACCATCGAACCCGGTGCCGTGGATTCCGAGTTGAAACTGGGCAGCGGCCATCAGCCGAGCGCGGATGTGGTCAAAGAGTTCTACAAGCAGGCGATCCCCGCCGAGTCCGTCGCCCGCGCAATTGCCTACGCGATTGAGCAGCCGGGGGATGTGGACATCAACGAGATCGTGCTGCGGCCGACTTCGCAGGACTTTTGATTGGGAGGGTATTGCGGCTGGGGTGGATAGGTCGTGATACCGCGGCGAATGCTAAAGCCAGTCCCATTAAGTGCACGCGTTGCTTTAGTGGGACCGGCTTCAGCCGGGACGAGGCCGGTTTAATCGCAAGCAGATTGCGACATGTCACATATCATCCGCCCGGCTAAATCCGGCCTTGCTAAGCGCAAGAGTCAGCGCCTTACTGCAAATCAACCGTCAGCGACGGCGCCCCGAAACTCACCAGTTGCGCGTTGGACTGGCTCAAATATCCGCTCCAGAAACTCTCCAGCTTCTGCACCGTATTGCCCGACCGATAACCATTCTTGGCAGTCCCGGGCACCAGACCTGCACCCAATACATACACCTTGGCACCGCCCAGGTCGGCAAACAGTTTCTTCTGCTCGACCTTCTTCAGCTCGGCAGCCGGGTCAATGGCGCGGATCTGGTTGCTGGCGTAGAAGCTTCCGAAGTCGCTGTTCTCCAGCATGTCCGAAACCAACAACACCACCTTCTCTCGCGCAGGCCGTGGGGCGATGTCTTCGCCTATCTGCTTGAGACTGAAAAAGATCTCGCTCTTGGCGATGTCCTCGCCCGGCTTCGCAAAACTTTCCACCAGTTTCTGGCCAAGCGTTTTGCGGAAGAAATCGACTTGTTTGGTCAGGCAGCTGTCCAGCTGACGCAAACTGTTCATGCCGATATCGTCGCGTTTCTTCTCGTCCAGCTTGTCTTCAAGTTGCCCGGTATACATCAGCTTCATGTAATTGCCGGGCAAGTAGGCCGAAAACTGGTACAGCCGAACGCTGTCACCCGGTTTGACGTAACGCAGCGCGTGACTGTAAGTCGAGTCCTTCAGGTCCTTTGGCAACTGAACCGTCTGGTCGACGATGATAGTCAACTCGCGTCCTGAGGAAGCGGGCCGGTATTCGGACAGTTTTGCAAACTCATAGCAACTGGGCAGGTCATTGCGCTCAGCCGCGTGCAATAACGGCGTGTCCAGTAACAGGAAACTGCTTGCCAGCAAGGCGCGCCCGATCATCTCACTGCTCCTGACGGGTTTGGGTGGCTTTTGCGGCCATCCGTTGCAGTTTCTGGACTTTCTTCAACTGCTCGACAGTCACCTGGTACTTGCCAGCGAGGAATGCCAGTTCGTCGTCGTCGAAGTCATTCAGATCGTCAAAGTTGTCCGGGTCAAGTGCGACTGCAGACTTCAGTGCAACTGGGGTCGCTTCTGGAATCGCGGTGGGCGTTGCCATCGCCAACTCGGCCGTCGCTGGTTGAGTAACCGCCGGCTTTGCCCTCGCACGCTCGTACGCCTGGTCTGTGCTCAGCTGCTCGCGGCGCAGACGGTCTTGCTCCAGACGGCTGTCGTCGCTCTTGCGGAAACCCTCATGGCGCTTGGTCACATAAGTATCGAAGTTGCGATGGCCAAACCCTTTGAGCAAATGCTCTCGCTCATGGCCCGAGGTGGTAATACGATTGGCAAGCCGACTTTGTAATGCCGTCAGTTTGGCCTGCGCATCCCGGGCGACCCGTTCGCGAAGATTCTGATAGTGAGCCGCAAACTCTTCGGCATTATTGAACCCACGCGTGTATTGCCACGCTTGTCCCGACTGTTTCCCCGCGAAGGAGAACCGATTGGATAGCACGATGCCCACGCCCTGAATGCCCAGGAAAATCACCGAGAGAATAATGTAAGTCGTCAGCGACGCAGCACGGATGGCTTCCATTTTGTCGTGAGCCGAGGTCTGATCGGCACTCTGATTTTCCTGCGCGCTTTCGGCCGGCAACTCGAATGGTGAGTCCGGCAGTTTGTTGTTGCCCGACTGAGTCTGGCTGAAGGCATCCGGGTTGCTGACCAAATCAACTTCCATGGATTTGAGGCTGTAGTTACGGATGACAAAGGCACCAATCGCAATCGCCAGCACATAAATCAGGCAGACCGTTGTCCAGGTGTATTTAGGCGTGACGCGCGCGTTGTGGTCAGTGCGGTTAAGCACTTTCAGATAGTTGGGTTCGTCGTCGTCGCGGTAGGTATTGTCGATATCAACTTTGGTGTCCGCCTCCAGATCTCGCGGCGTGCGCGACTGTTCATACCAGGTGCGAATTTTGGTAATCAGGCTGCTGTGATGCATCTCGCGGCCTGCCATCTCGGTGAAAAATACAGCAGCGACAGAGAGCAGAAAGGCCGTGAACCACGCCAGCATGCCAGCGACATTGGCGGATATGTTCTGCACCATAAACGGCGCGAGGACATAGGCAAAACCAACGGCCTCAAAGAAGATCAGCCCGATGATCAGCATCCACATGAGGAAGCCTTTCTCTCGTCGGCCGGTCTCGTGAACCTTGTTCAGGTAATCACGGCACTTGTCATAGAAGTCCGGGCTTTTGTTCAGCTCATGGTAATAAGAGTAATAGTCGGCGCAAAGGCGCGTTTCACTGTCCATCCAGCCATCCGCATTAGTGATGGGTGGCTTGCTGCTCCAGCGACTGATTCGACCTACGAGCGGCAGCGCATACGCTACGTTCATATAGAAGTAACTGACCTTCGACCACCAGATCTTGATGGCAACCAAGAGCACCATCGTGCTCAGGATCAAACCCACTGCCACGCGGTGCAGTACAAGAAAAGCAGTCAGGGCGTCCATTGAAAACTGTTCCATGTTGTTCCTCGAGCGTTACGTACTTCAGGTGCGAATAGGGACGAATTTTGCGACGTAGCTCTCGCCGGTTTTGTCATAGAACAATTTGCCGTCTACGGCCTTGCCACCATTCTTATCCAGAACTATGTCCATGCAGTTCACCGGCGCCTGGTCGTCGTCGATGAATACGCGATAGAGCACGGTGTCCTGTCCTTCGAAGGTGTTGGCAACAGCGGCGAGTGTGGTCGCCTTGCTTTTCTTGTTCTGGTCGTAGCCTTTAACCAGTTGGATACGGGGCTGCTTGGCAATCTCTGCGTTGTTGCGCAGCACGGCGATTGGCGTGATGGTCACCAGGTTGCCGTTGACGTTGTTGGCCCAGACTCTGCCGTTGTAACCGGGCAAGTAATCGGTGGTCTCGTGCTCGGCCAGTTCTTGCCCGCTCGCAAGGTTCTTCACCGCGCCGGCAACCCGTGGGCGGTCCGCTTCACAGCTCGCGACCGGCACGCTTGCATTGGCTTTGCTGATCAGCGTGAAGCCCGTGGACTCCATCGGTTTGACCAAGCGGGCCAACTGATTGGTATCAGCGCTGGCGGGGCTTCCGCCGAAATCGACGAAGTTCGAGGGAGACGCGGCAACCGGTTGCTCGACAGATTTTGTCGGCGCCTTAGCTTGAGGTGCAGACGCAGCGACTTTAGCTTTGGACGTGGATTGGTTGCGAGTGCCATGGGCCAGGTAGCGCGGGTTGCTGCGCTCCTGTTTGACGCGTTGTTCCAGCAGCGCCGTGGACTCCAGCTGGACGATTTCGACCCGCCGATTCTGGGCGCGCCCTTCGGCAGTGGTGTTATCGGCGAGGGGGCGAGCAGCGCCTACACCTTGGAAGTACAGACTCTGAGCTGAAATACCGGCCTCGGCCAGGACTTTACCTACGCTGCGCGCACGACGGTCGGAAAGTTGCTGGTTGAAATCAGCCGAGCCGGTCGCGTCGGTATGCCCGACCACCAGAACCGCTTGCGGCTGGGCGCTGGACTGACCTTGTGCCGGCTTGAACGCATTGGCGAGCTTGCGCACCTGGCGCAGGCCATCGGCCGTCAATTGGTCGCTACCTGTGGGGAACATGCCCTGGTCTTCGACCTGAGCGACGATGCCTGCATCGGCCATCACTGCGGGCTTGCCATTCTGCGCGGGGGCCTGCGCTTGCAGCGTGTCGATCTGCATCTTCAGGTGTTCTTCCTGCGCGATCCGCTGCAGTTCCTGCTGACGGTTCTGCCAGACATGGCCCACCGCGCAACCCGCTGCACCGCCAACCACGCCGCCTGCCACGGCTTTACCCGCATTGCCCGTAGCCGCGTAGATCAAGCCCGCGCCGAGCAATGCCCCGCCTGCGCACCCTATCGCCGTGCCGTAATCACGGCCTGCCTGATCGAACGTGGCGCAACTGCTCAGCGTCACTGCCAGTGCCAGCACTGTCAGCTTGCCGGGATGAAAAGACTTCAATGCGTACGCTCCTTGTGAGACTGCGAAGACGCACGGACACAAATGACCCGGCCCAATCGCCCGTCTTCGTCCGTGATGAAAAGCCTTCAATGGATCCGATTTTTCAGGTGTGGGATTTCACCACAGCGGGGCAGGGGATTCAATGTCAAAGGGCCATTCCCGTTTGGTTTCGGGAATTCTTGCTGAGGGATCAGCCGAGGCTGGCGATGTGCTGAGGACGCGGGTGATTGATGCGGATGCTCATACGTTCAATAAACTCCGCCCACAAAAAAACCGGCTCAAATCTGGCCGGTTTTTTTGTGCTTCAAGTCACGTAACCACTTGAAGGTGTTGCTGTTTGGTGCCCCGAGGGAGAATCGAACTCCCACTTCTTTCGAAAACGGATTTTGAATCCGCCGCGTCTACCAATTCCGCCATCAGGGCTCAATGGCGGCGAAGTATAGAGATGAGCCTACCGTTGGTCAATCATGTTTCATGGTCAATTTTCACTTATTCGGCTAAACTTCCCGGCCCTGCTAGACGAACCCCATCATGCGTGTCGCTGACTTTACCTTCGAGCTCCCGGATTCATTGATCGCTCGCCATCCTTTGGCGGAGCGACGCAGCAGCCGTTTGCTGACCCTCGACGGGCCAAGCGGCGCGCTGGCACACCGCCAATTCACTGATTTGCTGGAGCATTTGCGCCCTGGCGATCTGATGGTTTTCAACAACACCCGGGTGATTCCGGCGCGGCTGTTCGGGCAAAAAGCCTCGGGCGGCAAGCTGGAAATCCTCGTTGAGCGCGTTCTCGATCAGCACCGTGTGCTGGCCCATGTGCGCTCCAGCAAGTCGCCCAAGCCGGGTTCGACAATTCTCATCGATGGCGGTGGCGAGGCCGAAATGGTCGCGCGCCATGATGCGTTGTTCGAACTGTGCTTTGCCGAGCCGGTGCTGCCGCTGCTCGAGCGCGTCGGGCACATGCCATTGCCTCCTTATATAGACCGCCCGGACGACGATGCCGATCGCGAGCGCTATCAGACCGTGTACGCCCAGCGCGCCGGTGCGGTGGCGGCGCCGACGGCAGGTCTGCATTTCGACCGGACCATGATGGCCGCGATTGCCGAGAAGGGCGTCGAGACCGCATTCGTGACGCTGCACGTCGGCGCGGGTACGTTTCAGCCGGTGCGCGTTGAGCGCATTGAAGATCACCACATGCACAACGAGTGGCTCGAAGTCACTCAGGAAGTGGTCGATGCCGTGGCGGCGTGTCGCGCACGCGGTGGTCGGGTGATCGCCGTGGGCACGACCAGCGTGCGTTCGCTGGAAAGTGCCGCACGCGATGGCGTGCTCAAGCCCTTCAGTGGTGACACCGATATCTTTATTTACCCGGGCCGACCTTTTCATGTGGTCGACGCGCTGGTCACCAACTTCCACTTGCCGGAATCGACGCTCTTGATGCTGGTTTCGGCATTCGCCGGTTATCCCGAAACCATGGCGGCCTATGCGGCTGCGGTGGCGCACGGTTACCGCTTCTTCAGTTACGGGGATGCCATGTTCATCACCCGCAATCCCGCGCCGACCGCTCCCGGGGAATCCACCCCGACGGACTCGGCCCCAGAGGATCAAGCATGAGTCGCACCTGTCGTATGTCTTTCGAGCTGCTGGCCACCGATGGCAAAGCGCGTCGCGGTCGTTTGACCTTTCCTCGCGGCGTTGTCGAAACGCCTGCGTTCATGCCGGTCGGCACCTACGGCACGGTCAAGGGCATGCTGCCTCGGGACATTGAGGCCACTGGCGCTCAGATGATCCTCGGCAACACCTTTCACCTGTGGCTGCGTCCGGGCACTGAAGTCATCAAAGGCCACGGCGACCTTCATGATTTCATGCAGTGGAAAGGCCCGATTCTGACCGATTCGGGCGGTTTCCAGGTGTTCAGCCTGGGCGCGATGCGCAAGATCAAAGAGGAGGGCGTGACCTTCGCCTCTCCGGTCGACGGCGCAAAAGTGTTCATGGGGCCTGAAGAATCGATGCAGGTTCAGCGCGACCTCGGTTCCGACGTCGTGATGATCTTTGACGAATGCACGCCGTACCCGGCCGACGAAGAGGTTGCGCGCACCTCCATGGAGTTGTCGCTGCGCTGGGCCAAGCGCTCCAAGATCGCCCATGGCGAAAACACGGCGGCGCTGTTTGGCATCGTTCAGGGCGGCATGCACGAGAACCTGCGCATGCGCTCCCTCGAAGGCCTGAACGAACTCGACTTCGACGGCCTGGCGATCGGCGGCCTTTCGGTGGGCGAACCCAAGGACGAGATGATCAAGGTGCTGGACTACCTGCCGGGCCGTATGCCGGCTGACAAACCTCGTTACCTTATGGGTGTAGGCAAGCCCGAGGACCTGGTTGAAGGTGTCCGCCGCGGCGTCGACATGTTCGACTGCGTGATGCCTACGCGCAATGCGCGCAACGGTCATCTGTTCATCGACACCGGTGTGCTGAAAATCCGTAATGCGTTTCATCGTTACGATGAGTCGCCGCTGGATCCGACCTGCGATTGCTACACCTGCAAAAACTTCTCCCGCGCCTATCTGCATCACCTGGACAAGTGCGGCGAAATGCTGGGTAGCATGCTCAATACGATCCACAATTTGCGCCATTATCAGCTGCTTATGGCTGGTTTGCGCGAGGCTATTCAACAGGGTACATTGGCCGCCTTTGTCGACACGTTCTATGCCAAACGCGGGCTTGCTACGCCGCTGTTGGACTGAGCGACATCCGGTCTTTCGCTTCCTATTATTAAAATATGCAACTGGAGTGTTAAATGAGCTTTTTCATCTCTTCCGCTTTCGCGGATGCGGCTGCCCCTGCCGCTGCAGGCCCTATGGGCGGCGGCTTCGAGTGGATTTTCCTGGTCGGCTTTCTGGTCATCTTCTACCTGATGATCTGGCGTCCACAGGCCAAGCGCGCCAAAGAGCAAAAGAACTTGCTGGGCAACTTGCAGAAGGGTGACGAAGTCGTCACTACCGGCGGTATCGCAGGCAAGATCAATAAAGTGACTGATGACTTCGTTGTTATCGAAGTCTCCGACACCGTAGAGCTGAAGATCCAGAAGGGCGCAATCGCTGCCACCCTGCCCAAGGGCACTCTGAAAGCCATCTGATTCCAGTCTTTTACCAATCGACGGGGCGCGCAAGGCGCCCCGCGTTATAAGCAGGCGGCGTGATGTTGAACAAATACCCTCTGTGGAAATACATCCTGATCCTGGCAGTGCTGGTGATCGGTTTTATTTATTCCGCACCCAATCTCTACCCTGATGACCCGGCTATTCAAGTCACCGGCGCAAGCACTGCGCTGCAGGTCAATCAGGCTGATCTGGATCGCGTAAGCAAGGCGCTTACCGATGCTGGCATCGCGGTCAAGGGCGCGTCTCTGGCCGAGAACGGCAAGGGCGGTTTGTTGCGTCTGACCAAACAGGAAGACCAGCTGCCAGCCAAAGATGTCGCACGCAAGGCGCTGGGCGACGATTACGTCGTCGCGCTCAACCTGGCTCAGACCACGCCGAAATGGCTGCGCAGCATTGGCGCTACGC